>NZ_WHNP01000163.1 GCF_009362735.1 Paraburkholderia franconis | reverse complement strand
CCCCCTGCGCTTGCGATGCACTCGCACGACGCGTGAACTACAGGAATACGAGCCAATGAAACTCTATCTTTTCTCCCTGCTTGCTGGCGTACTGGTTGGCGTGATCTACAGCCTCATCAACGTGCGTTCCCCCGCGCCGCCACTTGTCGCCCTTGTCGGCCTGCTCGGCATTCTCGGCGGCGAACAGATCATTCCCGTCGCGAAACAGATGCTGTCCGGCAGCGGCTTCCACACGGCGTGGACCGACTCGAAGTGCACGCAGCATATGTTCGGGTCGCTGCCCGGACGCCAGGCGAGCAACACGTCGCGCACCGCCGCTGCCAATTCATCGGAGAAACGCTCATGAGCACTCACGCTGGTGATACACCCGATCTGATCCTGCATCACGGCCGCTTTACCACGCTCGACAGAAGCAAGCCCGAAGCGACGGCTGTCGCGATACGCGAAGGCGTGTTCAGCGCAGTGGGCGACGACGCCGAGATCCTGCCGCTCGCAGGCAATGCGACGAAGGTGATCGACCTGCAGGGCCGGCGCGTCTTGCCTGGGCTGATCGACAATCATCTGCACATTATTCGGGGCGGCCTCAACTTCAATATGGAGTTGCGTTGGGATGGCGTTCCGTCGCTTGCTGTCGCGATGGAGATGCTCAAGCGCCAGGTGGCCATTACGCCGGCGCCGCAATGGGTGCGCGTGGTCGGCGGCTTCACGGAACATCAGTTCGCCGAGAAGCGTCTTCCGACGATCGAAGAACTGAATGCCGTTGCGCCCGATACGCCCGTGTTCATTCTGCATCTRTACGACCGTGCAATGCTCAATGCCGCTGCGTTGCGTGTGGTCGGCTATACAAAAGACACGCCGGAGCCACCCGGAGGCCAAATCGTGCGCGATTCGGCAGGCAATCCGACGGGCCTGCTGCTCGCGAAGCCCAATGCCGGCATCCTCTATGCGACGCTCGCAAAAGGACCGAAGCTGCCGCTCGACTATCAGATCAACTCGACGCGCCACTTCATGCGCGAACTGAACCGGCTCGGCGTGACGGGCGCGATCGATGCAGGCGGTGGCTTTCAGAACTACCCCGAAGACTATGARGTCATCCAGAAGCTCTCGGACGAAGGCTTGCTGACGATCCGGCTCGCTTATAACCTCTTCACGCAAAAGCCCAAAGGCGAAAAGGAAGACTTTCTGAACTGGACAAGCACGTCGAAATACAAACAGGGCAATGACTACTTCCGGCATAACGGTGCCGGCGAAATGCTCGTGTTCTCGGCGGCGGACTTCGAGGACTTTCGCCAGCCGCGCCCCGACATGAGCGCTGAGATGGAAGGCGACCTCGAAGAAGTCGTCCGTGTACTCGCGGAGAACCGCTGGCCCTGGCGCATGCATGCGACTTATGACGAGACCATCAGCCGCGCGCTCGATGTCTTCGAAAAGGTCAACCGCGATATTCCGCTGGCAGGTCTCAACTGGTTCTTCGATCACGCGGAGACGATCAGCGAACGGTCGATCGACCGTATCGCGGCGCTCGGCGGCGGCATTGCCGTGCAGCATCGGATGGCGTATCAGGGCGAGTACTTCGTCGAACGTTATGGCGCAGCAGCGGCCGAAGCGACGCCACCCGTCGCGCGCATGCTCGAGAAAGGCGTGAAGACATCGGCGGGCACCGACGCGACGCGTGTCGCGTCGTACAACCCGTGGGTCGCGCTCTCGTGGCTCGTCACGGGCAGGACGCTCGCGGGACTGCGGATCTATCCGCAACGCAACTGTCTGGACCGTGAGACTGCGCTGCGCATGTGGACCGAGAACGTCACATGGTTCTCGAATGAAGAAGGCAAAAAAGGCCGCATCCAGGCAGGGCAACTTGCCGATCTGATCGTGCCGGACCGCGACTATCTGAGCTGCCCCGAGTCCGATATCGCCGATACGACTGCCGTGCTGACCATGGTCGGCGGCAAGATCGTCTATGCGGCCGGTCCGTTCGCGGACCACGATGCGCCGATTCCGCCCGCGATGCCGGACTGGTCGCCCGTGCGCGCCTATGGCGGCTACGCGGGATGGGGCGCCGCGCAAGGCACGCCATTGCAGCGCAGCCAGAACGCGCTGGCCTGCGGTTGCGCGAGCGCCTGTGGCGTRCATGGTCACGCGCACGCGCGAGCCTGGTCGAAGAGCGTGCCGGCGTCCGACCTCAAAAGCTTCTGGGGCGCGCTGGGCTGCTCGTGCTGGGCCGTTTAAAAGTCAGGCAGTCTGATATYGGCATGATGCCGCGCGCTCGAATGTGTGACGCGCGCGGCATCGTTATCGAACGCTCTTCAAGCCTGGCTTCAATATCCGTGCCCGCGTTCTGAATGCGGGCTTTATTTCCCGTCGCTTCGCTCGCCGGCTTACCGATTTACCGTATCGAGCATCACTTCATCGCACCATGCCAGGTCCAATCAAAACGATCCTCACGCCACGCGAAAGCGATATCGGCAATCTCGTCGTGCGGCGCGTGCTGCCTGCGCGCGCCGCCCGTCTCGTGGGCCCCTTCATCTTCTTCGATCACATGGGTCCCGCCGTATTGCCGGCCGGCGTGAGCGTCGACGTGCGCCCGCATCCGCATATCGGGCTCGCGACCGTTACCTATCTGTTCGAAGGCTCGCTGATGCATCGCGACAGCCTCGGCTTCGAACAGAAAATCGTGCCCGGCGATGTCAACTGGATGACGGCCGGGCGCGGCATCGTGCATTCGGAACGCACGCCCAATGAAGATCGTCCGGAGAGGCAGACGATGCACGGCATTCAGACGTGGGTCGCGCTGCCCGTCGATCACGAGGATGCGCAGCCCGGCTTCACTCACCACGCGGCGGCAACACTGCCGCAGTTCAAAGGCGATCGCGTGACCGTGCGTGTCATTGCGGGCAGCGCGTTCGGCTATACGTCGCCCGTTTCCACGTTCTCTCCGACGCTCTACGTTGCCGCCGATTTTTCGGTGGGCGGCACGCTCGCGCTCGAACCCGAACACGAAGAGCGCGGTGTCTATCTGGTCGACGGAGACCTGACGATCGACGATGAGCCGCTCGCGCCCGCGACGATGGCCGTGCTCGAGCCTGGCGCGGTCGTGAGACTGAAGAGCCCGAACGGTGCGCGCGTGATGCTGCTCGGCGGCGCGCATCTTCCGGGAGAGCGCTACATCGAATGGAACTTCGTATCGAGTTCGCCCGATAAGATCGAAGCAGCGAAGGCTGCATGGACGCGACGGACATTCGGTTCGGTTCCAGGCGAAACGGATTGGACACCGCTGCCCGAACGAAAGCCGCGTTGAGCGGCCAACCGGCAAATTGATCCGGACTCGCTGAACAGACCCTGTAGCGTCGGCTATCAGGGTCGGGCTATTCTTTGCACAACAACAATGCCAAACATCGGCGGCAGCATCGCATCGCACTGTTCGGTACGATGCGCGCGAACACGTTGCCTCCGTCTCTGCCCACGCCCAATCTTTGTCGGAAAACTCCAGCATGAATAACGTCGAGCTCTTTCACTACATATTGCTGCTCGTTTGCGGTGCTGGCGTACTGACATGGGTTGCCGAGCGCGTGGCCATCCCGCCCGCGGTGATACTGCTGTTCGGCGGGGCCGCCGTCGCGCTGACGGGACGGCACACGACCGTCGACATGGACCCCAACCTGGTGCTGACGGCCGTCTTGCCTCCGCTGCTGATGTCGAGCGCGTTCTACACTGCGTGGTCGGACTTCCGTCGCGAGGTCTTGAGCATCCTGTCGCTCGTGCTGGGAGCGGTTGCGTTCACCACGGTCGCGGTCGCCGTCACCGTGCATGCCTTCGCGCCTGCGTTGGCATGGCCCGCCTGCTTTGCGCTGGGCGCAATCGTCTCGCCGCCGGACGCCGTCGCCGCGAAAGCGATCCTCGATCGCAATCCACTTCCATCGCGGCTCGTTACCGTGCTCGAAGGCGAGAGCCTCGTCAACGACGCAACGGGTCTTCTCCTCTATCAGATGTCCATTGCCGCCGCGTTCACCGGGCAATTCACGGCAGGCCGCGCGACGGGCGTCTTTCTGATGCTGACGGTCATCGGCATCGCCGTCGGCATCGCATGCGGACAGATCATGATGTGGCTGATCAAGCGCGTCCCGGACCCGATGCTTCGAATCGTGCTCACGTTCCTGATGGCATGGGCCAGCTACAGCATCGCGGAAGAGATCGGAGGGTCAGGCGTGCTGTCCGTCGTCACGTGCGGACTGATGCTCGGCGTGCGTCAGCATCGTGCGTTCGACGCGCATACGCGCATCAAGGCGTCGGCGACGTGGGAAGTGATCGTGTTCGTGCTCGATGCGCTCGTGTTCATTCTGATCGGACTTGCGCTGCACGGAATCGTCGAGCGGATGGGCGACACACGCTCGATGCTGGCGACGAGCGCGAGCGTCGCGTTGCCCGCCATCGTGGCCGTGATCCTGTCGCGCCTCGTATGGGTGGCGATCGGAATCTATCTGCCCGCGCGGATCGCAGCCGGACATCGCAATGCAGGACGCCCCTGGCGTCCCGGTGAAATAGCCGTTCTCGGTTGGGCGGGCGTCAGAGGCGTCGTCAGCCTCGCTGCCGCGCTGGCATTGCCCGAGCAGTTTCCGAATCGCGACGCGATCGTGTTCAGCACCTTCCTCGTCATCTTCGGGACACTCGTGATACAGGGTGGCAGTCTCGGCGTGCTGATCCGCCTCATCGGTCTTCGGCCGATGCGAGGCTCGACGATGTCGGAACTGGAAGCGCGCTCGCATACATTTCGTGCATCGTTGAACGAGCTGGAGAAGATCAGCAAGTCGGCCGAGGGCGAGGACAAGAACCTCGTGCGACGGCTCATCGACGAATACGAGGTGAGAGTGCGCAACAACGAGAAAGCGCATTTGGAAGGCAGCGAACACGTCGAACTGCGAGCGCGTCATCTGCGCCTCGAACTCGATCTCGTTGCGACTTCGCGGCAAACGCTGCTGCGTCTGCATCGCGAAGGCAAGATCGAAGACTCTGTGCTGCACCGGCTGGAGGCCGAGCTCGATCTCGAAGAGCTGCGCCTGCATCGGCTGCTGGAACCGTGACGGGCAGCGCAGCCTGCCCTGTCAGCTGTCACTGATCGACGCGCTTCACCGTGACCACTCGCGGCACCTGCTTGTCGGCTGCAGCGTCTCGCCGCAATTTCACGCGCCACGCGCCGTACTCGGCAAACGGAAATTGCGCCAGTGCACTCTTCACGAGCCAGGGAATCGGATGATCGGTGTCGGCATCGCGGTCGCGGCTCGTCGCCGTGACCTTGTAGACTTCCTTGCCACTTGCCGCTTCGAGGAGCCGCAACGTCATCGAATGCCGATACACGCGCCCGAACAGCGAAAAGCCCGCGCCTTCGGCGCCGTCGCATGCGTTCCCGCAATCGGCCGTGCTGACGCCGACGGCGGCAGGCCGCGTGTCGTATGCGAGCGAGACCAGATAGCTCGCGTGATCCGCCGGTCGATCGACTAGTACAACATCCCGTAAATTGCTTGATTAATTATCCGGCTGTAAATAGGGCTGCAAGAGCGTGACGACGACATTGGCCATCTCCTCGAGCGAGCCGGTTCCGGGCAGCGGTTCCCAACGACCACTATGGCTGCGGAAGGCAGCGCCATAACGATTGCGGCCGAACTCTGTGAGGCGCGCCACAACAGTGGGCTCCTCATCGTCCAGACGTTTGATCAGCAGGTGACGTCCGTAGGCTTGCGTAACAATTTGGTCATGGCCGAGCAAGGTGCGTAGTTGACGCTGAAGTTCGGCCGC
>NZ_WHNP01000162.1 GCF_009362735.1 Paraburkholderia franconis | reverse complement strand
TGCGCGGGCGGCCTGTCGCCTGGGTCGACCTCAACGCACGCACACCTCGTCCTCGCCCCCGGGCCTTCGCTCGCAGCTTGTACGCCCACGAACGATGCATTCCAAACGACGCCGAAACCGCATCGGGATGTTCCCCATCGTTCATCCGCTCAAGTGCCAGCATGCGCATCTCTTCGAGGATGTTGTGCGCCAGACTTCTCCCGTCTCGTTTCACAGTCCGTGGCTCCATCGAGTGACACGACACGATAGATCAGCACTCGTCGAATTTGTTCCCTAACTTACTGACCAATGAGTAATTCTGTATTCATCCTCGCCCGTTACTTCGGGACAGATACTGACTATGCATGGGCAACTTACCAACCGATAGGTCTGATTCGCGACGCGTGGTCCGAACGTCTGATTCCTCATTATTCACTCGGCGTGTTGTTTGTTCTCTCGCATATCGCCTGTGGACTGCGGACCGTTATGTTGGCGCACGGTGTAAGTATCCAAAAAGCAAACCAAATCTGCTGGACCCTTATCGCCGCGAGTTCTGTTTGGACTGTAATCATCGTGGCAGGCATGCTCGGGGTTCGTATCTAAACTCACTCTCGCGGGAACACGGCCCGCGAGAACGAACCTTCGATACGGCAAAAGGCCAATTGCGGAAAATGAAAACGCTAGGCGCTCGCCGCCGATCTGTCACAGAAAAAACCGTAGGAACCTAGTCGCTGCTCGCGAGATTTGACAGGATCGCGCGAGTAACTCGACGGGATTTATTGTCAGTTGCATTTCGTCCACCACCACAGCGTCCAGACAGTCGAACGCCGCGAAGCGTCATCCGTGTCGTCCGAGAGACCATGGTCTTTTCCCGTTTCGCTTGGAGTGATAGCCGGCTCCGCAACGCGGCGCGTCATTCGGGAAGAAAGAAGGCGCGTGTATGGACGCCGCATGCAAAGATCAAGAACCTTAGGAAAGACTAGCTGCGCAAATTCTTTGCGGCGCTAGTGAGGGAGTACGGCGCCATCTTCACCGGCAACGTGAACTCTTCGGCGCTCGCCAAGGGAGGTATGGCGAAATCCGTGCTCATGCCCTCTGCAGCCTGCTCCGGACCGTCCTGCACTACAAGACGTTTACGCCGGCGTGCGGTTGGGGGACGTAGATGAAAGTTACTCAAACCAGGGCTTGCAACTGCCGCAGAGGACTAGCACGAAAAGGACGGGGCAGGGCTCGGGGTAACGGCATGGGCCTGCCCGCAATATGGCACGCATCGTCAACGCGACATCAAGGCGACAGCGCGCATGCTCGCGGCGGAACGTCGTTGTCTTGCCAAAAGAGACTCCGTCCTTACCGCGCATATCGCGCGGCAGCCCCAAACTGCGGGCGGGAGCACTTCAACTCGCGATTCGCTCTGCGAGCTTGCGAATGAACGGGGCCGCAGTCACGACAACAGGAAGCATGGTCAGCCATGAAATACCCCATGACGTCAGCCAATGCGGTACAAACATGCCGCCTTTGAGAAACGAAATGCTCGCAATCGCGGCAGCGATGGCACTAGTCAGCCCCGCTTGAAGAACGCCAAAAACGAAGTGACTATAACGAGACGAGATCTTTAGCATACGAATCACCTTTTGCTCACTTCGACGCAGCGCGTTCGCGCGTCGTATCAAGAGTCTTCACTGTATGCCCAGTCGATGCGTCTCACCAGTCCGTCCCGAAGCAAAAAAATGCTCATTCGTATCATTACACGCAGAGCTTACTGAGCCGAACCTTCCTTATGTTCCGATGGTCATTTGCCAGTTCAGTCGTTGGCGACGCCCTTAGCGCCGCCGCTCACCGGAGTCATACGCGCCACACGTGTCAAGATGCTCCGCCGACACGAACGGAGGGAGTCCGCGTCGTAGCCGGCCCCTGCAGCAGTCGCCCAAGGCCGCGGTGGCCTTGGCAACGGCGTCAACCACAATCAGTCCGGTAAGCACGTATCGTCAATCAATCGTTGGGCTGCGCTGAACCCCGCCATGAGAGCAGCCGCTTCGGTTCCGAATGGCTTTTTGTTGTCGTTTGTCACGCGCACAGGAAGCGGGAGCGAGTTTGGCATCCCCTTCCCCCCGATGCTCACGATCGCGACGAAGCCGATGGGCAGCGATGGCACAAGGCTGCGTGTGACTTCCCACACAGGTTCAAGGTCTACGGTTACTTCAAAGCCTTTGTAGGGATACGTTCTTTGCATGTGATGCGGCGAATAGATTTTCGGCGGTCCACAGTGGAAGTGATGTTGGTCTCTCGTGCCTCAGGAGGATACTAAGAACGTCAACGGTGATTGCTTCCCGGTCCCCGGTGTCGGCAGACAGACCGGATGACCGGCGTGTCACCGACGGTGCCCCGTAGTCGTCCGAGCGGTCTCGCCTACTACAGCGCACTCTAATCCCGTTTCTGGACACCGTATTTCGTCATATATGCTTCTCGAAGCGCTTCTTCTGACGCTCCCTCTCCAAAGCGGTAGGCAGGTGACAACAGTGGCAACGCCTCACGCACGTCGATCCGGACGACGTGATCAACCGGATAATCCGAGCCGTTCGTCCCCCAAACCCATTCCGCGACGAACTCCCGATCAACATCCCCAACGGCCAGCACACCTGCCCTCCCATTGAAGCGGTACCCTCGCCGGGCGAAGATGTCGACCACGTTGATCGAAATTTCCGGGTTACGCAGGATATTTTTGATGGTCTGAGGCGAGGCGATATCCGCGAAAAACAGTGCGTCATTGCGTGCGACAAGCGACGCCTTCGGAGAAAGATTCGGCGATCCATCTTCGTTTACTGTCGCGACGAACGAGAGGATCGCGCGCTGGATTACGTCGAGCATGTCGGTGGTAAGAATCGGCATCATAGTCTCCTAAGTACCAGCGGCGGAGCGCCACCGAGGCCTATACTATGAATTCGATGGCATATCGCATAGAGCCAAGATCCGGCGCGCTCACCAGGCCATGATTCGCACATAAGCAGGCACGCTATCTCCACTCGACCCGTCCTCTACGGAGCCCTCGTACCGGCAAGTCTATGTCCGGTGTCGTAACGCGATCGCCGATGATCGCCTTGCTCCAGGCAACCGAGTACCGTCGGCTCGCGCGTTGACCGCAGAGTTGTGCTTCCCGACTCAATTGTTGTTGCAACACAGAAACATTTTGGTCACCCCCGTCCCGGACGATGAGAAGATTGATCGTCGCGCGGGCGTTTGTCATTGCATCACGTGTGCGTGCCGCCATTGTTACGCCTGCAATCAGAGTCCCCTTAGCATGTCGTGGTCTCTACCACGGCGCTTGGCACTGCCCGAATAGGCGTCGAAAAAAACGTGCGATGGTGCAGACTGCCGGAATTCTCCAGCGGAGGTACTCGCTGCGGTTGACCTGCGCTGTGAGCGCTCGTCCCTCTATGGCGAACGCTCACAGCATCACGAACCGTCCTCAAAGGTCATAATTCGCCTGTGTACTCGCCGCGTGCCGGGTAATCATGCTGAATCGCGAAATCGAGAGCCTGCAGTAGCTCCTTAAAATTCGGGCGCACGAACGGCATAGACTGGACGGAAAGATAGTAAATCGTCCGGTCTGGACGCAGCAGGAACAAGCCAGGTTCCGAAAACATTTCAGGCTCATCGACCCCGATGGATGATTTGCCACGCGATGTGGAGATATAAAGTCCCCATTTTCGGGCCTCAGTTAGCGGTAGTCCATAACCGATGCGCAAGCTGTCGGCTGCTACCTTTTTCTGCATTTCTCTCGCGCGAGGTTCGCTATCGGAACTGATGGCAATCGTCGCAACTTCTCGCTCAGCGAATTCCGGCGTGAGTCGTTCCAACTCCTTTAGATACATTGCACAGGTAGGACAATGAAGCCCGCGATAAAAACAAATCAACGTCATTCGCCCAGGCATTTCCGAGGCGAGATCGAACGAACCGTGGTCCAAGGTATCAACGACAAGTGCAGGTGCCGTCTGACGAGGAAAAAGCATCGCGCAACTCCTTTTTCGTAATCAATAATTCGCGCCGGCTGACGCGAGCGCTCTACTTTCGCACATTTTTTAGAATGAGAAACTCGAAAGACATGGCCAAGAGTCCGGCGTTATTCGCCACGCTGCAACTCTTTAGCATCCAGCGTCGCCGGCCGTTGTGCTGTATCAGTTGACAGGGTCCTTGACAGCGCGAGCACCAGCAGCCGCGCAAATATCCAGCCGCTTACCGGTTCGCTTTGCAACAAGGTTGAGCGCAAGCTCGCAGAACTGGAAATACATCTTCGCTACATACGCGCAGTCCCAGTCGTCGTGAATGGCAGGTGTACCGTTCTTCCGCACACGTACCAATAGATGTCCCGCTGTCCGCATACGTGGAGCCCCGACATCGCACAAAAGGCATCGCGCTTCAAACACCGTTCCAACATAACGGTGTCCGATAAGAACACGCTCGTCGTCCGCAATAGCCAGTTTTTCGATTAACTCCTCTTTCGTTACCGGGTAACGAAACGCCCAGCTAAATGCAACGAAAGCGCGGGTACGTTTGACATTGCCCGCGCCATTTTGTTTTTTTGTGTACTGCCCGTCCTCGTATCGTTACTGCGTAACGCTTGCAAAAGCGGATGTCCAGCTTAGGTAATCACCAGATCTTGCCGTTACCCACCTGCGCCCTGAACCGTGCTGTCCAGCGTCAAGCAGCTAGGGACGGTATCACCGTGGATTTCCAGGCTGCCCTCCGCGAAAAAGGTAGCGTGCGCGGACCTGTGTTGAAAATAGGCACGGTTTGTCACGGTCGATAAAAAGCGCACCAAACCACAAGCAATGGCCCAACACCGACCGACAAACGGCCCACCCAATTCCCAAAGAAGAAGTACAATTTAATGACAAAGACAGTGCCGAAACGCGATTCCCACCACATGTTCGTGATGGTTTGAATTCCGCTCGTCACGCTATCGATATTGCGTCACCCCTTTCCTGGGCTACCTTGACCTGCAGGACGACCTATATTAGTCCCGCCTTCCGTTGCTTCCACCGCTTGGACATTGCGAGGATACGTCTAACCCTGTCCGCCTGCTACGGAGCCTTCAGTGTTCGGCGCTCATGCAAAGATGTGAGGCGACGCCGGAAAACGCTCGATTCCGAGCCGTGCAACGCATTAAACGCCAATGAGTAGTTACTTCGACTCGAAAAACCTACCATTTTCGCTACCTTGCACCGGATAGTTGGTGATAGCCAGCAATTCCGCGGCCTTCTTTAAGCGCACGATCTTCAGCATGACCATTGGCGACTGGCCAAACGCTTTCATGAAATGCGCAGCGAAGGCCGAACGACTCATTCCGGCGATGTCGGCAAGACACTCAATTGACAATGAAAACGCGGATCGTCCGAGAATTGCTTCTAGCGCACTCGCGAGGCGTCTGTCACCAACTCCTACTGTCCAAGGCAGGTCCCTGCCGCCACTGTCTATTTTCGCCGAAGCACGAGAACCAGATACTGCTTCAGCAGCGCGTCGACCGGGCGATGTCCCGAAGACAGTTGAAGGTTGGGACGGCGGGTGCGGCATAGGTTAGGCAACCTTCCGATCGTGGTCAATCGATTTTGAGGTCGATCGTTTCAAGGCGGCAGCGAGAATCCAGAGCTCGTTCACGCCGAGGATTTTCCGGAAGTGCTTCTCAGCTTCCAGGAAGCCTGCGGCCGTCCAGCGCAAGGCCATATCGGCGTCACGATAGCGCTTCACGCGCCCCGCGACACGGCGCACCGCGCCGTTCGGATTCTCGATGATGTTGGTCGTCGACAGGCCACGCATGAGCGCC
>NZ_WHNP01000161.1 GCF_009362735.1 Paraburkholderia franconis | reverse complement strand
TGTCGACGAGACCTACATTAAGGTCGGAGGCCAATGGAAATACCTGTATCGCGCCGTCGACAAGGCCGGAAACACGATCGATTTTCTCTTGCGAGCCCATCGGGACAAGGCTGCGGCGCGACAGTATTTCGAAAAATCGATCACCCAGAATGGCGAACCCGAGACGGTGACGATCGACAAGAGTGGCGCCAATCTGGCTGCGCTGGAAGCCATCAACGCCGAGCGCGAAACGCCCATCAAGATCCGCCAGACGAAGTACTTGAACAATATCATCGAACAGGACCACCGCGCGATCAAGCCAGGGGCCGATGCTGGCGGCGGGTGGCTTCCGCCAATGGAGCGGTTCGGCGTCATGAAACGCAACTTTCAGAACTTTGCGTTCGCTTTGAACGGCAAGGGCGTCTCCCTGAGACTTCCCAAGATGCCGCATCGGTTTCGCTCACTACTTTTGAAATGGAGCCGAACGGCCGGCAGAAAGTCTTTGCCGCCCCTGGATCTCGCGTGGGTCGACCGGCGCGCAAGCCCTTGATCGATTGGCTCTTTCAAAGCTAACCGCCATTTTCCGCACGAAAATACTATCCACCCTGACCATGCGGCGCTGACCATCGAACGCCGTGACGTTAAGGATGATGTGGAGAGGGTCACGCGGCATAGGACTGAGATCGCGCCCTACCGGAAATCCCCATGCTCTACCGAAGCAACTGCATCAACACACATCGTGTGCAGACGAAGTCATCGGTGGCGACATGCAGGGATGGTTTTGAAGACACATCATTGACCACGGTGTGCCACACCGAACGGATGGAAGACCGCTTCCCATGGCGGAACCCGCATTGAAGTACAGCACCGGTGAGCATGACGATCGGCGGCCACGATCGTCGTTGACGTGGTCGTATCGGGCCGTCGGGCAGAGGCAGGGAGGTGCAATGACGCTGAAGCGCGGTTGATACCGGACAAGCTCGCGAAGCCTGTTACCTGACGTCAACGAGACCGATCCCGATGCGTTATGGCATTGGACGACGTAATGAATCGCCGCCTTCCCCCTGGAGACTCCAATGAAGAAGCTTGCTGCCGCCCTGATTACATCCCTGTTCGCTACTGTCGCATCCGCCCAGGCTTCCGCACCTGCTGCGACCGCACCGGCAGCCACCGCTACGGCTCCGGCCGCCACGGCCGCCACGACGCCGGCGCCTGCACACAAGACCACGAAGCACATGCATAAAGTGAGTCACCACGTGACGCACAAGAAGGCGGCGCAATAAGACACGGCCTCGGCGCGAGGTATCAGAACCCCGCTTAGGCGGTCCGCTTAGGCGGGGTTTTATGCTTTGAGCGATCGGCCCTAAACAGGTAATCGTGTAAACCTCGTCAAGGTGTTTGCGGCAGTCGGTGGGCGCGGCCGCATTGGTCTCTCTCAAACAACGCTGCCTGATGCGAATGCGAGCCACCTTGCCGCCAAGGCATTCGCGGCGGCCCGTGGGCGGGGCCGTCAGAGTGGACAAGCTGGCGCTTGTGCCTCTCAGAATCCCGCAAACGCTGCCTTATGCGAGCGCGAGTGACTTGGCTCTTGACGTCTTGCGCCGCGCATCGAATGCGCGCACCCCATCGGCGGGCGTATGGAGCCGGACACGCGTGATTACGTCGACGCCCGTGAGGCCGGGATTTCCGGTGATTTCATCGTGCGTACCGACACGATTCAGGTCGAGGTACTTCGCACGGGCCGCAGCGGCCGCAGCCAGGCCGTCGTCCAGTGCTATAGGCGGTAATCCGACTTCTTCGCGACGGGCGTTTACATAATCGAGTGCGGTGGCCCGGCCGACCAGGATGGTATTGGAAGGGCCAGGCGCGTGGCGCAACCGGACGACCGGTCCGTCATGGGCGGCTCCGGGATAAGAGCTGCATTTGTTTTGTAGAGGGCCTAGGACTGCTGCAGCTTCTGTTACGGCGCCGAGCGTTGCGGTAGCTTCCACCTGCTCGGTGCGAACCGGATCACCGTCGTCGGCGGCATAGCCGTCGAACTACGATGCCAATTCGAAGCCCGGGATCACCGATGTGTGGTCTGACGCTTGATAAAAAGGGCGGTCCACTACAGGGCCAGGTGGTACACTGATAGCATCGCTTTGCAGTCTTTCACTCATGCCTGTCGTCCATCGGAGTTCGCGTTCACGGGCGGCACCCGATTCCCCTCTGTTGCCTGGTTAGCTTTCTCCCCTTTCCAGATGAAGCGATATTCCGTCCCCGGACGCCGATTCCGCTAGCTGTGCCGCTGCGATCGTTACACCATCCCGACCTCTGCGGCGCGCCGCGCATCGCCATTTCGTTTGCGGCAATTACCCTTTTGCCACACGCTGGGTGGTTCCCGGCTACTTCTCGTCATGGCTCACACCTTTGGACTACATCATGAGCGAGCACGTCAGAACTTACAGAGGGCTGGAGATTTATCCCCTCGTCTATTCCCGCATTCCTCAGGGTGCCGTTGGATCATACGACTACGGCGCTGGCTTCGACGCTGCCGTCAGGATATGCCGCCGAGGCACCGACGACACACTGACGGCCAGCCGGGTATTTCGGATTCCACATCGTGCGCCGTTTTGCGATGCGGGCGAGGCGCGCAAGGCATCGAGCGACTATGCGGAGCGCCTGATTGATGGACAGGTCGACGGGCAGTCGGTGCGTGATCTATGAGCGGGCCGCAGGACCGTGCAATCAGCGAGGAGACGCGAATGCAGCAATATAAGCCTGGCGTGGAGAACTATGAGGTCGCCGCGTCGTTTCGTCGGACGATGGGTGGCGTTGTTCCGACGTTGAAGGTGATCCGTCTTTCCGACAAGCGGGTCATCTATCCGTTTCGCGGCTGCGCGGACATGCCCCTATGCGAGGATGCGCAGCACGCGAAGAACTTCGCCGAGGTCTACGGCTGGCAGCTCGTGAACGGCGATATTGCGGTTCCGGAGTAAGTTGACGGCCCACCGTCGAGCGCCGCCGCGTACGCTTATCGGGCCCCATCGACGTGCGGCCAAACGGGTAGGCAAGGTTCATGGATTCACTACTGCTAGCCGCTACCCGCGTGCATACGTACTCGCAGGATGCGATGATGACGAGCGCGAGCGGATTCTTTTTTGCCCGCGAGAAGCGGCTATTCTTCGTGACGAGCCGGCACGTCCTCATTGACGAGCCGAGCGGCCATTGCCCGGACCGCATTGAAATCGAGCTGCACATCGATCCGGCAAACCTCGGTGCTTCCTCCTGGTTTTCAGTCCCGCTTTATGTCGACCGGCGAGCCGTCTGGCGACAAGGCTGCGATGCAGGCGGTGCGATCGATGTGGCTGCTGTGGAGCTGCAGGAATCGGCGTTGCCGGATACGATGGCTTATCGGACCTTTACCCCGGCGCACCTGCCCGGCCTGGACCAGGCCGTTGAGATTGGCAGCCCGCTTCTCGTGGTGGGGTATCCGCTTGGTTTTCATGATTCGCTTCACCATCTGCCGGTGGTCCGGCACGCTGTTGTCGCGTCTTCGTTCGGCTTGAGATTCCAGGGGAAAGGGCAATTTCTGACTGACGCGCGAACGCATCGGGGAACCAGCGGAGCCCCTGTTGTCATGGCAGACAGCGGACGGTTGAATATGCACGATGACGGACTGCACTGGACGCTGCTCGGCGTCCATTCGACGCGCTTCGATATCGGTGCGCGCGACACTGAGCATGACGAGGCGCTTGGCCTGAACTGCGCGTGGTATGCAGACATTCTGATGAAGCTCACTGAACGCTGACAGCCCACGGAGTGGCGAAATGCAGGGAATTCCTCACTATCTTGTTCTTCGCGCCGGATACGAATCGTACGTTCTGGACCGGGAGCGCGTGCTGATTCGCCGCCAGGCAAGTCGCATGATGAACTGGTTCGCACGCGCGCATGGCAAACCGATGTCGATCGTAGACGCGCACTGGGATAGCTTTTCCCGGGAGTACGGCTTCTCGTCCGACGAACGGAAGTGCTTGTGCGCTTACTCGTTGGTGGAAGGCAGCGAAACCAGACATCAACTTGCGTTGCTCGCCAACCTTTAGCGTTCTGACGCGATCTGGGGGATGAAGGTACGCGTTTATGCGCTCCATATCGCGCAGCCATGGCCCTGCGCCACGGTGGAGCGGCTTCGACGGCCGCGTTCAACGTCCTAGTGCAGCGTGTAGAGAGTCTGCGGCCCCTCGACATATTGCGTCATGGCGATCTTCAAGATCTCATTGCGATGCCGGTCGAAGGAGGCCAGCACCCCGGCTTCGTCAGAACCGAGAGCGGAGTCGAAATTCTTCAGTACGCGGTCTTCCACAAAGAACGTAATCTCGCGTGCGTTGTCGTAACCCCAGAACCACACGCCATGCCTCGTCCCATCATAGCTGCGGCTGGGGTTGGAAAAACTGAGCGCCATGTGTTGTCCTCCGTTCTACGCCTTTGATGGACGGGGTTGCACGCTCACTACGAGCGCGGAGCGCCCCGCTAATGCGTATCGCCTTTCATGCTCTCGGCTTCCATCGCGGCATGCAATTCCTCATACGCCTCGATTGGCTCCATGTCCTGATCGACGAACGCGGCTGCGCGCTCTGCGGCGGTCAACGCGTCGCCCGGGATGTCGCTCTGGCTGTCGTCCTCGGTATTTGGCGGCAGCAGCATGTCCTCAAGCATCCCGCGCAGTTCGGGGGTATTCCATGGCTTGCCCAGCTTGGCCTTCCTGTTCAGGTAGTGACGAATTTCCGAGTCTTGCTCGGCCGTGAGCGGAAGCCCGCGAAAAGTGGGATCCGAGTTGTGATGGATCATGATGCGCCTCCCGAAGCGGTCTGCGCTTTCAATGTGGAGATATCGATTTCCTGCGGTGAAGGTTACAAGTTGCGTGTAATCACTGTGCCGCGTGTCCGCGGCCAACCGCTTTACGTCTTCTTCCTGGCGACACCTTCGTTCCCAACCCGCGAATGAACCGTGCTGAACGGGGTTGCCGGCACTGACGGCTTCTTGGGCTGCTTGGGCTTTTTCGCTTCGCGAGTGCTGCGTAGTTGACTCTTGGCCATGGTATTGCTCCTGGTGCGTTGCGTACCAAGGTGGCATTCCCAGCATACGCGCTTAGAAGCTCTAACAACATGACTTTCATGACTTATATGTGATGGCGTCAGCAGATGATGCAGCAAACGGGTCGTCTGCGGACATTTGTGGCGCCTCTGAGGACGCGGCGTTTCGAGCCAACGATGTCGGCAACCCCTAGCTTGACGGTACGCGGCGAACTGGCTGTCGTATCCGTTGCTTTCCCTTAATTCAGCCCGGACAGCGCGTGAACTGCATACGGATGAATTATTTCACGTTGCTACTGATCCTCACCTTCAATGGCTCAAGGCCGCGCGCATTCGCGTACAGGTCCGCCATTGCATCGGTGGGATGACCCAGTAGCGCCTTGGTATCGACGCCGCACCGTTCGAGATAGAGTCGTTTCGACAGGCTGCGGATCTCATGGAGCGTCGGGTCGTCGTCTGCCGTATAGCCCGCCAGGCGCCGCGCCTGCCGGAATTTCTCGGAGATGGTTTTCAGCTTGATTGCCGGCCCCTTCGGCGCCTTCACGTTGCCGCGACGTAATGGATGCGGTATTTGCTGACGACGTACGGCGCCTTGCAGCGCGCGATGATTTCGCCCAGCGACATGTTGATGGCTTCCATGCGCAGTTCCAATGGGATAAGTGTTCACGAGAAATTGATTTGAAATTTGGTGCCATAGCCGGATAGAAGCGCGGCGAGTTCGGCGTCGATGGTTTCCTTTGTCCAGGTGACGAAACGCCGCCAGTGGTATTTCATGTGCTTCCACACGATCTCAATCAAATTGAGTTCGGGACTGTACGGCGGTAGATAGAACAGGAGCGCCTTGTGTTCGAGAAACCAGCGGTCCAGCGTGTGCTGATCGATGCTGTGGTGAACGCTCGCGTTGTCGAGCACAATCACGGTGGGACGACCATCGCCCTGCTGGATCAGCGAG
>NZ_WHNP01000160.1 GCF_009362735.1 Paraburkholderia franconis | reverse complement strand
GGCCGAACTTCAGCGTCAACTACGCACCTTGCTCGGCCATGACCAAATTGTTACGCAAGCCTACGGACGTCACCTGCTGATCAAACGTCTGGACGATGAGGAGCCCACTGTTGTGGCGCGCCTCACAGAGTTCGGCCGCAATCGTTATGGCGCTGCCTTCCGCAGCCATAGTGGTCGTTGGGAACCGCTGCCCGGAACCGGCTCGCTCGAGGAGATGGCCAATGTCGTCGTCACGCTCTTGCAGCCCTATTTACAGCCGGATAATTAATCAAGCAATTTACGGGATGTTGTACTAGGTAGACGGATTGAGTCGGTAAATTGAAAACTCTTGATGAATTGATAACCAGGGGTGATCAGAAATGGGCTCGATCGACAGGCGCGACTCGACTTCGCAATTGCTGAACCGGCTGCGGATGCGCCAGATTGCGTTGCTGCTTGCGGTCGACGAATGCTCGACGCTGCGTGCTGCTTCCGACCGGATCGGACTGACGCAGCCGGCGGCGACCAAGATGCTGGCTGAACTTGAGAGCGCGCTTGGCCAGCCGCTGTTTGACCGCGTGGGCCGTGGGCTCGTGCTCAATTCGGCCGGCGCACGGGTGCTCGGCTATTTCCGTGGCATTCGCGGCAGCGTCGAGGCACTGAACCGCGAACTTGCGGAGTTGCAGCTCGGCAGCGCCGGGCGGCTTGCAATTGGCAGCATCATGGCGGCATCGCCGGGGCGGCTCACCGAGGCGCTCGTGCAACTGAAGGAGCGCTACCCGCTTCTCGCGATCGATATCGCGGTCGACACAAGCGACCGGCTGATGCCGCAACTGCACGAGGGCGTACTCGAGGTCGTGATTGGGCGTGACGTGGGGACCGACTGCACCTTCCGCGCGGTCGACGACGAGGCGCTCGCGGTCGTCGCCGGCTGCAATCACCCGCTCGCGGGCGCCGGGCCCGTTACCTTCGCTGCACTGCTCGACTACACGTGGATACTGCAACCGTCCGGAAGCCCCGCGCGCGAAGTCGTCGAGCGCGAGTTCAGGATGCACCACCAGCCGATGCCGCGTGGACTGATTGAAACCGGCTCGATCCTGACAACGATGAACCTCGTCGACCGCTCGCCGATGCTCGGCGTGATCCCGCTGACGGTGGCGCTGCGCAACGCGGAACACGGGCTCGTCGCGATCATCGACTATGTGTTCGCGCAAAAGCTGCCGTCGTACGGCAGTGTCGTGCGGCGCGACCGGCCGCTCAGCATCCCGGCCCAACAGTTCCTCGCGCTATTTCATCAGGACGCCAGCGAATACGCGGGCGCCGCGTAATTCGATAACCGGCGGCTATGATCGGGTCAAATATTTTCATTGGACCGGCCTCACGGACTGGTCCAATACTCCGTCCCACCTGACCAACCGACGCGCGCGCCAGCGATGTGCGCCACCTCAGGAGGAGACGACATGCATTCGATGGAATCCCGCGCGACCATCGCGCCCGCTTCGATTGGCACCAGCCAGGAAGACCAACTGTTCCGCAAGATCGCGCTACGCATCCTGCCCGTTTTGATGCTCGGCTACCTCGCGGCGTCGATCGACCGCGTCAATGTCGGTTTCGCGAAGCTGCACATGGCTCAGGCGCTCGGACTGTCCGACGCGATGTACGGCTTCGGCGCCGGAATCTTTTTTCTCGGCTATTTCCTGTTCGAAGTCCCGAGCAATCTCATCCTGCACCGGGTCGGCGCGCGCCGCTGGCTCGCGCGGATCATGATCAGTTGGGGCCTCGTGTCGGGCCTGACGATGTTCGTCCGCACGCCCGCGGAGTTCTACGCCGTCCGCTTCCTGCTCGGGATTGCCGAGGCGGGCTTCATTCCGGGCGTGATCTATTACCTGACACAGTGGTTCCCGTCGCAACGACGCGGCCGAGTGATGGGCGTCTTCTATGTCGCGCTTGCGCTGGCGGGACTGATCGGCGGGCCGGTGTCGGGCTGGATCCTCGAGACGATGCGCGGTGTTGGCAACCTCGCCGCGTGGCAGTGGATGTTCGTAATCGAGGCGCTGCCTACGCTCGTGGTCGCCTGGCTGATCCTCGTGACGCTCGACGACCAAATCGCCGATGCCGATTGGCTGGATGCGACCGAGCGTGCTCTGCTAGGACGGCTTTTGAGCGAGGAGGCGCAGCAGAAGGCACATCTGTCGCTGCGCGATATGGGCGTGAAGCGTCATCTGATGGCAATGTGCCTGATCTTCTTTGCGGACATTTTTGCGATTTACGGCCTCGGCTTCTGGATGCCGACGCTGATCAAAAACATGGGCGTCGCAAGCGACCTGTCGATCGGGATGCTGTCGGCGCTGCCGAGCTTGTGCGCAATTCCGGCGATGCTGTGTTTCGGTCGCAGCGCGGATCAGCGCCGCGAGCGGCGCTGGCATCTGGCGACACTGTATCTGCTCGGCGCGCTCGGGCTATCGCTGACCGTCGTTGGGCAGCACAGTGTGACGCTCGGCATCGTGGGGCTCTGCATCGCTAACTTCGGCATTCTCGCCATCCCTGCGCTGTTCTGGGCGCTGCCGACTGCGGTGCTTGGCGGTGCGGCTGCTGCAACCGGAATAGCGCTCATCAACTGTCTCGCAAATCTGTCGGGATTTCTCGGACCGTATATCGTTGGCTTCGTCAAGCAGTGGAGCGGCGGCAGCGAGGCGTCGATCTGGCTGATGGCCTCGGTGCTGGTCGTCGGCGCGATGCTCGTGCTGTCGATTCCAGCGCGGTTAGTGAATCGGTAGTCATCACGTTGAGCTACGTGAATCGACTCATTGAGAGCTCTCATTAGGGCATTTATACGGAGGGGGCTCAAGGGCGTGAAACGCGAAATGCGATCGAGAAGCGGCGCATCGAAAGATGCGCACTGTTCAAGAGCGAAATCGGCTCTAGGCCGCGGCGGTTAAGCGGTGCCTGGACGTACCGACGTCAGTCGGTCAACGGACGGCTCGCCAACTGTCGAGATCAATGGCGCCCCCCTTTCCAAGCTCAAGTACAAACCACTGGGTTGTCCAAAAGCCGATCCGCGTAATCGGCGATCGGAAAGTCAAAGGTACCGCGCAGGTTGCTGCCCTCGAGGGAGATCGGTGCGATGCTGCGCAGATGATGCGGCTCGACAGGCTGGGCGCCGAGCTGCTCGATCATGTCGAGCGCCCGCTGCATGTGGAGCGTGTTCCACGCCATGACCGCGTTGGTCAACAGTGTCAGGGCGGACGAGACCGCGATCATCGAATGGCGTTGACGCGTGAGCTCGACGGGAATCTTGCCCTGGTGGATTGCGCGCTGCACGTTGTGGACCGCCTCGCCCCGATTGAGCGCGTGTTGCAGTTCGCCGCGAAACGCCGGCACGGCGAAGTAGTCGATGAGGAAGATCGACCTGAACAGCCGTCCAAGCTGTACGCCGCCCTCGTAGAGCGGCTGTCCGCGTGCCGCTGAAGCAAACCGGGTCAGCGCCTGAACGGCGGTGCAATGACCGCTCTGCACGGAGGCGGCAACCCGCACGAACTCGTCCCAGACTGCTTCGATCGCTTCCAGCTTCACGTCGCGGTCGACAACTGGAAGGAGTCCTGCCGGTATTGTATGTCCGACCGGCACGTGCAGGCGGCGATCCCGCAGATGGGCAAGCCGCGGACACAGGTCAAAGCCCAGCGCCCGGGCCAGGCCCATCGCAAAATCGGTAAACCCGTGCGTATCAACTGCAAGTAAGGTCACGTCGTCGGTACTGTTCTGCCGGATCACGCCTTCGATCGCGACGCCGGCCTGGCGCTCGTTCAGTACGATCGGCTGGTCGTAGAAGATGCCCCGGCGATCCCGCACATGCGTGTACACGCCGATCGAGGCGGTGCGGCGCCGCGGATCGGCGCGTGCCTGCCAGACGGTTCGCGTGGTTTCCAGCGACACCATGTCTGACGAAGCCAGATCGGCACGGCAGCTTCAGGTGACCGTAGTAGTGATTGCGCCTTGCCTGCCACTCGTCGTCTGGAATCAGCAACGTGGCCTGGCTGCGGAACTCGAAGCTGTGTGCGACGAAAACCGATCCATTGCGCAAGGCAACGCGTAGCGCAAAAAGCGTTGCCCATTCGAAGGCGAGCAGTGCCTGACACCGGTCTTCGCTTTCGATCGTACGTTGCCACGTCTTGCCGAGATGAATGGCCGTGTCTGCGGGCAGTTCGTTCGACCTCCCTGAGTTCAGTTCGCGAAACAACACCAGTGCGGCGATGACGGGATGCGCGGTTTGTGCCTCGAACGGCAGCGACAACAGTTTGGCGAGCATGGCGCGAGCCATGCGCCGCTTCGAAACCAGTTGCGCGCGCATCAGGGTCGTGCGGCTGGGTGTGTCCTGCTTCAGTGCCGCGTCGGCCAGCACACAAAGTCGCTCGACCATCTCCTCGCGCGACAACGTTCCATCCGTTGCGATTGCCTTGACTGCCGCCGCCAGATCGCGCATCTGGTCCTTGAGGTCCGGCCGTGTCGCAGCCACTCTGCTGTTCGCCTCGTTGATCGCCTTGCGAATCCAGCGGCCCAACATCGCAAGCAACTGGTCGGTTGTCGTGCAAAGCGCATACCGCATGAAGCAGGTGACTTCGAGCCGGCGGGTTTCCTGCTGGATGCGACGGCTGACCGACGGTTTGCGGTTTGCACAGCGCCGCGCGAAGTGGCGCACAGCCGCCTCGTTGCATACCGTAGGCCAGTCGCGGTGTACGCCGAGTTCAACGAGCCCGTCGGTCTTGCGAAACAGCTCGTTCATCTGGTGCGTTGAATTGCGCAGGGGCACCGACCACAACCACTGCTGGAGGCTGGCAAACGATCCATGCGGCTGCGTCAGCAATGAAGCCCATCGGTCCAGGGTATCTTCACCGAAGCTCTGCATCAGGCTGGCGACTAGCGCGGATTCAACATCGCGGGCAGCCTGTACAAGCAGCGGTTTGAGCGCGCGATCCTGCTGGATGAGAATGCGATGTTCATAAAGCCAGCGCTTAAGCTCGTGCATGAGGTCCACGCGGTTCGGGCACCCTGTCAGCCGCTCCTTCAGCCAGCGTACGATAGCGGCGCTGATGCTCGGCCATCGGCACAAAACCGAGTGTCCTGTAGGCAAGCACCTGATGATCGAACAGCGTGTGTTCGCGAGTTTCATAGAGCGTGCGAAGCGTGCCATTGGCGGCGAACCGAACGCACTCGCTATTCGCTCGGTCGTATTGGCGACGCCGTCTTTTGAAACCCACGCACTGCCGGGGCTGGTGATCCAGCAACGCATCAGGCTGGAAAAGCTGCTCAGCATCCTGTAGGGGCACGCAAAGCGGTAGAGATCGCCAGCGGAACTGGAGCATGCGGCCGGGGGCGAGCCCTCAAAAGAACGGTAGTCTCGCGCTGTCGGGAACCGGGTTGCGCCTTCGTGAAAGGTCGTCGGCAGCGAGGCGGAAGACGGACATTGCTCCGCGATTTTCCGGCGATGGTGACCATGCCGGGCTCGCCGTCAGCAACATCATTCGGGGGGCCAGTACGGGAAGGCTTGCTCTCGCGAATCACGCTGGCGCGCCGCATGTTCGGACTGGAATGAAAGCAGAGCCGGGACGTTGATGTCCTCGTCAATTTCCGGCCAGAGCAATTGATGACGGTCCATCGAAATGGCAAAGTGTTCGCGCTCCGCGGCCGTCGCTGCCTGGAGAACAGGGAACCAGCCGAGGGGAAATGAAACGGCCTGGCCGTTGGACAGGCTCTGTCACGTTGGCGAGGCGGTCACGTAAGATGGCGCGATGAAGAAGACAAAATCGCTTTATCACGGCCACCGGTTCCCGGCGACGGTCATCAGCCACGCGGTGCGGTGGTACTTCCGGTTCCAACTCAGCCTGCGTGATATTGAAGAACTGCTGTTCGAGCGCGGTGTCATCGTCAGTTACGAAACGATCGGCCGCTGGTGCGACAAATTCGGCGCGGACTTCGCGCATCGCGTCAAGGCTGCTCGCCGCAAACCTGGCAGCACATGGCATCTTGATGAAGTTTTCGTTACGTTGCGCGGTGAGCCTTACCTGCTCTGGCGGGCGGTCGACCAGCATGGTGCCGAACTCGACATCCTGCTGCAGAAACGTCGCGATAAGGCTGCAGCAAAGCGCTTCTT
>NZ_WHNP01000016.1 GCF_009362735.1 Paraburkholderia franconis | reverse complement strand
TCAAACTTGAACCAAAGCGAGAAGCGCCGGCACGTCGCCAATGACACGACTCTGATGCCCCTTGCCCGTCGTGTCCTCAAGCAGTATCGCGCTGCCTGCCGCGACGCGACGTCGTTCACCGTCACTGGCCTCGAACTCAATCTCCCCGCTGAGAAAAAATACCCACAGGCACATGGGCGAAGGATGAAGGTCGCCGACCCATCCGCTGGGCACGCGCACAAATCCGCAGCGGCTCGCTGCCGTGAAATCCGACACGTCAAAGGATTCAGCGGGGGGCGCGAAGTCGCGGGTGACGAGTTCGATGTTGACGGACGCAAAATGACTTTCGCCTGCCGGGTCTGAAAACAGTTGAGGAAACGACAGTGCAGACGCCACGGAGCTTCTCCTTTCGCGACCTGTGTTCCAGTCGGCGTTTGACGTGTCCCGTCAGAGTGAAATCCCGGAGGTCGGTGTTACCCAGCGCCACGCGAGACGTCGGCCGAATAACGACTCGCGTTGAGTGTCCCCGCCCTCATGAATTGGGTGCAGCGGTAACCGCTGCCGGAAAATCAGTGTGACTGGCTTCCTGTTCCAGGCAACGGATATACAGTCCATTGGAACATGAGTATCCGGTGAAGGGCAATTCGCTTTTTGTTGACACCTGCCGGCCACCTCCGCACTGCACGGCGTTTCAGCTGCCATGGTAAATATCGCACGACAGCCCGGCGATACAAGGCGCGACGTACTGGCTTCGCTCACGCGACTGCGTTCCAGGCATCGGCGCGCCACCGACGGCCGAGTCACGCGCCTGTGCATCCGCTGGGGCCACCTGCTGCTGTGCCGACCATTGGCCGCTCGTCGACGACGGTGCCTGCTGTGCGTCCTGGGAATATGCGGCTATGGGTGTGGTCAGCAAAACGACCGCGCCTGCCGCCACCATCAATACAGATTTCATGTCGGTACCTTGATGAAGTTGGGTAATTTACGTCAGTGCGTCGGCGCCGTCCGCAGGACATTGCAAACATCGTCTGATGAGAGCCACCCCACAGGAGGAGCGACTGGACGAAAAGTGCGACGCGTGCCCCGGCGCTCGCCGTCAGCTCAATTGCCGAAGAAAACATCGCACTGAGGCCTCGGCGTGCAGGCCGAGGGGCCCATCTTGCCCGCTGCGCTCCTGGTCGAAGGAGTCCCGCCGTAAGACGTGTCGGTGCCAGCCTGTGCAGGCGCTTCGGCGTTCTGCTGCATCGCGGGCTGTGCCGAAGGCGCTGCCTGCTGCGACGCACCTTGCGCGTGAACCGTTCCTGCCATCGCGACCAGGCATGCAGCACCCGTCGCCAAAATCAGTCGTGATTTCATCTCAGACTCCTTGATTCCTACAGGTTTTCACAAAGGCCCTTCACTTCCTGCCGACTCGTATCCCGCTCTTCCAGATGCCAGACAGCGCGACATCGTCACGACGTGACGACGCCGCAACGCCACTCAGGCGAGCGAACGGGAAGTGGGCTTTTTGTATACGTGGCAGACGCCGGACTTGTCAGGCGACCACCTGGACAACGACGCGGGGCTTGTACCGGGCGGAGCAGAAGGACGCGCAATGGTTGCGCCGGTGACAGGACCTTGTAAGCCCATGGCCAATAAGAATCCTTGCTGCTGATATGTTATAGACCCACGCCGCATGTATTGACAGCGGAATCGCAGACCGTCAAAGCCGCGAGATTTCTCCATCCTCCCGCTCTAAGCGCATCGGTAAGCGTCGAACATTGGGCGCAGCGCGCCCGCGTGGCATCACCGCGAGACCGGCGAGTATCATCGAACAACGACGCAACGGACGGAGATACTGTAATGGACGACCCGTTTGACAGACGCGAGCTGCTGCTTCACCTCGGGGACATGCTCGAAGCGCTGAGCTGTTTAGCCAAGACAGGCCGACCGGATGCGACGGTGGCGCAGCTTGCAAGGCAACAGGAATCGTTGAAGGACTTCGATTTTCTCCGAGCACTCGCCCCGAAGATGACCGTCGCCGATTTCGGCGCACGCGTCGCCAGCGCGTTTTTCCTGTGGCCAAAGGAACTGCTCGAGAAGGACCTCAACCACACCGCGCTTGCGTCGACCGTCCAGCACGACCTCTTTGATGGCAACCCTTCCGGCTGGAAGGCGTATGTCGCCCATATGCAGAAGAAGGTGAAGTGGTTCGGGACCGGGCTTCCCGCGATGAAAAGCGGCGCTTCGCGCAAACCGGCACATGCTGAAGCTGAGGACGCCAGCCCGGTCGAAGCGTCGTTCGAGGCAGCACCGCCCACTGAGTGGGATGCGCCCGACGAGAAGAAGGGGTGGCCCTGGCCGCAGCCAGGTTCGACGTCCTGAGCTAGCGCTGCTTATGGCCTACGCCACGACGCATCGCCGCCTCGTGGCGACCGTATCCATGCAATACGCGCACGTCGAACCGACCGCGAGGGGAGCCAATCAGCCGCCTTTGACGATTTCCCCACGGCTTTGTTGCCGACGCGGCTCCCAAGGAGTCGCCTCGGCACTTTTTGTCCGTGTCACGGTACCGCTGTCCGGAGTTCCGATAGTCGTTTTGAGGAACGGGGAAGCATGCACAAGGCGGACTCGGCATCGGACTGGCGGTCGTGAAGCATCTGGTCGCGGCACACAATGGCACGGTCACGATTGCTAGCGCCGGCGAAGGTCAGGGAACCGAAGTAACCATACGACTCCCCATTGTCTGCGAAAACACAGCGGGCGCAGTCGTGACTGCGCCACCTACGGTGACGCCGGTTCGCATCCTGCTCGTCGACGACAACGCGCGGACGCCACGGCGGCGCTCGGCACGCTGCTGGAACTGGAGAGGGCATGAGGTGAAACGCGCACAGTGTGGACCCGATGCGCTCGCGATAGTGGAGTCATTTACCCCGGACGTCGCCTTCATTGATATCAGCATTCCTGGCATGGACGGCCTTGAGCTTGCGCAGTTGCTTCGCCTGCGCGCGCAGTGCTGCCAGACGAAACCGGTGGCATTGACGGGCTATACCAGCAGCGTCAGTGGAATTCAGAGCGATGAACGGATATTCGACCGCCATCTCATCAAACCGTTGTCGCTCGATGACCTGGCAGATGTGCTTCGGTACCTGTAGCAAATAAGCACCATTCCGAGCCTGGAAGATTTGCGGTGAGGGCCAGCACGCTGCGTCCCCCGCTGCCCGTGCGGACGCCTTCGTCCTAAATAAACAGCGCGTTTGCCATATCGCTATATAGCTGTCGATTTGGCGCGCAGACAGGAATTGCGCTTACGTCGCTTCGCTAGCTGGCATGCGGCTTGCGCGCCGTAGTGTTTTCTTCCACGGGAGCAAATCATGACTACGCCCGACCCGCGGATGCGCCCGTCCGGCACTGGCGCGAAAATCGTTGGCAGCGCCACCGGCGCGGGGCCCGGACCGGAGGTGATGGCAGCGACGACGCTCATTGGCGACAAGGTCATGTCATCCGACGGCGAACACGTGGGCAAGATATCCGACATCATGCTGGACGTGCGAAGCGGACGGATTGCCTATGCAGTCCTCTCGACGGGAGGATTCCTCGGCATCGGTGATACGCTGCACGCAATCCCATGGAGCGCCCTGACCCTGGATGCAATCGACAGGTGTTTCGTCGTAGACATCCTGGCCCAGCGACTCAAGGATGAGCCCGGGTTCGACAAGGACCACTGGCCTTCGATGGCGGACGAAAAGTGGGGCACCACGGTCCATCACTATTACAACCGCGAACCGTATTGGACCGCTACCCGTGACGTCAGCGAAGGACGCACGACCGACATTTAGCCATCCCAGGGGCGGCTGTCGGTCGGGTTCTGGCGCGTTCCGACAGCGCGTCGCGCCCCGCCACACATGCATGTTGCATTCAATTCACCCGCACTACCTCTGTTAAGGGGACTTCGATGACACGTCGACGAAAGAAACACCAGCGCGACGCGGACGATGAACATAAGCCCGGCGAAGTCCAGGTTCCTGAGGCTACGCCACCAGCTTCTGACCCACCAACTCCCATCCTTCGGTCGGAGGACGACGAAGAGTTAGTCGACGAGGATTCGCCAAAGTAGCCAGCTGATGCCGCTTGCGGATGCAAGGCATAAATTTCCGCAGTGTGTTTACGAGCTAGGGTTTGCCAAAAGGCCGGTAACCATGCACTCGCCATCCTCCTTCGGCCGCGAGCGGTTTCGTCCTTGGCGAAAATGGGCCGACGTCAGCAGCGTCTTCGCAAGTAACTGCAAGCGAATGAGCAGCAGCCTCATGAGGCTCCCCCTTCCAGCCGCCAGAACCCGAGAAGGACGGGACAGGCTGCATCGAAGGTCTGTGCAGTCCGTAGGATCTTATTGGAGTTCCGCCAGCAACTTCATGAAGTGGCGCTTCGATAACTCTCCCTGACGGTTTCCAGCTCATCGGCGAACTTTTCATGCTCATTCAGTTGCGCTCCAGGCGGAACACGTCACTATAAGGATGACTAATTGAATGTATCGGGTACCGATTGTCGACGACGACGCGAATACTCGCGACGCCCTCGGGGCTATGCTGCGGGACGCAGGCCACGTGGTGACACTCGCGCGGGACCGAGCCGAGGCTTTGCGCCTCGCAGTTATGGTCAACCCGCAGGTCATTTTCCGGATGCTCGGTCACGTGACCTGCGCCGCGATTTCGCCATCTGGCGCGGTCAGCAAGCGATAGCCTTCGGTTTCCAGAAGTATCTGAAGCGGACGAAGGATTTTCGGGTCGTGGTCGACAAGAAGAACAGTGGCCACCGGGGTAGCGAAGCGCAGAAGGGTCCAGCAGTCTGACGAGCAATCGACGTTCCATGTTTAAAGCGGAGCCCTTCGCCGGCACGTCACCGGACCAGCGTGGAAACGGCCGGGGCGACGGCTTAAAACAGTCGTACAGTTAGCAATAAAACTTACAAGGAAACGTAAAGGTTTTCCCGACCGATTGCCAGTCCGCTTTCTCCTTTGCCGCAGCCCTTCCAGCCGTAAGATGGCCGGCGAGTGCGGCGCGGCTGCGGAAGATACCGCAAGTCCGCGTTCGTTTTCCCCTTGCACACGGCAATGAGCAATGCACGTGGAATGCCCTATGCGAGACGTGACTATCAGGAGGACTCGTTGAATGTGCCGCGTACTGCTTGTCGACGACGACGCGAACACACGCGACGCCCTCGGGGCCGTGCTGCAGAACGCAGGCCACGTGGTGACACTCGCGCGGGACGGACCCGAGGCTTTGCGCCTCGCGGTTATGGTGAACCCGCAGGTCATTGTCTGCGACGTGATGATGCCCGCAATGGATGGCCCCGAAGTGGCTTGCAGAATCAGGACCATACCTGTTCTTGCCAACGTGCCTGTCGTTCTGATGTCTGCCGTGCTACCTGTTCCTGCAGTCCCGGTTGCGGCAATGCTGCGAAAGCCTTTCGACCCCTCCCTCCTGCTGCGGTTGGTTGATGACCTTACCGACCAATCCGCGAGCGGCCGCAGCGCATAGAGCCGGAGGACTTGAGGCAGCAAAGGCTATTGAGCTGCGCATCCTGCACGACGACTATTAGTGAACTACTACGTCATTGACGTCTTTGGGGAGATGTCGTGAAGACAGGCTGCTCGTGGATAATGACGCCGATACGCTCGATGCATGTACAGAGACCTTCGCGCAACAAGGCTGTGAAACGCATTGCGCAGCAGATGGATTTCCCGAGTGGGAGATACCCCATACGATGCGCATTGATATCATGGTCTCGAACCTACGGACGCCGGGCACTCTGGCGGCGTCCTGTGCGACCAGAGAAGCCCCCTTGCGGACATCGTTTTCATTCCTGTGTCAAGCGAGCCAAGTCCGCCCCTCGTACGCTATGAAGGATAAGCCACTCTCGACGCCCGAGTTGTTTGCGAGAACCATGCGCTTCGTGAGTCGTCGCGGCGTCATTTTGATAACAGGCCGGCGACACGTCAATCGAGTTGAAGGCTGCCCAGCAATCACCGTTCACAGGGCTCACAAGCATTCGAGATACATAGCAGAACGACCAGAGCAGGCATGGGCAGGGTGACCTACCGGCGCTATGCCCAATCGTCGCTCGTATTTGGCTCTTCAGCTGGCGCTGGAGTCGTGCGGGCATCACGCTGTGCTTGCTGAAAGTGGGCGCGAAGCACTGCAAAAGCTGAGCGTCGGCCGCAGCGTCTCATCCAAGAGAACAATAAATCGCGACCTCAGTACCCCTCGGCGGCGCTCCGTGTGCCGTACAGCCGCTATAGCCAATTTAAAGGCGTGTGTGCAAACGGAACGCGTGACGCAAAGTCGCGACTCGTCGTCGGGCACGCGGCATGCGAATGTGTGACATCGCGACCGTCGGTCGTTTCAGTGGGAGGTGCAGCATGAACAAGGACCAAGTCAAAGGGACCGCAGAGAAAGTCAAGGGTAAGGTCAACGAGGCGGTTGGCAGGGCCACAGATGACCCGGCGAAGGAGCTAAAAGGTGACCTCCAGCAGGAGGTCGGTCAGACCCGGAACGACGTTGGTAATGCCAAGGAAGCCGCAAAGGACGCAGGCAAGCATTGAGCCGGTGACACGGGGCGGCTTCAGGCCTGCCCCGTTTCGCATTTCGCTTCAGGAAGGTTGCCGACTGGATTCTCCGTTGTCAAGGAACCTGACCTGCGAGTAACGCTCGTTATCTGCCAATTGCTCTTCAACATTAAACGCAACCGTTTTGGCACAGCGGCATTGCAAGCGAACGCGGGCACCGTCGCTTGCTGACATCTCATCGCTCGTCAAGTCTCATTGACGTCGTCGCGTCACCGCGTCGGGAGCCTCACAATGCAGGTTATTCGAAATCTGCGCACCATTCACTTACTAGCGACGACTCGCCGCCCATGTGGGCACAGTGGCCGGCGACCCGAGGCAATGACTTTGGCAGGCTTTATCTCAAACAGGGATTCACGCGACCATGACGAGACGATTCAAAATTGAAGTCGTGAGCGGGGAAGTTGGGCTCATCGACCAGGCCACTGACGTGAGCTTCACCCTCGCATCGAGCGTCAGTGGGAACAGTGTACATGTCTACGTGCTTGAGACGCTGGGCGAGGGTCTCGCCTTCCAATGGGCATCCATACTCGACGGCCACGACAAACCTTATGTGGCGCAGGTGCTTGATGGAAATGCCCTCGTTTCCGAGCGATGCGGCGAAGGCCGAGTTGGCGGCAATATTAGTGAAGACGGTAATTTTTGTCGACTACAGAGGCGCGTCTTCCGACGGGCCCGCCTTCTCGCATATGCTGGCGACGAGCATCGGTTGAGCCACCATGCGCGGCAACACTCGAATGTCTCTAAGTCCCACTGTAGTCTGGGCCTCACCAGAGACGAGCACGACATTAGTTTCCTGCGTTGAGTAGTTGCGTTCTGTTAAGCATGGTGAACCGGACAGTTTCGCTGCTCTCTATCACCGCTCGCTCGACACAAGACGTGAGTTACAGCACCCAACACCGCAGCGCGCCCTGAAGAACCCGCTTGACGTGAACATGCGACAACGTCGTTCTGCTCGTCTTCGTTCTGGTCAGCAACCTCTCACCACTTTCGAAGGCTGAGTTCTCGCTCATCATGGAAAACAATCGTTGGACCTATCCGTACGATGCCCATGGCCATCGCGTGGCATTCGCCGAAATGCGGGAACACGTGTGGGAGCTGGTAGACGACGAGTTCCGGAGCCTGTCGGCGTCAGTGCGCGATGCAGGTGGGTACGAGAAGACTTCTGTACGCCTCGAAGAATTCCGATGGTCTGATTTCTTCCGTCGCCATCTCCCGCTGCCTGAGAGCGATGCTGAGTTCGATGCGCTCGTCAAGAAAGCGGTAGAGCCTTTGGACGGCGTTCGCCATTCGACTATGTGGTCGCGATACTGCTGGGGGCAACGCTAAGCCGCGTCATCGTTGGGGCTTCTCTCGTCGTACTGACGCCGGTCGCATCGCTGGTGATGGGTGGTGATACACCGCGGGCCATTTCCCCGCTGAAGCCGACCTCAGCGGTCAGCCTTCATCGGAATCGCAAGAAAGCCTCGCTCCGAGCGATGTCAGTCGTCGCAAAGATGCCGGCAAGTTCGCAAGTGCTCGCAACACATTCGAAGCTACTGTCTTCGAAAGTGAAGATGAAATGGCGCAGCGCAATCGCCGGCGCAATGTTTGGCCACCACTCGACAACCAGGCTCGGTGCCAGGACCTCATACGCGCCGTAGGGACGCAAGCCTATTGCGTACAGGACGTGCTGAACCAGTTCCTCGTCGCTGGGTGGACCGAGGCTTTGGAAGACGGCACCATCGAACCGGACCATACAGAAAGGCTCTTCTTTCTGAACGAAACGACCGTACCGACTCAGCGCAGACGGCGCAATACGGTAGACGAGGATGGCACGACCCTCGTCAGCAATGACAAACGGGTCCGTCGACGCAGACGCTGGCATCGGAACCGTACCGAGGAGCACAGGAGTGTCACCTGCCCCTCCTTCTATTAGCGTACCTGTCGTCCCCGAATGCATAGTACTTGCGCAGCAAAGACCGCCTACCTAACAATTTTAGCGAACCGGTGCGACAGATGCAGTTGCCTGGACCGTCGATGCTTCATCGTACAAAACGAAGGGCGGTACTACCTCGATGCAAACCTCCGGTCGGCGACCCGGCCGTAAGTCGCGTATCGAATCCACCGGTTGCCTTCCCGACCGCGGATTTCCAGAGCATCGACGTATTAAAAATTTTGCGCCGCATCTTGAAAATTGCCATTGGCGTCCTATCTTAAGCATCGCTCAGGCAGCTGTTCGTGAACAACCAGTTTGCGGGCACTGCGTGTTTCAACCTTGATTGTCCGCGGCGCGGGACAACCGGACTGAAGCGCGTATGCCGGTTCGCTTCCTTGCCGCGTGAGGAGAAAGCGACCATGAGTGACGTCTACTTTGGGACCGACATCTTTGGTGAACTGGACCGGCTGCAACGCCAGATGTCCAGCCTGTTCGGCGGCTTCCCGTCAAGCCTTCGTTCGCGAGTTCGGCGCCTTTCCTCATATCAACATCGGAACGACCGACGACACGATTGAAATCGTCGCGTTTGCACCGGGCGTCGAACCCGCGAAGCTCGATATTTCCGTCGATAAAGGACTGCTCACGATTGCCGGCGAAAGGACGACGGAGCATGCACAGTTGCCCGAAGACACGCGCCAGTATGCGCAGGAGCGCTTCAGTGGCACATTCCGGCGGCTCATCGAATTGCCGCAGCAGGCCGACCCCGACAAGGTGCAGGCGCGCTACGTCGATGGATGCCTTCTGATTTCAGTGGGCAAACGCGAAGCGTCCAGGCCCCGCGCCATTGCAGTCCAGTAAAGAGGTGACACCATGAGCGAAAACACGCAAATCGCCCAACGCGAGGACGGCGCGGTGACGCGCGCCGAAGCTGAGAACGCACGCCGTCGCGTCGCGCTGACACCCGCCGTCGATATCTTTGAAGACAGTCATGCGGTCACGCTGCTGGCTGACCTGCCTGGCGTGTCCAAGGACAAGTTGGACATCAAGGTCCACGATGGTAGTCTCACTATCGAAGCGGAATCCGTGGTGCCGGTGCCGCCGAACCTCGCACTGTCGCATGTTGAGGTACGTGCGCCCTACTGGTCGCGCCGCTTCACCGTCAGCGAAGACTTCGACACCGCGAAGATTGACGCGTGCCTGAAGGATGGCGTGCTTAGGCTGACCATTCCGCGTCGCGACGAAGCCAAGCCACGCCGCATCGAGGTCCGTGTTGGTTGATACGGAGCGGCCGCGGCAGACGGTCGCAACCGCTTGTCCCGGCCGCAGAAACGAGCACGAACAACGCAGGCGAGACCTCCTGGCGGGCGACGCGCAGACTATTCGCCTCGCTTGCCAGTATTGCGTTGCCGCATACCCGTTTCGAATACGCCGGTCAGAATTGCCGAACTAGAATGTGATGTGAACCGGCTCTCCATAGAGGACGGCATGCCCAGAATGTCACAATCAGGTGCGGCGAGCGACGCCCGGCACGCGCAGGTATTTGCCACCGCGAAACTGGACACGCGTCCGCGCCGTGCACCTGACTATGCGGCTGAAAATGAGGCATTGCATACGTTGGCCAAAGCTCTGGGTGCGCCGGATGCGGTCATGCTCCAGACGCTCGTCGATACGGCTTTGGCGCTATGCGACGCCGGCAGTGCTGGCATCAGCCTGCGGGATAACGATGCTACACAGGGTTCAGCGCTTCGTTGGGTCGCCGTATCCGGCCGGTGCGCCGTATATGTGGACCACATCATTCCATCCGATGATAGCCCTGGCGGTGTGGCACTCAAACTCGACTCGCCGCAACTATTCGCTTTCCCAAAGCGCCAGTTCACTTGCCTCGCGGATATCGAGCCTGAGATTACTGAAGAACTCGTGGTGCCGGTTCCGGGAGTACCCGAGCCGTGGGGTGCACTGTGGGTGATGTCGCATGAGAAAGAACGTCACTTTGACAACGAACATCGCCGAATCCTGACAAGCCTGGCGAACTTTACCTGCGCAGCACTGAGCATCCGTCAGGCGAAAGCCGACGCCGAAGCGCGCGCCGCAGAAGCCGAGGCGGCACGACGTGCGCTCGCGGCAGCCGAAGCCAACAAGGACAATTTCATCGCGATGCTGGGTCATGAACTGCGTGGTCCGCTCGCTCCCGTCGACAGTGCACTCGCGGCTGCGCAAAAGCTGGCGGCCGACAGTCCTGCAGTGCTGTCCGCGCTGGCCGTTGCCAACCGTCAGGTGGAACAACTGAAGCGCATCGTGAGCGACCTGCTGGACGCCTCACGCATCCGGACCGGCAAGCTTGCTGTTCACCACAGCTACGGCCTGCTCGGCGACATTATCAAGGATGCAATGGGCACTGTCCGGGAAGAGGCCGAGAGACGCCAGCACCGGATAGATGTGGAACAACCACCGTACCCGGTAACGGTGTTCGCCGATGCGGGCCGCCTGACGCAGGTCTTCTCGAACCTCTTGTGGAATGCAGTCAAGTACACGCCAGCGGGTGGCGAAATCGTCATGCGTGTCGACGCCCCCGACCCCGGCGCGATTCCCGAGCATGACTCAACGCCGAGGGAGGTCATCATCACCATCCGCGACAGTGGTATGGGCATCGCGCCGGACTTGCTGCCACATGTCTTTGACCTGTTCACGCAGGCGCCTGGCGTTCGCATGCGCGCAGAAGGCGGCCTTGGCGTGGGACTGTCTGTGGTCCGGTATCTGGTCAATGCGCACCAGGGCGAGATTTCCATCTCCAGCGACGGCGAAGGCAGAGGTACGCGAGTCATCGTGCGCCTGCCTGTTGTCTGTCGGAGTCAGATTGCGCACGCCGCCTCCACCACCCACGGGATTCCGCCCGCCCGTATCCTGCTTGTCGACGATATCCCCGATGCGACGGAAGCGCTGGCGATATTGCTGACCCTGGACGGTCACGAGGTGAAGCGTGCACAGAGTGGACCGGAAGCCCTGTCACTGGTTGAGTCCTTCACGCCGGACGTGGCACTGATTGATGTCAACATGCCCGGCATGGACGGTCACGAGCTTGCCCGTCTGCTGAAGCAGCGCACGCAGTGCGCCTCGACCCGCCTGGTCGCGCTCACCGGATATGCCGCCACGACATCCGTAGGCGTTGCGGATGCGTTTGACTGCTATCTCGTCAAGCCGCCATCGCTCGAGGACCTGGGTGAAGTACTGCGCCGGTAATCCGGGCACCCATGGCTCAGCTGATGCAGCCAGGGCGGCATCTCTGGTGCATGCCTTTTCGCGTCTAGCTGACTTCAGACGCGCTTGCCGGCCACGGCTGCCAGGTTTCGGGCAAAGGGAGGAGCGCCACGATATTCATGTCTTCGTCAAGCTCCTGCCAAAACAGTTGCTGGTGGTCCAGCGAGATTGCGAAGTTGGCCCTTTCTCCGCCGGTGGACGTGTCCGGCGCTGGTTGCCGCTGCACTTACAAGACGTTACGCGAGAAACCGCATCGTTTCTCCTGTCGTCTCCAGGTAGGCCATAATTGGTTCCAACCACCGGTCGCCCGATTAGCTGAGGCTCGATAACACGACTTCCAGGGAGGACGCGCTCATGGAGGCAAAAGACTATGACGGAAGTTTTTCTTCGACGCATCGTGCTCATTGTGACGTCGTGACGCTGAGCGCGGAGGGACTCGCTACGCTCTTGCGTCTGCGCAATGCGCCGGCCAGGACGAACGCGGTAACGCCGGACCTCATCGCCCTACACGAAGCCGGGCTTGTCCATATCGTCGCGACAGAAGACGGGGACGTCGCGCTTGTGCTGAGCGTAGACGGGAGGGTGCTGCTGCGGTCGCTTGGCGCCGAGCCGGCTGAACGTCCCCTTGAATCACAGTTGTGAACCGAACTGCAAGGCGTACATCTCCGACGGACGCGTATTTTTCTACACTCTGAGAGATATCAAACGCGGCGGAGAACTGACGATTGATTACAGGCTCGTCATCGAGGGACCACGAACAGACGAAGTTCGAGACCTGTATCGTTGCTACTGCGGCTCGCCGAACTGCCGCGGCAACATGCTCGCTAACGAACGGTTTCACGCCGCCTGAAGTCCATGTGCCGGAACGCCCTACTGCGACAACGATAATCGTTGCATGGAGCGAGGCGAATCGCTGCCACTATGGCGAACAGTCGGAACGCTGACGAAGGACGCCGCCTACGCCCGTGCCGGGGACCGCCGCGTGTTCGTGTGAAGAGCCGGCGATTGTGTACTTGTGCCGCGGGAAACACCACCGCCCTCAATCATGACCCCGACCATGAGCGCCCCAACGACAGGCCGCATATCAGGGCGGCCGTACTGAAACTGCTTCCACCGACCTCGAGCTGACCATCGCCCATGCTATCGATGACCTGAAATCGCGCCCGCCTCGGGTCTTTACAGCGGCAAGCAGGTTGGCCAATCGGCAAATCGGGCACTGACTTTTCTGCGATACAAGCGGCGAAATCGCCGAACCCGTTCCTCATCGCGCAAGGATTGAGCGGCGAGCACACTGGCATGCACGTTGCGTGAATACCGGTAACGGGCGCCGTGCACGTGGGGTGCGCCCTCTCACAGGACCGAGAGGATGAGATGACCAATACCAAAGAGCAATCCTTACGTCTCGTAGTGGAAAAATGGCTTGGTTTCAACCCTTCCAAGACCGCAAGAATCACCGCGTTTGGCCGTACCGTCTCGGGCGGAAGCCGCTATGTGTGCGTTGCGACTGCGCACGACAGTGAGCAACTCGCACTCTTCTTCTTTCGCCACGGCGACGGCTGCTGGAGGGTTTTTCCACCCTCTCCGACGTTCCCGGAGATGACTCCCGAGCGTTTGGCCGCCTAGCATCAATGCGATGCGCCGCCTCCGAGCGGTATCCTCTCTCTCGAGAGAGCGAATCGAGCCTCTGCTCGCGCGCCGCATCTAAAGAATGAAAATGCGACATATCTGCCCCATGCCGTCGGTGAACTGAAACACATTCAGTCGGCCAGCTCTGACGTCAAGCAGAAGCTGCTCGACATCCACAATGGCGTGCGCAAGGGACGGGTTGTATTCGACCTCGGACATGAGGTCCCGCCTTCTCTCGAGAAGTCGTTGAATCGCGCTGGCCCGGGAAACAAAGATTTGCTCCATCGATAACCACCTCAACCAGAGCGACTACCGGCTAACGCCGCTGGCCCACGAGACCAATCGGCGGGTTGTGGCGCGAACCACCGCGCGAAAATTCGCTCGCGCAAAGCGCGACTTTCAGCAAACCGGCAAACCTGGATGCATCAATGCAGACCGCTACAGCGCTCGTAGCTCGCCGGATAGTGGATTAGTGGATGCCAGACGCAGAAGAGGACATCTACCCCTCTTCCTCCTCCGGCGCCCCGGCAAGCAGGCATGAGATGACCCTCCTTACGGCGCTTCGCCGTCGCGTGAGCGCAGTCTGCCATTCATGAACCAGCCCATCTCTACGAGATGGTCCAGGCACATGTCATAGACCGCTCGCACAAACGTCGCGCGGAAGTCGAGTCGGGGATTTTCAGAAGCCGCGGCTGACTCGACGCCGAGCACCACCGGCAAATTCACCTTGACGCGTTCAGCAAGCGTCTGCGACCAGCTTGAGATTGATACCCGCTCAAACCATTTAACGTCGCCCCCATTTGCGGCCAGCCAGATTCGCTCCAGTTCGACGACGTTCTCGATAGTGAGCCAGTCGCCACTAACGAACCTTTCCAGAAGTTGAGACTCAACCAGAAAGGCAAGCAAGTCGGCTCTCGCCCGAAGGTCCAATTGCAGAGGTTGGTTCATCTTATCTGCATTCCTTATAAATAAAGAAAAGTCCACCGCAATAACGAGAACAAAAACCTGTCTTCAGGCGACCACTCAAGTGATTCCTTAAGGCGCGCTTGCGGACTTCGTCTATAACGATTCGACCGCGTCATTCGACTCGCGATGCCTAATCGGCTGCGGGATTTTCCTGTTTTTTCTCCGCTCAATTTCATCGAGCTCGTGCATGAGCTCCAGCAACGTATTGAGTTGATATTCAGTCAGACGGGGCGTTTGAATGCCGGTCTTCAGCGGATTGGGCCAATAGTCAACAAGCATAATCTCCGGAGCCCACTGGACAACGGTCGCACGCATAACCTGGCCGATATGCATGAGGTCACGCTCGACAACTGGATTCATCTTTGCCCTCGGAATCTCTTGATACTTGTTCTTGCGGGACGCGTGGCGCCGCTTGCTTAAAACGTACACAATTGACAGACTCAATGCAATCGTGCGGCCGTGAAATCTAACGGTATGTTCGCGATTAAAACCAGGATTTAGTAATTTGTGCCCACTCGAATTAAAACGCATCAAAAATGGAATCGATATCACGGTAATAAAGTCGCAAGCTGCAGGCATTGGACCTCTTGCCATCAGCGTGCCGCCTGGGCGCCGCTATGCATAGATTGAGCTGAACCAGTCACAACAACCCCATCTTCGCGGGTTGTCTGGACCGGGTTGCGATGACCGTGGGGCACCCAGCCATGTGCGTTGCCCGCGGACAAAGTCGTCCGTCGCGGCTGGTCGCGCCGTGAGTTACCGCAATCGCGAATGCGACTCTCAACATTTAGAGGATTGAAAATGGCAACTGGCACAGTCAAGTGGTTCAACGAGGCAAAGGGCTTCGGCTTCATCACCCCAATGACGGTGGAGAAGACCCGTTCGCCCACTTCTCGAAAATCAAGATGGAGGGCTCCAGGTCACTGCAGGAGAACCAGAACGTCAGCTTCGACGAGAAGATGGGCCCGAAGGGCAAGCAGGCTGCAAATATCAAACCCGTATAGGTCTGGATACTCGCCCCGTTTCGATGAATGGCCCGCCTGGTGCGGGCCATTTGTTTTTACGCTCAGCACGGTGCTTCCAGAGGCCCGCCCGATGTCAGCATGGCTCCAGCCCGCTACAATCGAAGGACCTATCCATTGACCTCAGAACGTGACCGCACGCCCAAGCGTACAAGACGACTTTCTGCAAGCGCTCGTAAGGGACAAGGCCAGCGTAAACGTGTTCCTCGTGAACGGCATCAGACTGAGCGGTCAACTGGCCGGCTTTGACCCTTTTGTAGTCTTGCTGGAGTCTGGTGCAGGCGTGCAACTCGTATTCAAACATGCCATTTCGACCGTGATGCCGGTCGGCGGCATGGGCCCGGCACGCGCCCCGACCAACGCGCCTATGAGTCGCGACAAGCCGGACCACTTGCGAAGTCGCGTTCGATGAGAACTACCGTTGACCTTGTGCCTCGCGCATAGCCACGCGACGTCCACGTCGAGAAGTTCAGGAAGCCGCTCGCGTTCATCTCCGGAAGTGGGAGCGTAATAAAAAAACGTTTACTGACGAAGAAGCTGTCCGAGCGCTCACTTAAAGGCCTATCCCTGTTTGCCGTCGCCCGCTGTTGTCGCCAGCGGCTCCGGAAAGTCCCATTGGCAGGTACAGCTTGTCCGGAAACGGAGCGACGCACGGTTCAGCGACTTCATCACACGTCGCGATGACGACCACGGGACAACAGCAATAAGGGGCGCAAGCGAATCCAGTGGGCGGGGACGCAAGAAAAAAACACTTCTTCATGAGTGTCCAAGATAGGCCGATTCAATTGGCACCCCGACCGCTACCGTCCTGTAATGGAACATCCGTCGCTTGCAGCTCCTGCTTCTGTCGACGTCTGCAGAGCACCCTTACTCAGCCCAGCGCGGAGGACGTTATACGGGCCAATCGCGGCTGATACCAATGCACCTGCGGAGCGGGTGTCGACAACGCAGCCGACCCGGGAGCGTCTATACGACGCGCTTCATCAGTTGGGTCACACCATTGCCGAACATGCTGGGCGTTGGGCATACATCCTCAGGAGGCGAACATGGCTGATTTTCAGGGACAAGTTGCTACAGCCCAGCAAGCAAATCTTGACTTCTTCTTTGGCCTGGCCGGCAGCATGCTGGAGGGCGAGGAAAAGCTCGTGAGACTTAATCTGGATACGGCGAAAACAACGCTTGCCGATTGGTATCAACGCGTGCAGGACGGGCTGGCGAAAAAGGACAGCCAGGAAGTTACCGGTCTGCAAGACACGCTGGCGCTGCACTCGGCGGAGAAGGTCCTGACGTACGAACGTCAGGTTGCCGAGATTGCGTCGTCCACGCAGACGCAGCTGGCAGAGGTCGCCAATGCCCGGTACCAGAAGGTCAGCCGCCAGGCTCAGTCGTTCGTCGAGAATCTCGCGCAAAACGCCCCGGTCGGCTCGGAAGCCGCAATCGCATTTCTGAAACAAGCTATCACGCTGGCCAACACCACTCAGGAAAGCGTGCAAAAGGCAACGAAGCAGGCAGTCGAAGTCGCGCACAGTAACCTGGAAACCGCAACGAAAGCCGCATCGGAGGTGACCGAAGCGGCTGAGGAGGAAGTCGAGAAAGCGGCAAAAGCAGCGAAGTCGACGAAACAATAGTTTGAAGGAACGCTGCACCCGCGTGGTCGTACAGCGCGGCGGGCTAACGCGTTTGGCCACGCGGCGATATGGCCGCCACCGGACAAGTCCAACCGACCAGTGCACAGCGGACGGCGTCGGAGCGAGTCTTCCGCTGGCAATATTCGGCTTCCATTCGCGGGGCCTCAATATCGCGACTTCGAGGTCGACTGAGCTCTGCGGAAGTCGTCGGAAAAGCGGTTCTCGGGACGGTGTTCATCGCCTTCGGCGTGCTCGTGCTCATGGGGCACGCCGGGCGCTCTAGCGTCAGCTCGTCAACACTTGTCGCCATGCGACTCCAGAGCAAACGCTACAGCCTCCTTGAACAACTGTTCGAGCGAATCAAATGCTGGACTCGTTTCCGAGAAGGCCACCCAGTGGCGCAATGAGGCCCGTCCGTATGGCTGGAATCGTCTGCAGCCAGATGTGTGCAATAGCGCGGCCACCGAAAGTTCGGGGAGCTTGAGGGCAATCAGATTATCCCCGGCGCAGGCCATTATCTGCCCATGCACAACGAACGCCGTGCACCTCGACATTTTGAGCTCACTGATAGCGTCGTATTTGCCGGCCTCGGCCCTCAGCGCTAACAGCAGCCTGACGTCCTCTCTTCTTGACGTTTTCATGGTGCGCCCGCCCGTCTATTCCGCTGATGGCCCCCGCACAGAAGAGCACTCCGTGCTTTCGCCGCAGGGTTCATCTAAACGTGCAATGGCGCAGCGTTATTCCAATCAACTGCTGTGAGCAGTTGAGGCCCATATGATGCAAAGCCTTCGTCGCCTTTGTCTTTCGTCAAGGGATGGAATTCCATAACCCTACGTTGGACACTCAGGCGGGAGCACAGCGCTGCGTTGCTTGTCGCGCTGAGGGCAGTGGCGTGCCCTCCCCGTGGCGACGTGCACAGAAGACTTTCACGGACTGTGTTGCCGCATCGCGCAGGCACGACATTTCTTCTGATATAAAGTCGCGCTCGTCTCGCGTCTGACGAAATGACTGAGCATTTGCCACTGCGTTTCAGAGGGTGAACTGGAAGCAGCGCTGCGGAAATGCTCTCAGTCGACTCAAGGAGTTGTCTCGACCTGGTTTCGAATCCGGAAAAATCGCTCTACCGGGAGCACCGCCACCACCCCGTCCCTGACTGCGCCGACGTGCGCGATTTCCATAATCGTCGTGACCAGCGCATCCACGTTTTCCGCCAGGGTGAATACTTCGATTTTGATGTGTTCGGTCGTCCAGTCATCGGCGAACACGTTAGGGTGCGCACCAAACCCCCGTACTCGGGTCACGGTCATTCCGTGCACATGAATCGCTCCGAGCCGTCTTTCCAGCACCTCCAGGACGTCAGGCCTCACGATGGCGACAACGCATTTCAGGTCCATGTTCGCCTCCTCCAATCGATTGATGGGACACCGAGGACCGCTAACCCTTCTGCCCCCATCTTGCATCGACGGCAGCCTGAATCTTGCCAGCGTCCTGAACACGGGCCTGCGTCATTTGCCAGGCGATTTCCGCTGTGCCAAGGCATACCTCGCACGTGACTGCCATCTGGTCCTCGAAGCATTGAAGATTGGAACGGTGTATGCCCCGGTTTTCGCAACCGCACCAGCAATAGAGCTTGTTGAGTACAGCGGGAATCCGCGTCGCAACCGAGTAGGCGTGCCTGACGTCCTTGTCCGTAAACTGGCCGGGATTAAGAACGTGAGAGGCATCCGAGCGGCCGTTCGGGATGATGCGTAGTCCATCTGGACGCTGCATGCCAACATGCCAGGCAGTTGCCTGAGCACTTTGAGCGGACGAGGCTGCCTTCTGCGGAGCGACTTCGGTCTGGTGACGCTGCATGACCAACGGCCCGGACACGAGGGCTCCAACGGCAGCAAGAATCAGCGCCACGATGGCCAGCAGATACCAGCTGGCCGCCGACTTACGTTCACGTCGCCGGGTTACCTTCCGTCGCGATGTTTCGCTCTTCATCTCACGTCTCCCGACCCGCCATCCCGGCCGTTCTGCCAGAGATGCATCGCCTGCCCGCACGACCGCATCCCGTGCATCATGCTGGAATGTGCCGCCGTCATGCCCGCCGCACCAAGCACCGTAACGAGCCCGATGACAGCAAAGATTGCGACAAGGATGTTCAGTATTCGATTGCCGTTAAACATGACTTGCTCCTGCAAAAGCCCTGGGGCAGCCCGGCGAACCGCAATAATGGACCGCCCCTGCTGTTGATGTGTTTACGAGCTAGAGCCGGATTGTGGCTTTCTCTCCTCGATTGCCTGGCTCGGACCCGGCTCGCTGTTCGCATGCGAATGCATGCTTCTCATCATCAGCAGTCGACAGCGGACAAGCCAGTGCGGAGACCGCAACAAGGAGCGTTGCCAGCGACCCTCGCGATTGAGGTAACGCCCAGTAGGCAACGCCGAGCGCCAGCGCAAGAGCAAGAGCAAGCGCAATAGCGGCCATCGTCTTCGTGTCGCACTTCATCATTCGTTCCCTTTGAAAGTCAGACTGAAATGTTGATGCCCGAGCGCAGCACGGTTACTTCGACGGCGCTGTTCCCGCCTGCTCGGCGTACTTGAGCATGATGTCGCCCATTGCACGCATCATTTCTCCATGCATGCGCATCGCAGTCTTCGGATCCAAGCCTGCCGTCCCGCCCATCATCGGGCAGCTTCCCATCATTCCGTTCATTCCCATCATGCCGCCCATCATCGAACCGTGTTCATACTCGCGGCCCTGCTGGGATGTATTCGACGAGCTGGCGGAGCCTGCCGCCAGAGCGACGGTACCTGTCGCTGCCAAAAGCACGGAAACAATGGCCGTTCGAATCAATTTCGCGTTCATACGTGTATCTCCAGATTCGGATATATCCACATAGAAGGTTGGTCGTGCACGGCCTCACGCTTTTGCATGCGCGTCGGACGTGCGTAACTCACGGTGTGAAACCGTACAAATCCAGTTGTTGAACGAACTACAGCGAGCGGGGAGGAGGCGCTGGCAGTTCAGGAATGAACTGCTCCGCGAAGGGACGGGCGACAGCCCGATAGACCGGTGAGGAAGGCACAACCATAACCTTGTGGGTCATGGGTATGGCGGGCATACCACAGAGGACGCCGCCGATGCTGCCATTACAGGACGCGTTGGTATTGACCGCGTGGTGGTTGGACACCTGCCCACACGCCGTCACTTCGGATACGTGCGCAGCATGCATATTCGGCTGTGCGCTCGACATCGATTCCATCTGGGGGCAAAGCGTCATCTGCGCCGGATAGCCGAGCAGCGGCAACCACGCAATCAGAAAGCACGCGACGATTTTGACCCAGAGCCTCATGAATTCAGTATATGCCTTGACACAAGAGGCTGTCACGGCGCACAGCTACATTGGCATTTCGTATCAACGCTACTTCCCCCATTGCCTCAGGTGAGCCGCGAACGCGTCGGCACCGATGAATCCGACGAGCTGCGCATCAGGTTGCTGCCGGCCAGTTCTGTCGTAGAAAATGAGTGCTGGCGGCCCGAATAACCCGAAGCGACGGAGTATCGCGGTGTCCTCTGGTGTGTTCTTTGTCACGTCGATGCGCAACAGCTTCCAGCGGGTGAATTCACTGACGACCTGAGGGTCCGTGAACGTAAATCGCTCGAGCTCCTTGCAACTGATGCACCAGTCAGCGTAGAAATCGACCATGACCGGCTGACCGTTCGCAGCATTGAGCGCCTGGTCCAGTTCGGCGTTCGACCGTATTGCTTCGAACCGTGTGCTCGAGTTCCCTTCCGCTTTCGCGCGCGCTGTGGAAGAAGTCCTCATCACTCCGCCGAGCGGCTCCAGGATGTCGAAGTTGCCTGACACGACTCCGATGAACTCCGCGACGCCCGCGACCAGGAGCAGCACACCGACCGCTTTCCCCAAGCGGAAAATGCCAGGTACTTCGGCCGGCAATGGGTCGATGGCCCGGAGCATCATGCCGCAGCTAACGAGTAGCGCAGAGACGAGCACCATCAGCAGCCAGTCCGGCAACAGCGAATAGACAAACCAAAGGGCGGCGGCGAGCAGCAGGAAGCCCAATGCATTCTGTACCGCTACCATCCATCGGCCAGCTCTCGGCAGTACCTGAGCACCAAACGTCCCGACCGCCAGCAGCGGAATCCCCAGCCCTAACGCCAACACATACAGAGCAAGGGCGCCGCCGAGCACATCGTGACTGTTCGCGATATAAAGCAGCGCGCCCGCAAGCACAGGCGTCGAGCATGGTCCGACAATCAGGGCAGACAACATCCCCATCACGAACACTGCCCCAACACGGCCGCCGGGCAGCCGGTTAGTCCATGCCGAGGCCCTCGTTTGCAAACTGGCCGGCAGCTGAAAACGGAACACGCCGAACATGGCTAGCGCCATAAACACCATCAGCACACCAAACGCTGTGAGCACCCATGGCCGCTGCGTAACGGCGACCAACGGAATTCCAGCCAACGCGGCAAGCGTTCCCGCAACAGCGTAGGTGAGCGAGAGGCCCTGCACGTAGGCAAATGAAAGACCAAAGCCTCGATAAAGTGTTGGCCTCTCCCGGCCACCCACTATGACAGCCGTCACGATGGGAACCAGTGGATACATGCAAACCGTTCCGGCCATCAGCAGGCCCGCGAGCAGGAATCCAAGCAATTCGGGTACTGAAATCCCATTTGCCGGTCGCAGGTTGATGCCGAATACCGTGAGCGAAGGATTCACGCCGGTGTCGGGGAATCCGGCAGCGCTGGCCGTGGTGGTGTTCCCGGCCGCGACGGAAGTGACGACTCCGTTGGCCGCGATTCGATAGGTTCGCGTCTGCGGTGGGTAGCAGACGCCGAGGTCCGCGCATCCCTGCGAAGTGACAGATAGTACGATGCTGGTCGAGACTGGACGAGGCAACGCAAGCTGGATTTGCACCGGTCGGTGATAGACCGTGACCATGCCGAATGTCGGGTCGTTCTTCACTTCCCCAGGCGGCATCCGGTCCGGCTTGATGGGTGCGCCGTCCACGGCGAAGTCGAACCGGTCCCGGTACAGGTAGTAGCCCGCGTGCGTCCTGAAATCGAGGGTGACCTGCTGAGGCGCACTGAGCGTAACCGTCAACGGGAATGCCACGTCAGGTGGCAGCAGGTCGGTCTCGCTTACGGCATGGGCAGCCAGAGACGTCAGCGCGACGAACAGGATAAGTGCGACGTGCAACACCCGCCTGAACGCGTCGTTCACACGGCAACTCGATTGCCCGACGTTGATTGATACGTCCCGCATCTCTCGCTCCCTCCAAGCAAACCGGTCCGCAGGCCAACGGGTAACGTTCAGCCTGCGGTTACCGTGTCAGCAGCGCATCACGACTGCTTTTCCATCTTCACGATAGTCGGCGTACCGTTGACGTTTTCAACGCGCACCTTGACCTTGTCGCCTTCGTGAACCTGCCTGGCCATCGCTGAATCCTTCGCCTTGAACACCATGGTCATCGGCGGCATGCCGACGTTCTCCAGTGCGCCGTGTTTCAGCGTGACCATGCCCGTGGCGGTATCGACGTTCTTGACCTCGGCATCAGTCAGGGCTGCGCTGGCTGATGCCTTCATTGCCGAAGGTTTCCCGGACATGCTCATGCCGGCCATGTCGTCACCTGCGAACGCGGGTGCAGCCACAATGGCTGCGATAGCTGAAAACGCAACAATCATCTTCTTCATTGAATCTCTCCAGTTTCGGTTGATGGCACTTTCGTGCCGGCAGGTACTGCATGAGAAAACCGCGTGTCCTCGCTTCGCGCAACGCGACGGCGCTGCAACAGGAACCAGGCTGCGGGAATGACGAACATCGAGAGGACGGGCGCGGTCACCATCCCGCCAACCATGGGCGCGGCGATGCGCTGCATCACTTCGGAACCCGCTCCATGGCCGACCATGATGGGAATAAGGCCGGCTAGCACGACGGCAACTGTCATCGCTTTGGGCCGCACGCGCAGCACGGCGCCTTCGCGAATCGCGTCGAGCAGCGTCGCCTCGTCAAGAGGCTCACCGAGTTCGAGTCGCCGGTTGAGAGCGCCCTTCAGGTAAAGCAGCATGACGACGCCGAACTCAGCCGCTACACCGGCGAGCGCGATGAATCCCACGGATGTCGCGACCGATACCGCATGACCCAGTATCCAGACGAACCAGAATCCGCCGACCAGCGCGAACGGCACCGTCGACATAAGCAAGAGCGCATCGGCAGCCGAGTTGAACGTCAGGAACAGCAGCACAAAGATGACGACGAGCGTCACAGGAATCACGGTACGCAGCTTCGCCGATGCGCGCTCCAGGTACTCGAATTGACCCGACCACGCAATCGAATAGCTGGGCGGCAATGCCACCTTCTGCACAACTGCCTGCTGCATGGCTCTTACCGCCGATTGCAGGTCCACGTTCCGGATATCGATGTAGACGAAGCCCGAAAGCCGCGCATTTTCGCTGCGAATCATCGGCGGACCATCGGCAATCTGGATATTCGCGACATCGCCAAGCTGTATCTGGGCGCCACGCTCCGTGACGACCGGCAACTGACGCAGCTTCTCGAGCGAGTCGCGGACCTCGCGCGGATAGCGGATGTTGATGGGGAACCGCTCCCGGCCCGCGATGACCTCGCCCACATTTTCACCACCGACGGCCGACGAGACGACAGACTGGATGTCGCTGACGGAAAGGCCATAGCGAGCGGCCGCCTGCCGGTTGATGTCGACGTCGATGTAACGGCCGCCGTTCAGTCGTTCTGCCAGTGCAGAAGTCACACCGGGCACATCCTTTACCGCCGCTTCAACCTGCGTCGCAATCCGGTCAATCTCCGAAAGGTTGGCACCGGAAATCTTCACACCGACCGGCGTCTTGATACCCGTCGACAACATGTCCAGGCGGTTGCGGATAGGCGGGACCCATAGGTTCGACAGCCCTGGCACTTTCACGGTCTGGTCGAGTTCGTCCATCAGCTTCTCCGGCGTCATGCCGGGTCGCCACTGGCTTCTTGGTTTGAACTGAATCGTGGTCTCGAACATCTCGAGGCCCGGCGCCGGGTCCGTGGCAGTCTCAGCGCGGCCTGACTTGCCGAACACCGTCGCCACTTCGGGTACCGTCTTGATGAGCCGGTCGGTCTGCTGCAACAGCTCGGCCGCTTTCTCGGTCGAAATGCTGGGGAGCGCCGTCGGCATGTAAAGCAGGTCGCCCTCGTCGAGCGGCGGCAGGAACTCTCCGCCCAATCGCGTCAGCGGAATCGCGGTGAGTACGAGCGCGACAACGGCGAGTCCGATGGTGAACCAGGGGCGCCGCAACGTAGCTTCGAGCAACGGCCGGTACAGGCGCACCAGCACGCGATCGATGGGATTGGACGTTTCATGCGGGATGCGTCCGCGAATCAGGTATCCCATCAGCACGGGCACCAGAGTCACCGACAGACCGGCAGCCGCAGCAATCGTGTACGTCTTCGTGAACGCCAGCGGCGAGAAGAGCCTGCCTTCCTGCCCCTCCAGCGAAAACACCGGAATGAACGACAGCGTGATGACGAGCAGCGAGAAGAAGAGTGCCGGTCCCACCTCCGCCGCTGATGTCGCAATCAGCTCCCATCGCTGCGCGGCCGTTATCGGCTCATCGGGATGCTCGTGCTCGAACGCCTCCAGATGCTTGTGGGCGTTTTCAATCATCACAATGGCCGCATCAATCATCGCGCCGATAGCTATCGCAATCCCGCCTAGCGACATGATGTTCGCATTGACGCCCTGATAGCGCATCACGATGAACGCAGCCAGCACCCCTAGCGGTAACGACAGGACGGCCACAAACGCACTGCGCAGATGGAACAGGAACACGGCACAGACAATCCCGACGACGATGAACTCCTCGATGAGCTTGTCCTTCAGGTTGTCCACCGCATTTTCGATGAGCTGTGAGCGGTCGTAGGTCGTCACGACTTCGACGCCCGCCGGCAACGAACGCTTCAGGTCAGCGAGTCTGGATTTCACCGCCTCGATGGTCGTCAGCGCATTCTTGCCGGAACGCATCACGACGACACCGCCGGCCACTTCACCTTCACCATTGAGTTCGGCAATGCCACGACGCGGCTCGGGCCCAATCTGGATGCGGGCGACGTCGCCGAGCAACACCGGCGTGCCCGCATCATTGGTCCGGAGGACGACATTGCGGAAATCATCCAGCGAGTGCAGATAGCCTGACGAGCGGACGACATACTCGGACTCGGCCAGTTCGACGACTGCGCCGCCGGACTCCTGATTGGCCTTACCGAGTGCGTCGGCCACCATCGCCTGCGTGATGCCGTACGCGCGCAGCTTGTCTGGGTCGAGCACGACCTGATACTGACGCACCATCCCGCCGACGCTCGCTACTTCCGACACGTCCGGGACAGCCTTGAGCTCGAACTTGAGGAACCAGTCGTTCAGTGCGCGCAACTGTCCGAGGTCGTGCTTTCCTGTCTTAGCGACCAGCGCGTATTCATACACCCAGCCCACGCCCGTCGCGTCAGGGCCGAGCGAAACTGTCGCTCCCTGGGGAAGGCGGCTCTGCACCTGGTTCAGGTATTCGAGCACGCGTGAGCGCGCCCAGTACGGGTCGGTCTTGTCATCGAACAGCACGTAGACAAAGGCGTCGCCGAACGACGAATACGCACGGATGGTTTTCGCACCGGGCACCCCCAATAGCGTTGTCGTGAGCGGATAGGTGACCTGGTCCTCGATGACCTGCGGGGCCTTGCCCGGATACGACGCTTTGATGATGACCTGCGTATCGGAGAGGTCCGGCAGTGCATCCAGTGGCGTATGCGACACCGAATACACGCCCCATGCGGTGACAAGCACGGTCGCAAGCAGCACGAGAAAGCGGTTATGGATGGACCAGCGGATGAGGCGCGCAATCATTTCGCGCCTCCTGACGGTTCAACTTTCGTGAGCTGGTATCCGTCATCCGACTGTTTGAAGACGAAATGGACGGTCTGGCCAGGCTTCACGTCCGGGAATGCATCGGATGCGGGCTTGCTGAACGCCATCGTCATGGCGGGCCAGCCCAGCGCGGGAACGGGCTGATGCGAGAAAGTGATGTCCTTACCCGTGACGTGTTCGACCTTGCCGGCTGTCTCGTAGGTTTGAGCAGCCGCCGCTGTGGGCGCGGACGCGGTTGCCTGAGGACTCGTACCTGCGCCTGTACTGCCTTCCAGTCGTGGCAGCACCGATTTCAGACTGGCCTCCGAATCGATGAGGAACTGGCCGGACGCGACGACCGTCTCGCCATCGTTCAGGCCGCTGAGCACCTCGGTCTCGTTGCCAACGTCGTTGCCGACGTTCACCGAGACCGGTTGCAGACGGCCATCCTGGTTCTTCACGATGACCACGGAGCGCTTGCCCGTCGTGATGACCGCCTCCGAAGGCACCAGCAGCCGCGAGACCGTCTTCTGTCCGCCGACACGCACACGCATCAACATGCCCGGCGTCAGTTTCAGCGCAGCGTTGTCGATTTCGAGCCGCGCCTGAAGCGTACGGCTGGTGGTGCTGATGCCCGGCAGGACTTCACGTATCTGTCCGTTAAAGTGCTGGGTCGGGTCGCCAGAGAACGTGGCATCGACGGTCATGCCGGGTTTCACACTCAGCGCGAGCGCTTCGGGAATCTCGACGATGAGCCAGAGCTTCGAGAGACCCGCGACCTTGGCGAGCGTCTGGCCAGGCGTAACCTGCGCGCCGTCCCGCACGTTGAGTTCGCTCACGACACCTGTTTCGGGCGACGAGAGAACGACGTGTGTCTGAACCTCCCCGGTCCGGTCAAGACTGGCGATGAGCCCGTCCGGAATCGAGAGTGCACGCATCCGCGCGCGTGATGCCTCGAGCAGGCCCATGTCCATCCCGCCGCGCTTGAGCGACAGGTATTCTTCCTGCGGCGCGAGCCAGTCGGGCACAAACAGGGACGCTATCGGCGCTCCCTTGCTTATCCGCTGCATCGGGGCGCTGGCGTACAGATGGTCGATATAGCCTGTCACGCGCGACTGAACGACGTCAGCCCGTGACTCATCGAACTGCGTGGTGCCAACCGCGTCGAAGCCGTCCGAGGTGTCCTGCCGGCGCGCGGTCGCATAGCGGATGCCGAGGTTTTGCTGCAAACCGGGGTCAATCCTGACGCCCGCCGCCCCGCCGCCTTCGTCCGCGTAGACGGGCTCCAGCTGCATATCCATAAAGGGCGACTTGCCGGGCTTGTCAAAGTGCTGCGCAGGCACCATCGGGTCGTGCCAGTAGAGCACCTTCCGGCCTGTCTTCGGGTCGACCTTGTCGCCCGTTGAAGTTGTAGCAGCACCATTCACGGATACGCCCATCCCGTTTGTTGCGGCGTGACGTGTGCCCGCAAAGTAGCCTGCGCCAAGCAGGGCCGCGCCGGCAAATACCAGTAAAACCGCGCGGACCAGTGATTTATTCATCATCGCTCTCTCCTTCACTGCGCTGCGGCCATCGTCGCCGGCACGACCTGGTATTCAAGCTGCGCCCAGGTCTGGGAGACATCGCGTTTGAGGTCAAGCACCTGAAGCTGCGCATCGAGTTGCGCGCGACGTGCTGCGAACGTATCGGCAAGCGAGCCCGTTCCTGAGCGGTATGCGGCGTTCGCAAGCTGCACACGCTGGTCGGCAGAAGGCAGGAGAGACTGGCTGAGATTCGCGATGCGCTCACGGCCGCTGGCGAGCGTGGCGGACTGGGTCTGGATGTCCGCTTCAACCTGACGCTGTGTGTCCTCGTACAGCAGACGCGCCTTGGTGGCGAGTTCGGCCTTCTCGGCCGCATCCCGGTTCTGAAGGTTCTTGCGGTTGATGGGAAGCGGGATGCTCACACCAATCGACACCATGTTCGAATAGGCACCGCCGCGTTGCTGGTACGCAACCTCCCACGTCCAGTTGGGACTGCGCTCGCTGTTCGCGACTGCGGTGTCTGCATCGGCCACGGCTATGTCATCGGCTGCTGCGACCAACGTGGGCTGGACCTGCTTCAACTCCTCGGGGGGCAGCGACGACACGAACGATTCCGGCGAGGGCGGCTCACCCGTGACGTCGGAAACGGGTGTCGCCGTCCATCGCGAAAGCGTGATAAGAGCCGTCTTGTAAGTCTGCTCGGCCTTGAGCATCTGGTCCTGCGTCCGCGCGAGCATGGTATGGGCTTGCACGACGTCTGCGGCCGTTGCCTTTGCGCCCCGGTACGAGGCTTTCGTCGCGGCGAGTTCGTGGTTCATGTGGTCCAGCAGGTCATGCTGCAGCGACACGGCTTTCTTTGCGTAGATGGCGTTCAGCCATGCCCCCGCCGTCTGCTGTCGGACGTTGGCGAGTTGCAGCAGATAGCCATCGTGTTCACGGCCGACCATCTGGTTCGCAAGTGTCGAGCGCAGACGTCGCTTTTCACCGGAGACCCACTCCTGTTCGATGCCGATGCGGCGCATCGTCATGAAGTCCTGGCCAATGGTGTATTTTTGCGGCCCGGTGACGGGCAGGTTGTCGATACCAGCCTTGAGCGTCGGGTCCGGTAACTGGCCGACCTTGACAGCAGCTTCCGAACTGGCGCGTTCCGATGCCTGCGCTGCCTGCATCGCAGCAGAGCGGTCCGTCGCGGACTGCAAGGCGGCCTCAAGCGTGAAGGATGCGTTCTGGGCGTGCGCGGCGGCGCTCGCGAGAATCAGCGCGACGACGACCAACCGCGCGCGCAGTGGTGCACGCCAGCGCAGTGGCGTATCGATAGTTTTTGGTTGCATGTTCTAATCCCAACGGCGGAGACCCAAAGGGAATCCACGTCCTGGACGCAGGACGACCTCACCGCAGACGCGGTGAACCAGTCAGCAAGGGATCAGATTGCTCGAGGAGGTCGCCACAGCCCGCCCGGTTCCCGGACGGTGAGCGACTGTGCATAGTGGAAGACAACGCGACTTCCCACGGACGTGGGGTGGCTGACGGTCGCGGTTACGGCGGGATAGTACAGACTGCCGAACTGGCACTGGGCCGTTATCTTGCAGAAACCGCCTTTTGCCTTGTCGGTCGAGGCCGATTTCGTTGAGTCGCAGCCCGGCATGGCGGCGGGCATGCCGTCTTCCATTGCCATTGTTTGTTCCATCGGACATTCCCCGGCCGTGCCGCTGGCTGCCAGCCCGCTGATGGGCAGCACTGCGCAAAGCAACAAGATGAAGAGGGTCCGAATGAGTTTCATGGTCGCAAGTGTCGCCCGCCCATTTTATTCACATTCCGGGAAATTTGTATCTGGAATGCACGTGAGCCAACACCGGCGCAGCTGGTCGTACACGCTAGGCTGTACCCGGCAGCGGACTCGAGACAAGAATCGCAGCGGCGACCAGCACACCCGCCAGCACGACGGACTCAACGTGCAGCACTGCAGCAAAGCGCTTCAGTGGTCGCGGAGGTGATTCCGATAACGGTTCCTTCAGGGACGCAAGCAGCGGCGGCATTGCAAAGAAACGATTGTGTGCGCCAAGTGCGGCGGCTATAAGCACGAGCGCAAGCTTGAGCAGCAATATCTGACCATATGCGGATGCCCACAAGTTCTCAGGCGTCGCAACGCCGCGCCAGCCGTTATATGCTCCAGTGGCGAATAGCACAAACAGCGCGAATGTCGCGGCGCCCGACAGTGACTGGATAAACATTGCAGTGTTCGCGCGGTCGGTGGCAGGTGCGCTGAACACGCGCGGAACGACGATGTATGTCGTCACAAGTACAATTCCTACCCATACGCTGATGGCAAGGAAATGCATCCAGTCTGCCCAGACCGGAATGCTGAACACACCGGCGTCGACAGGGTGACCTGCATGACTGCGTGACAACGCGACACCGGCGAACGCGAGCCAGATAACCGGCTTGAATCGAATCGGTTTGCCAGACTGCACGAGTGATAGCACCACCACGCCAAGCATGAAGGCTGCGCCCACCAACGAGGCGTGACCAAAGCCGGTTTCCACCAGCATCGAGCGGACGGCAGGCCCAGCCTCACTGAGTGTGGATTCGCTCATCAGCGCGCAATGAATCCAGAACGCGAACGCGCCGCTTGCGAGAGTCGTCAGGGAAGCGATGCGCACCGTGAGCAGCAGACGCATGCTGACTCCGGCCTGCCATCGCGAATGGCTGCGCGCAAGCCACGTGTCGCATAGGAGCGCTCCCACAAGGACGGCAAAGCCGATGTTCTGCAATGCCACCATTGCCAGCCGCAGGCCGCCGAGGAAACCGTCGTTCATCACTTCACCATGAAGGTGTAGGTGCCCTTGGTCTTATGGGCGTCATGCGTCATGACTGCCCATTGCACGGTGTATGAGCCCGAGGCAAGCTTCGGAACCGCAACCGTGAGCACGCGGGGATTCGACGAATCCACCTTCGCCTTTTCCTTGGTTGCAGGCGCGCCCGATGCGTCGACGACCTTGATTGTGCTGAACGACGACTCCAGGTCCTCGTTGAAAGTCAGCCGGAGAGCGTCAGGCGCAACCTCCGCCGTGCTTCCGGCGGCCGGCACCGCGTTTTCAAGCTTTCCGTGGGCGAATGCCAGCACCGGAACCAGTCCGACGGAGGCAGCGGCAACGATACTGACTAGTTGATTCCGCATCAAAGTTCTCATGTTGTTCTCCCTGAGAGACGCAGGGCGACTGGATTGATGAAATACGAAGCGCCCCATCTGTCGTTACTGTTTCTGCAGTTTCGTCACCGTCAGGGCGCCGTTGATTTCTTCAGCAACGAAGTCAATCTTGTCGCCGACCTTCACCTGGGACAGCATGGCTGGGTCCTTGACCTTGAACACCATCGTCATGGCTTCCATATCCAGGTTCTTGAGAGGTCCGTGCTTGATGGTCAGCTTCCCGGCAGCCGAATCCACTTTCTTCACCTCGCCATGTGACATGCTGTCCTTCGCATCTGCGCCCTGTTGCTCGCCGCTTGCCATGTTGCCCGTATCGCCGGCCGCATACGCGGTCGCTGAAATGACTACCGCACAACCCATCAAAATCGAAACAATCGCTTTCTTCATCACGCTCTCTCCCACAGTTGAAGTTACAAATACCGGTCGGAGTCATGTCCGGCCCACACGAAATCAGCTATCCGGCAGTTCGCCGGTGTACTCGAAGGCGACGGTCCCTTTCGGGTGTTTGAACCAGCCCGGGTCGCGATAGTCGTTGCGGCCGAGTCCCTCGCGCACCTTCACGACGCTAAACATGCCGCCCATTTCCAGCGCACCGAACGGCCCGGTACCGGTCATCATCGGCAGCGTGTTGTCAGGCAGCGGCATTTCCATCTCGCCCATCGAACCGCCTGCGCTGCCCATTGCCATGTAGTCCGGGACGAGCTTGTTGATGCGCTTCGCGAGGTCTTTCTGCGGCACGCCAATCAGATTCGGCACCTGATGTCCCATCGCATTCATCGTGTGATGCGACTTGTGGCAGTGAAACGCCCAGTCGCCGGGCCGGTTTGCCGTGAATTCGATGGCACGCATCTGACCGACTGCAACGTCGGCGGTCACTTCGGGCCAGCGTGCGGCGGGCGGAATCCATCCGCCGTCGGTTCCTGCGACCTCGAAGCTGTACCCATGCAGATGGATGGGATGATTGGTCATCGTCAGGTTGCCGAAGCGGATGCGAACCCGGTCTCCTGCTCGTACGGGCAACGGGTCGATGCCCGGAAAGACGCGTGCATTCCATGTCCACATGTTGAAGTCCGTCATCTCGTTGACGCGCGGCGTGAAGCTGCCCGGGTCGATGTCGTAGGCGGACATCAGGAACACGAAGTCGCGGTCAACCGGCATAACGCTGCGGTCCTTCGGGTGCACGATGAACGTGCCCATCATCCCCATGGCCATCTGCACCATCTCGTCGGCGTGCGGGTGATACATGAAGGTGCCGTGCTTCTCGAGCTGGAACTCATAGACGAACGTCTTGCCAGGCGGAATGTGGGGCTGCGTGAGACCGCCCACACCGTCCATCCCGGACGGCACGAGCATTCCGTGCCAGTGAACCGTGGTGTGTTCCGGCAGCTTGTTGGTCACGAAGATTCGAACCTTGTCGCCTTCGACCGCCTCGATGGTCGGACCGGGCGCCTGGCCGTTGTAGCCCCAGAGATTCGCCTTCATGCCGGCTGCCATTTCTCGGACGACGGGCTCGGCAATGAGATGGAATTCCTTCCAGCCGTTTTTCATCCGCCATGGCAGCGTCCAGCCATTGAGTGTCGCCACGGGCGTATAGGGTCGACCGTTGGGTGGGACCAGCGGTGGCTGCGTAGCCGTCTTTTCCATAGTCGGCGCTTCTGGAAGCGACGCTGCACCAGCCTTGCTAACCAACGCTGCGCCGAGGAGCGCAGCGCCCGAGCCGCCGAGAAAGCTTCGACGTGAAACCATGTTCATTTACCTTCTGAATTCGTCGGCGACGCCGGTTGGGTCGCGGGAGCAGACGACGGCGAGTCCTGCGCCGGGGCCGGTGGTGTTGGCGTTGCAGGCGTCGGCGCTGCGTCACTCTGCAGTGCGCCCGGCGCCGGTGTCATCGCGAGCGGTGGAAGGCGGCCGCCAAGCGATTGCTGCAGGTCCGTCTCCGCGAGCCAGTAGTCCTTCAGCGCGTCGATGTATCCGTTGACGGCAGCAACCTGGTCGCGCGAATCGGCAAGCAGCTCGAACACGCTTGCGAGCATGCCGTTGTAGCGCAGCAGCATTTCATCCGAGATGGTCTTGCGTATGGGCACGACCTCGTCGCGGTAGTGCTTCGCGACGTCGTAGCTCGTCACGTAGGCGGAGTACGATTCACGTACTTCGGAGCGTGCGTCGATCGCCGTCTGGGCGAGCCGGTTCGCCGATTGCATATAGATGGCTTCGGCGCGTGCGACCTTTGCGCTGCCCCAGTCGAAGATGGGAATTTCGACACTGATTTCGTACCCGTGCTCGTGTCCCTTGTCGGTCTCGAAGTTGTCGAGATAGCCGACATCGAGCGCATTGATGAACCGGGTCGCCTTGCTGAGGCCCAGAGATGTTGCGACGCTTTGTGTTCTCAGCTTCGCCGCCTGAATATCGAGGCGGCTTTGCATCGCAAAGCTTTCGAGGTCGTTCAGTTGCGGCCTTTCCTTCGGCAGGTCAGGGAGATGGTCCGGCAGCTTGTACTGGGTTCCCGAACCCCATAGACCCATCGTGCGTGTGAGTTTTTCCCGAGCCATCACTGACTGCTGGCGCGCCTTGGCCAGTTGTGCAGTCGACTCCGCGTAAAAGGCCTGCTCACGCGCATAGTCGAGTTTGCTGAAATTGCCCGCCTGGCGCATGCGCAACGCGAGTTCTGCTCCAGCCTCGGACGAGTCCTTGACCTGCGCGGCGTAAAGGGCTGCCTGCTCCGCAGCCACAGCATTCACGTAGGCCTTTCGGGCGTCGGCGGCCACCGCGAGCATCGCGTTGGCGGTCTCGAGCTTCGTCTGCTCAAACCGGCGGCTCTCGATACGCGTCGCCACGGGCAGCGTGAGGACACCCAGTACGCCCATCGAAAATGTCCGGCTGATGCCGAAGCCATCGCTCCAGTGCGTCCGGCTGAAGGTGAAGCCCGGATTGGGCAGACGCCCCGCCTGGACGAGGTCGGCCTCGGAAATGCCGAGTTCGCCGTATGAAGCCTGCAGTCCCCGGTTGTTGAGCAACGCAACCTGGACTGCGTCATCCACGCCGAGCGGCTTCGCTAGCAGCTCCTGTGTACGCTTGAAGACAGCGTCGCGGTCCTCGTCGGTTTTCACGTAGACGGCGTCTTTGCCAAGCCGCTCAGACGCGGTCGACGATACGGTGTTGAATCCACCGTCCTTCGAGAAGGTCGTGCAGCCTGCGAGGAATACCGTCGCGACTGCAATGCAGGTCACGCGGTTCCGCGAGAGTTGTCGCATCATTTCGACTCGCCCCCGTGTTCGTGACTGCTCTTCGCATCGGGTGTCGCGCCTGGTTGCTGGCCGTGCTTCATCCCTGCCGTGCCCCGAGTCGGGCTAACGGCGCGGTTCAGCTGCTGCCAGCTCGGCGCTTCGCCGTCCTGCCAGGACTTGTAGCCGTCGAAGGCCGATTGCACGGTGACTGCCGGTACGGATGCCCCTGCATCCGTCGGGTCAGGAACGGCTGTCGTGGCGTGCGCGAGCAACGGCAATACTGCGCCCGCGCCCAAGAGCGCCGCAGAAAGTGTTCGCATGAATTTTTCTCGTCGTGAATCATCCGGAGGCCATGACGGACTCCAGAAAGACTTGCTGGTCGCAGCGAATGACTGCGATTGCGCGGATTAGACGAGAATGGACCGAGGAGGACGTTCGATGCCGCTGGTCAGGAATAGCACGACACCGGCATCGGGAGGCAATGAGACAGTGAAATGAATCAGGTCAGCGGAAGCGGACACCGCAGGCACGACCGGTAGCGCTGCACCGACGCAGCAGGAGGCGCAGGTCAAACAGGCGTGAACGTGATGGCCGCTGTGGTTGTGGCCGTGGTGGTCATCATCGTCGGCTACGAGAACCTGTCCGTCCGACGACTCAGATTGATGATGATGGTGAGCGGTCGCTTCATCATCGACCGCTTCCGAGGTAGCACAAATCATCGAGACGGCTGCAAACGACTGAACCGGAAGGCTCAGTGCCAGCAGCACGACAAGAAGGAGTTTGCGCCAGTAAGACATGGGTGCAGAGTCTAGCACGGGGTGAAGACCTCTGTAAGCGCGCGAAAGTGTCAGTGTGTAACGGCGCGGCGGCGCGTCGCGGCAGCTTCAATTGCGCACGGACGTGAGCTTTGCGGGACGGATGGACGTACGCATTCGCATGGTCACCCACCGGCGACGCGTTGTCGGACTATGGATTTCTCCATCCGTTGACCTTCCCACTGTGGAAAGGTGCATGCTGTCCAATTTCCCCGGTAGGCGGAGGCACGATAATGGAATTCACTGCCATGGCATTTCAGTTTGCCGCTACCAACCTCGTGCTTGAGTTGGGCGTGCTCATGTGGGTGCTGATTGCGTGGCAGTTCGCTGCCGCCGAGTTTCTCGGTGGCCCAATCATGATTGTCGTGCTTGCCCTGCTGTTCCGGCTCCTTGTGCGAGATTCACTCAGGAAGCGAGCTATCGAACACGCGGACAAAGGTATCGCCGGTAGCATGGAAGGGCATGCCGCGATGTCGATGGGCGAACAGAGAGGCACCTGGAAACAACGCCTCACATCGATGGACGGCTGGACAGCCATTAGCCATAGCTACGTGATGAACTGGGTCATGCTATGGCGAGGCATTGGCGTGGGATTGCTCGTTGCCGGTGCCCTCGCAGCATGGGTACCGAACAGCTTCTGGCAGAAATTCTTTCTGGTCAGTCATCCAACCCTCGCCATGATATGGGGCGCCTTCGTCGGACCACTCATCGCGGTCGCTTCATTCACCTGTTCGGTCGGCAACGTGCCACTGGCGGCCGTTCTGTGGAAAGGTGGCGTCGGCTTCGGAGGCGTTGCCTCGTTCATATTCGGCGACCTCATCATCCTCCCGATCCTCAATATCTACCGGAAGTACTATGGCGGCAAGATGACCGCCTTTATGACGGTGACCTTTTACGTTTGCAATGGTCGTGGCCGCACTGATTGTTGAGGGACTGTTTCAGCTATTTGGCTGGGTCCCGCGTGAGCGTCATACCGCCGTCGTCAATGCCACTATCAGCTTCAACTACACCACCATCCTGAACATCATTTTCGGCATCGTTTTCATCGTCTTGACGACCGTCTTTTTCCGCACGGGCGGTGTCGAGATGATGCGCATGATGGAGAACGGCGAGCATGCGCATGATGGTGACGGCTACGAGCGTCATGCGCGCGGAATGCCATCATCCGCACATGACCGTCACTCTCATCAGGGACATTGAGTCTTTCGTCAAGAAGGAGATGAACATGAAAGCGCGTTTTGCAACCAGGACTTTTGCCGTCAGCGCAATTGCTGCACTTGGTCTCACGGCCGGGACAGCTAGCGCTCAGCAGGGAGCGTCTATGCCGGGCATGGCCATGAGCAGTTCGCCTGACGCCGGTTCGTCCGGCTCAACGCCGGCGTTCAAAGCTGCAGACCAGAAGATGATGCAGCAGATGCAGGCACCGAACTACACCGGTGATGCCGATAAGGACTTCGTCGCGCATATGATTCCACACCATCAAGGCGCCATTGACATGGCCGAGGTCGAACTCAAGTACGGCAAGGACCCCGAGATGAAAAAGCTGGCGCACAATATCATCAAAGCGCAGAAAGAGGAAATTGCGCTGATGCAGCGATGGCAGGCCAAACATGGCAGCAAGTAGGTACCTCTGCGAAGGCCGACCGATGGTCGGCCTTGTCAATACGTAGTCCGCTTCGCTTCATGCGTTAGTCGCCCACGACTCTGCTTTCACGTCTGTTCGAAAGCAAATACTGCGAATGAATCCTGAAGTGGCGTTACGAGGCGCTCCTGCAAGTGGGCGGCCGCGATGGCCGTAGCGACTAGGTACAGAGAGAAGCTCGCCATACTGGCACGACATCCTTCGACGCTGCAGCACGATGTTGCGAAGTGGGCGGCGCATTCAACCGGTGATACGGAAAACTTCTTTTTCATGGCGTCGGTAACTTCTTTACCGTCCCACAGCCGCCAGAGTTTTAAATTTGCTGTCGCGGGCATTTTCATCACGCAGCGCCGAGGGCTCGGCCACCGCTCAGCGCTCAACCACTGCCGAATGTCTGGACAGACGCGTTATTTCTCCATGAGCCATCCCACGCCCGGTACATTGGGAATGGCTGAAGAGCCCAGCTTCTTCCGGATGCCGTGAATAAGCACCTCGACCACGTTGCTTTCGACGTACTCTTTTGAGGAGTACTGCTTCTGTTCGAGCTGCTTGCTAGAAAGGACGGTTCCCGGGCGCATCAGCAAGGCACCGAGCAACGTGAGCGTCGCGCACCCAGTCTGGCGCGTCGGCAGCGTCTTTCAGTGCCTGGACACAATCGTCTCGCCAATCGTTTCGTCATCTTCAATGAGAAGCAATCGCATGCACGCCAGTCGCCTTAACCCCCACCTAAGGCAATAATAAGAGTTCTGGAATACCATCCGCAGCGTGTCTTCCTACCGGATTTCCATCGTGGTACACGGTTCGTACGATAGCAAACTGGAACCCGCGAATCTCGCGCTCATGTCGCAAAACCCTCGCGTAAGATGGCGCATGCCGCTCGCGTGCGCAGCCTTGCTGCTCGTTGGCGGATGTGCCGGGTATGTCCCGCGCCCGCTGCCGGAAGCCCCCCAGTGGTTTGCCGACATCGATGCCACCTCTGCGCCACTCACTGTCGACCAGGTCGTGTCCCGTGCGCTCGAATTCAGCCCGGAGGTCCGCCACGCAGAGCGCGATGTCGACATCGCCAAAGCGAAAAACTATGCGGACGGCCTGCTTCCCGACCCGACACTGAACTTGAGCACCGACCGCCCTGGCGCTGCCGGCTATGTCCCCGCGTTCATGGTCGAGCTGGGCTACGAGGTGTCGGCTCTCGTCGACCGGCCAGCAAGAAAACGGGCAGCAAACGCCCTTCTCGATGAGAAACAGCTCGCACTCGAATGGACACGATGGCAGGTGGCAAACCACGCGTATGCGCTGTATGTGCAAAACGTCAGTCTCACGCACCTAGAGAATGTGACGAGTCAGATGACGGCATATCAGCAAGACGTTGCCAACCGGATGGACATCGCGCTAGAGCACGCCTACGTCACGCGGGATGCCGCCATGCTCGCGCAAACGCGATATCGAGACAGCGAACAGGCATCGAGTGCGTTGCGGCAGGAACACCTGAAAGCAATGCAAGAACTCAACTCGCTACTGGGCATACATCCAGGCGCCCAACTCGCTCTCGCTGCACCGCCTGAACCCTCCGATATTCCCCAGGATGTCATCGCACAATCGCTCGTCGACCTCGCAAAGCATCGCCCCGATTTGCTGGCCCTGCAGGCGGGGTATGACGAGCAGGACGAACGGTACAGGGCGGCGCTGCTCGGGCAGTTTCCGAAGCTGGATATCGGTGTGACCCGAGGCCGCGACACCTCCGCCATCTACACAACCGGGCTAAGCGTCTCGGTAACGTTGCCTCTATTCAACGGCAATCGAGGCAACATCGCCATCGAAAAGGCGACGCGCGAAAGCCTTTACGACGAATACGTCCAACGGCTCGACGACGCATACTCGGCCGTGCACGGTATCACCGCCGAACTGCGCGTTCTCCACGAGCAGTTGCATACCGCGCGCGCATTGGAGTTCGCACTCAAGACTTCGCTTGAGAAGGCGCGCCATGCCTTCGAGCAAGGGAACCTCGCACTACCGGCGCTTGCTGACATTGAATCGCAATACCTGGCACAGCGCATTGCATCAGAAAAGCTCGCCAGCGAGGTGCTCCAGCAGCATGTCGCGCTTTGCACCCTTATCGGTGTCAGCGCAATCGACCATCAACCGCTTTAACAGGCGCGCCCATGAAGTTCAGCCAGACAGTAACGCTTGCCACGGTCTTCGCCCTGGTTGCCAGTCAATGTGCGTTCGCACAGGATGTCGTGACGATGCCAGCCGTGCTCAAGCGCATTACACAGACTTTCTCGACACCCGCTCGCGTTCAGGCTGCGTCAAACATTGTCCTCACTGCATCGACCACCGGTACCGTGGCAGGTCTGCACGTGCTGCCCGGCGATGCGGTACGTCGGGGCCAAGTTATCGCGCGTCTGACGGGGTCGACCGTCCTTGCTGAAACCACGCGTTTGACGTCTGAGCAGAAATCCGCGCAAGTCCGGGCATCCTCCGCCTCGCACGCTGCTGAGATTGAGCAACAGAAGCTTGGCGACCAGCTCAGTACACGCGATGCCGTCCTCCATGCACAGGCAGACCGCGATACGGCACGTCAACAACTCTCGGCTGCACAGGCAGCGACCAGAAACTACGAAAGCCTGCTCGCAGTTACAGCGCCACAGTTCGGCACCGTAACTGCGGTTAGCGCGGCCGACGGAGAGATTGTGAGCGCCGGGCAGACACTCGTGACGCTCGTGCCTTCGAACGGTCTGTACGTCGTCGCGAGCTTCTATGGCAGCGACGCAATGCGTGTCGCAACGGGCATGGAAGGCACCTTTCTGCCCGAGGGTTCACTCACACCGCTTCGCGTAGTCGTTCAGCGTATAGCCCTGAGTGCCACGATGCCCGGGCAGACGGACGTGTGGCTGAAGACGTCAGATGGTCATCCTCTTCCCGCTGGCGGGGTTGGCACGCTGTCACTTTCAGCATCGGCCGAAAAGCTTGCTGTTCCGAGCAGTGCGCTCGTGCTCGATGGTGGCCAATGGTGGGTGCTGGTGCACGATAAACGTGGTGAGCATCGCAGACAGGTCGTTCCAGGCCCTTCCGACAACAGATGGACAACCATCCAGCAGGGGCTCATATCTGACGAACGGGTCGTTACCCAAGACACCTATCTGCTATTCCACAAGGACTTCGCAAAACGCTACCAGCAAGCCGACTGATGACCCCACAAAACATGCTCAACGATGTCGTTAAGCGGCCGCTGCTCTGGTTCATGCTCTATGCGGGCCTCGTTGCATATGGCATCTACGCGCTCGTCAATATCCACGCGGAAGTTCTGCCTCAGTTCAACCTGCCTCAGGTGAGCATCGTCGCCCAGTTGCCGGGGGCCACAACGCTCGACCTGGAGGGACTCATCGCGCGTCCAATCGAGGCCGAGTTAACCTCACTATCGTCATTGAGTGATGCGCGGTCGGAAATTGGACAAGGTACCGTGAAGATTGAAGCGCGCTTCACGGAAGCAACGAGCGCAGCCAGTGCGTTGCAGGACGTGAACGGCGTGATTGGCAGAATCAATGGTTCCTTGCCCAAGGGCAGCAGCCTGATGACGGAGATTTCAGGTAACGCTATCAACGAAGTCGCGGATTACGCCGTGCAGGTCCCGCCTGGTGTGGACGCATCATACGTTCAGCGTGTCATCGAAACGGATATCGTTCCGCGTGTCCGCGCGGTCCCGGGCGTACAGAAAGTGTCCGTCGCTGGACCCGGCGCCGACGCGATATGGGTACGTCCAGACCTCGCAAAGATGCAGCAGTTCAACGTCCCGGTATCAGCAATTGCGTCGTCGCTCGACGCGGCGACCATGATGGTGCCAAGCGGCTACGTCGACCTTGGACACCAGGATATCTTTATCGAAGGTCGAAGTCTGCCTGCGACGCCCGCGCAATATGCCGGCATCGCAGTGCCGGCATCTGGAGGCGTCGTTCCGTTGAACGCAGTGGCAGATGTCACGCGGGCGGCACCGCCTTCCCATCATGCTGTCACACTCGACAGCCGCCCAACTATCGCGGTGGTTGTCTTTAAACAACCGGGAGCGTCGACCGTCCCGGTCGTCAAAAACGTCGACAAGGCACTGCATGACCTTGAACCGCAGTTGCCAGGACATTCACGTTTCGTGCAAATCTACAGCCAGGGTCATATCGTTGGTGTGGTGTCGGCCGATTTGACGCGCAACCTTGCCATCGGCGCAGTGCTGGCTGTTGCGGTCCTGTTCTGGATGCTCGGGGCGAGTCGTGGCATCTGGGCGCTCGCACTCAGCATTCCACTATCGCTCCTGCTCGGTATCGCCGGGCTGTACCTGACTGGTCAGAGTCTGAACCTGCTAACCTTCGGCGCGCTTTCGGTGGCTGTCGGCCTGCTGGCTGACGATGCCATTATCGTTCTCGAAAGTATCTATCATCGGTGGGAAGCGGGCGATGGACGATGGGAAGGTGTCGCGCGAGGTCTGCGCGATATCGCCGGTCCCGATATCTCGGGTACGATGACCACTGTCTCGGTGTTCCTGCCGCTTGCATTTGTGGGAGGCCTTGCGGGACTTTTCTTTGTTCCGTTCTCACTGGCAATGACGCTCAGCCTGATTGCGTCACTGCTCATTTCGCTGAGCCTGATTCCGCTCGTGTTGGGATTCGTGGGTCCGCGAATCAGGCTGCGACCCACGTCAGGTTCACGCGCCGTCGACTGGCTGAAACGTCACAACCTGCGGCTTTTCGACTTCGCGCTGCGGCGACCAAGAATGTCGCTCTGGGGTTGCGTATTTATCTTCGTTGTTTCCGTTGCCGGGCTGGTCCTTGTGCCGGTTGATTTTTTGCCTCTGCCCAATGAGGCTGTGCTGCTCGAAAGTTTCACCCTGCCGCCCGGGACCTCGTTGCATGACGCTCAGAACGCGGCCGACCGCATCTCCTCGCGGCTACGCGGTCTTCCGTCCGTAGCGCATGTATTCGCGAGAACTGGGTCTGCGTCGGGCACCTCATACACCGAGCCCGCATATGCAGGAGAAATCCAAGTTGCCCTGAAGCCCGATGTAAATGTGGGCAGCCTCGACGAAATCGGCAAGCAGATTCTCGATGCGTCGAAACTTCCTGGTGTTCAAACGATTGTCGGCACACCGACACTGGAACGGCTCGGTGAAACGCTATCTGGCCTGCCGCAGCCGTTTGTCATCGATGTATATGGCAATTCGGTCGAAACCCTGCAATCCTTGTCGAACGAGATTACAGAACGTCTGACGAAGGTCCCGAATCTGTCGGACGTGTTCAACAACGACGGGTACCCTGTCACCGAGCTACAAATTACGCCGAAAATGACGGCACTCTCGCTTCACGGAATCACGGCCGCGCAACTGTTCTCGCAGTTGCACGTGCTGCTCGCGGGACAGACGGTTGCAACGGTGCCTGAGGGCAACGGCCATCTCGATGTCTACGTCCGTCTGGGCGACCCTACACATCTTTCGCTTGAACAACTCAGGCAGATTCCCGTGATGGCCAATGGATGGACAGTGCTCAGCGACGTAGCCGACGTATCGATGAAAACAGGACCTAATGTCATCCGGCATCTGGATGGCCTGCGCGCCATCGAGATTCTCGCGACACCCACCGCGCCGCTCGGACAGGTCATCTCGGATTCGAAAAAGGCGCTGTCAAGCTTGAAATTGCCTCTGGGCTATGACGTCAAGTTTGGTGGCTTGTATCCGCAACTCGAACGTGCGGTGGCGAATGTGGCTGTCGCCGCCGCTATCGCGCTCGCACTCATGCTTGGCATTCTCACCTTGCAGTTTGACGGCTTTCTGGTGCCTGGGCTTCTACTGCTACAGATGCCTCTCGCGTTCTCCGGCGGTGCGATTGCACTTGTGGTCAGCGGCGTTGGCCTGAATGCCATCGGCCTTATCGCGTTTCTCACGTTGATTGGCGTGAGCCTGAATCACGGCATCGTTCTGCTGCAGATGGTAAGGCGGAACGAAGCGAAGGGACAGGCTGTCGTCGATGCGGTAACGCACGCAGTCGAGGTGCGTTTCCGACCTATTCTGCTCACGGTCCTGACCGCATCGCTAGGACTGTTGCCGACCGCGCTCGGTTTCGGGAAAGGCGCGGCACCGGAACAGGGGCTCGCTATCGTCACACTCGGTGGCCTGGTCTGGAGCGGGTTGCTCAGTACCAATCTGCTCCCTGCGTTGTATGTCTATAGACGCGACAAACAGGAACGCAAAAAGAATGCGGCCAGGTAACGACAAGCGAATGCAGACCAAGGTCGAGCAATGCGTCAGGTATGCGCAGACGATTCCAGCAATCGCACATTTCACGGACATTTCGTTGGAAATCATCGATAGCCTGTTGCCACATTTCCGGTTACCGGATTGGGAGCAGGACTTCCGATTCACTGTGAGCTATGCACCGTTAACTCGTATCCGCTGCTACATCGCGTAGCGTATGAAATCAACGCTGTGACGCAGGGAAATGTAAATCGTGGCGCTCGTCAGAAAAGTGGCAAGCGCGACGACCCACAATACGTGGCAGCTTTGCCTGTCACGGTCCAGCAGATGATGGGCGACCGATAGAAACGCAATCCAAGCCGTACCGAGGCTGAGGCCAGCGAGAACATCAGAAAACCAATGGACACCGAGGTACAGGCGGGAGAGGGATATCAGCGCTATTATCGAGCCGCTTGCCACGGCAATCCTGAGTTGAGCGTCTCTTTGACGGCCTCGACACACGAGGTAAGTAAGGAAGCCATAGACGACAACACTTAATGTGGCGTGGCTGCTGGGGAAGGAAAAGCTCTCAACGCCATCGTAGATTGACATCGGCCGCAAACGCTGGACAGCGAACTTAAATAATTTGACCGCTGCATCAGCCGTCGCCAGAGCAACAATCCAATAGGCGGCGGTACGCCATTCGCGCCGATACACTAGCACGACAAGCACGGCCAGGGACACGGGTAGCGTAACGGCCGCATCGCCAAGCTCCGACACTGCCACCATCAAGTGGTCAAGAACGGGAACGCGAAGTCCCTGCATCCCATCATGAAGTACCCGGTCAACGGTGACCAGAGGGTCCTCGCTAATAATGTCTTCGAGGATACCGAAAAACAGCCAGATGCCGCCAAAGACCAGAACGACGGTCACCAACGACTTCGCAAAGCCGGTACGGTGAAGGACAAATCGCCAATCAGGTCTGTTGCTTTCGTCAGGTTTTGGGTCGATATGCGAAAACAGTCGCAACAACTTGCCGAATAGCATGCTCAGCAGTTCCATTGGGAACCTTCGAATCGGCACAGAATTGGATGACCATTCGCGCTGCTAGCACTTGGCTTCCATTCCATGCGTTGACGTGGACAACGATTCAGACACGGACACCTCGCAGCCGCAGCGCATTTCCAATCACAGAAACCGAGCTCAGTGCCATCGCGGCGCTCGCGATTATCGGGCTGAGAAGAATGCCGAGCCACGGGTAAAGCGCGCCCGCCGCAATGGGGATGCCGATGGCGTTATAGGCAAACGCGAAAAACAGGTTCTGGCGAATGTTCTTCATCGTCGCCATGCTCAGCGAGCGGGCACGTGCGATACCTCGAAGGTCGCCTTTCACGAGCACGACACGCGCACTATTCATCGCTACATCCGTGCCCGTTCCCATCGCAATGCCGACGTTTGCCTGTGCGAGAGCGGGTGCGTCGTTCACGCCATCGCCTGCCATGGCCACTATGCGCCCCGACTTTTGCAGTTCCTGAACGTGCTTGTACTTGTCCTCTGGCAGGACACCGGCCTTCACGTCATCGAGAGCCAGCGAACTTGCAACAGCGCGAGCCGTAACCTCATTGTCGCCCGTCAGCATCACAATCCGGACGCCGGACTCTTTCAACTGCCGCACGGCCTCTGGGGTCGTGCCTTTGACCGGGTCGGCGACACCGATATAGCCTGCCAGTTCTCCGTCAATCGCGAGATACATGATGGTTTGTCCGTCCTCGCGCAAGCGGTCCGCGTCGCGCTCCACTGACCCGCAATCGACTCCCAGGTCCGCCATCAATCGAGCATTGCCCAACGACGCCGCGTGTCCATCGATTTTTCCCGTCACACCCTTGCCCGGCACGGAGTCGAACGCGTCGACCTGAGATGTCGCTGCTCCCGTTTCTTTCGCGAATGTCGTGATTGCCTGTGCGAGCGGATGCTCGCTCGCCCCTTCCAGGCTTGCTGCGTAGCCGAGAACGCGGAATTCCTGCGCAGCATTGACCGCGACCACTTTCTGGACACGCGGCTTGCCCTCTGTCAGCGTGCCCGTCTTGTCGACGACGACGGTGTCGACTTTCTCCATCAGTTCGAGTGCTTCCGCATCCTTGATGAGCACGCCTTCCTGCGCGCCCCGGCCCACGCCAACGATAATCGACACGGGGGTAGCCAGGCCCAATGCACAGGGACACGCAATGATAAGCACGCTGATGGCGACAACGAGAGCGTTTGCCAGTGCCGGTGCAGGCCCGGCGACAGCCCAGACGAGGAACGCGGCGGCCGCTATGCCAATGACCGCGAGCACGAACCAGCCGGACACCTGGTCGGCAAGTTTCTGGATAGGCGCACGGGAACGGCCCGCCTCCGCAACCATTTGCACGATGCGCGCGAGCAAAGTTTCGGAGCCGACCTTCTCCGCGCGCATCAGGAAGGTTCCCGTCTGATTGACCGCTGCACCCGTCACCTTGCTTCCTGCGACTTTTTCAGCAGGAATCGACTCACCGGTAATCATCGATTCATCGACGCTCGAACGACCTTCCGTCACGACGCCATCCACCGGCACCTTTGAGCCGGGTTTGACCCGCAAGATGTCGCCCGCGACGACCGCTTCGAGAGGAATGGGCTCGTCGACGCCGTCCGGCCTGATGCGTACCGCCGTTTGAGGAGCAAGCTTCAGGAGGTCACGTATCGCGCTCGACGTGCGCGAGCGCGCACGTAGTTCGAGCACCTGGCCTAGCAGAACCAGGGTCACGATGACGGAGGCTGCCTCGAAGTAAAGCGGCAGTTCGTGTCCCCGCCGAAACGCATGCGGCAATGCGTCCGGGAAAAACAGCGCGAACACGCTGAACACATAAGCGGCAGCGACACCCAGTCCGATGAGGCTGAACATGTTCAGCCACCGGGTCACGAATGACTTCCATCCTCGCTCAAGGAACGGCCAGCCGCCCCACAACACCACGGGCGTAGCCAGCAACGCCTGGATGCATTGGGACCATGATGCCGTCATCCAGTGTGGGACATTCGAAAACAGCCCGTCGATTGCTGAATCGATGTCGAACGGCAAAATCATCTTGCCCATCGTCATCAGGAGCAGCGGAATCGACAGAACAAGCCCAACCCAGAACCGCCGGGTCATTGATTCAAGCTCGACATTGCGCTCTTCTGCACCTGTTGGGACGATGGGCTCGAGTGCCATGCCACAAATCGGACAGTTGCCAGGCGCAGACGCGCGTATTTGTGGATGCATCGGACACAAGTAGATAACCCCCGTCTCGGGCCCGGGAACGGCCGTTGTCCCGACTGGCCGTGCATACTTGTCCGGTGCTGCCCGGAACGTTTCCAGGCATTTGCTGCTGCAGAAGTAATACGGTTGTCCGAGGTAGTCGGAATGTCGCGCCGATGCGCTCGCCACACGCGTGCCACAAACAGGGTCGACCGCGTCCGTCGTTTCCTGCGTATGGTCGGCGTGTCCACTTGCCCTCGGGGCACCGCTGTGAACATGTGTGGGCGACGAAGTCATCGTGTGCGTCCCGTATTAGCTCAATGAGCCTGAACAGTGCCGTTGCCAGACAATCGCGGGATGAAGCGCGGCGTGTGTGATGCGTACTCTCGCCAGGCTTGACCGAAACGTGCTTCCGAATCCAGTTCTTCCTGGATTGCGAGCCGGACATACATGAAAACCAGTACCGGAAACATCACGAGCGTGACAAGCGTTGGCCACTGCAGCAGGAAGCCGAACATGATGAGCACAAATGCAACGTACTGCGGATGCCGGATTTTCGCGTAAGCGCCCGTTGTGGCGAGTTGTCCGACGCGTTGAGCCTCGTACAGGACATGCCAGGCTGTCGACAGCAGATAAAACCCACCCAATATAAAGACGAGACTAAGGATGTGCGGAAGCGCGAAATGCGGGTCGCCATGTCGGCCCGTCATCATCCACCAGATATGTCCCGAGTCGTGCGAGAACAGGTTTGCCTGCGGGAAACGAGTCTGCAACCAGCCGGACAAAAGATAGATGGTGAGCGGGAATCCGTACATTTCCGCAAAGAGCGCAACGACAAAAGCCGAAAATCCACCGAAGGTGCGCCAGTCACGCCTGGTCGCCGGTTTGAAGAAGCTGAAGGCGAAGATGATGAACACCAGCGAATTGATGAGCACAAGGCCCCACAGGCCGTAGCCATTACCTATGCTGCTCATGGTTGCCCCCTGAATCAGACGTTCCTTCCTTTCTCGTCGAACCGGTATGGCTGTGTCCGTGACCGTGATGCATGAACAGATGCATCAACGGACAAGACAGCAATAGCAGGTATGGCAACACGCCCAGAAAGTGTGCCCGGTGCTCCGAGAAAAGCAGGAACAGCGCGACAGCCGCGAACACCAGTAGCGCAACCGCTGACCGCGATTTCCAGAAGGGGCGCGAAGTATGTGGAGCGTCGTTCATCGTCATCTCCATGAAGGGTCGGGCGTCACTTGACCGGTTCCCGGTCTTGCGCGGACTGACGGTCCATCATCGCCTGCAACATCATCTGCATCATGTCCATGCGCTTCATCATCATTTCGTGAGCTTGTCCGGACATCGGCATAGCCTCCGAATCCTGTTTCATCATGTCCATCATGTGCATACTGCTTTGCGTGGACTTCATCTGTTCGTCCATCAGTGCTGCGCGTTGCTCTGACGTCTTCGCGTCCATCATTTTTTCGTGCATCGCCTGCATGTGCTTCGTCTGTTCGTCGATGTCGCGAAGCTTCTTGCTGTCTTTTGAGACAGGCTTGGTGGCCGGCGGGTGATGCGCCTTGTGTTCTGCATCGGTCGCCTTCTGTTCGGCAGCGACCGCATTGCCGACGCTGCAAGCGACAGAAATCGCGGTGACAAGCGCCAGGCTTTTGAAGAAACTCATGTTGGTCTCCGTACGCGCGGTTTGACGGAATTCATGCAATTGCCCTGCACAAACTGTATCCCCCGCGTTGCAGCTTTATTTGACATGGCTCAACCGCGCGGTTGAAAACGGGCGTGCTATTCAATGCGCGCAGAGTTCTAGTTGTCGCGGCGCCCACCTCAGTGGCATTCGCTCCCGCTCCCTCGACCTGCGTCAATCGGTTAGCAGCCGCCGCCGGTAGCATGAAATAGCTGTCATGTGCCCGGCACCGTCAATCGGCGAAGGCGTATACCAGCACGAAGGAGATTTCGTATGCGCAACGTACGGATATGCGCTATCGGTGAACAGGGACCGGTGTGGGTTCTTGCGAACGTCGTCCTTGTTGTCATGGCGTTCCTGCTCGCCGGATGCGGCTACAACGCCATCCAGACTGAGGACGAACAGGTCAAGGCAAGCTGGTCGGAGGTTTTGAACCAGTACCAGCGCCGCGCTGACCTCGTGCCTAATCTCGTGAACACAGTGAAGGGGTACGCCAATCAGGAGAAGGAAGTTCTGACGAAGGTGACTGAGGCTCGCGCTCAGGTCGATTCTATCCGGGCCACTCCGGAGCTACTGTCCGACCCACAGGCGTTTGCGCGATTCGAATCAGCTCAGGGCCTGCTCACATCGTCCCTCTCCCGTTTGCTGGTGGTGTCGGAAAACTACCCGCAACTCAAGTCCGACGCGAATTTCAGGGATTTGCAGGCTCAGATCGAGGGAACAGAGAACCGGATTGCGGTTGCGCGGACCCGCTATATCGGGGCCGTGCAGCAGTACAACTCGACAGTCAGGTCGTTCCCGAACAACCTGACGGCAAAGGCGTTCGGCTATCAGGATAAGCCGAACTTTTCCGTTGCAAAGGAAGCTGAGATTTCAAGGCCGCCCCGTGTCGACTTCGGGGCGACGCCGGCATCGGCGGGTGGGGCGAACAATTGAACTTCGTTCGCTTACTGTTCGTGTTGCTCGTTGCGGCTTTTGCCTTCGCCGGAGCCGAGGTACGTGCCGAGGTGCCCATCCCGTCGCTGACCGCCCGCGTCACGGACGAGACGGGCACTCTGACAAGCGACCAGCGTTCTGCACTCGAGCAAACGCTCAAAGATTTTGAGGCCCGTAAGGGAACCCAGATTTCAGTTCTCATCGTCCCAACCACGCAGCCCGAGACAATCGAGCAGTATTCCATGCGTGTGGTTGAGCAATGGAAGCTCGGGCGGCAAAAGGTTGATGACAGCGCGTTGTTGATTGTCGCCAAGAACGACCGCTCGCTGCGCATCGAGGTCGGATACGGCCTTGAAGGTCCGCTGAACGACGCGACCAGCAGCCGGATTATCCGTGAGGTGATTGTTCCCAGGTTCAAGCAGGGCGACTTCTATGGCGGCATCGCCGCCGGCGTTGACAGCATTATCCGTGTCGTCAATGGCGAACCGTTACCAGCACCGGCACCACGTCACGGTGAGTCCGAGGGTATTGGACGGCTACTGCCGGTATTGTTCGTGATGGCAGTCGTCGCGGGCGGCTTGCTGCGCGCCTTGCTCGGCCGGTTGCCCGGCGCTGTTGTGACGGGCGGTATTATCGGTGTGCTGGCGTGGGTGCTTTCTGGCGCAATTGTCGTCGCCATCGTTGCCGGAGCAATCGCGCTCATATTCACGCTTGTCGGCAGCGGCATGGGTGCCTACGTTGGCGGGCGGTACATTGGTGGCGGGTCAGGCGGGTTCGGCGGTCGCTCAAACCGCGATATTTTCAGAGGCGGTGGCGGCGGCTTTGGCGGTGGTGGCGCGTCGGGAAGGTGGTAAACCGTGGACCTGAAACGTATCGTCCGGCATCTGATGATGACCCATTGGCGGGTCAAGGTGGCGTTTCCACCGCGCACCCTGTCGGCCATCGAGATAGCCATTCAGGAGAGTCACAAAGCCCATGTCGGCCAGGTGAGGTTCGTCGTCGAGGGCGCGTTGCATAGTGCCGCTCTTTTCGATGGATTGACTGCACGTGAACGGGCGATAGACGTCTTTTCCCAGCTTCGGGTTTGGGACACTGAAGACAACAATGGCGTTCTCATTTACCTCCTGCTGGCAGACCGCGACGTTGAAATCATCGCCGACCGGGGCATCCATTCACGAGTCTCGGTAGACGACTGGGAAGCTGTTTGCCGAATGATGGAGTCGGACTTTCAGTGCGGCAAATACCAGTCGGGTGCCGTACGAGGTATCGAGCAGGTTACCGCACTGCTCAACAAACACTTCCCGGCCCATAGGCCACCACGAGAAGAGTTGCCAAGCTTTCCTGTCGTGATGTAGGTCGGCCACTCCATCCTTGACCAGATTCGGTTCACGGATACACACCCGCCTCTTGAGAAACGCGCGACAGCTCCCGCAGCGCCCTGCGCGCAATCCTCTTCCGTTTGCGGCTATACGCTTTGGCCTTTATGCGCGGTACGTACCTCCGACCACCAACGACAACGACTGGTCGCAGAACGTGCTTGCGCAGCAATTTCCGCACGACATAGCCGCGGCTCACGTTGAGGAGCTGCGCGACCTCGGTGACTGACATCAAATCACCCTCCGTGCATCGCAAGAAGTTTCTCCTTGAGCTCGGCAAGCACGCTCGGCTCGCTGATACCGAGAACAGGGTCCGTGCGAATCAAGTTCTCTCGACACCACGCCGGCCAATGCAGCCAGTCATCATCTAATGCAAGCCACTTCTGCGGCTTACGGCGCAGAACATCGCCCCAAACCTGCATGCCTCGAGGCGCAGCCGCGAACTCATGTTGGTCCATTTTGCTGTGATACGTCGCACCGACTACTCTTGCTCGCAACGCAGGGGGCAGTCTGCGCGACAAGCGGCGTACACTGCCGCGATAGCGACGCACCCATGATGTCGACAGGACAATGCGGACTTCAGAGTACGGGGCGAGCACCTCCTCCAGCAGCGCACAGTGCTCAAACAAAACATGACCGGGTGCGTTAAGCAAAGTAGGCCCGTGTTTGTGGAGCAGATACACGGACTCGGGGTGGGCAACCCCGTCAAAATCCAAGTAGAGCACATGTCCGCCCATGCGTCGGGGCGGCGGCACGTAAAGCGTCGGTCCGGGAAGTCCTGTCAGCATCTCACCCCTCCACAAAAATAGAGCCAGTCGTGCAGTCGGCACAGTCCCGTGGGTCGGACTCCTCAACAAGCGGGCAGGCACTACTACCGTATACCTTCATCTCGGTCGCGGGTGGAAAACTCACCGCGTTGGTAGCAGTTCAAGGACAGCACGGGCAACGTCCGCTACCGTTTGACCGCCACGGAATGGATTCAGGTGGAGAACGAGTGGCGCTGTCTCTACCTTGGAGACTGTGACGCACGCGGTGTCGCGAGTCTGGTTGAAGTGAAGCCACGCCTCGACCTCGAAGCCAATGTCACCAGCCATGTGGCGTTCAATGAAAAACGTGAACGAGCTAGGTGCAGAAGGAACTTGATGCGGCCATTGATAGCCGAAGGACGTGAGCGCTTTGAGGGCGCGACGCCAGATGGGACGTCGGAAGTCGACTTCAACTGCCGATGTATACAGCGCCTCAACATCCGGAGGGGGAGCCTCGTGGTCACCTTCGTAGAAGGTCACGACAGTTCTTGAAAACTCAGACGCCCACGCCGCAGCGAAGTCGCGGACGCGTCGATAGTTGCGCTTTTTCCGGAGCATCTTTATCGGAACTCGTCCACCAAGAGCGCCACTCCTTGTTGTCAAGAAGTCCAGGCGAGCGTCAGGCGGTGCCGGAACGAGCATCCGTGCAATTTTGAACAACAGCTTCCGATTGACCCGGCTGTCGCAGAAGAGTCGAGGATATGCGACGGTGTCGTCGACGCGTATTCCAAAGACGCTCCCTTTTTCAATCCATGCCGTGAGAGTCGATTCGCTGACTGCCAGTGCTGCGCGGAAGTTGGCTTCGGGCAGTAGCTCGCCGCTTTCAACCATCGCGCGCCGAGCATGCATGGCCTGTTCGCGCAATTCGTCCCTAAGCGCGCTTGCGCTCTGCACGGTATCGCTGTCAGGAAATATCTGGTCGAGGTTCTCATCTATCGGAGCCAGAACGACCACTCGTTCCTTCCAGGCCTCGTCTTTCTCGACATTGAAGCCATAAGTCATCCCTGTGTTGAAGGGATGCCGGTAATCTGTGCTTTTGCCGTCTTCGCGGTATTGTCGCTCACAGGTCCACTCACGATTGGGAACGTACACCTGGCCGAGTTCGTCAATCAGTGACTCGCTTCCATTAGCCGGAAGCAGCAGCACCACCGATTCCGGCGGAACCTCCTTAAGACGAGCAATCAAATCTGCGACTTTCATTGGCTTTGGGCAACGGATTCAGTAAATGTCGATGACACACGCGTACTCGAACGACTGGTTTTCAAAGCCCAGCGCTTTCGGACTTCTTGCGTTCAGTCGATTCCAGGCGTAGCCCCTGGGATTTGCCACGACACGGCAATTCCCCACCATGTAGTCGCAAGAATCGTGGACGTGGCCATGCAACCAAAAATCCACGTGTTCAACCAATCTAGTCAGGTCGCTCGCGAACGCCGCATTCGTGATGTCGCCCGCGTACCTTGGATGAACAGAATGTGGATGAGGGCCGTGATGCGTGATGACCACCGTTTTTCCATCGTAAGGTCGTGACAGCTCGTCGCGTAGCCAGGCGAGTGACAGTTGGTGGTTCCGCAACGCGTCTTCGGGCCGGAATCGCTCGCCCGCGCGAGTCCGAATGACGCGGTGGTCATGCAGCCTACGCTGTGCGGTTTTCATTGCTTGGTCCTGTAACTGTTTGTCGAACAGGCAGTAGTCTGTCCATAGCGTGCAGCCCAAAAATCGCACACCGCCGAAATCCGCGGAATCGCGCTCAAGGAATCTGACGGAAGTGCCTTGCGCCTTTGCTCTGATACTGTCGAGGACGTCTTCACTACAGTCGTGATATGCCTCACGATTTCCCGTTACCTAAAGCAATGGGACGGGCCAACGCGCGAACAAGTTCACAGCCTCGCTCCCATTTGCGATATCGCCCGTGAGCACGAGCACGTCGACCTGATGCGCGGGCCTAATGAGCGTCTCGCCAGGGTACTGACGAGCAAGCAACTCTAGATGCAGGTCGGAAGCAAGCTGGATGCGCATTTGGCACTATGTTCCAAGAAACCGCAGAGTTTTAACGTAAATCCGTTTCGCGACTCCCCAAGCCACTTCCTGTGTGCACGGCGGCGGATGCGACGGGACTGGGTATAAGCGCCAATCCAAAAGGGCGAGGATTCTGTCGACATCGGGGTTGGGAATATTGAGAGCTCGGGTCGCACCTTCCACAAAGGCTCGGTCTGGATGGTCGCCGTGGGTCACATCCAGGCCGATGCGGTCAGAGATTTCGACGCAACAGAAATAAAGCGACTCACATGCGCACGAGATTCGCGATTCCGCGGTCATGCCAGGGTCGTGGCACGCGTGCAAATATTCTCGTGCTCGCGCGGTTCGTGGAGTAGGTGCTGCTGTCAGTGTGTCGCGCAGTAGCCTTCCAAGCATCAGGCCAAGGACTGCCGCACTCGCGAACATCGCCGTCACCAGCATCAGCTGCACAATGTCTCGATAGGTCATTGCCAGATGTAGTTCGAAGTCATCCACACCAGCGCTTTCTCAATGGTGCTGACGACCGCCGCGCAAACCGGAATCCCGAAGCTACGATTCGAGATAGTCGTTGGTAACGTCAATGAACTCGTCGACATTGTTCAACCCGCACCACCGTGTCCAGGTGTACTCTGCTGCGGGATGAAATCCTGGCCGTCCCCTGAGTACATATCTTCTTCCCGAGCGCGTTTGAGCATCTCCCGTGAGGATATCGAAGGACGCAATCGCAGAACTTACACGACCGTAGAATCCAAGCGTTTCGCATCCGACTAGATGACGAGCTCCTGTGGCTGATACTTCCATGACTCGCCATTGAATCAGTTCGACCCTCGGACGGTCTTCAACTGACAACGCACGTATGACCGTCATGAGTTGACTTTCCTTGCGCTCGTCAGAGCCATCGACGGGCTTTGACGTCCTAGCCGTTTGATATCTGAGACGGACTCGACGTCGTTGAAAATTCCCTGGTGCTATCGGCTTTTAACAACAGCTCGTAGCGCGTAGCCAACAAAGACCATTCCCGCTCCAGATGCGCGTGGAACGCCGCGAGACGCTTGCCCAGGCTTGCTACCTGTTCCGTGGACAGGGCATCCACTGACTGCAACGCTAACTCTGCGACCGCATGCGCCTCGACGACGTGCAGTCGAGTATCGCGGACAAGCGATTGCTCGATATCCTCAAGGCTGCCGGCGCGCTCGTCCTGGGGAACTGAAATTAAGTGAAACATCGTCCGTCTCACTAGCCATCGCAGTAAGTCGGTTCGCCAATCAATTTCTCCTGGCATTTCCGTCGGCGAGGGCGCGATAGTTTCGTCGCCAATTTGCACAGTCACGGGGCAGCCGAGGGCATACATCGTCGCGCGAGTAGTCGCGGGTACATAGCTAATCGGCTGCAACTTCTCCTCCGTCGTGCCACTTTTCGTCAAATTTGAATCGCAAGGTCAGTGAACCAGCACGAACCTCGTTCAACTGTGCGTTGTTCGAGCAGCCGCAAATCTCTTTAAATCAGTGTAGATGTAAACGCTGTAGATGTAAACAGTGTAGACGTAAAAGCTGTAGACCTAAAAGCTGTCGATACATTGACTGTAGATTCAAACGCTGCGTTCGTGGATGCTGGCGCACCATGAACGAACCGCAAATTACGTTGGAGCAGATGGCGCTTCGGAAGCGCCTGTCCGACAATTTAAAAAAATTTCGCCACAGGCTCCGGGTCTCGCAGGAGGGACTTGCCGACCTCGCTGGGCTACACCGGACGTACGTGAGTCAGGTGGAGCGAATGGTTACAAACATTTCGCTAGACAACATATATCTGCTCGCGAGGGCGCTCGAGTGCGACCCTGCGGAGCTGCTTGCGAAAAATGAAGACGATGACGGTAGTCAGGAGCCGGCGCCAGCTGCCGTCGCTAAAAAGAGCGGCAGGCGTGCTTCACCTAAATAGGCGACATCTAGGTCGTTCTGGCTTTTAGCCAGACAGCGACAACATCCGTGCGCCAGCGGAGCAGTTCGCGGTCGTACAGTTCCGCAGGGGGCGGCAGGAGCCAGGGGCGATGACGGGCGCGATACCGGACCGCATGAGCCGAGATTCCAAGATTTTCGGCGAGTTCATGTGCGTCAAGGTAGGTGAAGGTTGGGCAGCAGTTGGTGCTCATGTCCCGTTTAGCACCGTTATTTAAATGTCATGCTGCCGGGGCGACTGGCAGGTAACCACGGTGTCACAGACGATTGTCGAGAGCGGCTGAAAATACAGGGGCCTCGGCCAAGCGTCGAACCCAGTGCCTTCGGAGGCTGGTGGTTCGCAACGCGGGTTGCCGCTGAACCCGGGGGGTGCCAGCAGCACGCAGGTTCAAGCCTTTCTTTGCAGACGCGGGGGCTTCAACTCATCATCCCATGGCGAGAAAGGGCGCAGGCAGCAAGAGGAACTTCGACCGTTTGACACCGTGGCAACTGAGTTCGACGCCAACCCAAAGACGCCCTTGGTCGGGCCGTACACGCTGGCTGCCGGAGTGATGGCGAAGACGCTGCTCGACAGGAACGGCGTCCGGATGAATCGTACTCAAGGACGGTATAAAAGCCGCGCCTTACACTTGAAGCTGGAGGAGAGGGCTCAACTTGCCCCGCGGCCAGCGTTTTGCGTCAAGCGGGCGCTCCGGACGCAACCTGGGAGTGAACAGCTAGAAGGGGAGCAGGGACCGTGCAAGGTTCTGACAGTCTGGCTGAGTTGCGGCGATGCACACGACCGCGACGCCCCGTTCATCGAGCCGGCACGTCAGCCGGCTTGGGATGCATACGCGGCATGGCTCGGTACCCTCCCTTCGGGGAGGGTCAGGGGGAGCTTTGCCCCGTATCCAAAAGTCCTTCATCCCCTTAAGGTTAAAACTCCCGGCTCGAGTCGAGACTCTTTTATGCCTGTCTGTCGGCCGGGCCCCAATACGTACCATGCGGTGTGATGTTGCGCGTCACTTGCTGTGTGCGGAGGAAGAAGGGCAGCGTGACGAAAGCGGCGGGCTCCGGGACAAAGGTTTTATGCGCGAAGTTGCCCTGCAGTGATCAGTTGACGCGGGGAGGTATCCAAGACGACTTGCTCCCTTTGCTAGGGCCAAGAGTCTTCGAGCAGAATCGGTTATACGAACTCCTGCAATGAGGCGGGAATTTCCGCTATTGCCCGAGTCTCGCTGCAGAACGTGCGCGCGAGAGGTCATTCAGTGTCAGTGCGGCGGTGCCTTGTTGTCGTCCTCGCGCGATGTAGCAATAGAACCCTGGTTCGGACTATCTGCAGGTCACGTCAAGTGTTCAAGCGAAAGAACTGTCACGGGAACCCTCACTGGCCCGTCAGGTGTATCACTTAAGACCGGATGCCAGTGAGTGCACCACTAGCCAATATTTTCCACCTCTGTCTGTGGAAAACCACGGTATGTCCGTGTGAATTCTCTGTAGGCCAATTCTTGATAACTTCTCAAAACCGGAATGCTCCGGAGACTTGTTCAAGGCTCGCTTGACTTTTACACGGATTGTCAGACCGCGTATCCGCCGCATAACCCATTGACGCGATACTGATAATGCCGGTTGTCCACACCCGGCGGGTGCGCTTGTTAACTTCTATTACGTTTACATATATACAGTAAATCAATCTTCTAGAGAGTGCCCTCTCCAGAACGTGTTCGTGAACTGCATTGAACCCCCTTCGTCCGCAGGAAAGCGCGGGATTCAGAGCCCCGACATGCATGCCATGCGGGACCATGTCGGCCCCGTGTTATGTCTCGTCAATCAGCCAAAAGGATAACTTCGGGGGATGGGTGCCTGTCTGCCCCTGGCGCTCAAGCTGAATGGCAAAGGCTGCACGCACGTCACACTTGCAATGACGTCGCTCAAGGCTGGGGAGGAGAGTCTGGCCGACCGCCGGCCCGTCGTGCAGGGCTGCACGTCATGATTTGACGACCGACGGGGCGCGCAGGCCACAGGGCCCGGCTCCCGCCGGCGGCACCAGAGGACGGACCATGAAGTGCAGAACCTGCCCGTCCTATGACTCCAGCAGCGCCGAAACGCGCGAGACACTTTCAGTCCATTCGGTGGACAACAGGCTCTGAATTGCGTCGTTGAGTTCGTCCTTGCGTTCGTCGTCGAACCACTGCTTGCTGCGCTCGGCAACGCGCTCCCGGTAACCCTTCCCTTTGCCCCACTCGTTCTCGCAGTCGCGCCAGAAAATGGCGTCCCGTTTCATTTCGTTTTCGAACAGCGTCTGGCCCAGCAATCTCATCTTGTTGTGCACACCATCGAACGCGGCCAGCATCACGCTCTCGGCCTGCGCAATCAGTGGCACCGCCGTCGCATAGTCAGGGTTCGTGCGCAGGTTGCCGGCGATGGCCTGAAAGTCCTTCAGCTTCCGTCCAAGCGAACCGGCTGCCAGCACCCTGGCGCCGTGGCCCAGCTGGTGCGCATAGTTCAGGTTCGGCCAGTCGCCGCCGCGTCTGACGGCCGCATGGATGGTGCTAGCGTGCGCCTTGGCCAGCTCATTTATCAGGCTTGCCTGAATCTGCTGCTTCAGCGGCGGGCGGGTGGCATTCTGGGTCAGCCAGTTCTTCAGCTTGGCGGCGGCTTCGCGAATGATGGCCTGGGTCTGCTCGCGCTCCCGGTTCCGGATGACTTCGTGAATGTTCCCGGTGGCGTGTTCCAGCCGTTGCGCGAAATCGTCCCTGACACGTTGCAGCTGGGCGGCCACGGACGCCTGGAGCGTGTCCGGTGCATCTTCACGCGCGATAAAGAAACCGACCGGCAGGTCGGCCAGCCCGAGCGGCTCCAGCGCGGTCGCGACCTGTTCGCCTTTCAGCTCGTAGCCCGCTGCGGCATCCTCGACCCGTTGGCCTGCGTCATCCTTCACTGCGAGCGCTTCCTCGGACGGGGCAGGGCGACGATGGCGGCTTTCAGTCCAAGGTTGCGGATGCCCGCATCGCGGGCGCGACTGAGCAGCAGACGCGCTTCTGCGCCAGGCGCATTGTTGAACCCCGAGCACAGGATGGCCAGGGAGTGCGGGTCCTGAAGGTGCACCTCGAGGTCGGCACGCGCCGCAGTCCGGTCGATACCCTTCGTGTCAATGAGCCGGGTGGTCAGGTCCGTGCCCTTGAGCAGCGTTTCCGGCACCACCACCTCGATGCGCTTCGGTAACGTGAATTCGGCGAGCCGTCCGTTGTTGACGGCCTCGAAGGTTTCCTTGAGCCAGGCAAGGGGCAGCTTGCCCGTCGACGGGTCGTACCGAACGTGGCGTGCGTCGCGCCGGTGGAGTTCCATGCGCGCGAGTACTTCCACTACCAGCTCCCGGGCCGATGCATGGGACGCGGCCAGCAGTTTCGCGTCGTCGCGGCGCGTGGTCTTGCCGTCACTCTTTTCCTTTCGCACCCGCAGGCCCGACAGGTTGCGAATGGCACGTTTCAATTTCGCGCGAGATGCCCTGACCCTCGCTCTCGGCTGATTCGGTCTCCTCAGTGCGGGCCGGAATGCCCGCGTGGCTGATGTGGTCGGCAAAGTCGGTCACGTGCTGGCGGATTTCCTCGTCCGGGCACGGCTCCACGACGATGCCATATTGCGGGCCCGTGTTGAGATGAACCTCGCACACGGTGATGCCGCCGGCACCCGCTTCCAGGACCGGTTGTACGGGCGCACCGTCATCGTGTACCTCCAGACCCGGCATGCGGCAGATGGCCGTGGACTTACCGATGCCGATGCTGCCGATGAACGCGACGGTGTGTTCGCGTTTGAGCACGAGGCCCGCGAGGTACTGCAATTCCTCGAGGTATTCATCGAGCCGGCGCTGGAAGGAGGCGGAGACATCGTCCGCGGCCGACAGCGCGCGCAACTGCTGGGCCGCACGCTCGGCTTCCCACAGCAGGTCCTGGTCCGGATGGTTCAGGGGCGGCGCCAGCAGCACCTCCCACCGGCGCTGGAGGCGCTCGCCGAGCTTCAGGGCGTCGGCCGTGCCGATGGCGCACAGCACTTCGTCCAGCTCGTCCCCGTTCAGTTCGCGTTCACCGCTTTCGACCCGGGAGAGCACGGCCGGGCTCCAGGTGACCATGCGGGCCAGTTCGGCCTGTTTGAGGCCCACATGGTCCCGCAGTTGCGCAAGGTAATGGCCAATCGCCATCGGTGTCTGTCCATTCATCCGCTGCCCCTTTTTTTATGTTGAGGCCGTGCAGAAACGTTGTGGCAACGTTCTCGAAACGTTAGAAACGTTTCTTGACGCTTCGTCCGGCATGGCCATCGACCGGCCCGCACCGGGCGCGTCGGGGCACGGGCGGGGTGCCGGTCCGCTGCATCACGGCGGGCGGACTTGCCTCGCGGGGCGTCAGGGGCTAGAATCGCGGTCGCGTCTGGCAATTTTCTGGCAGACGCCAGTGCGGGACGGTGCGCGCGACTGCGCACGACTGCGCCCGGATACTTGTGTTTTCGAGCTGTTGCGTGTGATGGCGGACCAAAGGACGCGCCGGGGCCGGATTGAAATCCGCGTGTCGGTGGTTCGATTCCGCCCCAGGCCACCAGGATTCGGCCCCAGGAAATCGCAAGATTCCTGGGGCTTTTCCTATGTGCGGACGATATGCCGACTCGTTGCAGGACATCTCGACGGCCGCCGCGAGCGGGGCCGGACTCCGCGTGATAAAATCGGGTTTTATCAAGGACTTGCCATGTGTTCTTCGCAAGTCCTTTCTCGTTTCAGGTCCGAGGCATCGTGCGGCGTGAAACTCCTTGGCGGACAATTAGCGATATAAGTCCCGGCAGCTTGGCGCGTGAAAGCCGCAGCCTATACTGCTTGAGCCGGCATTGGTGCCGGCCCGCGCGCCGCAAGGCTGCCAGGCACCGCTTGTGCGCGGCATTCAACATACACGGAGTTTCGCAGTGACCCGCAAAGACGCGAAGAGTAGCGCCCTGGTGCTGTTTTCCGGTGGCCAGGATTCGGCCACGTGTCTCGCCTGGGCGCTGGATCGGTATGAAACGGTCGAAACGCTGGGCTTCGACTACGGGCAGCGGCACCGGGTCGAGCTCGAATGCCGCGAGGGTTTCCGTAGCGCGGTGGCGCGCACGTTCCCCGAGTGGGGCGAGCGGCTCGGCGACGATCACATGATCGATCTGTCCGTGCTCGGCTCGATCAGCGAAACGGCAATGACGCGTGACATCGAGATTCACGCGGCATCGAACGGCCTGCCGAACACGTTCGTGCCCGGCCGCAATCTGATGTTCATGACGATTGCGGCGGCGATTGCGTATCGTCGCGGGTTGCGCGTGCTGGTCGGCGGAATGTGCGAGACGGACTTTTCCGGCTACCCAGATTGCCGCGACGACACGATGAAGGCGTTGCAAGTCACGCTGAATCTCGGCATGGACAGCCGCTTCGTGCTGGAGACGCCGCTGATGTGGCTCGACAAGGCCGACACGTGGCGTCTCGCGCATACGCTGGGCGGCGATGCATTGGTCGAGCTGATCCGCATCGAAACGCACACGTGCTACCTCGGCGAGCGTTCGGAGTTGCATGCGTGGGGTTTCGGCTGCGGCGAGTGCCCGGCGTGCCGCTTGCGCAAGCGCGGGTACGAGGCGTATCAGAATGGCGAGCAGGTCACGGAACCAGCCTAAGCGACAGAGACATCAACAGGCTTCACGGAGCATCGGGCAGAAAGCAGCATGACGTACGCGGTCAAGGAAATTTTCTACACGTTGCAGGGCGAAGGCGCGAACGCAGGGCGCCCGGCCGTGTTTTGCCGGTTCGCCGGATGCAACCTGTGGTCGGGCCGTGAAGAAGATCGCGCCGACGCAGTGTGCAAGTTCTGCGACACCGACTTCGTCGGCACCGACGGCGAGAACGGCGGCAAATTCCGTACGCCCGAAGAGTTGGCCGCGAAGATCGCTTCGTTGTGGCCGGAAGGCGAAGACCAGCGTTTCCTGGTGTGCACGGGAGGCGAGCCGATGCTGCAGATCGACCAGCCGTTCGTCGACGCGCTGCACGCGGCCGGCTTCGAGATCGCGATCGAGACGAACGGCTCGCTGCCCGTGCTCGACACGATCGACTGGATCTGCGTGAGCCCGAAAGCGGACGCGCCGCTCGTGCAGACCAAAGGCAACGAACTGAAAGTGGTCGTGCCGCAGGAGAACCAGCGCCTCGCCGACTACGCGAAGCTCGACTTCGACTATTTCCTCGTGCAGCCGATGGACGGCCCTTCGCGCGATATCAATACGAAGCTCGCGATCGAATGGTGCAAGCGCCATCCGCAGTGGCGCCTGTCGATGCAGACTCACAAGTACCTGAACATTCCCTGATTGCCGTGCTGACGATTACCCGAAAACTCGAATTCGACGCGGGCCACCGCATTCCCGATCACCGCAGCCAGTGCCGTAATCTGCACGGGCATCGCTACGTGCTCGAAATCACGCTGCAAGGCGATCTCGTCGAAACGGAAGGCGCGCCGGATCGTGGCATGGTGATGGATTTCGCCGACGTGAAGGCGCTCGCGAACGAGCATCTCGTCGACAAGTGGGATCACGCGTTCCTCGTCTATGAAGGCGATACACAGGTGCGCGGTTTCCTCGACTCGATGGCCGGTCACAAGACGGTCGTGCTCGACCGCATTCCGACTGTCGAAAATCTCGCGGCCGTCGCGTTCGAGATTCTCGCGAACGTCTATGACGCGCACTACGGCGTCAATCTGCGTCTGCACAAGGTGCGTCTGTACGAGACGCCGAATTGCTGGGCCGACGTGGTCCGCGACTAAACGGGTTATTGTCAAGGTATGATCGTTTCGATAATCACACGGAGCGAGACATGCCGGTCACCGCGATTTGCAGCGGGCGCCACGCCCGCCACAATGACGACACCTTTCACGTCGGCCGTTCGGGCCGCGTAGTCTTTCGCTCAAGTTTGCCCACGGCCGCGCTCGACGGCGACGGAGGCGCGCAATGAGCACGTTCACGAATCCACTCAAGCTGCGCCTGAAAGAGCCGGACCCGCTGTTCGGCCTGTGGCTGTCGCTCGGCAGCGACAGCGCCGCCGAAGCGCTCGCGCACGCCGGTTTCGACTGGCTGCTGATCGATATGGAGCACGCACCGAACGACAGCATCGACGTGACGGGACAATTGCGCGCAATTGCGGCAGCGCATCTGCCGACGGAGCCCGTCGTTCGCTTGCCCGCCGTCGAGCCGTGGCTCGTCAAGCGCGTGCTGGACGCGGGCGCGCGCACGCTGATGTTTCCGAACATCGAGACGGCTGACGAAGCGGCTCATGCCGTCCGCCTGACCCAATATGCGACGCTGGATGGACCGGACGGCCTGCGTGGCGTCGCAGGCGCGGTTCGTGCAGCGGCATACGGAATGCGACGCGACTATTTGCAGAATGCGAACGCGCAAATCGCCACGATCGTGCAGATCGAGTCGAGGCGCGCGCTCGAGCATCTGGAGCAGATCGCGGCGACGCCGGGCATCGATTGCCTGTTCGTCGGGCCGGCGGATCTCGCGGCGAGTCTCGGTCATCTTGGCGATTCGAAACACCCTGAAGTCCAGGACGCGATGAAGCACATTCTGGATGTTGCGCGTCGGGCGCGCGTCGCGACGGGCATTTTTGCCATGGATGTCGCGAGTGCGCGGCAATACCGGTCGGAAGGCTTTCGTTTCATCGCGCTCGCCGCCGATGTGATGTGGCTGTTGCGCACCACGCGACAGGCATTGCAGGAGGTTCGGTCATGAAGCTGCTGTCGTTGAGTGCGGCGCGCATAGCAGGTTGCGCGGCTCGCGCTGTCGTATTGACCGCATTGGCGGCGGGCGCGGCAGCGCATGCGCAGAGCAAGATGCCGCCCGCGTCGGATCTGGAAACACAAACGGCTGTCGCCGATTACAACGCCGGCAACTTTACGTCGGCGCTCGCCGAGTTTCGCAAGGCCGCGCAGCGCGGCAGCCGCCTCGCCGAATTCAACTACGCGATGATGTTGCTCAACGGTGAAGGCGGTCCCGTCAATGTCGAAGAAGGCAAGAAGTGGCTGCGCAAGGCCGCCGACGCCAACATGTCACACGCGCAATACGTGTACGGGAAGATGTACGACGACGGCGAGTTCGTCACGCGCGATCCCGTGGAGGCGCATCAATGGTTCCTGAAGGCGGCGCAGCAAGGGCATATCCAGGCCGAGCTGGCGCTCGCGAACCAGTTTCTCGACGGACGCGGCACCGCGCGCGATAACCAGCAGGCGTTCGTCTGGTACAAGAAGGCGGCCGAGGGCGGCGACATGACCGCGCAGTACGTGACGGGCTCGTTCTACGAACGCGGCGGCGACGGTGTTCCGCAGAACCTGAACGTGGCGCGCGCCTATTACGCGGCGGCGGCGGCGCAAGGCGATCCGGCGGCGCGACTCAAGTATCAGCAACTGAGCGCGCAACTGCGCGAGTCGCACGAAGCAAAGCCTCAATAAAAAACGGCGCCCGGGAATTTCAGGCGCCGTTTTGCTATGCGGGTAGGACGTAGGGCTCGCGGATCAACTTTGCATCAGACGCTTCTGTCGCCCGACGCTCATGATGAGACCAATCGCAAAACCGAGTGTCGTCAGCGCGGTGCCGCCGTAACTCATGAACGGCAAAGGCACGCCCACCACGGGAAGAATCCCGCTCACCATGCCGATGTTCACGAATGCGTAGGTGAAGAACGCCATCGTCAGCGATCCGGCCAGTAATCGGCCGAACAGCGTCGCGCCGTTCGCCGCGATGAACAGACCGCGCGCGATCAAGGCCATATAGAGCGTCAGCAGCACCAGGCCGCCCGCCAGGCCGAATTCCTCGGCGAACACAGCGAAAATGAAGTCGGTGTGCTTCTCCGGAATGAATTCGAGGTGAGCCTGCGTGCCCTTCAGCCAGCCCTTGCCGAGCGGCCCGCCCGAGCCGATCGCGATCACGGCCTGAATCGTGTGGAAGCCTTTGCCGAGCGGGTCGGATGTCGGATCGAGCAGCGTGCAGATGCGGTGCTTCTGATAATCGTGCATCAGCGGCCATTGCACTTCGGGCTGACAGATATTGTCCTGGAAAGTCGCAATCGCGCCGACGGCAATCACGCCCGCGACCAGCACGGGCACGATCAGCTTGAAGCTCAGTCCCGCGAAGTAGATGACGAAAAGCCCCGATGCGAACACGAGCACGGCCGTGCCGAGATCGGGCTGCTTCGCGATCAGGCCGACGGGCACGGCGAGAATGATCAGACCGACGATGTAATCCCACCAGCGGATATTGCCCTCGCGCCGCTGGTAGTACCACGCGAGCATCAGCGGCGTCGCGATCTTCAGAATCTCCGACGGCTGGATCACCACGCCGACGTTGATCCAGCGCTTCGCGCCCTTGCGCGTCAGGCCGAACATCGCGACGGCCACGAGTAACGCGACCCCGAATGTGTAGATGGGGACGGCGAAGCGCATCAACGTCGTCGGCGGGATGTTGGCCAGCACCCACATCAGCCCGAATGTCAGGATGATGTTGCGCAACTGGTCTTCGACACGTCCGGGCATGTCGATGCTCGCGCTATAGAGCGTCACGATGCCGACGCACAGCAGCAGGAATACGATCAGCGCGAGCGGGCGATCGAAGCCCGCGAACATGTTCTTGATGCGATCGAGCCAGGCGCGCTTGTCGATTTGCATGCCTTTCTCCTTACTCGTCGATGCCGCCGGACACAGGACCGCGCGGGGCGGCCTGTGATTCGTCGTTGCGCGATGGCGCCGCAGCGGTCGGCCGCGATTCGCTGGCCGGGCGGGGTTTGTGTGGTGACTTGCGCGCGTCAGAGGCCTTGACGGGGGCCGCAGCCGTGGTCGATGGCGCGACGTATGACGCCGCCGCCGACGGCGCGGCCGTTGCCGACGCGCCGCGCGGCGCCTTGGCGGATTTCGCGGATTTGGCGACCGAAGCGGGCACAGGCGCAGCGGCCGAACCTGGCGCCGACGCCTCCGGTGCCGAAGCCGCCACTGCACCGGAGGCCGCAACGCCTGCGGCATTCGCGCCGGACGCATCCGATGCAGGCGCTGCATGCGGCGTCGATGCGCCAACTGGCGGCGGCAACGCGGTGAAGCCGGTCGCGACCGACACGGGCTGAATCTCGCCGTTCGGCGCGGGCGGCGCGCTGCCGATCACGGGCGCGGACGTTTCTTCCGTCGCCGATGCAGCCGCCGTGACGGCCGCAGCCTCGACGCCCGGCTTCGCGCGGTCGACGAGGTAATAGTCGAGAACGCGACGCGCGATCGGGCCCGCCGCTTGCGCACCCCAGCCGCCGTTTTCGACGATCAGCGCGAGCGCGATTTTCGGATTGTCGGCGGGCGCGAACGCGATGAAGAGCGCATGGTCGCGCAGATTTTCAGCGAGTGCGTGACCGTGGTACTTCTGGCCTTGCAGCGAGAACACCTGCGCCGTCCCCGTCTTGCCCGCCGACAGATACGCCGCATTGCGGAACACCTGATACGCGGTGCCCGACGGGTTCATCGTCACGTTTTCCATGCCGCGCTTGATGACGTCGATGTCCGACTGCTTCACGTCGATGCGTCCGTCGTCTTTCGGCACGGTGGCGCGCAGTGCACGGGTGATCGGATTCTCGATTTCCTTCACGAGGTGCGGCTTCATGACGGTGGCGTTGTTCGCGAGCGTCGCCGTCGCGTGCGCGAGTTGCAGGATCGTGTACGAGTTGTAGCCCTGGCCGATGCCGAGGCTGATCGTCTCGCCTTCGTACCATTTCTGCTGCTCGGGCTTGCGGTATGCCTTGCGCTTCCAGTCCGTCGAAGGCAGGATGCCGCGCGCTTCGCCAGCAATGTCGATGCCCGTTATCTGGCCGAAGCCCCACGGCTTCATGAAGTTTGCGATCGCGTTGACGCCAAGATCGTGCGCGAGCATGTAGAAGTACGTGTCGTTTGACACCATGATCGCGCGGTTCATGTCGATCCAGCCTTGACCCTGCGGCACGTCGTTGCGGAACGTGTGGCCGCCGAACGTGTACGAGCCCGGGTCCTGGAAGCCCCATTGCGGCGTGCGCTTGTGCAGCGTCAGCGCGGCGAGCGCCATGAACGGCTTGTACGTCGAGCCGGGCGGATAGGTGCCGTGCAGCGGACGGTTGAGCAGCGGGTGATCTGGCGAGTTGTTCAACTCGTCCCAGGTCTGCTGGTCGATGCCGTCGACGAATGCATTCGGATCGAAGCTCGGCGCCGACACGAACGCGAGCACGTCGCCCGTCGACGGTTCGATCGCGACCAGCGCACCGCGGCGTCCCGCGAACGCTTGCTCGGCGACCTGCTGCAAGCCGATATCGAGCGACAGCACGAGGTTGTTGCCCGGCGTCGCTTGCGTGCGCGAGAGCGTGCGCACGGGCCGCCCGCCCGCCGTCACTTCGACTTCCTCGAAACCCGTCAGGCCGTGCAGTTCCGTTTCGTAGCTCTGCTCGACGCCGATCTTGCCGATGTAATCGGTGCCCTTGTAATTGTTCGCATCGAGGCGCGGGTCGTAGTGATCGGGATCGCTATCGTTCTGATCGCTGGCATCGTCGATGCGGTCCTGGTCGCGCTGCGAAATGCGGCCGATATAGCCGATCACGTGCGCCGCCGTCGGCCCGAGCGGATATTGGCGGAACAGACGCGCGCGCACTTCGACGCCCGGAAAGCGGAAGCGCTGCGCGGTGAAGCGCGCGACTTCGTCATCGGTGAGGCGCGTGCGGATCGGCAGGCTCTCGAAGTTCTTCGAGTCCTCCTGCAGCTTGCGGAAGCGCCGGCGGTCGCGCGCATCGATGTTGATCACGGTCGCCAGATTGTCGATTACAGCGTCGAGCGAGTCGTTCAGCTTCGACGGCGTGATTTCGAGCGTGTACGCCGAGTAGTTCCTCGCGAGCACGACGCCGTTGCGGTCCGTGATGATGCCGCGGTTCGGCACGATCGGCGCGACCGAGATGCGGTTCTCGTCGGCTTGCAGCGAGTACTTGCTGTAGTGCCAGACTTGCAGGAACAGGAAGCGGAATGCGATCAGCCCAAAGCAGACGAACACGAACAGCCCCGCCGCCGCGACGCGCAGGCGGAATTTCGTGAGCTGCTGCTGGGTGTCCTTGAATTCGGTCATGCGGTTGGGCAGGGACTGCCGGTTATGCGGTTTGATTCAGATCGACGGTCATGCGCCGATGCGCAGCCGGCTTTGGCGCCGCTTCGTCTTGCCGCGACGCACATTGTGCCGCCTGACGATCGTGAAAGCGGCAACACGGATGCGCGTTCATGAGCGAGCGGGCGGCGCGCGTGGTCAGATGGGCCGCGTGTCGTCCGGATCGGCGGGACGGCGCTGCGGCATCAACAGCAGAATGCTCGCGATGGGCCAGAGCGCGGCCTCGACGAAACCGTCGATCAGATAACCCCAGCCCGGAAACGATGCGCCCGTCAGCAGGCGGATCACGAAGGGCACCAGCTGAGCGACGACGAGCAGCGGCATCACTGCGAAAATCTGTACGCCGATCGGCATCCACAGCACGCGGCGATGGATCGTGATCGCGCCATACGAGAGCAGCGTGTACGCGAGTGCGTGTTCGCCGAGCAGGCTTGCGTTGTGGACATCCATCAACAGGCCAAGCATGAACGCGATGCCCATGCCGACCTTGCGCGGCTGATGTACGTTCCAGAACAGCAGCACGAGCGCGACGAAATCGGGAATGCCGATCAGGCGTCCCCACGGCATCATGTTCAGCAGGAACGCGGCGGCCAGGCTGAACGCGATGAAGTAGGGATTGACGGGCTGCAGGATGTACTGCGGGCGGTTCATTGCTGGGCCCCCTGCGCGGCTTGCGGCTTCGCGCTCTTTTCGGCGGCCGGCTTCTTCTCGGTCGCGGCCTTGCCGGCGGGTTTGACCGACGACGCGGGCTTCACCGCAGCCGCCGCCGCTGCGGGCGTCGACGCAGCCTGCGCGGACTTCGCGTCCTTCTCGCCCGGCTTGCCTTTTTCCGGCGCTTTCGCGTTCTTCTTTTTCGCTTCCTTCGCGGCGGCGGCCGGATCGGGTTCGTCGGCGGGGCGCGGCGGTACGTTGCTTTCGTAGTGCAGGACCAGCAGATCGCGAGCGCCGCGCACGGGGGCGATCGGCTGACAGATCACGCGCGCGAAAGCCGTATCCGCCTGCTTGTCGACGCGCACGACCTTCGCGACAGGCAGCCCCGGCGGATACACGCCGTCCAGACCGCTCGTCACCAGTTCATCGCCTGCGAGCACGTCGGCGCTGATCGGTACGAAACGCAGATCGAGCGCGTCGCCCTTGGGCGTGCCATAAATCACGCTGCGCAAGCCGGTGCGAACGATCTGCACGGGCACGGCCTGATCCTTGTCGGTGAGCAGCGTGACTTCCGATTGCATCGGGAACACGCGCGTCACCTGGCCGATCACGCCATCTTCGTTGACGACGGGCGAACCGCCCTTGATGCCCTGCTGCGAGCCGCGACCGATCACGACCTTCTGCGTGAACGGATCGCGCGTGTCGTACTGGATTTCGGCGGGAATCGATTGCGTCGTCATCTTTTGCGACAGCTGCAACAGATTGCGCAGATGCGTATTTTCAGCGCCGAGTTGCGCGGCCTCGTTGGCCTGTTGCGACAACTGCAGATTGCGTGTGCGCAGCTTCGCGTTTTCACCGCGCAGCGTTGCGCTCGTCACGGCGAGATCGGCGGCGCCCATGAAGATGTCGCGTGGCACGAGCGCCGCGCGCTGCAACGGATACAAGCCCGCGCCGAGCACGCCGCGAACGATCTCGAGCGTATTGAAGCGCGCGTCGGAAATGAGCAGGGCGAGCGCCACCAGCACGAAGAAAATCAGTCGTGCGAGTGCCGAGGGGCCTTGCTTGAACAGGGGCGGCGGACTGTATTCCATGGTCGCCGGGAGCGTGAGCGAGTGGGTGAGACTTCAGCGCGCCAGGTTGCGCGCACAACGCACAAAGGCTGGCGGAGCCAGCCTTTCAGTGCGTGTTACCGACATGGAGACTGACAAGCTTACTCGTACGAGAAGATACTGCCGAGCTTGTCCATGCGTTCGAGCGCCATGCCCGAGCCGCGCACGACGCACGTCAGCGGATCTTCGGCGACCAGCACGGGCAGGCCCGTTTCTTCTGCCAGCAGGCGGTCGAGGTCGCGCAGCAGCGCGCCGCCGCCCGTCAGCATCATGCCGCGCTCGGCGATGTCGGCGCCCAGTTCCGGCGGCGTCTGTTCCAGCGCGATCTTCACCGACGACACGATCTGGTTCAGCGGATCGGTCAATGCTTCGAGAATCTCGTTGCTCGAAATGGTGAAGCTGCGCGGAATGCCTTCCGACAGGTTGCGGCCCTTCACTTCCATTTCCTTGACTTCCGAGCCCGGGAACGCGGAGCCGATTTCCTTCTTGATGGCTTCGGCCGTCTGTTCGCCGATCAGCATGCCGTAGTTGCGGCGAATGTAGTTGACGATCGCTTCGTCGAACTTGTCGCCGCCGACGCGCACCGAGCCCTTGTACACGATGCCGCCCAGCGAGATCACGCCGACTTCCGTCGTGCCGCCGCCGATATCGACGACCATCGAGCCCGTTGCTTCCGACACCGGCAGCCCCGCGCCGATTGCAGCCGCCATCGGCTCTTCGATCAGATAGACCTGCGATGCGCCCGCTCCGTGTGCCGCTTCCTTGATTGCGCGGCGCTCGACCTGCGTCGAGCCGCACGGCACACAGATGATGATGCGCGGCGACGGCGAGAACATGCGCGATTCGTGCGCAGTCTTGATGAACTGCTTGATCATCTGTTCCGTCACGGTGAAGTCGGCGATCACGCCGTCCTTCATCGGGCGGATCGCCTCGATGTTGCCCGGCACCTTGCCGAGCATCTGCTTTGCTTCTTTGCCGACTGCCTGAATGGTCTTCTTGCCATTCGGGCCGCCTTCCTGGCGAATCGAAACGACGGACGGCTCGTCGAGAACGATACCCTTGCCACGCATATAGATGAGCGTGTTGGCCGTGCCGAGGTCAATGGCCAGATCGTTGGAGAAATAGCTGCGCAAAAAACCAAACATTCAAAATCCTGTCTCGCTGGGGGCCGGGCCTCGCATCGTATGCATAGGGCGGCAGCGGAATAAAGTTAGCAGCCTCACGTTCGGCCGTTGCGGCCGTGGAAGCATGAAACTGCGAGGAAAACGCACCGGAGGCTATAGCAAGGCGGCAGATCTGTCGTTCAGCGATCTCTGAAAATGCCAGAAAGGCCTTGGTAAGTCGGTCCGGGTTTGGGTCGAACGCGTAATGATACCTTATAATTTTGCTTGATTTAAAGGAAACGAAGGGCACTTTTTGCCGTCGCCGGCCCCAATTTCGAGGGCCTGCTCCAATGACCTAACCTGCTGTCGCAGCATCGTTTTTCATCGTTGCGGCAGACCGCCACTTTTCCGGTGATTGCATGGCACTGACTCTGACCGATGTGAAACGCATCGCCCATCTCGCACGGCTCGAATTGCCCGATGCCGACGCCGAGCACACACTCGCCCAGCTCAACGATTTCTTTGGCCTTGTCGAGCAGATGCAGGCGGTCGACACGACAGGCATCGCGCCGCTCGCCCATCCCATCGAGCAGATCGAAGACGTGGCGCTGCGTTTGCGCGACGACGCCGTCACCGAAAGCGTGAATCGCGATGAATACCAGCGTCCGGCGCCCGCTGTGCAGGACGGCCTGTATCTGGTGCCGAAGGTCATCGAGTAAGCGCCCGGGCAGGCGTGATTAAGCACAGGGTTCTGTGTCAAGCGTGCGACGTTGCGCGCGCAACACGTCCCGCTTTTTTCGGCCCGGCCTGCCGGCGGGCGGCCGGATGCCAACACGGCGGCGCATCGCGCCGTCGCGCTTTCCAGGAAAAACGCAATGCATGAGAAAAGCTTGACAGAACTGCGTGCCGCGCTCGACGCGAAGCAATGCTCCGCAGTCGAACTGGCGCAGACGTATCTGAAGCGGATCGCAAACCATGGCGCGCTGAACGCATTCGTTCACGTCGACGAGCAGCAGACGCTCGCGCAGGCGCAAGCCGCCGACGCCCAGCTCGCCGCGGGCAACGCCGGTCCGCTGACGGGCCTGCCCATCGCGCACAAGGACGTGTTCGTCACGCGCAACTGGCGCTCCACAGCCGGCTCGAAGATGCTCGAAAACTACGTGAGCCCGTTCGATGCAACCGTCGTCGAACGTCTCGCGCGCGCGGGCATGGTGTGCGTCGGCAAGACCAATATGGACGAGTTCGCGATGGGCTCGTCGAACGAGAACTCGCACTTCGGCCCCGTGCAGAACCCGTGGGACCGCAAGGCGGTGCCGGGCGGCTCGTCGGGTGGATCGGCGGCGGCCGTCGCCGCGCGCCTCGCGCCGGCCGCGACGGGCACGGATACGGGCGGCTCGATCCGTCAGCCCGCGTCGTTCTCCGGCATCACGGGCATCAAGCCGACGTACGGACGCGTGTCGCGTTACGGGATGATCGCGTTTGCTTCGTCGCTCGATCAGGGCGGTCCGATGGCGCAGACGGCCACCGACTGCGCGCTGCTGCTGAACGCAATGGCGGGCTTCGACGAACGCGATTCGACGAGCCTCGCGCACGATCACGAAGACTACACGCGCTACCTCGGCCAGACGTGGTCGGGCGCGAACAATTCAGGCAATGCCGCCGGCAAGCCGCTCGCGGGCTTGCGCATCGGCTTGCCGAAGGAATACTTCGGCGCGGGCCTCGCCGACGACGTGCGCGCATCCATCGACACCGCATTGAAGCAATACGAAGCGCTCGGCGCGACGCTCGTCGAAGTGTCGCTGCCGAAGACGGAGCTGTCGATTCCCGTCTACTACGTGATCGCGCCGGCGGAAGCATCGTCGAACCTGTCGCGTTTCGATGGCGTGCGTTACGGCCATCGCGCGGCCGAGTATCGCGATCTGCTCGACATGTACAAGAAGTCGCGTGCCGAAGGCTTCGGTCCCGAAGTGAAGCGCCGCATTCTGGTCGGCACGTATGTGCTGTCGCACGGCTACTACGACGCGTACTACCTGCAGGCGCAGAAAATCCGCCGCATCATCGCGCAGGACTTCCAGGAAGCGTTCAGGAAGTGTGACGTGATCATGGGCCCCGTTGCGCCGTCGGTTGCGTGGGATATCGGCGCGAAGGGCGACGATCCCGTGCAGATGTATCTCGCGGATATCTACACGCTGTCTGTGAGCCTCGCTGGCCTGCCCGGCATGAGCGTGCCGTGCGGCTTCGGCGCCGGCGCGAATGCGCAGCGTCCTGTCGGCCTGCAGATCATCGGCAACTATTTCAACGAAGCACGCATGCTCCAGGTGGCGGACGCGTTCCAGCGCGTCACCGACTGGCATCGCAAGGCGCCAGCAGGAGTCCAGCAATGACAACGCAATGGGAAGTCGTGATCGGTCTCGAGACGCACGCGCAACTGTCGACCGTCTCGAAGATTTTCTCGGGAGCGGCCACGCAGTTCGGCGCCGAGCCCAACACACAGGCCTGCGCTGTCGATCTGGCGTTGCCGGGCGTGCTGCCCGTGATGAACAAGGGCGCCGTCGAGCGCGCGATCCAGTTCGGTCTCGCGATCGACGCGACGATCGCGCCGCGCAGCATCTTCGCGCGCAAGAACTACTTCTACCCGGATCTGCCGAAGGGCTATCAGATCAGCCAGTACGAGATTCCCGTCGTGCAGGGCGGCCAGATCACGATCCAGGTGCCCGCGAACGAAAAGGCGGGCGTCCCTGCTTACGAAAAGACCATCAACCTGACGCGCGCTCACCTCGAAGAGGACGCGGGCAAGTCGCTGCACGAAGACTTCGCGGGCATGACGGGCATCGACCTGAATCGCGCCGGCACGCCGCTGCTCGAAATCGTCACCGAGCCGGAAATGCGCAGCGCCGCTGAAGCCGTTGCGTATGCGAAGGCGTTGCATGGTCTCGTCGTGTGGCTCGGCATCTGCGACGGCAACATGCAGGAAGGCTCGTTCCGCTGCGATGCGAACGTGTCGGTGCGTCCGTTCGGTCAGAAGGAATTCGGCACGCGCGCCGAGATCAAGAACCTGAACTCGTTCCGCTTCCTCGAAGAAGCGATTCAGTACGAAGTGCGCCGTCAGATCGAGCTGATCGAAGACGGCGGCACGGTGGTGCAGGAAACGCGTCTGTACGATCCGGACAAGCGCGAAACGCGTTCGATGCGCAGCAAGGAAGACGCGCACGACTATCGCTATTTCCCCGATCCCGATCTGATGCCGCTCGTGATCGACGCGTCGTGGGTCGAGCGCGTGAAGGGCGAATTGCCGGAACTGCCCGCGGCGATGCAGAAGCGTTTTGTCGAGCAGTACGGCCTGACCTCGTACGATGCCGGCGTCGTCACGTCGAGCAAGGCGATGGCTGCGTACTACGAAGCCGTGGTGGCGAAAGCCGGCGCAGATAAAGACAAGGCCCAGGCGAAGGTCGCGGCGAACTGGCTGATGGGCGAAGTGTCGTCGCAGCTGAACCGCGAAGGCCTCGACATCGCCGACAGCCCCGTTTCGGCCGCGCAGCTCGCGCTGGTGCTGCAACGTATCGCCGACGGCACGATCTCGAACAAGATCGCGAAGGAAATCTTCCTTTCGATCTGGGAAGAGAAGGCCACAGACGAAGCGGCCGCCGACCGCATCATCGAAGCGAAGGGGCTCAAGCAGATTTCCGATACGGGCGCGCTCGAAGCGATCATCGATGAGGTGCTCGCCGCGAACCAGAAGTCGGTTGAAGAATTCCGCGCCGGTAAGGAAAAGGCGTTCAACGCGCTGATCGGTCAGGCGATGAAGGCGACCAAGGGCAAGGCGAATCCGCAGCAGGTCAACGAGTTGTTGAGGAAGAAGCTGAGCTGAGTGTCGTAGTGGGATCGGTAGCGGGGTCGGCTCTTGCGCGCAGCATGTCGTGCGCGGAGCCATGACGGGCTGTTGTCGCATCGAAAGTGGCGCAACGGCCCGTTTGCTTTTTCAATCGGCGTGACGTGTCGCCGCGAAGGAGAAACAGGAGAAGACAGCAATGGCAAAGAAGAACGGTCTCGACGGATATCGTGTGCCCCTTTTCGACGACGGCAGCAAGTCGAAATTTTCTCTCGCCAGCATCGATCCGTCGTCGAAGCCGTTTTCAACGGGATCGAAAGAGGCCGACCGCGAACGTCTCGCCGAAATCGGCATGCTGCTCGACGCGCAGCAGGAGCGTCTGCATGCGCAGCGCGTTCAGCGCGTGCTGCTCGTGCTGCAAGGGATGGACACGAGCGGCAAGGACGGCACGATACGCGCCGTGTTTCATGAAGTCGATCCGCTCGGCTTGCGCATCGTGCCGTTCAAGGCGCCGACGCCGATCGAGCTCGCGCACGACTTTCTATGGCGCGTGCACGCGCAGGCGCCTGCAGCCGGCGAACTGACGATCTTCAATCGCAGTCACTACGAAGATGTGCTCGTGCCGTATGTTCTCGGCTCGCTGGACAAGGACGAACGCAATCGCCGCTACCGGCACATTCGCGACTTCGAACTGATGCTGGCGGAAAACGGCACGACGATCGTCAAGTGCATGCTGCACATTTCGAAGGACGAGCAGCGCGAGCGTTTGCAGTCACGCATCGACGATCCGACGAAGCACTGGAAATTCGATGTGTCCGATCTCGACGCGCGCAAGCTGTGGGACAAGTATCAGGTCGCGTACGAGGAAGCACTCGCAGCGACATCGACGGAATACGCGCCGTGGTATGTGATACCCGCCGACTCGAAGACGCATCGCAACGTGATGGTCGGCGAGCTGCTGCTGCGCACGTTCGAATCGTTGAAGCTCGAATTCCCGCCCGCCAAAGAATCGCTGAAAGGCGTGATAGTCGAATGAACGTCACGTCGCCGAAGAAACGAAAACATAACGAAGGAAAAACATGTTGCGTGTGATTACCGCCAATCTGAATGGCATCCGTTCGGCGGCCAAGAAAGGCTTTTTCGAGTGGTTCGGCGAGCAGAAGGCCGATGTCGTGTGCGTGCAGGAAATCAAATGCTCGCAGGACGACATGACGCCGGAATTCCTCGCGCCGCACGGCTTTACCGGCTACTTCCAGCATGCCGTGAAGAAGGGCTATAGCGGCGCGGGCGTCTATACGCGTCACGAGCCGGATGAAGTCGTGATCGGCTTCGGCAGCGAAGAGTTCGATCCCGAAGGCCGCTATGTGGAGGCGCGTTTCGGCAATCTGTCGGTGATCTCGGTGTATGTGCCGTCGGGGTCGAGCGGCGACGACCGTCAGCAGGCCAAGTACCGTTTCATGGATGTGTTCATGCCGCATCTCGCCGAGCTGTCTAAGGAGCGCGAAGTGATCCTGTGCGGCGACGTGAACATCGTGCACAAGGAAATCGACATCAAGAACTGGAAGGGCAACCAGAAGAACTCGGGCTGTCTGCCGGAAGAGCGCGCGTGGCTCACGAAGCTCTTCGACGACGTCGGTTACGTCGACGTGTTCCGCACGCTAGACTCGCGGCCCGAGCAGTACACGTGGTGGAGCAATCGCGGCCAGGCCTATGCGAAGAACGTCGGGTGGCGTATCGACTATCAGATCGCGACGCCGGGCATTGCGGCCACCGCGAAAAAGACCTCGATTTTCCGCGACATCAAGTTCAGCGACCACGCGCCGCTGACCATCGACTACAACCACAAGCTCGCGAAATAACTGCTCGCGCGTCAGTCGCTCGCGGTCGTACGGCGCGGGCGGCCGATGCCCGCGTAGTCGGGCAGCGCTTCGACCGTCTTGCCGATCGCCTTCGCGTACAGCGGCAGCATGTCGGGCAGGCGCTTCATGATGTCCGCGCGGCGCGTCGGGTTGTACGGATGCACGTAGATGAAGCCCTGGTCGCGGTTATTGCGCGTCGCGACGGCGAGCTTGTCCCATAGCGTGATCGCCGCGCGCGGATCGAAACCGGCTCGCGACGCAATCTCGCTGCCGATCACATCCGCTTCCGTTTCGTCGGCGCGTTCATACTTCATTTCCAGCAACTGCGTGCCGATGCCGAGCGGCGCCTCGCCGAGATCGGCGAGACCGAAGAGCGGCGGCATCGTCCCCGATCCCAGTTGTGCGGCCTGCTGTTCGCCGAGACGCTCGCGCGCATGTTCACGCAGCGCATGCGCGATCTCGTGACCGAGCAGCATGCCGAGTTCGTTGTCGTTCAGGCGCACCTTGTCGAGCATGCCCCCATAGATGACGATCTTGCCGCCCGGCAGGCAATACGCGCGAATGTCCGATGAGCGCAGCACCGCGATGCCCCACTTCCAGTTCTTCGCGCGATCGCTCCACTTCAGCGAATACGGGATCAGCTTGTCGATGATCGACTGCACGCGCATCACGCGCGCATCCGATGGCGGATAAAGCCGGTTCATGTGCTCGGCGCCCCTCGCGATCTGATCGAATTCCTCAGCGGATTGGCTTTCCAGCATCGGCGATGGAATCAGATTGCGAAACACCGCGTAGTTGCCGTAGCGCAATTGCTGGTTCGGCTGGAACGCAGTCGGCGCCGACGCAGCGGATGCGGGCGCGGGATTGCGTGCCGTGACGGGCGCGGGCGGCGGCGCGGAGGCTGCGGTCGCCGGCGCCGATACGCCCGACGCGGCGGATGCCGCCGATTCGGCCTTGGGCGCGGACGGCGATGATGGTGCAGACGGCGCCGGAGGAGCAGCGGGCGCGGCGGGTGCGGTGGGTGCATTAGCGGCGGGCGGCGCGCTGACATTCTGCGGCGTGTCGGCGGCGCGTGCCTGCCATGACGCCGCGCTCAACACCGCACACGCAGCGCTGACGGCCAGACGCAATGCATGCGCCCGCACGAGCACGCGATATGCAGGAGCCTGAGCGGATCGGGCGCGCAGGGCCGATCGGCTGGCTGCGCGCCGTGACGCGAACACCATCACGACTGCTTTCTCCAAGGGGCGATCCGGAACAACAGTAGCATGCCGGGCAAAGCGAGCGCCGTGCAGACGATGAAGTAGTCGAACCAGCCGATTCGCGCGACGAGAAAGCCGCTCGCCGCCGATGCGAGCGTGCGCGGCACGGAAGCCAGCGACGTGAAGAGCGCGAATTGCGTCGCCGTATAGCGTGGGTCGGTGGTGCTCGCGATGTATGCGGTGAACGCAGCAAGTGTCAGGCCCGTCGCGAACGTTTCGAAGCCGTAGACGAGCGCGAGCGCGACCGACATCGGATCGAGCTGCACCGTCCAGCCGATGCCGAGCAGCGACAACACCTTCGTCGTGGCCGCGCTCAGCGCGACGGCGATGTCGTAGACGACCGTCAGTCCCGGCGACGTCGGCCCGACATGCGCGAGCCACGCGAAGCCGAGCGTCGACACCATCTGCAGGATGCCGAAGATCCACAGCCCGCGGGCGATGCCGATACGCATCAGCGCGATGCCGCCGATGATGCCGCCCGCGAGGCTCGCACCGAACGCCGTCGTCTTCGCGATCACGCCGATCTGCGTGCGAGAGAAGCCGATGTCGAGAAAGAACGATGTGGACAGCGTGGTCGCCATCGTATCGCCGAGCTTGTACAGGAAGATGAAGCCGAGCACGAACACCGCGCCGCGCCAGCCGTCGCGCAGGATGAATTCGTGAAACGGTTCGATGATCGCGTCGCGCAGATTCTTCGGCGGCGCGCCGTGCACTTCGGGTTCGCGCACGACGAGCGTCATGACCATGCCAGGCAGCATGAACGCCGCGGTCACGATGAACACAGTCGCCCACGGCAGATGATCGGAAAGAATCAGCGCGAGCGAACCGGGCACGAGCGCCGCGACCTTGTACGCGTTCACGTGCACCGCGTTGCCGAGACCCTGCTCGGTGTCGTGCAGCAGTTCGCGCCGATAGGCGTCGATCGAAATGTCCTGGCTCGCGCCGAAGAACGCGACGAGTGCCGTCAGCGCGGCGACCGTCCAGATCGAATCGCGCGGCGACACGATGCCGAGCGACGCAATCGCGGCGGCGACGAGAATCTGCGTGACGAGCATCCAGCCTCGCCGGCGTCCCGGTTGCCAGCCTGGCAGACGCGGCACGTAGCGGTCCATCAGCGGCGCCCAGACGAATTTCCACGTATAGGGAAACTGGATCAGCGCGAACAGGCCGATTTCCTTCAGGTTCACGCCTTCCGAGCGCAGCCAGGCCTGGACGAGATAGACGAGCGTGAAGAGCGGCAACCCCGACGTGAAGCCGAGGAAGACGCAGATCAGCATGCGCGCGTTGAGAAACGCGCGCCAGCCGGGATGTTCTTCGTGAGCGGTAAGTGCGGGCGCCTCGTGTGGCGGGTTCGACATGAGTTGAGTTGCGTTAGCTTTTCTTGACGCGATAGACCGCAAGACTACCACGCCAGTTCACGCCCCACCGCACCGCCTGTCCGCCGTGCAGCACCACGCGATCGAGAATCTCGATGCCGACTTCCGGCGCGAGCGCCTCGAAGTCCTTGATGGTCAGCACGCGCACGTTCGGCGTGTTGTGCCACTGATAAGGCAGTGACTTCGACACGGGCATGCGTCCCTTCAATACCGACAGACGGTGCGTCCAATACCCGAAGTTCGGGAACGAAACGATGCATTCCTTGCCAACGCGCACGGTCTCGCGCAGGATTGCGGCCGTCTGATGAATGGTCTGCAGCGTTTGGGACAGGATCGCGAAATCGAAGCTGCCGTCTTCGAAGAGGCGCAAGCCGTCTTCCAGATTCTGCTGGATCACGTTGATGCCGTTCTTCGTCGACGCGAGCACGCCGGCATCGTTGATCTCGATGCCGTAGCCGCTGACTTCGAGTTCTTCGATGAGCAGCGACAGCAGCGAGCCGTCGCCGCAACCCAGATCGAGCACCGTCGCACGCGGTTCGACCCAGCGGGCGATCGCGCGGAAATCGGGGCGCGTCGCAAGATAATCGAAAGCGCGCTCGTTCATGCGTTCACCTCTGCTGCAATGCGTTCGTAGTAGGCGCGCATCAGGTTGTGATAGCGCGCGTCGTCGAGAAGGAAGGCATCGTGGCCGTGCGGCGCGTCGATCTCGCCGTACGTCACCTGGCGCTTGTGATCGAGCAGCGCCTTCACCAGTTCGCGCGAGCGCGCGGGCGCGAAGCGCCAGTCGGTCGCGAAGCTCGCGATCAGATACTTCGCCTTCGTGTGCGCGAGCGCGGCCGTGAGGTCGCCGTCGTAGGCCTTGGCGGGATCGAAGTAGTCGAGCGCGCGCGTGATCAGCAAGTACGTATTCGCGTCGAAGTAATCGGCGAACTTCTCGCCCTGATAGCGCAGATACGACTCCACCTCGAACTCGACGTCGAAATTGAAGTTATATACGTCCTCCGCGCCTTCCGCGCGGCGCAGCGCACGGCCGAACTTCGCGGCCATGTCGTCGTCGGACAGATACGTGATGTGGCCGATCATCCGCGCGACGCGCAGGCCGCGCTTCGGCTTCACGCCGTGCGCATAGTAGTCGCCGCCGTGAAAGTCCGGGTCGGAGAGGATCGACGAGCGCGCCACCTCGTTGAACGCGATGTTCTGCGCGGACAGCTTCGGCGTCGACGCGATCACGATGCAATGCGCGATCCGGTCCGGATACATCATGCTCCACGCGAGCGCCTGCATGCCGCCAAGGCTGCCGCCCATCACCGCGGCGAATTTCTCGATGCCGAACGCGTCGGCCACGCGCGCCTGCGCGTTCACCCAGTCTTCGACGGTCACGACGGGAAAGCTCGCGCCATACGGACGGCCCGTCGACGGATCGATGCTCATCGGGCCCGTCGAGCCGAAACACGAGCCGAGGTTGTTCACGCCGATCACGAAGAAGCGGTTCGTATCGAGCGGCTTGCCGGGACCGACCATGTTGTCCCACCAGCCGATGTTCTTCGGATCATCCGCATAGACGCCCGCGACGTGATGCGACGCGTTGAGCGCATGGCACACGAGCACGGAATTGCTGCGCGCGGCGTTGAGCGTGCCGTACGTTTCGACCACGAGGTCGTAGTTCGCGAGCGAGCTGCCGCTTTGCAGGCGCAGCGGCTCGGAGAAATGCATTGTTTGTGGAGCGACGATCCCGATCGATTCCATTCATTCCGCCTTCTGACATGGGGGGCGGCTAAATGGTGTCGGCGATTGCGCGGAGGAAGAATGTGCGCGGCTGACGACCTCTTTAGCCGCATTTATAGTGAACCGCGGGGACCGATAGATCACATCCGCTGGTTCGCGCGCCCGCAATCGAGTCAGCAAATCGGCGCGCTGTACTGCTTTATTGGACCGTCAGAAACGGTCGAGCGCAAAGTATAGCGGAAAACGCGCGGGAAAATCGGCGGGATGTCGGGGCCGGCGAACTGCAGCGGATTCACTCGCGGCCCGAACATCGCTGAACTCGACTTACTGAAGGATCAGCCGCAACTGCGCGTCGGCCTGTTCGATGGGCGCGCGCGCGAAGCCGCTGCGTACATAGCGATGCCAGCGTCCGACGATGTAGCTGAGCAGCAGGCTCGCGCGCACGACGGGATCGTAGTCGGCGGGAAGCGGGATCGCGTTCGGTTCGTTCTGGCTCGACGCATCCATCAGCCCGAGCCGCAGACATTGCTTGAGAGACGCCTCGACGCGTTCGAGTAGCTGGTTGACCCGTTCGGTGAGCCGCTCATGCTCGCCGACGAGTGCCTCGCACGTCAGCACGCGCGTCATGCCGGGGTTCTTCGCGGAAAAGTTGAGCAGCGTGAGCGCGATTGCGCGTGCCTGCAATACGCCGTTCGGCTCCTTCGCGACGATCTGGTTGATGAGCCCGAACAGCGTCTGCTCGATGAACTCGATCAGCCCTTCGAACATCTGCGCCTTGCTCGCGAAATGACGATACAGCGCGGCTTCCGATACGCCGATGCGCGCCGCGAGTGCCGCTGTCGTGATTTTTTCGTTCTTCGGGGCCTCCAGCATCGCGGCGAGCGTCTGGAGGATGTGCACGCGCCGCTCGCCGGGCTTCATGCGCGTGGCGCGCGCGGTGGTCGACGGCTCTTCGGTTACGTCCTCGTCATGCTTGCGAATAGGCTGCATGTCTGTCGTCCCTGTTGTTGCACCGCCTCTCGTCCCGCGCGGGTGCCCAGTCTCAGTGATTTTAGCGAGCGAATCCGGCGGTCGACATAGTGCGGGCGGCCCGTTCCCGGCAGGCGCGCAAAGCTGCCGTCCGCGCGCCTCTGACGCGGCAGATGGCCGACGATCCACACCGTGCGGATGCCCAGACGCCGATAGTTCTTCAGATGGCTGCGCGTGTCCTCGACGAGAATCGCATCGGCGAGACGCACGTGCGCGTCGCGCATCGCACGGCGCAGCATCGCGTGGTCGGGCTTCGCGCGCCACATGCGCTGGTCGCGCATGTGCTCGATCGCGATCACGCGCTCGAACAGCCGCTCGATGCCCAACTCTTTCAGCACGTCGAGCGCGTACGTTTCGGGCGCGTTGGTCAGTACGATCTTGCGGCCGGGCAGTGCATCGACGAGACGTTTCAGGCCGCGTTCGCTGCGCAGCATCGAGCGCAGGTCGGGGAACGTGTGGACGACTTTCAGGAAGTCATGCGGATCGACGGGATGATGGCGCGTGAGCCCCAGCAGCGCCGCGCCGTAGCGCTGCGTGTAGCCGGTGCGCAGACGGTTCGCTTCGTCATGCTCCACTTGCAGCGCGTCGATGATGTACTGCGTCATCGCGGTGTTGATCGCAGGAAAGATCGCGTGCGACGCGTGATGCAGCGTGTTGTCGAGATCGAACAGCCAGACGGGTTTGCCGGCGTGAATCTGCGGCCGACGACGCTTCGGACGGGAAGTGCGCATGATGTGATGCGTGATGTGTCGCGCGCAGGGTGACGACGGCTGCGATACGACGCAGGCGTCGCGCGATGCGTGCGGGGTAGAAGCGTGAGACGGCGCAGCGTGCTGCGCGAAAAAGACCGAAGACCAGTATGCCTTCTGCGAAGCACGGCGGCCAGCGTGCCGTGCTTCGCGTGATGCTTTGTAGCCGAGATGCCGTGTAAAAACGCGGCGGTCCGAACGACGTGCGATGCGCTCAGTGCGAGCGGATCATCGTGCCGAACGGCTGTTCCGTCAGGATTTCGAGCAGCACCGAGTGCTCGATGCGGCCGTCGATGATGTGCACCGAACGCACGCCGCTCTTCGCGGCGTCGAGTGCCGACGAGATCTTCGGCAGCATGCCGCCCGAGATCGTGCCGTCCGCGAACAGCGCGTCGATTTCGCGCGCCGACAGATCGGTCAGCAGCGTGCCTTCCTTGTCCATCACGCCGGGGATGTTTGTCATCATCACGAGCTTCTCGGCGTTCAGCACGACGGCGAGCTTGCCCGCGACCAGGTCCGCGTTGATGTTGTACGACAGACCGTCTTCGCCGAAACCGATGGGCGAAATGACGGGAATGAACGCGTCGTCCTGCAGCGCTTTCACCACAGCCGGGTTGATCTGCTCGACTTCGCCGACCTGGCCGATGTCGACGTACTGGCCCGGGTTATCGCGGTCCGGCATCATCAGCTTGCGCGCGTGGATCAGGCCGCCGTCCTTGCCCGTCAGACCAACCGCGTGGCCGCCGAAGTGATTGATCAGCGTGACGATGTCCTGCTGTACTTCGCCGCCCAGCACCCATTCGACGACTTCCATCGTCTCTTCGTCGGTGACGCGCATGCCCTGGATGAACGTGCCCTGCTTGCCGATCTTCTTCAACGCCTGATCGATTTGCGGACCGCCGCCGTGCACGATCACCGGATTGATGCCGACCAGTTTCAACAGGATCACGTCGCGCGCGAAGCCCTGCTTCAGGCGCTCTTCCGTCATCGCGTTGCCGCCGTATTTGATGACGACGGTCTTGCCGTGGTACTGGCGAATATAGGGCAGAGCCTCGGCGAGAATTTCAGCCTTCAGCGTGGGTGCGATCTGGGACAGGTCGGGGGTCTCGGACATGGCGGCGGCTCGGACAGGGAAACGGTTAAAACAAGGCCGAATTGTACACAACTGGCGCGGTGCAACAGGGATTTCAACGCGTGCTGCCACGGCGATTACGGCCGCTTTCCCGCAGTGCGCAAACAGGCTTTTCGGGGCCGCCCGGCGACCGCTTTCTGACGGGCGCCGGACAGGGTTTTGGGCCTCGATCCGGCAGGGAAGTTCTCGTGCTGATGGAACTCCATTCGAACGCACGTCGGGATCGCCGCGCGCGGTCCCATTCCCGTTGCAACGGGCGGCGTTTTGCTCATCCGCCGAAAGTGGCATCATGTTTGTGTCACCGACCGGTTTCATCCTGCTGTCATGAACCCGTCCCTATTCGAATCGCCTGAATTCTCCGAAGCATCCAGCGCGCGCTGCCCGCGCTGCCGTCGCGTGTTCGACTGCGGCGCGCGCAGCGACAGGTCGACGTGCTGGTGCGTCTCGATGCCCGCGTTACCCGCCGATGCGCTGAAGGCGGGCACCGGCTGCTTGTGCCCCGAATGTCTCGCCGATGCAATTGCGCGCGAACGCGCGTCGGCGCAAGGCGTGGCCGCCGCGCCGGAATAGGCCGGCTACCGACGCGCCCTGGCCAGCGCCGCGAGATTGCTCGTCAGCTTGTCGAACACGGGTTCCCACTGCGCGAACTGCGGCTGCCGGTACAAAGTCGCGGTCGGATACCAGGGGCTGTCGGCGCGATCGAGCAGCCACACCCAATGCGGATTGACGTCGAGCAGCACCCACGTACGCTGCCCTATCGCGCCGCTCAGATGCGCGACCGACGTACACACGGTAATCACCAGATCGAGCGCGCCGATGTACGCCGCAGTGTCGTCGAATGTCCTGAACTCCGCCGTGTGGTCGGTAATATCGAGCCCGGCCGTGCGCGCGGCGGTCACATCGGCGGCCGCGCCCGGTTGCAGCGAATAGAAGGCGACGTCGTCGAGTTCGCGGAAGTAATCGACGTAACGCTCGAGACCGACCCGGCGGTACGGATTGCGTTGATGTCCGTGGCTGCCCGTCCAGACGAGACCCACCTTCAGTCGCCTTTCACCCGCGAGCCGCTTGCGCCAGGCGTCGACGGCTGATGGATCGGCTTGCAGATACGGAACAGCCGACGGAATCGTGTCTTCTCGCGTGTCGAACAACAATGGCAGTGACAGCAGCGAGATTTCGTAATCGAACTTCGGCAGCATCTCGACGCCGCCGCCCAGTGTGAACTCATGGGCATGCTGCGCGAGCGTGCGGCCGAGCAGCGCGCCCATTTGCGGAAACGAGTTCCAGACGAGGCGCCCGCCTTCCCGATGCACGCGATCGGCGAGCAGCGGAACGTAGCGGCAGAATTGCAGCAGATCGCCCATGCCCTGTTCGCCCCAGAGAAGCAGCGTCTTGCCTTCGAGTGGCTCGCCGCGCCATGCGGGGCCGGGCAGCACGGGCCGCTTGCCGGCCAGTTCCTTCGATCCGTCCCAACGTGCTTCGTGCTCTCGCCAGCCGTCGGCGTAGTTGCCGCGCAGAAGGTGGATCATGCTGAGATTGGACAGGTACGACGGGTTGTCCGGTGCCGTGCGATGCGCGGCCGATGTGAAGCGTTCCGCGTCGTCCCACTGCTGAGCTTCGCGCAACGTCTGTCCGTGATTGCCCAGCGCGACGGGATTGTTGGGCTGAAGTTCGAGCGCGCGCCGTTCGGCTTCGAGGGCGCTGTCGAGTTCGAAGCGGGCGAGATGCGTTTTGCCGAGATTGATCCACGCATTCGCATCGGCAGGATTCTTTTCGAGCGCGGTCTTGAGCAACGTGATGGCCTCCGTTGACCTCGGATCGGCCGACATCAGCGCGCCCGCCAGATTGTTGCGCAGGCTGTGCAGATCGGGAGCGATGGCGAGCGCCGCGCGGTACGGCGCGATCGCATCGGCGTGGCGGTTCATCCACTGCAGCGTGAAGCCCAGGCGAAAGAGCGCTCGCGCGTCGCCGGGGACAAGTGCAACGAAGGCGCGGGCAATGGATTCGGCCTGGGCGGCGCGTTGGGCTGCTGTCAGCTGCTGGCACATTACGTCCAGCGAGTCGGGATCGATCGGAAACAAATGGGAGGCGGCCTGAAGCCAGATGTCATGGGCCGTTTGGTCGCCATGCTGTTGCGCGGCGGCTGCATGACGCACGAATGTCTGGAAGGATTCCAAAAGAACTTGATCTGGATCAAGGGACGTTTTAAGCATTATCAGTAAAGAGTGGCGAGCGCACGTTAAACAACAATGGAAACTATAGTTCCGGAAGTCCGATCGATGAATCGGACCGCTCCCAACAGGTAAACTTGCAGGATGCAGCGCATAACCCTCACCGGCCGGGTCAACCTCGGACATCTCTTCTGGCTACGCAGTCTCGCCATCATTGGCCAGCTCGTGACGATCGCGTTCGTCCAGATCTTTGTCGGCGTGAATTTGCCGTTGCCGGCGATGCTTCTCGTCATCGGTCTCGAAGTGGTCTTCAACGGGCTCACGTGGCTGCGCGTGTCGCGTCAGAAGCCCGAGTCGAGCCTCGAATTGTTCGGGCAGCTGTGGGTCGATCTCGGCGCGCTGTCTGCGCTGCTGTTTCTCTCGGGCGGCACGACCAATCCGTTTGTCTCGCTGTATCTGCCGTCGCTGGCCATTGCGGCGGCCGTATTGCCGTGGCATCTGATGGCGTGGCTCGCCGCATTCGCGGTCGCGTGTTATGCGGTGCTCGGCTTCGAGTCGGTACCGCTCAATCTCGACAACCCAGCGAACCTGTTCGACTACTACCGCGCCGGCATGTGGGTGAACTTCATGGTGAGCGTCGGCCTGATCGCGTGGTTCGTGGCGCGCATGTCGCGCGCGCTGCGTCAGCGCGATACCGCGCTCGGCGATGCGCAACAGCGTCTGCTGCGCGACGAGCGCGCCGTTGCGCTCGGCGTGCAGGCCGCCACGGTCGCGCACGAGATCGGCACGCCGCTTTCGACGATCGCGATGCTCACCGAGGAACTGCGCGATGCCGCGCGCACCGACGCAGGCCTCGAGCCCTACATCGCGGATCTCGACATCCTCGATCAGCAGATGGCCTTGTGCAAATCGGCGCTCGCGCGTCTGCGCAGCCGCGCGTCGACGCAAGGCAGTCGTCAGCGTGTCGACGAATGGCTCGGCTCGTTCGCCGATCAATGGCGGCTGCGCCATCCGCACGTCAAATTCGAGCGCCTGGGCGAGCCGCCTGTCGATGTCTCTATCGACGACACGGTTGCCGTCAGCCAGATTCTCACGATCCTGCTCGACAACGCCGCGCGCGCGAGCCGCGATCACGTGACGCTGGCCGCGAAGCCCGCCGCGCACGATTCGATCGAGTTCGAAGTCTGTGACGCGGGGCCGGGTGTGCCGGCGTCGTTGCGCAGCGTGCTCGGCGCGGCGCCCGTCGACAGCACGCAAGGCGGGCATGGCGTCGGGCTGTATCTGGCGTTTTCGGCGGCGGCGCGGCTCGGCGGATCGATCGAGCTAACCGATGTCAGTGAAATCAAGCCGCGCGGAACGCGCGCAGTGTTGCGGTTGCCTTTGGCCCGCGAGCAAACGGGCGCGGGCCGGCATGGCGCCGCGTCGTCCAATACGGAGAAACAAGCATGAGCGACAAGAATTTTCTGGTGATCGACGACGACGAAGTGTTCTCCGGCATCCTCGCACGCGGTTTGACGCGCCGGGGCTTCACGGTGTCCGAAGCGCACAATGCCGACGAAGCGATCCGCCTCGCAAATCAGCAGAAGTTCGGGCAGATCACGGTCGACCTGCATCTGGGCAACGACTCGGGTCTGAACCTCGTCGCGCCGCTGCGCGACCTGCAGCCCGACGCGCGGATGCTGGTGCTGACGGGCTACGCGAGCATCGCGACGGCGGTGCAGGCGGTGAAGGATGGCGCGGACAACTATCTGGCGAAGCCCGCGAACGTCGAGACGATTCTCTCCGCGCTGCAAGCGGACGCGAGCGTGCTGCAAGCTGAAGAAGCCATCGAGAAGCCGGTGCCGCTGTCGGTGGCGCGGCTCGAATGGGAGCACATCCAGCGCGTGCTTGCGGAAAACGGCGGCAACATTTCAGCGACGGCGCGCGCGTTGAACATGCATCGACGCACGCTGCAGCGCAAGCTGGCGAAGCGGCCCGTCAAGCAATGATGCTGTCGCCATTGCAACGAACGCGATAGATAACTGCTGCGCATGCATGTGAGAACGGGCGACGCTCCTCGCGGAGCGCCGCCCGTTTCACCTGGTTCTTCGTCTGTTTGCTGGCGAGACCGGCGCGAATCAGAGCACGTAGCGCGACAGGTCCTCGTCTTGCGCGACGTCGTTCAGCGCGCGATCGACATACGCCGCGTCGATCACCACGCTCTTGCCCGCGTGGTTGCCCGCCGAGAACGACACGTCTTCGAGCAGCTTCTCGATCACCGTATAGAGACGGCGCGCGCCGATGTTTTCCGTCTTCTCGTTCACCGAGTAGGCGATTTCCGCGAGACGGCGGATGCCTTCGTCGGCGAATTCGAGGTGCACGTCTTCCGTCTCGAGCAACGCTTGGTATTGCTTGACGAGACTCGCATCGGTGGCGACGAGAATCGATTCGAAGTCCTTCACCGACAGCGAATCGAGTTCGACGCGGATCGGGAAACGGCCTTGCAGTTCGGGAATCAGATCGCTCGGCTTCGCGAGATGGAACGCGCCGCTCGCAATGAACAGGATGTGATCGGTCTTCACCATCCCGTACTTCGTGCTGATCGTCGTGCCTTCGACGAGCGGCAGCAGATCGCGCTGCACGCCCTGACGCGAGACTTCACCGGTGCCCGCTTCGTTGCGCGACGCGATCTTGTCGATTTCGTCGAGGAACACGATGCCGTTCTGCTCGACGTTCTGCACGGCTCTCGCCTTGACCTCTTCGTCGTTCAGCATCTTCGCCGCTTCTTCGTCGGTGAGGAGCTTCAGTGCTTCTTTCACCTTCACCTTGCGGCGCGTCTTCTTGCCGCCGCCGAGATTCGCGAACATCGAACGGATCTGCTCGGTCATGTCTTCCATGCCCGGCGGCCCCATGATGTCCATCGCCGGCTGCGGCATCTCGATGTCGAGCTCGAGCTCCTTGTCGTCGAGCTGTCCTTCGCGCAGGCGTTTGCGGAACGTCTGACGCGTCGTGTTCGATTCGTCGCCGCTCGCTTCGTGGCCCGAGCCGAAGCCGACCGTGCGCGCGCCCGGCAGCAGAATGTCGAGGATGCGGTCTTCGGCGAGATCTTCGGCCTTCGTGCGGACCTTGCGCATTTCCGTCTCGCGCGTCTGCTTGACGGAGATTTCCATCAGGTCGCGCACGATGCTGTCGACGTCGCGGCCGACATAGCCGACTTCCGTGAACTTGGTCGCTTCGATCTTGATGAACGGCGCGTCCGCGAGTTTCGCGAGACGCCGCGCGATTTCCGTCTTGCCGACGCCCGTCGGCCCGATCATCAGGATGTTCTTCGGCGTGATTTCCTGGCGCAGCGGCTCGGCGACCTGCTGACGGCGCCAGCGGTTGCGCAGCGCCACCGCAACGGCTTTCTTCGCGCGATGCTGGCCGATGATGTGCTTGTCGAGTTCCGAGACGATCTCGGCGGGAGTCATGGTGCTCATCGTGTGTCCTTACTCGATCGTCTCGATGACGCGGTTGTGGTTCGTGTAGATACACATGTCGCCGGCGATCACCAGCGCCTTTTCGACGATGTCGCGCGGCGAAAGATCCGTGTTGTCGGCGAGCGCCTTCGCGGCTGCCTGCGCGTACGCGCCGCCCGAGCCGATCGCGCAGATGCCGCCTTCGGGATCGAGCACATCGCCGTTGCCGGTGATGACCAGCGTGGTGGTCGCGTCGGCCGTGATCAGCATCGCTTCGAGACGGCGCAGCATGCGGTCGGTGCGCCAGTCTTTCGCCAGCTCGACGGCGGCGCGCGTGAGATTGCCCTGATGCTTTTCGAGCTTCGCTTCGAAGCGGTCGAGCAGCGAGAAGGCGTCAGCCGTGCCGCCCGCGAAGCCGACCAGCACCTTGCCGTTGTAAATGCGCCGGACTTTCTTCGCGCCGCCTTTCATGACGATGTTGCCCAGCGTGACCTGGCCGTCGCCGCCGAGCGCGACCTTGTCGCCGCGACGCACGGAAACGATCGTCGTGCCGTGAAATTGCTCCATATGCGTTCCTTTTGCAAAACCGCAATCAATTGCGTGGGGCCGAAGCAAGCGCCAAAGCATCCGACTTCGGCCGACAGTGAGGACGCGGAGGCGCCGATGCGCCACCACGGAATCCGGAGCGGACGCCGCGCGATGCCAGGTGCCGCGCGCGCGTGCAACGCATGTCCGGTTTATTTTAGGGCGGGCGCTGCCATATCAAGAGCGGAAGTCTCGACAGCGTGAGAAAAGCAGAAAAAGCGCAAGGCGGGGTTAGCGGTAAAAGATGCTGGCGTCGGTCGGCAGCAACGTCGATGCAACGCGCATTTACCGATTACCGCACGTAGGATGAGCCGATATGGGCGCTGGATCATCGTTAAAGATCGGCTTTACAAAAGAAAAGAGGCGCACGATTCACCGTGCGCCTCTCACGAAGCGTCCATGGGGCGCGGACCCCGAAAACCGCGCCGTCGGGCGGTCAGTCGCCGAACAGCTTCTGGCGCAATTCGCGGCGTTCCTGCGCTTCGAGCGACAGCGTCGCCGTCGGCCGCGCAAGCAAACGCGGGATGCCGATCGGCTCGCCCGTTTCCTCGCACCAGCCATATTCGCCCGATTCGATGCGCGCAAGCGACTGCTGAACCTTCTTCAGCAGCTTGCGCTCGCGGTCGCGCGTGCGCAGTTCCAGCGCATGCTCTTCCTCGATCGTCGCACGGTCGGCCGGGTCCGGCACGATCACGGTTTCGCGCAGATTTTCGGTGGTCTGGCCGGCGTTGCGGAGGATTTCCGCCTGCAGCTGTTCGAGCCGGTTCTTGAAGAAAGCGAGCTGATCCTCATTCATGTAATCCTTGTCGCTCATCTTCAGGATTTCGGCTTCGGTCAAGAGTCGTTTCGTCGTCATCTGGCTTGCTTCTTCAATGTGAGGCAAATCATTGCCCGCACTTTCGTGTTGCCCGCAAAGGCGCCTCGATGACGCTCGATTGAGCGCCGGCGAACACGGACGGTGGGCTGTCGTGACGCCGAAGCGCCGTTGCGGGGCCGAACTCCTCTGGAAACCGATTCTTCAAATGCTCCTGAGGCAATGCTTCCCGGCAGCGCGTTATGAGCCGGAGTGTGCCGGCCGGCTATCGGCGATATCCCCGGATGAGATTTTCCGGCGCCGTTTTCAGGCCCGGCACGGCTGCGACGCGGCTACGCGTTTTAGACCGGGCAAAATCGTTGTCTTTCTCCAGTGGGGCCGTATTGTAACTGAATCACAATACGAAACTGCAAGCGGGGGAAATCCCTGCCGCAAACTCCACTTATCGTGAAAATATAACGCGCTGTTCACTAAAAAGCGATGGTCGTACACGTATTCTCACAACAGGGTTTTCACGTGCTTTGACCGGGAACCGGCTGTTTAATTGCCGTGCCTGCGCGTTTGAATCGATTTTCGTGCGCCAGCGGCGAGAAAATGGCGGTTGGGGCAGACCTGAAATGCCCGCCCCGCGCAAGATAAAGATAAGACCGGCTTAGACGAGGCAGGCTTCGAGCCCGTCGGTGATCAGATCCTGCGGCAACTCGATGCCGATGAACACCATCTTGTTCGTTTTCTTCTCAATGGGCTGCCATTTGGCCGCGAGATCGCTGCCCATCATCTGATGCACGCCCTGGAAGACGACCTTGCGATCGACGCCCTTCATGTACAGCACACCCTTGTAGCGCAGCAGACGCTCGCCATAAATCTGCAGAATGCCGCCGAGAAAGTCTTCGAGCTTGTTCGGATCGAACGGCCGATCGCTGCGGAAAACGAACGACTTGATCTTGTCGTCGTGATGCGCGTGATGGCCGTGGTCGTGGCCTTCGTGATCGCAGTGGCCATGATCGTGATCGCAGTTCGCGTGGTCATGATCGTGGTCGTGGTCGTGGTCATGCGCGTGATCGTGCTCGTCTTCGGCGAGGAAGTCCGGGTCGATTTCCAGCTTCGCGTTCAGGTTGAAGCCGCGCAGATCGAAGACTTCCTTGATGTCCGCTTCACCGAAATTCACGACGCGAATTTGCGCCTTCGGATTCATGTGCAGCAGGCGGTGACGCAGATCGCCGAGCGTCGCGTCGTCGACGAGATCGGCCTTCGTCAAGAACAGGCGATCCGCGAAGCCGACCTGGCGCTGCACGACTTCGTGCTCGTCGAGTTGCTGATCGCCGTGCTTCGCATCGACCAGCGTGATGATCGCGTCGAGCAGAAATTCGTCGGCGATCTGGTTATCCATGAAGAACGTCTGCGCGACGGGGCCCGGATTTGCGAGGCCCGTCGTCTCGATCACGACGCGGTCGAAATCGAGCTTGCCTTCCTGCTTTTGCGCAGCGAGGTCGCCGAGCACGCGCGACAGGTCGCCGCGAATCGTGCAGCAGATGCAGCCGTTGCTCATCTGGATGATCTGCTCGCCTGTGTCCTGAACGAGGATGTCGTTGTCGATGTTCTCTTCGCCGAACTCGTTCTCGATCACGGCGATCTTCATGCCGTGCTTCTCGTTCAGGATGCGCTTGAGCAGCGTGGTTTTGCCGCTGCCGAGGAAGCCGGTCAGGATAGTGACTGGGATCATGTTGTTCGCCATGTGAGGTCGCCTTGTGTTCGTCAGTCTGGGGTGCGGACCGCGCGGGGCCCGAACCGCAGGAATTCAGCGGAATATTGAAGCATAACTGCCGGTGCGCCGCTGCCGGGCCGTTAAAGCCCCGTCGCTGCCAGGGAAATAAACGCCTAACTATGGGCGATCAGGCGGTTTGCAACAATAGGCCTTTCAGATATTCGCCTTCGGGGAACGCCGTCAGCAGCGGATGATCGATGCCCGCGCCCAGCCGCTTGAGGATGCGCGCATCGACGCGCGCGTCGGCGGCCGCACCCGCGACGATCTTCTGGAACAGCTCAGCATCGATCGCGCCCGAGCACGAATACGTGAACAGCAGCCCGCCCGGCCGCAACAGCTTGAGCCCCGTCAGGTTGATGTCCTTGTACGCGCGCGCGGCGCGGTCCACATGCTCGCGCGACGGCGCGAATTTCGGCGGATCGAGCACGACGAGGTCGAAACGCTCGCCGTCGTCGAACAGGCGGCGCAGTGTCTTGAACGCGTCGGCGTCGAGCCATGTGGCGCGCTGCGCGTCGAAACCGTTAGCCGCGACGTTCTGCTGCGCGATCGCCAGCGCCTCGCCCGACGAATCGATCGATACCACCCGCTTCGCGCCGCCCTTGAGCGCCGCGAGCGAAAAGCCGCCCGTGTAGCAGAAGCAGTTCAGCACGTCGCGGTCGTTCGACAGATCCTGCACCAGTGCGCGGTTGTCGCGTTGATCGACGTAGAAGCCCGTCTTGTGGCCGTTGCGCACGTCGACGTGATAGCGCACGCCGTTCTCGCTGACGATCAGCGTTTCGGGTGGCGCGTCGCCGGCGAGCACGCCCGTCGTCTGCTCGAGCCCTTCCTTTTCGCGGATCGACACGTCCGAGCGCTCATAGACGTTCGGACATCCCGTCGCGCCGATCAGCGCCTGCACGATCGCGTCCTTCCACGCTTCGACGCCCGCCGCCATGAACTGACAAACGATCTGGCCGCGCTGGCCCGCATCCGACAAGTCGACCGGGTTCGTTGCATCGTCAGCGATGTAGTAGTCGACGATCAGCCCCGGCAGGCCGTCCGCCTCGCCGAAGATCAGCCGCACCGCGCCCGTGCCGCGCACCATCGCCTGACGATGCGCAAGCGCGCGCTGCACGCGGCGCTTGAAGAACGCGTGATCGACGGGTTCGTTTTCGTCGAAGCTCCAGACGCGCGCGCGGATCTGCGAATGTGGGCTCCACGCGGCGCGCGCGAGGAAGCGGCCGTCGTGCGCGCGCACCAGCACGGTTGCGCCGGCGGCGGGCTTGCCGTCGACGCGATCGATCGCATTCGCGTAGACCCACGGATGGCGGCGCAGCAGCGATTTCTCTTTCGACGGTTTCAGCGTAACGGTATTCATGACTTCGTGAGGATTTCAGCGGAACAATGTGCCGCGCGAAGCGGCAGAGCGGATATGACTGGTTGCCTGCAAAGCGCCAGCAGCGTCAGTCGCGTTTTTTTGCGCGCGGATGCGCCTGGTCGTAGATTCGCGCGAGGTGCTGGAAATCGAGCCCGGTGTAGACCTGGGTCGCGGCAATGCTCGCGTGACCGAGCAGTTCCTGCACCGCGCGCAGATCGCCGCTCGACTGCAGCACGTGTGTCGCGAACGAATGGCGCAGCACGTGCGGATGCACGTTCGCCGGAATGCCCGCCGTGAGCGCGGCGCGCTTCACGCGTTCGCGCACGACGTTCGGCGACATCCGGTTGCCGCGCGCCGACAGAAACAGCGGATGCGGATCGTGCTTCACCAGTTCGCCGCGCACGGCAAGCCACGCGCGCAACGCATCGAGCGCCTTGCTGCCGACTGGCACCGAGCGCCGCCGGTTGCCCTTGCCGAGCACTTCGACTTCCGCATCGTCGAGCTTGAGCCAGCCTGCGGAGCGGTAGCCGTCGGCGTCGACGAAATGCACGTCGAGGCCGACCAGTTCCGAGAGCCGCAAGCCCGACGAGTAGAACAGCTCGAGCATCGCGTGATCGCGCAGCCCTTCGGCGGTGGCCGTCGCAGGGGATTCCATCAGCGTGTGCGCGTCATCGACGGACAACGCCTTCGGCAGCGTCTTCGCGCGCTTCGGCGCGCGCACGGTGGCGATGGGGTTCGCGGGCAAATCGATGCGTCCCGCGAGCCAGCGATAGAACGCGCGCCACGCCGACAGCCGATGACCGATCGAGCGCGCCGACAGCCCGCCTGAATGCGCGCGCGCGACGGCGCCGCGAATGTCGGTCGCCGTGAGGCTTTCTAGCGGCCGTCCGTTCGCGAGCTTCTTCAGTTCGTCGAGTTCGTGCGTATAGGCGCGCAGCGTATGCGCCGACAACCGCCGCTCGTGCTCGAGGCTCGACAGATAGACGGCGATCGGATCGGCGGATGTCACGTGGCGAGCGCTTAGCGCGGCAGCAGACGGCTCAGCGCCGCGCTGGCGAGCGCGCCGATCTGCGTGAGGAAGTCGGTGGCCATGCCGTCGTGGAAGCGGCGCGGATCGGACGAGCCCATCACCAGCAGACCGAACGCAGCGGCTTCGTCTTTTGCCTCGGGATCGCGCAGGGCGATCAGCGCGATCGATTCGGTGCCGTTGGCGGGCGGCGCGCCGTCGGCCGTAGTCGCGGCATCGCTGGAAACGGCCGACACTGCCGGCGTCAGCCACTGCGCGGCCTCGAAGCCCGTGTTCGCGCCGCAGTACGGCGTGGCGAGACTGTTCGCGAAGATGCGCACTTCCTCGCCGACGTGGCGCGTGAAGTCCGCCTGCGCATACGGCTCGGACACGTCCCATACGCGCAGCGCGGCTTGCGGCACGTCGAATACGTCGCGCAGCCCGTTGGCGATCGTACGCGGCAGCGCGCCCGGATCGCGCTCGGCCATCACGCGGGTCGTCCAGCGGCCGAACTTCGACGCGATGCTGTCGTTCTCGTGCCCATAGCGCAGCAATTCGGCGAGACGCCGTTCGAGATGCTTGTTCTTTTCGCGCAGCATGTCCATCTGACGCTCTTGCAGCGACACGGCGGCCTTGCCATGCGGATTCGCGAGCCGCACGGTCGCGAGCAGTTCCGCGTGTTCGGCGAAGAATTCGGGATTGGCTAGCAGATAGTCGGCGACTTCGCGATCGTTCATGATTTCGGCTTTGGGTTGCGCGCTTGCGTGCTGTCTTGCTGCTGGGCTGCTGCCGTCTATGGACCGCGCAGCGGTAAGAGATTCAATCCGGTTCAATCGGCGATTTCGATTTCGCCTTCGAACACCGTGGCCGCCGGGCCCGCCATCATCAGCGGCGACGTGGGTTCGCCGTTCCATGCGATCGAGAGCATTCCGCCATGCGTGTGAACTTTCACGGGCGCATCGAGCAGCCCGCGACGGATGCCCGCCGCAACGGCCGCGCATGCGCCCGTGCCGCACGCGAGCGTTTCGCCCGCGCCGCGTTCGTAGACGCGCAGCCTGATCTCGTTGCGGCTCACGATCTGCATGAAGCCCGCGTTGACCCGCTGCGGAAAGCGCGGGTGATGTTCGATAACGGGACCATCCATGAGCACGGGAAACGCCTCGACGTCGTCCACCACCTGCACCGCGTGCGGATTGCCCATCGACACGACCGACACCCAGCGCGTCGCGCCATTGACGTCGAGCGGATAGAGCGAATCGTTGCCTTCGCGGCGCGCGTCGAGGCCGCTCGCGTCGAACGGCACTTGAGCCGGCTCGAACACAGGCGCGCCCATGTCGACGACGACTTCGCCGTTGTCCTGCATGGTCAGCGTGATGACGCCGTTTTGCACCTGCACGCGGACGCTGCGCTTGTCGGTGAGGCGCGTGTCGCGCACGAACTTCACGAAGCAGCGCGCGCCGTTGCCGCAGTGCTCGACCTCGCCGCCGTCGCAATTGAAGATGCGATATCTGAAATCGACGCCTTCGACGGTCGGCTTTTCGACGACGAGCAACTGGTCCGCGCCGACGCCGAAGTGCCGGTTCGCGAGCGCGCGCACCTGCGCTTCCGTCAGCGAGAGCGGCTGCGTGTAGCCGTCGAGCACGACGAAGTCGTTGCCCGCGCCATGCATCTTGGTGAATTTCAGTTTCATGCCGCTATTGTAAGTGACTGGTTGTCAGTCTCGCCCACTGTGTGCAGGCACGCTTCAGTAAAAGCTCGGATCGCCCGGCGGACGCGTCTTGAAGCGCTTGTGCACCCAGTAATACTGCTCGGGCATGTCCGGAATGTGCTCTTCGAGGAATTCGTTCATGCGGCGCGCGTCGGTGTCGTCATCGCCCGTCGGGTAGTTGTCCCACGGCTTGAACACCTTCAGACGATAGCCCTTGTAGTTCGGCAGCACTTCGCCGATGAACGGCACCACCTGCGCGCGCCCAACTTTCGCAAGCCGGCCGACGGCCGTCAGCGTGCACGTCGGCACGCCGAAGAACGGCACGAACGTCGAATTGCGCATCCCGTAGTCCATGTCCGCGCCGAGCATCACCGGCTTGCGCTCGCGCAACCAGCGCAGCACGATGCGCGCGCTGTCCGCGCGGCTCGCCATTTCGGCGTCGAAACGGCCGCGCTGCGCTTTCGCGACTTCCTCCAGCTGCGGGTTCGACATCGGCTGATACAGCGAACCGCATGGGCGCTTCAGCGAATAGTTGAGAAAAATCGAGCCGGCCTCGATGCCGACGAAATGGAAGCCGAGAAACAGCGTCGGCGGCAGATTGGGATCGGTGAGATCGATTTCGCTGTCGAGCTGAATCAGCTTTTCGAGCTTCTTTGCGGAGCCGAACCATTGCACGCTGCGCTCCAGATAGCTGCGGATCGCATGCCGGAAGTGCTTTTGCGCGACGTCTTCGCGGCGCTCGTCGCTCCACTCGGGAAAGCACAGCTTCAGGTTGATGTGGACGATGCGCCGGCGGCGGCTCGGAATCTGGTAGAGCAGCCAGCCGAGGCCGTCGCCGAGGCGCGCGACGAAACCATAGGGCAGCAGGGCGAACAGCTTGAGAAGACCGATTGCGAGCGTGACGCCCAGGCGGCTCAGCATGCGGCTGCTCCCGTGTGTGCGCAAGACCGCGCTGGGCAAGGAAAAACGGCGAAAGAGTCGATGAACCGCACGCGCAGACACTCTGTGACAAATGAAAGAAGTCGCTATAATAAGGGCTTCGCCGAGTTAATAGACAACTTGCGGGGCGAAGCGGGTGGACGGTGATCTTTCAGATTGTCGTCCGGTCGTGCAGAAATCCGCTAAAGCGTCGCCGCTTCAGGCTCGAAGCAGGCTACGTGAAACTCAACCGTAACCAATAAGGAGCCTGCAACGTGGCTAACGATTACCTCTTCACCTCCGAATCGGTTTCCGAAGGTCATCCGGACAAGGTCGCGGACCAGATCTCGGACGCCATTCTCGATGCGATCCTCGCGCAGGACAAATACTCGCGTGTCGCAGCGGAAACGCTGTGCAACACGGGTCTCGTCGTCCTCGCAGGCGAAATCACCACGACGGCGAACGTCGACTACATCCAGGTCGCGCGCGAAACCATCAAGCGCATCGGCTACGACAACACCGACTACGGCATCGACTATCGCGGCTGCGCGGTGCTTGTCGCGTACGACAAGCAATCGCCGGATATCGCCCAAGGCGTCGACCGCGCGCACGACAACAATCTCGATCAGGGCGCGGGCGACCAGGGCCTGATGTTCGGCTACGCATGCGACGAAACGCCCGAGCTGATGCCGCTGCCGATTCACCTGTCGCACCGTCTGGTCGAGCGCCAGGCCAATCTGCGCCGCGACGGCCGTCTGCCGTGGCTGCGTCCGGACGCGAAGTCGCAAGTTACCGTCCGCTATGTCGACGGCAAGCCGCATTCGATCGACACCGTCGTTCTGTCGACACAACACGCGCCGGAAATCGAGCTGTCGACGCTGCGCGAAGCCGTGATCGAAGAGATCATCAAGCCGACGATGCCGGCGGAACTGATCAAGGGCGACATCAAGTTCCTCGTGAACCCGACCGGCCGGTTCGTGATCGGCGGCCCGCAGGGCGACTGCGGCCTGACGGGCCGCAAGATCATCGTCGATACATACGGCGGCGCGGCTCCGCACGGCGGCGGTGCGTTCTCGGGCAAGGACCCGTCGAAGGTGGACCGCTCGGCTGCGTACGCTGGCCGCTATGTCGCGAAGAACATCGTCGCGGCGGGCCTCGCATCGCGCGCGCTGATCCAGGTGTCGTACGCGATCGGCGTTGCTCAGCCGACGTCGGTGATGGTCAACACGTTCGGCACGGGCCGCGTGTCGGATGCGACGATCACGCGTCTCGTCCAGGAACACTTCGACCTGCGTCCGAAGGGCATCATCCAGATGCTCGACCTGCTGCGCCCGATCTACGAAAAGACGGCTGCGTATGGCCACTTCGGCCGTGAAGAGCCGGAATTCTCGTGGGAAGCCGTCGACAAGGCGCTTGTGCTGGCCGAGGCCGCTGGCACGGAGCCGGTTGCGGCTATCGCCTGAGCCGGTTCGGCGAAGGACTCGCGCGGCTAAATGCCGCGCGGTTCGGTCGGGTCCCACGACCGGAGCAAAAAACGCCCTGCATGCGCTGTTTAAGCGCATGCAGGGCGTTGTCTTTTGCGTCTTTGAGCGCGCGCTGTTACGCGTAACGCGCGTGGTGCAGGGCAAACCGGTCGATGCTCATGTCGGTGGCGGGCATCAGGCGCGATAGCACGCAAACGCGATCATCAAACGACGCAAACCCCGTGACGCAAATCCAGCGACGCAAACCCCGCGACGCAATCCCCGCGACGCAAATCCAGCAACGCAATCCCGCGATCCAACCTCAGTGCGCGAACGCGAACCAGCCTTCGCTCGTCGCCGATACGCGGCGCGGACGGCGGCTCGTGCCATGCGGCGAACTCGCGGGCTTGGCGGCGCCCGCCAGCGCGACTTGCTTCGCGGCGCGCGGCGAAACGCCGAGCATGCGCACGGGAGACGGATTGCGCAGCAGCGTGCGCAGTGACAGGCGGCGCGAGGCGCCCTGCATGCGCAGCGCGCTGAAGAAGGTGCGGAACCACACGCGCACGCTATCGACGGGCTTCGCGTCGCGCAACTGCGCGGCGAGCGCGCGCGTGCGGGCGGAATGATGGCGGAGCGCACGCACCACATGGCGGCGTGCGGGACGCGCGGCGTTGAACGCGCGAGTGAGTCGAGTGCTCAATGGACTGTGCATGGCATTGGGATCAGGCAGCGTGACACGCGACGAAAGGTGCTGCGAAAGCAGCACCATTTATGCCAACGGTTGGGACGCAATAGCCTGAGGAAAGGCGGTATGAGGCGGCAGCGGCGGCGAAGGGCCGTGCCGACGGCGATGAGGCGTGCAGTGCAATCGACATGCGTGCAAGGCTACACGTGATTGATGACCGTCGAAAGTCCGGTGCGCTCAGGGTTTTTACGAGGACGAAGGCCGCCTGATTGCGCCCTTTGCGCTCGACGAACGTGCATGGCTGCCCATGCCGCGTGCAATGCCGCCCGTTCGCATCGCATGCCGGACGCGCGGCGGCGCACGGTACGATCGTGCCCGTTTTACAATGGCTACCGGGTTGTCGAAGAACACTAGTTGAGCGGAACGTCCATGTCAGTCCATTCGAAGAAAGAGCAGATACAGGTGCTGCGGGAACAGGGTTTTGTCGTGGTGCCGGATCTCATCGCGCCCGAGCGCTGCGAAGAGATGAGACGGATCGCGCGCGAGCAGTTGCACGAAGCCGCGGCGCCCATCGAATTCGAAGCAGATCTGCGCTATCCGGGCGCGCCCGAGTCGAAGCACGCGCCTGGCGGCCACACGGTGCGGCGGCTGCTCGATGCGTACGCGCGCCACCCGCGCTTCGCCGAATGGGCGACGGCGCCCGAAATCCGCGGCTGGATGGAGCTGTATTTCGGCGAAGAGCCGCGCCTGTCGCGCGCGCATCACAATTGCACGATGACCAAGCATCCCGCGTATGGCAGCCTCACGGGCTGGCATCGAGACGTGCGGTACTGGTCGTTCGAACGGGACGATCTGGTGTCGGTATGGCTCGCGCTCGGCGACGAGACCGTCGACAACGGCGCGCTATGGTTCGTGCCGGGCTCGCACGCAGCGGCCTTCACATCGGAGCGCTTCGACGAAGCGAAGTTTTTCCGCTCCGATCTGCCGGAGAATCAGTTGCTGATCCAGAAGGCGGTGTCGCCCGTGCTGAAGGCGGGCGATGTCGTGTTCTTCCACTGCAACACGCTGCACTCGGCGGGCAAGAATCTCACCGATCAGGTGAAGTTCTCGCTGGTTTTCACCTATCACGGCGCGAGCAACGTGCCGTTGCCGGGCTCGCGCTCCGCGTCGAAGCCCGAAGTGGCGTTCTGAGGCGGGCCGTCGAAAACGGTTTGCGCGTGATCAGCGCCTGATCAGCGCTTCGACGACGCGAGCCCGATCAATCCGGCGAGCGTCGCGATGATCCCGCCCGCAATCAGAAAGATGGTCTTGTTGGTCGGCGCGCCGGTGAACACGCGCGATACGTCGTTGCTGAACGAATGAAACGACTGGCCGCCGAAGTACAGCAGCACGACGCCGCCGACGATCAATGCGAGCGAAATCGCTTTGGTCATGAACAATCCTCTTCGATGGATGAAAGTGGCCGAAGTCTAGTTGACCGACACCGCCGAGTCTATGCTCCGTCCCGCAATCTGAGCAACTGCAGCATGCGCGGCGATTGGCTAACATAGCGTGCTGGTCCGTTACCGCGTGATTGCAACGTCGTGTACCGTGCGCGTCGGATTTCTGGAACCGTCGCTTGATACCGGTATCAAAACGTGGTGTCGGCGCACTGGGAACCGCATCACCATTAAGAACACCCTTCATCACGCGATGTGCAATCGCACATCGCGGACTTCACTCCTGTTCTCGACAAGGACTCCATCAATGGCTTACGAAGCAGCTTCAGCACGCTATTCGGACATGCAGTACCGCGTTTGCGGCAAGTCAGGTCTCAAACTGCCGGCGCTGTCGCTTGGCCTGTGGCACAACTTCGGCGACACCACGCCGATCTCGACGCAACGCGAAATCCTGCGCACGTCGTTCGATCTCGGCATCACGCACTTCGACCTCGCGAACAACTACGGCCCGCCGTACGGCAGCGCGGAAACGAACTTCGGCCGTATCTTCAAGGACGACTTCAAGCCGTACCGCGATGAACTGCTGATCTCGTCGAAGGCGGGCTGGGACATGTGGCCCGGTCCGTACGGCCAGGGCGGCGGCTCGCGCAAGTACATACTCGCGAGTCTCAACCAGAGCCTGCAGCGCATGGGCCTCGACTATGTCGATATCTTCTATTCGCACCGTTTCGACATCGACACGCCGCTCGAAGAAACGGCGGGCGCGCTGGCGAGCGCGGTGCAGCAGGGCAAGGCGCTGTACATCGGCATCTCGTCGTACTCGGCGCAAAAGACGCGCGAAATGGCGAAGCTGCTCGCCGAATACAAGGTGCCGCTGCTGATCCATCAGCCGTCGTACAACATGCTGAACCGCTGGATCGAAAAGGACCTGCTCGGTGCGCTCGAAGAAACCGGCTCGGGCGCCATTGCGTTCACGCCGCTCGCGCAAGGCCTGTTGACGAACAAGTATCTGAACGGCGTACCCGAGGATGCGCGCGTCAACAAGGCAGGCGGCGGCTCGTTGAAGCAGGAGCACCTCAGCGCGCAGAACATCGAGCGCGTGCGCAAGCTCAACGACATCGCGCAGCGTCGCGGTCAGAGCCTCGCGCAGATGGCGCTCGCGTGGACGCTGCGCGATTCGCGCGTGACGTCGGCGCTGATCGGCGCGAGCAAGGCCGAGCAGGTGCGCGAGAACGTCGCGGCGCTGAAGAACCTGTCATTCACGGCGGAAGAGCTCGCGGAAATCGACCGCCATGCGACGGAAGGCGGCGTGAACCTGTGGGAAAAGCCGTCGACGGACCAGCACATCTGATCCGCGCTCTTGCACAGGATCGCTGAGCAAATTGGCCCGGCGCAAACATGGAAAAGCCGCCTGTGAAGGCGGCTTTTTTATCGACCATCGCAAGACGGCGACTGGACGCTCATCATGGGCGAAGAGCGGGCAGTTCGCTAGACGAGCGCGGGAAGACCTTCCACCAGCACGACCGCAAACACGACTCCGAGCAGCGCGCCTAACACGCGCAATGTGTTGTGCCTGAACTCGGTTTTGCAGGGCAGAGCGCCGAGAAAGAGAGCCCCGGCCAGTGCCATCGGGATGACCAGAATGAAATCACCGATCGTGAAATAGTGCATGCTCGTCTCCTGTTTGTACTCGTCGGACGCGCGGCGTCGGGATCGATTGACTGCATGCGGCGCGCCTGCAACGAGTATAGGCGACGGTGTCGAGGCAATGTGTGGGATGCGGCGCATGCGCGCTTCTGTCCCCGGCACGGCAACCAAAGCGGCGCAAGGCTCGACGCGCCGCGCCCGCCGTCTGTGCATTCCTTTGCATTGCGCGACTTTCTCTTACACAGTCCTTTCTGAATATGCGTTCTGCCTGACGATCGGGCGACGCGGGCTGCCTTTATTGTCGATTGCGCCCGTCGCATGTGTGGATCGGATGACGCGAGCCGTCACGCCGCGCCGATGCGTTCGCGTGCGCGCAGGCGAGCCGACGCGAGGATGCCGATCAGCAGCAGTCCGCCGACGAGCGCCGCGACGCCTGGCCACGCGTACGCGGTCCACACTTGCCCGCCATACGATCCGACAATGCTCGACCCGAGGTAGTACGCGAGCAGATAGAGCGCGGCCGCCTGGCCTTTGGCTTCCTTCGCGATCCGGCCGACCCAGCCGCTTGCGACGGCGTGTCCGGCGAAGAAGCCGAACGTCACGCAGGCGATGCCGCACGCGATCAGCGTGAGCGATTGCGTCGTGGTCAGCAGCAAGCCGCACAGCATGACGACGATGCTGCCGATCAGCACGCGTCCGCGTCCGAAGCTGTCGGCCATGCGGCCCGACCACGGTGACGCAACGACACCCGTCAGATACACGACGAAGATGCCGCCGATCGCCGTCTGGCTCAGATGAAACGGCGCCGCGAGCAGCCGGTAGCCGATGTAGTTGTAGAGCGTAACGAAGCTGCCCATCAGCACGAACGCCATCAGGAACAGCAGCGGCAGACCGGGGCGCCCGAGATGCTTCACGAGCGCCGCGCGATGATGCGAAAAGCCGAGGCCGCGGCGCGGCACGAAATGGCGCGACGGCGGCAGCAACGAGCGGAACGCGAGCATCGACAGGATGCCGAGCACGCCGATCGTGCCGATCGCGACGCGCCATGAGAACAGATCGGCGACGACGCCCGTGATCACGCGCCCCGCCATTCCGCCGATCGCCGTGCCGCCGACATAGAGGCCCATCGCGAGACCCAGGCCGTCGGGGTGCACTTCTTCCGCGAGATAGGCCATCGCGACGGCGGGCACGCCGCCGAGCGCCAGGCCTTCGAGCGTGCGCAACAGCAGCAGCGCGTGCCATTGCGGCGTGAATGCGACTGCGAGCGTCAGCAGCGACGACGCGGTGAGCGAAGTCGTCATCAGCCGGTGACGGCTCCATCCTTCCGACACGAAGCCGGCGACGAAGATCGCGAGCGCGAGCGCCGCCGTCGTCACCGACAGCGAAAGACTGCTGTGCGCGGGGCTGACGTCGAACGACTCGGAGAACGCAGGCAGCAGCGGCTGCACGCAGTAGAGCAGCGAGAACGTCGCGTAGCCGGCGAACAGCAGCGCGAGACTCGCGCGCCAATACGCATGTGTGCCCCGTTCGAGATACGGCACACCGTTGGCAGAGGAAGGGGATGAAGCAGAAGAGGATGAAGCAGCGGGCCGACGCGGGTCCGACGATGCGGTCACAACAAAAACTCCCGGAAACGATGACAAACGACGCGGCGAACGCGCTGAAACGCGCGCAAAGGCTCAACGATACGCTGGTTGAGCGGCCGGCGTCGTCGAGCCGGGCAGTCTGGTTCCGGTCTTGAACGTGCGTTAGCTAGGTGTAGCGTCCGGTGCGCTTGCGGGCTGGCGGCCGGCATCGGGATGCGTGAGCTGCTCGTCGGTGGGCAGCGCCGACGCGTCCCAGCCGCCGCCGAGCGCCTTCACCAGCGCGACGCTCGCGGCCATCCGGCGGCGCGCGATCGAGACGGCATCGCGCTCGTTGGTGAGCGCCGTCGTCTGCGCGACGACGACGTCGAGATACGTGATCGCGCCGTTCTTGTAGCGGTTCGTGACGATCGCGAGCGAGCGCTGCGCCGCCGAGACGGCATCGTCCTGCGCTTGCGCTTCCTGTTCGAGCACGCGCAGCGCGGCGATGTTGTCCTCGACCTGGCCGAACGCCGTGAGCACCGTTTGCCGATACTGTGCGACGCCTTCGTCGTAGTTCGCCTCCGCTTGCGCCTTTTGCGCCGCGCGCGCGCCGAAGTCGAGCAGCGTGCCCGCGAGCGTCGGCCCGAGCGACCAGAAGCGGCTCGGCGCAAGCAGCCACTGGCTGAAATTGGTCGCTTCCAGTCCGCCCGTCACCGACAGGATCAGGTTCGGAAAATACGCCGCCGTCGCCACGCCGATCTGCGCATTCAGATCGACGACATGCCGTTCGGCGGCGGCGATGTCGGGCCGCCGCTCGAGCAGCGCCGACGGCACGCCGACGGGCGCGATCACGGGCACGGCGACGAGCGGCGCGACGGGCACCGAGAACGTCGACGGCGTCTGGCCGATCAGGATCGCGATCGCGTGTTCGAGTTGCGCGCGCTGCACGCCGAGATCGATCGATTGCGCCTGCGTCGTGCGCAATTGCGTTTGCGCCTGGGCGACGTCGGCGTCGGTGGCGATGCCGCCTTTGTAGCGGTTCTGCGTGAGCTCGACGGCTTCCTTGTATGCGGAGATCGTGTCGTCGAGCAGTTGCCGCTCGCGGTCGATGCCGCGCAGTTCGTAATAATCGGTCGCGAGCTCGGCTTGCATCGACAACAGCGCGCTTTGCGCATCGGCGGCGCTGGCCTGCGCGCTCGCCTTCGCGCCTTCGACGCTGCGCGACACACGGCCCCACAGGTCGGGCTCCCACGTTGCATCCGCGCCGACGATCCAGTCGTCGAGCGTCCTGCCCGCCGACGACTTGAACTTCACGTTCTCCGACGAGCGCGCGCGTGAATAGCCGCCGCTTGCAGTGACGACAGGGAAGAACTGCGAGCGGAACTGCGCGACTTGCGCGCGCGCCGCGCGAAAGCGCGCCTGCGCGGCCTGCACGTTCTGGTTCGCGCTTGCGACCTGCTGTTCGAGCGCGTTCAGCGCGGGATCGTCGTAGACCTCCCACCAGGCGCCGCGGATCTGCGTGTCGGCGGGCTGCGCGTTCTTCCAGCCGCTGCCTTCGAGTTCCTTGTACGTGGTGGCCGTCGCAGTGGCGGGCCGCTTGTAGTCGGGCCCGACCGTGCACGCGGCGACGAGGCACGCGCCCGCAAGCACGAGAAACGTTGAACGAAGACGGATGCGCCGCGTGTTCATTCTTGCGCCTTCGCCGTCTGCTCGCCCGCGCCCGAACTGTCGGCTGCACCGGAAGCACCTGATGCACCTGATGCACCCGACGCAGCGGCAGCGCCGCCCGCCTTCGGATGCACGACGCGCACCGATGCGCCATCGACGATCGAATCCTGCGGATTCAGGATCACCAGCTCGTCGCCCTTCAGACCCGATGCGACGGCGACGCGCGTGCCGTAGTCGGTGCCGAGCGCGACCTTGACGAGCTTCACGTGCTGTTGCGCGTCGACGGTCGCGACTTTCACGCCGTCGGGGCGGAACAGAAACGCGTTGCCCGGCAGCGTGAACGGCGCGGCCTGCGCGCCCAGCGCGAAATGGACCTGCGCATAGGCGCCCGGCAGCAGATCGCCGCTGCTGTTGTCGACGTCCACTTCGACGAGCATCGTGCGCTGTTGCGGATCGACGGCGCCCGACGCGCGCGCGACCGTGCCGGGATAGTGCTTCGACGGTGCTTCCGTCAGCGTCAGATACGCGGTCTGCCGCGCCTTCACTTCCTGCGCGTAGGCCTGCGGCACGTTCACGTAGACGCGCAGCTTGTCCGCCTGCGCGACATGGAACAGCTCCTTCGCCGGGCCGCCCGCGCTGCCCGCGTCGATCAGCGCGCCGACGTCGACGTTGCGTGCCGTCACGATGCCGTCGAACGGCGCAAAGACCTTCTGGAACGACTGCGTCTTCTCGAGCCGCGAGACGTTGAAACGGGCGGCATCGAGCGTGCCTTTCTTCGCGAGCATATCGCCGACCTTTTCGTCGGTTTCCTGCTTCGAGACGGAATTGCTTTTCAGCATTTCCGTCCAGCGCCCGGCTGTGCTTTTCGCGAGCGCGTAATTCGCTTCGGCGTTCGCGAGATCGGCGCGCGCGGCCTTCAATTGATCATCGACTTCGGGCGTGTCGATTTCCGCGAGCAGTTGACCCGCTTTCACGCGCACGCCGATATCGGCGTACCACTTCTTCAGATAGCCGTTGGTGCGCGCGTAGATCGGCGTGTCGAGAAACGCCTGCACGTTGCCGGGCAGCACGAGGTCGAGCGCCGCCGTCGACTTCTGCGGCTTCACGACTTCGACGCTCAGTTGCGCGGCATGCTGCGCGTCGCGTTCGAGCGCCGCCTGCGCGTCGTGTCGCGACCAGATGCCCTGCGCCGCGAGCGCGAGCACGACGATGGCCGCGCCTGCCGCGATCCAGCGTGAGCGTTTCGATGAGACGCGCGGGCGTTCCCCGTGCGGCGCGGACTCATCAGGACGTTTCCCTTCCATCGGCACTCCAGATCCTGTGCTTGTGCATCGTTGTTATGATTGCGGCCGCATCACTGCGGTCGGTGGATGACGTGCGCGGCCGCGCGTGCGCGCCGGTCCGACAGCCGTCGATAAATCATCGAGAACACCACGGGCACGAACACGAGCGTCGCGAGCGTGCCGATGGCGAGGCCGCCGATCACCGCGCGCCCGAGCGGCGCGTTCTGCTCGCCGCCTTCGCCGAGGCCGATCGCCATCGGCACCATGCCGATCACCATCGCGAGCGCCGTCATCAGCACGGGACGAAAGCGCGTGAAGCCTGCTTCGATCGCGGCACGCGTCGCGTCGCCATGTTCGAGCAGCTGCTCGCGCGCAAAGCTGATGACGAGAATCGAGTTCGCCGTCGCGATGCCGATACACATGATCGCGCCCGTCAACGCGGGAATCGACAGCGTGGTGTGCGTGAGGAACAGCATCCACACGATGCCCGCCAGCGCGCCCGGCAAGCCCGTTACGATGATGAACGGATCGAGCCACGACTGGAAATTCACGACGATCAGCAGATACACGAGCACGATCGCGAACACCAGGCCCGCAAACAGGCCGGAGAACGAATCGTTCATCGTCTGCACCTGGCCGCGCAGTTCGATCGTCGAGCCCTTCGGCAATTGCGCCTTGGTGTCGGCGATCGCTTTCCTGATGTCGTCGGAAACGGCGCCGAGATCGCGGCCATCGGCGGTGCCATAAATGTCGATCGTGGTCTGCGCGTTGTAGTGCGTGAGCACGGCGTTGCCCGACGTGCGCTGCATCGTCGAGAGCGCGCCGAGAATGTTCGTGTGGCCGTTCGCGTTCAGCGGAATGTTAGCGAGCGATTGCAGCGAATCCATCGTGTATTGCGGCGCTTCCGTAATCACGTTGTAGCTCACGCCGTTGCGCGGATTGAGCCAGAACGTCGGCGTCGTCTGCTGGCTGCCGGACAGCGTGATCAGCAGGTTGCTCGCGATGTCGCGTTGCGAGAAGCCCGCCTGTTGCGCGCGTGTGCGGTCGATGTCGACGAAGATGCGCGGCAGATCCGAAGGCTGTTGAATGCGCGCGTCGGCGAGGCCGGGTATTGCGCGCAGCTTGTCGAGCAGCATCGCGGCGAACGCGCGATTGCCCTGCACGTCACGCCCGACGATCTGAATGTCGATCGGCGACGGCATGCCGAAGTTCAACGTCTGACTGACGATGTCGGCGGGCAGGAACGCGAACTGCACGCCGGGGAATTCGTCGGTGAGCGTGTGGCGCAGCTTGCGTACGTAGCCGGCCGTCGGATGATGGTCCGGGTTCAGGCTGATCAGCACGTCGGCATCCGATGTGCCGATCGTGCCCGTGTTGCTGTACGACAGGTTGATACCGGATACGGGCAAGCCGATGTTGTCGATGATCGAATGCAGCTCGCCGGGCGGAATCAGCTGGCGAATGCGCGTGTCGACGCGATCCGTGACCACCGCCGTTTCCTCGACGCGCATGCCTGTTTTCGCGCGCAGATGGAGCGCGATCGTGCCGGCATCGACAGAAGGGAAGAAGTCGCGGCCAAGGAACGGCATCAGCAGAAGCGACAAGCCGCAGCACAACAGAAAGACCGTCACGAAGATACCGGGCCGCGCGACGCGCGCAACGAGAAAGTCGCGATAGCGTTCGCGCACATTCGCAAAGCCGCGCTCGAACGCGAGGTGAATGCGCATGAACGGATTGCGCGTGTTCGAATGATGGAAGTCGGCGGGCCGGTGGTGATAGCGCAGCAGGTACTTCGCGAGCGTCGGCACGAGCGTCCGCGAGAAGAAGTACGACGCGAGCATCGCGAACACGACGGCTTCGGCGAGCGGAATGAACAGGTAATGCGCGACGCCCGTCAGCAGGAACATCGGCACGAACACTATGCAGATCGACAGCGTGGACACAAGCGTCGGAATCGCGATCTGATGCGCGCCGTCGAGAATCGCCTGCTCGAGGTTCTTGCCCTGTTCGAGCTGATGACTGATGTTCTCGATTGCAACGGTCGCGTCGTCGACGAGAATGCCGACGGCGAGCGCAAGCCCGCCGAGCGTCATGATGTTGATCGTCTCGCCGAGCGCGGAGAGCGCGATGATCGACGTGATCATCGACAGCGGAATCGACACGGCGATGATCAGCGTCGCGCGCCAGTTGCCGAGGAACAGCAGGATCATCAGGCCCGTCAGGCACGCGGCAATGAGCGCCTCGCGCAGCACGCCCTGCACCGACGCGCGCACGAACAGCGACTGATCCGCGACGGGGTCGATGTTCAGCGACTCGGGCACGAGATTGTGCAGCGCCGGCATCATGTTCTTGATGCGATCGACGATTTCGAGCGTCGACGTGTTGCCGCTCTTGTTGATCGTCAGCAGAGAAGCGCGTTGCCCGTTCACGCGCACGATGTTCGTTTGCGGCTGATAACCGTCGCGCACATGCGCGACATCGCGGATATAGATCGTGCCGTTCGGCCCTGACTTGATGGGGATGTTGTTCAGGCCGGCGAGCGAGTCCGGACTCGAATTCATCTGCACCGAGTATTCGGTCGAACCGATTTTCGCGGTGCCTGTCGGCACGATCAGGTTTTGCGCGGTGATCGAGTTCACGACGTCCATCGGCGACAGGTTGCGCTCCTGAAGCTTGCGCGAGTCGATGTCGACCATGATCTGCCGCTGCTTGCCGCCATAAGGCAACGGCGCCGATGCGCCCGGGACCGTCGCGAGCTGCGTCTTCAGGAAGTTGTTACCGTAGTCGAACAGCTCTTGCTCGGTGAGCGATGGCGACGACAGCGAGAGCCGCAGAATCGGCACCGTCGATGCGTTGTAGCGCAGGATGAATGGCGGCGTGATGCCGGGCGGCAGTGAACGCAGTTGCGATTGCGACAGTGCGGTGACCTGAGCGAGCGCCTCGCTGATGTTCGCGTGCGGCTGGAAGAAGATCTTGACGACGGCGATGCCGTTAAGCGAAGTCGATTCGACGTGCTCGATATCGTTCACCGCGACGGAGAGCCCGCGCTCGTAGTTCAATACGATGCGCCGTTCCATCTCGTCGGCGGGCAGGCCGTTATATGTCCAGATGACGGACAACACCGGGATGTCGATGTTCGGGAAGATATCGGTAGGCGTGCGCAGGATCGTCAGCGGGCCGATGATCAGCAGCAACAGCGCGAGGACGACGAACGTGTAGGGGCGCCGCAGCGCGAGACGAACGATCCACATGAAAAGGTGCGGTCCGGTGAGGGCGGGGAGCGGCTGCTTCTGGTGGCAGCGAGCGTTGCGCGAACGGCAGCCCGGCCGGGCGTGCGCGACAGGAATATAACGCGTATCGTAGCTTACATCGACATTTTTGAGACGCGTGTGCGGCGCGGTTTATGATCACCCTGTTACGAGAGGTTACAGTCAGGGTTTCGTAAGTCGAATTGACCGAACGGCGGCCTCGCGAAGCGTTACTTTTCACTTTGCCAAAGTGCCCAAACAGGCAACAATGGACTCCGGTCCGCATCGGCGTGTCCGATGCGAAGGCCCGAGGAGCGCTTCGTTTTTCGAATCAGGTGCGCGTGCAACCTTTCGCATGTTGCGGCGCTTTTATCAGCACATTGACCGGCGCAGTCCCGAACAAGCCGGCAATAGGGAGGACGGGGAAATATCATGCAAGTCGGTTCTATTGTTCGATCCGTGCATATCGCTGTGCCACAAGGCGCGCGCGGAATCGTGATGCGCATCCTGGGCGACATGGCGATGGTGGCGTGGTACGCCGGCGAGCCCGGAACGTCGAAGCAACTGAACACGGAACCCTTTTTCCTCGAGGATCTGATCGATACGGGCGAATTCGTCCGCCCTGCAGGCGCGCAGATACATTGATCACAGGCGACTGCCTCACGACTTTTCATTTGTAGCGATGTGCGCCCGCGCCGGGCGCATGGCGCAGCGCGAGTGGCGCTCGTGCCTGTCTTGGCGCTCGTCTTTGCGCGCGGCACGGCGCACAATGCGGGCATGATCGAAGACACTCCATTTCCGCAGGACGGCCACGCCGTTCCCTTCGCCCGGCTCACGCCGGAAGTCGTGCTCGACGCGATCGATAGCGTGCTCGATACCATCGGCGTTCGCACCGACGGGCGCATGCTGCCGCTCAACAGTTACGAGAATCGCGTCTATCAGGTGGGCGTCGAGGACGGGCCGCCCGTCGTCGCGAAGTTCTACCGTCCCGAGCGCTGGACCGACGAAGCGATTCTCGAAGAACACGCGTTCGTCGCTGAACTGGCTGCGCGTGAAATTCCCGCCGTGCCAGCGCGTGCACTTGATGGCCGCACGCTGCACACGTTCGACGGTTTTCGCTTCTCCGTCTTCGACCGGCGTGGCGGCCGCGCGCCTGACCTCGATCGCAAAGACACGCTCGAATGGCTGGGTCGCTTTATCGGGCGCATTCACGCGGTCGGTCAAACGGCGAATTATGAGGCGCGTCCTGTGCTCGACATTCACACCTTCGGCTACGAGCCGCGCGAGTATCTGCTCGTGCAAGACTTCGTTCCCGCCGACGTGCGCGCCGCATGGAAAGCGGCTGTCAATCTCGCGCTGGAGGGCGTCGAGCGCGCATTCGAAGCGGCGGGCGACGTGCGGCGCATCCGCATGCACGGCGACTGCCATCCGAGCAACGTGCTGTGGACTGACGCCGGCCCGCATTTCGTCGATTTCGACGATAGCCGGATGGGCCCCGCCATTCAGGATCTGTGGCTGCTGCTGCCGGGCGAGCGGAAAGAAGCGTCGCGCGCGCTCACCGATCTGCTCGCGGGCTATGAAGACTTCTGCGAGTTCGATCAGCGCGAACTCCATCTGATCGAAGCGTTGCGGACGCTGAGGCTGATTCACTACTCAGCGTGGCTTGCGCGCCGTTGGGACGATCCCGCGTTTCCCGTCGCGTTTCCGTGGTTCAACACGCAGCGCTATTGGGAAGACCGCATTCTCGAATTGCGCGAGCAGATCGGCGCGATACAGGAAGGGCCGCTCTGGCCCGTGTGACTCGCGTACGCAATCCACGCGATTGAGAAAAACGCGTTTCTATGTAATGATAGTCATTCTCATCGGAAAGGCGCCGCCAGCTTTTTGTCATCATTCTCCTCGGTGATCGCCAGCCAGCCTTTCGGTGATCGCCCTGCTTTGTCCCGCGCATTCGCTGCCGCTGTCTGACGGACGGTAAGCGCATGTGCGCCGGGCATCCGTCTGTCCCGTCCGGAACGGCACTTCCCGTTTTCAATTGACCGCGTTGCCGCGCGCCGGCGACGTACGACCCGTTTTGCCAGGAGCCGACTTGAACGCGCCCGAATCGATCGAACTGAAGCCTGCCGCGCGTGCCGGCGTCATGCCTGCGAGCGCGTACCCGATGGACGCCGACGAACTCGCTGCGCGGCGCCAGCGCTCGCGACGCGCGAACTTCATCAAGTGGCTGCGCAAGGTGCACGGCTGGGTCGGGCTATGGGGCGCCGTGCTCGGCTTGCTGTTCGGCACGACGGGGTTTCTGCTGAATCATCGTGGAGGGCCGCTGAGAGTATCGTCGGGCGAGCCGCAGGTCGAGCAGCTGCAGATCGCTCTACCGCAGCATGGCTTCAAGTCGCCCGCCGATATGGCACGCTGGCTGAAGGACGAACTGCATATCGACGGCAAGCCGGGCAAGCCGCGCCGCGAGCAGGCGCATCCTGTCGCTTGGGGCGACCATAGCGCGGTGCAGCCGGAGTTCTGGCAGGTGGGCATTGCCGGTCCGCATCAGAACGTGCAGGCCGAGTACTGGGTAGGCAACGGCTTCGTGTCGGTGAAGCGCACGCAGAACTCGTTTCTGGGCACGATGAACAACCTGCACAAGGGCGTGGGAATGAGCATCGGCTGGGTGCTGCTTGTCGATACGATCGCGGGCAGTCTCATTCTGCTGTCGCTGACGGGTGTGCTGCTGTGGACGGAGTTGAACCGGCGTCGGACGGTAGGCGTTGTGCTGGTGCTCGGATCGATCGCGGCGGTTGTGGTGTGCGGGCTGATGTGACGAGTGGGCGCTTGTTTGTCGCGCCCGATCAATTGTCTTGAGCGGGTTCGCGCACAGGTTGGTCGAGTTGCGCGAAGTTGGTGATCTGCACCTCGCCTTCAGGAAAGCGCGCGATGATTTCAAGTTCGCCGCCGAGCGCACGAATATGATCGCGCAGCGTCGAAATGTACATATCCGTGCGCTGCTCGAGTTTCGCGATGCTCGGTTGCTTGATGTTGAGCCGCTTCGCGAGTGCGTCCTGTGACAAACCGCGTGCGTGACGCAGTTCGTGCAGCGGCATTTCGGCGCGGAGTTTGTTGGCCAATGCCTTTGCGCGAGCACGCGATTCAGGGGACATGCTTGCCCGCAGTTCTTCAAATTTTCTCGCCATCTCTGGTTTCTCCGTGCGCTAGTTGCAAGAGATGTAGCCGGTAAAGTATTTCCGCTCGCGGTACGTTCTGTTCATACCAACGGTCATGCCCTGTTTTGTCGCCGCCTGCGAGCAGAATCGCGACGCGCCTTGGGTCGAACGCATACAGCACGCGGTAGGGCCTGCCGCGATGTTGAATTCTCAACTCCCGCAGGTTGCCGAACTGCGAGCGAACGATCCGGCTCGAATGCGGGAAAGACAAAGCGGGACCGCATTCTTCCAGCAAGCGGACTGTCGCGTCGATGGATTCCTGTTCGGCCTCTCGCAACCCTTCCCACCAAGCCTGAAATGCATCGGTGTACTCAACGTCCCATGGCATCGAGAATATACCTCCGAGGGAATATTCCGTCAAGGGAATAATGACGGCTGCGGGCCTGTCGGGGCGCGAGCACGAAGCGCGCATCGGCAGTCCGCAAATATTCGATGCTAGGGATCAGGGAGGCCCAGCGACAGTCAGCCGAATGGCCGATGCAGGGCAAGAGAAATCGACCGCGAGCGACGCTTTATCTCGCGGCCGAACACGGCAAAAAACTAATGCGGAATGCTACAAGCCGCCCCACTGCTTGCCGCGATCTCACGCGCGGCCTTGGCGCCTTCGACTTGCAGTAACGTCGGCAGCGATACGCCGTTCTTCGCCGCCGTCACCTCCGCAAGAATCGACACGGCGATTTCAGGCGGCGTCCTGCTGCCGATATAAATCCCGACAGGTCCATGCAGCCGCGCGAGTTCGGTTTCGGTGAGATCGAACTCTTTCAGCCGTTCGCGCCGCGCGGCGTTATTGCGCCGCGAGCCCAACGCGCCGACGTAAAACGCCGGTGTTTTCAAGGCCTCCATCAATGCGAGATCGTCGAGCTTCGGATCATGCGTAAGCGCGATCACCGCGCAGCGCTCGTCGAGCTTCATGTCGAGCACGGTATCGTCGGGCATCGTGTGGACCACTTTCGTGCCCGGCACGTCCCATTCATCCGTGTACTCTTCGCGCGGATCGCATACCGTCACCTGATAATCGAGCCCCACCGCGATATTGCACAGATAGCGCGACAGTTGCCCCGCGCCGATCACGAGCATCCGGTAACGCGGGCCGTGTATCGTCAGCAGGCGTTTGTCGTTGAAGTCGACGCCATCGGTGGCCTGCGCTGAGTCAATATGCGCGACGCCCGTTTCCATATCGAGCGTGCGTGCAACGAGACGTCCCGCTTCCACGGTTTCGTACAGTTCGGCGATGCCGCTCGCTTTCGTTAGCGGCTCCAGCACGAGCTGGATCGTGCCGCCGCACGGCAGGCCGAAACGATGCGCCTCTTCCGCTGTGATGCCGTATTTCACCGCTTCGGGTTTCGTCTGCTCGATGCCGCGCTGACGCACGCGATCGATCAGATCGTCTTCGATACAGCCACCCGACACGGAGCCGACCACCGCGCCATCGTCGCGCACCGCGAGCATCGCGCCCTCGGGACGCGGCGACGAACCCCACGTCTTCACCACCGTCACGAGAAGCGCGCGATGTCCCTGCGCGAGCCAGCGCGCACTGCTCTTCAGGACTTCGAGATCCACGCTGTCCATGATTTCTTCCTCTTCGGTTCTTCGCTTTCGCTGCCGCTATTGCCGGCTTCTTCGCCGGCAGCGGCGTCATTCGCAGTGTCGCGCGAGTCGCCGGTTTCTGCTTGCGCGGCGCCACTTCCGCCCGTCACCTGCTCGCCGAAGCGTCTGAAGAACTCGCCGGCGAGCTTGCGCGCCGCGCCGTCGACGAGCCGCGAGCCGATCTGCGCGAGCTTGCCGCCGACCTGCGCGTGGGCCGTATAGGTGAGCTTCGTTGCGTCGTCGCCGTCGGGTTCGAGCGTCACGTGCGTCTGCCCTTTGCCGAAGCCGGCAGCGCCGCCCTGGCCTTCGAACACGATCGTATAGGTGTGAGGCGCGTCGATATCGGTGAGTTCCATGCGGCCCTTGAAGCGCGCTTTCACGGGACCGACGGCTGCGCTCAACGCGACCGCGTACGCGTTGTCGCCAGCGGGTTCGATGCTGTCGCAGCCGGGAATCGACGCGCGCAGGATCTCCGTATCGTTCAGCGCGTCCCATGCCTGCTGCTGCGGCACCGGCAGCGTGTAGGTTTCGGTCAACTCCATGACGTTGCTCCTCCAGATATCGCGGCGCGCGCGGCGTCGCGGGGCACGCGCGTCAATTGCGCGAGATCGCGGCCGAACGCAGCCAGGCTGTCGAGATTGTGGACAGGCTTATGGGCATCGACGTACGGCAACATCGCCTGGACGCCGCGCGCCTTCGGCGCAAACTCGCTGTACCGCAGCAGCGGATTGAGCCACACGATCCGATGCGCAAAGCGGCGCAAGCGGGCCATTTCTGCTTCCAGTACGTCAATCGCTTCGTGGTCGAGGCCGTCGGTGACGAGCAGCACGGTCGCTCTGCCTGTCAGCACTCTGCGTGCCCAGCGCCGGTTGAATTCCGCGAGCGCGGCACCGATCCGCGTACCGCCCGACCAGTCGACGACCTGATCCGCGAGCGCCGCAATCGCCACATCGGGATCGCGTTCCTTCAGCGCGCGCGTCGCGTTCGTGAGGCGCGTGCCGAACAGAAACACCTGCAAGCGTTCGCGCGATTGCAACAGCGCATGACAGAAGTAAAGCACGGCGCGCGAATAGCTGCTCATCGAGCCCGAAATGTCGAGCAGCAACACGAGCGGCGGCTTGCGTGCAACGACGGCGCGATACTTCCACACGGTCCAGTCGCCGCCCGCGCGCACCGCATGCCGCGCGCTCGCGCGCAGATCGGCATGCGTGCCGTGCGACGCCGCTTTCAATCGACGCGTCGGCTCCATCGCGAGCGGCAAACGCTGCGCGCGAATCAGATGGCGCAGTGTGCGCCACTCCTCCGCTGTGAGCGTGTCGAAATCGCGATGACGCAAGCGCTCTTCGGCGCTGAACGTCACGTGCGCGTGCAGTTCGAGCTTGTCCTTGTCGTCGGATTGCGCGGCCTGCTTGTGCTGGTTCGCGTGATGCACGGCGAGCGCATCGGCGAGCCGGTTGTTGCGCTTCGGCGGCGGCATGCCGCTCGTCACTTTGGGCAACAGCAGTGCGCGCAGCTTGCCTTCCCAATCGGGATCGCGCCAGAAGAGATCGAACGCGGCATTGAAGAGCTCGCGCTCGTCGGGCGCGCGCACGAGCAATGCAGCGAGCGCCGCGCGCACATCGTCGCGGCGGTCGAGATCGATGAAGTGCAGCGCTTCGAGTGCATCGACGGCTTGCGCCGGCGACATCGGCAGGCCCGCGCCGCGCAACAGCCGAACGAAGTGCACGACATTGCGCGCGAGCGTCGGTGAGCCGGTATCGCAGTCGGGCATCATCGACGCTACTCCGTTGCCTCGAGACATTGCTGGATCTGCGCGGCGTCGAAACGCGCTAGATCGTCCTGATACTTGAGCAGCACGCCCAGCGTGTTCTGCACCGATTGCGGATCGAGTTCCGTCACGCTGAGCGCTGCAAGCGCGCGGCACCAGTCGATCGTTTCGGCGATGCCGGGCGCCTTGAACAGATCCATCGCGCGCAGACGATGCACGAAATCGACGGCACGGCGTTGCAGCGCGTCGCCCGTCTCCGGCGCGCGCGCCGCGACGATCGCCAGTTCGCGTTCACGCTCGGGATAACCGATCCATTGATACAGACAACGGCGCTTCAGCGCGTCGTGTACTTCGCGCGTGCGGTTCGACGTCATCACGACGAGGGGCGGATGCTCGGCGCGCACCGTGCCGTATTCGGGAATCGATACCTGGAAGTCGGACAGCAGTTCGAGCAGGAACGCTTCGAACGGTTCGTCGGCGCGGTCGATCTCGTCGATCAGCAGCACGCGCCGTGCGCCCGGATGGTTTTCGTCGGGCAACAGCGCCTGCAGCAGCGGGCGCTTCAGCAAGAACTCGCCACGATAGAGCGTGCTGTTGTCGGGCTTTTCGCCGGCCGCTTCGGCGAGGCGCAACGCCATGATCTGCCGCGGATAGTCCCATTCGTACAACGCGCTCGCCGTATCGAGCCCTTCGTAGCATTGCAGCCGCAGCATCGACGTGCCGAGCATGCCTGCCGCCGCCTTCGCCAGTTCCGTCTTGCCGACGCCCGGCTCGCCTTCGACGAAGAGCGGCCGTTCCATGCGCAGCGCGAGATAGAGCGCGGTCGCGAGGTCGCGGCTCGCGTAGTAGCTCTGCGCGGTGAGCAGCGCGAGTGTTTCGTCGATTGAAGCTGGCTGCATGGCTCTCCCGGACGCGTCGGCTCACGTGGCTCAAAACAAACGACGCCGATAAACGAAATGGCCCGGACGCGCCGGGCCTCTGCATGCTCAAACGCTTTGCGGCATCGCTTGCCCGCTAGCCCAACGCCGTTCGCACCGCGCGCGCCGTCAGCACCGGTATCAGATGCGCGCGATATTCGGCGCTCGCGTGCAGATCGGTGTTGAGGTCGTCGGGTGCGATCGTCACGCCGCGCGCGGCTGCTTCGGTGAAGTTCGCGTTCAACGCGCTCTCCAACTCGGTCGAGCGGAACACCGATGGCGCGGCCCCCGTGATCGCGACGCGCACACCGCCCGCCGTCTTCGCGACGAACACGCCCGTCAGCGCGAAGTGCGATGCGGGATTCTTGAACTTCTCATACGCCGCTTTTTCCGGCACGGGAAACTCGACGGCGACGATCAGCTCATCGGCGTGCAACGCGGTCTCGTACATGCCGACGAAAAAGTCGGCAGCCGGAATGCTGCGCCGGTCCGTCACGACGGTTCCATCGAGTCCGAGCACGGCAGCGGGATAGTCCGCTGCCGGATCGTTGTTCGCGATCGATCCGCCGATCGTGCCGAGCGCGCGCACCTGCCGGTCGCCGATATCTCCCGCGAGAAGCGCGAGCGCGGGCAACACGCGCTGCACGTCCGCGTTGTTCGCCACGTCCGCATGACAGACGGCCGCGCCGATCGTCACCTTCTGCGGCTCGACGCGAATCTCCTTCAGCTGCGGAATGCGCGTGACGTCGATCAGCTTCGAAGGCTGCGCAAGACGCAGACGCATCGTCGGCAACAGGCTTTGCCCGCCCGCCAGAAACTTCGCCTCGCTGTCGGCGGTCAGTGCGGATACGGCGCTCTTCGGATCGGCTGCACGTTGATAATCGAATGAATACGAATACATGTTGGCCTCTGCTGTGAGCGCTTATGGACGTGCCTGCGCGTTTTGCGCAGCGTGGATCGCGGACCATACGCGATGCGGCGTGGCAGGCATCTGCAGGTCCTTGACGCCGAGCGGCGCGAGCGCGTCGATGATCGCGTTGATCACGGCGGGCGGCGAGCCGATCGCGCCCGCTTCGCCGCAGCCCTTCACGCCGAGCGGATTGTGTGTGCACGGCGTGCCTTTCGCGGTCTCGACGGTGAACGACGGCAGATCGGACGCGTGCGGCATCGCGTAGTCCATGTAGGAACCGGACAGCAACTGGCCGCTTTCGTTGTCGTACACGCAGCGCTCCAGCATCGCCTGGCCGATGCCCTGGCCGAGACCGCCATGCACCTGTCCTTCGACGATCATTGGATTGATCACGTTGCCGAAGTCGTCGACGGCCGTGAAGCGCTCGATGCGCGTCTCGCCCGTATCGACGTCCACTTCGACTTCGCAGATATACGCGCCCGACGGATACGTGAAGTTCGAGGGATCGTAGAACGCGCTTTCGTCGAGACCCGGTTCGAGCTTGTCGAGCGGGTAGTTGTGCGGCACATAAGCGGCGAGCGAGACGTCGGCGAATGTCTTCGTGCGGTCCGTGCCCGCGACGCGGAACGTGCCGTCCTTGAACTCGATGTCGTCGGCCGATGCTTCGAGCAGATGCGCGGCGATCTTCTTCGCCTTCGATTCGATCTTGTCGAGCGCCTTCATGATCGCCGAGCCGCCGACGGCAATCGAACGCGAGCCATACGTGCCCATGCCGAACGGAATGCGCCCCGTGTCGCCGTGCACGATTTCGATGTTGTCGAGCGGCACGCCGAGGCGGTCGGCCACGACTTGCGCGAACGTCGTCTCGTGGCCCTGGCCGTGACTGTGCGAGCCGGTGAAGACGGTGACGGAGCCGGTGGGGTGCACGCGCACTTCGCCTGCTTCGAAGAGGCCCGCACGCGCGCCGAGCGCGCCCGCGATGTTCGACGGCGCGAGGCCGCATGCTTCGATGTAGCACGAGTAGCCGAGGCCGCGGCGCTTGCCGTTCTTTTCCGATGCCTGCCGGCGCGCGTCGAAGCCTTTCACGTCCGCGAGTTCCAGCGCGCGGCTCAGGCACGTTTCGTAATCGCCCGTGTCGTAGGTGAGGCCGACGGGCGTCGCATACGGGAACGAGCGGATGAAATTGCGCCGGCGGATTTCGGCGGGCTCGATGTTCATTTCGCGCGCGGCCGTTTCGACGAGCCGTTCGACGACATACGTCGCTTCGGGGCGGCCCGCGCCGCGATACGCATCGACGGGCACCGTGTTCGTGAACACTGCTTTCACTTCGGCGTAGATCGCGGGCGTCGCGTACTGGCCTGCGAGCAGCGTCGCGTAGAGGATGGTCGGCACGCTGGAGGCGAACGTCGACAGATACGCGCCCATGTTCGCGATCGTATGCACGCGCATCGCGAGGAACTTGCCGTCGGCGTCCATCGCGAGTTCGGCTTTCGTCACGTGATCGCGGCCGTGCGCGTCCGAAAGAAACGCTTCGGAACGCTCGGCCGTCCACTTCACCGGACGGCGGATTTTCTTCGATGCCCACGTCAGCGCGACGTCTTCGGCGTAGAGGAAAATCTTCGAGCCGAAGCCGCCGCCGACATCCGGCGCGACCACCCGCACTTTCGATTCCGGCAGCGACAGCACGAACGCCGCCATCAACAGCCGTTCGACGTGCGGATTCTGATTCGCCACATAGACGGTGTAACTGTCGTCCTGCTGCGAGTAACTGGCGTTGACCGCGCGCGGTTCGATCGCGTTTGGAATGAGGCGGTTGTTGACGATGTCGAGCGTCGTCACGTGATGGGCTTTCGCGAACGCGGCATCCGTGGCCGCCTTGTCGCCGTGGCCCCATGTGTAGCAGGTGTTGTCGGGCACTTCGTCGTGCACGGCGGCCTGGCCGGGATCGGCGGCGTGCGCGGTGTCGACGACGGCGGGCAGCTCGTCGTAGATCACGTCGATCAGCTCGGCGGCGTCTTTCGCGGCTTTGATCGAATCGGCGATCACGAGCGCGACCTGGTCGCCGACGTGGCGCACTTTCGTATGCGCAATCACCGGGTGCGGCGGCTCGTTCATCGGCTTGCCGTCGACGCTGTGAATCAGCCAGCCGCACGGCAGCCCGCCGACATTTTCAGCGGCGAGATCGGCGCCCGTGAAGATCGCGACCACGCCGGGCGACTGCTTCGCCGCTTCGGTGTCGATGCTCTTGATGCGCGCGTGCGCATGCGGCGAGCGCAGGAACACGGCGTAGGTCTGACCGGGCAGAACGATGTCGTCGGTGTACTGGCCGTTGCCCGTCAGAAAGCGATAGTCTTCCTTGCGCTTGACGGGCATGCCCACCATGCGGGGCGTATCGGGTGCGTTCATGGCGGGCTCCTCAGGCGGTCGCGCCGGCTTTCATGCCGGCCGCGCCCTGAATGACAGCCTTGACGATGTTGTGATAGCCCGTGCAGCGGCACAGGTTGCCGACGAGCTGACGACGCACGTCGTCTTCCGTAATGTCCGGATTCGCTTCGGCGAGCGCGGTCGCGCTCATCACCATGCCCGGCGTGCAGAAGCCGCACTGCAGGCCGTGGCATTCGCGGAAAGCGGCTTGCATCGGATGCAGCTCGCCGTTCTTCGACAGTCCTTCGATGGTCGTGACCTGCTGGCCTTCGGCCTGCACGGCGAGCATGTTGCAGGACTTGATCGCGCGGCCGTTCAGATGAACCGTGCACGCGCCGCATTGCGCGGTGTCGCAGCCGACGTGCGTACCCGTCAGCCGCAACTGTTCGCGTAGAAACTGGACAAGCAGGGTGTGTGGCTCGACGCTCGCGGTGACGGGTGAACCGTTCACCGTCAGACTGATGCTGATCGCCATGAACTGTCTCCTTGGGGACGCCCTTGGAATGAGCCCCGGATGGGGCGAAACCGGCTCGGGCCCGCCTTCACTACCTACCGCCTGCCTGCTGTGAGGGTCCGGTTCGGTTGGTGCTTTTATCTTTGTGCCAAAAAGTAAAACACAAAAAAGGGTAGCAGGCTATGGGGCGAACCGCACAGGGAATGACAGATCGTTGAGGTTGAGAAGATGCTGCGGTGCACGTGCTTGCATTGCATTGCATTGCACTTGCGTTGTTGCGCTTGGGGTGTGGAACTTGCGCGGCACGCGTCCCGATTGACGCCTTGACGCCTGAAATGCAAAACGGCACGCCGCGCGTGCCGTTTCGTTCAATGCGCCTTTGTTATTGCTGTGGCGGCGCGAGTGTTTGCGATCAATGCTGACCGTGTGCCAGTTTCGAATGACGGCGCGAGTAGCCGAAGTACACGACCATACCGATCACGAGCCAGATCACGAACGCGATCCACGTGACGGCGCTCAGATTGACCATCAGGAACAGACACGACGCGACGGCGAGCACGGGCAAGACGGGCACGCCCGGGCAGCGGAACGCGCGCGGCAGGTTGGGATGCGTACGGCGCAGGACGAGCACGGCGATCGACACCATCGAGAACGCCGCGAGCGTGCCGATGTTGATCAGCTCGGCCAACACGTTGAGCGGCACGAGCGCGCCGATCAGACCGAAGACGATGCCGACGAGCCACGTCGTCGCGAACGGCGTCGCGAAGCGCGGATGCACTTTCGACAGCGCGGCCGGCAGCAGGCCGTCGCGCGACATCGCGAAGATCACGCGCGTCTGGCCATATGCCATCACGAGAATCACGGTCAGCATGCCGAGCACGGCGCCGAGATCGATGAAGCCCGCGACCCAGTTCTGCCCCGCGACCTGCAATGCGTACGACACCGGGTGCGAGACGTTCGCGAACTGCGCCGACGGCACGATGCCCGTCACGACGGCGGCCACGGCGACGTACAGCACCGCGCACACGCCGAGCGACGCAATGATGCCGATGGGCAGATCGCGCTTCGGGTTCTTCACCTCTTCCGCCGCCGACGACACCGAGTCGAAGCCGATGAACGCGAAGAACATCACGGCCGCCGCGCCGAATACGCCGTTCCAGCCGTTCGGCATGAACGGATGCCATTTTGCGGGCGTCACATGGAACGCGCCGACGGCGATCACCAGCAGCACGACCGTCACCTTGATCGCGACCATCAGGTTGTTCACGCGCGTCGATTCGCGCACGCCGACGGACAGCAGCGTCGTGATCGCCATCATCACGAGGAAGGCGGGCAGGTTGAAGAGCGTCTCGTGGCCGGGCAGCGCGCCGGGCGCCGCCGTCAGCGCGACGGACAGCGAAATGCCGAAGCCCGACAGCAGCGATTGCAGATAGCCGGACCAGCCGACCGACACTGCCGACGTCGCGAGGCCGTATTCGAGCATCAGATCCCAGCCGATGATCCACGCGGCCAGTTCGCCGAGCGTCGCGTATGAGTACGTATAGATCGAGCCGGCGACGGGAATCGTCGACGCGAATTCGGCGTAGGCGAGCGCCGCGAAGCCGCACGCGATGGCCGCGATGATGAACGACAGCATCAGCGCCGGGCCGGCCTGCACGGCGCCCGTGCCCGTCAGCACGAAGATGCCGGTGCCGATGATGGCGCCGACGCCGAGAAAGGTGAGATCGAGCGCGCCGAGCGCTTTTTTCAGGCCGGCGGCCTGTGCGCCGGCGATCATGTGCTCGACGTTCTTCTTACGAAAAAGGGACATCTGGCGGGGTCTCCTGTGAAGCACGCGTGTGGGGCGCGGCCAATGTCGGGGAAAACCCGCAATTTTAGCGGAAGTGGGCTGGCAAGCCCTTTATGGCGTGCAACGGGCGCGCGCGACTTGCGGTCGCGGCGCGGCGTCGCGCCGCATCGTGTCGCGTCGCCGCGCGATCGATCAGGCCGTCATCGCAGGGTTCAGATCGACGAGACGGTTGCTCATCACGTAGAAGGTCAGCTCGGCGTTGTTGCGCAGCTTCATCTTTTCGAGCAGCCGCGTGCGGTAGACGCTCACCGTCTTCACCGACAGCGACAGCGCAACCGCAATATCCGTCAGCCGTTTGCCCGATGCGAGCATGCACAGCGTCTGGTATTCGCGGTCCGAGAGCTTTTCGTGCGGCATCTGCTCACCGTCGTATGACACATAGTCGGCGAGCGCTTCCGCCATCGCGGGGCTCACGTACTTGCGGCCTGCCGCGACCTGCTGGATCGCGGCGATCATCTGCACGGTGTCGACCGTCTTCGACAGATAGCCTGCCGCGCCCGCCTTCAGCGCTCGCACCGCGTACTGATCCTCGCGATACATCGAAAACATCAGCACGGGGATGCGCGGCACCTTGCGCTTCAGGCGCTTCAACACCTCGACGCCATTCATGTCCGGCAGCGAGATGTCGAGCAGGATCACGTCGTACAGGTGCTTCGAGGCGTGTGCGAGCGCTTCGCCGCCCGTCTGCGCCTCGTCGACGTCATCGGCGACACCCCTGTCGATCAACAGCTGCCGCACGCCCTCGCGAACGACGGCGTGATCTTCGGCAATCAGAATGCGCAAGCTCATGAGGAAATACCGGTATTCACAGGCGGATTGCCGTGCGCCGCGCGCGCGGGCGCGACGCGTTGCCGAGTAGCGCTTTCCACGCGAAACGGGCCTGCACGCTGGTGCCGCGCGGCTGACCGGCGGGAGCGGCGGTAATGCGCAGCTCGCCGTCGAACGCATTGCAGCGCGCGCGCATGCCCGCGAGGCCGAACTGGCGCTCGTCGTGGCCTGCGTGCGGCGGAATGCCGATGCCGTCGTCGCTGACGACGATGCTCAGATGGGTGGAAGTGGATTCGATGCGCATGTCGGCGCCCGCCGCGCGCGCGTGTTTCGCGACGTTGTTGAGCGCTTCCTGCGCGACGCGGAACACGGCCAGCGACGCATCGGCGGAAAGGCGCGTGAGGCGCGCATCGGCGGCGCACACGAAGCTCATGCGCAGGCCCGTGCGTGCGGCGAAGCTGTGGGTCCAGTGCGACAGCGCGTTGACGATGCCTTTGTCGAGGGTCGGCGCGTGCAGGTCGGCGACGGCGTGCTGGGCGGCTTCCGTCACGGCGTCGAGTGAGCGCTGCGCCGTTGCGAGCGCGGCCGCGCATTGCGCCGGCGCGTCGACGGGCAGCCACGTTTCGATGCCGGCCAGCGCGAAGCGCGCGGCCGTCAGTTCGGCACCCACGCTGTCGTGCAGTTCGTGCGCGACCTGGCGGCGCGTGGCTTCCTGCGTGCGTGTCAGCTCGGCGGCCAGTTCTCGCACGCGCGCCTGCAGACGCGCGACGTCATCGCGCGATGACGCCAGCGTGGCGGGAGCAGACGGCTTGCGGGCGGCGCGGGAACGGCTCGCGAGACGGTCGGACGCACGCTGTTCCGGCTGCTGCGCGTCGCTCGCGAGCGCGGCCGTGCTGTGCGCGTGCATCGGGACGACGATCGACGTATCCATGGTCCTGCTCACGAAACGGATGGGCCGAAACGGCAGCCAGACACCGACGGCACATAGACGAAAGAACGCATGCGAACCCTGATCCCCAGATATGTCCGCCGCAGCACGATCCGCGACGGAAAAACGCTACGCCGTGACGTAACGAAATTTACATTCTGTAACAAAAACGACAGTTTTGTTAATAGTCTGTCAAATGGCGCTGCGTTTCGATCATATCTTAAAAAAAGAAAAAATGGCCGTCTATGGGGGCTCGCCGCGCATTTTTCACGCAGAGGATCAAGTCGGTGGCCTTTTGTGTCAGAAAAATACCTACACAGAAAATAGATCGATGGTCATGGAATTTGTAACCGCGTGTCCGACTGAGTGCCGGGCGGTGACGCGCGATCCACCAGCCGTTCGACGAGAGGAAAAGCGCGCGCCAAAAGAAAAACCGGAGCGCGAAGGCTCCGGTTTCGGGTGATGCGGCTCGCGCGGCCGCGACCAAGGGTCGCGCTGCGGCTGATACGGCTAAATGCTTAACCGACGAACGCCTTTTCGACGACGTAATGGCCAGGCGAGTTGTTGCTGCCTTCCTGGAAGCCCATGCTGTCGAGCAGTTCACGCGTGTCGCGCAGCATGTGCGGGCTGCCGCAGAGCATCACGCGGTCGTTTTCCAGCGAGAAGTGCGGCAGGTCGAGGTCGTCGAACAGCTTCTTCGTTTCGATCAGATCCGTGATGCGGCCACGGTTCGCAAACGCCTCGCGCGTGACGGTCGGGTAGTACACCAGCTTGTCGCGGATCAGTTCGCCGATGTGCTCGTGCGCCGGCAGGTGATCCGTGATGTATTCCTTGTACGCCAGTTCGTCGACGAAACGGCAGGTATGCGTCAGCACGACCTTTTCGTAGCGGTCATAAATGTCCGGGTCCTTGATGATCGACATGAACGGCGCCAGGCCCGTGCCCGTCGACAGCAGCCACAGCGTCTTGCCGGGCAGCAGGTTGTCGGCCATCAGCGTGCCCGTCGGCTTCTTGCCGATCAGCACCTGGTCACCGACCTTCAGGTGCTGCAGACGCGACGTCAGCGGACCGTCCTGCACCTTGATGCTCAGGAATTCGAGGTTCTCTTCGTAGTTCGCGCTCGCCATGCTGTAGGCGCGGATCAGCGGCTTGCCGTCGACTTCGAGGCCGACCATCGTGAACTGGCCATTCTCGAAGCGGAACGACGCATCGCGCGTGCAGGTGAAGCTGAAAAGCGTATCGGTCCAGTGATGGACGCTCAGGACGGTTTGTGGATTCAGGTTGCTCATGGCTTCTTCGATGGTGCGAAAACAAGGTCGGCCGCAACAAAAAGCGAGGCCGGCACGGCAAAGGCAATGCATCGTCCCGTGTCGCCAGCGACATGGGCATGACGCGTAATTCGCTATTTTACCGCGTCAGCACACCGGGCATTGCCGCGGCGGGTTGGGCGGTGAACCGGAGATCTGTCCAGCGCCGACGCGCCTGTCGTTCGGGCTGTCGTTCGATTTCGCCGGAACGGACGACTGCGGCGTGGCTGGCGCGCACTGCTGGGGTGGTACGGAACTGGGTCCTGTGCCCGGCTGCCGACCGTCGCGGGTGTTGCCCTTCGGGTCTCGCCCACCGCTTTGGGCATCGGACCACGCCCGCGTGACGGGCGCTTGCCTGTAGTCGCCGGATGACGGCGGCCGCTCCACAGGGCGCTGGTAAGCGCTATTTCGGGATAATACCGGAAACGGTTCACGCACCGCAGCATTGACCCTGCTGGCGAAGCTGGAACCCGCGACGCGGCGTGTGCCGTCAGCTTTCCGCTGCGAGCTTCGCGCCGAGCCCGACGAGCACCGCGCCGCACAGGCCGTCGATCGGCCGGCGCAGGCGTCGATAGCCGCGCTGCGTGCGCTCCGTCGCGAACATCAGCGCGACGCTGCTGTACCAGCTCGCCGACATCGTCGCGATCATCGCGAGCGCGACGCCGTAGAACCACGTCGGCGGATGAGCGGGAAACATCGTCGCGAACACGCTGGTCCAGAACGCGCAAGACTTCGGATTCGTCAGGCACGTGAGCAGCCCCGAGCGCCACGCGCGGAAATATGCGCCTCGGTCGCTCGCGGGCGGCGTCTCGACCACGGCGGTGGCGGCGTCGCCGAGCTTCGCGCTCGAACGCAGCAGCTTGAAGCCGAACCACACGAGATACACCGCGCCCGCGATGCGGATGCCGTTGTACAGCCAGTCGATCCGCTGTAGCACGGTGGCGAAGCCGAGCATTGCGAGCGAGGCCCAGATCGTCGATGCCGTGCCGACGCCCAGCGCCGACGCTGCGCCGAGTCCGCGCCGTCCCGCCAGCGACAGCTGCGTGATCATGAAGAAGTTGGGGCCGGGACTCACGAGCGCGACCAGATAGACGATGGCGATTTGCAGCAGGATCGGCAGGTAGTGATGCATGGCGACGATATACCGCACCGGGCGGCGGCGCGTTGGGCAAAAAGGGAATCGCGATCTTACTCTCGCCAACGCCCGTTTGAACGCCCGCGACGCACGGATTTCAACTCGCAGCCGGTCCTGCATCCGCGCCTGTTTCCGCGAGCGGGCGCTTGTGCGCGCGCTGCTTGAGCACGCGCGCTTGCAGCACGATCACGAGCAGCAGGAACACGCCGCGAATCACCGACTGCCAGTACGCCGACAGGCTGATGTAGCCGAGCCCGTTTTCGAAGTTCAGCAGGTTGAACACGAGGCCGAGCAGCAACACGCCCGCGATCGTCATCGCGATCGATCCTTCGCCGCCCGTCAGCAGCGTGCCGCCCAGCACGACGGCCGAGATCGCGAACAACTCCCAGCCGACGCCTTCATTCGGCTGCCCCGCGCCGAACTGCGCGGCGAGAATCACACCCGCCAGCCCCGCCAGCAAGCCGCTCACCGCATACACGGCGACCAGCGTGCGGTTCACGTTCAGGCCCATCAGCCGCGCCGCTTCCTCGCTGCCGCCGATCGCCAGCGAATGCCGGCCAAAGCGCGTGCTGCGCAGTGCGAGCCAGCCCGCGACGGCGGCGACGAGCGCGATGAGGCCGGGAATCGGCAGGCCGAACAGATCGCCCTGGCCGAAGTTGGCGAAGTTCGTATCCGACGAAACCGACACGGCGTCGTTCTTGCCGAGCAGCAGCGCGAGGCCGTGCGCGCCGAGGCTCGTCGCGAGCGTCGTGATGAACGGAAGGATCTTCATCCGCGTGATGATGACGCCGTTGATCACGCCGACCAGCAGTCCCGCACCCGCGCCCGCGAGCACCGCGATCCAGCCGCCGTACGGACTCGCGAGGGCCGACACGACGCTCGCCAGCGCGGCCACCGTGCCGACGGACAGATCGATGCCGCCCGTGATGATCACGAAGGCCATGCCGACGGAGATCAGCGCGAACATCGAGTTGTAGCGCCAGAAGGACATGATGTTGTACTCGGACGCAAAGTGCTCGTAGCGCACGAGGCCGAGTACGAGCAGCGCAACGAGCGCGATCAGGATGGGCAGGTTTTTTTTCATCGGATCGTGTTCTGCGAAATCGTTCGAAGTGCTTCAGCGCGAGCGCCGCTGCACGTACACGGCCGCGATGATGATGGCGGCCTTGACGACGAGCGCGGCCGCATCGGGAATGCCGTGCGCGAGCAGCGTGTAGCGCAGCAACTGGATGATCAGCGCGCCGATCAGCGTGCCGCCGATATACGCTTTGCCGCCCGTCAGCGCCGTGCCGCCGACCGCGACGGCGGCAATCGCGTCGAGTTCGATGCCGAGCCCGACGACGTTCGCATCCGACGACGAATTCACCGAAATCGAAATCAGCCCTGCGAGGCCCGAGAGCGCTGCGCACAGCGTGTACGCGATCATCTTCACGCGCGCGGTCGGCACGCCGCTCAGATACGCCGACTTTTCGTTGCCGCCCGTCACGAGCAGATACTGGCCGAACAGCGTCTTGCGCACGACCCACGCGAAGAACGCGACAAGCGCGAACATCAGCAGCACCTGGAACGGAATGCCCGCCACTTTGCCGAGCGCGATCCACTGAAACGCGGGATTGTTGAAGGCCTGAAGGTTGCCGTCGGTGACGACCTGCGCGATGCCGCGTCCGGCGATGAACAACACGAGTGTCGCGACGATCGGCTGCACGGCTAGCCGTGTCACGAGGAAGCCGTTGAACGCGCCGCAAAGCGCCGCGGCCAGAATGGGCAGCACGAACGCGAGCGCGATACCGGATGGACCGGCGATGTGCATGAAGAGCATCGGCGCGAGCGCGCCTGCAATCGCCATCGATGCGCCCACCGACAGATCGATGCCGCCCGTCGCCACAACCAGCGTCATGCCGATGCCGACGATCACGATCGTCACGACCTGTGTCAGATTGACGTTGAAGGTTTGCAGCGACCAGAAGTGCTGTGTGAACAGCAGATTGAAGACGAGCATCGCGAGCAGCACGACGATTTCGCGCTGAATCGCGAGACGCCGTTTTTTCTTTACCGTCGACGCACCCGGTTGCGAGGCGCCAGGCGCTGACGCGCTGGAGGCGAGCGGCGCGGCGCCGTTGCGCAGCGACTCATGAGCCATGGCGGTCGCCCTCCGGTGCATCGCCGATATGCGCGGACTGCGCCGCTTCGACCAGTTGCGACGTGCCCGCGCTGCCCCAGGCAATCGCATCCATGATTGCGGATTCGCTCATGTGCGCGCCGTCGAGTTCGGCGACTGTGCGTCCGTCGCGGATCACGACGGCGCGATCGGCGACGGCCGTCAGTTCTTCGAGTTCGGACGCGGACAGCAGCACCGCCATGCCTCCGTCGCGCAGCTCGCGCACGATCTTCGCAACATCGGCCTTCGCGCCGACGTCGATGCCGCGCGTCGGTTCGTCGAGCAACAGAAGCGACGGCCGCGCGGCGAGCCAGCGCGCGAGCAGCACTTTCTGCTGGTTGCCGCCCGACAGCTCGCGGATCGGCTGATCGGGCGAGCGCAGCTTGATGCCGAACGACGCGATGAAGCGCTCGACGATCGCCTGCTGCTTCTTCACATCGACGACGCCGTGCTTCGACAGCGTGCGCAAACAGACGAGCGTGAGGTTGTCGCGCACCGACAGGTCCGGCACGATGCCTTCCGCCTTGCGGTCTTCCGTGAGATACGCGAGACCGCGCGCGATCGCGTCCTGCGGAGACTTCAGCGCGACTGTCTGGCCGTTGATCGACAATGCGCCGCGCTCCGCCGGGTCCGCGCCGAACAGCAGGCGCATCGTCTCCGTGCGGCCGGAGCCGAGCAGGCCGGCGAGACCGACGGCTTCGCCCGCGTGCACGTCGAGCGACACGTCGCTCACTTTCGGATGCGCGGCGAGATGGCGCGCGGAAATCGCCTTGTCGCCGCGACGCGCGAGATTCGCTTCGCGCGTGGCGCTGTCGTCCTGCACGACGGCGGCGAGCGTGCGGCCGAGCATCGTCGTGACGAGCTGACGCTTGTCGATGTCCTTCATTGCGCTTTGCGCGACTGTTTGGCCGTCGCGCATCACCGTTACGCGGTCGCACAGCGCATACAGTTCGTCGAGACGATGCGACACGAAGATCACCGCGCGTCCGTCGTCGCGCAGCTTGCGCACGACGCTGAACAACAACCCGACTTCTCGTTCGTCGAGCGACGAAGTCGACTCGTCCATGATGACCATCTTCGCGTCCGACGAAACGGCGCGCGCGAGCGCAACCATCTGCTGAATCGCCGTCGAATAGCTGCGCGCGGGCTTTCTCACGTCGATCTGCAAGCCGAACGATTCGAGCAGCGCGGACGCGCGCCGCTGCACTTCGCGCCAGTCGATCAGACCGAAGCGGCGCGGCTCGCGTCCGAGAAAGATGTTTTCGGCAACCGAGCGGAACGGCACCAGGTTGATCTCCTGATAGATCGTGCTGATGCCCGCTTCGCGCGCTTCCTTTGGCGTGCGGAAGTCGATCTCGTGGCCCTCGAAGCGCACGCTGCCGCCCGAGCGCCGATAAGCGCCCGTGAGGATCTTGATCATCGTCGATTTGCCCGCGCCGTTCTGGCCGATCAGCGCATGCACTTCGCCGGCCGCGACGGTGAGATTCGCGCCGCGCAACGCCGGCACGCCGCCGAACGAAATGTCGATGCCCTGCATGTCGAGCAGGGGCGCGCGGTCGGAAGATTGCGGAGTGTCGGAATGCGCGTCGGCTTGCGTCACATACGTCTCCTTATGTGTCGACGGGAGTTAGCGCTTTAGCGCTTGCTCCCGTCCCATGCAGAGCGGTCGACCAGAGTTGGCGCTTTGGCGTCTACTCCCGTCCCATGCAGAGCGATCGACTGGAGTCGGCGCTTTAGCGCTTGCTCCCGTCCCATGGAAGGCGGTCGACCAGAGTTGGCACTCTAGCGCCGTACTCCTGTCCCATGCCCAGCAGTCGACCAGAGCCGGCGTTTCGACCGATGCCTGCGCTGCGCGGGCCTCACCGTAGTGGTCACGCACAGCGCCGCGCAACGTTGAACGGCCGCTCGTCGGGCCGCGACGTCCATGGTACCGCCCGACAAAGCGAAGCGACGGCCCGTCGACCGCGAAAACGCGCGCAACGGACACGTCGCTTCGAACCCTTCCCGTCAGCGGGGCGCGCGTGCGCCTCGATGAGGCCCTGCCTGTCCGGCTCGCTGCGCGCCTTGCTGCGTGAATCGAGGCGCGCGCGGCCGGGTCACTGCTCAATAAGCGGCAGCCGCTCATTAAACCCGCTCAGTAACCGTACTGCATGCTTTCCTGAACGTTGCCCTTGTCGTAGAAGCGGTCCGACACCTTGACCCACGTCGGAATCTTTTCGCCCTTCGCAAAGCGCTGCGCGACGTCGCACGCGAGCGGGCCGAAGAACGGGCTCGACTGCACGCTCGCGCCGAGTTCGCCGGCGGCAATCGCGTCGAGGCCGCCCTTCGTGCCGTCGATGGTCACGATCTGGATGTCCTTGCCCGGCTGCTTGCCGGCCGCCTTGATCGCGGCGATCGCGCCAAGCGCCATTTCGTCGTTGTGCGCGTAGACGGCCGTCACGTCCGGGTGCGCCTGCAACAGCGTTTCCATCACCTGACGCCCTTTGTCGCGCGCGAAGTCGCCGCTTTGCGACGCGATGATCGACATGCCCGACTGCTTCGCGATCACTTCGTCGAAGCCCTTCTTGCGGTCGTTCGCGGCGGAAGCGCCCGTCGTGCCTTCGAGCTCGATGATCTTTGCCTTGCCCCCCGTCGCCTTGATAAGCCAGTCGGCGGCGCGGTGGCCCTGGTCGATGAAGTCCGAGCCGATGAACGTGATGTAGTCGCGGCCCGCCTTCGCGACCGACTGATCGACGTTGCGGTCGACGAGAATCACGGGAATGCCCGCCTTTTTCGCCTGCAGCACGACGGGCGCGAGCGGCTTCTCTTCGCGCGGCGGGAACACGAGCAGATCGACGTGCTGCGCGATCATGCTCTGAATGTCGGAGACCTGCTTCGAGTTCGACCCGTTCGCGTCGGTCATCACGAGCTGCCAGCCGCACTTCGCGGCGATCTCCTTGAAGCTTTTCGTTTCGGCGAGACGCCACGGATTGTTGCTCTCCGTCTGCGCGAAGCCGACTTTCAGCGGCGTTTTGGTGACGAGCTTCGGCAGGTCGTCGGCCTGTGCCGACGCGACGCCGAAACCCAGCGCGACTGCCACGAGCGATGCGGCGAGCGGCCGAAGCCGTTGCCGGCGCGAATCCCGATTGTGCGACGCCATGTCTTCCTCCAGGTACCAGTTGGATGTGTTGTGCTTTTTTGCTTCAACTGCCGCCGGCACTCCGGTGATGAGGTGACCGGTCGCGCCGATTATTTCATCGCGAATTATTATTGGTCAATCACTAATAATATTAATTGCCGGCGCTTTTGCCTCGGTAATTACCCTGACCGATCCGCGCTCGATCAACGGACCGTCGAGCTTCACCATCCGATGACGGACGGGCGCGCCCGCCGCCTGGTTCTGCACTTCCTGAAGCAGCGTTTCGACGGCCCAGCGGCCCAGCTCGTAGTTCGGCAGTACGACGGTCGAAAGCGCCGGATGCGTGTGGCGCGCGATCTCCTGATCGTCGTAGCCGAGCACGGAGACGTCGTCAGGGACGCGATAGCCGAGCTGCTTCAGCGCCTCGATCGCGCCGAGCGCCATCAGGTCGTTCGCGCAGAAGATCGCCGTAGGCGGATGCGGCTCGCGCATCAGCGAAAGCGTGTGCTCGAAGCCCGTGCCCGAGCTCCAGTCGCCGTCGCGCACCATCTCCGGCGCGAACGGCAGATCGGCGGTGGCAAGCGCGGTGCGATAGCCCTTCAGGCGGTCTTTCGCGGCGTCCTGCCAGTGCTCGCCGTTGATGTAGCCGATCCGCCTGTGGCCCGCGCGCAGCAGGTATTCCGTCGCGACGTGGCCGCCCGCGACTTCGGCGGGCACGATCGACGACTGGCCGCCCTCGCTCGTGTAGCAGTTCAGCAGCACGGTCGGCACGCGCGAGAGCGCGGCGGGCAGCGTCACCTTGCGCGTGTAGACGGTTGCGTAGATCACGCCGAACACGGTCGGGCTCGCGAGCACAGCGTCGAGCACCTGTTGCTCGATGTCTGCGTTGCCGTGCGTCGAGTAGACGGCGAGCAGCTTGCCGCTCGCGTACGCGGCATCGCGCGCGCCGTCGATGTTCACGACCGGGTGCGGGCTCGTCGAGATTTCGTCGGCGAGATAGATGATCAGATTGCGTTCGTCGGAAGACCGCGGCAGCGGTTCGCGCGGTGCAAGCCGGTAGCCGAGTTCATGCGCCGTCTTCAGCACCTTGTCGCGCGTCGCTTCGGAAAACTTCGCGCTGGTCGCGTTGTTGAGGACGAGGGAAACAGTCGATTGCGATACGCCGGTGAGCTTGGCGATATCGGTCATCGTCGGGCGGCGCTGGGTCGATTTTTTCATTGATCCGGCCGCACAACGCGGCTTGTAGACGGGGGATGCCGCAGGCATCGTCGCTCTGACGGTAACACTAATAATATGCGCCGGACAACACGCGCAAACCCCGCTTTATTTGGCGTTTGCCCACGGTGTGAACAGCTGTTTTTCAGCAAAATTATTACTAATAATATTGACCGAAAAGCTTCGGCGTGCGATTCTCGGTCGCGCGAGCCGCTTCGGCACGATGGGACGCCGCCTTGCGCCGCACCGTCCACGCCAACTCAAACGATCATGCGCGAAGCCTTCTCCAAACCGCCTGCGGCCGACGCGGCCACCGATCTGCGCATCGACGATCCTTCGCTCGTCGTGCTGACGAGCGGCGATACGACGCTCGTGGTTGCGCCGCACGTCGGTGGGTCGATAGCCGCGTATTACGAAACGGTGCGTGAACGGACGTCGCAACGCGTGCTGCACTGGCTGCGGCCCGCGACGCGCGCCGCAATCGTCGAATGCGATCCGCTGCGAATGGCGAGCTTCCCGCTCTTTCCGTACTGCAACCGCATCCGCGACGCTCGCTTCGAGTTCGCCGGACTCACGATCGATCTGGCCTCGGACGACGACGCGTTCGCGCACGCGCTGCACGGCCACGCGTGGAAGAGGCCGTGGCGTGTCGGCGCGCGCACGGCCGCGTCCGTCGAACTGCATTTCGAGCATGTGCCCAATACCGCTGTGCGCGGCGACTGGCCGTTCCGCTATCGCGCGAGCCAGCGCATCGAGTTGCTGGGCGACGCATTGCGCATCACGCTTGCCGCGCAGAATCTGTCGGGCGGTCCGATGCCGTTCGGCATGGGACATCATCCGTATTACCCGCGCACGGCGAATACGACGATCACCGCGAACGTCGAGCGGATGTGGCACACCGACGAAGACGTGCTGCCGGCTCACCTCGGGCCGCATCCCGCCGTCGACGCGCTGAAGCACGGCATGAGCGTCGATGCGTTCGATCTCGACAACAACTTCAGCGGCTGGACGCGCGAAGCGACGGTTGCGTGGCGGGACGAGCGTCGTCAATTGACGCTGACGGCCGAAGCGCCGTTCGATCATCTGGTGGTATTTGCGCCAGCGAACGAGGCGCAGCTGTGCGTCGAGCCCGTCACGAATACGACCGACTGCTTCAACGCGAAAGACATGCAGATGCGCGAGCGCGCAGGCTACCGGGTGCTAAAGCCCGGCGAAACGATCAGGGCGCGACTCGTCTGGACGCCGCGGCGCGACTGACTGCGAAGTCCGCGTCACAAGTCCGCGTTTATTCGACGCGCAGCCGCGCCATATACGGCAGGTGATCCGACAGCCATGCGGTTTCCTGCGCCGGCTGGATCCACTCGATAGGCTTCATTCCGCGCACGAACATCTTGTCGAGCGCGAGCGCAGGCGAGAACGCGGGGAACGTGCGGCCCGGCTCGCCGAGCAGCGTCGCCACTTCTATGAGGCCGTGTTCGCGAAAGAGCGGCACCGAATCATTGCGCCAGTCGTTGAAGTCGCCCGCGAGCACGAGCGGACCTTCCGGCGCTTCCTTCGAGATCCAGTGTGCGATCCAGTGCATCTGACGCAGCCGGGCCTGGCGCGTGAGCGCGAGGTGCGCGCACAGCAGCGTCACCGAATGGCCGCCGAACGTCGCGCGCGCGACGAGCAGCCCGCGCCGCTCGAAACGGTGCGCTGAAATGTCCCAGCGTCCGCCGAGATCGAGGGGATGCGGCGACAGGATCGCATTGCCATGCCGCCACGACGGCTTGAACACATTCGGTCCGAGCGCGATCTGCAAATCCAGTGACTCGGCGATTTCGGTTGCCTGGCAATGCCATACGTCGTTGTCGAAGTCGCTCATGCGCGCGCCGAACGCACTGGCCAGCACGGGCGCGGGCATCCGGCGAGCCATCGCTTCCTGCAGGAAATACGCATCGGCATGAACGGACTGCACCCAGCGCTGCATCGCCTCCCACGCCTGGAAGCCGAGCGGCGAGCGACCCTTGTGCAAGTTCCAGCTCACGGCAATGAACTCTTTCGGATCGATGTTTTCGCGTATCAGTTCTTCGGGGTTTCGCATGCCGCGTTATCCACGTCGTTCGTTGAGTTCACGGATTGTTTGCGACGCTTGCACGCAACCGATAGACGAGATTCGGGTCCTTGTCGACGATCGTCCATGTGGTCCAGTCGCCCGGCGGCACCTTCAGCGCCGGATGATTCGCGCTCACCTGGCGCGGCTGTGGCGGCAGTTTGCAGCCGGTGTCCGTGGTGCGCATGCCCGGCTCTTCGAGCGTTTCCTGCGCGTCGATCGAGAACGTGACGCCGCTCGTATCCACCTGTGTCGGCGAGACGGTCAGCGTGCGCGCGAGATCGATGCTGCCCGCCGGGACGTTCTTGCAGCCGACATTGTTCTGCACCACGTGATGATGCGTGTCGGTGCGCGCCTGGCCGACCGTCGTCGTGCCATCGAACGTATCGATCTGCTGGCCGTCGCGCATCACCTGCAATTCCCATTTGATGACGGGCGCCGCGGGGCGCTGTTGCGCCTGAGCCAACGGGGCCTGTGCGATCAGCGAGGTGCCGAGCAGGACGGCGGCGAAGCTGGTTTTCAACATGAAAAGTGAGTCTCCGGAATCGCTGCGTTTCGCCAAAGCGTGCGGTGTCCGCGCGTTCTTTCTTGCGACCGCCGACCATCTTACGCTTTATCGGGATAACGGTTTTCTGACATCCGATCCGGAACCAAGGTTCAGCGTCAGGCGGTAACAGTGCATTGCAGATAAGGGCGCGCACACCGCGATTCAAGCAAGCGCCTCGCCCGCTGCTGTCGTTAGCAGCACACCTGCGCGGCTGCTGGCTTGCATGGGATTTCGGCGTCGATACACTGAAATCGGAGCGGCGTCCGGGACGCTGCGGCTGCAAGTCCGGCACAACGGGGTGAAGCGATGACAACGGCAATGGTGAAACAGGAAATCGCGGTTGCATCGTTCAGCAAGGTCTACGATCTCGATCAGGTGGAGACGGCGCTGAACGAACTGAGCGAAGGCGCCAGCGACGCACTGCGTTCGACGTACGAGAAGATGCTGAAGGTCGGCAATCTGCGTTTTTGCGTGAAGCCGAACCGGATGCCGTCCATCGACGATCTGATCGGCGCGCTGCCCAACTTCACCGAGCCGCTCGACGATATCCGCAAGCAGGTCGCGCTGTGCCTCGAAACGGACGACCGGCTGGAGCTGATGCCGATTCTGTTGCTCGGCGATCCGGGCATCGGCAAGACGCACTTCGCGAAGCAGCTCGCGCGGATGCTCGGCACGTCGTATCACTATGTCGCGATGAGTTCGCTGACGGCGGGCTGGATTCTGTCAGGCGCGTCGTCGCAATGGAAGAACGCGAAGCCGGGCAAGGTGTTCGACGCGCTCGTGCACGGCAGCTACGCAAATCCCGTGATCGCCGTCGATGAAATCGACAAGGCGACGGGCGATTCGCAATACGATCCGCTCGGCGCGCTCTACGCATTGCTCGAACACGACACCGCGCAGACGTTCATCGACGAGTTCGCGGAGATTCCGATCAACGCCGGCCATGTGATCTGGATCGCGACAGCGAATGACGAGCGCGCGATTCCCGAGCCTATCCTCAACCGGATGAATGTCTACGAGATTCCGCCGCCGGATCGAGAAGGCTCGCGGCGCATCGCGCAGTCGATCTACGACGAGATCCGCTCGGCGCATGGCTGGGGGCAGCGCTTTCCGGCGGAAATTGGCGCGGAAGCGCTCGATGCGCTGGCGCAAGCGTCGCCGCGCGAAATGCGGCGCGCGATCCTGAACGGCTTCGGCTCGGCGCGCATCGCGGGCCGCGACCACATCAGCGCCGACGACATTCGCCTTGACTACAACTCGCGCCGCAAACCGATCGGTTTCTAATGGCGCCAGCGCCATTTGTGCGAACGGGCCGCGCTTGCGCGGCCCTTTTTATTGTTCCAATGGTGTGGCTATTCCATGCCGGGCGAAGGGCGATTTGCTTGGAATTTGAATGAATCCGGCAACAGTCAATTCCATTAATCAGGGTCGGCAACGTGATAGGCGAGGACTAGACTGCGTTCATCGAAATGCGAACCGCGTTTCCAACCTCACGTCAGGAACCGATCATGAAAAAGTCTTCGCTTGCAGCGCTGTTGATTTCCGCAGTGGTCGCCGTGCCGGCTTTTGCGAGCGGCTATAGTCCGGCTCCGTCGCAAACGCCGTCCACGCAGAACGGTCCGCAGACGCGCGCCGAAGTGAGGGCGGAACTGGCGCAAGCGCGCGCAAACGGCGAATTGAGCCTGAATCCGAACGCGCCCGCGTACCCGCAGCAGTTCGCGATGGGCGGCTATACGGTGCCCGTCGCGCAAGTGAATCTGCATCACCTTTTCAAACGCACAACTGCCGCGGATTGATCAACCCTGTTGTGGCGCGCGCGGAACGCCAGCCCGCGAGAGTCCGCGCGAATTCGCCAGGAACGTGCGTCGTCGGCGTACACTGAGTCAAACGCGCCAGCGTTCCCACATATCGATGCCCGCAGCCAGATGAGGCTGCGGGCATTTGTGTCTGTGGCGCGCTGTGCGATTTCGCATTGTGCATGTGAAGCGTTCGACAGCGCGCGGCCACGTTTCATAAGGTGCCGCACGCTTTCGATATCCAGGTGGATGACGAGACAGAACGCGGCGCATCGAGCCGCGTCCAATGGACATGGATCAGATCGAATGTGTGGTGATCGGCGCTGGCGTCGTCGGTCTCGCCGTCGCGCGCGCTCTGGCTGCGCGCGGACGTGAGGTGATCGTGCTCGAAGCGGCCGAAGCCATCGGCGTCGGCACGAGCTCGCGCAACAGCGAAGTGATACACGCGGGCATCTACTATCCGCGCGGCTCACTCAAGGCGACGCTGTGCGTGCGCGGCCGCGAGATGCTCTACGACTACTGCGCGGAGCGCGGCGTGCCTCATCAGCGCTGCGGCAAGCTGCTGGTCGCGACCGCGCGCAATCAGATTCCTCAACTCGAAAGCATCATGGCGCGCGGCAAGGAAAACGGCGTGCTCGACCTGATGCGCATCTCCGGCGAGGACGCGCAGGAACTGGAGCCATCGCTACGATGCGTCGAAGCGGTGTTCTCGCCGCAGACGGGCATCGTCGACAGCCATCAGTTGATGCTGGCGCTGCTCGGCGATGCCGAACGCGATGGCGCAATCTGCGCGTTTCACGCGCCCGTCGAAGCGGTCGAGGCGATCAACGGGCGCTTTGTCGTGAAGGTCGGCGGCAGTTCGCCGACCACGATCGGCGCGGCGTGCGTGATCAACAGCGCGGGCCTGCATGCGAACGCGCTCGCGCGCACGATACGCGGACTCGACGCGCGCCACGTGCCGCCGCTCTATCTCGCGCGCGGCAACTACTTCAGCATTTCGGGCCGCGCGCCATTTAGCCGCCTGATCTATCCGATGCCGAACGAAGCGGGACTCGGCGTGCATCTGACGATCGACCTCGGCGGCCAGACGCGTTTTGGTCCCGATGTCGAATGGGTCGATTCGATCGGCTACGACGTCGATCCGCGTCGCGCGGAGTCGTTCTATGCGGCGATCCGCGCGTACTGGCCCGGCCTTCCCGACGAAGCGCTGCAGCCGGCGTATGCGGGCATTCGTCCGAAGCTGTCGGGGCCCGGCGAGCCAGCCGCCGACTTCCTGATTCAAGGTCCCGCCGCGCATGGCGTGCGCGGGCTCGTGAACCTGTTCGGCATCGAGTCGCCGGGGCTGACGGCATCGCTTGCGATTGCGCAGCGCGTGTGCGAAGTGAGCGGTCGCGCGTAGCTGCGAGCGGTTCGCAAAAGCCGACGGCAGGTTCGCGAGAAACCGACGGCGCGAACGCGCAAGCCCCCGATATGCAGCGTTGGTGACGCCGCCGTGACACGCATCGGATCTTTATAAGCCGATCACGCGCGATTCAACGTTCACGCTACGGATTTGCTTATGACGGGCATTCAAGCATCACGCGCGTCGGCTTCGTTGCTATGCTTGGGGACGGCTGTCGTCAGAACGGCTTGATCAATACTCACAAGAGAAATGGAGAGAGTCCCCATGAAAAATTCCCGTCGTACCTTTTTGATCACGAGCATCGGCGTTGCGTCTTCGCTCGCGCTGTCCCGCCAGGCGTTCGCCGATGCGCCGAAGGTCGCCGAATCCGATCCGACCGCGCAGGCACTCGGCTACAAGGAAGACGCGACGAAAGTCGACAAGGCCAAGTATGCGAAATACGCCGCCGGTCAGGACTGCGGCAACTGCAGCTTCTTCCAGGGCAAGCCCACCGACGCCTATGCACCGTGCCCGATGTTCGCCGGCAAGCAGGTGGCGAACAAGGGCTGGTGCAGCGCATATAACAAGAAGGCCTGAGCGAGGCGTCGCAAAGTCCATCGGGCGCGTGATCGGCGATGCATCGCAGCATCGCTCAGCGCGTCTTTCGCAGCAGCCGAAGAGAGCGCCCGCCGCGCAATGCGGCGTGGCGCTCTCTTGTCTTGTGCACGCGCTTTCGCCTTATGAATGTGGTTGAAACGGGATGTCGTGCTCTTATACACTCGCAAGGCGTGCGCGCGGGGCCTCGCCGCCCCATTCAAATCAACTTCAATCCAACGCACCCGACGCCTTGACGAAGGCGGGAGACACCGATGTCGACAGCATCGAGGAGGGCATCCAGGAGCCTCAATACCCGTGCAGTCACGGCGGCCGTCATCGGTAACGCGCTCGAATGGTATGACTTCACCGTCTTCGGTTTTCTCACCGTCGTCATCGCGGAACTCTTCTTTCCCACCAGCAGCGACTATTCCTCGATTCTCCTGACGACCGCGAGCTTCGGCGTCGCGTTCGTGATGCGGCCTGTCGGCGGCATCGTGCTCGGGCTGTACGCGGACCGCGCGGGACGCAAGGCCGCGCTCTCGCTCGTGATCGCGCTGATGACGCTCGGCATTCTGCTGCTCGCGATCGCGCCGCCGTACTCGGCGATCGGCATCGGCGCGCCCATCGCGATCGTGATCGGCCGCTTGCTGCAAGGCTTCTCCGCGGGCGGCGAGTTCGGCAGTTCTACTGCGCTGCTGATCGAAGCGGCGCCATTCTCGAAACGCGGCTTCTACGGCAGCTGGCAGATGGCGAGCCAGGCGGCGGCGCTGCTGCTCGGCGCCATCGTCGGCGCGCTGGTGACGCGCGGGTTGTCGCCGGAAGCCCTCAGGTCGTGGGGCTGGCGCGTGCCGTTCATCATCGGGCTCGTGATCGGGCCGATCGGCTATTACATCCGCCGGCATCTCGCGGATTCCGAAGCATTTCTGCACGCGAAGCAGACCGCGCGCCGCGCGACGCTCGGTGAGCTTTTCGCCCACCATAGCCGCGACGTACTGTGCGGACTCGGCTCGGTGATTGCGCTCACCGTCTCGATCTACGTGCTGATCAGCTATCTGCCGACCTTCGCAGTCACGCAGCTGAAGCTGCCCTACGCGGATTCGTTGACGGCCGTGATCGTCGGCAATCTGCTGCTCGTGGTGCTGTCGCCGGTGATGGGCGCCTGGTCGGACCGCATCGGGCGCAAGGGCATTTCGCTTTGGTCGCTGATCCTCACGCTGGTGCTGATCTATCCGCTTTTCGTATGGCTCGAAGCGGCGCCGAGCGTATCGAAGCTGATCGTCGTGCAGGCGATCCTGTCGATCACGCTCTCCGGCTACTACGGCCCCTTCGGCGCGCTGATGGCCGAACTCTTTCCAGCGAACGTGCGCTCGATCGGTCTTTCGCTCGCGTACAACTTTGCGGTGATGCTGTTCGGCGGCTGCGGCCAGTTCATCGTGACGTGGCTCATCAAGACGACGGGTTCTCCGCTCGCGCCGACGTACTACGTGATGTGCGGGCTCGCGCTGTCGATCGTCGCCGTCGCGTGCGTGCCCGCCCAGCGTCACGCCGATCTCGACGCGATGCGCAAGCCCGCCTGAGTGTCTTCGAGAATGTGCTTGCGACGGCCTAGATTCGCGCGGGCATCAGCGGCGGCCGCCTGTCGAACCACGGGCGCGCCGTCTCCAGTTGAGCCGCGAGCCGCAGCAACGTCGCCTCGCCGCCTTCGCGCGTCGCGAACTGCACGCCGATCGGCAGGCCGCGCGCATTCCAGTAGAGCGGCACGGACATCGCCGGCTGGCCTGTCAGATTGAATAGCTCCGTGCAGCCCGCCCACGCGAACGCCTTGTTCGAGACATCGGTCAGCAGCTTGCGCATCAGCGGTTCGACGGGAACCGTCGTGACCGCGCGCATCTGCATTTTCTCGACGGCAGTCGGCTGCATCTCGCCGATCTTGATCGGTGCGGATGCAAGCGTCGCGCACAGGATCACGTCGTAACGCGTCATCAGATCGGCGAGTTTCGCGCTGACGCTGCGCTGCACCTCGAGCGCCTCGGGCAGCTCGCGCTCGCCGAGCTTGCGTCCGATGTGTCCCATCGTCCACGTCGCGATTTCGAACTGGTCGCGGTTCGGCTTGCGGCCTGTGATCTGATCGGCCTTCAGCACGAGATTCTCGGCGCTCACCGACCAGATCATCAGAAATGCTTCGCGCAGCCTCGCGAAGTCGATGCCGAGCGAGACGGGTTCGATGCGATGGCCCAGCGACGCCGCGAGTTGCGCGGCATCGTCGAGCGCGGCGCGGGCGTCGGGGGACAGCGCGGGCGCGAACATCGGGTCCGTCACGAATGCGATGTGCAGCGGCTTGCACGGTTCGCGCGTCGCGGCGAGGAAGGTGCCGGGCGCACCCATTGGCCGCTCCGCGTTGCCGGAGGTGAGGTCGAGCAGCAGCGCGCTGTCGCGCACGCTGCGCGAGACGGCGTGATCGATGCCGAGTTCGCCGGGCGCGGGCACGGCATTCGACGGCTGGCGTCCGCGCGATGGCTTGAGCCCGAAGAGGCCGCAGCACGAAGCGGGAATGCGGATCGAACCGCCGCCATCCGACGCATGCGCGAGCGGCACGATGCCCGCCGCGACCGCCGCGGCCGAACCGCCGCTCGAACCACCCGGCGTGTGATCGAGATTCCACGGATTGCGGCACGGGCCAAAAAGTTCGGGCTCCGTAAAAGGCATCTGGCCCATCTCCGACGTGCTCGTCTTGCCGAAGATGTTGAGGCCGGCGGCGCGTGTCAGGGTAACGAGCGGGGCGTCTTCGGTGGAAACGTAGTGCCGGTAGTGGCGGCTGCCCATCGACATGCGCAGCCCTTTGACGGGCAGCCCCAGGTCCTTGATCAGATACGGCACGCCGGCGAGCGGGCCGTCGCCGAGCGCGTCGGCGCCCGGCGCATCGGCGCCTGGCGTTTCGGCGCCCAGCGCGTCGGCGCCCGAAGCGTACGCGCTGCCGTTCACGCGCTCGCGCGACGCGCGCTGGCGAGCGGCGTCGTAATCCTTCAGAACGATCGCGTTGATTGCGGGATTGGCGGCCTCGGCGCGCGCGATCGCTGTTTCGAGCAGTTCGCGCGCGCTCACCTTGCGTTTGCGCACGAGATCGGCGAGGCCGATCGCATCATGATCGAGATAATCGGCTTGCACGACGAAGGCCCCCGCCCGGATTGGCATGTTGTTGATGACACGCGCGGGCTGCCGGTGACGTGACGCACAGATGTCAGGCGCGACGCAGCCACGTCACGCCTCTAGCGTAACTTACGCGTGGGTGGCGAGGAAAGTCAGCGTGCGGCCGTGCGCGAGCGCTGCCGAGTGCTGGTGATAGCTCGCGCGCTCGGTGCAGTTGAAGCCGTGATCGGCGTTCGGGTAGATGTACAGTTCGGCGTCGTCGCGGCCCGCGAAGCGCTCCTTCACTTCGCCGACTGCAGACTGCGGAATGCCGTGGTCCAGCTCGCCGTAGTGGAACTGCATCGGCACCTTGATCTGCGGCGCTTTGTCGAGCTGGTTCTGGATGCCGCCGCCGTAGTACGACACAGCGATATCGAGCGTACCTTCGGCTGCCGCCAGATACGCGAGACGTCCGCCGAAGCAGTAGCCGATGCCCGCCACCTTCCCCGTCACTTCGGGCATCGCGCGCAGCGCAGCCGCCGTTGCGCCGATGTCCGCGACGGCGAGCTCGACGTTGGTCTTTTGCAGGATCTCGATGCCCCTGTCGCGGTCCGCGCCCACGTACCCAAGTTCGACGCGCGGCTGCGTGCGCCAGAAGATGTCCGGTGCGATCGCGATATAGCCGTCCTGCGCATATTGATCGACGACGTCGCGAATGTGGCCGTTCACGCCGAAGATCTCCTGAATGATGATGACGGCCGGACCCTTGCCGCTTTTCGGCGTCGACATATATGCGCCAAACGAGTCATTGCCGGTCGGAATGTCGATCCATCGGGAAGTCACGCTCACGTTGTTTCTCCTTGCATAAACGGGGATGCCGCGGTCGGACTGCTACTGTTGGACTGCTACTGTTGGACCGCCGCGGGCAGTCAATCGTTTGCGCGCCTGGCCCGCGGCGGGCGCTCAGTGTGCCATCAAAAGAAAGCGGCTGCAGCGGGCGCTCGCGCGCGCCGACGGTTGACTGACGCGCTTCGCCGACGGCGCCGCCCCGTAAGCGGATTGAAACGATTGCGATGGCTCGCCGGTTCCGCTGCACGGGCTTCGCAGGCGTTGACGCATGAGTTGCGCACGCGTCCACGCACTCGTCTGAGGAACGCAATCTTGAATGCGCCGAATGGACGCAAGTGCTGAGAGAGCGTGAGTGCAGTGATACTGATCCGGGCGCTCTGCCGAGAGTTTCGCGTGGGAGCCATGGACACCCGCGCGTGCGTCGAACGTGGAAGTGGCGCTTGCACCTATACCTATATGTAGCGAGTAGCGCATCAGAAAAAATGAGAACGTTCTCAGTGTTGCTTATCACCTTTGCGTTTACGCGTTATGAGGGGAACGGCGCATATCCAGCCCATTAACGGACGATGCCCGCAAAGCTTGAGGTCCACGTTATAGAAGAAAGCCTCGTATTCCCGAGAGCCGCATGGATTGGCGCTTCCGGGGCAGCGTTGTGGCCCGGTTCACGGCTAAATGGGACAAACGCTATTGGTAGTGTTCCCACTTACTCAAAAAAACCCCACAAATTAATTTGATGGCCTACACTTGCGCGCAAGCGCGGGGCGCCACCTGCCACAAACAGGCTGGAACGCGTGCTTGCCAAGTGCATGAACGATGCATCCGGCGGAGTCGTCCACGGGATTTGAGCGACACGTGAAGGAAGCGGGGCACAAGGGCGATTACGTTGTTTTTGGGACCGAAATCGGAGACTTACATGAACATCAAAATTCAAAAGCTGTTGCCGATCAGCGCTGCGGCGATGCTGTTTGCAACGTTGGCGACGACGGCTTCGGCCGACACCGTTGTCAAGATCGGCCATGTCGCACCCTTGACTGGGGGCATCGCTCACCTGGGCAAGGACAACGAGAATGGTGCACGTCTCGCAGTCGAGGAAATCAACGCGAAGGGGCTGATGGTCGGCGGCCAGAAGGTCACGCTGCAACTGGACGCACAGGACGACGCAGCCGACCCGCGTACGGCTACGCAGGTCGCGCAGAAGCTGGTCGACGACAAGGTCGTCGCCGTGGTCGGCCACCTGAACTCGGGCACGTCGATTCCGGCTTCGAAGATCTACAGCGATGCAGGCATCGTCCAGATCTCGCCGTCGGCAACGAACCCGGCATACACGCAACAGGGCTTCAAGACGACGTACCGCGTCGTGGCGACCGACGCGCAGCAAGGTCCGGCACTGGCTAACTACGCAGGCAAGGTGCTGAAGGTGAAGAGCGTCGCGATCGTCGACGACTCGACGGCTTACGGCCAGGGTCTCGCAAACGAATTCGAGAAGACGGCCAAGTCGCTGGGTCTGAAAGTGCTGTCGCATGACGCGACGAACGACAAGGCCGTCGACTTCCGCGCCATTCTGACGAAGATCAAGGGCGAAAACCCGGACGCGATCATGTACGGCGGCATGGACGCAACGGGCGGCCCGTTCGCGAAGCAAGCGAAGCAGCTCGGCCTGCGCGCGAAGGTGCTGGCTGGTGACGGCGTGTGTACCGACAAGCTGTCCGACCTGGCAGGCGACGCAACCGACAATATCGTCTGCTCGGAAGCCGGCATGGCGCTTGAGAAGATGGAAGGCGGCGCGGCGTTCCAGGCGAAGTATCAGAAGCGCTTCGGCCAGCCGATCCAGATCTACGCTCCGTTCACGTATGACGCTGTGTACATCGTCGTCGACGCAATGAAGCGTTCGAACTCGACCGATCCGGCGAAGATCCTCGCAGCGATGCCGAACACCGACTACAAGGGTGTGATCGGCGAAACCACGTTCGACTCGAAGGGCGACCTGAAGCACGGTGTGATCTCGCTGTACAACTACAAGTCAGGCAAGAAGACGCTGCTCGACGTCGTCAAGATGTAAGAGCGGTTGTCGCGGGCGGATAAGCGGCTTGCCGTTTTCCGTCTGACGCGAGCCGGCCGGAAGGCCCCAGGAGGCACGCGGGTTTCGACCCGCGTGCCTTTTGTTTTTCATGTGCATCCGGCTTGGTTCGCGGGCGCGCGCCTTCATGCGCGTTGCCGTGCACGTTCGCGCGCAATGCCGGAGATACTGTCGAACGGGACATCAACGTTTGGGGGCCGTCGTGACACGTCTGATCGATGACGAATGGCGTCGCTGGATCGCCGAAAACCTGTTGCTCGACGCAGCGCCCGAAACCGTGCATGCCGTGCTCGTTCAGCACGGGTTCGAGCACGATCACGCGTCATGCGAAATCGATAGCACGCTGAAAAGCCCTTATTTTCTAGCTGGTTCGCGCTTACGCAATCGTTTGCGCAAGCGCGAATGGATGCTTTCCGTGTACGGCGACCTGAATCGCATGCGCGCCGGAGCGGATTCCGTCGAACGATGCGCGCGTCTGCCGCGCGATGCGTTTTACGAGCAGTTCTATTTCCAGAACCGGCCCGTGATCATCATGGGCATGTTCGATTCGTGGCCCGCGCGCGAGCGATGGAATTTCGACTACTTCCGCGCGCGCTGCGGCGACGCAGTAGTCGAGGTGCAGTTTGGGCGCGATGCGGACGCGGACTACGAGATCAACCAGCCCGCGTTGAAGCGTACGATGCGTTTTCGCGACTACAACGATCTCGTCGAGCAGAGTGGCGTGACGAACGACTTCTACATGACGGCGAACAACGCGTCGCGCAACCGCGCGGCGCTCGCGGCGTTATGGGCCGATGCGCCGCCGGTTCGCGAGTATCTGGATGCGGGTGCCGACGACGCGGGCTTTTTCTGGTTCGGACCGGCCGGCACGAAGACGCCGTTTCATCACGACCTGACCAACAACGTGATGGCGCAGGTGGTCGGACGCAAGCGCGTGCTGCTCGTGCCGTTCACCGATACCACACACATGTACAACCATCTGCATTGCTACTCGCAGATCGACGGCAGCGCGATCGACGTCGAACGCTTTCCTTCCGTCCAGCAGGCGCGAATGATCGAGTGCACGCTCGAGCCGGGTGAACTGCTGTTTCTGCCGATCGGCTGGTGGCATTACGTCGAAGCGCTCGACGCGTCGGTGACGATGACGTACACGAATTTTCTCGAACGCAACGACTTCGCGCAGACGTACGGCACGTATCAAGAGCTTTGACTGATCGAGACGGCGCGGCTTCTGTCACGCCAGACGACGATGCGGCGATAAATACGGCGGACCGATGTTCCGGTCCGCCGTCCTCCCTGACGCTTCAGTTGCCGTCGCTATTTGTTCGGTGACGCGATGAGCATGTCTGCGTCGCGCATCGTCTGATGATTGAGCAAAGCCTATGCCATTGCGCACACGGCGTTTGCCATCGATTGACATCGTCTGGAACCCTAACAAAATCAATGGATTCAGCGCGATGGGCGGAATGCGTAGAGATTTGCGAGAGTGGGGCGTGCCGTGAAATGTCTGCGCACGTCACGTAGCACGTTACGTGACGTAGCGCCGCTCGACGCGCCCGCGAGCCCGACGCGAGCGGAGGCGCTCAGATGCCGAGCCAGCGCAACACCCTCGGCCCGATGAACGCGACGAGCGCCGCGCACAGCGCGACGACGGACAGGCCGATCGGCAGATTCGTCACCTGCGCGACGCCGCCGATGATCACCGGCCCGAGCAGCAGGCCAAAGTACGCGAGGCCCGCGACATGCGCGAGACCCTCGGCGGCGTGAATGCCTTTCACGCGCGCCGCTGCCGCGAACAGCACCGGCATCATGTTGGCGAGGCCGAGGCCCATCATCGTGAAGCCCGTCAGCGCGGCGACGGCGTTCGGCAGGAGCAGTGCGCCTATCATGCCCGCGCAGGCGAGCGACGCGCTCGCCGCGATCAGCTGCGGCGCGCCGAAACGCGCGCGCACGGCATCGCCGGCGAAACGCGCGGCGGCCATTCCGCCTGAGAAAGCCGCATAGGCGGCGCTGGCGACGGCAGGCGTCGACGCGACGACGTCGCGCATGTAGACGGTCGCCCAGTCGTACATCGCGCCTTCGGCGATCAGCGCAATCAGCGCGATCGCGCCGAGCGCCCACAGCGCCGGCGAGCGCCAGCGGTTCGCGCGCGGCGTGTGTGCATCGGGATGCTCGGCGTGCGGCACATGCGGCAACACGGCGGGACACGCCGCGACCAGCACGCCCGCGCTGACGAGCGACGCGAGCAGCAGATGCAGCGCGGGCGCCATGCCGTGCGCGAGCGCCGCGCCGCCGACGGCCGCGCCCGCCATCCCGCCGGCGCTAAACATCCCGTGCAGCGACGACATGATCGGCCGGCCTAGCGCCTCCTCGACGGCGCTGGCCTCGGCGTTCATCGCGACGTCGAGTGTCGCCATGCCCGCGCCGAAGATCGCGAGCACGACGAGCAGCATCCAGTACCACGGGACGACGAGGATCAGCGCGCCGCACGCCGACATCGCGAGCCCGCCCGCGAGACATGCGCGGCGCGTGCCGACGCGCGCAATCCAAGGGGCATTCGTCACCATCGCGCCGATCGAGCCGCCCGCGACCGCGAAAAGCGCGAGTGACAGCATCGCGGGGTTCAGATGGAAGCGGTCGCGTACCGTCGGCACATGAACGCCCCACGACGCATACATCATCCCCGCGATGAAAAAGAGCGCCATCGTTGCGTAGCGGGCGCGGTTGCGCGCGCCGACGGGCAGATTGCGGTGCGCGGCGGGCAGCGAGGATGAATCGGACGGACGATCGGACACGGGGATCTCGGTGAATGGGAAGACAGCTGGCGGGAAAGCGCGCTGAAAGCGATTTTGGATTCTAGCGAAGCATCCCGCGTCGTGCCGGCAAGCCCTTGAACTAATATTGACTTTCCACGCGCGGCGCGTCTGCATGGCATCGGCTCACCCATTGCGTTCGCACGCCGCCGCATCCATTTCACCGAGGACGCGCACTTGAACATCCCCCCTCACGCTCCGCTGCATCTGCTGCATCAGGCTTCGATTGGCACGCTCGCGACGCACGCGCGTCAGCCGCAAGGCTTTCCGTATCCGACCGTGCTGCCATTCGCGCCCGACGCGCGCCACCGTCCGACCATACTCGTGAGCCGCCTTGCCGAACACACGCGCAATCTGCATTCCGATCCGCGCGCCGGCTTCCTGATCGTCCATGCGCCGGACGGCGATGTGCTCAACGGCCAGCGGATCACACTGGTCGGCACGTTCGAGCACGTCGAGCCGACGCCGCCCGTGATCCACCGATACCTCCGCTATCACCCGGACGCCGAGCGCTATCTCGTGCTGGGCGATTTCTCGTTCTGGGTGATGTCGGTCGAACGCATGCGCTACATCGGCGGCTTTGGCGCGATGGGCTGGCTGACGGCGGATGAACTCGATCCGCTCAGCCCAGTGTCGTTCGACGAAGAAGAGGGGCTGGTCGAATTTTTCGAGCACCATCCGCGTCGGCCGTCACATGTGCGATTGGCGGGAGTGGACCGCTACGGTGTCGACCTCGAACTGGCGGGCGCTCGCAGCCGTTTTCAGTTCGAAACTCCGGCGCCCGATAACAACACCCTGCGCGCTGCATTGGAGGATTGCATCGAGCGGCAGACTGGCGCGTGAATTCCGTTCGATCGCCGGGTTTTAACCTCGTTGTAAAAGATGATTTTGCGGTTCACGTCCCAAGTTCGCATGGCATGAAATGTTCCCGGGTAAATTAACTTTTGTGTTTCATATTTTGCCAGTTAAATAGAGCTTTATTACCCGAACGTGGTTTTTTCAGGGAAAGAGTAATAGAGCGATGAGACTTGACAATTGCGACCGTGGTGAAAGTTTATGAAATTGAGATTAATTAATTTCGCATGGAGTCTTTTCTCGGGTTTCTACTTTGTGTTAATCTCGCCAGCAAATTCCGAGGCGTGATCACTTTCAGGACTAATCGGCACAGACCGTCGTCCATTTATCGAACCACAAGGGAACTATGTCCTCCTACAGGGAACTACTCGCGCAGCGCGAAAAGCTCGAGAAGCAGATCGAAGAGGCGAAAGCGCGCGAATATGCGGAAGTGCTAAACGAAATCAAGCAGAAAATGGCTGATTACGGCATTACTTTGGCCGAACTCGGCGGTAATCGCGCAAAGGCGGCGAAAGCGGCGTCTCGTCCGCGCGCTGGAGTTGCGCCGAAATATCGTGATCCCGCGAGTGGAAGCACGTGGTCGGGCCGTGGTAAGCCGCCGCGCTGGATCGCAGGTCAGGATCGCGATAAATTTCTCATCGAGAAATAATATGACTTAATGCTCACGTCGCGAGCAATGCATTAAAGAAAACCGCAGCGCTTTTCTGGCTGCGGTTTTTTATTGGGCTATGATTGCCCGACTGCGTTATTGAACTTCATACACGACGCGCCGGCTCACAATGAGAATGCTTCGCGTTTTGATAAGCATATGATTTGAAAGATGTTTTTCTTCGCTTAACAGCGGTTTCATCGAGCAGCGGGTAGAATCAAAAAATAACGAACCTGCATTCTTTCACATGCCTTCCAACTTGGCCGAGCAATCGGCGGAAAAACAGCGCGTCGCGCGCAAAAGCACTTACGTCAGCATCGGACTCAATACGGTGTTGATGTCAGTGCAGATCGTCGTGGGCGTAATTGCGCATTCCCAGGCACTCGTCGCGGACGGTGTGCATTCGCTTGCCGATCTTATTTCGGATTTTGTCGTATTGGTCGCCAATCGCCATAGCGGCGCGGAACCGGACGCCGATCACAATTACGGACATAGCCGCTACGAAACGGTCGCTTCGCTTTTTCTTGGCGGATTGCTGATCTCGGTAGGTGTCGGCATGTTGTGGCGCGCGGGCACGCGGCTCACCGATCTGCAAAACATCCCGGCCGTGCATATGAGTGCGCTCGCCGTGGCCGTGGTCGTGCTGCTGTCGAAGGAAGGGCTCTTCCGCTACATGCTGCACGAGGCGCAGCGCGTGCGATCCGCGATGCTGATTGCGAACGCCTGGCATGCGCGTTCGGACGCGGCGTCGTCGCTGGTGGTCGCGCTGGGTATTCTCGGGAGCCTTGCCGGCGTGAGGCTGCTCGATCCCATCGCCGCGGCCATCGTCGGCTTCATGGTCGCGCGCATGGGCTGGACGTTTGGCTGGGACGCGCTACAAGATTTGTCCGATCGCGCGCTCGACGAATCGGCCACGGCCGATCTGCACGCGCGGCTGATGTCGACGCCCGGCGTACGCGACGTCCATGAGTTGCGCACGCGCAAGATGGGCGACTTCGCACTCGTCGACGCGCACATTCTCGTCGATCCGATGATTTCGGTTTCCGAAGGCCACTACATCGCGGAGACGGCGCGCACGCGCGTGCTGGCCGACAGCCGCGTGCTCGACGCGCTGATTCACGTGGACCCGGAAAACGACGCAATCGCGCGGCCGCCAGTCAATCTGCCGCCGCGTGCAAAGATCGCCGCGGAAGTCGAATCCGCGCTCGCCGCGCAGGGGCTCACGGCGGCCACCGTGAACCTGCACTATCTGAGCACGGGGCTCGACGTCGAGGTCACGTTGCAGCCGTCGAGGCTCGGCGCGCTGGAAAGCGAAGCGCAGCAACTGGCGCGGGTCGATCTCGACGCGCTCAAGCGCAAGTTGGGCGCACGCAAGCTCAACGTCACGCACGCGGTCGATGTGTCGACGGCCGGCCAGGAACTCGCGCGCGAGCCGCGCGGCGATGCATGAGCCGACGCCTGCGCGGCGGCGTCAGAGCGGCAACTGCGTATCAAACTTGATCTCACGCAGCACGACGCTCGTGCGCACCTGCGCGACGGCGGGAATCTTGAAGATGCGGTCGTGCAGGAAGGTGTCGTACGCCTTGATGTCGGGCGCGACGATCTTGAGGATGTAATCGGATTCGCCTGTCGTGCTGTAGCACTCCGTCACTTCCGGACAGGTGGCGATTTCCCGCTCGAACTGTTCGACGCCGCCTTCCGTGTGACGCGTGAGGTGAATATGCGCAAGCGCGCAGACATGCAGGCCGAGCTTTTCGCGGTCGAGCAACGCCGTGTAGCGCTGGATGATGCCCGATTGCTCCATGTCCTTGATGCGGCGCCAGCACGGCGTGCTGGACAGCCCGACCTGATCGGATATTTCCTGCACCGAACGGCGCGCGTCGAGCTGCAAAAGACGCAGGATCTTTTGAGAGAACGTATCGAGTGTCAACTGCGCCTCCGTGTTCGCGTCGCCTTTTCGTCAATGTTAGAGGCACGGAAAACGAAACGCAACCGAAGCTACCCTTGCTGAGGGAGATTACCTAATTTCGCGCCGGGTCGTTGGCGTTTTCTGCTGAGTCGTCCCCTTCAGCATCGGACAAAATCAAGCTCTGACGCGCCCGCAGGTCGGCGAGCATGTTGCAAAAGAGTGCGCCTTGCTCGATCGCGTCATCGAGCGCGACATGCGTGTGCGGATGATCGTCGAACCAGTGCTTCGGAAAACGCGGCTTGATGCACTTGCGATACGGCAACCCCGTCATCGCGAACGCGAGCGTCTTGATGTCGAGCGCGGACCACGAGAACGGGCAGCGACCGGTAAAACGCATCATGTACCAGAACATGAAGGTGAAATCGAAGCCCGCCGGCATCGCCACGAACACGGGCTTGCCAGGCAACGCCTCGACCCACTCGACATACGCGACGAGCGCCGCTTCCGGCTGCTGCAAGTCCTTGCGGCACGCGGCCCAAGCTTCGGGCTGCGTCTTCCACCACGCTTCCTGCACGGGGTGAGGCGCCGCGCCTTCGAGCAATTCGAGATTCGCCGAGAACGTGCCGATCAGCTGCTTCTCCGCCGTATAAGCCGCCGATGCGAAGCTCAGCATCGAATGCGGGCCGGGAATCGGGCCGTCCGCTTCGACGTCGGTACTCACATAGATTTCCGCGGTCATGCGCCCACTCCATCCGCGACGTACGGATTCGTGCGCCGCTCGTCGCCGAATGTCGACGTCGGGCCGTGGCCCGGGACGAAGGTGACGTCGTCGCCGAGTGGCCAGAGCTTTTCGCGGATCGAGCGGATCAGGGCGCCATGATTGCCGCGCGGAAAGTCTGTGCGTCCGATTGAGCCGGCGAACAACACGTCGCCGACCAGCGCGAGACGATGCGCGCGGCTGAAGAAGATCACGTGACCCGGCGTGTGGCCCGGGCAGTGATAGACCTCGAGCGCTTCGTTGCCGAACGTCACCGTGTCGTTGTCGTCGAGCCAGCGGTCCGGCTCGAACGCATCGGCCGCAGGAAAGCCGAAGCGCGTGCTCTGCTCGGGCAGTTTGTCGAGCCAGAAACGCTCGTCGACATGCGGACCTTCGATCGGCACGCTGTAATGCGCGGCGAGCGTCTTCGCGCCGGCGCAATGATCGATGTGGCCGTGCGTCAGCAGCACCTTTTCGACCGACACTTTCTGGCGCTCGACCTCGCCCTTGATGATGTCGAGATCGCCGCCCGGATCGACGATGGCCGCGCGCCCGGTCTGCTCGCAAACGAGCAGCGAACTGTTCTGCTGGAACGGCGTGACGGGGATCAGAGTGACTTTCATGAGCGGCGGCGCGATGCGTGAAAAGCTCGATTGTACCGACCGCCGTGGCACGTGCCATTGGCCGGAAAGCCTACTGGCGAATGCCCATTTTTACAGTAATAGTGAGAATTCATCGACGGAATCAGCAGGTAGAGAACACAGGATTGTATTTTTGCTATAATGCGCGTATTGAGCGTGGGAGACCGCGCTGTCTTTTGGGTGAGCAGTTGCCGTTTCATCACATGAAATGGGAATGAACGGTGCTGATTCATCATCAAGCAAGTGCTGTCGGGTGTATCCGATAGCAGATCCAGCATCGATTGCTTTTGTCGATGCGCACGTCCTGTCCAGCCAGGTGCCACGCGCCTGCCACGGCCTCGCTGCCGTAACGCCGGATGGGGCCTACGCCGCCTTCCTGAGCGCTGTGAGTTTCCGGCGCTGAGCGTGTGAACGTTCGATGGCGGCTTGTGGGGTCTGGCGAATCTGCGGGGACAGGTTGCGTCAGACGTGAAAACTAACCGTGCGGTTGCGGCTGAATGTGCCGCGTCCGGGCTTTTGTCGTTCTGCGCCAGCGTTGCGCGGCGCGCGCTGGGCCCTTGCCGCCGGAGTCGCAAGCAAACACGCAGCCATTCGCGTGATGCGGCTCGCATTTTGTATCAATTCGTATTATGAAAACTCGGCTACCCCGACGCGTTGGGAGCGTTTTTGCCTTTTTGGCACTCGCCGGCTGTGCGGTGCCTCCAGGCGCGAACACCCAGGTCAGCGGTGTGTCCGCGACAACGAAGGACGCGCAAACCACGCTCGCCCCGTTGTCGTATGGTTCAGGTTCGAAAGAACTGCCGGATGCGGCAGGTCAGAAGGGCAAGCTCGCAGACGCTGAGCCGCTGACCGACGGTCCGAATATCGGCGACTTCCATCAGATGGGGCGCGCGTCCTGGTACGGCCGCGGCTTCCACGGACGCAAGACGGCAAACGGCGAGCGCTTCGACATGCATGCGCTGACGGCGGCCCATCGCACGCTGCCGCTTGGCTCGTATGTGCGCGTGACCAATCCGGCGACCAACGACGCCGTCGTCGTGCGGATCAACGACCGCGGCCCGTATGCGCGTGGCCGGGTGATCGATCTGTCGTATGCGGCCGCGAAAGTCCTGCACCTTGCTCGCATCGGCACGGCGCGCGTGAAGATCGAAGGGCTGACGCAGCGCGAGGCGAAGGCAGAGATGAACCAGATTCTGGCTTCGAATCAGAGCGATTCGACCGACAAATAAGATCGTCTTGTCATCGCCGGGATCGATGCGGAGACGCGATCTCCGCAAAGAGAAGGGCTGCATTGGGGGCTGCGTCAGGCAGCCCTTTTTGCTTTCAGTCGTCCTTTTTCAGCGCGAGCGCGCGTGTGTACAACGCGTTGCGCGATGCGCCCGTCAGCGCCGCCGCAATCCTCGCCGCGCTGCTCACCGACAACTCCTCCAGCAACAGGCCGAGCAGCGCGTCGTGATCGTGCTCGCCTTCCGCGTCCGCGCGCGCCCCTTCTACGACCAGCACGAATTCTCCGCGCTGCCGGTTCGCATCTTCTTCGAGCCACTTAGGCCCTTCGGCCAGGGTGCAGCGATGCAATCCCTCATGTAACTTCGTCAACTCGCGGCCAATCAACAGACGCCGTTCGTCGCCAAAGGCGTCGGCGAGCGCCTGCACTGTTTCGACGATGCGATGCGGCGCTTCGTAGAACACCATCGCGTGCGGATGCTTCGCGAGCGGCGCGAGCGCGGCGGCGCGTTGCTTGGCTTTGGGCGGCAGGAAGCCGAGAAACGTGAACGTCGCGACCCAGTCGCCCGCCACGCTGAGCGCGGTCGCAAGCGCGTTGGCGCCGGGCAGTGGCACGACGGCGAAACCGGCTTCGCGCACGGCATCGACGAGCTTCGCGCCCGGATCGGAAATGCCTGGTGTGCCCGCGTCGGAGACATACGCGATGCGCTCGCCTGCCTGCAGATACTCGACGATGCGCTGCGCGGCTTCGCGTTCGTTGTGCTGATGCACGGCGACGAGCGGCTTCGCGATGCCGTAGCGCGACAGCAGTTGCCCTGTGTTGCGCGTGTCCTCGGCGGCGATGCGATCGACGAGGCCGAGCACGTGCAGCGCGCGCAACGTGATGTCGGCGATGTTGCCGATCGGCGTAGCCACGACATAGAGCGCAGAAGCGGGATAGTGCTGCCCTTGCGCGAGTTCGGAAAGAGGAGTCATGACACGAAAGACGCAGACACACGAAACAAGGCCGACATTGTGCCACGCGGACGCACGCGCACGAGAGCGCACGCGTGATGGCGCCGGCCGCCCGAACAACTTTTCCGATGGCGCCCGGTCCAAAATCGTCGGAGCAGCATTCGAGACGCGCGCGATGACGTTTCTTCAGCGGCAGCGCTTGCGGTTCGTCGCGCGCAATGTCGTTTGTCGTGGCGGCGAAATCGATCTCGTGATGAGCGAGCCGGACGGCGCGCTGGTGTTCGTCGAAGTACGGGCGCGTGCGCAAAGCCGATACGGTGGCGCTGCGGCGAGCGTCGCGTGGCGCAAGCAGCAACGCATCGTGCGCGCCGCGCAGCATTTCTTGTCGGCACATGATGGCGCGATGCCCGCCTGCCGCTTCGATGTGATCGCGTTCGAGCGCGGACGTCTGTTATGGCTGCGCGATGCTTTTCGCGCGGACGACTGCGCTGGTGACTGTTGAGGCGCCGGATTCGCAGCGTGAGTGCGATAAACTTGCGCACGCGCACGGGGCGGCGCGCTATCGTATCGGAGCGCGCGCCGATTGGAGCGGCTGTATGCAGTCGCGCAGGGAAGGACAACACGTCTACATGAACCAGCGTCGCCGGGCGGGTGGCGCATGCAGTACACGATAGAGAGTCGATGTCAGTCGAACGCATTCAACAACACTTCCGCGACAGCGCGGCAGTCACACTCGCAGCATTAGAAAGCCTGTCGATGCCGATCGCGGCGGCCGTCGACACGATGTTTGCCGCGCTCGCGAACGGCAACAAGATTCTGGCGTGCGGCAACGGCGGATCTGCTGCCGGCGCGCAATATTTCGCCGCCGAACTGATCGGCGGCTTCGAGCGCGAACGGCCGGCATTGCCCGCCATTGCGCTGACGACTAATTCGTCGAGCCTCACCGGCATTGCCAACGACGCCTCGCTCGATCAGATCTTCGCGACGCAGATTCGCGCGCTCGGACAGCCGGGCGACGTGCTGTTCGCCATCTCGACATCCGGCAATCCTGCGAATATCCTCGCCGCCATTGAAGACGCGCACGACCGCGAGATGATCGTCGTCGCGCTGTCGGGCAAGGGCGGCGGCAAGATCAATGAAGTGCTGCACGATACCGACATCCATCTTTGCGCGCCGTCCGATCGCACGGCGCGCGTGCAGGAAGTGCATCTGTTGACGATCCATAGTCTGTGCGACGGCATCGATGCCATGTTGCTCGGCGAAGAATGATTCCGAAGGAGAGCGAGTTGATGAGCGCATATCGCGTGAAGAGTACGTTTGTGAGGACCACGCTGGTGGTTGGGCTCGTCGCCGGACTGGCCGCGACGCTGCAGGGGTGCGTGCTGGCTGTCGGCGCGGCGGCGGGCGGCAGCGCGCTCGTCGCGACTGATCGGCGCACGCTCGGTGCGCAGACGGAAGACCGCGAGATTCAGGTCAAGGCGATGTCGCTGATCAGCCAGAACTTGCCGGACAATGCGCACGTCAACGTGACGGTCTTCAATCGGCGCGTGCTGCTGACGGGCGAGGTGGCTGGCGAAGTGTCGAAGCAGCGCGCGGAAAGCGTCGTGCGAAGCCTCAATAACGTGAATGCGATCGTCAACGAGCTGGCTATTGCGCCGGCCAGTGATTTCTCGTCGCGCAGTAACGACACGTATCTCGAGGGGCGCGTGAAGACGGCGCTGATCGCCGAGAAGAACATTTCGGCGAACAACTACAAGGTGGTCTGCGAGCGCGGGACTATGTATTTGATGGGGCTCGTGACCGCCGACGAAGGCAATCGGGGCGCGGATGTCGCGAGCCGGGTGCCGGGCGTCGTGCAGGTTGTGAAGGTCTTCCAGTACATCCAGCCACAGGAGGCGGTGGCTGCATCGGCGGCGACTGCTTCGGCTGCTTCCAGTGCGCCGGCGGCCGCCGCGCAACCGGAAGCAGCGGATGTGACGTCGGGGGCGGTGCCGGATTCGTCGGTGACTTCGCGTCCGTTGGAGCAACAGTCGCCTGCGCCCGTCAACAATTCGACGGCGGTCCATCCGGGGAGTCCTAAGGCGGTGCAATGAGATTGGGATTCTTTGTCGGGCGCGTGGCGGGCGGAGTGCTGGTGGGTTTGGCCGCGGGAGCGTTTGCTGTGTCTGCTTCTGCTGCCGATACGCCGCGTGGGCTCGCGATCGCGCGCAGCAACGCGTGCATGGGGTGTCATGCTGTCGATCGAAAGCTCGTCGGACCTTCGTTTCAGCAGGTGGCGGAGAAGTACAAGGGAAATGCCGGGGCTCCCGCGATGCTCGCGCGTAAGGTGAAGGATGGCGGGTCGGGCGTGTGGGGCGCGATTCCGATGCCCGCCCATCCGGCGATGAGCGATGCGGATATCCGCATCGTCGTCGATTGGGTGCTGGCCGGGGCGCCGGCTAAGTGACGCTGGTTGCGGGCTGGTGCATTAAGAATGCGCTGTGCTAGAATCGCGAGATCGTGGGGCGGTAGCTCAGCTGGGAGAGCGTCGCGTTCGCAATGCGAAGGTCGGGAGTTCGATCCTCCTCCGCCTCTTAGCCGTGTTTGTCCAACCGAGATGCCAAGATGGACTTGACATGCCGTTCGGCTCGTATTTCTTTCGCGCGTCAGCCCTCCGGTCAGTTCACCGCTTCAGTGCCACGGCCCAATGCCTCGCCAGCGAAATAAACGACGCGCCTCATACCAATTGACGGATCATCACCTACACATCCGCGACGCACGACCTCAGCCCCCTACAACATCACCCAAACTCCCCCTCAAATACCCTTCCCGAGCATTAAACATTTCAACTCCCTTCCTCCTGCACTTCATTCTTACAACAACGGGTAAACCCGGGAACGTTCTGACTCGAAACAGTTCCTACCGCACGTAAACCCGACGCGCGCGGCATGCAACCCCATGAAAGTCACAAAAGCCGTCGTAAGCAACGGCCGCGTCACGCCGCCAACCTTAAGCACGAGCCAGCCCCCCAACCGAGCCCTCGAATGCAACCCCGCACCTCACGCTCAATCGAAGTGGATTTCTTCCGCGGGATCGTGCTGATCGTGATCGTGCTGGACCACATTCCAGGCGGCGTCCTGCAGCACCTGATGCTGCACGCCTACGCCTTATGCGATTCAGCCGAAGTATTCGTCTGCCTCGGGGGATATGCATCCGCAGCAGCCTACGACGCCGTGTTGGCCAAAAAGGGCCAAAGATCCGCCCAAAACCGCTTCTATAGGCGCTGCTGGGAAATCTACCGGGCCTATCTGCTGACGGCGTTACTCACGCTGCTATCGGGCGCGATCCTTCAGTTCCTGCACCTGAATCGCCAGATGGTCGACCTGACAGACTGGTCTGCTTTCTCATCGGCGCCGATCGGAGAGGCCATCAACATCGCCACCCTCAGACGGCAGCCCTATCTGTCCAGTGTCCTCCCGATGTATGTGCTCTTCGCGATCACAGTCCCTTTCATCGTGCCGCTCGCGCGAAAATCTGCGGTATCGGCGCTGATCCTGAGCCTCGCGATGTGGGCGCTCGCCATTCCACTGGCGAAGTTCTTCGCGATCGACGACGTCAGCGACTGGTCCTTCAATCCCTTTGCCTGGCAACTGATGTTCGTGATCGGTATCCTGTGCCGTGTGCAGCCGGTGTCCGACCGCTTCCAGTTGTCGAGAACCGGCCGCTGGCTCACCGGTATAGCCATCGCAGCCGTGCTAGCCTTCGCCATCGTCAAGCTTTTCGTCTTGGCGCAGCCGCTGCCCGGCCATCTGAAACAGAACCTGTCGATTGAACGCGTGATCAACTTCCTCGCCATTGCCTGGGTCGCCGCCGTACTTGTCCGCACGGGCCACATCGCGAAAGTCGCGCACCGGTTGCCCGCTGTCATCAAGGTCGGCCGGACGGGCCTCGTCTGTTTCGTCGGCGGCACGCTGATTTCGCTGATCGTCGATACAGCGACGCCGCGCAACATCCACGGCCTGAGCCACGGGCTCGCCGCGTTCGCGGGCGATCTCGTCGCGATCATCGCCGTGCTGCTGCTCGCGCGCATCTGGAACGAATGGAAGGGTCCGACGCAGACGCGCGCGGCCGTCCATGGAGCCGACTGCCGATGAAGCGCGGCATCGCATGGCCGCGTGCGGCGCTCGGGCTCGCACGCGCGGCGTTCCTTTACGCCATGGTCTACAGCGCTCAATCGGCATTGGCAGCCGCCATCGCGACGAACGCCTCGCCGACCGGCCAGAACCCGACGCAGAAACAGAACGAACCGCCATTCGCCACCCGTTGCACGGACCTGGGCGGCGTCTGGATCGACGCCGACTCGATCGCGCTGCCCACGCACGGCGCGCACATCGAAACGGCGACGATGATTTCCGCGCAGACGTCCGGCAACGGCGCAGGCGACTTCTGCCGGATCACAGGCATCATTCGTGCGATGAAAGGCACGACGCCCGACATCCGCTTCGACGTGAATCTGCCGAAGAACTGGAACGGCCGCGCATTGCAGGTGGGCGGCGGCGGCTACAACGGCTTTGTCGTGACGGGCATCGGCGTGATGCCGTTCTCGCCGGTACGCGCGCCGCTCGCGCAAGGCTATGTGACCTTCGGCGACGACTCGGGACACGTCGGCAATTCGGCGCTCGCGGTGTTCGGTCTCGTCGACGAAGCCGTCGTGAACTTCGGCTACGCGCATCTGAAGAAGACGCACGACGCAGCGCTCGCCGTGATCGTGCGCATGTACGGCCATCCGCCCGGGCGCATGTACTTCGCGGGCGGCTCGACGGGCGGGCGCGAAGGCTACACGGTGATGCAGCGCTTCCCCGACGACTACGACGGCGTGATCGCCGATTCGCCCGCGCTGAACTTCTCGGGCGTGCGGCTCATCGGTGTGCGCGTCGGCCAGGCCGAATACGCGAAGCCCGGCGGCTTCGTTCCGCCCGCGCTGCTCGAGCGCGTGTACCAGAAGTCGCTCGAAGTCTGCGACAAACTCGACGGCGCGCCGGACGGCATCGTCAGCGATGTCGTCGAATGCCGCAGACATGAAGCGGAAGTCATCGATGCGCTGCGCTGCCACCGCGGCACGTCATATGCGCAAGAAGGCGGTTGTCTCAGCGACGCGCAACTCTCGACGCTGCTCGTCCTGCGCGACGGACTGAGCTTGCCGTACAAGCTCGCCTACAACGTGAGCGGCTATCGCGGCTACAACGTCTTTCAGGGCACGCGCTTCACGGGCGTTCTCGGACTCGGCCACGACCCCGCGCGCCAGACGTCGCCGACGTTCGGCAACAACGGCTACCTGTTCGCGCAAGGCGACGGCTATATCCGCTATTTCATCGCGCAGGACGCCACGTTCGACTCGATGAAATTCGACGTGCTGCATCCGGGCCAGTATCAGAAGCAGGTCGTTGCGCTGTCGCAGACGATCGGCGCGATGAATCCGGACCTGAGCCGCTTCATCGAAAAGGGCGGCAAGCTGATCACGATGCAGGGCCTCGCCGATGAAGTCATCAGCCCGAGCCAGACCATCGCGTACTACGACCGGCTCGTCGATCAGTACGGCGACGAGCGCGTGAATGCATTCATGCGTCTGTACATGGTGCCGGGCTTTCAGCACGGCAGCGGCGTGTTCATTCCTTCCGTCGATCTGCTCGGCGCGCTCGACAACTGGGTCACGCGCGGCATCGCACCGGAGACGCTGCTCGCCACCGATATCGCCGCGGCCACCAACGGACGCTCGCGCCCGCTGTGCCGCTATCCGATGTTTCCGCGCTATCTGGGCAAGGGCAATCTGAACAACGCGAACAACTTCGCGTGCAGTGAGCCCTGATCTCGCCGATTGCTGGGCATCAGATCAATGAAGCGTGACGCAACGCTGAATCGCTTGCCACGCATCGCACATTTCCGCCCTCGTTAGTATCGTCAGTTGCATGGCGTGCCTGTAGTCTTGGTCGATCACGCAACAAGGCGAAAACGGGCGCAGCCATTGCGATCATCGACATCACGGGCGTGCCCACCGTCGATACGCTCGTCGCGCAACATCTGCTGAAGACGGTGTGGCGGCCGCGCGCCTGATGGGCGCGGACTGCATCATCAGCGGCATTCGTCCGCAGATTGCGCAGACCATCCTGCATCTCGGCGTCGATCTGATGACGTAATCACGAAGTCGATTGCCTAATCGTCGCGATTCAGGTCGACATGCGCGACCGTCTCGCGATCGCGCTTCAGGACGACCTGACGGCGCGCATCGTGAAGGACAAGTCGAAGGTGTGCTGATCGACATCTCGGCGCTCGACATCGTCAATTCGTTCCTCGGCCGCAACGGCACGAGCAAGGGATTCAGGCTCATGTTCGAAGCGACGAACCGCAGCGTGGTCGCGCTGTACGCGGAGCTCGACGAACGCGCGGACGAACTGCGCCGCGCCGACACGATGAAATCGCGCTTCCTGTCCAACATGAGCCACGAGTTGCGCACGCCGCTCAGCTCGATCCACGCGCTGTCGAATCTGCTGCTGAACCGGCTCGATGGCGAACTTTCGGCGGAGCAGGAACGCCAAGTGCTACTCATCCGCAAATCGGCCGACGATCTGTCCGAACTCGTCAATGATCTGCTCGATCTGGCCAAGATCGAAGCGGGCCGAACCGATGTGACGCCGGTCTGGTTCAAGGCTTCGGGACTCTTCGCGGCGCTGCGCGCGATGCTCACGCCGCTGTTGACCAACCCCGCCGTGAAGCTGACCTTCGAGGACACACACGGTTTGCCACCCATCTTCAGCGACGAAGCCAAGCTCGCGCAGATACTGCGTAATTTCGTCTCCAACGCACTCAAATTTACCGAGTGAGGGGAGATTCGCGTGGGCGCGCGGCTGGAGGCGGGCGGCGAACAGGTGACGTTTTTCGTGTCCGATACGGGCATTGGTATCGCTGAGGAGCACCAGCAAGTGATCTTTGAAGAGTTCGGCCAGGTGCAGAACCATCTGCAACCGCGCGTAAAGGGCACGGGCCTCGGCTTGCCGTTGTGCCGCAAGCTCGCTGCGCTGCTCGGCGGCTATACGGGCGTGGACAGCGCGCCGGGCGTCGGCTCGACCTTCTACGCGACGTTGCCGGTGAAGGCGGAAGCCGTCGCCGCATCGGGAGCGGACGGCGCGGCGGGCGGCGCGGGCATCGCGCACCGAGGCGCGTCATGACGCTTGCCGCTCCCCTCGTTCTCAACGTCGACGACAACGACGGCGCGCGCTATGCAAAAACGCGCGTGCTCGTGCACGCCGGTTTCGAGGTGATCGAAGCAGCGTCGGGCCAGGGCGCGCTCGATCAGGTGCGCGTGCACAAGCCGGCGCTCGTGCTGCTCGACGTGAAGCTGCCCGACATCAGCGGCATCGAAGTGTGCTCGATCCTCAAGCACGATCCGCAGACGCGCTCCACACTCATCCTGCAAACGTCGGCGGCCGCCGTGCAGTCGTTCGACAAGATTCGCGCGCTCGACGGCGGCGCGGACAGCTATCTGACCGAGCCAATCGAGCCCGCTGAACTCGTCGCCAACGTGCGCGCGCTGTTGCGGCTGCATCGCGCGGAGGAAGCGCTGCGCGACGCGGATCGCCGCAAGGACCAGTTTCTCGCGACGCTCGCGCACGAATTGCGCAACCCGCTCGCGCCGATCCGCAATGCCGTCGAGCTGATGGACCCGCGTCATAGCGCAAACGACGCCGCGTTGCGCGATGCGCGCATGATCGCGCGCCGGCAGATCGAACATCTGAGCCGGCTCGTCGACGATCTGCTCGACGTGTCGCGTATCACGCACGGCAAGATTTCGCTGCAGCTGGAATGCGTCGACATCGCGGCGGCCGTCGCGACGGCGGTGGAGACGAACCAGCCGTTCATCGACAGAAAGCATCACACGCTGCGCGTCAGCATGCCCGACGAGCCGTGCATGATTCGCGGCGACTCCATTCGCGTCGCTCAGGTCATCGGCAATCTTCTGTCAAATGCGGCGAAGTACACGCCGGAGGGCGGTGAGATCGAACTTGACGTGACCGGGACGGACGGCGGCATCGCGATTCGCGTGCGCGACAACGGCATCGGCATTCCGCCGAACGAGCTCGCTGACGTGTTCAATCTGTTCATGCAGTCCGAAGATTCGCTCGCGCGCTCCGAGGGCGGGCTGGGCATCGGACTGTCGCTCGCGAAGACGCTCAGCGAACTGCACGGCGGCACGATCGAAGCGTTTTCGGCGGGCGCGGGCATGGGCTCGGAGTTCGTCGTCAGGTTGCCCGTCGCGCAGCAATCGGACGAGGGCGTTCCCGCATGCGGCGACACGCCCGGCGATGGCGCGGAGTCTTCCGCGCGCGCACCCGGTGCGAAGCGACGCGTGATGGTGGTCGACGACAGCGTCGATGGCGCGGAGTCGATGTCGATCCTGCTCGAAATGCTCGGGCACGAAGTTCGCGTGCTGTACGACGGCGCAGCGGCGATCGTGGCCGCGTCCGAGTTCAGGCCGGAAGTGGTGCTGCTCGATATCGGCTTGCCGGGCATCGACGGCTATCAGGTCGCGCGCGCGTTGCGCGCCGAGCCCGCATCGGTGAACGCGTTGCTGATCGCGCTGACGGGCTACGGACAGGACAGCGACCGGCAGCGCACGCATGATGCAGGCTTCGATCATCACCTCGTGAAGCCGGCTTCGCTCGACGACATCGAGCGCGTGATCGCAGCGGACGGCGCGCTCGCCGCGCCGCGCAATCCGGGCACGCCGGTGCGTTCGGACGTGACGGAGTGAGTTCGAACAAAACGAGTTCAAACAAGGAGAAAGAAGCCGCAGACAAAAACAACGGGCACGGGGAACGAGCGATATGGCAGCGCAATTGACCAACACTCAGCAGGCAGCAAGCAGGTAAGCAGGCAGCAAGCAACAGGCAACAGGCAACAGGCAACAGGCAACAAGCAACAAGCGGCAAGCAACAACGGCAGGCAAGGGCAAACGGCGCATCCGGCAACTGCAGCATGCATGCGCGCGGGCAATACGGCGGGACAGGTGAGGCTGCGTCGATGAAACCAGACAACACGATGGCGAGCGTGCACGCTGAGGTGGACGCGGCGCTCGCGGGCAGCACGGCGCCGAGCTTTCTCGCGGGCGGCGGAGAGATGGGCAGCCTGATACGCGGCTACGACTGGCGCGCGACGCCGCTTGGCGAGCCCGACGCATGGCCGCAAAGCCTGAAGACGGCGATCCGCATCATGCTGACGTCGCGCCAACCGATCTGGATCGGCTGGGGACAGGATCTGATCGTCTTCTACAACGATCCGTACAAGTCGATCATCGGCGGCAAGCATCCCGCCGCGCTCGGGCAGCCGACGTCGGTCGTATGGCGCGAACTCTGGAGCGATATCCGTCCGCTGCTGCAAACGGCGCTTACGGGCACGGAAGGCACGTTCGACGAACAGAAGCTCTTGATCATGGAGCGCAACGGCTATCCGGAAGAGACGTACTACACGTTTTCGTACAGCCCGATTCCCGACGACAGCGGCGGCACGGGCGGCATCATCTGCGCGAACAGCGACGACACCGCGCGCGTGCTCGGCGAACGGCAGTTGCGGCTGTTGCGCGAGATCGGCGCAGCGACGCGCGACGCGCTCTCGTGGCGCGACGTCTGCGAAGGCAGCGTGCTCGCGCTGAAGAGCGATCCGTACGACGTCACCTTCGCGCTTTTCTATCAGGCCGAGCCGGTCAGCACTGTCGCGTCGCTGGCCGGCGCGAGCGGCATTTCCGCCGATCATCCCGCCGCGCCGCGTTCGATGGACGCCGCGCGCGATCCTGCATGGCCCTTCGTCGACGTGCTGCGCAGCCAACAACTTGCAATCGTCACGGATCTGGCCGAACGCTTCGCCGCGCCGCTGCCCTCGGGCGCATGGCAGCGGCCGACGGCGCAGGCAGCCGTGCTGCCCGTGCAGCCAGCCGGTAAAACGGGACGCGGCGGCGTGCTGGTGGTCGGGCTCAATCCGTACCGGCTCGTGGACGACAACTACCGCTCGTTCCTGATGCTGGTCGCGCGGCAGATCGGCGCGGCGCTCGGCTATGCGGGCGCATATGAAGAAGAGCGGCGGCGCGCGGAAGCGCTCGCGGAAATCAATCGCGCAAAGACGGCCTTCTTTTCGAACATCAGCCACGAGTTCCGCACGCCGCTCACGCTGATGCTCGGTCCGCTCGAAGAGCTGCTCGCGAGGCCGCAAGCGGCGAACGCGCCGGACCGGCCGCTGATCGAAGTCACGCATCGCAACGGCTTGCGGCTGCTCAAGCTCGTGAATGCGCTGCTCGACTTCTCGCGCATCGAGGCGGGGCGCATGGAGATTAATCCGCAGCCGACCGACCTTGCAGCTTTCACCGCCGACCTCGCGTCGCTGTTCCGCTCGACGATCGAATCGGCGGGCATGACACTTTGCGTCGATTGCGAGCCACTGCCGCATCTCGTGTCCATCGATCGCGACATGTGGGAAAAGGTCGTGCTGAACCTGCTGTCGAATGCGTTCAAGTTCACGCTCGAAGGCACGATCACCGTCGGCGTGAAGAGGGCGGGGAACGGCAGCATCGAAGCGAGCGTCGCCGATACGGGCATCGGCATTCCCGAGCACGAGATTGCGCGGCTCTTCGAGCGGTTTCATCGCGTCGAAGGAGCGATGGGCCGCACCGTCGAAGGCAGCGGGATCGGGCTTGCGCTAGTGCATGAACTCGTGCGTCTGCATGACGGCGCGATACACGTCGAAAGCGAACTGGGCGTGGGCACGCGCTTTACCGTGGTGCTGCCGCCCGTCGCGTCGATGGACGCCGCGTTGAGCGATGGCGCGCGCGCCACGACGAGCGCGCAGGCGCAGAGCTACGCCGATGCCGCGTTGCGCTGGCTGCCCGACGCGCACAACGTGGCCGACGATGACGATACGAGCCTGCTCGTAGACTTCACGCAAGCCGCGGCGGCGGACAACGCCAGCGCGATCACGGGCAAGCTGCTCGTCGTCGATGACAACGGCGATCTGCGCGACTACATGCGGCGCATCCTGACAGCGGCGGGCCACGAGGTGTGCCTCGCGGCGGATGGGGAAGAAGCGCTCGCTGCCGCGCGCGTGTGGCAGCCCGATCTGGTCGTGTCGGACGTGACGATGCCGAAGCTCGACGGCTTCGGCCTGCTGCGCGAACTGCGCGCCGATGATCGCTTGCGCGAAACGCCCGTACTGCTGCTGTCGGCGCGCGCGGGCGAAGAGGCGAAAGTGGGCGGCCTCGAATCGGGTGCCGACGATTATCTGATCAAGCCGTTTGCGGCGCGCGAACTGCTCGCGCGCGTCGCCGGCAATCTGCAGCTCGCGCAGTTGAGGCGCGAGACGGGCGACCGCCTGCGCGAGGAGTCGCGCACGCTCGAGATGCTTAATCGCATCGGCACGGCCGTCGCGGCCGAACTCGATCTGAACCGCGCGGTGCAGATCGTCGTCGATGCGGCGACTGAACTCACGGGCGCGGCCTTCGGCGCGTTCTTCCATAACGTGCGGGACGACAAGGGCGGCAGCTACATGCTGTACACGCTCTCGGGCGTGCCGAAAGACACGTTCGCGAAGTTTCCGATGCCGCGTAACACGGGGGTTTTTGCGCCGACGTTCAAAGGCGAAGGCATCGTGCGCATCGACGACGTGACGAAAGATCCGCGCTACGGCCACAATCCGCCGCATCGCGGGATGCCCGAAGGCCATCTGGAAGTGCGCAGCTATCTCGCCGCGCCCGTCTTGTCGCGCACGGGCGAGGTGCTCGGCGGATTGTTCTTCGGCCATCCGAAGCCGGGCGTGTTCACTGCGCGCGCCGAGCGCATTGTCGAAGGCATCGCCGCGCAGGCTGCGACGGCCATCGACAACGCGCGCCTCTATCAAGCCGCGCAACGCGAAATCGACGAGCGCACGAAGGCCGAAGAGGCGCTGCGCGAGCTGAACGAAACGCTGGAGGCGCGCGTCGCCGAAGCGGTCGCGGATCGCGACCGTCTGTGGGACTTCATCGAGGAGCTGCTGGTGGTCGTGGGCTTCGACGGCGAGTTGCAGCGCGTGAGCCCGTCGTGGACGCGCCTGCTCGGTCACGACATGAACTGGCTCGCGCAACAGTCGTACTTCGCACTGATCCATCACGACGATCTCGCGATGGTGAACATATATATTGGCGACTTGCGCCGCACGGGCATGCCTGTGCGCTTCGAGAGCCGCCTGAAGCATATCGACGGTTCGTGGCGCTGGATCGCGTGGACGTTCTCGCTCGATCCGGATACGAAGCGGATTCACGGCGTTGGCCGCGACGTGACGAGCGATCGCGAAACCCAGGAGGCGCTTCGTCACGCGGAAGAAGCGTTGCGCGTCGCGCAGAAGATGGAAGCGATCGGCAATCTGACGGGCGGCGTCGCGCACGACTTCAACAATCTGCTTCAGGTGATCGGCGGCAATCTGCAACTGCTCGCCGATGATGTCGCAGGTTCCGAGCGGCCCGCGCAACGCGTGCGCAATGCGCTTGCAGGCGTCGCGCGCGGCGCGAAGCTCGCGTCGCAATTGCTCGCGTTCGGCAGGCGTCAGCCGCTCGCGCCGAAAGTGGTGAACCTCGGGCGCTTCGTGCGCGGCCTCGACGACATGCTGCGCCGCGCGCTCGGCGATGGCATCGAGATCGAGACGATCGTCTCAGGCGGCCTGTGGAATACGCTCGTCGATCCGTTTCAGGTCGAGAACGCGCTGCTCAATCTCGCGATCAATGCGCGCGACGCGATGGACGGCCACGGCAAGCTCACCATCGAAGCGGGCAACGCGTCGCTCGACGATGCGTACGCGAGGCGCCACGCCGAAGTGACGGCGGGCCAGTACGTGATGGTCGCCGTCACCGATACGGGCTCCGGCATGTCGGCCGAAGTGAAGGAGCACGTGTTCGAACCGTTCTTCACGACGAAGCCCGAAGGCCAGGGCACGGGGCTGGGCCTGAGCATGGTGTATGGGTTCGTCAAGCAGTCGGGCGGCCACGTGAAGATCTATAGCGAGCCCGGACACGGCACGACGATCCGCCTGTATTTGCCGCGCGTGCGCGACGAAGAAGACCTCGAAACGGATGTCGACGCCGGTCCGGCGAAAGGCGGCGCCGAAACGATCCTCATCGTCGAGGACGATGAGGACGTGCGTACCACGGTCGTCGAGATGCTGGCGTCGCTGGGCTATCGCGTGCTGAAGGCGAAGGATGCGCAGAGCGCGCTTGCCATCGTCGAGAGCGGCGTGCCGATTCACCTGCTCTTCACCGATGTCGTGATGCCCGGGTCGATGCGCAGCACCGAACTGGCGCGCAAGGTGCGCGAGCGGCAGCCCGACATCGCGGTGCTGTTCACGTCGGGCTACACGGACAACGCGATCGTGCATGCGGGGCGTCTCGACGAAGGCGTCGAACTGCTCAGCAAGCCGTATTCGAAGGACGCGCTCGCGCGCAAGCTGCTCCACACGTTGCGAGTGCAGTACACACGCCCGGACGACGCAGTCACGCTGCAGGCGGAAGACTCGCAGACCGTGCGGCTGGTCGATCGCGGCAACAACGAGACGTTCGATGCGATTCGCGATCTGCGCGTCCTTTTCGTCGAGGATGACGAACTGGTTCGCGTCAGCACGGTGGAGCTGCTGCGCACGTTCGGGCTCGACGTCGCCGAAGCGCAGGATGCGAAACAGGCAATGCAGTTGCTGAACGACGGAACGTTCGACGTGCTGTTGACGGATGTGGGGCTGACGGGCGCGTCGGGTGTCGAGCTTGCGCTCGATGCCAGGGAGCGGCAGCCGGACATGCGCGTGATCTTCGTCACGGGCTCGGATGCGCCGCTGTCAGCCGAACAGCAGTCGCAATTGCAGGAAGCGGCGCTATTGCGCAAGCCGTTCGATCCGCTCGAATTGATCGACGCGTTGCGCGGGCGCGGCGGGTGAATGGCTCGGATCGTTGCTTCGACCAAGCGATGCGACCTGCATAAGGACACGCAAAAGCGTAGGGTGAAAAAAAGCCCCGCCGAAGCGGGGCCAATGGCGCTCAACTAGAGCCCGTGACGTTGTCTGTATTCAGGATCGTTCTTGCGCGTCGCGTACACCCAATCGTCCCATTCTTCAGCGGACATATACGATAGCGCGTCAATGCTGCGCCTCTCGATATACGCGTCGCGTTGATCTGGCGCTAGGCTTTTCCAGAACGGAAGCCAAACAGTCATCTCCCAATACTCAGGCTCACCCTGATTGAGCGAAGTGAGCGGCCCTAAGTCCGGGTACATGATCCAAGGCGGGTTCGGGCTAAACGTCTCTAACGCCAGGCGGTCGATTAGCTCAATATCGTTCGTCAATAAATAGACATTCCGCGCGAGGAATTCAACGTTAGCAGCAACGAACGATGTACATTGACCGCGCTTGAATTGCCTAAAATCTTCGTCTTCGCTATCGCCGCGAACGATGTTAAAGAATCTCGGGTAGGCGGCGGCTTCCATGTTTTGCGCCCAGATAAACGCATGGAAGCCGTGTTCGCCCAGATATTCAACGCGCGCATACGTGGGCCGGCTAGTAGTCCGGGAAACAATAGCCGCATTGGCAAAGGTTGCCCGCAGTAGTTCGGGCGTCCTTTTAAACAACTCGGACAAATGCTTCTCATGATCTATCGGCTTTTCCCATTCTGGCTTGAGCCGATCGCGAATTTTCCCAAAGATCGACATGGAAACCCTTAATTGATACCCGCTTTGTCGAGTAAGTAGGATTCGCCGAAATAGCCGATCGCGCCGCCGATCAATCCACCGACAAGGCCTGTAATAAAAGCGCCTGGCCCAAGCTCGATCCCGCACAAAGCACCTTCGGCAGCACCTATGCGCGCTCCGAGCGCTGCGCCCGCCCATCGGCCCGCCATGCTGCCTTCCCATCCGGCGATCTGACGAAGGGTAGACCGCTCAATCGGCCTGATACTCTTGATGCGGACTGAGTCCTCGCTCGCCATCGTTAGATCGTAGCCGGTGAGGAATATACCGAACACCTGGACAACGCGCGCCCATTTTTCGAAGCCCGTCGCAATAGCTAAACCTTTCTTCGAAAAAATTCCGTCTGCGGGCACTACTGGCGCAGGCTTGACCAGATATTCGTTGTCCATGCCTAATGACTTCGTCAGCGTGTTCAAACCTTCGCGCCTCTGCTTCGATGGCAAGTCTTTTAAATACTCACTGACTGATTGCCCGATTTCGTCTGGCGTAACAAGCGTTGCACCCGCGCGTTTTGCCTTTGCGATATCGACATAAACCGTTTTAGAGTTGCAGTCTACGCCCTGAAATCGCGTAGCTCCATCGGGAAAGTTGCCGCTTGTAGACGAATAAGACGTAACCTTGTCTTTACCCAAAACGTGAGCGGCGATGCTTGCCAGTGAGTCTGGATTGCGAGCCCAAAGCCCGGTGCGTTCCGGGTAAACCTCTCGTATCTTTTGCAACTCTGTTAGCCCCATCGAATTTAGATAGGGGTTGTTAATCGTCGTGTACGTTTTTCGAACGAGAAATCCTTCGGAGCCGACTTCATCAACGGTAATGAAGAAAAACGCCTTTGCGGGCATCAAATGCCCCAAAACATCGTATTTCGAATCAGGCTTGTCGTTCGTCTTGGTTTGATACGTGTAATCGCTCATTCCTTCCACCGCTCAAGGGCTTTCAATCCAATGGCAATATCAAGGGTGTTTGCGTTGTCCGTATGGACGCGCGGGCACAGGCCGCTAGCGTCCGTTAGACGCTGATGTTCGTTCCCAGCGTTGTCCTTGATGTGGTACGGACAATTCGCAACAGGGCGGCCCGCATCATCAACAATGCGAATTTGTTCGTCATAGCTGCGCGTGCTTTGAACGGGTTTGCTAGACGATTTCGCGACGCTCGAACTACCCCTGCCGCGTCGCTCTATCAGATAGTCCTGACGCTTCGCGAGTACAAGGTTTTTCTTGCACGGACAATTCACGGGGTCCAAGTCTTTCACCATGCTCCGGCCTTCGTCCGTCCAATCGCTAACGCTTCCGTAAATGCGGAACGGGCCAACGCCGCATGTACCACACGTTGCATAGTCCAGGTCAACCGCAAGCGTGCGGCCTTCTTCGTCAAACTGCGTTGACGACCTGCTCAGGACAACGCCGCGCGTAGTAGTGATATCTCCCTTTGCGACAAGTGCGGTCATAGCGTGTTACTCCAGCGTTCGAGCGCGCGCATACCAATTGCGATATCAAGTTGTGCGGCATCTCTGGTGTACACGCGAGGACAGTAGCCGGACGCATCCGTTAGCCCCTTATAGACTTCACCGTTCTCGGCGCGAATATGATACGGAGCGTCTGTAATCGGATGGCCGTTCGCATCAATGACCCTCACGCGTTCGTCATAGTCGCCTGTTGGCTGCTTCTCCAGAGGCTTTCCGTATGGGTCAAACCCGAGTGCGACTAGTTCGTGCGCTTCCCAGCTATGCGAGGAATGTTCTTGTGAGGCTCGAATAACCGGCGACGGATGGCATTTGCAAATGCAGATATCCCCGTCTAGCGCCTGTTGCTTGCCGTGCATCGTTGCTGTACGGTGCGGCCCCTTCGAGCCAATGAACCCTTCTGACTTGCAACCGTTGCACCAGACCCTCGCACCGATAAAGGTTATCGGAATGCCGTGGTCCGTACAGTTTTCGACGCCCTCGAGTACGACACCGCCGTTGGTTGTTATATCGCCTTTCCTGAGAATGTAGCGTTTCACTTTTCGTTGAGATAAGGTCAAGTCTGGTGTACGGGCCGTTGATAGCGGGCGACGTCAAGCGGCGAGTTTCTGCTGACCCGGTTGATCGTCTTGCACCGGCTCGCCGTCCTGGAAGGCAATGCCCTCCAGCAACAGCTGGATCTGTTCGGGGCCGTTGATCCGGCGCCAGGTTTTTTCCGCTTCCTCGATTAGCTTGAATGCCAGACCGAGGAAGGTCGGTCGCGACACGCAGTTGCGCGTACGCGTAGTACGGTGGCGCACCGTCGCGAACGTCGACTCGATCGCGTTTGTTGTGCGCAGGTGCT
>NZ_WHNP01000159.1 GCF_009362735.1 Paraburkholderia franconis | reverse complement strand
GCGTTTGCGGCATCGGACCGTCAGCGGCCGAGCACACCAGGATGGCGCCGTCCATCTGCGCGGCGCCCGTGATCATGTTCTTCACGTAGTCAGCGTGGCCCGGGCAGTCGACGTGTGCGTAGTGGCGGTTCGCCGTTTCGTACTCGACGTGTGCCGTGTTGATCGTGATGCCGCGCGCCTTTTCTTCCGGCGCCGCGTCGATCTGGTCGTAGGCCTTTGCTTCACCGCCGAACTTTGCGGTCAGCACCGTCGTGATCGCCGCCGTCAGCGTGGTCTTGCCGTGGTCAACGTGACCGATCGTGCCGACGTTCACGTGCGGCTTGGTCCGTTCGAATTTACCTTTAGCCATGTTTCTCTTCTTTCAAAAAGTTGTTCGATGAATGACTGTGCGAGGTCTTACTTCGACTTCGCGTTGATGATCGCTTCCGACACGTTACGCGGAGCTTCTGCGTAGTGCTTGAATTCCATCGTGTACGTTGCGCGGCCTTGCGTCAGCGAGCGCAGCGACGTCGAGTAGCCAAACATCTCCGACAGCGGCACTTCGGCGCGGACGATCTTGCCACCGCCCACCATGTCTTCCATGCCCTGGACGATACCGCGACGACCCGACAGGTCGCCCATCACGTTGCCCATGTAGTCTTCCGGCGTTTCGACTTCCACGGCCATCATCGGCTCGAGGATCACCGGGCTCGCCTTGCGCATTGCTTCCTTGAACGCCATCGAACCGGCCATGCGGAACGCGTTTTCGTTCGAGTCGACGTCATGGTACGAACCAAACGTCAGGTGAACCTTCACGTCGACGACCGGGAAGCCAGCGAGCACGCCGCTCTTCAACGTTTCCTGGATACCCTTGTCGACCGCCGGGATGTATTCACGCGGAATCACACCGCCCTTGATCTCGTCCAGGAACTCGTAGCCCTTGCCTTGCTCGTTCGGCTCGAGCGTGATGACAGCGTGACCGTACTGGCCGCGGCCGCCCGACTGCTTGACGAACTTGCCTTCCACGTCAGTCGCCGTCGCGCGGATCGTTTCGCGATACGCAACCTGCGGCTTGCCGACGGTCGCTTCGACGTTGAATTCACGCTTCATACGGTCGACCAGAATTTCGAGGTGCAGTTCGCCCATGCCCGAAATGATGGTCTGGCCCGATTCTTCGTCCGTTTGGACGCGGAACGACGGGTCTTCCTGTGCCAGACGGTTCAGCGCCAGGCCCATCTTTTCCTGGTCAGCCTTCGTCTTCGGCTCGACTGCCTGCGAAATCACCGGCTCCGGGAAGATCATGCGCTCGAGAACAATCGGGTGCGCCGGATCGCACAGCGTATCGCCCGTGGTCGCTTCCTTCAGACCGACGGCCGCAGCGATGTCGCCTGCGCGCACTTCCTTGATTTCTTCGCGCTGGTTTGCGTGCATCTGCAGAATACGGCCAAGACGTTCCTTCTTGTCCTTGGTCGAGTTCAGCACGGTGTCACCCGAATTCACGATACCCGAGTACACGCGGAAGAAGATCAGTTGGCCGACGAACGGGTCGGTCATGATCTTGAATGCCAGCGCCGAGAACTTCTCGTCGTCCGACGCCTTGCGCTCAGCAGCCTCACCGCTTTCGAGTTCGCCCTTGACAGGGGGAATGTCGACCGGCGACGGCAGGAAATCGATGACGGCGTCGAGCATGCGCTGCACGCCCTTGTTCTTGAACGCGGTGCCGCACAGCATCGGCTGGATTTCGCACGCGATCGTACGGTCGCGCAGAGCCTTGACGATTTCCGCTTCGGTCAGCGTGTCGCCGCCGAGGTACTTTTCCATCAGCTCTTCGCTGGCTTCAGCCGCCGATTCGATCATCTTTTCGCGCCACTCGTTGCACGTGTCAACGAGTTCAGCCGGGATGTCGACGTAGTCGAACTTCGTGCCTTGCGACGCTTCGTCCCAAATGATCGCCTTCATCTTCAGCAGATCGACGACGCCCTTGAAGTTCTCCTCCGAGCCGATCGGCACCACCACGGGAACCGGGTTGGCCTTCAGACGGGTCTTCAGCTGATCGTAAACCTTGAAGAAGTTCGCGCCGGTACGGTCCATCTTGTTGACGAACGCGAGACGGGGAACCTTGTACTTGTTAGCCTGGCGCCACACCGTTTCCGACTGCGGCTGCACGCCGCCCACTGCGCAGTACACCATGCATGCGCCGTCGAGCACGCGCATCGAGCGCTCGACTTCGATCGTGAAGTCGACGTGACCCGGGGTGTCGATGATGTTGATGCGGTGTTCCGGGTAGTTGTTACCCATGCCCTTCCAGAACGCGGTGGTAGCAGCGGACGTGATCGTGATACCACGTTCCTGTTCCTGCTCCATCCAGTCCATGGTGGCGGCGCCGTCGTGCACTTCACCGATCTTGTGGTTCACGCCGGTATAGAACAGGATGCGCTCGGTCGTCGTCGTCTTGCCGGCGTCGATGTGAGCGCTAATACCGATGTTGCGGTAGCGCTCGATAGGAGTCTTGCGAGCCACTTTGATCCTCTATTGGGATGACACGATGGAACAGAGAGTCCATCGCGCCCTAACACAAACGGGCGAGGCGCCTGTAAGCGCACCCGCCCGGAATTTCTTTCCGCTTTACTGCTAACCCGGGGACGGGACGCTTAGAAACGGAAATGCGAGAACGCCTTGTTGGCTTCTGCCATCCGGTGAACTTCGTCGCGCTTCTTCATTGCGCCACCACGGCCTTCAGCCGCTTCGGAGAGCTCACCTGCCAGGCGCAGGGCCATCGACTTTTCGCTGCGCTTCTTCGCGGCTTCACGCAACCAACGCATCGCCAATGCCATACGACGCGACGGACGCACTTCGACCGGAACCTGATAGTTCGCACCACCAACGCGGCGGCTCTTCACTTCGACCACCGGCTTGACGTTGTTGAGCGCTACCGTAAACACTTCCAGCGGGTCCTTGCCACCCTTGGTCTGGATCTGTTCGAAAGCGCCGTACACGATGCGCTCGGCAACCGACTTCTTGCCGGAGAGCATCAGCACGTTCATGAATTTTGCTACATCAACGTTACCGAACTTCGGATCCGGCAACACTTCCCGCTTGGGGACTTCGCGACGACGCGGCATGTTTCTTCCTTTGACTTTTCAGTTGGAGCAGTGCCTCTGCACCACCCCGCGGCCACCAACTAACCCGATTCATCCATTACGACTTACCAGCCTGGTCGGGTGACCACTTACTCGACAGCACCGGCTATCCGGCACCACCGCTACAACCGCCTTTGCAGGCGACCTGTTACTGCTGCATTGACCGGCTGATTACTTGCCGGCCTTGGCGCGCTTAGCACCGTACTTCGAGCGAGCCTGCTTACGATCCTTGACGCCCTGGGTATCCAGCGAGCCGCGAACCATGTGGTAACGCACACCCGGCAAGTCCTTCACACGGCCGCCGCGAATCAGCACGACCGAGTGTTCCTGCAGGTTGTGGCCTTCACCACCGATGTACGAAATGACTTCGAAGCCGTTCGTTAAACGAACCTTGGCGACCTTACGGAGTGCCGAGTTCGGCTTCTTCGGCGTCGTGGTGTACACACGGGTGCACACGCCGCGACGCTGGGGGCAGTCCTGCAAGGCCGGGCTCTTGCTCTTCGTCGTTTCCGACGTGCGGCCTTTGCGAACCAGTTGATTGATGGTTGGCATTGTTTATTCCTGAAATTGAACAAAATCGACGCATCCATTTCTGGGCAAAGCAAAAACGAATGCGCTTCTGACTTCCTGCCTTGACGGGCTCGCAGAGCTTACGCCGCACGCAATCCTGCCAAGAACCGGAACCTAGCATCATATTCCGAAAATCCTAAACGAGTCAACAGGTTGCGTCGATTCGAGCGGGTTGTCGATGATTCGAGGTCAGTCCGCGGCGACGACTTCGAGCAATTCGTCGCCGAAACGGTCGAGCTTGCGCGCGCCCATCCCCGGAATGTGGCGCAAATCGTCCAGCGATTCGGGCGCATTGCGCGCGATCTCCGCCAGCGTGGCATCGTGGAAAACGACGTAGGCGGGCACGCCGTCGCTCTTCGCCGTTTCGGTGCGCCACGCGCGCAGCCTGTCCCAGCGCGCGCGCTCGCGTGCGCTCATGCCCGCCGTCGGATCGGCGCGCTCGCTCGTGCGTCCGGACGATTGGCGCGTGCGCACCGGCTTCACATAACGGCGCATCGTCACCTGCTGCTCGCCCTTCAGTACGGGCTTGCTCGCTTCCGTCAACACGAGCGCGCCAAAGCCCTCGTGATCGACGGTAAGAAACCCGAACGCGACCAACTGGCGAAAGACCGCTCGCCATTCGTGCTCGGACAACGCCGCACCGATTCCGAACGTACTGAGCCGATCGTGACCGCGCTGCAGAATCTTCTCGTTGCGATTGCCGCGCAGAATGTCGATCAGATGCCCGGCGCCGAAATTGAACCCGCTTGCGCGCTGTGCACGAAAAACGCACGAAAGCGCCATCTGCGATTCACGAGTTGCATCCCACGACGCCGGCGGCTCGATGCACGTATCGCAGTTGCCGCACGGCTTGCCCTCCTCGCCGAAGTAGGCGAGCAGCCGCACGCGGCGGCACGCGGCGGTTTCGCACAGCCCGAGCAGCGCATCGAGCTTGCCTGTCTGCACCCGCTTATGCGCGTCGTCGGCTTCCGATTCGTCGATCATCTTGCGTTGCTGCACGACGTCGCCGAGCCCGTAAGCCATCCACGCGTTTGCCGGCAGGCCGTCGCGCCCGGCGCGCCCCGTTTCCTGGTAGTAGCCTTCGACGCTCTTCGGCAAATCCAGGTGCGCAACGAAGCGCACGTCGGGCTTGTCGATGCCCATGCCGAACGCAATCGTCGCGCACATCACGATGCCTTCCTCGCGCTGGAAGATTTCCTGATGCTGCTGACGCACTTCGAACTCCATACCCGCGTGATAAGGCAGCGCACAGATGCCCTGCCCTTTTAACCACTCGGCGGTTTCCTCGACCTTGCGACGCGACAGGCAATACACGACGCCCGCATCGCTGGTGCCGTCAGCGCGCATGTGTTCCGCGCGAATGAAGTCGAGCAGTTGCGCGCGCGCGTTATCTTTCTCGACGATCCGGTAGCGGATATTCGGCCTGTCGAAGCTCGACACGAAAACACGCGCATCGTCGAGCGCGAGCCGATGAATGATCTCATCGCGTGTGATGGCGTCGGCGGTCGCGGTGAGCGCGACGCGCGGCACGGACGGAAACCGCTCGTGCAGCACCGAGAGCTGAATGTACTCGGGCCGGAAATCGTGCCCCCATTGCGACACGCAATGCGCTTCGTCGATAGCGAACAGGCCGATGCGTGTACGCTCGAGCAGATCGAGAAAGCGCGGCGTCATCAGACGTTCCGGCGCGACGTAGAGCAGATCGATTTCGCCTTCGCGCAGCGCGCGCTCGGTCGCGGCGGCATCGGCGCCTGACAGCGTCGAATTCAGATAGGCCGCACGCACGCCGACTTCCGTCAGCGCCGCCACCTGATCCTGCATCAACGCGATCAACGGCGACACGACGATGCCCGCGCCCAAGCCCGCTTCGCGCCGCACCAGCGACGGAATCTGATAGCACAGCGATTTGCCACCGCCCGTCGGCATCAGCACCAGACAGTCGCCACCTGCGGCGACATGCTCGACGATTTCGCTCTGCTGCCCTCGAAACGCGGGATAACCGAAAACTTCGTTGAGGATATGGAGCGGACGGGACATGAAGAAAAGAGAGAAGAGGGCGGAGACGGTGAAACGAATTTTACCAACGCAATCGCGTTTCGCCTGGGCTTTGTCGCGTAACCATCCATCCGGCGGAGTCGGAACGGCATAGGCCAAACGCGCGATCGATAGATCGGCATAGGGGACGGCCATGAGGCCGTACCCCTGCCACACCACCCGGCATGCGGGTCCGCACCGGGCGGTTCGGGAAGTTGAGGTTACGAGAGTCTTGGCACACCCAGCCGATCGAAGTATGCGAGGGTCAGCACGCGATTCAGGAGCTGGCCGCTGTTACGCCACCAGCGACGGCTGTTCGCCGCCACCTGGTGCGCCACAGCGGACGGTGCCCCCAGCGCCCGTAGCTCCCGGTAGATGGTCGGCCCGCGGCGCCATTGCTTAAGCTGGATGACGCGCAACCGGTGACGCAT
>NZ_WHNP01000158.1 GCF_009362735.1 Paraburkholderia franconis | reverse complement strand
GATCGCCAAGATCGCGGATGGCGTGATCTTCGGTCTTGGGGTTCATAGCTACGTGCTTGGATTGGAAGCCATGCTTTATTTGCTCTCGAATTCACCCAAGGGCACGCTCAAGACGCACGGAGGCCAATCAGGCGATATGGTCGCACGTGAGTGAGAGGCGGCTCGCCAATGGCCGGTTGTTGTCCGTGAGTGGCCATACCGAGCGACTACTCGAATCTGATACCTGCCGTTTCAATGCTGACGGCTCGACCGGCGGGCGACGCGTCGAACCGAGCCGAACGCGTCAGGCCGGGTTCGGCCATGACCGGTCCTTCACTTACGCTGACGCTCGATCATTGAAACGACTGATTGGCGTCCAACTGCGCTCGTTCGCTGACATGTTAATGCGGGCCAGTCATCGGGATCTTGCGATTCGGGAGTGCGGCACAGGTGTCGAAGGCGATCGCGCAACGAAAACACTGCGCATCACGGCGCGTGCTCGCGCGTTCGCCTAGCCATATGATCTGTTGCCGGGACCATGACGCGTCCCGAAGGACTGGGCGGCGGCCTCCTCCAGTCGCCGCCATTTGCGCTCACGGCAATGTGATCTTGCGGGTGAATTCGGCTGTCACGTTGTGACCCGTGGCTGTGCCGAATACCGGGTACACGGTCGTGGGCCCACTAGCAGTCAGGCCCATGTAATCGCCGAGGAAATGGCCACGCGCCACGGGAGCGTCAAGGATGTTGAACGAGGCGTCGGTCAGGCGCCGCTCGTTGCCCCAGTTGACGGGGTTCGTGCATCCGCCGGAGGTGGAGCAGAAGAGCGCGAAATAGTCGGTGCTCTCGAAACCCGCAGGCGTGTTAGTGTCGTTGCGAAAGTCGTAGTAGGTCACCACGATCGTCTTGCCGTCGCCCGCCGCCACCACCGCGGGAACGAAGGCCTGCTGACGGCACGGGTTCGTGGCATTTGCCGGCGTCTTGTTGATCATCACCGGCGCCGACCAGGTGGCCCCGCCGTCATCCGATTCGCTGAAGACAATCCCGTCGATCGGGATTGACCCAGTGGGCGTAGTGCACGTGCCTGCCGAAAAGCGATCGTCCTGCCAGGCGAGATAGATCGCCCCCGTGACCGGGTTCACTGCGACACTGTAGAGAATGGAGGCATCGCGTATCGGCTGGCCGGTGTCCGGCGTGACGACCCCGACCACTTGAATATTGCTGGCGAACGCCGGCCCGCTCCAGTATCCGCCCTTATCCGTGGACGCTATATAGCCGATGTTGAGGCCCTGCGCCGTGACATTGATCGCGGTGAAGAAATCGAGCACGGTGCCGTTAGGCAACACCCGCACGATGTTGTCGATCGTCTGTCTGTTCGTGCCCGGCTGGTAGATCGGGGCGGCCGTACTCCAGGTCCCGCCGTTGTCGGTGGATCGCGAGAAGAAGGTTGGGCCGGTGAAATTGAACTTGAAGACGGGAGCGCCGCCCGCTGCAGCATTGAGCAATTTGCGCGCGATGACGACACCATCGTTTTCCGCGAGCAACTCAGCGCCTTCCTTGGTTGGCGGGAAAACGCTCAGCTGATCCCACACCGCATAGACGAAACCATTCGCTGTCGGATCGGCGGTCAGCGAGTTCTTGTCGTTGAGCACGTGCGGCGAGTTGTTCTGAATCAGCGTAACGGGACTTTGCCAGGTCGCGCCGTGGTCGACGGAGCGGCTGACCAGCATCGCGCTATTCCGCGCGCCGAACGGGGTCGTCGGCTGTGCGGGGTCCAGCGTCAACGAGAAGAAGAAGGCTGTTCCGTTTTGCGCGAAGTCTACCCACGGATCGGAAGCGCGACGGAATTTGCCCCCGGTGCAGTCGGTAACACCCGTCGGGATCGTATTGGTCCAGGTGCCGCCCGCATCGTTGGAGACGACGCCGACGAGCCCGCGTGAGCCACCGTCGTTCCAGCGGTCCTGCTGGTGCCCGGCCAGGAGGCGGGACGGGTTGGTCGGATCGGCAGCCACCCATGGCTCGATCGAGGTGGCGGGAAAAAGGATGCTTCCGAATGCGGATTCTTGTGCGTTCACCTGGTCGGAAGTGCATCCGCTGAATGGATCGCCCGCAGCCACCTGAACGAGCGGGCCGAGCACTTGCGCCTGGGCGCCTGGGCCGATTGCACACGTAAGCGCGATGACGCCGCTGCCTGCGATGCTCGGGGAAGCTAAACGGGATAGGCGTCTGAAAATGGATTTCATTCTTTGCCTCGTAAAAATTGATAAAACGCCTTTGCAGTGCCGGAAGACCATCATCGGCACCATGGCTCTCGCACAGTGATGATCCATGTGCGAAAACGAGTTGTCCCACCGCAAAAACCAACGCTTGCTGCAATTGCCACCTACACACTAGGTCGCGATAGCCGCACTTGTGTGAAAGATTCGTTTCGGATGCCGTTTCGTCACGTGGGTATCCGCCCATCCATTGATGTGGTATAGGGCTTGCAGAAGAACAGTCAGAGCATGTATGCGCTTGCAGAAGCACGGCGCCCCAGAATTGCGACCCGAGCCGATGGCGATCAGCTCGCCGTGCATTGGCGATGCCTTTGGCGGCAGAAATGGGGTGTGCCTCAACTGCTTTCGTACGCGCGATGATCCATGGCTGTATGAAGATCACGTTGGCGAGGTGAACCTGCTATTGGCAGCGACGGGGTCGTCTAGCGCTCATTGCTTCGGTCGCAGACTGGATGTCCCTTCAATCGAAAGGAGATTGACATATGCGCATCAGCGACCGCAGAGCTTCCGCGGCCACCGGCTTGCGGCCCATAGCGCGATTGGGACAGCGTATAGGCGCATGTCACAGCGATATTGCGTTGGAAACGCTCCGGCCTCCACTAATGGCCCGCACTTCCCTGAGAGCGGCCGTTGGGGTGACGGCTTGTCGAAGGTCCGCAGAGGGTCGCGAGTACTCACTCGCTCGCATCGGCACCTGACATTCGAGGCTACGACGGCGCGAACGGCGGCAGTGCGCCGCTCAGCTGCCTCACAGCGGCCGACACTTCAACGTCCGCAAAGGCCGATGTGCTCCCATCGAGCATCCGGCAGGGTTCCCGAAATGAACCGACCGTTGGAATGACGGCTCGTTGTGTTGCGCGAATGGCAACTATTGGCAGAACCCGGTCGGGCCTCGAACCGCCGCCGTGCTCCACCCATGATCTACCTAACAGAAAAGGGGAAGACGGAAGTCTTCCCCTTGCGACGGCTATGCAGCCTTCCCACGTTACACCGGAACCCAACCACGCAACCGGTCCTCATCTTCACGTGCGGGGCTGACCGACAACATGATTCGCATCGAGCCGTCAGCGTTCCGGGTGCGCTGGCCTCTCAATCTCAACTCGCCAGCGGCTATTGCAGCTTCGTCGGAAGGCGGTTCGTCCCTGAACATCGGCAACAACGACAGCCAGCCGCTGTATTCCGGTTCGGAAACCTCCTTCGCATATGCGCAAACCCGAAGCTCGCCGACGTAGTGAACGTCTGTCGATCCAAATGCAAGACAGAGCAGATGTTCGCCGTCTATGCCAACCCCAAGTGAAGCAATGACGGGCATCACCTCTTCAGCCGTCCGGACAAATCCCATCATGAGCGGCTTGCTGATCGGACCACGCCATTCGTCGATCGATTTCCGGGCTTCCGGAAGAACGAACAATTCACCAGTTCCAACAGTCGTTACCGAGAACATATGGCATCCAGAAAAAGGCCATCCGGGAGCGTCGTTTGACGTCCACGAATGGCGGAACGTCGAACAACACTGGGTCGATTCTAGGCAAAAAAAGGCAGTTGTCCAATTCAATGCTTAACGCATTTAATTGGCGATATGCATATGCCGGTCGCGTTGCTTCACTGGATAGTAGTGCGAAAGTCATGTATATGGAATACGCCATTTGGATGGTCGCCGCGAGTATAGCAATGCCAAGTGCCTGTTGCCCGGCGATTTTCCTGAGAGCCTTGAAGTCGCCCCGTCAGCATAGCGACAGATCTTCTTTCGAACATCGGCCTTCACCTAGGTAGCGGAGTTTCCCCGGCGATCAAGTTCGGGAGAGCGCAGTGCGGTCGGCCTCTGACGGGGGTATCACCTGCCAACCATTCGGCAAAGCCTCACCGGTAGCCCCCCGCAAAGGGTCATCGTCTCGCGAGTCGAAGCAACGTTCCCGTGTGAGCGAGCTTAAGCCTAGGTCAACGCGCATCGGAGTACAGATCAAGATCTCGGACGCCGTGACACCAGCAGCATATGATGCTGCAGGCGACTTTCATGCAGCGGGGGCTGCGTATGCGCAAATGCACATACCAAACGGAATGCTTCCGCATCCAGACACACTCGAACACGATACGAACTCGCACGCGCGTGCTCGCAAAGACGAAGAATGTATGGTTCTCTTGAACGACGTATCACCTCAGTACATACTGTTTTAACAGTCGATATCCGACCGATCTTCAGCCGCAACCCGGACTCTCGTATGCACCCATTCGGTGCCATGCTTTTGCTCGTCGGCACCCTGCTCACTGCGGCGGGATACGGAGCGACGTTTCTCTTGTCGATGCGCTTCAAGTACATCGGTGGAAATGATTTCGACACCGGTCTAGCCCTCGCAGGCGCTATGGTCGGCACTTTCGTCGGCGTATCATTGGTCGGTTGGTTCTCACGACACGTTGGCGCTACACGCATGACCGCGCTCGCTGCGCTATGCGTCGGCATTGGCATCGCGGGTTTCGCGGCCATTGAGCGGGTGAGTCCGCTCGATGTGATTCCCGGCTTTCTTTTTGGTCTCGGCTGGGGCGCGTTCTACCTTGCCGCACCGATGTCGCTGTCGGAACGAACGAGCGACGCAAATCGCGGACTCTGGTTCCTTCGCTTTGGGACATTTCAGATGGCCGGTATCGGCGGTTGTCCGGCGCTGGCAGGGTTCGCGATCCGCTCGTTGCATTTGTCGGTTAATAGCGTGCTCTATGCCGTAGCCTTCCTGTGTTTTATCGCCTCCCTGATGCTGGAAACCTTCGGTCGGCTCTCACCGGCTTCGCGCGTCTTGCCCGTCCGAGGGCGATCGCTAGGAAACATCGGCGCGATTGCCCGCACGCGCGCTTTGTATCCGATTCTGATGGTCGCGCTAGGCGCCTGCGTCTTCTCCGGTTTGATGACATTCCAGATGTCTCTGGTTCAAGGTACGCGTGCGCAAGCGGGCACATTCTTTAGTCTCTACGCGCTGACGGTCGTAGTAACGCGTTGGCTGCTTTCCCGACTTGTCATCAATCTGCGCACCGAAAGCGCGACCAAAGTGTTGCTCGTCGTGATGATGCTGGGCATCGCAGCGATGTTCGCAGTGCCTTACCACGTATTTTTTCAGTTGACCGCTGCGTTATTCTTCGGCACGGGATATGGGCTTGCCTATCCTGTTATCCAGACGCAGGCGGTCAACGATTCCGAGGCGATCTACCACAATGCCGCGCTGACGTGGTTCGTCACGTCTTACTTCGTCGGCGCGTTTGGCTTTCCGTCCATCGGTGGCTGGGTTTTGGTCCACATTGGTAAAGACGCGCTGCTGACGCTCATCGCCACGTGCGGCCTGACGGCGCTCATACTGGCTTTCCTGCGAGACAGACACCGCGACGCCAACAGACACGTAGGGGGCTGAATGGATCATTCGCTTCAACTTGTCGATCATGATCAACGACAAGCGTTGAGGCAGTGAAAATACAGTCCGATTTTGCGCCTGTGTCGAACGGCCTGTCGCCAGGCCGTCATGCCGCTTTCTAGTATCCCCTCACAATAGAGGTACCAGGCAGACCTCCAGAGCTTGCTGGCCAAAGTGCTCCGCGACAATTAACACAATCGTCATCTTGGGGATGAGTCGCCTGATAGCCACCACGTCGGGCTGTAGTTGGGGACCTAGCAGGTTGTTGAAAAGCACCTCGTCATGAGGACCGAAGCGATGATCAGGAGTGTTTCGTGTGCAATTTCCAACTGAAATCCGGATGCGCCGATCAGTTTGCGCAGGCAACGCGCCTGCGCGGGGATGCCAGGCCTCGCGGGCCGCGCGCATCGGCGGCTCATTGCACCGCTCCGGTATGCCCCGCGCCCATTATTCGCGCCATGCGCGTGAGATTGCTCGCGACCATTGTCAGCTTGAAGTGCTGGTCGACCCGCTTGATGCCGCGATACACCGTCTGCCGGATCCGACCGACC
>NZ_WHNP01000157.1 GCF_009362735.1 Paraburkholderia franconis | reverse complement strand
TGAGAGACCGCTTATCAGCGGTTCAGCGCCCTTGTTCCGGCGACGGAATGGATCAACGATGCGGTGTTTGCGAAGGGCTTGAGTAGATTGGCAAGACCGGCGTCAGTAAGGCGCTTCACGCTGTGCGCGAGCCTTGTGCGGTGAAAGTCGCTCGCAGGGTTCTTCGGGGGCCGCGTTTTCGAGAGGGAATGCGGCTACCCTCTCTCCTGAACGGGTCGGTTGAGCTTGGCATCTCAACTGTAGACCCTGGCCGCCCCCTTCTTTGGGCGGCCAGGAGGCCTTTCAATGATTATCACCGTTGCGACAATAAAAGTGTCACCCGGCGGCACCCCGACAAGCTTGGGAACCGGCTCAGCCTTGCCCGATAAGGACTCGAACGTCGCGAAATAATTGTGTCACCGGCGAGGTTGGGCGCCACCCGTCGGGGCAACTTTTCAGTCCATTGACTGGACGGCGCTCCGTCAGGCAGCGTGCGGCCCAGACTGTGTCAAAACACCATTTCGTAGTGCTAAAATTATTCATCGTAGAACGGGGAGAAGCGAGATGAAGCGGTTCGTCCAAGGCGAAGATCGTACTCAAAGCTTCCTCCTTCCCGAAGCGCTTGATGACTACGTGACAAACACCAATCCGGTGCGCGTGGTGGATGTTTTTCTGGATGAGTTGGATCTTCAGAAGCTCGGGTTTGAAGGCGTTGAGCCAGCGCTAACGGGTCGGCCTTCGTATCATCCGGCAGTGATGCTCAAAATCTACATCTATGGTTACCTGAACCGTATTCAATCCAGTCGTCGCCTTGAACGCGAGGCTCAGCGCAACGTCGAACTGATGTGGCTGACCAGCCGCCTGACGCCGGACTTCAAGACCATTGCGCGATTCCGTAAAGACAACGGCAAAGCGATCCGCAGCGTCTGTCGCCAGTTCGTCGCGCTGTGCCAGCGTCTGGACCTCTTCGCCGAAGCGTTCGTGGCAATCGACGGGAGCAAGTTCAAGGCAGTTAACCATCGCGACCGCAACTTCACGAGCGCCAAGCTCGAACGACGCATGCGCGACATCGAGTCAAGTATCGCCCGCTATCTCGAGGCGATGGACACGGCGGATCGTCAGGAGCCTGCTATTGCGAAGGCCAGAACAGAGCGATTGCGAGACAAGATTGCAGCCTTGAAGGAACAGATGCGAAGCCTCAAGGAGATCGAGGTCAAGTTGAAGGAAGCACCGGACGGACAGATATCGCTTACGGATCCGGATGCACGTTCGATGAAGACCCGAGGAACGGGAGTCGTGGGCTACAACGTCCAGACGGCGGTTGACACGAAGCACCATCTGATCGTCGCGCACATCGTTACCAATAATGGCATTGATCGTGATCAGTTGACGTCGATGGCGAAGCTCGCCCGTACCGAAATGGGCATCGACAAGCTCACCGCGGTTGCGGATCGCGGCTACTACAAGAGCGAGGAGATACTCGCATGTCATGAGGCTGAAATAACCGTGTTCGTTCCGAAGACAGTGACGTCGAGCGCAACGGCCGATGGTCGCTTTGGCAAGGAAGACTTCATCTACAACGCAAAGATGAACGAATATCGGTGCCCGGCAGGCGAGCGCCTCATCTGGCGATTCTCGACCGTTGAGCGCGGCCTGAAGATCAGCAAGTATTGGAAGCAATGTTCGCTAAAGGCGCGCTGCACGCCGGACCCTCAACGCCGGGTGGCACGCTGGGAGCACGAAGGGGTGCTCGAAGAGATGCAGACGCGACTTGACCATAACCCCGACATGATGCGGATCCGAAGACAGACTGTCGAACATCCCTTCGGCACGCTCAAGGCGTGGATGGGTGCAACCCACTTTCTGACAGGAACGATTGAGCGGGTAAGTACCGAAATGAGCTTGCACGTGCTCGCGTACAACATGAAGCGGGTGATCAGGCTGCTCGGCGCAGAAATGGTGGTAAAGGCAATGCGGGCGTAAGCCTGGCGGGGTGGTCGAACCGTGTCAGCAGTTTGACGTAGCTGTTTCATGCAACTTGACGTTTATGTTCCCGCAGTTCGCCGTCGAAACCTGTTCCGGGAGAACGTCTCGTCAATTTCCAGCAGCCAGGCGTTTTGACACGGTCTGGGCCAAAAGGCGCCACTCACACGCATGCGATGTATGCGGGATGAACGTCCGCTTCGAGCATGTCGGACACCAGAGAGGTCACGAGCAACGCTACGTAAGCTCAATTTCCAGTCGGGGCAATCGGTGCTCCCTTCTGCGGTCCAGGGCATGCGCGCGTGAGGCACCAAACGATCGACGGCGTTTGGACAGGCAGGTGCCTGACACCGCTCCCGTTGTTCGCATCAATCCTCGTGGTCATCTGCCTGCGCCGCGCGGCTTTGCGTCAGGCGTTCCATATGGACGTAAGGGCGCAAGGGGCCCTGATAATCGCCAGTATCGCCTTTGTCCATAAGCACTTCATCTTGATGGACGAATCGCCATCCGAATGCCGGCGCGACTCGCGTGCGCTCGATACAACAAGGTCCCCCAATGCTGTCACCGGACAGGCGATATCACCCACGCGAACAATCGTTGTGAGTACCGCGCGCTGATCAGCAACAGCATCGTTGCGACGCCAAAATTCCAGATCAGGATCATGACCGTCGCGTCGAGCGGATGAAACATCGACAGCGCCACGGCCGTGAGCGCGGCAACGGCCAGACTGCCTGTCATCACCACAGGAGCGGGCGCGAGCCGCGCAACGTGGCGCAGCATGATCAGCAGGGCGAGCGAGAGAGGAATGCCTGTGAGACCGAGCGTCGCAAAACAGCGCGCGGTCTCCCCCAGTGACATGCCGTCCGGGCCGATCTCCACCCAGTTCGTCAGACATCCATAGCCAATCGTCGATACCCACGCCCCCAGCGCGGGCAGCGGCAACAGCAGCCAGCGCAGCGACCTTCCCGGCACGCTGGCAACGAACGACGCGACGGCGGCGAGGATGCCCGTCAACGCGGCCGCAGCCACGCCCATCACGAACACTGGCTGCTGCAGCTTCACCGTGAGGTCGGGCCGCACACCGTGCGCCACGCCGAGCAGAATGAGCACGAGTGCGGCGAACAGCAGCCAGCCAGCCGCCCGCATGGCGGGCGCGCGCAGCGGGCGCACCGGCTTCGCGTCGGCAACCAGCGATTCGATCAGATCGGAGGTCGGACTCATTTGCGGTCTCCCTGCGTCAGGAGCTTGCGCAGGCCCTTCAGCCCGCGATGCACCGCGACCTTCAACGCGGCAACGGTCATTCCACTCGCCACAGCCGCCTCTTTCAATGACATTTCCTCAAGTTTGAGCATGCGTATGGCCTCGCGCTGCCCGGGCGGCAGGCGCTCGATCGTCTCGCGCAGCATGCGCGCATCCGTGGCCTCTTCCATCAGATTCGCTGTGGGGTCGGCCAAGGTTTCATGCTCATCGTCCAGCGGCAGTTCGCGGGCGTCAACACGTCCATCGTGGCGCAGCGTATCGACGATGCGGCGCATGGCGATGGTCAGCAGCCAGGGGCCAAACGGCCGCCCCGGGTCGTAGGTATGGCGTACGAGGTGCACGGTGGCGAGAACGTCCTGCACGACGTCCTCGACTGCGTCGGGACGGACTCCATGGCGACTCGCAAGGCTGCGCAGATACGGCGTCATGCTTTGCAGCAGCCGGCGGTAGGCCTCGCGATCGCCTTGCTGCGCGCGCGCCATCAAAACGGACCAGTCAGGCGTGCCGTCGGGCCGGGTTGCCTCGTCCAGCGTGGCGCCGTGCGGCCCCTTGCCGGCCGTTGCGGATTGGTCGGGCTGCATATGCGCGGCGCCGCGGTGTCGGTAGTCGGACATCGTTGCAGTGAGTCGATGAGGCAAGCGGCCCAAATATTCCCGGCGCGCCGCGTAACCTTTGGCCGCGCCGGCCCGAATCTGCTTGTGTGGTCGCATCTTCGCGATCCCAACCTTCGGAGAAGATACTATGAGCAAGTCCGCTTTGACCATATCGTCGCTGTCCGCTGCGGTCGGCTTGGCGCTCGCAATGCAGGCGCTCGCCGCGCAGGCGCAGGGTATGGGCAACCCGCCGCAGGTCGTGAAGGACAACATGGCCAGAATGGCGCAGAACCACCTCGAAAAGTGCTACGGCATCAACGCGGTGGCGAAGAACGACTGCGCCGAAGGGGCTCACTCGTGCGCCGGCCAGGCCACGCAGGCACGCGACCCGAAGTCATTCGTGCTGTTGCCGGCAGGCGATTGCAGCAAGATCGCAGGCGGCCAATCCAAGGCAGGTTGAGAGGCGTCGCGGCCATGAGCGCAACCGTCTCCCGCGCACGCGCGCCGGTCGGCACGATTCCCGCAACGGCCGGCGTGGGTCTGCGTTTTCGCCATCATCGCGCCGTGCTCGACGAACGTCCGGCAGTGGCGTGGTTCGAGGTGCACACTGAAAACTACATGGGCGGCGGTCCCGCTGCACGCTGTCTGGATGCCATACGCCGCGACTATCCGGTGTCCCTGCACGGCGTGGGCCTCTCGCTCGGCAGCGCCGACGGACTCGACGCCGCACATGTCGCACGCGTGAGCGAGGTCGTCGCGCGTGTGCAGCCCGGCCTCGTCTCCGAGCATCTTGCGTGGAGCGTGGCGGGCGGCACGTACCTCGCCAATCTGCTGCCGTTGCCGATGACCGAAGAGGCGCTCGACGTCGTGTGCCGCAACGTCGATCAGATGCAGGCGGCACTAGGGCGGCGGATTCTCGTGGAGAACCCGTCCACCTATCTTCGCTTCTCGCATTCGACGATACCGGAGTGGGAGTTCCTCGCGCGTCTCGCGCAACGCACGGGCTGCGGACTCCTGTGTGACGTGAACAACATCCACGTCAGCGCGTGCAATCACGGCTGGAATGCGCTCACGTATCTCGACGCGCTGCCGCCGGCGTCCATCGGCGAAATCCATCTTGCCGGCCATAGCTTGAGACAACTCGAGGGCGGCCGGATCTTGCGAATCGACGATCACGGCTCGCGTGTCGCGCCGCCGGTGTGGACTCTCTACGCGGCCGCGCTGCAACGCTTCGGGCCGGTGCCGACGCTGATCGAATGGGACACCGACGTGCCGCCGCTCGATGTTCTCATCGAGGAAGCCGCAACGGCGGAATCGGCACTGGAGGCGGTTCGCCATGAACATGCACGCGCCATCGCTGGCTGATCTTCAACAGGCCATGCGCCGCAACCTGCTGGAAGGTGCCGATGAAAACGCAGCCGCCACCGTGCTGGCCGATGGTCTCGATCCGCAAGCACGCCTGAGCATTTACCGGAACACGGCGGAAGGTGTGCTGGTCAATGCGCTGCGGCTTGCCTTTCCCGCCGTTCAGCGGCTGGTCGGCGCGGACTTCTTTGAGGGCGCGGTGCGCCTGTTCGTGCGCGCCGAGCCGCCGCGCAGCGCATGGCTCGACGAATATGGCGCACAGTTTCCGGCCTTCCTCGGGACAATGCCGCAGCTCTCATCGGTGCCGTATGTGGCCGACGTCGCGCAGCTCGAATGGCAGGTGAATGGCGTACTGCACGCCCCCGACGTCCCGCCTCTCGATCCCGCGTGTCTCGAACGGCTCGACGAGGACGCGCTCGGCACGCTGCGATTGTCGCCTCATCCGGCCACGCGGCTGCTGCGCTGCGATGCTCCCGCCGACGCTATCTGGCGCGCCGTGCTCCAGCAGGACGACGCGGCGCTGCGCGCAATCGAACTCGTGGACAACCCCGTGCATTTGCTCGTGCAACGCCTGACCGAAGGCGTCGATACGCTGCGCCTGAGCACCGGGGAGTGGCGCATCAGCAAGGCGCTTTTTGCAGGCGAGCCACTCGGCGCGGCGCTGGCCAGCGCGCCGGAAGCGGATGGTTTTGCACTTGTCGGCGCATACCTTGCGCGCGGATGCTTCGCCCAGACGTCGCAGATTGCTGGCTGCATCCGGATCGACCAGGGATTGTCAACATGATTCGCCTCTCCCACTCTGCAGACGGCCGCAACGTCTTTCAGTGCGCGGTTCAGTTGCTGGAACGCGTGCCTTACTGGCTGCTGGCCATTCCGCTGCGCCTCGCGGTTGCAACGATTTTCTGGAATTCGGCGATGACCAAGCTCGCAAACTGGGATGCGGCGCTCGAACTGTTTCGCGACGAATACAGGCTGCCGGTATTGCCGCCGGATGTGGCAGCGCACATCACCGTATCGATAGAACTGAGCATGCCGGTGTTGCTGGTGCTCGGCCTGGGCGTCAGGCCCGCCGCATTGGTCCTGCTCGGGATGACCTCCGTGATCGA
>NZ_WHNP01000156.1 GCF_009362735.1 Paraburkholderia franconis | reverse complement strand
TACGCATGATGGTGAAGGTCCTTTAAGGTTTTTATTGAACACCGGCATSGCCGGAAGAATGCTGGACGCCGGCGAGGCATGTCGCCATGACAAGCGCGGCGATGAGTCCAAGGTGTTCGAAGAAGGCGTTCAGCGCAAAGAAGTGCGCATCGCCCGTCAGGTTCCAGAAGTCGTTCGCGACGAACATCGCCACGGCCGTCAATGCGCCCAGCGCGCCCGCGCCCAGCCACACGAAGCGATTGGCGATCACGCACACCGAGCCGCCAAGCTCGACGACGATCGTGAGCGCCGCCCACAACCATCCTGGGTGCAGCCCAAAATGTTCCTGTTCGAGCACAGCGCCATGAAAGTTCGCGAGCTTGGCAAGACCGCCGATCACATAGGCGGACACGAGCGCCGCGCGCATGAGCATCAGCAGCCAGGGCTGCGCGAGGATCGCGGCGATCCAGCGTGGATTCCCCTGTGCACGCGCGTTCATGTCAGACCGCCCAGCACGCGCAGCCGAGCGCGCCCCAGAACGAACGCAGGTCGGACGCCGGCGCGCTGTTCGACCAGGCGCGCGCGTGATCGTGGCCGTGCACCGCGCATCCGTTCGAGCAGCCGCACGATGCCGCCGCCATCTGCTGCAACGAAGCCTCGGTTTCTCCCTTCGAGTCCTTCCACGCGGCGAAGCCACCGAAGCGGCGCACGGGCGACCAGTCGGGCATCGCGGGCGGCGGCGCGTTGTCGTCGAGATCGGCGAACAGTCCCGCGCCAAACACGATGCGGCCACCGACAATCGTCAGATCCGACACGGTGCTCGCAATGTCGTCCTCGGGGCACGCGAAGAAGTCGCGGTCCGGGACGATCAGATCCGCGAACTGGCCCACCGCGATCTGGCCTTTCTTGCCTTCTTCATTCGAGAACCACGTGACCTTCTCGGTCCACATCCGCAGTGCGGTATCGCGGTCGAGGCGATTGCGCTGCGGATAGAGGCGCAATCCACCGACCGTCTTGCCCGTCACGAGCCACGCAAGCGACACCCAGGGGTTGTACGACGCGACACGCGTCGCATCGGTGCCCGCCGATGTGCGCACGCCTTTCTCGAGCATGCGCGCGACGGGCGGCGTCGCCTCGGCGGCCGCTGAACCATAACGTTCGACGAAATACTCGCCCTGGTAGGCCATTCTGTGTTGCACCGCTACGCCTCCGCCAAGCGCCGCGATACGGTCCATCGAACGCTCGGAGATCGTCTCGGCGTGATCGAAGAACCAGTGGATGCCGTCAAGCGGAATGTCCCGGTTGACCTTCTCGAAGACATCGAGCGCGCGGCTGATGGTCTCATCATAGGTTGCGTGCAGCCGCCAGGGCCAGCGGTTTTCCGCGAGCACGCGCACGACTTCTTCGAGTTCGTCTTCCATTTGCGGCGGCATGTCCGGCCGCGGCTCGCGGAAGTCTTCGAAGTCCGCTGCCGAGTACACGAGCATTTCGCCCGCGCCGTTATGCCGGAAGTAATCGTCGCCCTGCTTGTACTTCGATGTCTTCGTCCAGTTCAGGAAGTCCTGCTTCTCGGCCTTCGGCTTTTGCGTGAAGAGGTTGTATGCAAGACGTACGGTCATCTGTCCTTCGTCCGCGAGCTTCTGGATGACTTCGTAATCGTCGGGGTAGTTCTGGAAGCCACCGCCTGCATCGATGACACCCGTCACGCCGAGCCGGTTCAGCTCGCGCATGAAATGGCGCGTCGAATTGAGCTGATAGTCGAACGGCAGCCTCGGGCCTTTCGCAAGCGTCGCGTACAGGATCGACGCGTTTGGCTTCGCCAGCAGCAGACCCGTCGGGTTGCCGTCGCCGTCGCGCATGATCTGTCCGCCCGGCGGCTCCGGCGTGTCCTTCGTGTAGCCCACCACACGCAGCGCCGCGGCGTTCAGCAACGCGCAGTCATAGAGATGCAGGATGAAGACGGGCGTATCGGGCGCAACCGCATTCAGTTCTTCAATTGTCGGAAGCCGCTTCTCGACGAACTGCTGCTCGGTGAAGCCGCCGACCACGCGCACCCATTGCGGCGGCGGCGTCATGGCCACCTGGCGCCTGAGCATGTTCATCGCGTCGGCGAGCGAGCGCACGCCGTCCCAACGCAGTTCCATGTTGAAGTTCAGACCGCCGCGCACGACGTGTGTGTGATTGTCGATGAGCCCCGGCAGAACGGAACGGCCCTTCAGGTCGATCAGCTTCGTCGCGGCGGTCGCCATCGACATGACATCGGCATTGTCGCCGACGGCCACGAATTTGCCGTCCTTGATCGCGACTGCGCTCGCGCCCGGGTTCGCGCGGTTCAGCGTCGTGATGCGGCCGTTGTGCAGGATGAGGTCAGGGGCTGTTGCAGATACGGTCATGAGCGGTTTTCCTTGATATCGGCACGATCGGCGCTATCGGCACGATCGGCACCTTCTGCACCATCGATATTTGCGCGGGCAGCCTGCCCGACGGCATGACGGCTCGGCAGCATGCCGAACAGGTGCGCTGCACTGCGCGCTTCGTTCCATGCCGTCGACAGCGGCGAGCCCGAAAGAAGATGCTTGCCCACGGGAATGATCTGCTCGCCGCCCAGAATGCCGAGCAGGCCCACGAGCGCGACGAGCGGCGGCGCAGGCGAACGCACGTTCAACAGGCTATAGATAACGCCGACCAGAATGCCGGCGCCCAGTGACAACACATACACTTTCATCGATTCACCTTGCTTGCATCGTCGGATCATCTAAAAGAGCGGCCGGCGCGCGAACGCGCCAGCCTTGCCACTGTGGCGCGAGGTCAGTGACCTTCGCTGCCGCCGAACATGGTCTTCGCGTAGATCAGGCCGAGACCGTAGCCGCCGCCGTGCTGGATCGACGTCGCTACCGTCTGGTTGTACGTCTCGCTGCGCGCCCAGTCGCGCTGCAGTTCGAGCAGGTATTGCAGCGAGGTCATCGGACGCGCGCCTGCCTGCACCATCCGTTCCATCGCGCGCTCATGCGCTTCGTCGGTCACGTCGCCGCATGCATCGGCGATCACATACACTTCGAAACCCTGATCGAGCGCCGACAGCGCCGGGCCGACGATGCACACGCTCGTCCACAGACCCGCGAACACGATGCGCGGCTTGCCGATTGCGTTGACGCGATCGGCAATGCGCTGGTCTTCCCATGTGTTCATCGACGTGCGGTCGATGATGTCCGCTTCCGGGAATACCGACTTGATCTCATCGAAGATCGGGCCGGAGAAAGTCTTCGAGGCCACCGTGGTCAGAATGGTCGAGACCGAGAACTCCTTCGCGGCCTTGGCCACGAGCGCCGCGTTATTGCGCAGCATCACGGGATCGATCGACTTCGTCGCGAAGGCCATCTGCGACTGGTGATCAATCATGATCAGCGTGTGATCGGACGGCGAAAGCAGTAGTTTTCCGGGCTTGGCTTGAGCTTGAGGCATCGTGTTCTCCAGGTTGAATCAGCAAACGTGACGTTGCGTGATGAAGACCGTCCCGCGTTGCGAACGCCATCGACATTCATGAGCGCCTTCGCAACGTCGATTTCGGAGAAGCGATAGTATTTGACCTCCTCAACCTAATAAATAGAATGGAACGAATAGATTCCATTCCAATTTCTTCATGCAACCTCTACCCGATCTTGAAGCCTGGGCGATATTCGCCCGCGTTTCCGATCTCGGCTCGTTTGCCAAAGCGGCCGAATCGCTCGGCATGTCGCAGCCCACGGTATCGAAGGCCATTGCGCGGCTGGAACAACGGCTCGGCACGGCACTGCTGTATCGGACATCGCGCCGCCTGTCATTGACACCGACAGGCGTGATGGCTCTGGAACGCGCGGTCCGCATCCTGAACGAAGGCGAAGCAGTCGAAGCCGAAGCGTCCGCGCAAGCGCTCACGCCGCACGGCACGGTACGCGTCACCGCGCCGATGTCGTTCGGCCTCAAATATCTGACACCGCTGATCCCCGAATTTCTCAACCGCTACCCCGACGTCAACATCGACCTGTCGCTCACCGATGCGGTGATCGATGTCGTCGCCGAAGGCTTCGACGTCGCGCTGCGTATCGCCGAACTGCCCGACTCTTCGCTGCGCTCGCGCAAGCTGTGCGCGGTGCGCCGGCCGCTCGTCGCAAGCCCCGACTATCTGGCCCGACACGGCCGCCCGACGCACCCGCAGGAACTCGTCGATCACACGTGCCTGATCTATACGAACCTGCCGACGCCTGGCCAGTGGCGCTTCCGTCATGAGTCGAAAGGGGAATACGTCGTGCCCGTGAAGGGGCGAATCAGCAGCAACAACGCCGAAGCGATCAGCCCCGCACTGCTTGCGGGACAGGGTCTTGCACTGCAGCCGGAGTTCGTCGTCTGGGATGCGCTGTCGAGCGGCCAACTCGAAGAAGTCTTGCCCGACTGGCAGATCGCGAGAGTTCATCTCAACCTGATCACACCGCCGGGCATTCTGAGGCCCGCGCGAGTGACAGCGCTGCTGGACTATCTCGCCGAATGTCTCGCGAGTGCACCCTGGGCGTACTCGGAAGAATGACGTCTCATGAGTGCCGGAGCGGACAACGCAAGTTGTCGCTCCTCGCATTCGCTTACCCGTCGACACGATCCGCCGAGTCATCCGGCTCATCCTCCGTCGTCATCGAAATCGCTGCAATCAGACGCTGCCGTGGTGATCCGATGGTTGCGTCGCCCCGTCAGCTTCATTGACACGCAGCTTCATTGACACGCAGCCGCAAGCAGACAGAAAGCGGCAGACGAATGCGGCCTGCCACTTCCTCGTGCTTCATCGCTGCGTTATTCGTGCTCTTACTTCGCGACCGGCGCCGGCACGGGCGCGAGTACTTCGTGCTTGTCCTTCACGCGCTGAGCCGCCTTATGGACCATCGTGTACGCATAATCCACACCCATGCCGTATGCGCCCGAATGCTCCTTGACGATCGCCATCACGGCATCATAGGTGTCCTTGTGAGCCCAGTCGCGCTGCCATTCGAGCAAGACCTGCTGCCACGTCACGGGCACCGCGCCCGCCTGGATCATGCGCTGCATCGCGTAGTCGTGTCCGGCCTTCGACGTGCCACCCGATGCATCTTCAACCATGTAGATCTCGTAGCCGCCTTCACCCATCGCGCAGAGCGCAAACGTGTTGTTGCAGACCTCGGTCCACAGACCGGAAACGACGACTTTCTTGCGGCCGTTTTTCGCCAGTGCGTCACGCACTTTCTGGTCGTCCCATGAGTTCATCGACGTGCGCTCGAGCAGCGGATGATTCGGGAACACGTCCAGCAGTTCCGGGTAGGTGTAGCCAGAAAAGCTTTCCGATTCCACCGTCGTGATCGTGGTGGGGATGTTGAATACCTTTGCCGCTTTTGCCAGCGCGACTACATTGTTCTTCAGTACCTGGCGGTCAATCGATTGGACGCCGAATGCCATCTGCGGTTGCTGATCGATGAAAATGATCTGACAGTTGGAGGGCGTCAATACTTCAAGCTTTGGATTACTCATGGTGTGATCCATCCGCGTTTCGATAGAAGATAAGGACCGCCCTGCCCCCAGGATTCAGGCAAGGCAGGATCGCTGTCGTCAGCCCGCGTAGTCTTCCACACGGCCAACGAGATTCGAAGTGTATGACATGGATCGCAAGATATAAAAACTATTTCGCACAATCCTGAAGAAGATGACAGACGAAAGAAGTTAAGCAGCATGTTCTTCTGCTTTTTGTGCCCGACAGGTGGTTTAGAAAGACATCACTAAAGAAATTGAATCGATTCATTTCCAAAAAGTACATGCACGTCATGCCCTCTTTTCATCGCGCTTTAAACCCGATACTCTTTCGCGTGCCAGCAGTCATTGGCGTGGCGGAACGATGCATCTGCGCATCCAGCCGTCAGAGGAGCGTGGCATGTCGCCTGTACGATTCGGCGCCAACGAGTCCGACGTTTGCGAGAAGACTCGCCACCAGATGACGAGCGTGCGTTCCACGCTGCCGGTGTGTTGCGCGTGCAGTGCATTGCGCATCACCTTCATCCATCCGCCAACATGAGTGGCGACCCGTTGTCGCCGTTTCCTATCCCCCTGCGCTTGCGATGCACTCGCACGACGCGTGAACTACAGGAATACGAGCCAATGAAACTCTATCTTTTCTCCCTGCTTGCTGGCGTACTGGTTGGCGTGATCTACAGCCTCATCAACGTGCGTTCCCCCGCGCCGCCACTTGTCGCCCTTGTCGGCCTGCTCGGCATTCTCGGCGGCGAACAGATCATTCCCGTCGCGAAACAGATGCTGTCCGGCAGCGGCTTCCACACGGCGTGGACCGACTCGAAGTGCACGCAGCATATGTTCGGGTCGCTGCCCGGACGCCAGGCGAGC
>NZ_WHNP01000155.1 GCF_009362735.1 Paraburkholderia franconis | reverse complement strand
TGTCGCGCTCCATTTTTAACTGGCGATTCTCACGGCGCAGCCGCGTAAGCTCCTGCCGCTCGGCCGTGGTCAGCCCGTCATGACGCACCCCAGCATCACGTTCGGCTTGCGCAACCCAGTTGGTGATGGTCTGCGCCGTCGGTTCGAACTCGCGAGCGAGCTCCTGCGGTGTGCGCCCGGCCTTGACCAGTTCCACCATCTGCGCCCGGAATTCCGCCGGGTACGGTGTACGAGTCTTGCCCATTTCGGCACCTCCTGTAAAAGGATAGGTGTCCGTTTTGCCGGGTCAACTTCAGTTCAACAACTACCTGAAAGGCCGGGTCGATGGCCTCTGTTTCGAGCTTTCCGGCCTGATGGCAAATCAGCCCGACCTTATTCGCAGCGGCAGCGTCCAGTCGCAGAGCCAGGGTACCCAGCAGCAGGGCAACGACGGCGGCGGCCAGCAACAACAGCAGGGCGCGGGTTACGGTGGCAGCAACCAGCAGCAGACCGCAGCCGGACCGGTCGGACCGGTGAGTCTGTTCGTTCCGCCCGCTCCCGGCACCTCTGGCGACTGGTGGCCCGCTGATCTGGGGCGGCCCAACAGCACCGGCGCGCAGAACGACGTCCGCTATGCCTACTTCGCACAGCCCCGGCGCCTGGCGATCGAAGTGAACGGCAGGGTGACGACTTACGATACGCTCGATCACCAGATCAGCGGCTTCTCACAGCAGCAGTCCCGCGGCGCGTCCCTCACATTCGCGAGCCAGCACGGCCTGGTTGCTGTCGCCAGCCTGCCGGTTGTCCCGGTCGGTGGGGTTCCGCCGCCGGCGTCGCCGTCGGTGCAGGAGGAGCCCGTCAGCACTCAGTCGGTCGCCCGCGAGGCAGACGTGTTCGCCACCATAGAGAAGCTCGCCCAACTGCACGCGAAGGGGATTCTCAGCGATGAGGAGTTTGCCGCCAAGAAGGCGGAGTTGCTGAGCCGTTTGTGAGCGTCCCGTCATCGCGCAGCGCAACCGGGGCACGATTTCTACCTGGCTGAAACGCCCACACAGGGACGGGCACATCGTCCGGTTGATTGCTCAGTAAGAAGCGACCGACTTGTTCCTGTAGGTCCGGAATCGACCCGATACAGGTCTATCGATCGCAGAAAATCGAGTGGCCGGTATGCGAAACTCAACCGGCCACTCGGCCCAGATCAGAACCGGTTCCCCATGCGGAGGTTACGCGAGACACCCGGCTGGGCACTAGACGGCCGCCTCGACATGGCTGCCCGGCAGTTCCCGGTCAGTACCGTTTTTTCGGCGGCAACGACCGTTTGATCTGCTTGCGCAAGCGTGCCACTGCAGCAGCCTTTTTGCGCTTGCGTTCTGCGGTAGGTTTTTCATAGGCTGTCCGGGCACGAAGCTCCGGAATCAAGCCGGTGCGCTCGATCGCGCGACGGAAACGGCGTAATGCAACTTCCACGAGCTCGTCGGGTTTCAGAATTACGGTAGTCAATTTTTTCCTTGGTTGAGATCCGGCAGCAATGGCGAATGGTGATGTGCACGCAGCGTGGGCTCGGATGCCGCATTGAGGAAGAAGCCGCGAGCGTTGATCGACACGCGCTCGCGCGGTAGTAGGAAGCATGAAATTTGCTGGGCAGCCCTTGCGTCCTGGAAGTCATGGACACCGCCCTGTCCGGGCGGCGAATAAGGTACGCGAGGGGATTGGTCAGACGCGGCGGCTCGCAATACCGGTCCGATGCGAGCCGGGGCGTGCAGTCCAGCGAGCACTGTTATCGCTGGCCTCACTGGACTATCAATCAAACGAAAATTCGCGACTAACCAGCACGCGTTTTTTCGGTGCCGTGCGAAGCGCGCTACTCCTGCATTGTAACCGAAGGCCGAAGGCCGCCATCTGTCCCGCCACTATCGGCGGGGCCAGAAAGAAGGGGCGTTGTCAGCCATGCGTGCCGACGATGCGCAGTTCGGGATCCCGCGTGATGTTTGGGCGCGTTTTGTTGCACCCGCCCTGGCGTCTCAGATGCGTTGGGTGTTTCGAACTGTGGCGTCGTCTTTAACCGCGCGTGTCGACCCAGTTGCGTGCCCACCGGGTCGAGTGCTGCAACGCCTGCTCTTCACTCTTGAAGTAATCGAGCGAATAGAACCAGTAGCGACCTTCGGCTCGCGCGCTATCGATGCGTTCGAGCAGCAGGTTGGATGAAAAGCTACCGTCGGGCAAACGATGCGCCGAGGATTGGACGGCATAGCCGTTATATTGTTGAATTTGTTTGTTTTGCATTTTAATTTTAATGATATTTGAGTGCGCACGTGCCGTGCGAAAAGTACACGGGTGCGCCGATTCAAAGCCATTCGAGCCGAATTCTGAAGCAGTCGAAAAGCGAAAAATGGCGTTGAAGCCTGAGGGGAGAATGAGGCGCAACGAGGCGTATGGCGCTTGGCAAGCTGCACAATAAACAGATGCCAATCAGGAGCGATCGCGCCAACTGAGGGACACAAAGCTCCGCGAGGGTGTCGCTGCAACCCGGCGTCCGTCGCGGGAGGCCGGGCCCTTCAACTTTACATCGGCTTGATGTTAGCCGCTTGCAGCCCCTTCGGGCCTTGCTTCGTTTCGAAGCTCACCTTCTGATTTTCAGCCAGCGTCTTGAAGCCGTCACCCCTGATTTCGGAGAAATGCGCGAACAGGTCGTCGCCGCCCTTGTCCGGGGTGATGAAGCCAAAGCCTTTGCTGTCGTTGAACCACTTAACGGTGCCGGTATCCATGAAGAATCCTTGAGGAAAAATACGAAGATTTGCTCTATTAAAGAGTGTGTGAAGCTTCAAGGAGGGAGAGGACAACGAATACCGCTGAGGAGCGAGCAATTGATGAACAGCAATCGAACTTCTTGAACTTCGAACGGCACAATATCCGCCGGGTGGACCAGCGTCAATACTTATCTTGTAACTGTTTCACTAGGCGGCCCGTTCTGCAGACGAAGCGATGCGGCTCTGCCTGGCTGTGCCCCCTTGCCTGGCATGGCGCACAGGTTAGACAGAGGTGGCGGGCAGGCGCAAGCCTGGGGCGGCACCGCACCTACTGAGACGGGATCGAACAGACGGAGCTGCGCACCGCGCCCCTTTGTATCAGATCAGCGGACTGGCCGTTTCCAAGGCGCAGCCGACGCGGGAATGACTGGGCTGCGATCCAAGTGAAGGGCGCTTCCTGGCCCAGACTGTGTCAAAAAACAATTTCGTAGTACTAAAATTATTCATCGGAGAAGCATGACTTTCAGGTCAATCTCAACATGACGCGACAGAAAGCGCTTCTCGTGCGGTCAACCAACATAGCCGTGCTGATGGGTTTCATGTGCTTCGCGGCTTATGTGGCGCCGAAAATCGGTCAGGAGTTCACGACCAGTTCCGTGCTTTGCTTCGGCGCGTACGTGGCGATCGGCCTTGTCGTCTGTCCGGTTGCCAGGGCGGTGCCCGCCGAACTCTTCGCCGGACTCAACTGGAACAGCCGCCTCGACGTGCGGCTTTATTACGTGTGGCTCTGCTGTCATCAAGGCGATCCGTCGCAAACACTGGGACTGACATAACCATGACGCAAAAACTTACCCGCAAATCTTCCGCACGTCTGCTGTTGCCGGTCGTCAAGCGCGAGCCGGAAAAGACCAGGTTGCCCGTTAACCTGTCGCAAGAAGTACATGCCGATCTGCTCGCCTATCAGCGCGCCTACCAGGACATGAATGACGCGGAGGTGTCGCTCGACTTCATCATCGAGCATGTCATCGTGCAGCACCTGAAGCGTGACAAGGCGTTCCAGGCCTGGAAGGCAACAACGCCGAAGGCTGCAGACCAGAGTCGGTCAACTGCATAGCAGCTCTCGCGCGTCGGGTCAGGTGCTGCGCGCGGTCGCATAAGCGGTGCGATCGGACGCGGGTAAATGTTGCCCGCGTCCGTGTCCGTGTCAACTTCGCGATCAAAGTGGCGCCCGTTGAACAATCCGTCAATGTCTTTCAGCTTACGCATTGGCTCCCGCATCAAAAACTCAAGCGTACAGACCGACGCATCCGGATTGCACCACAGCTATTTACATTTGGCACGGTGTATGCGTGACTGAGCATCTCACCTGGTCATTTCGGGGGGACATCATGCTGACCCGAAAATTTACCTACGTAACCTGTCCGTGCGGACATCGCGGTGTCATCGTCGAGACCGGAAACGCTGAGCAACGTGCCGCCTGGTACATGGCTAGCCTGCGCGATCTCGAGCACAAGGGTGCTTACGATGGACTTGACAATCTATTTGCGGAGATGAGCCCGTCCTGCCCGAAGTGTGGTGCCTCGCTCACGCCGAGCCATATTTCTTCACAGACGCTGCGAGGGTTCGCATCCCGCGGCGAACGTGCGATGTCAAGTGTTGTGGGTGTAGGGTCTCGCCCGTGATAAGACGGGACGCTCGCCTTGTAGGAAGTACACGCCGGCGGATCGCCGTCTCCCATGAGGCGGTCAACACCCACTTAAACGAACGATCATCTTCAGAAATCGCCGCTAGCCGCAGTCAAACATCGTCATCTCCCACTCCCCGGCGACCTCGTCGTGGCGCAGGATATAGACGGCGACATCATCGCCTCGGACCTTGAAATAGCGGTGGTCCGGCGCAAGCCAGCGGTCGAGTACCTCCACGACCCGGATCCGGCGTTTTCCAAGAAAGAACACACGCGGTGTCTCCTCGTCCCGATAGCCGGCGTAACACTCCACCCGAATGCCCATATTGATTTCCTCCTGCTGATCCGGTGATTCCGGGCTAACCTTGGCGTAGGGCGCATCAATTCTGTCAATCCAGATTCCCTATTGCGCAAGGAATATCCCCGTCGAATTGACAAATTTGTTTCCGAACGAAATAAAGTCGTCAATTCACCCCAGTCCGAATTAAAACTGCCACCCATTGGAAGGCTGGAGTAAAGGGATAAATCTCTCCTCTCAAGGACTGGGCCCTGCATGTTGAACCTGTTTTTTGGCCATCCTGACGATGCGAAGCTTGGTGACGCGCCCGGTTTCTCGTCTGTATGGTCGCGGAACTGATCCGCACCAGTCACCCATCGGGATCAAGGTGAACACCCGATTTCCGGCATTCACCCCTGGCTCAGTCGAGCTCCAGAGAATCGTCGGTGCCAGGCCAATGTCCAGAGGGCGGATACTTTTCAATTCCATGGTTGCCCCGCATGGGGCACCAGACAGTTATCGGCTCATGACCTGGGCGTCTCAGGGTTCGTAGCAGCGGGATGGCCGGGGACTGGGCACAATCACTTCCATGGTTTCGGACCAACAAATTTACCGTGCTCTCAGTCCCCCGCCAAAGCTAGCTAAAGCATCGCGTTACCTCGAATGGTTTGCCATCACGCATCATGTAATAAGCCGCACGCGCCAGCTTGTGCGCGAGCGCTTTCATGGCCACGACTGGCAGACGCTTGGCCTTCTTGCGTTCGTAAAAGCGTCGCGCCTGGGGGCAGGAGCGCAGCGCAATGGCTGCAGCCTCGATGAAAGCCCAGGCGAGATACTTGTTGCCGTTCTTCGCATTGCCTTCGCCTTTTTTCTTCCCGTTGGAGATCCGCTTGCTGTCAACGCACCGGCAGTATGAACTGAACTGGCCGACGCTGCGGAAGCGGGCAATCGTGCCGGTCTCAAGCATGATCGTGGCTGCGAGTACATTGCCGATCCCAGGCGCGCTTTTCAGCGTTTCGAATTCAGGGCGTAGAGTTGCGCCTCCTGATGCAGGATCTTTTCGAGGGCAGCTATTTCAATGCGCAGCGTGCGCAGCACTGTCATGTTGGCCATTAGCGCGCGCTCGACATGCGGCGGTAGGGCAAATGCGCGTATCGCCTCATCATCCAGTCGCTGGACATGTTCGCCGTTCATCGGCAAGTTGATCTGCCGTGCCAGCAGGCTCTCAATGCTGAGGATGTGCAAGGTCCGCTGCTGCACAAGCTGTAGCCGCTTGCGGGAGAGATCTCGCAATGCTCGAGCGACGAGCGCGATGCGGTGTTCCTCGCTCACATATTCCGTCTTGGACTGCTGCCTGAAGGCTACATCTATCCACCAGCCGAACGTTTAGCCCCTCGTACTGCTTGATTGCAGAGGTGTTGGCGAGATGAACGGCAAAGCCTGCGGCGATCAGTCCGTCGACAAGCCAGTACCAGTTGAACGTTGCCTCCACGACTATTCCTTGAAGCTCATCTTGGTGTGGCACGAGCGCCGCAACAATTAGCTGCAGGTCGTTGGCGAGTCGCTTGCAGTAGAGCACCCGATCCTCGTCGTCGATCACGGCGACCATGGCATTGTTCGAGTGCAGATCGATGCCGCTATACTTCATTTCAGCGTGCGACACGTGTCGCCGTCCGCCGGACGTAAATCGGCAATGAAGTTGACGGCAAAGCTCTTTCTTGCCTTGTCACATTCGGGATCTGTCGAAATGTGACCTGCTGCACGACCAGCAGTTGCCTATCCGGACGTGCGCGATTGGTAACGATCGGGTGCGAAGCTCCGGAGACAAAGTACCCTTCAGTAGACGGTTCACCGTGGCGACTCGGCAGGAATCGACACTGCCAGCAGCCGTGCGGTGTGGGGGCAAGGCAA
>NZ_WHNP01000154.1 GCF_009362735.1 Paraburkholderia franconis | reverse complement strand
CGCTGCTGTCGACGTTCACGGGCGTGATGCCGTCGTCGTTGCCCGCGCTCTTTCCGACGAAGATCCGCTATGGCGCGCTTGCGATCGGCTTCAACGTGTCGGTGTCGCTGTTCGGCGGTACGACGCCGCTCGTTGCAGCGTGGCTCGTCGATCGCACCGGCAATCTGATGATGCCCGCGTACTATCTGATGGGCGCGTCGCTGATCGGTATCGTGTCGGTGATCGCGTTGCGCGAGACGGCTCGCAAGCCGCTGCTCGGCTCGGGTCCGTGCGTGGCCACGCGCGCCGAAGCGCTTGCTGTTCTCCGTCAGGCGAGCAAGAGCGTCAACGTCAAGAAGGCCTATCTCGCGGTCGTCAAGGAACGCGCGTAATACTGGCCGCCGGCTGCGCGGCCCCGCATTGGTCTCTCGTTCAGAAGCGGTCGACGTCGACCACAGCCTGCGCAAACGCCTGTGGCGCCTCCTGCGGCAGGTTATGGCCGATGCCACCCGTGATCGTCCGGTGTTCGTACTTGCCCGTGAACTTCCCTGCGTAAGCGCTCGACGGCGGATGCGGTGCGCCGTTGGCATCGCCCTCCAGCGTAATCGTGGGCACGCCGATCGTGGGGGCCGCGGCAAGCCGCTGCTCGAACTCGTCGTAGCGCGCCTCGCCCGCTGCAAGTCCTTGCCGCCAGCGATAGTTGTGGACAGTGATCTCCACATGGTCCGGATTGTCGAAGGCGGCCGCGCTGCGGTTGTACGTGGCGTCGTCGAAGTTCCATTTAGGCGAGGCCTGCCGCCAGATCAGCTTCGCGAACTCGTGTGTGTACTTCTCATAGCCCGCGCGTCCGCGATCCGTCGCGAAATAGAACTGGTACCACCACTGGAACTCCGCCTCGGGCGGCAACGGCATCGCGCCGGCCTTCTGACTGCCGATCAGATAGCCGCTTACCGACACCAGCCCCTTGCAGCGCTCTGGCCACAGCGCCGCGACGATATCTGCCGTGCGCGCGCCCCAGTCGAAGCCGGCGAGTACCGCTTGCTGGATGTTGAGCGCGTCCATCAGTGCGGTGATGTCGCTTGCCACAGCCGAGGGTTGTCCGTTGCGCATCGTGTCGCGCGAAAGGAAACGCGTCGAGCCGTAGCCGCGCAGATACGGGACGATCACGCGATAACCGCGCGATGCCAGCAACGGCGCAACATCGACGAAGCTATGAATGTCATAAGGCCAGCCGTGCAGAAGGATGACGGCAGGTCCGCTGGCCGGTCCCGCCTCTGCGTAGCCGACGTTCAGCAGGCCGGCGTCGATCTGCTTGAGCGACGCGAAAGACGTATGGCTACCCGGCTTCACCGGAGGCAAAATTGCGGTCTTCGATACGTTCGTCTGCGCACGCGCGGAACCCAGCATGCCGAACTGAGCAGCCGCAAAAGCAAGGGCCGTTGTGCCCAGGAAACTGCGACGACGTGAATCGATTCTCTCTGACATTTGCCTCTCCTTGTTGTTGAACGCGCTTGTGCCTCGAAGGTACTCGAATAGAGCGGCGACAGGAAGCGCCGTCACGGAAGCATTAAAGCGCGCCAAGGTATCTGCAATGTGTCGAGAACCCGGCTTATTGTGATGTTATGTATCTGATCCATGACCAGATACATTCGGGTACAAATCGCGGTACGCACGGACAAGCGATCTGATGCCGCTCGGCTGATCCGGCCGAGGGGGAGCTCCGCTTCGTCTGCACCTTCGGGCGCAAACGAATCGTGCTCCCCGACAAGCTCGTGAACTTACGCGCCCTTGACGAACTGCAGGCCGCCGAAGTTCTGGATCGTCGGAATGTCGACCTTCGTTTCCGTCTGCGTGACAGGTGCGACCACGATAGCCGGGCTGGCAAAACCGCCGCCGAATGCCGCGTTCGTGTTGAAGGCGTTGACGTTGCTTCCGCCGCGCACTTCCGAAAGTTCCTTGGCGGACAGTTCTTCGTTATGCGAAATATCTTTGATGGTCAGCGAGGTCATGATAAATCTCCTTGGATGGAACAGTTGCGAATTAAAAGAGAGTGAATCGTTTGCGATTTACAGCACAGCCTGGAGGCCGCCGAAGTTCTGGATCGTGGGGATCTGAACCTTCGTGTCGTTCTGCGTGACGGGGGCTACCACCACGCCCGGGCTGGCGAAGCCGCCGCCGAATGCCGCGTTGATGTTGCCGACGTTGTAGTTGCTGCCGCCGCGCACTTCGGAGAGTGCCTTGACGGAGAGTTCTGCGTTGTGCGAGAGGTCTTTGATGGTCAGCGATGCCATGATGAATCTCCTTGAATGGACTGGTTGCGAACTGAAAGAGAGTGAATCGTTTGCGATTTACAGCACAGCCTGCAGGCCGCCGAAGTTCTGGATCGTGGGGATCTGAACCTTCGTGTCGTTCTGCGTGACGGGGGCCACCACGACGCCCGGGCTGGCGAAGCCGCCGCCGAGGGCCGCGTTGATATTGGCGACGTTGTAGTTGCTGCCGCCGCGCACTTCGGAGAGCGCCTTGACGGAGAGTTCAGCATTGTGCGAGAGGTCTTTGATGGTCAGCGATGCCATGATGATTCTCCTGAATCGAACGGGTTGTTAAGTGATAGAGAGCGAGTCGTTTGCGATTTACATCAACACGCCTTGCAGGCCGCCGAAGTTCTGGATCGTGGGGATCTGAACCTTCGTGTCGTTCTGCGTGACGGGGGCCACCACGACGCCCGGGCTGGCGAAGCCGCCGCCGAATGCCGCGTTGATGTTGCCGACGTTGTAGTTGCTGCCGCCGCGCACTGCGGAGAGTGCCTTGACGGAAAGTTCTTCGTTATGCGAAAGGTCTTTGATGGTCAGCGATGCCATGATGAATCTCCTGATGGTCTATGTTTCGGTTTAGGTAGAGCACGATTTGTTTGCGCTCGCGGCTATATACGCACGGGCTGTGCCAAGCGTGGCGTGTGATGCGCTGATTATCTGTAAGGCACTGAAAATAAAGGCACTTTGGCGAATTAGCCGTCGTTGACCTTGCTTTTCATAGCAATTCGCAGCGAACGACGGCCTGTGCTTCGCCAACAGGTTGTCGGATAGCTGTCTGTTTTGATCGAACAGTGCCGAATTCCGTAGCCACGACTAATCCCATCACGGTGTAGAGAACCTGATGACGATGTGCCGCAGTTGAGGGCCGGCCTCAGTGCAAGGATTGGAAATAGGAGGGTCAACGCGATCTTTCAATATCGCGCGCGCGGCGCGGATAGACGAGAACGCCGCGCGTCGCCGGGCATAACGCAGTTCCATGGCCGGTGGTGCGTTTTCAGCTGCGATGTGAGTGGAACAGGTATGGAGCGACAGTGTTTGAGCAATCGCGCGCGTCGCTGACTGCGAGCCCTGCGGGCCCTTTGGCGCACTGTATTCGTAGGTTTTTTTTGGCGCAAACAAAGAAGCCCGCCAGACGGAGAACGGCCTGGCGGGCTGAAGCCGTCAGGGACAAGACCTGACGGTGTCTCTCGGACGAACGCTTGATAGTGACTCCGTCTCCTCTTGGTGCTTACCCCGTTTCGTCGTTCTGTCGCGAGTTATCGAATGTGATCTGGCGAAGCGAAACCGGCATCGCAAGGCAAGACGGTTGCCGCATGCCGGGACTCAAAGCCCCTTCAGCCACTGCAGACCGCCGAAATTCTGGAGCGTGGGAATCACCACCTTCGTATCCGTCTGGATAACGGGCGCCACCACAATGGCCGGGCTGGCAAAGCCGCCACCGAACGCGGCGTTCACGTTGCCGAAATTGAAGTTGCTGCCGCCACGCACCGCGCCGCGCGCTCCGGCGGACAGTTCTGCATGATGCGAGAGGTCCCTGATCGTCAGCGAGGCCATGGTAGAACTCCTTGGATTGACGTGTGTTTCGATTTGGGAGAGCACGACTCGTCGCGCCCTGAGAAGCGAGAATCGCGGCTCTCCCGGATCAGCACTTACATGCCCTTCACGAACTGCAGGCCGCCGAAGTTCTGAATCGTCGGAATGTCGACCTTCGTGTCCGTCTGCGTGACGGGGGCCACGACGATGGCCGGGCTGGCAAAGCCGCCGCCGAATGCCGCGTTCGTATTGAAGGCGTTGTAGTTGCTGCCGCCGCGCACTGCCGAGAGGGCGTCAACGGAAAGTTCTTCGTTATGCGAAAGATCTTTGATGGTCAGCGAAGTCATGATAAATCTCCTGTTAGGCGTGTTTCAGTGGGAAGAGCACGTTTCGTTGCGCTCGCTCCCACATATGCATGGGTTGTGCCAGTCGTTGTATCGCGCTCCGCTGGCAGAGCCTAACCGATTGAAATAAAAGAGTATTCATTCTGAGAGCGGCTCATCGGAGGGCCTTCGGCTCTCCCGCCCAATAGCTCGAGTTCGGTTTCTGGCCAACAGATTCGCGCACAGCTGTCTGATTGCACCGAACACCCGGGCGGCAAGATTGCGTCGGTCCTGGCGAGACGTGCCGATTCGCCCGACTGCCCGCTTTCGCTCAATTCGCTGGCGCTGTTGGGAGCGGTTCAAGTCCGCTCCCGATGATCGCGGGCACTGCATCCGGCGACGACAGAAAGCGGATCAGCGCTGCCGCGCCGGCGGGATTCTTCGCATTGGCGCAAATGCCTCCAGAGTACACCGTGTACCTCTGCAATTCGGCAGGCAAGCTGCCGGCAAACGTCACGCCCTTTGCGGGCAACAGTTCGACGACCTGCTGGAATCCGATCTCGGCCCGCCCGTTCGCGACGGCATCGGCGACCTGCTCCGCGGGTATCATGCGGCTCTTGATCGCGATTCGTCCCGCAATGCCGAGACGCTCGAACAGTTCGCGGCCGATATAGACACCGGTCGCGTTGTCTGGATAGACGATCGATTGCGCGGCGAGCAGCGTGCGCCGCAATGCGTCGATGGAACTGATATCCGGCTTCGGCTCGCCTTCACGAACCACCACGCCGATTGCCGAGCGAGCCAAGTCCACCTTACTGCCTGGCACGACCTTGCCGGCGTCGATCTGATCGTCAATCGCATAGCTGACGACGATCAGCACGTCGGCCCATTCGCCACGCGAAAGACGCACGGGAATCGCATTCGCGGCCTTGCCCGTCACGGGCCCCCAGACGGTGGTCAACGTGCGGCCCGTGGTCTCCTGGAACTGCGGGCCCAGTTCGCGATACGCCGACGCGAAGCCGCCCGAGATCATGACTTTCACGTCATCCGCCGATGCCGCGCTGCTGCCCAGCAACGTGCCCGCCACGCAGAGCGCGAATACTCGAACCCTTAGCTTGCGGATAGTCACGGTCCCGCTCCATGTCGATGGGACGTCCTCTGGCGCTGTGGCATCGCATGCGGCGAACACCGCAGCTAATGGACAACGCGTTCGTTCAATTCCGGGTTCGAGTGTAGGCCATTCGCGCTGCGCTACGACAGATCGTTGCATGGCTACACGTAGAACGTTGGCTCATCGCGATGCGCGAGTTCGTCGTTGACAAGGCCTTTGGCAGGCAGTCTTTCAGGAACGAGGCGGAATGCGGCGCCAGGTCGCTGCGACGATCAGCAGAAACAGCACATAGGCGGCTACGAAAACCCAGGCGGGCAAATCGTAATACAGCAGGGCACTCACCCAGCGCTGCACGAATCCCTGCGGGCCGGTCGCGCCCGTGCGTAGCCAGTCCTCGAGGACGGTTAGCGGGCACGACACGCCAAGAACTGCCAGCATCGCGACAATACCGATGGCCGCAAGGTGGACGATCCGGAAAGCGCGGTTGCGCACCCAATCGCGCTTCAGGGCGGCGCCGACCCAGATCGCAATCAACCCGCCGACGATGAACACGACGATCAGCGCGTGTAGCACAAGTACCGTATTAGCGAGCCAGATCACGATGTCCTTGCCATGTTCGATAACTGTCGAAGAGTCGGCCTTGGGTTAAGGGCGGCCTGGCAGATGCCGCGTCACGCAGGCCAGCCGGTAAGGCTGTGAATTTTGCGGCCTTTCTTGAGGGTTCGAATGTTGACACATGCTACGCCCGCCGAAACGGCGTACGGCCATCGGCGCAATGGCGTGTTGCCCCGCCTTTCCGGGAGTGTAAGAGCGTTCGTCGTTGAACGCGCGAGACGTGCGGCGGACCGCAAACGCAAATTGCTGCAGCGGTGACACACGTTTTTAATAGGCGGATTGCGTCGGCAGCAGCGCCGGCCAGAGGAAGGTAAAACGCGACGCCGTAAACGCCACGACCCCGCCTGCTGAGGGGCGGGGTCGGGTCTGGGGTAAGGAGCCTGACGATTACCTACTTTCACACGGGCAATCCGCACTATCATCGGCGTGGAGTCGTTTCACGGTCCTGTTCGGGATGGGAAGGGGTGGGACCGACTCGCTATGGTCATCAGGCATGACGGGTTGCTGCGCCGCTGGTTTGAGCGCCGCAGCCAATCGGGAAGAAGCGTAAAGGGTGTGTTGGGGTTGTGTTGTTTGTACTGGCACAACACGGATCTCTCGACCGTCTGCGTGTCCTGCCCCCTTCGGGGGCGCGGTCCGGGTCATGCCGAAGCATTAACCATGACCGTAAAACACACCGGTTATAGGATCAAGCCTTACGGGCAATTAGTATCAGTTAGCTTAACGCATTACTGCGCTTCCACACCTGACCTATCAACGTCCTGGTCTTGAACGACCCTTCAAGGGGCTCGAAGCCCCGGGGATATCTCATCTCAAGGCGAGTTTCCCGCTTAGATGCTTTCAGCGGTTATCTCTTCCGAA
>NZ_WHNP01000153.1 GCF_009362735.1 Paraburkholderia franconis | reverse complement strand
ATTGGCGGTGCAGCTGGGGGCGCGTTGCCCGCGTCGAACACATCGGCAACCCGCTCCTGCAACTGCTTCTTCCAGTCCGTGATCTGGTTCGGATGGACATCAAATTGCTGGGCCAACTCTGCCAGCGTCTTGTCGCCCTTAAGCGCCGCTAGTGCCACCTTTGCCTTGAATGCCGGTGAGTGTGTCCGTCGGTTTCGTTTCGTCATCTTCTGGTTCCTTGTCGCCGGCCATTATGACCGACTCACGCCCCAGCTTTTCCACTCAATGAACTGTCCGAATTTCCGGAGCCACCTCTCTCGATACGGTTATACCGCTGATGCGGAGTAAGAGCGTCGACAGCCTTCAACCGAATCCCACCACATCGATCGCTCGCCTCCGGAGTCGAAACTTACATGGCGGATTTTCTGATGATGAATACGAGCAAAGAAATAGCAGCGCTTGAGAGCGTGCTTGCAAAAACGGTCGATGCGCTCGTCGCCTACCTGACGGACTGTCGGTTCAGTGAGTCGCAGTTGAACGTCGGAAACTTGGTGATGGCAGTAGAAGCGGTCTACGAACCGCATCCGCGGTTCTGGCGAGACCTCAGTCTAACGTGTGTCGCCGATGCAATAGCGCGCGTGTTCCCTGACTGGAAGCCCAATGGACGCCAAACCCCGCACGGCGGCAAGAGTCCGATGCGAGATATAGAAAAGGTGCTGGAACTCTACGCTTTTGACGAAGCTAACGCGGAAATGCTCCTCTCCCTGCCAAAGCATAAGCGCCCTGAAGACCGAACGTCAGCAGCCGATTGGATTTGCGCCGAATATCGTCGCAAGGGGCAGACGACGGAGTTGCTGTTCGCGCAAATGGACGGCAAACGATGCGGTGAGGCCGCGCTGGAGGTACTAAGGTGCGTAGAAAACGCGCGTGGTGGGAAGCCGTTCGAGAGAATCGGAACCGCCATCGCCCGCTGGTACCGCGAGTCAGTGATGAAACAGCGGACGGAAAAATCTGTCCCCTGACGTGCGAAAAACAGGACTGCGGCTATCGCAGTGTATGCCGGCCCAGAGCGGAATTCGTTTCCGATTTCGAGATTCGGCAACAAACGTACGCTAACGCCCGCTTGTGCCGCCAGCACCACCTGATCAAAGTTTCCATACAGCCGCATCGTGCCCCTAGCCACCAGTGCTATTACCGAACCTCAAATTTCTCTTAAAGTTTTTTGATTTTCATCCGTTAAGACGTTCACATCAAACAGTAACATTAATTTCCAAAAGCACAAGCGTCAATCGGAGTAGAAATGGCAATCGGACAGGCCGCTTTGCAAGCCCTGCAAAACGCAAGCACAGCCACAGCGTGGATCGGTGATTCGATCGGAGTTGTTGCGGCTCTTATAACACGCTTTACCGCAAATTTTCATGCGATGTGGGCATTCATCGGCATCCTTCTCCTAGCAATAGCCATGATGAACGTATGGCTGCTTAGTCGAGTAGGTCTATCACCTTCAACTACTCCGCCTGCCTTAGTCGGCTCGGTCGTCCTCGGGTCCATTGGTTCGCGACTCGTCGGAAACTGGTTGACCCTCAAAGCAAAATAAGCAAAAGGGTCGAGTGGCAATTCTATTGTTCAGGCCAAGCTCCTTGCCCAATCGGAGTTTCTTCCACTGTCAGGCGAGGCTTCCGGCTGATGCCGGATTTTCACTAAACGCGACTGCAATTAACTGAAAACTATCCACCAAGGGAGTAACCGATATGCCCATAAAATGTAACAACCCAGACATGCTGATTACATTTGTGAAGCAGAAGCATCCGCAGGCCGAATTCTCGAATCCAACTCATCTTCAGACAAAAATCAGTTTTCCTTGCGGTCTCGTTATGAATATCTTCAATACGGGCACGGTAAATTTCCAAGGCAACAGCCACGAAAATCGCATCGCAGCCGACCTCCTCAACGTTATCGACGCTATCAACAGATAACTGAGTCTGAACCGAGCGAACGGAGGGCTTGCGCGAGCAGGAATCAGATATCCTGCCCGCGAGAGTCACTAGCGATCGCTCACCATCACCGGACCGATCAAGCGGCAGTCGATTCAGCCGCGGCAGCGTTTGTCGACGCGGACGCTTGCGCCGGTGCTTCCGGCGTCGCGACCGACTTCTTCGCGGCAGCATTCCTCGCCGTCACCTTCTTCGTCGCGACTTTCTTCGCAGGCGGCTTCTTGGTCGCTGCAATGCTCTTTTTTGCAGCGACCTTCTTCGTAGCAACCTTCTTGGCCGCACCCTTTTTGGCAGCCGCCTTCTTCGCACCTACTTTCTTCGCGGCAGCTTTCTTGGCCGGCACCTTTTTCGCCGCCTTCGGCGCCACATCACCCTCGCCCGTGCCGCCGTCAATCAGAAATGCCGTGCGGTCTTTAGCGCCGGCAAGCCACGCCGGAGCAGGACCTCGGCCGCTCCACGTCGCCCCGGTCGCGGGGTCGCGATACTTCGGTGTCTGCGGCCCGCGAACGTAATTGCCGACCTTGGCGGCCGTCTTCGCGGTCGGCACCGGAGATCCCGATGCGCCATCTATTGCAAACTTACTACGGTCTTTCGCATTTGCAATCCACGTGGGAGCGCGACCATGCCCAGTCCAGGTAGCGCCACTCTTCGGGTCGCGATACTTTGCTACCGACACAGACGACTTGGCGGCAACCTTAACGCCCGGCTTGCGACCGCGCTTCTTCGAACCGCCGATATGCGCTTCGATGTCAGCCGTGGTCAAGCCATGCTTTTGCATAATGTCGCGAATCTTAGCGATTACCCCCGACGACTGTTGTACGGCCAGCGCTTCCGCCCGAGCCTGAAGCTTTGCAATCTGCGCCTGGACTTTCTCAAGTGTTGTCATTTATATTTCTCCTATAGTCAGTAATGGCGGCACTATGCCACATAACCGTGCAAATAGGCCATAGAGCGGCAGACCTCATCGACGATACTGAGACTAGATTGACGTTCGCAAGGCGCGGCGTTTGCGTTGGTTGGGCAGATCGCCAAAGCCGCGTAAACCGTATAAACGGGGAAATTTCATGGATGAGAGAAAGCGCGACAGCATGGTCGCCTATCTACGCCGCAGAATGGCAGAAGTCGGCATTGAACCCGACGATCTCGCAGCCGCGATTGCCGAAGACCAGCTTAAACAGAAAACTGCCCGATATCGCAGTGCGACCGGAGAAATCTGGTCGGGCGACGGGGAGATGCCTCAATGGCTCAAGCAGGCCATCAGTGCAGGGCAATCATTGGAACACTTCGCTGTCGAACACGCTGCGCCTGCGGCGCCGGCAATGACCGAGACGCGTACAAAGGTAGACTGGAGTCAGGACCCGTTTGCAGGCAGCAGACTTGCGGCCGCGCAGCCGTCACATCGCGACACTTGAATATGCGCACCCGTGGTCAGCTATTTGCCATCTTGTCGAACTAGTAATTAAGCTATTTCACGCTCAACCGAAATCGACTACATCGGACGGTCGACCAGCTGGGAGACCGCAAAATCCAGCTTGAAACTAGAACCATGACGTCTCGTTTCCCTCGCCCAATGCGCTTCTCTGCGACGGGGTCGAAAGGATGGAGTCGATGAAAGTGTGAGCTCGCTTTCCCCCGTACCGGAACGCTTCCTCTTCGCTGAGGAAATCGAACTTCTCCTGGAAACTTGTAACCTCGTGGCTTTCATCGCCAGCCGACGAAACGGTCCAAGATACGCGGAAACGCCGATACGCACCGCCCAGCGAATGAGACCGCGCCGGTGTGACGTGAACGTCGATGCTGTAACCGCGATACGTCGCGTAGGACACGGTAGGCATGGCTCCCCCTCACCGCAGAAACGCGGCGTCAACCGGTGCTTGCCAGCCACGTAAAGCACGCGAAATGCCCGAGCCATGTGGCTGTCACTGCAAGTACGACGCTGGCTTAAGATGGCCGAAGTGTCGAGACCAAGCCGGCGCGCTATGCTCCGATGAAAGTTCGTCGGAATGACCTTGCTGGATAACCAAAGGCGGCCGCCAGCGTGGGATTGTTGGCTGCCAATGAGGGCACTTCGTCTCAGACACCGACGCATATCCACGGACGCGGCAGCGTCAGAAACGTTCCACGATGGCCTCTTCCCGCACCTCAATGTCTCCACGACTATCGCGCTACCAGAAAAAGCGCGACTTCACAGTCACTCCAGAGCCTGGGACGTCCCCTGCCAGCGAGTTGCGTGGAAAGGGGGACCTCGGCTTCGTCGTACAGAAGCACTGGGCGAGCCGATTGCACTACGATTTTCGTCTTGAGCATGATGGGGTACTCCTCTCTTGGGCCGTTCCCAAAGGCCCGTGCTATGACCCGAAAGAGAAACGGATGGCGGTGCATGTGGAGGACCATCCCGTCGAGTATGCAGCCTTTGAAGGAACAATTCCGCCGAAACAGTATGGCGCCGGCACCGTCATCGTATGGGACCGTGGAATCTGGGAACCGATCGGCGACGTCAGCAAAGGCATCGAGGCCGGCAAACTTGTCTTTCGGCTCCATGGCGAAAAGCTCGCGGGACTGTGGGAGCTGGTACGCATATCAAAGCCAGTTGACAAGCAAGACCAGTGGATGCTTTTCAAGAAACGAGATGAATGGGCTCGTCCTCTGGCAGAGTACGACGTCATTAAGGCGCTACCAGATAGTGTGATCTCGAAACCGCTCGGCCTCGCGGAAGATCGCGAGCCAAGGTCGGCCAGGCCGCGACGCGGCGCTGAACCGGAGGTCGACCTGTCCTCTGCAGTGCGATCACCCCTGCCAGCGAAGCTTGAGCCGCAACTTGCGACGCTTGCGACTTCGCTGCCGACGAGCGGCGACTGGATAATCGAAAACAAACTGGACGGGTACCGCCTGCTAACTCGCATCGACAAAGGACGCGTGCGACTTTACACGCGAGGCGGCCACGACTGGACAGCCAAATTCCCGGCGCTCGTCGCCGAGATTGGCGCTCTGCCGCTCTCGAGTGGGTGGTTCGATGGCGAGATAGCTGTGCTTAAAGACGGCTTGCCGAATTTTTCCTCACTCCAGGATGCGATTGACGACGCGCGGGCCAATGAAGACATCGTCTATTTCCTGTTCGACCTGATGTATCTCGACGGAAACGACCTGAGAAAAGTACCACTTTGGGCGAGGCGTGCGCGGCTCAAGAGCCTCCTCGAGAACTCAGGCGAGCGATTGCGGTTCAGCCCGGACTTTGATGCACCGCCGGCACAAGTTTTCGAAGCTGCCGCCGGTCTGGGATTGGAAGGCCTCATGCTTAAGCGGCGTGCCGCGCCGTATGAATCAGGACGTACTCAGTCGTGGTTGAAAGCAAAAGCGCGACTGCGCCAGGAACTGGTTATCTGCGGATTCACCGCACGCGGCGGCAAATCCGGCGAAGTGGGCAGCCTCCTGCTCGGCTACTACGTCAGAGACAAGCTTCATGATGCAGGTAGCGTCGGCACCGGCTGGGACTCACGAACTGCACATGACCTTTGGCACCGTCTCATTCCACTGGAAGTTGGATCGGGACCGTTTGATGTGCAGGTCAAGAAACAGCGACGATGGGGCAGACGCGCGCCGCGTAGCGAGCGCTGGGTTCGACCCGTGCTGGTTGCCGAGATCGAATTCTCCGAGTGGACGGCAGATGGTGCCATTCGGCAGGCGTCGTTCAAGGGATTACGCCTCGACAAACCCGCTGCCAGCATTGTTCGAGAGGGAGGCAAAACGCAGGCACCCGAGCGACTGCCGCAGCTGAAAATTACTCACCCGGAACGAATCGTCGACCCTTCGACCGGCATTACGAAAGCCGACCTCGTTCGCTATTACGCGAGCGTCGCCAAGTGGATGCTGCCTCATCTCAAGGACAGACCCGTGGCAATGGTCCGTGCGCCCTCCGGTATCGCGGGCGGTGAACTGTTTTTCCAGAAACACGCCGAGCGAACAGGCATGCCAGGACTCACCGCCCACGACCGCGACCTTTGGCCCAAGCATCCGCCATTGCTGAGTGTCGATACGGTAGACGCGCTGCTCTCAGCTGCGCAAATGAATGTCGTCGAGTTTCACACATGGAACTCTACGGTCCGCAAACTCACCCAGCCTGACCGTGTCATCCTCGACCTAGACCCTGGCGAAGGAGTGAAGTGGGCTCACGTTCGGGAGGCCGCACTTCTCGTTCGAGTGCTCCTGTCGGAACTGGGATTGCGCGCCTGGCTGAAGACGAGCGGCGGGAAAGGTCTTCACGTTGTCGTGCCACTGACGTCGCGGTTGGAATACAGCGCGGTCAAGTCCTTCTCTCAGGCTTTCGTCCGGCATCTGGCGAAGACGATTCCAGAACGCTTTTCGGCAGTATCTGGCCCCTCAAATCGCCTTGGCAAGGTCTACGTCGACTACTTGCGCAATGGCAAGGGACAGACGACCGCCGCGGCGTTTTCGGCGCGCGCACGGCCCGGGATGGGCGTATCGATGCCGGTTTCATGGGAACAGCTCAGCGACCTCAAAAGCGGCGCGCAGTGGAACGTTCAGACGGCACGCGAATACCTAAGCTTCCAGTCGGAGGATCCGTGGGCGGACTACTGGTCGTGTGGGCAGTCGCTAGCCGCGGCTATCAAGGGTCTACGGTAAAGGGGCAGTTGCGACCGTGGCAGCCAGCGAGGTACCTCACGCGGCGCACGACCATCCGCCAATTGACGAGAGCGGCCCCGTTACGAGATACTGTATATTCATAAGGGCTATCCACTTAGCGCCAAAATTCCACGCTGTGAAATTCAGCCCTCACGGGGAGATTTTCGCGCGATCTGCCGGTAGGTGATGGGGTCTGTCTGAACGGCCTGTTCAAGCAGGCGGTAGAAAAGCAGGCCGCGGGAATGAGACGTGCGTCGGTTAAAGCGAAAGACGAACTCGTCGAGGTAATGGTCTAGGTGGGCCGGCTTGACCGCCCCTTGGTGCGTGCCGAGAAGCCAGCGCTTAAGCAGTGAAGCGACGCGATGGACGCCGGGTAACGGCACGTGCGCCGGAATGGC
>NZ_WHNP01000152.1 GCF_009362735.1 Paraburkholderia franconis | reverse complement strand
AGCCAGTACCAGTTGTACGTTGCTTCGATGACCACGCCCACGAGATCTTCGCGGTGCGGTGCCAGTGCTGCCCGGATCTGGATGGGATCGTTCGGCAAGCGCCGTTGGTAGAGCACCCGGTCAGCGTCATCGCTGACCACAACTACGCTGTTGTTCGAATGAAGGTCGATTCCACTAAACTTGTCCATGCCGGCCTCCTGTGCGTCAAGTGGGTGGACCAACCCTGACTTTACGCCCGCCGCCCTACGGCAACGGCGTGAGGCCGGCTACATGATTATCAGATCCGGCACCACGCACCCGTTCGACATCACCACGTTTTCCGGTCATCACTGGAAGACGGCCGGAAGTGTCCAGGAGCGGCGCCGCGAGCTTCGCAAACATTGGGAGGCAGTCAGAAACCGTCCCACCCTTGTCCCGACGGAGCCGCTAATTCCATGACCAGCCCGCGCGAAATCTACATATCAGTCGATGTCGAAACTGCCGGACCGATTCCCGGGGAATACAGCCTACTCTCGATCGGCGCCTGCAATGCAGACGAGCCAACAAGGACCTTTGCATGTGAATTGAAGCCGACCACCCGCAACGCTGACCCGGCCGCGCTGAAGGTCACGGGGTTATCACTGGAGCGGCTTGAACAAGATGGGCTTGAACCACACGCCGCCTGCAGGCTTTTCAGCAATGGGTTGAGCGTGTCGCAGGCGCTGATGGAAACCCTGTTTTCGTTGGCTTTAACGCAGCCTTCGACTGGTCGTTTGTGAACTATTATTTCCACCGCTATCTGGGAAGCAATCCCTTCGGCTTCGCTGCACTTGACATCAAATCAATGTACATGGGTGCTGTCGGCAGCACCTGGCGCGCGACACGGGGTGGATGCGATCCCTCGGTCAGCCGGTATCAGGACACCGTAGAAAACATCGCATTCACGGCGTTCGACTTTAAAAAAACCCGGGGCGCTTTCGCGTTCCCGGGTTCCCGTCCTGTCAAAAAAAGGCTTCTACACGCCCGGCTCCGCTCTCGAGCCCTAACTGTGAAACCCGTTCCCTGGAGAGCCTGATTCACGGCCTGCAACAGTTCTGCCTTGACCTGCGCAATGCCCGTCGGATTTTTGTCCTCGGGGATGCCGTTACTGTAAATGTCGGCACTCCACTCGCCATTCTGAAACACACCGACACCCACATCGAACATGCAGCCCTTGTCCATCACGACGAGCCGCTTCGGCAGCTTCGGCAACGCAAACACCAAGCGCGAGCCGCCGAGGAAACCCTGGATGACAGGGCCGATAGTGATGCGTACGCGCCATGCTCCGTATTGATAGCGGTCAGGCTGGTTAATCGAACAGCGCACGCGTGACGTCAGCGCCGGAAGCATCGCTCGAGCCAGCGCGGCTTTTACCGAACGCAAGCAGCGCGCGTCGTCTTCCTGATGCTTAAGCGAGTAGATGTACAGCCCGCCTTTCCAACGACCGTCGACTATCTTCGAATTAAGCAGACCCTGCCCCGACTGCTTACGCGTGATCGCATACTCACCGTCGACGCGGAACGACCAGTCGCAATCAAGGCGATACAACTCCGTACCGTCAAGCCCGAAGAATTCAGGAATGAGAAATTCCGGCGACAATTCGAGCACTTCTGGTGGAACGCCCGAAATCGCGACAGTCACGTCGTAGGCGATGTCCGAATAGCGGACCGGATTCTGTCGCGCGGGCGAGCGCCGGACGATCTTGATATCGATACGTGCGCCTTCCAGAATCGCACTTACGGATTCAGCGATGCGTTCGTCAGCGAGTTCGGTCATGCGAGCCGCAAACGCTGCATGATCGAACAGTTCGACGCCCGGCGCCTTCAGTTGCTTGCGCGGATGGTCTCCGTCGAGCGCGGCGATAAGCGCAGCATAAGTCTGAACACCGAAACCACGAGCGAAAGACTCGTTGACTTGCGAGTCGGGAACGCGAAAAACGTCGCGGGTCGCGGCGACGAGGTCACGCTTGAGGGACTGGAAATAGACGCGGTCAAACGCAGAGGGTTGCATGAGCACCTCAAAATGTAAGTGAGTAAAAAAACGACAACATGCTTGTTTCTGTTTGCCGGTCTTTACGACAGAAACCTCACTAACGAGGGCTGACGCAAATTTTGCTGCGGGATGCTGCGCTCTACAAGTTTGGCAATACTTCAGTCGAGCAGACTGTGGCGGTTGGCCAGCCGCCAATCTAAATGAAAAGATGGAATGTGACAGGCAGTTGCTGTGCTGTAAGGCGGCGTCGCGTGCCAGACCCGCTTTTTCGACGCACGCACCGGCGCGTCGCTCCTCAACCGGGTGTACCCGATTTAACGCGTTCAGCCGAAGGGCTGGCCACCCCGAAAGCGACGTCCGACGATCCCGCCGTCGGGGTCGTCACAGCATTGTTGCGCACCTTCGTGTGAAGTAATCGCGGGCGCCGAGCCACGGATTTGCAATGCCGGAAGGCGCACACCGGACAGATAGCGAGCGTGCACTCCTTTTAAAATCGGACGTTTCGCCCGCCGCTTGATCGACCGGCTGCAAAGCCACGCACAGCGAGGGAACTCAAAACATTCCCACCGTATTTCACATGGACTCCTACACTAATATCGGGCCGGAACAGGAGCGAAAATGGGCCGACTTCCGCAAATCCGCGGGCAATTTTCCCGCCCTGTCATCGTCTGACAGCAAGACTCCGGCGTCTGGATTCCACAAGGCGGCATGCGGAACTCAAAACTTGTGGAGGCCCAAACGGCAACTCAGAACTTTTCTGCTTCTCGAGAGTCGCTGCTGGCTCAACCCTATGAACTTGCGCGATTCAACACGGTAACCGTTCACATCGACTACCACGTTGAGATCGACAAACACCGCTACAGCCTGCCGCACGCGCTGGTGGGGCAAGGCCATCTATGGTTCCGCGCGGTTCCGGCGAACATGCTGCTTGAAACAGAAATGCTCGGGCACGCCTCTTCCGCCAGTTGCCATGACGCCGAGCCCGCGTAATCCTGCGCGGCGCGTAAGTCGTATGCCCGTTTCAGCGGGGCAATGTCGTCGCCGGAATCGACGGCTGCCGCACCGCATCCAAACGTTGCTGCTTTTTTCGTCTGGCCATGCTGCCATGGATGTGACGCGCATCGCCAGATGTCTCGGTTTTTGTTAGTGATTCCAGGTCATTCGATACGGCTACGCGCATAAGGTCGACCGACACAACGTAACTCCGGGAGGGGAAGCGCCGACGATGTATTCAGTAGAACATAGTCATGCGTTGATGGTGATCAAAGGCACAAAAAGCCTTTTCGCTATACTGCACGTTAGGCGACTCGGGAGTGCTGTTTGGTTTGATTGTTACACGCTCCTTCCGAATAGCTTGCATACCCTGGAGGACATTTCAAAAGACTCTTCGGAACATTGAAGATGTCCACCGGCAAACCAGGTGGCATCCTATCGTCAGCAATCCCTTGTAAATGTCGACGCGTCTTTCAAACCATATGCGCAGACGACGAAAGCCGGGGAGCCATGCATCAGTACGCCCAGCTACCCAGCTCACCCTGGAGAGGCTGCGGTCGAAGCTAACGGGTTTGGCTCTGGATTAACAATCCCGGCAGTTCTTCTTGAAACACTCTCGGACTGAGAAGCGGATGTTGAATGCACAGAAGTTTTACATCGACGGCATCTGGGTCGCGCCGTCGGGCGACGCGCGCCTCGCCGTTGTCGATCCCTGCACGGAAGAGGCGTTCGCGCAGATCGCGCTCGGCAATGCCGACGACGTGGAGCGCGCGGTGACAGCCGCAAAGCGCGCATTCGCGTCGTTTTCGCTGACGCCGCTGACCGAGCGCGTCGCACTGATTCGCCGCATACTCGACGCTTATACGGCGCGTTACGACGAGATGGCCGATGTCATTTCGCGCGAGATCGGCGCGCCGAAAATGCTTTCGCATACATGGCAGGCCGCGCTCGGCAGACGTCACCTCGAAGAACTCCTGCGTACCTGCGAGCGCTTCGCGTGGCAGCGCAAGAAGGGCACGACGCTTGTCAATTACGAGCCCGTCGGCGTGGCCGCGCTCATCACGCCATGGAACTGGCCGATCAATCAGATTGTCTGCAAGGTCGCCCCCGCGATTGCCGCCGGCTGCACGATGGTGCTCAAGCCGAGCGAGATCTCGCCGCTGAACGCCGTGCTGTTCGCCGAGATTCTCGATGCCGCAGGCGTGCCGCCGGGCGTGTTCAATCTCGTGAACGGCGACGGCCCGACTGTGGGCGCGGCGCTCTGCAGTCATCCGGACGTCGACATGGTGTCGTTCACGGGGTCGACGCGGGCGGGCGTGGAAATCGCGAAGCTCGCGGCGCCGACCGTCAAGCGCGTGCATCAGGAACTCGGCGGTAAGTCCGCAAACATTCTTCTCGACGATGTGGACCTGGAAGCCGCCGTCACCTCGGGCGTCTATGAGTGCTTTGGCAACAGCGGCCAGTCGTGTAACGCGCCGACACGCATGCTGGTGCCCGCAGCGCTGCACGACGAGGCCGTGCGCATTGCACAGCATGCGGCGGCCTCTCACTGTGTGGGTCCCGCGAACGACGACCGCACCACGATGGGCCCTGTGGTGAGCGACGTGCAATATACACGCGCGCAACGGCTGATCAAAAAGGGCATCGAGGAAGGCGCACTGCTCGCAGCCGGCGGGCCGGGACGTCCCGATGGCCTGACGCGCGGCTACTACGCGCGGCCCACGGTATTCGCAAACGTCGACCCTTCGATGACGATTGCACGAGAAGAGATTTTCGGTCCAGTGCTCGCCATCATGCCGTATCGCGACGAGGAAGACGCGATCGCGATTGCCAACGATACACCGTTTGGACTTGCTGCATACGTTCAATCCGCGGATCCGGCGCGCGCCCGGCGTGTGGCGTTCCGGCTGCGCGCGGGCAGCGTCTATCTGAACTATCCGGAGTGGGACGCGGGCTCGCCGTTCGGCGGTTATAAGCGATCGGGCAACGGCCGTGAATATGGCGAGTGGGGTCTGGAGGCGTTTCTCGAAGTGAAGGCTATCGTCGGCTATGACGATCAGGCGGGACTCGGCACGCGCGGTGACGTGCGCGCAAACTCTAGCGAGGCATGAAGACTCATTGGCCTCGGGGTATCCAAGGCGCTGGTTGAGCGCGCCCAAACGCTGATATCGCCTCAAAAATATCTCGAGGAGGTCTGCCATGAATGTTCCGGCCTCAGAGCATATCCAGTGGCTCGTGAGTCTTTCAATGCTCCACCAGGTTCGCGCACGGGCGCGCAGTTATGCGGGGCAAGCCAAGCTTTGGCTTCACCCCTATGCCGAGGCCCGCCCGCGTGGGGTGTGCGCAAATTCGTCTGTCTGGTTCACCGCGTACCCGAGCGCGGTTATAGCCGCGCCGGGACAGTCGGTACTCCAGGCATTGGGAAGCGAGACACTGTGGCGTTCGTTGTCCTCGATGGGTATTAATGCTATTCACCCGGGTCCAACCAAAGTCGCCGGTGGTCTTAATGGCGAGCGCTTTACCCATTCGGTAGACGGCAACTTTGATCGCATCGGCCTAGAGATCGATTCCAGATTCGGTACAGAAGAAGACTTCATAGCAATGAGTCGCATGGCGGCAGCGCACAACGCCGTTGTCATTGACGATGTCATTCCTTTGCATACTGGCAAAGGCCCCGACTTCCGGCTCGCTGAGATGAATTAAGGGGACTATCCGGGCCTTTACCATATGATCGAGATCATGCCTGGCGACTGGAACCTTTTGCCAGACGTACCTGGAGGAAAAGATTCCATCAATCTGCCGGCTGACGTGGTCGACACCCTGAAAAGCAAGTGCTACATCGTTGGCCAACTTCAGCGGGTAATGTTTTTTGCGCTAGGCGTCAAGGAAACAGACTGGAGTGCAACCGCTCCTGTACTTGGCGTAGACGGCGTAATGCGCCGGTGGGTATACCTTCACTACTTTAAGGAAGGTCAACCGTCACTAAACTGGCTCGACCCAACATTGGCCGCCCAACAAATCAGTATCGGTGATGCTCTGCACTCCCTGGACGTCCTCGGCGCTCGCGGACTTCGCCTAGATGCCAACGGCTTCCTGGGCATCGAGCGAAGACCACACGGGAATGCATGGTCGCAGAGCCATCCACTCGCGGTCGCGGGCAACCAGCTTCTCGCCGGGGCGATTCGTAAGGCCGGTGGGTTCAGCTTTCAGGAACTCAATCTCACCCTCGACGACATGGCGGCAATGTCCAAAAATGGCGCTGACCTGTCTTACGACTTCGTCACACGTCCTGCGTATCAGCATGCACTTCTGACGGGAGACACTGAGTTCTTGCGACTGATGCTACGCAAAGTCCATCAGTACGGCATCGACCCGGCGTCTCTCATTCACGCACTTCAGAACCACGATGAACTGACGCTGGAGCTCGTACATTTCTGGACGCTACACGCTAACGCAACTTTTATTTTCCAGGGGCAGACATGGAACGGCAACACCCTTCGAGAGCATATCCGGGAGAAGATGTACGAGCGCTTGAGCGGCGAGCATGCACCCTACAATCTTCCTTTCGTGACAAACGGCGTGTCTTGCACGACAGCCAGCGTCATCACTGCGGCACTCAATATTCGGGACCTGGACGCCATAACGCCCGGGGACAGAGACAATATCCGACAAATTCATCTTCTTCTTGCGATGTTCAATGCTTTGCAGCCCGGCGTTTTTGCAATATCGGAGATAAGGTCAAGTCTGGTGTACGGGCCGTTGATAGCGGGCGACGTCAAGCGGCGAGTTTCTGCTGACCCGGTTGATCGTCTTGCACCGGCTCGCCGTCCTGGAAGGCAATGCCCTCCAGCAACAGCTGGATCTGTTCGGGGCCGTTGATCCGGCGCCAGGTTTTTTCCGCTTCCTCGATTAGCTTGAATGCCAGACCGAGGAAGGTCGGTCGCGACACGCAGTTGCGCGTACGCGTAGTACGGTGGCGCACCGTCGCGAACGTCGACTCGATCGCGTTTGTTGTGCGCAGGTGCT
>NZ_WHNP01000151.1 GCF_009362735.1 Paraburkholderia franconis | reverse complement strand
AGCATCGCGAATCCACCAAGCTTCGATTCCAGAGATTCGAGCCTCATCAGATGAACGAGGCCTGTCAGCTCGTCGATAGCGGAAGCGGCGTCGGCATCGGCGCCTGATTCTCTCGAGCGAACGACCAGCGTTCGAGGCAGATATTGGCCGATGAGCCGATCGTGAGGCGCGTCGACAATGAAGCGTCCACAAAGCATATCGAGCTGTTCGCCCGAGCTGGAATTTTCACTGATCACAAAGTTTGCCGCCTCTCTGACGTGCGCCGGCGACGGCGACGCACCGCTGCCGTCGTGCAGCACGTGTGCCGAGCCATGCGGCAACAAGACGATATCGCCGGGACCGAGTTGCTGCGAAGACACCTCGCCATGACTCTCGAGTGTCGCCGTTCCATTTAGCACGACGTGAAAGGGAATCTCGCGTTCTGCAGACTGCCCATATGAGATGCGCCACGGCGCACCATACGCGCAGCGAATTTCGATTTCGCCCGTCACGGTGATGATTTTGAGCAACTGGCTAAGCCAATCCATGTTTTCGCGGTTCTGGCCTGATTGATACTTTTGAGCATGTTATTGGCTTTTATGAGTCTCTACAAGATCATCTGGCGAACCTAAAGTGACGACTCCACTTCAACCTTTGTACGAGGAGTCTCACGATGAGCCGCATCTCCATTCCCGATACCAGGTCCGCTACGGGCGCTACCGCCGAAGTCTATGCRCAGGTCAARAAAGTCRCGGGCGGAWCCATCCCCAATCTGTTTGCCGYGCTCGGCCATCTCGCGCCTGCGTCGTTGTCCGCGGTCCTCAATGCCGAAGGCGCGTTGGCCGCGAGCAGTCTCAGCAAGCAGGATCTGGAAACAATCAAGGTGCTGGTCAGCGAGCTGACGGGCTGCGACTACTGCGTCGCCGCTCACGTGATGCTCGGGAAGATGGCCGGTCTGAGCGCGGACACGATCAACCGCATCCGGGCGGGCGAGTTGACGGGCGATACGAAGCGCGATGCCCTCGTTGCCTTCGTTCGCAAGCTGCAATTGACGAGCGGCACGCTCTCGCAGGGCGACTTCGATGCAATCCGCGCAGCGCAATACACGGAGACGCAGTTGGCGGACATCTCGCTGGCGATCGCGCTGACCATCTTCACCAACACGTTCAACCGTATCAACGACACCACCGTCGATTTTCCGCCGGTGAAATAACGCGTAAGCCGGGGGCGGGCTTGAACGCTCGCCCCGATACGCCGATCGAGATGAAAACGCGACGCCGGTCTGATCCCGTCGCGATAACAGAGGAGCGAACTATGTCCATGCGATTCCGGGTAGCCGAACGCGGCAAGAACAATCATCATCTGGCTCTCCTTCGATGGTCGATGGTGGCGATTTTCATATGGTTCGGCATTCAGAAATTTACGCCGTACGCCGCCGACTCAATTGCGCCGCTGATTTCGCACAGCCCGTTCATCAGCTGGTTGTATGTGTTTGGCGTAATTGGCGAAGCGAGAATCATCGGGACGATCGAACTGGTCACCGCGGCGATACTGACAGCGGGATCGGTGGTTCCCATCGCGTCGGCGATAGGGGCCGCAATGGCGGCGCTGACGTTTATGCTGACGACGTCGTTCGTTTTCAGCACGCCAGGCATTACGCTGACCAGTGCGACTGGCTTTCCGATCGTGTCGACGCTCGTCGAGCAGTTCCTGCTCAAGGACGTCGTCTTGCTGGCTGCCTGTTTGACGTTGCTTGTCGCGTCGGTCCGACGGCACCCAACCGTTGATGACAATGTCGCGACGTCGATGGCGTGGCGAGATAGCGAGCGATGACACGTCGCTCGCAACGCGGGCGCGGCTTCAAAGATCGTTCAGACCTGTGCGAGGCCGCCGTCGACAAACAGATCGATGCCCGCGACGAAGCTGCTGTCCTCAGATGCGAGAAACAGCACTGCGGACGCGATTTCCTCAGGGCGGCCAATGCGTCCCAATGGTGTTGCGGCAGCGAACCTCGCGCGCAGTTCGTCCGCTTGCGCAGCGGTGGAGACCTGGCTGTCGATGATCGGCGTATCGATGGCGCCCGGACTGATCGCATTGACGCGAATGCCACGGTCCCTGAGTTCGACGGTCCATGTCCGCGCGAGCGAGCGAACGGCCGCCTTCGCCGCGCTATAGGCGTCATGCGCTTGCAGGCCTTTGACGCCAGCGATCGAGCTGGTCAGAATGATGGTGCCTGCGTGAGCCATCAGTGGCAACGCCTTCTGCACGGCGAAAATGAGTCCGCGCACGTTGACATTGAACGTCGCGTCGTAGTGCTCGGGCGTGATCTCATCGAGCGTCCGGTGTTCGATCGAACCTGAATTGGCAAAAAGAACATCGATGCTGCCGCGTTCCCGCCTGACAACGGAATACAGGCGATCGAGGTTTTGGAGCTTCGTCACGTCCGCTTGCACAGCCGACATATTGCGGCCAATCTGCTGCACGGCCTTGTCGAGTTCCGCTTGTCGCCTGCCGACGATAAACACATACGCGCCTTCGTCGACAAATCGTTGTGCAGTGGCAAGGCCGATGCCGCTGCTGCCGCCCGTGATGACGGCTGTTTTGTCTGCAAGTCGATTCATGATGTCGTCCTTCGTTTCTGGAATTCCATGCGTCCTCACGCATCGTTGAAGCTGGCCGAAACGGCTGGTCCGTCCGTTTCGGCCTTTACGTCGAAGGACTTCGACTACGCAGCGTCGATCTGCGGATGGAAGGCGTAGTCGGTATAGCCACGCGCATCACCGCCATAGAACGTCGAGCGGTCGTAGTGAGCGAGTGGCTTGCCCGTGCGCAGACGCTCCGGCAAATCGGGGTTAGAGATGAACATGCGCCCGAACGCCACGAGGTCCGCATCGCCGTCGACAACGATCTGTTCGGCGCTTTCCCCTGTAAAGCCGCCCGTGACGATGAGCGTGCCTTTGTAGATGCGGCGCATGTCTTTCGACGTAACGTCGGATGCACTCGTTTCCTGCTCGACGATCCCGCGAATGCGCGGCTCGATCACGTGCAGATACGCGAGGTCATAGCTGTTCAGCCGCTCGGCCACATAGCCGAAAGTGGCATGCGGATCACTGTCGGACATCGTGCCGTACGTGCCGCTGGGCGACAGGCGGAGGGCGACGCGGCCGGGCCCCCACACCGCGACGACCGCGTCGAGCGTATCGAACAGAAACCGCGCACGGTTTTCGATCGAACCGCCGTATGCGTCGGTGCGATGGTTCGCGCCATCCAGCAGGAATTGCTCGAAGAGATAGCCATTTGCGCCATGAAGTTCGACACCGTCGAAGCCAGCTTCTTTCGCGAGCACGGCACTGCGATGGAACTGTTCGACGATGCGCGGAATTTCGGCAAGTTCGAGCGCGCGTGGCACGACGAGTTCGGCTTCTGTGATGTTGCCGCTCTCGTCGCGAATGGCCGCATGTTCGAGCGAGCGCAGGGCGGACGGTGCCACGGGTGTGGTCCCGCCCGTGTTGACGGGATGTGCCTGGCGTCCCGCGTGCCACATCTGCAGGAAGATTCGCGCGCCCTTCGCATGCACGGCATCGATCACGCGTTTCCAGCCCTTGACCTGAGCATCCGTGTAGATGCCGGGCGCGTCGACGTATGCGATGCCAAGCGACGATACGGCCGTCGCATCGGTAATCAGCAGGCCGCCTTTGGACGCGCGTTGCGAGTAGTACTCGACCATGAGATCACCGGGCACGTTGCCTTCCTCGGTGCGCATCCGGGTGAGTGGCGCGAGCACAACGCGGTGATTGAGTTCGAAGGGGCCGACGTTGGTGCGGCTAAACAGCTTGTTCATTCGTTCATCCTCGGACTGAGCGTTGAAGATGGGCGAATCATGGGTGCGAGTGTGCGCGAACAGAAGGGGCCTGGCGGCGATAAGTGTCATTCCACACGGGCATGCCGCATGCCGGACTCGATCGACGTGCCTGAACCGCCATGCTTTCGCGGAATGGCACTTATGCCGGCGACCTGCTATGGCGAGTCCACGGTTGCGGGCATGATCGCTCGGTCGTTGAACGGTGCACGCGTATTTCGCAATCAACGCAAGGCGTACGGTGCGTGATGCGTGGCCCTCGACGATCAAATGGAACGGGAACGGCGACATGAAGATACTGGTGACGAGCGCGTCCGGCGCGAACGGAAACGGGTATGGCCAGGTACTGGCCTTCTCGATGGGTGGGATTGCGCTGGGCGCCTTCAGCGACGACCCTCGGATCACCGATCCGCGCGGCCTGCGAGTGAGTGCGAACGGTCAATTGCTGTACGTCAACAGCGGCGACGACCGCATTCTCGCACTCGACTCGCAGGGCGAAGTTCAATTCGACAGTTGCCATATCCCGGGCCTGGACGCTGGCGGCGGCAACCTCGGCCCAGGCGGACGCTATTACGTCGCATTGCGCTCCCGGCGAACCATCGCCGCATTCCCATCCGATCTCGACGGCGTAGGTACGCCGATATTGACGCCTGGCGTCGTGCCCTTTCCGCGCGGATTTGCGTTCGCCGACGGCGGCTATCTGTTCGTCGCGTCGGGTGTCGGGCCGGATGGGCGGGGCGCAAATGCAATCCTGCAATTGACGTCGAGCGGCATGCTGATCAACGACCGGTTTGCGATCGACGACGCAATGAGCCCGCTGGATCTCGCTATCGCGCCAGAGGGCAATGTACTGGTGTCCAGCGAGTTCCCGTTCGGCTCGCCCGCAGCCGCTGCATCTGTTAGAGAATACGACGGACGCAGCGGGATGCTGGTACGTACGTTCTCCGCGCCATCCGGCGTGCCGTTTCGCCGCGCGCGGATTGCGGTTCGGACCCGACGGCCATCTCTATTGCACGGCTCAGGATGGCGTGATCGCATTCGACTACGAAGGCGGGCGCTGCCTGGGTGTGATCGTCGATTGGCCACGGCTGAACGGACAGGCGATCGAATTCTTCGGCGACTGAACCTTCGTGCGCATGGCCGCCGCCGTGAAATAACGACCTCGACGAGAAGGGGAGAAGCGCAGTATGGACCGATTGGCTGCAATGGAAATCTTCGTCAGCGTTGCCGAGGCGGGTTCGTTCTCGGCCGCGGCGAAGCGGATGAACGTCGGCCAGCCCGCCATTTCCAAATCCGTTGCGCAACTCGAAGAGCGGCTGCGTGCGCGGCTCGTCCTGCGTTCGACGCGCGGCCTGACGATGACGGACGCTGGCCGGCGGTTCTACGAGCATGCGAAGCTCGCGATCAGGGAGGCCGACGAGGCTGAACAAGTTGTCCGTCGCGCATCCGACAGCCTGTCGGGCAAGTTGCGCGTGAGCGCGGCCGTGACGTTCGCGTGTCTTCACGTGCTGCCTTCGCTGAACGCGTTCCTCAACCAGCATCCGAAGCTGGAAATCGACCTGGTGCTCGATGATCGCAACATCGATCTTCTGGAGGAGGGCATGGATGTCGCCTTGCGGATGGGCTCGCTGGCCGATTCCGCCATGACGGCGCGGCGCATTGGACGAAGCCCGCGGCTGGTCGTCGGCACACCCGGTTATTTCTCACGGGCGGGCGTACCGATGACGCCCGCCGACCTGAGCCATCATCAGGCAATCGTCTATTCGCAGCGCGGCGGCGGCGAGACATGGACGTTCATCCGGGACGGCAGCAACGCCGATGTGACGGTCTCCGGACGCGTCCGCGTGAGCGCAGCCGAAGGCATGCGAAAAGCGGTGCTCGGCGGAATGGGGCTTGCCGTCGCTTCGCGCTGGATGTTTTCTCCCGAGCTGGCGTCCGGCGAGGTGCAGACCGTGTTGACCGACTGGGCCTTGCCACCCGTCGACCTGTGGGCGGTCTTTCCTTCGGGACGTCTGGTGACGGCGAGGGCCCGCTCATTCGTTGCATTCGTCGAGGAGGCGCTCGCTCAATCAGCCAGCGGGCAACCCGGCACGTCAAGCGCTTAAGCGTTGGTGCTCGCGTCGTTTTCGGCCCGCTTCGGCGCTGCTTCACGCGGGCCGAAGCGGTCGTCGATCAAAACGGGGCTTTGCCGATCGACGCGCCCCCGTCCACGTAGAGCGTCTGACCCGTGATGAAGCCTGCATCTTCCGAAAGCAGGAACGAAATTGCTGCCGCAATTTCGTCGGGCTGCCCCAGGCGTCCCATCGGGACTGCGGCGAGGTAGCGTAGTTCGCCCTCGCTGCCGGGCGCGTTGTTAGCGCGAAACAGTTCCGTTTCGGTCGGGCCCGGCGCTACGGCGTTCACCGTAATGCCACTATCGGCGAGTTCCAGCGCCCACGATCGCGCGAAGCTCACGAGYGCGGCCTTCGCGGCYGCGTAGGCSGTTCGCTGAACGATGCCAAGGACGGTCAGGCTGGAGACGTTGACGACCCGTCCCCAGCGACGTTCACGCATACCGGGCAGCAGCGCCTGGACGGTCTGCAGGGCCGGATGGAGATTGAGCGACAACACATCGTCAAGGTCGTCGAGACTGACGCTGCCGACGTACTGGGGGCGGACGAGGCCGACGTTGTTGACGACGCCGTCTATCGCATGCCGGCGCGTCAGMTCMTCGAGCGCGGCCGCTGTCGCTTCGCGATCTGCGAGGTTCACCYGCACGAGTTCGCCKGGGAAGYCGGCGTGCTCGCGTGCGAGRCCGATCACCTGATGGCCGGTTCGCGAGAGACGCTCGGAGAGCGCTCGYCCGATACCCTTSGTCGCGCCCGTGATCAGGAASGTGCGTGCAGCCATGTTGATTCTCCGAAAGTCACGRAAGGCCGCGCCGCGCGAGGCGGCGCGGCGGGCGACGCGTCAGATGYCGCGCGTCTTTTCGAGGACCGGGAGCATTTCCGACGGATCGGGGCGATGCGTGTAATCCGGATTGACTTCGGCGTACCGCACGACACCATTCTGGCCGATGACGTATCGCGCGGGCATCGGCAGCGTCCAGCTCGGGTCGCCGTTAAACGCCGGCAGATCGTTCTTGAGGTTTTTGTACAACTCGATCAGATAGTCGGGCAAATTGAAGCGCAGGCCAAACGCCGCTGCCGTGTCGTTCCTGACGTCGCTCAGCACCGGAAAGCCCAGTTCATTCGTGCGCACGGACTTGCGGCTGTTGACGGCTGTCTGCGGCGAAATGGCCACGACGCTCGCGCCGAGCGCCGTGATCTGCGGCAGTACTTCGTTGATGGCCTGGAGTTCGAGATTGCAGTACGGACACCAGACGCCGCGGTAGAACGTGACGATGAGTGGTCCCTTCGCAAGCAGTTTTTCCGACGACACTTCGTTGCCGTCCTGATCGTTGAGGCGGAATTGCGGCGCGCGCTCTCCTGCGTTGATGGCGCGGGCCGCCTGTCCGCTCGCGATCAGTTCGGCCGTCGCGCGTTCCATGATCGGATGGATTTCGGGCGGTGCGTTGTACGGCGGCTTGCCCGCCTTGAAATCGGCCTTGAATGCGTCGAGCTTGTCCTGAAGCGACATGATGGGTCTCCCGTTCGTTACTCAGTGGTATCGGTTAAGGTCGGCGAGCCGTGGGCTCGTCCTGGGTCTCATCATCGGAGAACGAGCGTCGCGCCGGTAGATAGCTCGGGCGAATAACACCCATTCTTCGAAGGCATGGGCGCACGAGGTTCTGCCAATATCAGGAGCGTGATTCACCGGCCTATCAGCGTT
>NZ_WHNP01000150.1 GCF_009362735.1 Paraburkholderia franconis | reverse complement strand
CCGCCGCCGACGGTGCGCGTCGCCTGTGCATTGCGCACGATGAAGCGATCGCCCGGCAGCGCGCACACAGGCGCATCGAACACGAGCTGCACACGCGCCGTGTGTCCCGCAGCCAGCGTGTCGTCATCGAGCAGCGCGACATGCGCGACGCGATGCAACGTGCCGATATGCACATGCAGCGGCGCCCAGTGTTGCAGCGTGATGCCTGCATCGTCGAGCAGCGTCAGTTCTACGTCGAGCCGCTCGCCCGGCTTCGCGAGCCGCGCATCGACGATCCAGTCGCCGCGCGTGATCGCATCCTTGTCGATGCCCGCGAGATTCAGCGCACAGCGCTGCCCCGCGCGGCCCASATCGGACGCGCGRTTTTGCGCGTGGATGCTGCGCACGCGCACGGCTCGATGCGAAGGTTCGAGCATCAACGTGTCGCCTGWCGCGACGCGTCCCGCGAACACSGTGCCCGTCACGATCGTGCCCTGCCCCGCGAGCGTGAACACGCGATCGATCGCAAGCCTGAACAGGCCATCGTCGCGCCGGCCTTGCCACGCGACAGCCGCTTCACGCAGATGAAGCGAAAGCSCGCGCACGCCGCTATCGTCGRGCGCGGTCGCGTTCGTTTCGAAGAAAGGYGCGCCGCTGAATGGCGTCGATGCGAGCCATGCGCGAATCTCGTCGCGCACCTGCGTGAGAYGCGCTGCGTCGACGCGATCGGTCTTCGTCAGTGCAATCGCGCCGCGCGTGACGCCCAGCAGTTGCAGGATCGCGAGATGCTCGCGCGTCTGCGGCATGATGCCGTCGTCGGCTGCGATCACGAGCAATGCATAGTCGATGCCGCATGCGCCCGCCGCCATCGTATGCACGAGCTTTTCGTGGCCCGGCACGTCGATCATGCCGAGCACGTCGCCGTTATCGAGCGGTGTGTACGCGTAGCCGAGTTCGATCGAGATGCCGCGCGCTTTCTCTTCTTTCAGACGGTCCGTGTCGACGCCCGTCAATGCRYGCACGAGCGTCGTCTTGCCATGATCGATATGSCCCGCCGTGCCGACGATCATAGGCGCAGCTCCRCGCATTGCGCGKCGAAGGCCGCTTCGTCGGCGGCTTCGAGGCAGCGCAGATCGARACGCAGCGCTTCSTCRGCGATGCGTCCGATCACCGGGCGAGGCAGCGCACGCAGCGCTTCTTCGAGCTTCATCAGCGCGCGGCCGCCGCGCCTGCCATGTGCGTTGCGCACCACCAGCCCATAGCTGGGCAACCGGTCGACCGGCAATGCGCCGCTGCCGATCTGGCTCGCCATCGGTTCGGCCGTCACCGCATACGCGGGCCCGAGCGCGCATTGCAGCACCTCTTTCAAGCGCTCCGCCTGTGCCTGCATGTCAGAAGCGGGACGCGTCAACAGGCGCAGCGTGGTCAACCGCTCGCGCAACAGTTCGGGCGCGCGATAAAGCTGCAACACAGGTTCGAGCGCCGCAAGCGTGAGCTTGCCGACACGCAGCGCACGCTTCAGCGGATGCTTCCTGATCTTGCGGATCAACTCCGCGCGTCCGACGATCAGCCCCGCTTGCGGGCCGCCCAGCAGCTTGTCGCCGCTGAACGTGACGAGATCGGCGCCCGCATCGACGGTCKCGCGCACGGTCGGCTCGCCCGGCAGGCCGTATTGCGCGAGATCGACGAGCGTGCCACTGCCSAGATCGACGGCCATCGGCARGCCGCGCGCATGCGCAAGCTGCGCGACGTCATCGACGGACACGCTTTTCGTGAARCCCYCGATTGCGTAGTTGCTGCAATGGACTTTCATSAGCAMSGCCGTGCGCGCGYYGATCGCTTCCTCRTARTCCTTCAGATGCGTGCGGTTCGTCGTGCCGATTTCGYGCAGCTTCGCGCCCGCGCGCGACATGATGTCGGGAATGCGGAACGCGCCGCCGATCTCGACAAGCTCGCCGCGCGACACCACCACTTCCTTCTTCGAYGCCAGCGCCGATAGTGTGAGCAGCACGGCCGCCGCGTTGTTGTTGACGACGGTGGCCGCCTCGGCGCCCGTCAGTTCGCAGATGAGTTCATCGATCAGGTCGTCGCGATCGCCGCGCCCGCCCGTCGYGAGATCGAATTCGAGGTTCATCGGCCGCGTGAGCGCAACGACCACYGCGCGCACCGCTTCGTCGGGCAGCAGCGCGCGGCCCAGATTCGTATGCARCACCGTGCCCGTCAGATTGAACACGGAACGCAGATGAGGCTGCGCGCGCGCGGCGAGCRCAYGCTGYGCATCGTCGACGAGCTTCGCTTCGAAGTTGAATGACGCGTCGAACTGAACGCCCGCAAGCAGTTCGCGCCGGAGCGTATCGGTTGCAGCGCGGATCGCATCGACGACCTGCGTGTGGCCATATTCGTCGATCAACCGCTGCGCCATCGGCGTCGACAGTACACGCTCGACGGCGGGAACGCGCGCAAGCAGCGCGCGCAGGTCATCGCCCAACCTGTTACCCGACACTTCGCTCACGCTCGCACTCCCCGTGCATGTAGATGAGCTTCACTCGTCCGACGGCACCTCGGGCCACAGCAGCGGATTCGGACTGCTGCGCCGGTAGCCCGCTTCGTTCATCAGCAGATCGAGTGTGAGGCTCGCGAGATCGTCGGCAAGCGGCTCGAAGTCGTAGTCCTTCTCCTGATAGCCGATCTTGCGGTACGTGTGGCACTCGTCGCACGATTCGGCCTTCAGCGCTTCGCTGCCGCCGTCGATGCCGTGATACGCGACGCCCTTCGTCGAATCGCAATTCGAGCACTTGACGCGCACCACGTGCCACTCTGTCGAGCACAGCCCGCATTGCACATAGCGCAAGCCTTGAAACTGCCCGCCGACGCGCACGATGCTCGCTACCGGCTGCGCGCCGCATACGGGGCATGTGCCGGGCGTGTCGAGATATGGCACGGCGCGCTCGTCGATGCGGCTCGCGATATCCGTCCACACCACTTGCAGCGCCGCCATCACGAACGGTGCGGACGCGGGATCGACTTCGTTGAAGCGCAGCGCGAGGACCGCGTCGGCGAGCGTGTCGAGTTCCTGCTCGCTCTTCATGCGCAGGCCGTCGATCACACGCGCGAGCGCAGGCGTCACGGGACCGGCCGCTTCGACACGATCGAGCAGACGCTGCAGCACGTCGCGCCATACCGGATCGCGCTCTGTCGTCGACGACGGCGCAATCGGCATCGAGTGTTGCTGCGCGAGGGCGATGGATTCGGCGGAAGGCATCGTCGCGCTCACTTGCGCGAGCGCCTGCTGCTGCGCGTCGGCGAGCGACGCCATCAGACGGATATACCCGCCGATCGGGCTCGCGCCCGCCAGCTCGCGAAGACGCGCGGCGCGCGTCGAGAACAGTGTCGCGCGCTCGGGCCGGCGGATGCGCGGAAGGGCCGAATGATCGATTGATTCGATCTGGCCGGGCTCCAGGATGCGTTGCACCAATTCAGGTTCCTGCCGTTAGGGTCTGGATGGCGTCAACAGTAGCAGATATGCGGATGCAGCGCGCGCTTGCCGGCACGCGCGCCGCCTGTCACTTGATGCTTTCGCGGAACCACTTCGGATGATGCTTGCGCGCCCAGCCGAGCGTCACCGTGCCCCGCACCATCGCGCTCACGGAGCCCTTGACCCACAGCGCTGCATAGATGTGGACGATGATTCCGCAGATCAGCACGAACGCCGTGATCGCATGAATCACAGCCGCGACGCGCACCACCTCGATCGGAAAGTAGAACGAGAAATACGCCCGCCAGATGACGATGCCGCTCAGCAGCAACAGCACGAGGCACAGCACCATCACGAAGAACAGCAGCTTTTGCCCGGCGTTGTAGCGCCCGACTTCGGGCAACTGATCCTCGCGCGCGGCGAGCACGTCCTTGTACTGACGCAGCCATTGCCGGTCGTCGTCGTTCAGATAGTTGTGATGCCAGAAGCGCAGCGCAAGAATCAGGAACGACACGAACATCACAATGCCGATGAACGGATGCAGGATGCGCGCCCATTGCCCACCGCCGAACAGCGCGGTGAGCCAGAACATCGACGGGTGGAAGAACGCGAGACCCGACAGCGCGAGCAGGACGAACGTGATAGCCGTGATCCAGTGATTCGTGCGCTCGTTCGCCGTGTAGCGCACGATCAGATCCGGATTGTCATTCGGATGATGTTTCATTTGACGGGCTCCTCGGGCTTATGTTCGCCACGCTCGCGAATGTCGCGCGCGGCGTTGCGGGCGGCTTCTTCGTCTTCGTCCGACACCTCGTTCGGCCCGACGCGCGTGTAGTGGAAGAAGCCCGTCAGCGCAGTGAGCGCCATCACGGCGACGGCGAGCGGCTTCGCGATGCCCTTCCACAATTGCACGAAGGGGCTGATGTGCGGATCGTCGGGCAGGCCGTGATAGAGCGACGGCTTGTCCGCATGATGCAGCACGTACATCACGTGCGTGCCGCCCACACCCTGCGGATCGTAAAGCCCCGCCTTCTCGAAGCCGCGCTCCTTCAGGTCCGCGATGCGCTCCGCCGCGTGCGCCTTCATGTCCTCTTTCGTGCCGAACACGATCGCGCCCGTCGGACACGTCTTCACGCACGCGGGCTCCTGGCCGACGCCGACGCGATCCGAGCAGAGCGTGCATTTATAGACGCGATTGTCCGCCTTCGAAAGCCGTGGAATGTTGAACGGGCAGCCCGAAATGCAATAGCCGCAGCCGATGCAGTTTTCCTCGTGGAAATCGACGATGCCGTTCGTGTACTGCACGATCGCGCCCGGCGACGGACACGCCTTCAGACAGCCCGGATCTTCGCAGTGCATGCAGCCGTCCTTGCGGATCAGCCATTCGAGGTCGCCCTTCGGATTCTCGTATTCGGTGAAGCGCATCACCGTCCACGAATGCTCCGTGAGGTCGCGCGGGTTGTCGTAGATGCCCGTAGTGGTGCCGACCGTATCGCGCAGGTCGTTCCACTCCATGCACGCCGTCTGGCACGCCTTGCAGCCGATGCACTTGGTCACGTCGATCAGCTTCGCGACGCTGCCCGTCGCCGGCTCGCGCACTGACGTGGGCTGCACGGTCGTGGCGGAGATGCGCCTGATATCGAGCGATTGATATGCCATGACGCCTCCCTATGCCTTCTCGACCTTCACGAGGAACGACTTGAATTCCGGTGTCTGCGAATTCGCGTCGGCCACGACAGGCGTCAATGTGTTGGTGATATAGCCGGGCTTGGTAAGCCCCGTGAAGCCCCAGTGCAGCGGAATGCCGACCGTCTGCACCTTCTTGCCGTCGATCATCAAAGGCTTGATCCGCTTCGTCACCACGGCCACGGCAACGATGTGTCCGCGATTGCTCGTCACTTTCACGCGATCGCCCGCCACCACGCCGATCTGCTTCGCGTGCTCCTCGCCGATCTCGACGAACTGCTGCGGCTGGATGATCGCGTTCAGACGCGCATGCTTGGTCCAGAAGTGGAAATGTTCCGTCAGACGATAAGTGGTCGCGACGTTCGGGAAATCGGCGGCCTTGCCGAACGCCGCCTGGTCGTCCGGGAACACGCGCGCGGCCGGATTGCTGGTCGCTTGCGGATTGTTCGGATGGAACGTGTTGTAGCCAAGCGGATTCTCGAACGGCTCGTAGTGCTCGGGGAACGGACCTTCGTTCATCCCGTCGCGTGCGAAGAAACGCGCGACGCCTTCCGCATTCATGATGAACGGACCCATGCCGTTTTCGGGCGGCTCGTCGAGCTTGAAGTCGGGGGTGTCGGTGCCGCTCCAGCTGGTGCCGTTCCACGCGATCAGCTTGCGTTTCGGGTCGAACGGCTTGCCGTTCACATCGCACGAGGCGCGGTTGTACAGCACGCGACGGTTAGCGGGCCACGCCCATGCCCAGTTCAGCGTCTGACCGATGCCGGTGGGATCGGAGTTGTCGCGCCGGCCCATCTGGTTGCCCGCCTGGGTCCATGAACCGCAGAAGATCCAGCAGCCGCTCGCCGTTGTGCCGTCGTCCTTCAGTTGCGCAAAACTGGCCAGCTGTTCGCCCTTCTTCACCAGCACCTTGGCCGGGTCTTTCGGATCAGGCAGATCGGCGAGCGCGCGGCCGTTGTACTCCATCGCCATCTCAGCAGGCGTCGGGCTTTCAGGGTTCGCGTACGGCCAGCTCAGATTGACGATCGGGTCGGGATACTTGCCGCCCTGTTCCTTGTACGCCTTGCGCATGCGCACGAAGATTCCCGACATGATCTCGAGATCGCTGCGCGCCTCGCCCGGCGGCTCCACGCCCTTCCAGTGCCATTGCAGCACGCGGCTCGAGCTCACGAGCGAACCGTTTTCCTCGGCGAAGCACGAGGTGGGCAGGCGGAACACTTCCGTCTGGATCTTCGACGAATCGACATCGTTGAACTCGCCGTGGTTCTTCCAGAACTCGGAGGTTTCCGTCGCGAGCGGGTCCATGATGACGAGCCACTTCAGCTTCGCGAGACTCGCCGACGACTTGCCCTTGTTCGGCGCGGACGCAAGCGGATTGAAGCCCTGACAGATGTAGCCGTTCATCTTCCCCTGGTTCATCAGCTCGAGGCCCTGCAGCAGGTCGTACGGCTTGTCGAGCTTCGGCAGATAGTCGTAGCCCCAGTTGTTGTCGGCCGTCGCGGCGTCGCCCCACCACGACTTCATCATGCTGACGTAAAACGCGCGGTAGTTCTTCCAGTAGCTCAGCTGATTCGGCCGCAGCGGCTGCGACGCGCGCTTCTTGATGTAGCCTTCGTAGTCCTGCTCGGGCTCGTTCGGCAGCGTCATGTAGCCCGTCAGCAGATTCGACATCAGGCCGAGGTCCGTGAGCCCCTGGATGTTCGAGTGCCCGCGCAGCGCGTTCATCCCGCCGCCCGCGACGCCGATATTGCCGAGCAGCAGCTGCACCATCGCGCCCGTGCGGATCATCTGCGAGCCGACCGAGTGATGCGTCCAGCCGAGCGCGTACATAATGGTGCCCGCGCGGTTCGGGGTCGCTGTCGTCGCGAGCGTCTCGCACACGTGCAGGAACTTGTCCTTCGGCGTGCCGCAGGTCTTCTCGACCATCTCCGGCGTGTAGCGCGAGTAGTGCTGCTTGAGCAGGTTGTACACGCAACGCGGATGCTGCAACGACAGTGCCCGTGCGGATCGGCGCATAGAAGTCCGCGACGGACGCCGTGCGCGTAAAGCGCGGATCGACGACCATCAGCTTCGCCTTGTTGTGCGCCTTCGCCTCCGTCACCCATTTGAAACCGCATGGGTGCGCCTCGGCCGCATTGCCGCCCATCACGAGAATCACGTCCGCGTTCTTGATGTCGACCCAATGGTTCGTCATCGCTCCACGGCCAAACGTCGGGGCAAGACCTGCCACCGTCGGGCCGTGTCAGACACGCGCCTGGTTATCGAACGCGAGCATCCCCATGCTGCGCACAGTCTTGTGCGTCAGATAGCCGACCTCGTTACTGCTCGCCGACGCCGCGAGCATGCCCGTGGTCAGCCAGCGGTTGACCTTCTTGCCGTCGGGCGTGCTCTCGACGAAGTTCGCGTCGCGGTCTTCCTTCATCAGCTTCGCGATGCGGTCGAGCGCGTCGTTCCACGAGATGCGTTGCCAGTGATCCGAACCGGCAGCACGATACTCGGGATATTTCAGGCGGCTCTCGCTATGGATGAAGTCGATCAGGCTCGCGCCCTTCGGGCACAGCGTGCCGCGATTGACGGGGTGATCGGGGTCGCCTTCAATATGGATGATGCTCGTGGTCGCGTTCTT
>NZ_WHNP01000015.1 GCF_009362735.1 Paraburkholderia franconis | reverse complement strand
TTGGCCAGTGAATCCCCGGGACCCGCAATGCCGAGCACGGTCAACTGCGGAATCCGGGCGGCGACGGCCACCACCTTTTTTACTGCCTGCTCCGGCGTCAGCTTCTGCGACACAACGCCGGGCCGCGACTCGTTCGAACAGTCATATTTGCGATTGCAGTAGTTGCACTGAATGTTGCAGGCCGGGGCCACCGCCACATGCATGCGCGCATAATGACGATGCGCCTCTTCCGAATAGCACGGATGGTTCTTTACCTTTTCCCACACCTCTGTCGGCAGACCGTCGGGTATGCCCGACGAACCACGGCCAGAGTGACTCTCACCACCGCGTGAACCACAGCGGCCCGGGGCGGACGCTTCGACGGTGCACCCCAGGCGCGTAATCTGCCCGATACCGATACAGGCAGTCGAGGCCAGCATGCTGTCGTTCGCGCTATCGTCCATGGACATCTCCTCGCAACCGACGGTGGTCGCGCGGCAGACAAGAGCGAGATCCGTGCCACTCGAACGGGATTCGCTTCGGGGTCCCGTTCATATGCGGGACTGGTGAGGCTCCGGCGCGGTCTTGTCGGGCTGCGCCGGCATTCAAAACCGACAAACGCGCTCTATTCTGTCGCTGTTGCAACAAACATCATCTTTGCGTTACTTGCATTAACCAAATAATTTCGTTTAACTAATTATTATATCGACCGCAACGATGCATCACGGCGGCATTGTCAGAAAAAGGACATTGGCGACACGAACAACGTCGCCCGTAATCGACATATAACCGGCCGACATCCCAGCAAAGCGCTCTTTCAAGGATGATGCCTGTCTGGCACGAGCTTTGCAGATCCATCGGTGACAATTTCTAGAGACCGCTGACATGCTCAAACCGATCATCAACGACACAACACTCCGCGACGGCGAGCAGGCCGCCGGTGTCGCGTTTCGCCTTGAGGAAAAATGCGCGATCGCCGCATCACTGTCGCGAGCGGGGGTGGCCGAACTCGAAATCGGAATTCCCGCGATGGGCGAAGACGAAATCGCGTGCATCGAGGCTATTGTCGGCCTGAAGCTCGACGCCCGTCTGATGGTTTGGGGGCGGCTTACCGACGGGGATCTCACCGCGGCCTTGCGCTGCCATGCTGATATCGTTCATCTCTCGATTCCCGTTTCGGACATTCATTTGCAGCACAAGCTGCGGCAGTCGCGCAGTTGGGTACTGGCGCAAGTCGCACGCGTCGTCGAGGAAGCAGCGAAAAATCACTCCAAGATTTCTCTCGGCATGGAGGACGCCTCGCGCGCGGACCCCTCGTTCCTCATAGAAGTCGCTCGCTGCGCGCAGCGATATGGGGCGCAGCGTGTGCGCTTTGCAGATACCGTCGGTATGCTGGATCCCTTTAAGACCTTCCACGCCATTGCAGCGCTGCGCGATGCCGTCGATCTCGAGGTCGAAATTCATGCACACGACGATCTCGGGCTTGCCACAGCCAACACGCTCGCCGCTCTTGCGGCCGGCGCCACGCATGCGAACACCACCGTCAACGGCTTGGGTGAGCGTGCCGGCAATGCGGCGCTGGAAGAAATCGTGATGGGCGTGCGGCACCTGCTGGGACGGGACACCGGCGTCGACACGAGAGCGCTGCTCGACATTTCCTCGTTGGTCGAGCAGGCGTCAGGCCGTACGGTTTCATTCAACAAGAGCATCGTCGGTCGAGGTGTCTTTACTCACGAGTCGGGCATACACACCGACGGCGTCGCCAAGCATCCCACCACCTACGAGGGATTCGACCCAGCTGAGCTCGGCCGGCAACGGTCGATGATACTAGGGAAACACTCTGGATCTCAAAGCGTGCGTGAGGCCTACGACGCTTTGGGCGTGAGGGTGGGGGAGCGACTCATCCCGCGGCTGCTTGCGCGCATCCGCTCTTTCGCCACGCAGTACAAGCAGGCGCCCAGCGCAAGAGATCTGCACCAATTCCTGGCCCAAGCCCGCGGCACGCGAATGGAGACGTCTTGAGCGTGCTTATCGCGCCAAACTTGTCCAATAGGAGCAACGACATGCAAAGAGCTATCGAACAACTGCATCACCTTTCTTCGATCGAAGATTTCATGCGATTCTTCGAGATAACATTCGATGAAAAGGTGGTGAACGTGAGCCGCCTGCACATCCTCAAGCGCTTCTTCCAGTACATCGAGCAACAGGAACAACTGCCGCGTGACAACGCGACGGCCGTGCTCAACGTCTACCGAAGTCTGCTCCAGAAGGCCTACAACGACTTTGTTGTGTCCACGCCTGCGGAGCAGAAGGTATTCAAGGTTTTCCAGGAAGCGGACGGACGGAGGCTCGTCTCCCTTGACAAGGTGCGCGCGTCGTTGCTCGCCCGTGGCGCCGCCTGACCCGGAGTGCCTCAATGCATATTGTCGTCTGCATCAAGCAGGTCCCCGACTCGGCGCAGATCCGGGTTCATCCTGTCACCAACACCATCATGCGCCAAGGCGTGCCGGCAATCGTGAACCCGTACGACCTGTTCTCGCTGGAAGAAGCGTTGCGGATAAAGGATCGCTTCGGCGGCACGGTTACGATGCTCTGCATGGGACCGCCACAGGCTGAGGACGCGCTGCGTAAATGCGTCAGCTATGGCGCCGACGACGCCGTGCTCGTCACCGATCGTGCGTTCGCTGGCGCCGACACGCTCGCGACATCGTATGCGCTCGCCACCGCGGTCAGGCAGATCGCAAAGGAACAGGCGGTGGACATCGTCTTCACCGGCAAACAGACGATCGACGGCGACACCGCCCAGGTCGGCCCCGGCATCGCCAGGCGCCTCGGCGTCCAGTTACTTACTTATGTGTCCAAGATCGTCGAGATCGACTTCAACGCGCGGACGATCGTCGTCGAGCGCCGAGCCGAAGGCGGCGTGCAGGTACTCAAAACTGCATTGCCATGTCTTGTCACAATGCTCGAGAACACGAACGAACTGCGCTTCGCAACACTGCCCACAATGATCCACGCGGCAGGCTTCCCAGTGCGTAAATGGAACCGCGAGCAGGCCGGCATTGAGGACGCGAACAAAATCGGGCTGAAAGGCTCACCTACCGTCGTCAGCAAAGTGTTCGGCCCGACGCCGCGTGGTGAAAAGGCTGAGATGCTCGAACTCGGCGCGTCTAGCCTGCGCGACGTGTCGCTGAAACTGGTGCAGAAGATATTCACTCGCCATCCGACACTGGAGGCGGACGTGCTGATGAAGAGGGACTCATGAACTCGCCCGATGCCTCGGACAAGAAACCGGCCGCGCCAGCCAGACTGGCCGGCGGCCGTAACCTCGAGCTGCCCGAGCACCTGAAAGCCTACGAGGGTGTTTGGGTCTTTCTTGAGCACGACCGCGGTCACGTACATAGCGTGTCATGGGAACTGCTCGGTGAGGCGCGCAAGCTCGCGGACAAACTCGCCAGCAACGTCGCCGTGGTGGCGCTCGGCGGTACCGACGAGCCGCTTGAACAGTTTGCCACCCAAGCGTTCAGTTTCGGCGCGGACAAGGCATACGTGATTCACGATCCGGTGTTGCTCGGTTATCGCAACGAGCCGTTCACAAAGGGGCTGACCGATCTGGTCAACAAATACCGCCCTGAAATCCTGCTGCTCGGTGCAACCTCAATGGGCCGAGATCTCGCCGGCTCTGTGGCAACGACGCTCTCGACCGGCCTCACCGCCGACTGCACCGAGTTGAACATTGATCCGGCCTCGCGCGCGCTGGCGGCCACGCGGCCGACTTTCGGCGGCTCGCTGCTTTGTACGATCATGACGCTCGCATACCGCCCGCAGATGGCGACGGTGCGCCCGCGGGTCATGGCGATGCCCCAGGCGCAGACGGGCCGCGGCGGCGAGATCGTGAAGGAGGCGCTTGGGATCGTTGAGGCCGACATTGTGACCAAATTGCTCGACTTCATCGCCGATGCAAAAAGCAACCAGATCAACCTCCCCTACGCCGACGTCATAGTCAGCGGCGGCAAGGGACTAAAAAACCCGGAGAATTTCCGGCTCGTGTTCGATCTCGCACGCGTGCTCGGCGGCGAAGTTGGCGCGACCCGTCCGTGCGTGCAGGCGGGCTGGGTGGAAGCCGACCGGCAGGTCGGGCAGACAGGCAAAACCGTGCGGCCGAAACTCTACATCGCGGCGGGCATCTCGGGCGCGATCCAGCACCGCGTCGGTATGGAGAGTTCTGACGTCATCGTCGCGATCAACACCGACCCGAACGCACCGATTTTCGACTACGCGCACTATGGCATCGTCGCGGACGCACTGCAACTGCTGCCGGCGCTGACGCAGGCGTGCAAGGACCATCTGGAGCTGCAGCAGATGAGGAGTACAAGGAGAGCATGATGAAAAAAACCTCGCGATTCGATGCGATCGTCGTTGGTGCCGGACCGTCCGGCAACGCCGCGGCTTACGTGATGGCCAAGCGCGGACTGAAGGTGCTTCAGATCGAGCGCGGCGAATATCCGGGCAGCAAAAACGTTCAAGGCGCGATTCTCTACGCGAACGCACTGGAACAGATCATTCCGGACTTCCGTGACCACGCTCCACTCGAGCGCCACATCATCGAGCAGCGCATGTGGATGCTCGACGATACTTCGTTCGTGGGTACGCACGTGCGTAGCGACGACTACAACAAGCCACCGTACAACCGCTACACGATCATCCGTGCCCAGTTCGACAAGTGGTTCTCGTCAAAGGTGCGCGAGGCCGGCGCATTGCTGATCTGCGAGACCACGGTGAATCACCTGATCATGGATGGAGACCAGGTGGTCGGCGTGCAATGCGACCGGGAACAGGGCGAGGTCTATGCGGACATTGTGATTCTCGCGGACGGGGTCAACTCAACGCTCGCACGCAAGGCGGGCTTTCACGGCGAAATTGAGGCGAGCAACGTCGCGCTGGCTGTGAAGGAGATTCTCTTCATCCCCGAGGAGACCATTCGCCAGCGCTTTAACGTTGCCGATGAGGAAGGCGTCGTGATCGAGATGGTTGGCCGGATCACCGAAGGCATGGCAGGAACGGGGTTCCTCTACACGAACAAAGAATCGCTGACCATCGGCGTCGGGTGCATGCTGAGCGACTTCAAAAAAAACTCGAACCGCGTGAGCCCGTATGTGCTGCTCGAAAAAATGAAGCGTCATCCATCGATCGCGCCGCTCATCGCCGGCGGCGAGATGAAGGAGTACTGCGCCCACCTGATCCCCGAAGGGGGCTTCGATGCGATTCCGCAAGTGTACGGCAATGGCTGGATGATCGTCGGTGACTCCGGCGGCTTCGTCAACGCCGCGCATCGCGAAGGTTGCAACCTCGCCATGACGACAGGACGCCTCGCCGCCGAAACTGCCATCGCCGCAAAATTGGTTGGCCGTGGCTACCGCGCTAACGCACTAGCGACCTATAAGGACGCGCTCGACGACAGCTTCGTGATGAAGGACTTATACAAGTACCGCGACATGCCGAAAATCCTGCACCGCAGTCCACAGTTCTTTACGACATACCCTGATCTCGTCGCCAAGGCGGCCCGCACCATGATTACCGTGGATGGCGTCGACAAGAAGACCAAGAAGCAGGAGGTTATGGCAAGTTTCCGCGAAAGTCGATCACTGACCGGGCTCGTCGGCGACGCATACAAATTCTGGAGGGCCTTCCGATGAAAACGGTCACTGTCAACATCGAGGAAAAGCTGTTTCAGAACCGCTACCGCGTGGACGTAGGGCGGCCGCACGTCCACATCAAAAACGTTGACGTCTGCACCAACGACTGTGCCGACAAAAGCTGCACGTTCGTGTGCCCGGCGTCCTGTTATCGGAAGGAGAACAACGGCTCGGTCACGCTGATTACCGACGGCTGCCTGGAATGCGGCAGTTGCCGCATTCTGTGCACGGACCACCAAAACCTCGAGTGGGCGTACCCACGCGGCGGGCATGGCATCCTGTTCAAGTTCGGGTAGAGAAACACATCTTTATCAAATCAGCTCCCGACTTCGCAAAAGCGGGGGGGAGCCTCACCATCGGAGCAAGTTGATGAACCTCATTACCGGTACCGAATCGACCGACCTCTTCGGCGGCGACGTCCCTCCCGCCGTGCTACAGCTGATCGATACAACCCGCGGCGGCAACGATGAGGATGTCGCCGCCGCGTTGTGGACTGCGGTTCTGACGTACCCGCGCTGCCTGCCCCCCTACTATCTCCTGTATAAGTTCCACGCGAATCGTGGTGAACTTGGCGAGGCGCAGGAGGTCGCGACCAAGGCTTTGGCGGTCGCCGCCCGGCAAGCGTCGATCGACAGCAACTGGTGTGCGGTACAGCCGGGCGACGCCAACTTCACCATTCCGGGTCCTGGCCGCTTCTGGCTTTTCACGCTAAAGGCGCTGGCGTTCATCAGCGTGCGGCGCGGCGAGCGCGCCGCTGCACTGAAGCTGATCGCCAAGCTACGCAAGCTGGATCCTATCGATTGTGTGGGTTTCGACGTCGTGGAAGCTTTGCTCGCACAGTCCGGGTCGCGATAATTGCCACAGACTGGCAATACATCCTCGGCCCGGCTGCCGCGAAACTCCATGCGAGCTACTGACAGCCGTTCGAGTGTCAGTGTCGGACCTGACAGTCATCGCACCTTCCGCGCGGGCGCATGCTCACTACTTGGGGTAGCCGGAATCTTCATTCGGGTCCGAAGCAATCGGCGAAATCGGCGCAATCGCCGCAGTACGGAGCCTTGCAGATAAACAACGCCTCTCGCTCGCACAGTTGCTTGTGGAGGAATTTTTTCCACTTCATGCCGTGGACGTTTTTTTCAGCGAGCCGTGGAAACCAGTAGTCGAGCAGCGCCGACAATTCACGCCGCGAAGGAAGGCGCAAGTCCTGCCACAGGTGTTTGTCCCGCACACAGGCGCTGGCCAAGGCATGTGAAATGCAATGGACTTCGCTGGTTGTACCTGCGCACGGATCAGCATGCGCCTTGAACAAGGTTACGAGGTCTTCGACCTCGTCGTAACGCGTTCCGCCTCGCGAAGTCATAGCCAATGCGCCGCGTGGCAGCGATAATGCACTGTCCACGCCGGGGAACCACCGCGCAAGCAGCCAGCGGGTCTCGTCGGCGTCCAGTCCGCGGATAGGCAGTATGCGCACGCCGGCCTCGTCAAACGCCGCTGAAAGCACTCCAGCGAGCGCAAGGACCGTGGGATCGTTAGTGTTTATCGCGTGGCGCATCAGCGTCGCGTGGAATTCCATAGCCATCCTCTTGCGCTCAAACCTGCGCCGCGGCGTGCCTGTAGCACTTTTTCGGACAGATCCTCGCGCACGCCGTGCAGCCGATGCACAACTCTGCGTGAGCGATAGTCATGACTTTCTTTTGGTACTCGTCTTCATCATCGTCATCGAGCGGAATGAGAGCACCGTCCTCGCTTACACCAGCGAGTTGCAAGACACCACGAGAACACACCCGAAAGCATCGCCCGCAGCCGATGCATTTCTGCCCGTCGAGCGTGGAGACAAAGGTCGGTGTCCAGATTTCGCCGCTTGGTAGCTTCACGCTGAAAGTATGGTTCATGTCATGCTCCCGGGCGGTTCACCCAGAAACCGCCGCTGCGGCCTTGCGCGCGTCCATCAGCGCAGCGTGCGCGTCGTGACAGCGCTGCGCAACGATCAGGATCTGCTCCCAACTGGTCGGCAGTTCTTCCGACAGGTCATGCAGATCCATCTTGGCCTGCATGGCCAATGCATTGAGTTTTTTCAGGCGCGCCTTCAGGTCTTGCGTGTCATTCATCATGTCCTCCCCTGTCAGACGCCGCACCACGGGCCTCGCTGGGCCGCAAGCGCGGCGATCTTGTCGACAATTGCCCTAGCGATGAGATACCTCGTCATCCTCTGCAGGATCGTAAGATCTGCCAGCATTTTTCGCGAGCGCCTTGCGCAACCACGGTGGCGGCGTGCCCTTCAGGACCTTCCTCAGCTTGAACAGGATGTCCTCGATCGGCTCTGGCTGTGACACCTTGACTGGATGGACTTTCAGTGCAACGACGCGCGCCGCACCCGAACCGCCGATAGCGGCGACGTACAAGATCGCGCAGCCGTGTATCGCTTCGAGCTTCGGCTCGAGCTTGTCCTCGTCGGCGTCCTCCTCCAGGTTGTCACCAAAATCGAAAGCCTCGACGAACGTATGGTCGTCGGCTGTCACATCGTACGTGACGATGTTTTTCGCCCAGCCGAAGTGCGCGTCGACATGCACCTTATCCTGCGTGGCAAATGCAATTCTCATGCGATGGGTTCCTGGTGTGTTCATGGGTGCGGGCTGCAATGACCGGAGTCTTCAATTCATGTCCGGGACTGCTGCGGCGACGGCGATCGACGATTGCGGCAGCGCCCAGTCGGTTGGATGGTGGTTTGCAATCTGCGCGATCAGCAGATTTGCGATCTCGAAGATAAAGTTCATCGTGCCTCGATAGCCGATCTGGCAACGATGTGCGTTACCGATGCGGTCGAACACGGGAAGGCCTACGCGCATGAGTGGTTTGCCGAGGCGCGCGGCCATCTGCCTGCCGTGCGAATGCGTGATGAGCAGATCGCAACTGCTCGCGGCTCGCTCCATGTCTTCGAGGTCACCGAGCACCACCCTGTTCGCCGGTAGTAGCGCGTGCGATGCCGATGTGGTCGTGCTGACGCAGACCGACAGTTCGGCGCCCATGTCTTGCAGCAGCGAACCGATTGCAAGCAGCAAGTCCGGTTCCGCGCCTAGGGCCACCTTGATGCCGCCGGTGTAAAAGTGGGCGTCGAGCATGGCGTCGAGCAGTTGGCTGCGCTGCCGGCGATACTTCGCCGGAACAGCCCGCCCCGACAGTTGCGCGAGGCGCTGTAAGAGCCGGTCGTTGGATTCCAGCCCCGTGAGCCGCTCGAAAATTTCGAACGGCATCCCAGCTATCGACTCAAGCGTCTGCGCACCTTCGCGGGTTTGCTCGCCAACGCCGATTGTGAAGGCCGAAGCACCCGCCATCCGGATCTGATCGAGCGTAGTTCCGCCTAGCGTGGTGCCACGCCAGACAGGAGCAACGTGGCCGTCGAGCGAGCGAGAAACGTCAGGCAGTATGATCGGGTCCAACCCGAATGCACCGACAATCTCGCGCAGTTCGTCAATGTCGCCCGGCGATAGATGACTGCCGGGTAGCAGATTGACCTGTTGGCGCACAGTAGGCAGCGGCTTGACGAGCGCCTTCACGATCGCGGTAATAGCATGCCCGTAGCCGTTCTCGAAGGCGCCAACATAATCCGGCGTCGATACGTAGACGAGTTCGGTGTCGTTCAGCTCGGGCTTGCGTTTGCGCACCATCGCAAGATGACCCACGATGTCTTCCCCGTTCGTCTCGGTGAGTCCCGTCGAGCAGAGCACGATGATTTTTGGCGCCGCGCGGTTACGGATGTTAAGCAGCGCTGTCTCGACATTTTCATATCCGCCGAGAATAGTGGTGACTTCATTCATCGCTGTGGTCTGCAGCGGAATTGCCTCTCTGAAATGGCGCACCAGCTGCACGAGGCCGAACGACGTGCAGCCCTGCGAGCCGTGCATCACCGGCATGCACGCATCGAGTCCCATGGCCGCATAGCTCGCGCCGAGCGGTTGGCTCATTTTCAGCGGATTGACCGTGCAGGCTTTCTCTGACTCAACGACTATAGCCATGATGTCCACTCCCCGCTGCGCTCAGGCTGTGACGCCCGGACGAACGCCTGTCGCACAACCCTGCACGCTCGCGAGCGGCAGCACTGGCGTCATGTCCTCCGGGAACTGCGCGCGGCCGGCACCGAGCGTCTGGCCGTCGTCGTCCCACGGCGCCGGAATACGCACCTGCCGCCAGACCGGGTTATGGATCGCCCGGTCGATCTCGTGCACCAGCGCGACGATGCCCTCATATCCGGCGTATGGATGATGGCGTTCCTGGTTGACGTCCAGCCACGGCATGCGCGCCTTCAGCGCGACAAACTGCGAGCGCCCACCGGACAGCATGATATCGGCTTTCGCGTCGCAGAGCATCGTGTACATCTCGCGCGCCGTCATGTTCTCGACCATGCGCGCGTCGTCCCCCATGATCTCCTTGATCCTGTCCTTGTCGGCCTCCGTGCTCTTCTTCACACTCGTGCCGACGATCTCGAGCCCCGCCTCCTGCAACGCCGACACAACCGACCATGACTTCACCCCCCCCGTGATCAGCAGCACGCGCTTGCCATCGAGGCGCTCACGGTACGGCTCAATGCGCGCCCATGCGCGCGCCTCTTCCGCCTCAATCAAGCGCTCGGTACGCGCGAGGAGGTCCTCGGGTGCGCCCTGCTGCACTAGCAGCTTCGCGACCCGGCGCAGCGCGTCGCTCATGTCGCCGATTCCGTAGAATGAGCCCTCAAAGTACGGAATGCCGTAGCGCTGCTGCATCTTTGTCGCGATGTTGATCATCGACTTCGAGCACACCACCATATTGACCCTCGCGCGGTGCGAACTCGCTATCTCAGTGTACCGGCCGTCGCCGGAAATGCAGGACAAGATACGGACACCGAGCGCATCGAAGAGTGGCTTCGTCTGCCACAACTCACCCGAGAGGTTGTATTCGCCGATGATGTTGATGTCCCAAGGCGTCGTGTACGCGGGTTCACGAGTGCCGATCACGTAATCGAGAATCGCCTCGCCCCCGAGTTTGTTCCCCAAGCTCTTCGATCCCACGAAACCGGGGGCATTCACCGGTATGACGGGCTTCCCGAACTTTTCGGACGCATGCTTGCACACCGCTTCTATGTCGTCGCCGATGAGCGCGGTCACGCACGTCTGATAGACGAACACGGCGGGCGGATCGTACTTCTCTATGATCTCGCGCACACTACTGAAGAGCCGCCTCTCGCCGCCATAGATTACATCCAGTTCATTGATGTCAGTCGTGAAACCCATACGGTAGAGCGTCGATCCGGAAGATGCCGCATGCCTGTTATCCCAGGAGTTCCCCTCGCATGCGATCGGGCCGTGAACGAGGTGAGCAACGTCAACGACCGGCTGCAGTGCGATCTTCGCGCCGTCGAACGCGCACCCGCCCGCCGCCGCTCCCGGCGAGAGTTGCTTCGCGCAGCCTTGCTTGCGCTCTTTCTTGCTCTTGGCCCGGTTCTTCGCGCAACCTGGTTCGTCGAAAACTTCGGCAGTCCTCGCCTTAAACAGCATCGTCGACTCCTGACAATCTGAGGTCCACGACGACAGGCAAGTTGCATACCCATCGCTGTAGGGCGCGTGCAACGCCATTGCGGCCCTATGCCGGACCAGGGATTGTCGTCATTGGCATCAACCCGACAGAGCTGAACGGATTGCGACGTTGCACGGCGATGCAGGTGCGCTCACAGGACTTGTCTGTCAGAAGCGACGTACCTTGATCTCGTGCTTGCGCAATGCGTAACCGATCTGCCGCGGTGTGATATCGAGGAGCCGCGCGGCTTTCGCCTGCACCCAGCCACAACGCTCCATTGCCCAGACGAGCCGTTCACGCTCGCCCTCCGGCTTGCCGTCACCGCCAGGGAAGTCGAACCGGCCGCCGTTGAGATCGGCGGCGTGGCCGCTTGCCATCGCGTTCGGCGCTTCGCTCGCAGCAAACTCCGACGGGGGACCGGGACGTACGGCATCTTCCCGCTCGATGTGATGCAATACCTTCGTCAGGCACTGGTCGATCTCACAGAGGAAGGAAAGGCGATCTATCGTGTCATGGTGTGTCATCGTCGCGGTGCGCTCAACGCAGTTCTCGAGCTCGCGCACGTTGCCGGGCCAGTAACAGCTCGACAGCACGCGCAACGCTTCGTCGCTGAAGCGCAATGAGCGACCGTTGTCGCGGTTGAAACGATCAAGGAAATACTGCGCCATCACCGGAATGTCCTCGCGACGCTCGCGCAGCGGCGGCAAAAGAATGCTTACGACGTTGATGCGGTAATACAGATCCGCGCGGAACTCGCCGTCCCTCACCATTCGTTCCAGATTGCGATTAGTTGCAACAATCAGCCTCACGTCCACTTTTACCGGTATCGCGCCACCTACCCGTTCGAACTCCCGCTCTTGCAAAACGCGCAAAAGCTTCGCCTGGAAGGTTGGCGAGATATCGCCGATCTCGTCGAGGAAAAGTGTCCCGCCGTGCGCCAGCTCGAAGCGCCCCTTGCGTTGAGATTGCGCCCCAGTGAATGCGCCCTTCTCGTGGCCGAACAACTCGCTTTCAAGCAGCGTTTCAGTGAGCGCCGCGCAGTTCACCGCGATGAATGGTTGCTCCTTGCGCGGGGACAGACGACAGATTGCACGCGCGATTAATTCCTTTCCCGTGCCGCTCTCGCCGCGCAAGAGCACCGTCGTTCTCGCTGGCGCCACTTGATGGACCTGCGCAAATACCTTCTGCATCGACGCCGACCCGCCGACCGTGTTGTCGAGCTGATGCACAGGAATAGTCGTCTTACGCGGCCGACTGATTCGCTCTGTGCAGTCGCGCATGGGCTTCTCGCCGCGATGAAGCAGCAGCGCCTGTGCCATCGGCGCAGCTACAATTTTCATAAGCTGAAGGTCATCGGCGAAAATGCGCTTGCCATCCGGATTCTCGCAGAAAGCCACAAGTACGCCGAGCGGCCGCCCTTCGTGCCGGATCGGAGTCCCGAGCAGAGCGACATGTTCACCGTCGGATCCACCGACGGCTCCGATGTCGTCCGCGAAAAGCGGTTCGTCATGCAGCTCGGGCACAACCACAGCCGCGTCGCTCGTGTGTACCCGTCCTACGATCCCTTCCCCAGACAGAAAGCGCGCACGGTCGCGCCAGCCCTCTGGCAACCCAGTGCTGCACAGACCGCCCAGATGTCCGTCCGGCTCCGTGACGGCGATGAACGCAGAACGCCATCCGAGCGCATATGACAGATAACGCAGCGATCTGTCCAACGTCTGCTCGGCATCACGGGACGAGACTAGCGTCTTTACTACTTCGTACACTACATCGAAATCTCGAGGACTCTCGTTGACATGAAAATGCTGCATGGATTTAAGCTCCGGCGCTAGCACGCCAAGCGCCGCCGGAAACGCGGCTCGACCACAATGGCGATACTGTGCTCGCGTCGGCGATGGCAAATTTGCACGCCACAACTAGGCGCGTGTCGACAACGCCGACAAAACGAACAAAGTCGCAACTGCGATATCGAATAGGTGCGACAAAGACAACAACATGCCTGTATGCGCGCCTAGGATACTAACGGAAAATATCGCAGGTTTTACGACAAATTCACGTCAGCGTCGGATAACTTATCAGCCATACTGATTAATTCCCATCGACGTTCGAAAGAAAGAGGACAGACCTTGTTTTTCGGGAACGCGACAAGCCCGGGTGACGCCATGGTCTGAGAACTGCGCCTCGCTCTGCATTGACGACATCGCTCACTTTTTTCGGCAAAAGGCCATTTTCTCAAGCACCGTGTGTGGCAGACAGTCGACCTTGAGCGCATGGATCAGCCAATTGAGCAGTCGTTTCCCGTTCGACTGCACGATTAACATGAACCGCCTGTATCAGAGAAGATAATGCGATTGCATCTTCGACAAGACTTTTCAATGACATTAGTCAAAGTTCATTCACCGGCTTGTTGGATTCTCGCCGTTGCATCCAGCGAGCTGCCCCGCCCCCGGGCGGTGGCAGCTCAGCGCATTTGTCTCGCGCATATACCGCGAGTTCTAGTGCGTCGAAAGCTCGACCCGTTCGACGCAACCCACCGGAAGACGCGATAACATGGAAACGCGTAGCGGCATGCGGGTACGCCCTTAGTTGAGTGCGCCGTCGTCTGTGGAACCGAGTTGCAACGAGCGAAAGAGGAATCGCTGCAGGGCCGTTGCAGCGGACGTGCTGTCGTTCGAATTCGCGGGACTAAACAGGCCGAACTCCGCCACTGGCGGCATGGGCAGCCCAGCAGAACACGGATCGATTGCGCGCATTGTATCGTGGCGCACATGCCAATCGAGTAGTACGGCAATACCGAGCCCGGCCTCAACGGCCGACTGGATCGCAGACAAACTGGTGCTCGTGCAGGCGACGCGCCACGCGATGCCGGCTTCAAGCAATGTCGCAAAGAAGTTCTCCTGCCATCGACATGCTCCGCCGAATGCGACGATAGGCAGGGGTCCGCCTCGCAGGTCAGCGTTTCGCGTGCGTGCGGTGGCCCAGCGAAGCGGATGCCGCCAGGTCACGAGCGGCTCGGCGTGAATCAGCGCAGGATCGCCAATCGCAAAATCGAGCGTGTTGCTTGCGAGCCGCTGCGATAACACAGGGCTGGCGTCAACGACGATCTCCAATGAGACATCGGGAAACGATGCCGAGAACTGCCGGAGTGCATGGCGGAGGTGACTCATTGCGATGTCTTCCAGAATGCCAATCCTGACGGTACCTGAAACGTCGCCTGCATTGAGTGCGGAGCGGGCGGCAAGCCCAATTTCGAGCAGCTTGTGCGCATACGGCAGTAACACGCTGCCCGCCGAAGTCGGCTTCACGCCGCGCGGCGAACGTTCGAGCAGGCGTTGGCCGACTTCGTCTTCAAGACGACGAAGAGCCATGCTGACGGCAGCCTGGGTGCGATGAAGTGCCATTGCAGCATTGCTCACGCTGCCGGCTTCGACCACCGTCACGAACGTACGCAGCAGCGTGCTGTCGAGATCGCGAATCATCAATTTCCCTCATGCAGACATAAAGATTATCAGCTTATACCACGCATACGCCTGCGGTTAGTATCCTTCCGTCACTCGCGCGGAGAGCATGCGCGAGCGAGAACTTGAACGTAAAACACGTCGAGAACCTTCATTTCGTTCTCGCGCGCCATCGCGCCGATGTCCGCCGTCACGTCCATGCGCAGGGTCCAGCTAGGGACTGCACCACTGCCGGTTATTAGGGTGTACGGCACGATTCGCACAACCTGGCTGCGGCTATGCTCCGAGGCGTTAGCACTCTTTCCATCATGCGGCCGCCAATTTAGAAGGAGTTCCGTGTATGGCTGCGCTACTAGCAGGAAGACCTAGGCAACTCGCTTCAGTCGACAAAAACAAAGATTCGAGGCGAGATAGTTCGCAGAATTCCCGACGAGAATCCTCTCGCAAAGGCCAATCTGATCAAAACATGATCGAGAAGTATTTGAAAGTCTTGCGTCTCACCGTGCAACGACTGCGGCCCGGCATCGAACTCCAAAGAAAAAAGAGCCTCTTAAGTCCCGAGGTACATATTGCTTCCCTCAAAAAGCAGCCGGCGTCTTTGGCTGGTCCCGCCGGCGCATAAAGAGCGGTCTACTGCGCTGTTTTCCCGTTTTTGTTTTTTTATTTTACCTGGAGGTTACATGTCAACAAGCAACGATCGAATTCATCTAGAGCAAGTCGCTGAGCAGGCAATGAAGCAGATGTTTGCCACTTCTCCGGAAACCGCGGCGTTCCACCGGGGCGATTGGATCGACAGTGAATACTATCGCCGGCATCTCATCGAAACCGTGTTGCGGATCCGGCTCAACAACGAAGTCGACGCGTTCGCACTTTACAAAATCAGCTACAAGGACAACATGCTCGCGCAGATTCTCGCGCGATACCTCGCAGAAGAATACGGGCACGATGGGCTATTTTTGCGTGACATCGAGAAATTCGGCCTCTCTGCAGCCGACGTCGACCGCATCGCGCCTTTTCACAGCACCGACAAGCTGATTGGCTACCTCTACCTGAGCATCGGCCGCGACGGGCCGCTACCGACGATGGTGTGGAACTGGTTTGTCGAATGGTATTCGGATCGCTACAACAAGGTCATCACTGAAGCGGCAGCGCGCGCGTTCGGGCACGATCATGTGAAGGGTTCGCTCGGCCACATTCACTACGACGAATCGCACGATCATGATGACCTGATGTGGGCCGCCCTGCAGCGGGCAATCGACGGCTGGGGCGGAACCGAAAAAGCGGAGACCTATTTGCGCCACTTCGTCGAACTGATCCGCGAATACTTCGACGAATTACTTGTGGCAACGGTGCCCCAACCCGAACCCGTTGCTGTATAAGGAGCATCCCATGACCGCCGTCATCGTGATTGAACCGGCATCGTCGGGCACGGCGCTTATCGCCGCCGCTGCGCACCTCGGGGTCGCGGCGCATGTGTTCTCCGCCGACCGTGACGAGCGCGTCGTGCCACCTGCACTGCGCAATGCCGCCGCATCGTTCACCGCGGTGGACACTGCTTCGCCAGATGCGGTCGTCGCCGCCGCGTGCGCCATGCGCGTCGACGCAATCGTGCCCGGGTTCGAATACTCAGTCGGCGTAGCCGCGCAAGCGGCGGCCCGGCTCGGCCTCCCGCATCTGCCACCTGAAGCGGCAGCGCTAACGCGCGACAAGTACCGCAGCCGCTCACGCCTCGCAACTGCGGGACTGGCGGTGCCTCGGTTCGCCCAAATCGCAGATCCCCGCGACATCGCGACGGCTGCGTCACAGGTCGGCTTCCCAGCCGTTCTCAAGCCTGTGGACGGCTGCGGCAGCCAACTCGTGACGCGCGTCAACTCGCTTGCCGAGCTGCAGCTCGCGGTCGAGCGCGCAATGCGCCACGGCGTTGTAGATATGGGCCGCGAGATTGGCAAGGTGTTGCTGCTTGAGCAATATCTCGATGGCCCGGAGTACAGCATCGAAGGTTACATCGACCAGCGCGGACCACGCGTAGTCGCGGTAACCGAAAAGCTGCTGAGCGCCGAGCCGTATTTCGTCGAGATGGGGCACATTGTCGAAGCGGCGCTGATGCCGGAGCACCGAGCAACGCTGGTCGCGTACGTCAAAAAAGTCGCAGGACGAATCGGCCTCACGCTCGGTGTTTTCCATGCGGAGGCACGCATCACGCGCGACGGTCCGGTGCTCATCGAGATTGGTGCACGGCTCGGAGGGGACCGCATCTACCGCCTAGTTGAACTCAGCAAGTCAATCTCGTTGCCGGAAGTGATGATACGCAGCCATCTCGGCGATGCCAATCCAGCGCCCGGCTACGACACAGAGGTTGCAACGTGCGTGAGCGGTGTGCGGTTCTTCGCGCCTGTATCGGGCCCCTTCGCCGGTGCCGCCGCGGTCGAACGCGTGCGCGCAATGCCCGGCTTCCAGGAGATCGAAATCCATTCGCACATCGGCGGTACCGTGTCACAACTGACGGATTTTCGCGGCCGCGTCGGACATGTGCTGTTTACCGCCGCCGATCGCCCGACGCTTGACTTCCGACTCGCCGAAGCGCTAAGCACGCTCAGATTTGAGCACGCCCATAAAGATACCTGAACAAAATTTCCAACGTGACAATCGACCCATCTTCCAAGGCTAGACGCATCGTCGTGCTCAATCGTTGGTCCGACGACTTCGCCGCCTATCATCGCTACATTGACCATGCCGTGCACAACGTAGCATACGTCTGCACGCCGAACGGTGCGGCAGCGCTGCGCGCGCCGTGCACCACGCACATCGTACCCGATTTCCTCGATGAAGATGCGCTGCATGCAGCCGTGCGCGCCTGCGGCGCGACGCTCGGCGGCATCGACAGGCTCGTCGCGCTGTCCGAATTCGATCTTATGGCGGCCGCGCGGCTTCGCAATTCGTTCAGTATTCCTGGTGACCTGCCCGATCAAGTCGTGCGGTTTCGCGACAAGGCCGTCATGAAGTATGACATCGCGGCAGCCGGCCTACGTGTGCCGCGCTTCGCAGCGCTGGAAGATCTGGGCTTTCCCGATGCGGAGGAGATCAATGCGATGCGTTTTCCGGTCATCGTGAAGCCACGCACCGGTGCCGCAAGCGTAGGTGTACGGCGCGTCGACACGCGTGCGCAGTTCGATGCGCTGTGGCCGACGCTACCAATCGCTGGGTACGAATGCGAGGAGTACATCGAGGGAACGATTTATCACGTTGATGGCTTCGTTCTTGACGGCGCATTTGTGATCGCCCGCGCGTCGCGCTATGTCAACACTTGCCTCGAGTTCGCGCAGGGCAAACCGCTCGGCTCCGTGATGCTTGATCCAGGACCGCTGAATGATGCGCTGCTCACCTTTGCAGATGCCAGCCTACGCGCGCTCGCGTTGGTCAATGGACCGTTCCATCTTGAGATCATTCGAGGTCGCGACGGCCTGTATTTCCTCGAGATCGGTGCGCGCGTGGGCGGGGGAGAGATTCCTTTCCTGTTTCGCGATCTGTACGGCGTTGACCTGTTCGCCTTGTGGGTCGCACAGCAGTCAGGTGACGAGGCACGTTTCACCGCGCAAACGCAAGCCGCGTTCGCTGCATCGACGTCGTGTGCGCGCGGCGGATTCCTGATGCTGCCGGAGCCAATCGGCAAGGTGTTCGTCGATGCGCAATTGCCGCAAGGAATCGCAGCGCTCTACGAAACCGTCTTGCCAAAGCAACATCATCTCTTCGACGGTGCCGGCGGCTACGATACGATCCTCGCGCGCTTTCGCTACCGGGGTGCATCGGAGCACGAAATCGCCGTGGCAATTCACGCGACGCTGCGCGATTTTCGCTTCACACTCGCGGAGCTCGCAACGCTCGCGATCTTTGAAAAAGAGACTCTGGCCGCCCCGCATTCGCCGTGAGGCCATCGATACTAGTCTCCGCCCGCCGTACCCAGGCGGCGGGCGGGGCCCCGAGCACGCCTAGTCAAGGCTTTGCGCCTCCTGTAATAGAAGCTCGCGCATCCAGATGCTTGCAGGGTCACCGTTATGCAGCGCAGGCCATTGGATCGTTTGAGTGAACGAGGCAAGGGGCAGTGGTACCTGAACGATCCGAAGGGGAACCACTTCCGCGAAATGCCTGGCCAGCCTCAAAGGGATCGTTGCTATACGGTTGGTACGCGATAGCATGGACGGAACCAGACCAAAGGTCGGTACCACAACCTCTTCGCGCCTCTTGAGACCGAGATCGAGTAGGAAAAACTCCTCGATCGAGGGCCTGCGCGCCCGCCCGAACCTCACTGTCACGTGTCCCATTGACATGTACTTCTCCAACGGGAGCCGCCGCGACAACTGTTTGTTCGTCGGACATCCGACACATACGAGCTTTTCCTCAAAGAGCGGCGCTTTGGGATGGGTATCCGCCAGCAACAGCTCCGGCAGGATCAGAAAATCGGCGTCACCTCGCCGAAGCAACTCACCAGGGTCGTCGTCAGGAAAAAGCAATTCGAAACTCACCGAGGGAGCTTCGCGCGCGACGCGTTTTACGACCTTCTGGAAATAGATAAGCGTCATGAAATCGGAAAGGCAGACCCTAAAGCAGCGATTCGACTTGGCCGGTTGGAATACGTCGCGCGAAATGATCGAAAGCTGGATGTGTGACAGAGCCTCCCGAACCGGACCGGCAAGCTCCATCGCCCGAGCTGTCGGGACAAACTCGCGGCCCCGCATCACGAACAGGTCGTCATGAAAATAGTCTCGTAACCGCCCGACGGCTGCACTCATGGCAGGTTGACTCAGATTGATGTTTTGCGCCGCGATCGTCAGATTGCGTTGCGTCATCAGCGCATCCAGCGCAACAAGAAGATTGAGATCGAGGCCTTTGAAGCGCATGTTCAAGTATCCGCTTTATGGATGTGACGTATCGAAACAATCGATTGTACAAATTAATTGCCGTCCCGCAAAGTCACGACAACCGAGATGAAAGACGCAAGAAGTCGAATGACGCTTCTCTTCGAATTACTGACCGATCTTTTCCGTCAACTCCCACATTGTGAGTTATACGCAGCATTTCGCCGCACCACCGGGACATTTTCGGCACACCACTATGAATAGTCGATGGCTGATCAGATGAAGGATGACATACCACAACGGGACGGCGCGAGTGTGAAGCGGTTCGATTACCTGTCGGAAGTGTCGTGCAAATTTGGTCGACACCACCAACCTCGTAAGGTTTACCTTACTTTTGACGACGGTCCAGATTTAATCTGGACACCAAAGATACTTGACGTATTAGCGCGGCACCGGGTCCCGGCAACGTTCTGCGTCCTTGGCGCTTACGCGGCGAGTCATCCACAGTTGATAGAACGGATCATCGTTGAAGGTCACGAGATCGCCAATCACACGATGACGCATCGGGATCTATCAAAATGCGAACCGGAACAGACACGACTTGAAATATTGGAAGCGAACGCGATAATCAAGAGGACGTGCCCTGCCGCAGCGGTGCGTTATGTGCGTGCGCCGTACGGAATATGGACGAAAGAAGTAATTGCCGAATCGGCAAAGGCAGGGCTGACGGCACTTCACTGGTCGATAGACCCGCGAGATTGGTCTCGCCCCGGTGTCGACGCGATTGTCCACGCTGTGCTGGCGTCCGTCCGGCCAGGCTCGATTGTTCTGTTACACGATGGAAGCCCCCCTAGAGAGTGGGACCCGAATGCTGACGCCACATCGCGCGAGCAGACCGTTATGGCGCTTTCGCGCCTGATTCCAGCATTGAAGGAACGCAAGTTTGTGATCAGTTCACTGCCGCAATGTCGACCGACAAACTGAACCGATGACCACCACTGGAAAAACCAGCACCAGCTATTGAGCCGGTGCGCCTCATTACAAGAGGTTTCTCCAATCAGGCGCATTAAATCGTGAACGGCTTCGACACGGAACAATCAACGGTGAGCGCGTCAGGAAATCCTGACGCAATAAACAGGAATTACTGACCAAGCTTTCTGCTTCGGCCGATGGATGCGTTATTGGCCACCTCGCTATCATGGCTGTGCGCTGGGCCGAGGATTCGAGCGACGAGAGAACGCCAAGATTCCGCGAACTCGCCAAGAAGTGGCGAGACTCCACATATGTAGGCGGATTGGAGAGACACCGTTGCCCACTACCGACAGGAACTTAGCAAGCAAATCTCTTGGTATTTTTCCGTCTGTTCCTTCTCTGGATCACGGCAGGCCTGTAATCAGATCATTTCTTAACACCACTTAGCAAACTGACCTCGATGAACATCCCTGCCACAATCAATACGACCTCTATTTTATTATACGCATTGCTTTCGACCATTTATAAAAGCGCGCAGGTTTTGCACGCCCTGCCGGCTAGCGGGCCGCCTGTGAGAAGCAACTCGTCCGACTCCAACTCTCTGCCCGACGTCGATGTTATTGTGCCGTGCTTCAACGAAAAGCCGGACACGCTGCGGGCGTGCCTCGCTTCCATCTCGACTCAGGAGTATGCCGGATCCTTCAAAGTCCACGTGGTCGATGACGGTTCAGCCAACCGCGATGCGTTGAGAAAGGTGTACCGCGAGTACGAGCACGACCCAAGATTCAATTTTGTTCTCCTTCCCCGGAACGTGGGAAAACGCAAGGCACAAATCGCTGCGATCCGTTCTTCGTCCGCGGAACTGATACTTAACGTCGACTCAGATACGACCCTAGCGCCCGACGTCGTGAAGAAACTCGTACTAACAATGAGCGACACGGCGATCGGGGCCGCCATGGGTCAATTGACGGCAAGCAATCGCAGCGCCACATGGTTGACCCGTCTAATCGATATGGAATACTGGCTCGCCTGCAACGAAGAGCGTGCCGCTCAAGCCCGTTTCGGTGCCGTTATGTGCTGCTGCGGTCCATGTGCCATCTATCGGCGCTCCGCGCTTCTTTTGCTGCTGAACCAGTACGAGACTCAGATGTTCCGCGGAAAACGCAGTGACTTTGGCGAAGATCGCCATTTGACAATTCTTATGCTGGCGGCTGGTTACCGAACGGAGTATGTTCCAGACGCGATCGCAGCTACGGTTGTACCAGACAAGCTGTGGCCATATCTGCGTCAACAACTACGTTGGGCGCGCAGCACTTATCGCGACACGCTGCTTGCGCTACGCCTCCTGCCTCGTCTCGATCGCTACCTTACGCTGGACGTGATCGGGCAAAACGTAGGGTCGTTTTTGCTTGCCGTGTCAATGCTTGCCGGGTTCCTGCAGATCGTTCTGACGGCCTCGGCACCTTGGCAGGCATGCTTCCTGATCGCCTCAATGACTATGATCCGCTGTTCCGTGGCCGCAGTTCGGTCTCGCGAACTTCGATTTCTCGGATTTTCCGCGCACACATTCATCAACCTTTTGTTCTTGCTTCCCGTAAAAGCCTACGCGTTGTGTACGTTGAGTAACAGCAACTGGCTTTCCCGAGGCTCGGCTGCCGACGACTGTGGCGAACACGTCGATCCGCCAGGACACGCCGCGACAACAGACGCTGCTACATCGACGGGTACAGATGCTCAGTGCGACCGGCAGTGCAAGGCACGTCATTCAGAACGTCCGACACAATGTAGTCCGCAGTGAGTGATGCGTAAGATCTCGCGCGCGGAACGGGATCTTCTTTTAACGAAGCCACATTTTGACTTCTCATTCAATGGCTGCTGCAACGATAACGCTTACTAGCGTCAGAAAGTCATATAACGGCAAACAAGTCGTTAACGGACTTTCATTTCGCGTCGAGCACGGTGAGTGCTTTGGCCTACTGGGACCCAACGGCGCAGGCAAGAGCACGACCGCGCGCATGGTCCTCGGTATGGCCTCGCCTGACGCAGGTACGATCACTGTTCTTGGAGAGCCCGTGCCCGTACGCGCGCGCCTGGCACGGCGGCGTATCGGCGTAGTTCCGCAATTCGACAACCTTGAACCCGGGTTTACGGTGCGCGAGAACCTGCAGATATTCGGGCGCTACTTTGGCATGAGCGCCGGCGAGGTTGAAGCGGTGATTCCGTCGCTGCTCGAATTCGCGCACCTGGAGAGCAAGGCTCACGCGCGCGTCGCAGAATTATCCGGCGGCATGAAGCGTCGGTTAACCATCGCCCGGGCGCTTATCAACGACCCACAACTGCTGGTAATGGACGAGCCCGCGACCGGTCTTGATCCGCATGCGCGCCGCCTCGTCTGGGATCGCTTGCGCTCTCTGCTTGCACGCGGGAAGACAATTCTTCTAACTACTCACTTCATGGAAGAGGCCGAGCGATTGTGCGATCGACTCTGCGTGATTGACAAAGGACGCAGCATTGCGGAAGGTGCCCCTCATGCGCTAATCCAAGAACAAATTGGGAGCCACGTGCTGGAGATATACGGCGGCGATTCGCACGAACTGCGAGCATTGCTCGAGCCCTACGCGCAGCGCACGGAGGTGAGCGGCGAGACGCTGTTTTGCTATGCAGCCGATCTGGAACAAGTGCGCATGCAGTTGTGCAAGCGAACCGGTCTGCGCGTTCTGCAACGCCCCGCAAACCTGGAAGACGTGTTTCTGCGATTGACTGGACGAGATATGAAGGACTAAATGATGCGTGAAGTATTCGTGATGGCTATGCCCACCCACACTTGGAACTGGCGCATGGTATGGCGCCGAAATTATCTGGCGTGGAGAAAAACTGCACTTGTTTCGCTTATCGGGAACCTTGCGGATCCGATGATGTATCTGTTCGGATTAGGTTTCGGCGTAGGAATAATGATAGGCCGCATCGAAGGCACTTCTTACGTAGCCTTTTTGGCAGCTGGAATGGTCGCGACAAGCGCAATGACTTCTGCGACGTTCGAAACGATTTATGCGACTTTCGCTCGCATGCACATTCAGCGCATGTGGGAAGCAGTCCTGTGTACCCAACTCACGATCGGCGACGTCGTTCTCGGTGAGTTGGCTTGGGCAGCAACAAAAGCCCTTTTGGCCGGCACGGCTGTTACGATGGTTGCCGCGACGCTCGGCTATGCGGCGTTTCAAAGTATTCTTTATGTCATTCCCGTCGTTATCCTAACTGGCCTCGCCTTCGCGAGTATTGCGATGGTGCTCATCGCGATCGCGCCAAGTTACGATTACTTTATCTTCTATCAAACACTTGTTCTGACGCCCATGCTCTTTCTGAGCGGTGTCGTCTTCCCGGTCGCCCATCTTCCAAGCGCCTTTCGACAGCTTGCGCGATTTTTGCCGCTCACACATTCCGTTGAACTCATCCGCCCGGCGATGCTTGCACGCCCACCCGCCGGAATCGGTCTGCATGTGACTGCGCTTTGCGTCTACACAGTACTGCCATTCTTTCTGTCGGCAGCACTGTTTCGCCGACGTCTCTTATCTTGACGCAGATGATTGCAAACCGATCAGGATCCTTGTAACGAACTACGCAGGAAGCAGCTTTCGAACCATCGCTTTCGATTCTGTTAAAGATACGCCATGACCCACTCCATGCCGACAATTGAGCCATTTGTGATCCTCGGGATGCCCAGGACGGGCACACATTACCTTGAAGAATTGCTGAATGAGCATCCGAACGTATCAAGCAATGGCGAGTTGCTCAATCCTTACGACGCGATCTGGCACAATCGCAAGCGCCTGCTACTTAGTGATCACGAACTTCTCGAGCTCGCCTATCTGCACTACCCCGCCAGAGCCGGAAAGAAAGCGGTCACACACGTCGGTTGCAAGATCAACCAACCTCAGTTTCAGGAACGTCTGGAGTTCTTTGACGAGTTGGCCAGATGGCCACGCCTCAAGGTGATGCTTATGATTCGCAGAAATACGTTGGAATCACTACGATCCTTGGTGCAGGCAAGGCAAAGTGGTCAATGGTTAAAGTTTGGCGCAGGCAACGACTCCGGTCCGCCTCCTCAAGTAACCTTGAAAATTCAAGACTGCGAGGACTATCTCAAAGCTGCTGACGATTTCCACCGACTGGTGATGGACTCATTCGCGCCAACGAACATTCTTACCGTCGAGTATGAAAGTCTGCTGGACAATCCCGCTTCATGCCTACATGCAGTTTGGGCTTTCCTCGAAATTTCAGCGCGTCCATGCTCTGGCAGCACAGTCCTTCAGCGTCAGGAAGTGCGGCCACTGGAACAAACGATACTAAATTTTGAGGAGTTGAAGCGTCACTTCACAGGCGGGCGGTACGAGAGCTTCTTTGAAGCTGGGAAGATCGGATCTTCGCCACCCCCTGCAAATAACGCGACGGTATAAACCACCTTTTGATAGATCATCTTACAGATATCGTCGTGTCTCTAGGCGCGAGCTGTTCAGCTAACGAATGATCGGTTTGATTAATCCATGCGTTCCCTTATAGCCATAAAAAGCTGATGCGCACCATTCGGTATGTCTGGCCGCTCGCGCAGCAGGCGATGAACGCGTCAAAATGAGGTGACTGTGCATGTCCTCAAAAGTGCAGTGGAGATTGTGCTGGGAAAATGAGCTGGATCTCTCCGATCACGTTGAATTGGCCCGGTTCTTCCGAACGACGTATGGGCCTACCGGGGCTTTCAACGCAAAGCCGTTCGAGGGTGGTCGAAGTTGGGCCGGTGCGCGGCCCGAACTCCGCGCCATTGCCTACGATTCGAAAGGTGTTGCAGCTCACATGGGATCGCTCCGTCGTTTCATCAAGGTAGGCTCGGTCGATGTGCTTGTAGCCGAATTGGGACTGTATGGGGTGCGTCCGGATCTCGAAGGATTCGGAATCGGTCATTCAATCCGCGCGATGTATCCAGTGCTGCAAGAGCTCCGCGTCCCATTCGCGTTTGGCACAGTCCGGCACGCCTTAAAGAATCACTTTTCCAGATTGTTCCGGAATGGAATGGGGACGATCTTGCATGGGGTGCGCGTGCGATCAACGCTCCCAAACGTTCACCTTGACTTACCTCCTACGCGCATTGAAGACGTGCTCGCTGTGATTTTGCCGATCGCCAGCCCGCTGAGCGAGTGGCCGGACGGCGCCGCCATCGAGCGCAACGGACCCGAGCTGTGACGCACGCCGGGTTCTGTCCGGAAAGCGACGCGTCCCGCATGGCGCGTCGTACAACGACGTTGTAGCGGACTACTAGTAAGGTAGACCAAATTGAGAAATGTAACGAATTTCGAATTACTGCGTCGAGAATTGGACGCGGACGACCCGTGGCAACTCGACAGTAATCCCTTCGAATTCCAACGCCATGAGCAAATGCTTCGAATGTCACTCGTCGACGGATCTGTCTCCAACGCGTTAGAAGTCGGATGCGCGGGAGGAGCGTTTACGGAAAGATTGGCACCTCACTGCCAACGGCTCACCATCATCGACGTCATGCCACAAGCGATCGCGAAAACACGCGAACGTCTGAAGGCGCCACCGAACACGGTCTGGATTGTTTCAGACGTGCAGCATTTTTCGATCCACGACAAGTTCGATCTGATCGTAGTGGCGGAAGTTCTTTATTACCTCAGCAACATCGCGGAGGTGCGCGCCGCTATCCGCAATCTGGGACGGATGCTTGTACCTGCTGGCCGGTTGATATTCGGGTCGGCGCGTGACGCCAGTTGCCGGCGATGGGGGCACCTTGCTGGTGCGGAAACGGTCTTGGAAATTCTGAAAGAAGAACTGACCGAAGTCGAGCGCGTGGAGTGCGTCGGTGAGTCGCCCAATGAAGATTGTCTGCTCGCGCGCTTCCGGAACCCGGCTTTCCTTTCACCTCAACCCAATTACCCTGTTTGAGTAGGGGATACTATGCGCATTTGTGGCCTCAAGCTGACACACGACGGGGCAATCGCCGTTGTCGAGGATGGAAAACTGGTTTTTTGCATCGAACAGGAGAAGCGGGAAAACAACCCGCGATATCAGGAAATCGAGAACCTGGACGCAGTTGCGGCCGCATTGAGCGAAGGCGGCTTGCGTGTCGAAGATATAGACCAGTTTGTTGTCGACGGCTGGGACGGCGAAGTGGAGTCACAGTTTCGGATGGTCAGTGGCTCCACGCTGGTCAGCCTAAATGGCGCTCCCTATACCGAACGCAAAGCGGACCATCTTCTTGCTTCGGTCGACGGCACCGGGCTGCTAGTCGGTGGAGAGTCACGTCCGTATAAGAGCTATCCTCATGTGTCAGGCCATGTTGCCTCCGCGTACTGCACCAGCCCGTTCGCGCGAAGCGAGCAGCCCGCGTTCTGCCTGGTCTGGGATGGTGGAATGGTGCCGAGGCTGTACCACGTACAACGCCACGGAGCGCGCCTCGTTGACTGCCTGTTTCCGGTCATCGGCCAAATATACGCTGCGGCGGGTCATCATTTTGGGCCCTATAAGAAGTCGGGCGGCGCGGAGTGGGATCTGGGCGTGGCCGGCAAGCTTATGGCATATATCGCGCTCGGGTCCCCCGATGAAGACATCGTCGCTGAGTTTCGTCGGCTTTACCAGGAACGCTTTGCCGGCGATACGGAACTTGCGCGAAACTACCGCGAAAATGTCCATATTCCGGAAACATCGCTCGCAGCTGTACGCGACTTCTTCGAAGCAAGCCTGCCACAACTAGAGACCAAGCCTCACGAAGATGTACTCGCCTCCTTTCATGCATTCCTTGAGCGTCTTCTCGTTCACGAAATGGGAATAGCGCTCCAGCGCCATTCGATTCCGGGGCCGCGAAATTTGTGTATCTCTGGCGGATGCGCACTCAACATCAAATGGAATAGCGCATTACGTGCGAGTGGCTTGTTCGACGCAATCTGGGTCCCGCCCTTTCCGAACGATAGTGGATCGGCGATTGGCGCCGCTTGTTGCGCGATGGCAGCGGACAAAGGCTTCGTACCGTTGGAATGGTCGGTCTATAGCGGACCAGCCGTGAAAACTGGCGACGTGCCGGCCGGATGGACGGCGTCTCCTTGTTCCATCGCGGAACTCGCCCGGATACTCGCGGATAATGAACCCGTCGTTTTTCTTGCCGGCCGCGCCGAGCTGGGGCCTCGGGCATTGGGTGCCAGAAGCATCCTGGCCGCTGCGACTTCGCCCGCAATGAAGGCTATTCTCAACGACATCAAGCATCGCGAGCATTTCCGTCCGGTGGCACCAATCTGTCTCGAAGACCGTGCTCCTGCCGTATTTTGCCCCGGCACTCCAGACCCCTACATGCTGTTCGATCATCAGACGCGCGCGGAATGGCAGGACAAGATTCCTGCCGTTGTGCACCTCGACGGGTCGGCTCGATTGCAGACTATCGCAAGAACTTCCGGGCATCCGGTAGCCCAACTGCTGATCGAATACGAAAAGCTCACAAGTCTTCCATTGCTCTGCAACACCAGCGCCAATCATCACGGGCGAGGCTTCTTCCCGGACGCTGCTTCAGCATGTAAATGGGGACGCGTCGAACATGTATGGTGCGACGGTCTTCTATTGAGCAAGGCATGCGGGACCGGCCTGCCATCGTCAACCGACGAACCCGCGTGCTATGCACCAGTATGAGTGGGAGACGACTGCACCGCTCGGAATATTCCGATTCGCTGCGCTGCGGCCTTGACTGATAGGCGGCAACCTGCCGCGTCGACGGGAGATCCGTGGATGTCTATTTCCTGATCTTCCACGCAAAACTGCCGTCACGCTGCCGCAATGCTTGAGCGCGCGTACCCGAATTCCAGCAACCATCCCAACCCGCTTACGTAGGCGTGTATGACGAACGAGGCATCGACTTCACATCTTTACGCACACGACTTTCGCATTGATCCTGAGTCGAGACGACGGTTGCTACGACAAACGCCCGCCATTCTGTGGTTCACCGGTCTATCCGGGTCCGGAAAATCGGCTATCGCCGACAGGGTTGAGGCACGTCTTCATGCGTCCGGCCGCCTCACCTACACTCTCGATGGCGACTCCGTCAGGCTCGGTCTTTGCAAGGACCTCGGCTTTAGCGATGAGGATCGACACGAAAACGTACGGCGCGTTTCGGAAGTTGCAAAATTGATGGCTGACGCCGGCATCGTGGTGCTGGTGTGCCTCATCTCACCCTTCCGCTCCGACCGAGAACTCGCCAAGTCCATCGCAGGGAAGCATAGCTTTGCTGAAATTCATGTCCACGCATCTTTGGCAGTAGCCGAGGCTCGCGATCCCAAAGGGCTGTATCGGCTCGCGAGACGTGGCGCAATCCAGCATTTCACCGGCGTCGACTCGCCATATGAACAGCCGACGGCACCAGACGTCTTCATCGACACTTGTTTGCTGTCCATTAATGAGGGCGTCGAAATTGTGTTGAACTGGCTTGACAGGCATTGACCATGCGAGGCGGATGTTCGTAACCTGTTGATATCAGATCCGCGCGCCTGAAGTTCCGCTACGGAAGCGAGCCAAATCTCGCTCCAAATCATTCATGCCTTACATTGGCCTCCTCACAGGTAGACCGGAGCAGCGGGGGACAGGTAAGTTCTGCATCCGCAATTTTGATAACACGCCGCTCACGCAAACTAAGGTGGATAGGTGTTCGATGACGTCAACCGCAGTTGGTCGCAGCCGTTTGCATCGGCCGTTTAGTGGCGCATTTCGGCGCCGCATAGCGCATCACGTTTGCGCGCGCGCCGCACTGATTACAGTCATGCTTCCACAGTTTTGTTCGCTGTCGGGTTGCGTGGTCGGCCCCGATTACCAAACGCCCGCGCCGCCCGCCGCCGACACCTACACGCCCACGCCGCTGCCCGGTCAAACGGCGTCGTCGCCGGGCACATCGGGCGTTACGCAACAGTTCGTGGCCGGCGAGGACATCCCCGCGCAGTGGTGGACGCTCTTTCATTGCGAGCCGCTCGACGCGCTGATCCGCGAAGCGCTCGCCAACAGTCCCAACGTCGCCGCGGCGCAAGCGGCGCTCAGACAGGCCGGCGAGAATCTACGCGCGCAAATGGGCACGACGCTGTATCCGTCCGTCGATGCAAAGGCCAATGCAACACGCGAGAAATTCAATGGCGTCACGTTCGGTCAGCCTAGCCTACATAGAATATTGAATCTGTACAACGCATCGGTAAACGTATCGTACAACCTCGATGTGTTCGGCGGCGCAAGGCGCGAACTCGAATCGCTGCGCTCGCAGGTCGATTACGAGGGCTTTCAGTTGCAAGCTGCGTATCTCGCCTTATCGGCGAACATCGTGACGGCGGCCGTCAAGGAAGCCTCGCTGCGCGAGCAGATCGAAGCGACCGAGCGCATCGCCACCGACGAAGACGCGCAGCTCGGCGTGTTGCGCAAGCAGTTCGAGCTTGGCGGCGTGAACCGCGCCGCCGTGCTCTCGCAGGAAACGCTCGTCGCGCAGACGCGCGCGACGTTGCCACCGCTGCGCCAGTCGCTCGATCAGACGCGTCATCAGCTCGCCGTGCTTGCGGGCAAGCCGCCGAGCGACACGGGCGTGCCCGAGTTCACGCTGTCGATGTTCACGCTGCCGCAGACGTTGCCCGTCAGCGTGCCGTCGTCGCTCGTGCAGCAGCGGCCCGACATCCTCGCCGCCGACGCCACGCTGCATCGTGCGAGCGCGCAGGTGGGCGTGGCGACGGCGAACACGTATCCGCAGCTCACGCTGTCGGCGAGCTACGGCCCGCAGGCGCTGACGCCCGCTGGCCTTCTCAAGTACGCCGACATGATCTGGAGCATCGGCGCGGGCGTCACGCAGCCGATCTTTCACGGCGGACAGCTGAGCGCGCAAAAGCGCGCAGCCGAAGCCGCCTTCGATCAGGCCAACGCGCAATATCGGCAGACGGTGCTGCTCGCGTTCCAGAACGTCGCCGATACGTTGCGCGCGCTCGAACACGATGCAACCGGCCTGCGCGCGCAAACGGAAGCATGGCGCGCGGCCCGCGATTCGCTCGATCTGACGCGCGGCCAGTTTCGCATCGGCGGCGTCAGCTATCTGGCGTTGCTCGATACGCAGCGTCAGTACCAGCAGACCGTCGTGAATCTCGCGCTGGCTCAGGCCGCGCGCTATGCGGACACGGCGGCGCTGTTCCAGGCGCTCGGCGGCGGCTGGTGGAACGACACGGCGACGAGCCAGGCAGCTCAGGCCACGCCGGCGGCCGCTTCGGCGTCTGCCTCGCCGCAGTGAATCCGCCGTGAATCTTTACGCAACAGCCGCGCGTCGCATGCGATCAGACGGCAGCGCCGCCGGACGAGTTTGTGCTTCATCAGTTTGCCGTGCAAGGACGAGACGATGACAACGAAAAGACCGATGACCAGGCGGATGATCATCATGCTGATCTGCGTGGGCGTACTGCTCGGCGCGCTCGTCGGCTTCAATCTGTTCAGGGCGCACATGCTCAAGAAGTTCATGGCGAGCAATGCCGTGCCGCCCGCGACCGTCACGGCCGCTGTCGCAAGCTATCAGACGTGGCAGCCGCAGCTTGCCGCCGTGGGCAGCCTGCGTGCGGTGCGCGGCGTCGACGTGACGACGGAAGTGGCCGGGCTCGTGCGGGACATCGCGTTCAGCTCGGGCCAGGAAGTGAAGGCAGGCCAGGTGCTCGTGCGCCTGAACGACGATTCGGACCGCGCGCAGCTTGTGTCGCTGCAAGCCGCAGCGGAACTCGCGCAAACCGTGTACAAGCGCGACAAGGCGCAGTACGACATTCAGGCGATTGCGAAGGCACAGCTCGACGCCGATGCCGCCGACCTGAAGAGCAAGAAAGCCCAGGTCGACCAGCAGGCCGCGCTCGTCGAAAAGAAAACGATACGCGCGCCCTTCGCGGGCCGCGTCGGCATCACGACGGTCAACCCCGGCCAGTACATCAATCCGGGCGATGCGATCGTCACGCTGCAAGCCATCGATCCGATCTACGCCGACTTCTACCTGCCGCAACAGCAGCTCGGACAATTGCAGGTCGGCCAGGCGATCGTCGTCGATACCAATGCGCTCAGCAACCGCACCTTCGACGGCAAGATCCGCTCGATCAATCCGCGCGTGGACGCCGCGACGCGCAACGTGCAGATCGAAGCGGCCGTCGACAACCGCGAGCGCAAGCTGCTGCCCGGCATGTACGCGAACGTGAAGATCGACGCGGGCGGCGTGCAGCGCTATCTGACCTTGCCGCAAACGGCGATCACCTATAACCCGTACGGCGCGACCGTGTTCGTCGTGAAGCCCGGCGCGCAAAAGAATGCGCAAGGCAAGGTCATGCCCGTCGCGCAGCAGGTGTTCGTCACGCCGGGGCCGACGCGCGGCGATCAGGTCGCGATTCTCAAGGGCATCGGCGAAGGCACGCAGGTCGTGACGAGCGGACAGCTGAAGCTGAAGAACGGCACGCCGCTCGTGATCGACAACCGCGTGCTGCCTGCGGACAACCCGAACCCGACGCCTCAGGAACAATAAGAGGCCACGCGATGAAATTCACCGACACCTTCATTGAACGCCCGGTGCTCGCCTCGGTGGTGAGTCTGCTGATACTCGTGCTCGGCTTGCGGTCGCTATCCGCGCTGAAGGTCGGCGAATATCCGCAGACCGAAAACGGCGTGGTGACGATCATGACGTCGTATTACGGCGCGAGCGCCGACACGATGGCCGGCTTCATCACGCAGCCGCTCGAAGCCGCGATTGCGCAGGCCCAGGGCATCGACTACGTGTCGTCGACGAGCAGCACGGGCGTTTCGACGATCACCGCGACGCTGCGCCTGAACTACGACTCGAATCGCGCGCTGACGGAGATCAACACGCAGATCGCATCGGTGCGCAACCAGTTGCCGCCGCAGGCGCAGCAGCCGGTGCTGACCGTGCAGGTGGGCCAGACCACCGACGCCATGTACATGGGCTTCTACAGCGACGTGCTGCCGAGCAACAACGTCACCGACTATCTGCTGCGCGTCGTGAAGCCGAAGCTCGATTCGATCCAGGGCGTGCAGACGGCGGAAATTCTCGGCGGGCGCCAGTTCGCGCTGCGCGCCTGGCTCGATTCGAACCGGCTCGCCGCGCACAACGTCACGGCCGCCGACGTCTTCACGGCTCTCGGCAGCAACAACTATCTGGCGACGCTCGGCACGACCAAAGGCCAGATGATCAGCGTCGATCTGAATGCGGGCACGGACCTGCATTCCGTCGACGACTTCAGGAAGCTCGTCGTCAAGCAGAAGAACGGCGCGATCGTGCGCCTCGAAGATGTCGCGAACGTCGTGCTCGGCGCGGACAACTACGATTTCAACGTCGCGTTCAGCGGCAAGCGTTCGGTGTTCATCGGCATCAAGGTGGCGCCCGATGCGAACGTGCTCGACGTCGCGAAGCGCGTGAAAACGATCTTTCCGGACCTGCAGAAGCAGTTCCCCACAGGCATGACGGGCGACATCGTCTACGACGCGACCGACTTCATCAACACGGCCATCGATGAAGTGGTGAAGACGCTCGTCGAAGCGCTGCTGATCGTGACGGTCGTGATCTTCCTGTTCCTCGGCAGTTTCCGCGCGGTGATCGTGCCCGTGATCGCGATGCCGCTCTCGCTGATCGGCACGTTCTTCGTGATGCAGCTGCTCGGCTATTCGATCAATCTGCTGACACTGCTTGCGCTCGTGCTCGCGATCGGGCTCGTCGTCGACGATGCGATCATCGTGGTCGAGAACGTCGACCGGCATATGAAGGAGGAAGGCAAGCAGCCCTTCGAAGCCGCGCTGATCGCCGCGCGCGAACTCGGCGGACCGATTCTCGCGATGACGGTCGTGCTGGTTGCCGTGTACTTGCCGATCGGTTTTCAGGGTGGACTGACGGGCGCGCTCTTCACCGAGTTCGCATTCACGCTGGCGGGCGCCGTGACCGTATCGGGCGTGATTGCGCTGTCTCTATCGCCGATGATGTGCTCGCGTTTTTTCCGCATGGACCAGGAGTCGGGCCGCTTCGCGCGCTTCGTCGACCGGCAGTTCGAGCGCGTGCATCGCGGCTATGGGCGTCTTCTGCATGCGATGCTCGACACGTGGCCCGTGTTCATCGTGATGGGCGCGCTGCTTTTGTGCGGCACCGTGTATCTCTTCATGACATCGCAATCGGAGCTTGCGCCGCAGGAGGACCAGGGCATCGTGCTGTCGCAGATCCAGGGGCCGCCGAATGCGACGATCCAGCAGATGCAGACTTACGCAGACCAGGTCTTCGACATCTCGAAGCAGTTGCCCGAGTACTCGCAGATGTTCCAACTGACGGGCGCGCCGACGCTGAACCAGGGCTTCGGCGGCGTGCTCTTCAAGACGTGGGACAAACGCAAGAAAGGCGCGACGCAATTGCAGCGGGAATTGCAGCAGCAGTGGGACGGCATTGCGGGCGCGCGCGTCGCCGCGTTCCAGTTTCCGCCGCTGCCGGGCGCGCAAGGGTTGCCCGTGCAGTTCGTCATCAGCACGACGGAGCCGTTCGAGAACCTCAACGAAGTGTCGCAAGCCGTGCTGCAGAAAGCGCGCGAAAGCGGCATGTTCCTCTTCGTCGACAGCAATCTGAAGATCGACAAGCCCGAAACCGTCGTGATGGTGGACCGCGACAAGGTCGCTTCGCTCGGCCTGTCGCAAAGCGATGTCGGGCACACGCTGGGCGCGGCGCTGGGCGGCAACTACGTCAATTACTTTTCGATTGCGGGCCGCTCGTACAAGGTGATTCCGCAGGTGCTGCAAACGGACCGGCTGAACCCGTCGCAAGTGCTCGACTACTATTTGCGCACGCCCGATGGCAGCGTGATTCCCGCATCGACGGTCACGCGTCTGAAGCAGACCATCGTGCCCGAGTCGATCAATCACTTCCAGCAGCTCAATTCAGCGACGATTTCCGGCGTGCTCGCGCCGGGCATCTCGCAAGGCGAAGTGCTCGACTTCCTGCGCAAGGCCACCACCGACGTCGCGCCGACAGGCTATACGGCCGACTACTCGGGCCTGTCGCGCCAGTTCGTGCAGGAGTCCGGCGGCTTCGTGATCACGCTGCTGTTCGCGACGATCATCGTGTTTCTCGCGCTCGCCGCGCAGTTCGAAAGCTTCCGCGATCCTGTCGTGATTCTCGTGTCGGTGCCGATGGCGCTGTTCGGTGCGCTCATCTTCATCAACATGGGACTCTCGACGCTCAACATCTACACGCAGGTGGGTCTCGTCACGCTGATGGGCCTCATCAGCAAGCACGGCATTCTGATCGTGCAGTTCGCAAACGAGCTGCAACGCGCGGGACGCGGCAAGCGCGAGGCGCTCGAAGAAGCGGCCGGCGCGCGCTTGCGGCCGATCCTGATGACGACGGCGGCAATGGTGCTGGGCGTGCTCCCGCTCGTGATCGCGTCCGGTGCGGGCGCGGCGGGCCGCAATGCGATGGGGCTCGTGATCTTCACGGGGCTGTCGATCGGCACGCTGTTCACGCTCTTCGTCGTGCCCGCAATGTATATGTTGCTGGGTGCAAACCATCACCCGAAGTCGAACCAAACGGGTGCAGTTTGATCCGACGATCTGCACACGTGGGAACGATTCGCGCACAATCCGATGCTGGACATCGATCCTTACTGGTACGAGCCGCTCGATACAGATGTATTGCAGGACCAGGCCTTCCGCGCCCCCTGAGTCTTCGCCGCCCCGAACGGCGGCGGCTGGCACATGGTGTTCACTGCGCAAGAGACTGCGGGCCCAGCGATCGGACGCGGCGTGCTTGGGCATGCGGTATCGCGCGATCTCGAAGACTGGTCGCTGCCCCGCCGCTGTTCCGCTCGAAGGTGTTCGGGCAACTGGAAGTACCGCAGGTCTTCGAACATCAGGGCCGCTGGTACTGCCTGTTCTGCACCGCGAAGGACCATAGCGAGCCGATGTATTGCCGCAAGCGCATGTCCGCGCCCATGAAGGGCACGCACTATCTGATTACCGATTATCCGCTTGGCGAACGGAAGCTGGTCGAGGAAGACTTTCTAGTCGGCGATGCAGCGGATCGCTCTATTCCGGCCGGGTGTTGCACGCACCGGACCGTACGTTGCGCTTCATGGCACTCCTGAAATTCGGCAAGGACGGCCAGTTCATCGAGGAGATCTCTGACCCGATGCCCGTCCATGTACTTGACGATGGCAGGTTGCAGGTTGACGCGTCGCGCTACGGGGTCGGTGGCCCCGACAGGTTGGCGGGGCAGCGGCAAGACCGGGACACACGATGAAACTGAAAGATCTTGCGCACAAGCTTGGGATGTCGCGGACCACGGTCAGCCGTGCGCTCAACGGCCACCCGGAAGTGAGTGAGCGCACCCGTGAGCGAGTCATTGCGGTTGCGGCTAGCGTCGGCTACCGCCCCAATACGATCGCGCGGCACCTGGCAACCGGGCGCGCCGATGCTATCGGCATCATCTGTCCGCTCACGGCGCATGATCTTGGAGATCCATACTTCCTCGAAGTCGTGTCCGGCATGACTAAGGCCATCGAGCGCACCGACAAGGATCTGATCATTGCCTCGTCCTCTAACGTCGACGAACTCCGTACCTACGAGCGGATGACTGAAGGGCGCCGCGTCGACGGCATGATCGTCACGCGTACCAAACTGAATGATCCCCGGCTGCAGTATCTTGTGAAAAAGTGCATTCCGTTCGTTGCGTACGGCCGCAGCATCCTTCCGGGCCCGTACTCCTGGTTTGATTTCGACACCGAAGCCGGAGTGCGCCAGGCAGTCGAGCGGCTGGTAAACCTTGGCCACCGCCGGATCGCGTTGCTCAACGGACCATTGGAGTTGCATCTCACAACACAGGCGCGTAAGGGCTACATTGACGCGATGGCCGCCGCCGGTCTGCCCGTAGACGCGCGCTACATGATCGAAGGTACGCTCAGCCGCGCCGGCAGCTACGAAGCAATGACGTGTATTCTTTCATGCAATCCGCGACCGACTGCCGTGATCGTGGACAACCCTCCATACGGCGCCGGCGCAGTGCGTGCGCTTGTTGACGCCGGGGTTACGATCGGCAGCGCAATGTCGATCATCGTCAATGGTGGCCTTCCTCCAGACACGCTCATGGGTTACAACTTCACGACCCTGCAATCGGCCGCTCCGCATGATGTTGGTGTGACGATCATTGAGTTAATGCTCGCAGTGCTCAACGGCGAGCCACCCGAGAAGCTGCACGTTCTTTGGCAGCCTAGCCTCGAGATCGGCAATTCGGACGGGCCCTGCATCGACTAGATATAGGTATTCGCAAGGTTGGGGACACAGAAATTACTCGGATTCGTCCATTATCTGGTGCTCGAGGTGATTCTGTAGCATCTGCCCGAGAATGGGTCCGCTACTGCAACGATCTTCCTTACCTCGCTCAACGTCACGAACGATACTCCTGCGCCGCCGGACACCTTCGGCACGGCGATGGCCCACGGGCCTGAACGAGAAAACAATTCGATCTTATTGTGCGGCAGGCGTTGTTCGCGGTCGCGTAGCACGGCTTCCTCAGCGACGCGCCTCGCAAGCTCCGGCGATTGTCCTCGATGACACTTGCCGTGCCAGCGGCCTGGTGTCTGCTCCCGCAGTACGGTGGATTCATAGAAGTGCTGTCATCCATTACTTCACTTTCCAACAATCAATCTGCATTCCGAAATCAAACAAAGCGACGCTTTGAACAACGACAACGTTACTACTTCGAATACTAATCTGACAGATTGATCGCTTATCCGCCAAACCAACGATGGTTACTACCATCGGTTCTGTACCGGCTCACCCAGGCATGTGCGGCGTGCCTGGGTGAGCCGGTAGACCTTCGGCGGTCTCTGCCGTCGCCGGCCCCATATGCCGGCGGCGTCATCAGCTTCCGCCCCCTTCCTTGGCAAGCCGAATATCGTGGCATTCATAGAACTTCTCGCAAGCCAGCGTTGGCGCCAAAATCGACGCAGCGATCGCGGATGATCGAAATTGCACGATCGGCAACCGCGGTGTCCAGTCGGTTGCTGCCGGGTTTCGGGCGCCGCTGCGACACGAGGTCCTGCGGACCCCGCTCACGCGGATTGGCAACCAGCTGGCGAATCCGTTGTGTCGTCAACCCGCACGCTGTCGCCCAGCATCTCGATGGGTGAGATAGCGCACTTCAAGGACACAGCTCGCCCTTCTCGCCGACCGCCTCAACGTTACCGTCGGGATCGACGCGAATTCAGGTTCGGCTGCACGCGGCCACCCGTTGTCACCCGCTTGACGAGCGGGTCGTTGGTGCAGTTCTGGAACGATACCGGGGAGGTCTCGGTCATCCTGTACGTGAACGTCACCTCGCGGAGATGCATCTGCGACACGACGCGCTTCATCGTCTCGACCGGGCATTGTTCGAACCCAAGCGCGCCATGAAGCACTGTCGGAAATCGCGCTCGAAGCCGAGGCGACATTGTGTCGCAAATGGATGGTTTTTGGTGGCGATTATGATTCATATTCACAAATTGCTTTAGGGTGATTCGGAATGTGTCATAAAGATATGCATGCCGGGGCCATATTTATATCATTTGACGCTGTCGCCGTATCAGGCATCACAGTTGAAGCGTCAAAAATGGCCAAAATTCTTGCGCAGAATCAAATCAAGTCTTATCTCGACCTGGGCTACGACATAAAAATAGATAAAGGAAAATTCGGCAAACCTTACGATCACGAGAAGGAGATTTATAGGGATATATTCGATCTGGTTCGTATTGATGATATCGATTCTATTCCCCACTACAGCGTCGATTTCCTAGCGCACTCGCACAATGTTCTGATGGGTCGAGTTCCATCCGCTTTTTCCAGAGAGCAGGAAGAACTCCTGCTTGCAATTAGCGAATCTTCTCTGCGACTGGCACATCGAATCGTTCAGCTATGGGAAAAGCTGAGTATCAGTTATGTGATTGTTGAGAATGGAACGCTTCCGGAAAATCTTACCTATACCAAGGCGCTGTATATGGCGATTGAAGATTACGGGAAACGTCATTGCCTAGGCAATTTCGTCATCTGGCGCGATCACGATCTAATGTGGAACAGTGAAAAAAATGTGATGAAATACGGCGCAGCGCCTTATCCTCATGCCATTAAGCCTGTTAAATCCAGGTATATAACATACGTCACACTCAATAATCACCTAAAGAATGAGCTCGAAAAGTGGTGTGATTACGAAGTGGAAGTCAAGGTTAAAAAGAATACCTATAATTTCACCGGACATGGCAAATATACAAGTATCAGGGAGAACCTCCTTATCCGCGACAGCGACATTTTGATCGCCCGCACCACCCGCATTATTCCGCAAAAGCGTTTGGACAGGGATGTTTATCTGGTCCATCGGCTGAACCAACTTTTCAGTCAGAACGATATCGACCGGAAGGTTTTTTTGGTTGTGGCAGGCGATCCTGATGAAAACCATCCTTACCATCAGGAACTGAATGCATTGGCCAAAAAATTAAACGTCGAGTCATTCATCAAATTTATTGGCCCACTTCGGCACGAATACATGCTTTCATGGGAAGAGGCGATTACTATTGAGGATTTATACTACTCCTGCGATCTGGTCTCTTTTCTTACTTCGTGGGATTATGACAGCTATGGGAATCCTGTTGGAGAAGCGATTAGCAGCCAGCGCTGCTACATCACTACCAGCTACGAATATTATTGGGAGGTCTATGGTCAATATGGATTTGAAGCGCCGGTTATGAAGATATCAGAAGAGCAGGATGGTTTGCCTGATGAAGTATTTGTTGGGGACTTGTACAAACTCCTTAATAATAAACAGTTGATGAATGACGTTGCTCGGAGGAATTTTTCTATTGGCAAGCGATTACTTTCTGATAATGCAACTTGCATCCTCGACTTGAATTGCTCCGGAGGAAATATGCGCGATACTGTTTTTATATCAGTTGTGCTGCCAGTTTATAACGAAAGCGATCGTATCCGCGAGGTATTGCTCTCCCTATTTAACCAAAAAACACATAACAACTTGATTACTCGTGACGGTTATGAGCTTATTTTTGTGGATAATAATTCCACGGACGACTCCGTTGAAAAAATTAACACCTTCAAAGCCCAAAATCCATCCATGGATATTCATACTCTCCATGAGACCACTCAGGGCGTCTCGTCCGCCAGAAAACGCGGCATGGATTACGCTTCTGTGCGTTCAAAATCCCGCGACAGCCGTCTAGAAGTTCAGAAAAAACACTATATTGTTTCCGCCGATGCGGACTGCACCGTAGACCCTTACTGGCTGCACGCGCTGATTAAAAAAATGGTGGAGGCAAATGGGGATATTGGCACCTGCAATTACTACTACAACGAAGAAGCGTTCCGCAATCGCCCCAACCTGTTCCGGGAAATCCAAAAAACCCTGCGCTGCCGTGATGTGTCGTTTTCGCTCTTCGGCGGCTTTCCAGACGGCAAAGGTTTTGCCGTTGAGCGCACTCTGTATGACAAAGTGGGAGGTATCGAAATTTTCTACCAGCTGAACAATGGCCGCTTTGTAGAACACCTCTCCGACGACTGGGACTTTGGAATCCGGGTAATCGCCGGAGGCGGCAAGCCGGTTTACGCCCGGGATTCCCGTGTGGAAATTAACAGCCGTCGCGTGGATACCATCCTAGAGGAAGTGATCAGCGGTACTGCCTATGGACAGGATGGCATCATCATCATGAAAGACGTACGCCCGGATGAGGAAAAGCAAAGGCCAACGCTGTACGACACCACTCCCGCACAGTCGCAGCAGGCCTGGTGCTACTCGATTAAAGACTACGTTCCCAAAAACATCGTGTTGCCGGCGCTGCTCAACCCACAGATTTTGCTGGAGAACATCGCCGTGCGTGAATTTTTTACCGGACCAGTGGCTGACCGTCTGTATCAGCGTATCCATGAAATTAAGCACGATTCCAGAATTATCGACTTCAAACCGATCCATGCTTACAAAACCCCGGCCTATCGGCTTTATTTCGAGTTTCGTGATGAAATTTTCAGTGCCATGCGCCGCGCCGTTGGTGAGGATATCGGTTTTCCGCCGCCGTTGCCGGAGTGCTTCGATGTGGTCAAACCGGAAGATCTCGAGCGCTTTATCTACTATTTCTGTGAAGACCGTGAGTCCGGCGAAGCGCATAACTACTTCGCTAACGGCGGGGTATTCTGATGAATAGCGAAACTCTGAACTCACTGAGCGATATCGATACGAATTATCCGGTGCCGCGAGTATATGATTTTCTCTCCCGCCCGGAGAACATCGCATTTCTGGAGTATGTTTTTAAAGATCCGTTCGGTTGCCACGTTTTCCCTGGCGATATCTGCGGTTATCCACTCGTCGCTTTCTTTGATGACATGGAGCGTGATATCAAACAGGCAAAACAGATCCATCTTTGGTCATATATCCCCACCTGCCGCTACCGCTGCCATTTCTGCCAGTACCCGACGCTTATTCTGAATCCACAGGTCACTTCGTCACAGGCAGTGTTCCGGGATCTGGTGGATTACAACATCAAAGAGGCCGCTATGTGGCTTCAGAACGTTCCGTGTCTCGCCCAGGCCGAAGTCGGCGAATTCAACATCTTCGGCGGCACGCCATCGCTGCTTCCTGAGCCTGAGCTGCGGCGCCTGATGGATTTTTACCAAGGCCATTTTAACTTTTCTGCTGCTACCATGCGCTTTGAGGGCGAGCCGGGTACCCTGACCAAACAATACCTTGGACTGTTAAAAGAGTTGGGCTTTACCAAAATCAGCTTCGGTGCCCAGGCCTTCGACGACCGCATTATCTCGGCCTGCGGACGTATGCACTCCGCCGAACAGTGCTTGGATGCAATTTTTAACGCGCGCGAAACCGGCTTCGACTGGGTCAGCGTCGACCTTATCTACGGCATGCTCGGCCAGAGCGTGGACGATGTGAAATATGACATAGAGAAAATCCTCGAACTGAAACTTTCTCACGTGGTCTGCACCAAGCTGCACATGGAAAAGTTTCTGAAAAAGCGTACCGGTGTTTCCGGAGAGCGAGAAAGTCTGTGGCAGAAAAAAGGGCTTATTAACATTAATAACATGAACTTCCCGGGGCTGGGTAAACAGTATCAGATGCGCGAACTGATCGGGCAGTACCTCTCGTCCGGATATCTCGAACATCCGACTACGTACTTTCACCAGAACCATCAGCATCCCGAGAAATGGAAAGGGCTAGTGACCGACCTCGATAAGCAGTACCCGGAAGTGGCGATTGGTCTCGGCGGCAGCTCGAAATGTACCCGGGCCGAGGCCGTCAACATCACCGGCTACAGAAAATACAAGGAAGCTCTGGATGAAAACCGTCTGCCCATTGAGGAAAGCCGAGGAGTCTCCTCACTTCAGCGCGAAGTGAACGCTTTCAAAATGGCTCTCTCCACACTGGTTCCGGTGAATGACAACGTGTTCAGACAGCGTTTTGATAGCAGAAGCTTCTTCGACAACCCGATTATCCGCCCCACGCTCAGAACGCTGGTTGATAAAGCGCTGGTCATAATCGATAGGGATGTGGTAACCCTCACCCCCAACGGAGTTACGCTGGTCGAAGCCGTCATTAACACCCAATTCGTGACACCCGAAGTCTGAGGAGCGCACTGGAATCGCCCCTGTGGTACCGGGCACCGCCTCACACCAAGGTTGATGAATTGGTCCTGCGTCGGAACTTGCGTGGCGATCGGTATTGCCAAGCGCTGCGCGGATATGCCACTCGTTGCAATTTGTCAAACGCGATGGCCGGGTTTCGCGTAAGCACGCAGAAATCGACGTCTTGCGCTGTGTGATCTACCCGGGCAGGCTATGTCCACTGTATTCGGAATGCCCCCTCTTCGGTAAAGATACTTTTATCGGTACCGGGTGGTCCCGGCAATCGGATGCGCGATCATCTGGGAGATCGACCACCACATCGAAGTGCCAGTAGCCGCAAAGCCGCAGACTGGCCGTCCGCCGCGGCCGATCTCCGCCTACCAATACCGCAGTGTATTGATCTGTGTCAGTCCTTCTTGGCGCGTGCGCCTGGTAACATTTGAATTGTACCGGTCGCGCTGCGGCCCTATCGATCACGCCGACAAGGGCTGCGTTCACCGTTTGGTTCAGACAGTCTGTACCTGACCATTCCCACGGAGCATGTCATGCCGGACTCACTTTCTGTATGGCACGCCGAGCACGTTAATTTTGCCCGGCTACTCGATCTTCTCGAAGAACAGGTAGCTGTGCTCCATCGAGGCGAGAGTCCGAATTACGGGCTTATGAACGACATCCTTTACTACATGCGGAATTTTTCCGATCGTGTTCATCATCCGCGCGAGGATGTCGCGTACGCTCTGCTTGCTAAACGCGATCCCGGGATTCAAGTCGTCGTGAACCGACTTCTGCAGGAGCATCGCGTGATTGCCGCGGCCGGCGATGAACTCCTGAATCGCATCAATGAAGCCGCTGGAGATGTCATCGTCCCCCGCACGGCTCTGGAGGCGGCCACGGCCGCGTACCTTGTGTACTATCGTCACCACCTTTCTACTGAGGAGCGAGATTTGATGCCTCGCGCCGCGCAGGTGTTGACGGAACAGGACTGGGCAGCGGTCGATGCCGTCGTTTCTGCTAGCCCCGATCCGCATTTCGGAGAACAGGTACTTGAGCGTTTCGAGGCGCTTCGCAAACAGATCGCCATAGATGCGCGGATGCAACACACATGAGCCAGCCGCCGGTCGCTCCTTGAGCAACTCGTACTGCAGGCAACCGGTCAATGGCTCTCCTTTCGCACTACCATTCTGCCATGGTAGAACGGTCACGCATACGTGATGGCCGATCGATGATCGACAGGAGCCCATCCATTCAGACATCAAGGCCGTCGTGAACGCTTGGCGAATGGTTCGCCTGCCGAAGTTCGAGAGTCGGAACGAGACCTCGTCGCCCGACATCACTTGCCGCACACGGTATTATTACGTGCGGCGGGCTGTGAACGTTGCAAAGCAGAGCTGGGCCGCGAGCCCGATGAGCCGGGCACGGACCAGTAACCCGTAAGTTGCTCGGGTATAATCGTGCAGAAGTCAAATGCACCGACGCCCGACTCCTTAGAAATCAGGCAAAGACGATTGCCTCCATTAACACGCAGGCCCCGGCAGCCCGAAAACCAACTGGCTCTTTCGCGACAAGGAAATCGAGGTGAGAAAGCTCCGAGATGAAAATAGGAGCTTACATAACGAGTGAGTTGGAACTGCTCCGCGGTGGTTCTGGCGATATCATCGTCTTGCAACTGCCCTTGCGGACCATATGCATCAGTTCGATGCCGGCAAGAACGATGCGCGCACACGGGCTACTCTTGAAGCCCATCGTCGGTTTGATGAGCCTTTGATCGCGCGCGATTCTGCTCGATGATGTTATTCAGCTCCTTGATCGGCACTGGCCTTCGGCGTTAAGCGCTTCGAGCGCTCCAGCTCTTGCGCACTAGTCACTTTTGTCGACGAAACGCCTTTTCGAACAGGGGCACGAGTTTGATAACCCAGCGATGCACGCTTGAATGATCGACCTCGAAACTCCGCAGCTCTCAGGATAGATACCTGCGCCGCTGGCTCACGGTGTCGCAAGAAATGCGAGACGGTATATCTCTGTCGCAGTTCCACGGAATAACGCATCGCGCTCCTGCGCGCTCGCCTGCTCAGTCAAGAGCTTGAAAGCATTCCAGCCATTGCTGTAAGGATACGAGCCTTTATCGACGGGAAAATTGCTTTCGAACATACAGCGGTCCGCGCCGAAGGCCTCGATACACGTGTACATCCACGGTTTCCATGTCTCGGCGAGTTGAGCCGATGAAGGCGGCCGCTCGCCTCTCTCAAAGTCAAACGCGTTGATGCGCATGCCCAGGCCGCCCACCTTCACATAAACATTGGGCAACTGCGCCAGTTCGCGCATCGAGCGTGACCATGCGTCGAACACTTCCTTGCCTTTGTCTGCATAGCTGGCGATACGCACGACACCGCCACAATGGTTGACGATGAACGGAGTGTCGGGATAATTCTTCGCCAGATCGAACAGTTCCGGTAATTGAGGGAAGAAGAGCCACGCATCGTACGAGAGGCCCAGTGCCCCGAGTTGCGCAACGCCTGCGCGGTAGTCCGGATCGAGCAGCAGTCCACGCGGCGCGGCCGACAATGGATTCACGAGCGTTGGGTCTGGGTCCCACGTAACAAGGTGCCGCACGCCCCGCAAGCGGCCATCGCCGGCCTGAAGCTCCGCTTCAAGAACCTCGCGTACCTCGGCACCATGACGAAGGTCCGCGTATCCTACGATACCCTTTGCGACCTGCGGCTTGCCGTTCTGCAACGGCGCGGTCACATGCGTCACATATTCGATTTCGCCAACCGGGCGCAATTGGTCGGGGCCGGATTGCCGGTAACGGGTTAGCGCCTGCATGTACACCGACGCGGTAATGTTGTGCCCCGATCTCGCATCCTCGAGATATTCATCGAGCAGGTACGTCCATCCCGTGCGCTCATAGAAATGATGATGCGCGTCGATGATCGGCATGTCCGGTTCGAGCGCGGCTTCAGTGCCCGAGGCGAGCCACGCCGCGCGAACGGGAAGATAGTTGCTGGTCGTGCTCATGCTGCGCGTTTCCTGTTTTGCGAATCCCTGCCGCGCAGTGACGGCGGGAATCGTGATCGATGCCGCCGCCGCGCCGAGGAGTCGGCGTCGCAGGGGCGAACGAAGCTGTGTCATCCTCACTTCTCCGTGTTGAAGGCGTAGAGCGAGAGGGTCAGCACGGTCGTGATGAGCAGCACGACCGACAGACCGATCATTCCGGCCGTGAACGTACCGAAGCTGTCCTTGAGGTAGCCCACGAGGTACGGTCCCGCAAAACCGCCAAGCGCGCCAACCGAATTGATCAGCGCCAGGCCGCCGGCGGCGGCCTCTCCCGAGAGAAACCTGTTCGGCAACGTATAAAAAATCGTGCGGCCCGCGATCGTACCAATGAGCGCCAGTGTGATGCCGGTCATGGCGGGCACCAGTTGATGGAAATGGGTCGATACGCCGAGCGCCACGGCTCCGATCAAAAGACCCCCGGCCAGGTTCGCGACGGGTCCGCCGCGCCGATCGACCCGCTTGGCCCACCAGAGCAATGCAATGGTTGCAAAGAAATACGGCACCGCTGACACCCAGCCGGTCTGCGTCACGCTCATGCCGTGAGCCTTGAGCATCTGCGGCAGCCAGATGCCAATACCGTAGGAACCCATCGTGAAGCCGAATGAGATCATCGCCAGGATGTACGTGCGCGCATCCTTCAACGCGGCACCGAAATCCTTCTTCTGACTGGCTGCAGCCTCGCGGTCGAAGGCGCTCTGCAGCGCCTGCCGCTCCTGCGGCGACAGCCACGTGGCATCGGCGGGGTTGTCCGCGAGCATCTTCAGCACGAGGAAGCCGAGCACGCACGCGGGCAATCCCTCGACAATGAACATCCATTTCCAGCCCGCCAGCCCAAGGAAGCCGTCCATCTTGAGCAGCCGGGTCGAAAGCGGACCGCCGACGAGTGACGAGAGCGGCGTGGAGACGGTGAACCACGCGAGCACGCGAGTGCGATAGCTCGCCGGAAACCAGACTGCGAGGAAGAAGATCACGCCCGGGAAAAAGCCCGCTTCGCCTATACCCAGCAAGAGCCGGATTGCGTAGAAGCTGTTGGGTCCCACCGCAAGCGCCGTGGCCGCCGCGAAGAAGCCCCACGTGATCATGATCCGCGCCAGCCAGCGCCGCGCGCCGAAGTGGTACAGCGCAAGGTTGCTCGGTACTTCGCAAAGGCAGTACCCCGCGAACATGATGCCGGCACCCCAGCCGAACTGCGTGGCGGTCAGACCAAGGTCGTGGTTCATCGTCAGCGCAGCGAAGCCAACGCTGGTGCGATCCAGGTAATTGAAGAAGTATGCAAGTGCGAGAAGCGGAATAAAGCGCCACGCGGCCTTTTTCACCGCCTGCTGTTCAAGAGTGGAGGCGGCAGGACTGTCGGTTGCAAGATTCGAGAAAATAGATGCCATGTATCGTCTCCTGTCGAATCACGGGCCGGGCTGGACCATGCCACCCACGCGCGGCGCAGTGATTCTTCGTGTACGGTTCGAATGTCAGGCGCTGGCGAGTTCGTAAGCCGACGGGCTTGCCGCATCGCCAGGCTGCCGATCCTGACACCTGACGATGCCCGCTTCGGTCAGGTGCCTGAGGTCCTCTGACGTGTAACCGAGCTGCATGAGAACCGCTCGCGTGTCCTGGCCGAGCGAAGGCGGTGCTGCACGCAGTTGCAGCCGTTCTCCGCCAAGCGTCAGGGGCAGCAATGCTGTCCTGGTGGATACGGGTTGGCCGGCGCCACTAGCGTCGGAAGGCAACGTCACATCGGCAAGCCCGCCGGTTTCAAGCAGATGGGGATCGTCAAACAGATCTTGAGGCTTGGTAATTGGCGCGTACGGCAATCCGCAGCCTTCGAAGATCGCGCTGATCTCAGCTGCGGTGAATGCTTCCATGTGCTTGCGAAGCTGCGGCAATAGCCAGTCGCGCGCCTGCACCCGCTGATTATTGGTCGCGATGCGCTCGTCCGCCTTCAGTTCCGATAGACCAAACGCGTCACAGAAGATCGCCCACTGTCTATCGGAAACGACCGCCAGGAAGATCTGTTCGCCGTTCCTGACTGAAAACACATCGTAGACCGCCCAGGCGGAGATTCGGCTCGGCATCGGTGCTGCGGCTTTTCCGGTCACGGCGAACTGCATCATGTGCTGCGCGACGAGAAACACGTTATTCTCGAACAGCGCGCTTTGGACCTCTTGGCCGTGTCCCGTGCGCCCGCGTTGAGCGAGCGCCGCCATCGCGCCGATTGCGCCGAACATGCCGCCCATGATGTCGTTGACACTCGTGCCGGCCCGCAACGGACACCCTTCCGGTCCCGTCATGTAGGCGAGGCCACCCATCATCTGCACGACCTCGTCGAGCGCGGTACGGTGATCGTACGGACCGGGCAGGAATCCTTTGTGTGACACATAGATGAGACGCGGATTGAGCCTGGAAAGTGCTGCATAACCGAGGCCCAGTTTGTCCATCGTGCCGCTTTTAAAGTTTTCGCTGAAGACGTCCGCACCCGCAAGAAGCTTGTGCACGATCTCGATACCGCGCTCATCCTTCACATCGACGGCGATGCTCTTCTTGTTCCGGTTAAAGGTACTGAAGAAGCCCGCTCCGGAACCGCGAAGTGCGCGCGTGCTGTCACCAGCGATCGGTTCAACCTTGATCACTTCCGCGCCCAGATCAGCCAGGACCATGCCGCATGTCGGTCCCATCACCATGTGCGTCATCTCGACAACACGCACGCCGTTGTACGGCAGAGATTGATTCGCTGGCACTTCGCTCATTGCGCAACTCCCAACAGACAGCCTTCCGGTTGCGGCGCGCTCGGTACACGCCCGTCTGAGTACCTGAATCCCCTTGGCATCCCGGCATCGTGCACATGCCCGTACAAAGTTTCTCCCGGTAGCGCTTCGGCCAGAATCGCGCGCGCAGCGATCAGCTTGTCGATGTCCACGCCCGTGTCATAGCCCATGGCTTCCAGCAGGAAAGCAAGGTCCTCCGTGACGATGTTTCCCGTAGCGCCCGGCGCATACGGACAGCCACCAAGGCCAGCCTGGCTCGAATCGATCGTTGTGACGCCAACGTCAAGTGCAGCGATCACATTGGCCAGTCCCTGACCGCGTGTGTTATGAAAGTGCGCCCCGCCCGCCTTGTCCGCGAGTTCAGATTGCAGTCGGCGGAACAGGCGACGAACCTGCGCAGGGTTGGCGTATCCGCTGGTATCGGAAAGACCAATCTCGTCCACGCCGCACTCGGCCATCGCAAGGCACATACGCATCGTTTCATCGTCGGTGACCGTGCCGGCGATCGTGCAGCCAAATGCGACCGACACCCCCGCTTCGATCCGCACGCCAGGAAAGAGCTCGTTGCGCAATGCGACGATGTTGCGCACCTCTTCGATCATCTGCACTGTCGTCTTGCGTATATTGGCCATCGAGTGCTCGTTGGTCACCGAGACGGGCAGAGTTACCTTGTGCACACCGGCCTCAAACGCGCCTTGCGAACCACGCAGATTCGGCGTGAGGACCGCGACATGAAGGCCCGGGATCGACAGCGCATGCGCCACGACCTCACGGATGTCGGCCATTTGCGGCAGCAGCTTCGGGGGCACGAACGAGCCCACCTCAATCTCCTTCAACCCAGCGGCCGCCAACGCGGAGATCCATCGCAGTTTGGCCGCTGTCGGCATGACGCTCCTGATGCTTTGCAGGCCGTCGCGCGGCCCGACTTCGCTGATCAACACCCTAGGATTGGATGTACACATCATTGGATCCCATGTTCTATCTGTCAGACCTTAGTTCTACTGGAAAGAACTATATGCGCGTATTCGATGTTGGTTAAGACGGGTAAACCCCGAATTTTCTCAAATAACAGAACTTGAGTTCCACCAGACGGAACTGTAAAGTGATAGTGATGAGCAAGGAGAAAAAACGTGTCTATCAATGCATTTTCGACGACGCAGTCATCGGTCGACGCGTCTGAAACGTCGAGTGGCGTTGCGGTCCTGGATCGAGCATTCGCGATTCTCAACGCCTTTGGACCGACTGATGATCAGTTGACGCTAACCGAACTTTCGCGCCGGACCGGCTTGTACAAGAGCACGGTTTTGCGACTGCTCGGTGCTTTGGAGCACGGCGGATTCATACGGAAACTGAATGACGGGCAGTACGCAATCGGCCATCAACCACTGCGCCTCGCAACGCTCTATCAACGGTCGTTTCAAGTCGGTCCTGTTGTCGAACCCATCCTTCAGCACTTGAGTCGAGACCTTGGCGAGACGGCATCTTTCTACGTGAGGCAGGGTGACCATCGGTTAGTGCTGTACCGCGTAGAGCCGTCAAGAAGCGTACGGGTCTCGATACGCGTTGGTGAGGAATTTGCGATCGACAAGGGCGCGTCGGGCAAAGTACTACTCGCATTCACCGAATCGCTGGACCCGCGCTGGAGTGAGGTGCGCGAACAACTCTGGGCGGTGTCATACGGCGAACGCGATCCTGAAACAACATCAGCATCGGTGCCGGTGTTCGATTCGACTGGTCAACTGGTGGGCGCGCTGACGCTATCCGGACCCAAGGGCAGATTCGACGTTCCAGACATCATCAAGCTTGCGCTGAAGGCGTTGCTTGACAGCGCAAAGCGTGCGACGGTCAGCCTGGGGGGTACGGGAGCGAGATACGATGTGAGCATCGCCAGATTCGCTCATGAAGACTTCGTTGAGCGCAGTTAGAGCATCGCGGGGGCCAATCGACGCGCAGCTACCGATGCCGGCGGCCTGGAAAGCAATGTCAACAACCGGAACAAGCCGCTGTTCCGTCATTCCACCGGGCGACAGCCTTACTCGAAATACGTATGGAGCGCCTGATGCGTCTCACCGATCAGGTAAAGCCGATCAGCTATCTCAATCGCGAAAATGCGCAGATCACCAAAAATCTGACGGAATCAGGCGAGCCGATCATCATCACCCAGAACGGCGAAGCAAGACTCGTTGCGAGCCTATGAAGCCACGCAACAGACGATAGCCCTCCTGAAGATACTGGCCATAAGCCAGAAACAGATCGAGCGCGCACATCACCTCTACGGTGACGAGTTCTTTGCCGAACTTGACGAACTCGACCGCCAGGAAAAGCTTCGCTGATGCGAATCCCGTTTGCGTATCGCACGCTGCTTACCGCTCGAATCGGCATCGATGAGTAAGCCGAAGTCTGCCGACAGGCAGAACGTTCGCGAAACTCGGTGGAAGTTGCCGCGAAGCTGCTTGAAATCACGGGAGAAACGTGCCGGGCCTGTCCAGCGGCACTGCTTTGCAATACTGTCGATCGACGAGGTTGTTTGTACGAGCAATCGCGAAGCCAAGTCGAGTCTCGCTTGAATCGGCGCGGGAAGTTTCGCTCACTCATGGCTGCAACGCGCATCGCCTCACGAAAGGGAACGGCATGATCGCAGTATCGCCTCATCCACTGGGAAGCCGCCCTGACCCTTCCCAATTGCTCCTTCAACGCAAGCCGGGGTAGAGAACCAAGAAAATTCCATCCAGTCCATCCCCGCCGAACGGTTGAATCCTTACAGCAACATCATGCGCAGCTTCGTCACCGATGTCTCGCCCAACCATCCCGAGAGCGCTATCTGCGGGCCCGACATTGTCTGGCGGGTCGTAAAGCAAGCCAGCTTGAGCTTTAAGCTGCATGGTATTGACCGACGGCCATATGCCCGCCCCGTATGTCACCCACTGCGGCCTCGGACGGCAGCTTCCAACAGTAGCCTTCCGTCGCCGATAGGCGCTATCATGACATCTTGCGAGACCGCCTCCGATAGCCAGTCAACGACTCGGCTGTCGAGGCGCGCGGCCGCTACGCCAGGGCCGTCTGCTATGAATACGGCATCCAATCTACGAACATCACCAGGATCGCATGCGCGTGTCCATACATCGATTGATGACGAGCATCGAGTTTTTTCGCCTTTCCCTGAATAGAAATTGATGTTATACGGCCTGTGACTGCTGTTTTTATATATTTCATTTGCTTGCTGAAATATCTCCGTAATAGCATTGGTCGAGAGGAGAGAGAATCCATCAAATAAGAGAATACCAATCTGGCGGACAGCCCTTCGCAATTCACTTTTTTCTTCAACATTGCAATTTCCTGTGATGCTACTTTTCATAATGTCCTCAATCGCTCGTGGGTCAAGCAGAGCATCATCTAACGCAAGAAACATGCATGAGATGAATATAGAATGTTAGCGACTATACGCAAATCTATGCTTTGCTAAGCCGCGAGTTGCACGGTTAGCGTTTCTTATCGACTAGCGCCTGGAACTTGAACTTCTTCGCCGCAGCCCAATTGACGCAGGCCATTCAAGTACCCGTCGGGCGAGCAGCGAATCTACGCAGTTCGTCATTTCGTCTCTGCTCACATTGACGCTTTCTTCATGCGTCTGACCGAATCCAGAGCTGCGCCCGACGCCGAGGTCGATGAATCTGCCCGCGCACCGCCCCAGCGTGACTCTTAGTAAGCACAGATCGAACCAACGATAAGCGCCTAAAAATCGGCACAGTAATGGCAAACCGGCATGTCGCACATCCGACATTGTCGGGTGTGCGACATAGCGAAAGACTGAAATAGATCTTATAAAATAAGTCACAATTTTTAATGACCACATTTAATGACCACGCTGACACAATAACATTCACACGGAACACGGACATAATATCTAGCATCGGCCTCAATACAACTTACTTCATCTTCATGCTATCTATTGGTGTTGGCTCAACTATTGCGTCATGTCGCGCGAAGGAAAAAAGACAGGATGATGGAAAGACGGAAAGCGGCTCTCTAGAGTACTTGCGTACCGACTCCGTCCGAAACGAGGCAAAAACGGCTTCCCTTTTAAACCATACATGCGAGGAGCTTTGAAGGCTCTGTGGCGCAAGTTCCCGTACACCAGGCGTACGCTCTTCGCTACGCGCAAACTTCCGAGTAGGATCGTCCGCGCGTTATCAACCAGGGGCGTAGTCGACTTCCTCGGAGGACTGCCGGACCATGCGTTTGGGGCCCGCGGCGACTTGGACCACCGCTCGACACCTTACCTACAGAAGTAAGGTGATCCAGCCTCATCGCGTGGTCTTATCCACATGCAGCACGACGAACGATTTATCTCACAGGAATCTCGTCAACGCGCCGTCATTCACAGATCTGAGGCGGATTGAGTCCAACCCGCAGAAGCTCCAAGGCCTGCTCTACAAACAAAGAGTCACGCAACTGAACAAAGTCAAAAATGGTTAGCTCGAGTGTTGGCCAGAAATCCCTGATCGCGCCGATGATCGTCGCGTGCGCCATGTTCATGGAAAGTGTCGACGAGAACGTGATCCTCACGGCTCTGCCGACGATGGCACGCGATTTCGGGCACGATGTGGTGACGCTAAAAGTTGCAGTAACGAGCTACGCCGTTGGACTTGGCGCGTTTATACCTGCTTGTGGCTGGCTCGCAGACCGCTTCGGCGCGCGCACGGTGTTTCGCTCAGCGATCGGCATCTTCGTGGTCGGCTCTCTCCTCTGCGCGGCGGCAAATTCCCTCATCACCTTCGCGCTCGCACGCTTCGTGCAAGGCGTCGGAGGTGCGATGATGGTGCCGGTGGGCCGGATCATCATTTTTCGCGTTGTGCAAAGAGCCGATATCATACGCGCGATGAATTATCTCACCATTCCCGCGATCGTCGGTCCAGCCGCAGGTCCACTACTCGGGGGCCTTATCACAACCTACTCGCATTGGCGCCTGGTTTTCCTTGTCAACGTGCCTATCAGCATTCTCGGCATCTGCTTGACGAATAGACACATAGCAAACACCTGCGAACCGCATCCCGGCCGCCTCGACTGGACCGGCTTTTTTCTGTCGGGGGCGGGTGCCGCGCTACTTCTGCTTGGCTTGTCCCTTATCGGTTGTGAAATCGTTTCGAACCGCGATGCTTTCTGCATGGGCGTGATGGGCGCCGTATTGCTCGCCGGATACGTTGTGCATGAACGGCGTGTACCGCTGCCTCTCCTCGATTTGCACTTTTTCCACATACCGACGTTTCGCGCGAGCGTCCTCGGCGGATCACTGTTCCGCATCGGCCTTGGCGCGCTGCCGTTCCTGCTGTCTCTGATGCTGCAGGAAGGATACGGCATGAGTGCCTTTGAGTCCGGCCTCGTCACCTGCGCGTCTGCTTTCGGCGCCGTGTTCACACGCACTGTCGCCCCGCGCATGCTGCGACGCTACGGCTTCCGTTCGGTGCTGGTGGCGAATGCGGCGCTCTCGGGTGTTTCGGTCGCGGCTCACGGACTATTTTTCCCGTGCACGCCAACATGGATCATCTGGGTAGTTGTGCTGCTTGGCGGCTTCTTTCCGGCGCTGCAATTAACGACTCTCAACTCGTTAACCTATGCAGAAATTGCGAGTCGCGACGTTGGACGGGCAACGAGCCTCGGCAGTGCCGTGCACCGGATGTCGCTCAGTCTAAGCGTCACGATCGGCGGCATCATCCTGCAAATTTCCCGCGCAGCGAACGGGCACGCGTCGCTCATGTGGTCGGATTTCTGGCCCGCGTTTCTGCTGGTGGGCTTGTGCTCGCTGGCGTCGATTCCCATCACGCTGCGCTTGCCGCGTCAGGCAGGAGAGGAAATTACGCGTGCCGGCCGTATCTGACCTTCAAGCGAATTCTCGCCGCCCGTCGAATCACACACTTTACGATAACCACTGGTGACTGAAACTGGGTCGTACAGGTGGCCGACGAGCCCGATGAAATCCTGTCACGGGCCGCGCTGCAAAAGATTTGGACGCCCCTGGCAGAATGCTCGCAATACTCACTTATTCCTGAATTCCGCGGCATCGCTCTACCCGACGATCAATCCGTGCCGGATCGCGTACCGGATCACCTCGGCATTGTTGGAAAGCCCAAGTTTCTGCATCAGTCGCATCTTGTGTGTACTGATCGTTTTCGCGCTGAGCGCGCACGCGTCGGCGATTTCGTTGATGCTCCTGCCCGCCGCGAGCATCTGCAGCACCTGAAATTCGCGGTCCGACAGCACTTCATGCGGCGGCACGTCGCCGCGCTGTGTTTCGAAGACCATTGCATCGACGAGTTTCGGATCGATGAAACGGCCACCGTCCGCGAGCTTGCGGATCGCCGCGAGCAGCACGTCCGGGTCGCTGTCCTTGGTCAGATAGCCCGTCGCGCCCGCGCGCAATGCGCGCGACGCCACCTGCGCCTCGTCGTGAATGCTCAGCACGAGTACGGGCAGCGAAGGCTGCTCCGCCCGTACTCTGCGGATCAGATCGACACCGCTGATGCCGGGCATCGTCATGTCGAGCAGCAGCAGATCGACGACGCAACTGCGCAGCTTGTCGACCACTTCTGCCCCTTGCGCCGCTTCCGCCGCGACGACGATATCGCTCGTGGTTGCGATGATCTGCCTGAGTCCGCCACGGACGATCGCGTGATCGTCTGCAATGAGTATCCTGATCATGTTCGAGGTCCGCCATCGAGCGGAATGTGAATCGAAACCGTGGTGCCCGCGCCCGGCGTGCTGCCGATCGAAAGCGATCCGCCGATCAGCCGCGCGCGCTCGTTCATGCCGAGCAGGCCATATGAATAATTGCGCCTCACCACTTGCTGGTCGAAGCCGCGGCCGTCGTCGCGCACATGCAGTTCGAGCTTCTCCGTCGTCGAGATCAGTGTCACGTCCACGCGCGTCGCGTCGGCATGACGTGTGACGTTCGTCAGCGAGGCCTGCACGATGCGAAAGACAGCCGTCGCGTGTGCATCCGACAGCGCGGGCTCGCCACCGACAATGCGCAACTCGCAAGGAATCGGATTGCGGCGGTTGAACTCGTCGACAAGCCATTCGAGCGCCGACACGATGCCGAAATTGAGTGCAGCCGGCCGCAAATGACTCGCGACGTTGCGCACCATCCAGATCGTGCCTTCGACCAGTTCGCGCATGTCGTCGGCTTTTTTGATTGCTTCCGGATCGTGCGTGAGGCGCATCTTGAGCAGCGACACGTCCATCTTGAGCGCAGTCAGCAACTGGCCAAGTTCGTCGTGAATCTCCATCGCAATGCGCTTTCTCTCCTCTTCGCGGATCGCCTCCATGTACGCGGACAGCTCGCGCTGCTGCTCGCGTGATTCGACGAGCTCCTGTTCCATCTGCTTGCGCCCCGTGATGTCGTTAAGGCCGACATAGATCGCAGGAGAATCGTCGTAGGTCGCGACGCGCGCCGTCGCCATCGCCCAGAACTGCGTGCCGTCGGGCCGCCGGAACTGCACCTCCGCATTTCGCACGCTGCCCTCCGTCCTCAGATGCTGGATCAGATGGTCGCGCTCGCCTGGATCGGCGTAGAAATCCGCGATATTGGCCGACATGCCTTCGTCCATGCCGAAGAGTTCGCGCAGCGGCTCGTTCGTGTAGAGGATGTGTCCATCCGGCATCGACGTGATGCACAACGGCACCGGACTCGTTTCGACAATCGCGCGAAAGCGCGCCTCGCTTGCCTGCAAGCGCGCCTCCGCGCGCCGCCGCTCGTCGATCTGCGCTTGCAGGTTCGCGTTGGCGCGCGCCAGTTCTTCGGTGCGCAACGTGACGCGCCGTTCGAGATCGTCGCGCGCCTGCCATAGCGCAGCCTCCGTTTCCTTGCGCACGGCCACTTCGGCGAGCAGCTGCCGGTTCTGTGCGAGAAGCTGCTTGTGCATCGCGCGCAGTTCGAGATGCACGCCGACGCGCGCCAGCGTCTCGTCGACGCGCAACGGCTTGGTCACGTAATCGACTCCGCCCGCCGAAAAGCCCTCGACGCGATCCTCGTTGCCTGTCAGCGAGGTCATGAAGATAACGGCGATATCGCGCGTGCGTTCGTCGCGCTTCAGACGGCGACACGTCTCGAAGCCGTCGATGCCCGGCATCTTCACGTCGAGCAGGATCACGTCGGGCTGCGAGAAGGCTGCGCGCTCCAGCGCTTCGATGCCGTCGAGCGCCACCAGCACGCGGATGCCGCGCGCTTCGAGACTGTCGACGACCACGCCGAGATTCGCGGGCGTATCGTCGACGATCAGGACCGTGCCCGTATGTGCGACCGAGGCGGCGAGAGGGCTCATGATGCGGTGTTCCCTTCCAGGTACCGCTCAACGAGTTGCAGGATCGCCTTCGACTGATACGCGCGCGCCAGTTGATGCAGCCGCGCGGCGAACGCCGCATGCGCCGGATCGCTTGCCGCGATGCGCTCCGCCCACTGAACGATGCGCATGTTGCCGTCGCGCGCGAGCTGATGAAGTTCCGAGGATCTGCGCATAACCAAGGATGCGGTTAAGCGGCATGCTTCGCGCTCGATGGACGCCTCGCGCTCGTCGAGGTACGCACGATGCAGGCGCGTACCCATCGCGTTGAACGCCGACACCACGCGGTCGAGTTCATCCGCCTCGCGCGGCGGCTCGTGAAGATCGCAATCGTTCACAGTGCGCGCGATCGTCGCGAGATGCCGCGTGACGAACCGCCACAGAATATAGAACGTGAAGAGCGCGACCAGAAACGTATTCGCGCCCTGGCTCACCAGGATCACGAGCGCGGTGCGCGCAAGCTCGTGATAGAGATTGGCGAGCGTCGCCTCCACATACAGGGTGCCGATGCGTTCCACCTTGGCCTGCACGCGGTACAGGATCGGAAACTCCCGCGCGACCGTCATCTCCGTCATGCGCTCGCGCGCGGCCACGACCATCGCTGTGCCGGCCGACGGCGACTCGCGCACCTCGGCCGCGCGAATATCCGCGAGGCGAAGCATGCCTTGCAGTTCCAGCTTCAGTTGCGGCTGATCGAGCCGCCATAGCGCTTCGCCGAGACTGTCGCGATAGCTGCGATCGATATCGACGAGACGATTCTGAATCTGCGCGATGCCGCGCTCGTAGTCGCGATAGAGCTGCACCGCCGTCAGGATCAGCGTGATCGCGCAGCTAAAGACGAGCACCGTCGCGAGCAGCCGCAGCACCACGCTGCGCCGCACGTAACGGAGCCCGCTCCACCATGCGTCGAACCTGTCGAGAGCCATATCTTCCCGCGAGTGCCGCCGTTGTGTGTGTCCTGTTCTGCACTCGATGCCAAAGCCCGGTCTACCGCGCCCCACCCGGGTTTCAAACGTCCGATGAAACAACGCGCGCCGCCGTCCGCAGCCACTGCGCCCTGCCCCATGTCTTTGCGCGTTGCCTGCGTTGTCCGTTTGCTATTCCGGCACCTCGCCCACCGCCATCAGCCGGACCGTGCGCGCCGGACGTTCTACCAGTTCGTCGATCAGATCGGCCATTTCGCACTGCGCGTGAAAGCCGTACGCGTCGAGCTGGTCCGCGTGACGGCGCCGCAAATCGCGCATCGATTCACCCACCCGCCGCAGAGCAGCCGGCGTGCTGTCGGTCATCGGCCAGCAATGCAACAGATATGCGAGCGGCGTCACACTGCGCGTCTCACACCAGGTGTCGAACAGCCGCAGACAGAGCGAATCGACCTGCTCGACAACGTTCTCCCGCTCGGACAGATATGCCATCATGATGCATCGGTTGAGATCGCGTTTCGATGGCTCATCATCTGCGATCAGAACTTGTGTCGCAGTCAGCGCACGCGCAAAGACGGTCGTGTGACATCCTGATTCGCGTGTCGGGAAATCCTTAACGCCCATTCATGCAGAAAGCTCCGGCGCCGGTGAAAACCCTTATATGCCGTTGCTTCACGCTGTTCCGGTTCAGGAAATCCTGACGGCTGAAATCAGCGCTTCCTGAGACGACATTCCGCCGCCGCCGATTGGGCGCGCGCACCGATCCCCCGTAGCATCGATTCATCGTGCATCGCGGGGAAAGTCATGGCGGGCAACAGATCGCTGCGCTCTCAGGTCGAAAAGCTGGTCGGCTCGACACGTAGCCGGGCAGCGCGCGTGCGCCTGCTGGAACGCTCACGCTCGGGCGGAACGTGTCGCGTGTGCATTCAGATCGACCGGCCGACCGGCTCGTTCTCCCTCTTCTTCTTTCGCCATGCCGACGGCACATGGCATGTGTTTCCGCCGGACAGGCGCCGACCGGAGATGGGGATAGGCCGCAAGGCAGCCTGATCGTACTGCAAGCCAGGGAGACGCACATGCACGACGACGCTTCGAATGCATTGCCGCAATATGTGATCGAACTGCGCGCGTGGCTCAGCGACTGGTACGACCATGCGTTCAATGTGGGCTACATCCAGCCGCCCTTCACACTCGACGAAGCGATTGCGGACCGGCTCGAGGGTTACTTCAAGGCGGGCCTGACGCCGGCCGAAGGCGCGATGGCGTTCTTCGGCTTCGTGCATTGAAAGGCGAGCGATGAGGTTTGAAGAGTTCGATGCCCGCTTGTCGCGCCTGCTGGTCTTGATGCCCGCCGGGCCGAGTAACGCGCTGTGCGCAACAACGCGGCGCGCAGCGTGCACACTTTGCCGATGTCCTTGTCGTGCTCGATCCATTTTCGACCTACGAAGCCTTTGCGTTCTTCCAATAGGGACTCTGCTAGAAATGCAAGGACTGATCGACCGAGGATGTACTGCAATTCTTTGGCATCGCGTTCGACCAGAAGGTTGCGAATGTCAGCCGCCTGCAAATCCTCAGACGCTTCTCGCCTCTTCCAATATCTTCGGCAACGGAAGCCGTGCCGCATGACAATGCGGCGACCCTCCTCACCGTCTGTCAAGGCCCGTCGCAACAAGACTGCAACAATTTCGTCGTGTCCCCGCCCGCGGCGGAGACCGTAGGATGTCGACGGACACCAGCGCGTCTCTCTCGACAATCTGCGAGCATCGTTGCCGACATGTCGCACCGCTTGGCCCTGAGTGCCGCCATGCACATCGTCGTCTGCGTCAAGCAGGCTCCTGTTTCGGCGCCGCAGGACCGCTTCGGCACTAAGGTCACGTTGCTCTGCACGGAACCGCCCTAGCGAATCATGGCGCCGACGACGCCGCGCTCGTCACCGATCGCGCGTTCGTCGGTGCAATCACGCTTGTGACCCCGTATGCGTTCGCCACCGGCATTCTGCAGATCGCAAAAGAACAGGCAGTCGATATCGCCTGCACCTAGGATCATTACCATTGACGAGATTTCCTGCAATTACAGTAACTGCTGCGCGCGGTCTTCGTTCTCACTCGTCTATTTCTTCGGCCAAAGTAAAACAGGAGTATGATCTGATACCAACTGCCCTATTAGGCTCGGCGTAAATAAGTTGCAATCAAAATTAGGGCCGCCTGATGGATTGTTCAGCCGTCCGGCAATCCCATAATCTAGATTGCGGCCGCTTGTTCTATGGGTTGGCCGATCCTCATACTGGAAAGTCACGTTTCTATGTTCTTGCGGATAGCTTCTCCGAAGGAGCTCGCGCAATTGATTGGGCTCGCGATTAAAATCACCAGCAATCAACCATTGGTCCGATATCTGATTTTGATTAAAATACTCCCAAACTCGAGCAACGATTGCTCCGGAATCCGTTCCGCCGTTTGCCAAGGCATGAATCCCGAAATAATAGTCAGATCCGAGTCTGATTCCCAGTATTGGCCTTGCTCCACTCCAAGCCCGCGGTCTAAGCAAGATTACTTGAGCAGCCTTTTCTTTACTGAGAATAGCCAGATTTACTCGGTTGGCACCAGTATCGACTCGCAAAAAATAAACGTAGTAATCGATTGGCCTTCTTGAGGTACCCAAATTCCAGACATATTCGTTTATAGGCGCGGCAACTAGATCCGGGTTCACTAACCGGCCATCCAATGGAAGTGGAGGATTAATCGTGATTGATGCAGGTAATGATCCAGCCTCCTGTATCATCATAACATCAATACGCCTTGAATCGGATGTCGCTCCATCATCTCGATTTCCAACTAGCACCATCCGAATATTTGAATTCCATTTACTCTCGGTGCTTGCGCTGGAGCCTTGGAGATTCCAAGTCGCTACGCGGCGATCGTTGACTGCCGTCCACGCATTACTAGGAAAATAGATTATCAGAAGAATAAAAATCGACAAAGCTCTCATCGGTACACCTTCTTTTTTCACAAATGCAATTCAATGGAATTACCACATCCAAGTATCAGGCGCCGTGCTGGTAGGTAAAATCCTATGCCACGCCCAAACCGAAACTACATATCAATCTGAATCGTAGCAATTCAACGGATATCTCGTACTGCGTGCCCATCGCGAGCGCCACGGCGGACGGCCTAGGCGAGCCGCTCATGTTCGTGCGTGATGCGATTCTCCATCCCGCACGGGCGCGTTCGTCCACACGAGCACGGCAGAATGCCTGGACGGGAGCATCGGCGGCGCTTGGGCAGGGTGACGCATGCCCTCGATCAGCTTGAGCGCCGTGGGCTTGGACTTTCTTCCTCGGACCGGCATGATGATGCTACCTGATGTTGATGAACTTATTCGTCTGCAACGAGACGCGCCAGCCGTAGCGGTGCGCCGCCTTCATGCAGATGCCCGTGGCGCGGGACGACAGACTCAGCGGCTGCAACCAGATCGGGGTGCCGCGCGCGCGCTGGATCGGGTCAAGTCTCTCGAGCACGATATCAATGTCGCGCTGCTTGCCGACCGGATACTTGATCTCGTTGGCACGCGCCAGCGCCTCATCGAGCACCGGGCGTCCACTTGGCATTCCGTACTTCGGGCTCGCGGTGACGAAGGTGCTGGGCGTGACGAGCGGCACGTAAGTGCCCGAGGTTTCGACCTGGACACGGTGATGCCACGCTTCGAGCTTCGCGATCAGCGGGCGCAGGTCGTACATGCACGGTTCGCCGCCCGTGATGACCACGTGCTCAGCGTCTGCCGCCCGCACAATGTTCGCGAGCGTCGGCACGTCACACCACGCATAGCTGTCGCACGGCCGCCCGGTTTTCTCGCCCATCGCCCCGACACTGATTTCTCGCTCCGGCATCACCTGCCACGTGTGCTTGCTGTCACACCACGCGCAACCCACCGGACACCCTTGCAGACGGACGAACACTGAAGGTGTGCCGGTGAAGCTGCCTTCGCCCTGTAACGACTCAAAAATCTCGTTGACGGGATAGCTGCCAACGGGTGGCACGGCTACAGACGGTACGTCGCACTGCATTTGCGTGTCTCCTAAATTCGAAGTTCCACCAACCGCACGTCGGTGGCTTCCAGCACTTCGAGTGCCGAGCACGGTCACCAGCCACTGCGCCATGTTCTCGGCGGTTGGATTGAACGGGACACCCTGACCACCGACGTATCGATGCCGCGCACGTAGGCATAGAACGGCTCGTCGGTCCACCGCAACATGCGGTGATCCTAGTAGTCCTTGAAATAGCGGCGTCTTGATCACGCCAAACTCGATGACGCGCCCGACGCCATCAAGGGGGGCAGCTTCGAACACAAAGTGGATGCGGCCGTAGTTGTGCGATGCAGGCTCTGGCACTTGCCTTCATGCCCACAACCATGCACATGGGGCAAATCAAATTCGACGACACAGATCGAATAGTTGTCCGCAGTTCTATTCGCTGGTGATTTAGGTAATCGTCATCGTAATGTGCTTAATCATCCTGATTCCACTATTGCGACGCAGTCAGTTGATGCCGATTTGCGGCTTCCGCCGCAGACGTGGGAAGGGGGAAGTGCCTTCGATTCTCTAACATCGCGCTCCGTCAGATGTCGAGAGACGGCCTGGCGTAGTACTGCTCGTCGGTAACCGGTTTTAGCCAATCGACACATTTGCTGTCATGCTCCTTGTGGAGCGCAATCAGCCTCACGGAGGTCCATGGTGACGCACCGTGCCAATGCTTTCGGTTCCGCGCAATGCAGACCATATCTCCAGGATGCATCGCCACGATCGGTTCGCCTTCACACTGCATCCACCCACATCCCGCGGTCACGAACAATCGTTGGCCTAACGGGTGAATATGCCAGTGTGTTCGGGCACTGGGCTCAAATGAGACTATCGTGCATGACAATCCGACCGGTAATGGCACACCGCGTGGGAGACGGAAATGTATGGTACCGGTACCCATATCAGCGAGGCTACGCATCGGCGGTGGCGGGTTCGGTCGATCACAATGCATGTTCTTCAACTCCTTTGTTATCAGCCAGGAACAGCGATTTAGGCTTTGCGCGGTCGCGTCTTCAGCAGATATCCGAGAACTCCATACACCGTTAGTTGTCCGGCAACGCTTTCGTTCGAGCCAGCCGATCCGGTCCTTAAGGTTGACCTCCCATCCGCCGCTGGCTGACATCATCGTCGACGAGGTTGATCAGCGGACAACGAGTTGTCGCGTGCTGTCGAGTTCTCACTGTCCGGAGCGTGCCCGTGCAAACAGCGTTCTTGCAGGTTTCGTGCCATGCGCGCCCGCATTCTATACAGCGCTTTTCATTTCTATTTATCCCACTGCATTCGTTGTGTACACATCGGATATCGTCATGTCATCTTTGCGACAAAGCATCCGCGATCGTGTAACAAAAGCACTACGATCGCCTTTGGTGTTGGGACGACACGAGCTTGATGCACGCCCATCCGAGAAATGCGCTCTGTTCCGTTGTTAGCCGGTATGTATTCGCGGACATGCCTATGGTGCGACCGAAGGCGGAACGGGTACTGAGCGAAGACAAGCGCTCGCAATTTTCACTTCGTTAGTGCGTTCACGTTCGATTTCGGGGGGCCGGTCGCGCATGCGCGCATCGTACGGCTCTGGCGCGTTACCGAAGTCAAGTAGAATATTTCGAATCGAAAGGTACGGCAAGCGCCATGGCAAAGACGAAGAAACCGCGGAGGACGTTACTCGCCGGTATTGACAGAGTGGCAAAGCGGCTCCATTTTCAGCTGCACGTGATCCTGCTATGAGGACGCTCGTACGTGGCGCTCTCGCTGAGTCTGCCGAACGGTGTATCGAGGTCGACCACTCGAGCATACACCACTGGTTGATCAAGCTCATACCACGTTTCGCCGCGGTTCTTGTCGCGCCGCTTCTGAAGAAGGAATGTCGGGTTCGACGCCGTCTTGGTCGACCACACGCTACAGCAGCCATGGTTCGCCGCGCGGCGTCACGAGTACCTCGTCGAGGTACCATGTTGCGCCCGGTTTGCGTCGAGCAGCTTTAACGCGATGTGCAAAGCCTGCGCCGAATTTATCGCACCAACGCCGGATCGTTTCATAACTGACCACGGCGCCGCGCTCGAACAGCAACTCTGCGATGTCACGCAAACTCAGCTGAAACCGGAAGTACCAACTCACCGCGCAGCTAACGACTGCCGCAGGGAACCGGTGACCGTGATAGAGCGATCTCGTCTTTGTCACATCTGATCATGATGTCCGGGCTTGAGACCCCACGTATGCATGGCCGAAGGATTGACGTACTGTTCGTTGCATACCTCCCACCCGGAACCGGTTCGGCAGCACGGCTTTTGACTGGCACCCGGCAAACGATATGTTTCACTGTTTCCACTTCCGTCTCTGGAATATCGCTAGCTGAGTAGCGCGGCGCCGCGTGCGAACCTGAGCAGCGAGTTCAGCTTGATAATGCGGTCCATTCGGGCGGGGCCGCCGAATTTCAGATAGTCGGCTCGGCCAGCAAGGGCAAGGTGCGTGATCGAATCGTCGTCGTTTTCTCCACTTCGCTGCGACACGACAGTCAGCAGGCCATGACCTTTTCCCATTGCCAGTGCCTCCATCGCGCCTGTTAATGTGCCGACCTGATTCGGTTTAACGAGTACGCCTTGTATGAGTCCCTCCGTGCAAGCACTGTCGATACGCCACGAATTGGAGGCACACAAATCATCGGCGACCATGCGAGCCTGTCCGCGATGCTTCTGGAACGATCTCCAGCCGCGAACGTCCCGTTCCGCGAATCCATCCTCGATGAACGAGATATGAAAGGCCGATATCAACCGGCTGTATTCGTCGCACAAGGCATCCAGGTTTTCGCCTGATGCGCCCTCGTTGCCATTGTCCAGTGCCGGCCACGGATACGTGTAGCGTCCATCCCCGTCGAAATAATCCGAAGCAGCCAGGTCCAAGCCAAGCGTAAAATCCGTCCCCACTGAGTAGCCTGCCCCTGAAGCCGCCTCCAGTATCAAGGCCAGCGGAAACTCGCAGTCCGCTGACGCGAGCAGCAGCGCTCCCTGCGGACTATCTCCAGCCACGATTCCTTGACGGGCAAGCAAGCTTCGCATGGCATTGCGAACGTCGATTCCCATTTGCACCGCGCGCGGAACGTCCAGACCGTTTTCGGGAATCAGCAGAAATTCGACACCGCCGATACCAGATCCTTCGATCGACGCTCCGTCAATTATGTTGAACATCGGCAATGGCAGGTGCGTGATTTCGTCATCGGTCAGCGTCCGGTACAGAGGGATTCTCCTGCTCGCGGCCAGACCTTTGGCGAACGCAAGAGACGCGGCAATCGCAACGTTTCCGCCAAGCTTGCGAAACCGCGGCGACGAGTCTATTTCCCGCAATGCAGCGTCGAATTCCTTCAATGTCCGAAACTCTCTTCCGATCAAGGCCGACGGTAGCAGCAAACTCGCGGACTCGATTGCCGGTCTCGCCGACTCCAACCCTGACCGCCGCTCGTCCTCGAAGAACGTCGCTTCAAAGTCGCCGGTGGTTGAGCCTCGCGGCGCAATCGCGCTGCCACGAAGATGATTGCGCTCGAAGCCGAGACAGATTTCCACGGCGCCGCGTCCATTGCTGTCTAGAACTGCAGCGCACTCTATCGAACTGATCTTCACATTGGCTCCTTGACATCTCTCGCCTCGACGGCGTGCACGATGCTGCCGGCAATGTCGGCAGCGCGAAGGTTTAGGCCGGACAACAGTTCATCGTAGGTACCGCTCTGGGTGAACATGTCTTCAATACCGTATCGCAACACCGGCTTCCCCTTGTGCCCGACTGCTTCCGCGATGGCGCCCCCGAGACCACCGACTACGTTGTGGTCCTCGATCGTCACGATTAGCGACCAACGATCCGACGCCAAGGCCTCTGAAAGCTCATGAGGCAGCGGTTTTAGGCGCTGCAAGGCGACGACGGATGTCACGACGCCGAGCGAATTCAATTGAGCGGCAGTCTGGACCGCTACATCCAGCATGACGCCGATGCTGACAATGACGATCCCGCCGTCACTGCGAGTTTGCTGGTAGCCGTCGCGGATGACCCAGCTCACATCCGGCCGCACGGGCACCGGATTGCGCGCGAGGCGCAGGTACACTGGCCCAGTGATGTCCAGCGCCTGCCGTAGGCAGCTCTCGACTTCGCCATCGTCGGCCGGGCACAGAATCGTCATATTCGGGATGGACCGAACAAGCGCGAGATCGGCGATCGAGTGATGCGGCGCGCCTTCGGAGGACGCGGTGACGCCAGCATAGTGGCCGACGAGCTTCACATTGGTGCCGGCATAAGCGAGCGACTGGACCAGTTGGTCCGCCGCCCGGTGCACCATAATCGCGGCGAATCCGCAAACGATCGGCACCAGCCCAGCCTTTGCCATACCCGCCGCCATGCCGACCATGTTCTGTTCGGCGATCCCGGCATTGATGAACCGTTGCGGGTAGGCGTCCTGGAATCGATAGGTTCGCGTCGAGTGCGAACAGTCACCATCGAGCACTACGAGATCCTGACGTTCCGCCCCCAGTCTGATCAACGAGTTCGAGAAGGCTTCACGCATTGAGTATCCCCGCGGAGAAATCGCGCTTTAGACGGTCGGCGTCAGCTACCGAATGCCATTGCCAGTTGCCTTCCATATACCCAACGCCCTTGCCCTTGATCGTGTGAGCAATGATCGCCGTCGGGCGCGGGTCGGGCGAGTGTGACAGAGCCTGTTCGAGCTGCCGGAAATCGTGGCCGTCTACTTCAAGGACCCGCCATCCAAAAGCATTCCACTTGTCAACGAACGGTTCGAGCGGAACGATGCACTCAATCGCACCGTCATGCTGAATCTTGTTGTAATCGACGATGGCGTACAGATTTCTCGCACTATGTGCCGAGGCGAGCAGCGCCGCTTCCCAAACTTGCCCTTCCTGACATTCTCCGTCGCCAAGAATCACGAACGCACGCCTGTCAGAACCTTTCATTCTGGTGCCAAGGACATAGCCCAGGCCGATCGACAGGCCCTGCCCAAGTGAACCTGTACTGACATCGATGCCTGTGGTGAAACGCGTATCCGGATGTCCCTGAAACTGACATCCATATGCTCTCAACCGGTCGTTGGGCTTTCTGGTGAGAATCCCGAGATCCAGCAGGATCGAGTATAGCGCTGGTACCGCATGACCTTTCGACAACACGACCATATCCCTTTTTGCAAGCGGACTTTCCGGATTAACATTCTGAGTTCCGTAGTAAAGCGAAACAAGAATCTCAACGCAAGACAACGAACTGGCGGGATGCCCCGTCCCTGCTTCGGCAATCAATTGCAACAACGACGTCCGGATCAAGGACGCTCGATGTTTCAGGAAAGCCGTGTCTAGTTTATCTGCCATCGCTATACCTCCATCAGGATCGGAATGAGCGTGTCGTCTTGCATCGCAACGCTCGCGAGATCATCCGGTATCCCGGCGTCAGACCCGCCAAGCTCGTGCGGAAAAAGCACCGCGTCGATGAGGCGAAAATCCGCGCCGATCCAACCAAGGTAGCTTGTATGCACGAGTTCCGACAGATGAAGTGGCCTCGCGATCGTCCGATATCCGCACGCGGCGACACGCCTCTCCGTGATCCGTGCGAGGACTGGTCGCGATACTGCCAGGCAATGAGTTCCGTATTTAGTCACACCTACTAGCACTCCCCTGTCCGAGCGGCACACAAAACCATCACTGTCGAAATGTACTGGTACTTCATATATCATCCTATCTATTTCAAGCGTCACGAGTCGAACAGTTCGTGTAGACCGCCTGCGTGACCGGCGAGTTGGGATCACAAATATACGAACTGCCCAGTGCGCTGGAAATCTCGACGACTCTCCTGGAATCGCCTGTTCGATGGGCCGACAGTACGATTTTTTGTTCGTGGCGTCCCCGCCCGATATCGTTGACGAGGTTTCTCGCAATTGCCATGGTCATGCCGTCCCTGGAATCAGGCGCAGGATCTCCTCGATCGAGAAAAGCTGACCCTCTACCTCGTATGAACGACCACTCTTCAGAATGTCCGCAGCGACCTTGGTCATCGCAGGATAAGCAGCCCGCAACAAGTGATTGGCGTAAATTACAACGTTGAAGCCGGCCTGCTCCAGCTCACCGAACTTAATTCGGTTGTATGTTGTGGGGATACAAACCAGCGGGGTATCTCCGTCTCGGGCTCTAAACAGAGAGGCAAATTCGAGTACTTCGTCCGGCTTCGCGCTTTTGCTGTGAATCATGATTCCGTCGGCACCCGCGTCGACATATCGCTGAGCCCGGGAGGTCGCATCCGACATACCTTTTTCCAAAACGAGACTTTCGATCCTAGCGATAATCATGAATTCATCGCTATGTCTCGCCTTGCATGCGCACTCGATTTTTGCACTGAACTTTTCTGGATCTTCCTGAATCTGAGGAAAACGATTTCCGATCAACGAGTTCTTCTTTAGACCGGTCTTATCCTCGATGATCGCCGCAGACACGCCCGCATTTTCGAGCATCACTACGTTCATCGCGAAGTGCTCGGATTTCCCGCCCGTATCGGCGTCGATAATCAGGGGCTTGCAGGTGCTTTCGAATATTTCATTGATATTGGTGATTCGGCTTCGCATGTCGAGAATTTCAATATCCGGTTTTCCCCGCATAGTCGAGTCGGTCAGGGAACTCGACCAGAAGCCGTCGTACTCGAGTTCCGCTCCCGCCTCATCAATGACCCGGCTTGTCTCGACCACCAGAGCAGCAAGCGGACTTATCGCTTCCATAACGCGCAGGCACCGCTTCCGTTCCAGCGCATTTCTTAGCGCCCCGACGCGGGTGCTCCTTAATTTTGCGTCAAGCGACACAGAATAAGTCATGATTGCCCGCCTTTAATATTTCCGCAATAAACGAAGGCCGTGTCATTGAGTTCCTTCTGGGTTAGAGTATCCGTCATGATCTACTCCGTGGTTTTATATCCTCGAGAGCAGCTGCGACGCAGAAAAGCGCAGCAGAACATTTTGCCGTAGTTACGCATCCCATCCGCATCTCGATAAAACTTGAATCAGTGCGCCGCACAGCACCCGGGTTGCCGTTGTATAGCGTATGCATGAAGGAGCCAAGCATCGAGCTCGGGGGGCGCCTTCGGAAACGCCGCATGGCAGTTGCGCAGCCACCCTATTTCGCCGTTCGGCCGAAGAGCGTCTCGAACCGCCAACTATCCGCACAGGTACGGAAACCAGCACCTCGATTCTCCGGCGTTACTTCAAGGTCACGCATCGCCCAATGCGGGGCGGTGTCAACAGAGCGATCGAGATCGAATTCATGTCCTTAAGTCCGCAACAACTGTACCAGCGACGGAAACGGCTAAGCGCGTGGCTGAATAGGATGCAGAAGACTCACGGGAACCGGCGCGTTTCCAGTGTTGCTGCGACAAAATATGTGCGGTTTGTCGGGAAGCTGACGTCGCGCATGTTAGTCGGCGCGATTTCGGGAGATTGAGCCTCCCCCAAATTTCGTCTATCAGCAGGTCGCGTATAAATTCGACACAAAGGAAGAAAGGAGAGATGCTTGAGGGCGTTGTCATGCTGGCAATGGCGATCGAGTCAAGATGACCAGATGACGAAGACGAAATCGCTCTCCAGGCTTTGTCCCAATAAGGACCTGCTATGCTGAAGCCTCTGAAGAACAACGATCGTTCACGCGTGCAGCCGCTTTGACGAAAATGTGGGTTACCTGAGCGAGTTCAGGTATATCGGCCTTTGCGGCCGGATAACTGCGTAGCTGGTCGGTAACGATTCTGCGCGGCACCGGATTCGAACTCAGCACCCGCCGAAAGAAGCGCTTTGCTACGGGCTTGTCGCGACGCTTTTGCTCCAGCACGTCGAGTTCGGCGCCATGCTCGTCGACCGCGCGCCACAACAGATACGGCTCGCCGCGCAGCGTCACGAACATCTCATCCAAATGCCAGGTGCTGCCTGGCTTGCGCTGCACCACTTTGGCGAACTGGGCAAATCGTGCGCCGAACTTATCGCACCAGCAACACCGCCACCTCTCCAGCAACCTGACAGTGCCCGAATCGTCCATCGACGGACCAAAAATCCACCGAAACAGCAGGCTGTATTGAGTTTGCCCATGAGCTGACGTTCAGATCGGATACCGTACAGCACCTGCAGCAGCATCGCGCGCAGTAACTTCTCCGGCGCAATGCTCGGCCGGCCGCCCTTGATGTCAGCGTCACACATCCCAGCAAAGATCCGATCCATCTTCGCCAGATCCTCGTTTGCCATGACGCGAATAGAGCGCAGCGGACGCGGGGGCGGAACGAAATCGTCCAGCTTGCGCACGGAAAATAAACTTTCGGTGAATGTGTCGGCGCGCCGCGCATAATCTCCAAGGAGATAGAGATAGGTGAGCTTCTCACACCAACGCGTTTGCAATTCATCTCGACGACTATCGAGCGAGGTATTTCCGCAGCCTACTAGTACTACTGTGTCAAAAAATATTCTCAGCAAAGCGATACCTGGTACTATTGAATAATACAGACTTCTGGGGATCGCGATGGGAGAAGATGTCAACGAATTTGACGCGTATCTGAACCATCTAGCGCAGGCGTTAGGGCACGCCGATCGCCACGCCGGTCTCAAGGGTTACTGTTCGGGCCTGGTAATGCCGCTTTCGCGCAAGAGCGTCGAGCCGATGGCCGCGCATATTGACCCACTTCACGCGAGTGCGAAACACCAATCACTCCACCATTTTGTGGCCAAGGCAGAATGGTCTGACCGGGCGGTCCTGCAGCGGGTACGCAATGGGTGATGCCCGCGTTAGGCCTGCACGCTGCTGAAGAGGCTGGCTATTACTGGATTATTGACGACACGGGCTTCCCGAAGAAAGGCAAGCATTCGGTCGGCGTAGCGCGGCAATACTGTGGGCAACTGGGCAAACAGGATAACTGCCAGATCGCCGTGAGCCTGTCGATCGCGACGCAACGCGGCAGCCTGCCCATTGCCTGGCAGCTGTACGTCCCCAAGGAATGGATTGAAGACCGGGAACGAGCGCGTCATGCGGGCATTCCCGACGATCTCGCCTTCGAGACCAAGCCACAGATTGCGCTGGCCCAACTCCGAGAGGCTGTAGCATCCGGCATTGCACCGGGCATTGTGCTCGCCGATGCCGGGTACGGCGACGAAACCGCTTTCCGGGAAAGCGTAACTGAACTGGGTTTGTTGTATTCGGTAGGGATCCGGCCGGGCACCTCTGTGTGGGCACCCGGTACGGCACCGCTTCCGCCCAAGCCCTGGAGCGGGCGCTGCAAACCCCCGACATTGTTACGCCGCGCACCCGGCCATGAACCGCTCGCAGTGAAGGAAGTGGCTGTGCAATTACCCGCAAACGCCTGGCAGACCGTCACCTGGCGGGAGGGTAGCAACGCAGCACTTTCCTCACGCTTTGCCGCCGTGCGGGTTTGTCCCGCGCATCGCGACAATTGGCGAAGTACCGTTCGCGACGAAGAATGGCTGCTCATTGAATGGCCTGATGGCGATACGGAGCCGCTCAAATACTTTCTCACTACCGCCCCCGAAGAGGCGACCCTCGAGCAGCTCGTGTTCGTGACCAAAATGCGCTGGCGCATCGAGCGCGACTATCAGGACCTGAAGCAGGAGTTCGGGCTCGGTCACTATGAAGGGCGAGGCTGGCGTGGCTTTCACCACCACGCCACGCTGAGTATCGCTGCATATGGCTTTCTGATGGCTCAGCGACTCAGGATGCAATCAGGTGCAGGCGATAAAAAAAACTTCCTCGAACGCACGCTGCCTACCCTTCCCACGGATTACATCCCACGGGGCAGTCCAGCGCGCTCAACGCCACGTTCCTGATTCCATTACTACGTTGCGCATCCTGCTTGGACAAAGGCTCATGCAACGATGGTTCTCTTCCTGTACGGCTATAGAGCGCGCAATTCTGTAACACAGTAGTACTAGGGTGCGCAATCTGCCGAGCGCAACAAGTGGTCAATCAAACTATCTGCAGAAGTCAAGATCACGATTACCGCGCGTGGGCCCCGCAGCCGCGCCGCTCTCGACGTGGTAGCCCTGCACATCGGACGTAAATCGGAAAATCGATAAAGAGCAATTCAGCCAGTGACCGCTTTGACAGTCTTGCTCGCGTTTTGATCCAGAAACAGTGTTCCTCCGGCGTTCTGGTAGAAGGGAACCAGTACGACAAAAAATGGTTTGGCTCCCGACTCCAACTGCTTATCTGTCGCATTTGAGTGCCCCCCAAGTGTCCCACAACTTTTCGTAAAAAAAGTGCAACTTAAAACAATACTTTTCGTATTCCTCCCACTCGTAACAATATCCAGGGCTCCCACGTTGAAGACCTTGGCCACTATATAGTAGGTTCTCAAAACGGTGCGATCTTCCCGATACGCCCTGACCTCGTCATTGATATTTGCAAAAAGATCTCTTGCTTTCTGGAGCAAATACGTACCGTCGTCGATGTTTTGCACAAGCCGTTGAAGACCTTCTGATGTTTGGGCCTGATCGACGTGCACGCTTTTAAAGGAAAAATGGGCAGAACTTGTCGTCGTCGCATCTGCTGAAACGTTAGTGACCGCAAAGTTCGTGGCGAGCTGAAGCAAATTGATCGCCAGATTCACACCCTTATCACCGGTTAGATCAATCACTTTATCTGTGTCGCTTACACGCTCCGTAATTTTAGACGAACTGACATAGTCGACGACGACATCTGAAGATTTCATGATACTCGCAGTGCCATCCTGATGAATATCGAGCTTGACAATTGTACCAACATGGGGAGTGTCCGTTACCGCCCAAACAGTTCGGTTCAGACCATCGATCCCGCTGGATGCCTGTTCACGATGGCTGAACCAACTGCATCCCGACAGGACGATGCCGCCACAAATCACTGCGCAAAGTTTTTTCATTTTTCCACCGATTTCCTATTTTCATAAGATTGCACGAAACTTCCCACATTCATGTTTCCGCTGACCTGCCCCCTTCAGTAGGGCCAGTGGACTTCTAGCAAAGCCCCTTTAAATCAGCTCCTGGAAAGCGGCAGGAGCGTCCGCTGTTGCCCGATGTTTCGCCGCGAACTCCGACGGAGAAAGCTAGTTCAGTGCACTGTGCGGCCTTTGCTCGTGGTAGTCCTGACGCCATGCCGCGATGACAGCCCGAGCGTCGGCGAGCGTCGTGAACCAGTGCTTTCATTCGTCGAGGAACTTGCCGTTGAACGTCATATCGGGCATTGCTTCGGCCAGCAGCTTCTTCAGCCGCGCGTTCTCGGCCTCAAGGTCTTTCAACCGGCGGGCTTCCGAGACTTCCATGCCGCCGAACTTCGCACGCCAGGTGTAGAACGACGCGTCACTGAACCCGTGCTTCCTGCACAGTTCTTTGACCAAATGCAGAAAGGCTCCTCGTTCTGCAACGCGCTCCTTCGTCGAAATGGCGCGACCGTTATTCAACGGTGACAGATTTTGCAAGATTCCGCGGCTTGTCGACATCCGTCCCGCGGGCACAAGCCGTGTGGTACGCGAGTAACTGCAGCGGCACGACGTGCAGGATCGGTGACAGCAAGCCATAGTGCTCGGGCATGCGGATGACATGCAGCCCTTCGTCATTGACGATCTTCGTATCGGCATCGGCGAATACATACAGTTGCCCACCGCGCGCCCGGACCTCCTGAATGTTTGACTTCAGCTTTTCCAGCAGCGCGTCGTTTGGTGCAATGGTCACGGCCGCCATTGTCTGCGTGACCAGCGCGAGCGGCCCATGCTTAAGCTCGCCGGCCGCGTACGCTTCCGCGTGGATGTAAGAGATCTCCTTCAGTTTCAACGCACCTTCAAGCGCTATTGGATAATGCAGCCCGCGGCCGAGGAACAGTGCGCTGTCCTTACGCGCAAACTCTTCCGACCATGCGATGATCTGTGGCTCCAGCGCCAGCACACTGTTTAGCGCCGCCGGCAAGTGGCGTAGCTGGCGCAGATAGTCGGCTTCCTGTGACGCGGTCACGTGGCCGCGCACTTTGCCGAGCGTTACCGCGAGCACGAAGAGAGCGACCAGCTGCGTTGTAAACGCCTTCGTCGACGCGACGCCGATCTCTCGGCCCGCATGCGTGAGGAATGAGAGCACCGTCAGCCGCACCATCGCGCTTGTGCTGACATTGCAGACCGACAGCGTGTGCTTGTGTCCCAGCGCTTGCGCATGCTTGAGCGCCGCAAGCGTATCCGCGGTTTCGCCAGACTGCGAGATCGCCACTACCAGCTGATTCGCATTTGGCACGGAGTCGCGATAGCGGTACTCGCTCGCGATCTCCACCTGCGTGGGAATTTTCGCGATCGACTCGAGCCAGTATTTTGCCGTCAATCCCGAGTAGTAGCTCGTGCCGCATGCGACAATCAGGAGGCTGTCGATTTCCGAAAATGCCGTCGGTGCGGCCTCACCAAACAGCGTTGCGTCGAAAGAATCCGTTGCCGGGATCGTGTCACCGATTGTGCGCGGCTGCTCGAAAATCTCCTTCTGCATGAAGTGGCGGTAAGGGCCCAGTTCAACCGCACCGCCGTAAGCCGCAACTTCACGCGTTTCGCGCTCAATAGGCGCACCGTGACGATCGACGATCCTGACACTCGCGAGCGTCAGCTCGCAGACGTCGCCTTCCTCCAGAAAGACAAGACGCTCCGTGCTTCCAGCAAGCGCCAGTGCATCCGAGGCGAGAAAGTTCTCGTGCTCGCCAAGACCAACGACGAGCGGCGACCCTTGCCGCGCACCGACAACCGTGTTCCGATGCGCTGTGTGCAAAACTGCAATCGCGTAGGCACCGTGCAGTTCGCCCACGGCATTTCGCACCGCTGTGATCAGATCGCCGCGATACAGGCTGTGGATCAGATGCGCGATGACTTCCGTATCGGTCTGCGAGACAAACTCGTAGCCCTTGCCACGCAGCATCTCGCGCAGCGGCTCGTAATTCTCGATGATGCCGTTGTGCACGAGTGCCAATTCGTTGCAGGAGAATATTGGATGCGCGTTATCGGTGACGGGCGCGCCGTGGGTCGCCCACCGCGTGTGCGAAATGCCGCTGACGCCTTCCAGATGCGTCTCGCGCACCTGCGCATCCAGTTCCGCGACGCGCGAGACACTGCGCGCACGGTGTAGTTCGCCTCCCGCCAGCACGGCCACGCCGCACGAATCATAGCCGCGATATTCGAGGCGACGCAGTCCTTCGATGAGAACGGGAACGATGTTACGTTGTGCAACTGCACCGACAATCCCGCACATGACTTACTTGTCCTCCAGAGTCTGCTTCGTTAAAGCACGTGCTTGCTGAATCACTTTCTTGCGAAAAGGGAATGCCCCTGACGCGAGACACGTCGTCTCGCCAAGCTCGCGGCACGGTTCGCGCTCAGGGGGCATCCGAAACGCTGGCTTCCACTCGGGCTGGCAATATCACGACAATGCCGCTGCGATCCGCCACCTGCTCGGCCGGGATGAGCACGCGCCCCAGCACCCGTCACTTTTGGTCTACGTAGCGCCCGTGCCACCCGTACCGCCCGTACCCCCAGTCGAGCCGCTACCCGAACCCGTAATCGGATTCTTCGCGCCTGCGTTCACCAGCGCGTTCACCAGTTCTGAGACTGGTTGTCCCGTGGAATCAATCGCCCCGGCGCCGTGCAGCTTGTCAAGATCGGCATCGATCCCCGGCTGACCCGTGGTGAACGCAGTAGTCAGGAACGCGGAAGTCGACAAGGTCACGCCGTACATGTTTTTGACGACCTGCGCGACGGCGGATTCCGCATTTGTAATCACCGTGCCACTGGTCAGTGCGCTCTGGTACTTTGGATTGGTCGGAAGGCCTGCCAGCAGGCCGTTGACCGTAGTCCCAAGCTGCGCCGCCAGATAACTCAGAAGCAGCTCCGTCAGTGAAGTCAGGTTGTACGTACCCGGCCCCGCCGCAAACGAGTGAAGCGTGGTGCTACCGCCAGTGCCAGTCAACGTGCACGGGCCATCGAACGCGAACGTCGCGTTGAACTTGCCGGATGAGTCTGTCGTAGTGCTCGCCGAACGGTTCTTGCAGACGATTGAGATCGTCGCACTCGCGAACGGAGCGCCAACCGCCGCTGTGCCGTTGATGGTCCCGGTCGGCGGCGATCCGCTGCCGCCGCATGCCGTCAGCACACTCAGCGCAACAACAGTCGTTGCCATCCACAATGTCTGCTTTCCGAGTAGGTATGAACGCTTCATCGGTCTCTCCAGAAGGAAGTTACTGACAACCATTGAGCTGTTGGGCCTGAGCACCTGTCGCCCGATAGAAATTCGCACACGCCACGCGCCCCTTCGTCGCGCCGATCGCAGATACCGCGCCTGACGAGCGTGACACCGTCACCAATCCGGTCGGCGCAGCGGCGTAGCGCTCGTATGCGTCCCGCATGCGCTTCAACTGGGTCGCAAAATACTGTGCGCTGAAGCGACCCTCGTTCAGCAGCATCTTCTGCGTGCCATAAGCAAAGCCGAGATTTTCAACCGCGTTCGGAGCGACATAATTGGGGGCGCCGACGCGGGTGCGGAAGTCGAGAGCGAAGTGGTCAGCGCCATCGATCTGCGTGATGCCGGGTTTCATGCCCTGTCGCGGGGTCAGCGGGAAGCCGATGGCGAGGCCCGCATAAGTACCCTGTCCGCTATGCTCGGCATGCACACTAAACGAAACGTCGTCAAACCAGCGCGTGAAGGTAATCAATGGTCCCTTGTCTCCGCCGACAAAACGCGCCGCGCCGGCTTCGACCCAAAGCTTCCAGGCGGGCTGCACCCAGCGATACGTGAGTGATGCATTGATCTCATGCGGCAGGTGGTCGGTACCCGGCTGCTGATGCAGATACGCGAGACGTAATCGCACCAGATCGGGGTGGCCCGGAACGAATAAAGTCGTTTCGTTTTCGGCACCCACGTAGTGGAAATCGAACTTGCCGACTGCCAGCACGTTCAAGACCTGCGGCGCGATCCAGAAACTCTGTGCGAGGGCGGCATCTGACAAGCCAGCCTGCAACCTGTATTTGCTGTAGACGCGGCCGTCATCCATGTTCGCCGTGTGATAGATGGGCGCCACGTAGCTGCCGATCAGCTCAGCACCCTTCCACAGCGGTATGTGGCCCACAACGTTGACGCCGATCGACGCATCCAAATTCCCGTATTCGGTGCCGAACAGATAACTCGCGATCGGCCTGACCTCAAGGCGCGTAAGACCATGTCGGTGCTCGTCCCCGTGCCATTCGACAGAATTCGCATCGTAGTCGGGTCGCAAGCGCATCGTCATCGATATAGCCAGATCGCCAGGCGTACCGCTCACGAGGAACTGCGCATAGGCATCGCGAGTGACAGTCAGCTCCCCCAATATCTGGTTATCTTTCTTGATTACCGCGTGGATCCGTTCCACTTCGCGCGGCGCACCCGCGCTAGCCACACCGAGCACGATGCCAAGCGCGTCAGCTTCGTTCTGGTTGTAGCGGTGATTTTCGTATTCGACGATCAGGTCACGCTCGCGGACACCCACGCGCACACGTTCCAGTCCCGCAGCAAACAGCTGCGCGGCGACGGTATCGAGCGCTGCCGTTTCGTCGACAACGGAATCGGATTTCGCGGGCTCCGGCAATTGCGCGACCCGCTCCCTTCCGGACCACACGTCATCGACGCCTGCAAGCGTCAATCGGGTAGCTGGACGCGTCGGCGCAACGGCGAAATCGCGGTCCGCGATGTCAACGTGCGACGCGGGCGGTAGTTCGGCTGCCAGGCCCCGCATGTCTGGCGGCAGCGCACCCGCATGCGCAGCAAGGTTGTCCTCTACACCGATGTTTGCTGGCAGATTCGAGTCCGCGGGCGTGTGTTCGACGGGTGAAGCGTCAAAGCGGTGTCCAAGCGGAATCTGCACGCCAACCGAGAATGAAGTGCGCGGAGCAACGCCGTACGTCGAACGCAGCGACCGCAACACCGTTCCAACGAAGCTCGCGCCGGCAAGCCAACTGACTCCGGGTGACTGGTAACGAAAACCCGCATAGGGCGTTTTCGAGTCGTCTTCCACGAGCAGCGACGCTCCGGTGTTCCAAAGCGATACCTCCGCACCACCAAAGATCCCGTTAAGGCGATCGCCCTGCCCGTAGCCAACGCTCAGTGTCGCAGGTCCGAAGCTCTGCGAGACGACACCGTATGTCGAACGGAAATAATGCGTCTGGCCGCCAACATCCGTCATGCCAAATGCGATCGCCGGCTGGTAGCGGAAAAACCGTGGAACCTGCACCTTGACGTCGGCCATCAGATGCCGGAACAAGAAATGATCAGCACCGGAGAAGGCCGCGGGCACGTTGCCCGGGTAATTGGCCAGCCCGCCTGACACCTCGACATAGGGCAAGAGACCCACCGCTCCCCAGTACATCTGCGCGCCGGTCGCGCGCGCACCGAAGCGGGGATCCAGAAAGTGGTTGTATTGAGCCTCCGCAGTCCCTTCTGGCAAAGCAAACGCATAAGGAATGACCAGCCCGCCTGCCTGCCCGAGCGAATTCAGCACAGGTGGAGCGGCCGCCTGTGCAGCCACCGAGAGCGTGAGAGCCACGGCGAGTGACATGGCGCTCAATGCGAATGGTTGGTGTCGTACGTGCACGCTTCGATGGTTTCCTAGCTATGGCGTCCGCAAGTGTATAGTCATACTAACTATATGGCACATGGCGCGTCAGGAACGATCAGCAAAGGTCAGAACAACGTGCCTTCATCACCCATGCGACTGAAGAAATGCACCGCTTCTTCCGGCGTCATCTTCATTCTGTAGCAAGTCTGAATATCTCGGATCGTTGCTTCGTCAATCGCATGGGGCCATTTCAGGACCCCCTCCTTCACTGCCAGAATCAACCACTCGTCGGTCCATTGCTGGACTTGGCGGATTTCCTCTTCCGACAGCAGATCGTGAAGGGAGCGGGTCGCAAACGACGCCCGGATCTGATCGTCGTGGTCGCGACTACGGCTCGTAGCGAGCAAAAATTTCGTCTTTGTCATTGCTTTGATGGCATCTCGTAGAATCCCTCGGCAAGGAAAATCGTACGGCGTCGCATTGCCGCATGCAGTGACGTCTGTCACTAGCTGACGCTCATAACTATCTGCCTGCTGCTTTTGCACCGCACGCGTTACTGCGATAGCTGCACTCTGCAAAGCGCGGCAGGTGTCTGGGATCAACCTGGTGCTTTGCGGCAAAGGACCTCACCCAGCGAGCAGCATTTTTGCCGTCGACTGCGATCTGTGTGACATCGGGATACTCGCCAAGCGAACCGCTCCCGGCGCTCCAGTCCAGATGCCCCTCGGCCAGACTGGAGATGGGAAGGAAGAGTTGATGCGCACTGCATAAGACTACCTGGCCACTGCGCTGCGGTTTCAGACGGCCATGCTGCAGCTACCTCACCTCAAAGCCTGAGCTGGATTCTTTTCAGCTACGCAGTGTCATACGCACATTGTTCACGCCCGTCTGACGATTTACGGCGCTGACTTCGACGCGATCTGCGCGTCCAGTAACAACGAAGAGCTCATTGCCGTATAGCGTCGCATGCGTCGCGTTGGCCAGTTGCGTAAAGCGCCAGACACGTGGCTTGTTCCAGACATAGTTCCCCGCGGCCCGGTAGTCCTGCACGGGTGCGAGTGCGTCGATCACAAACGAGCGCGGAAAGAACACGTTGTCTTCCAGCGTCAACCCGCGTAGGTTTCGCATGCCGTCGACCAGAATGCAGGTGACGGCCGCATCGGAATCGCCGCGTGCAAACGATTCGTCTCTACATGCGACGATCCGCACGTTGCCCATGATGTCAGAGAATCTGAACGTAGCTCGGGCTTGGCCGCGTGCGACGACGTAACAGTCCTCGATCTTGATCTGCTGCACCGTCGCGTCGGGCGGTGTGCCCGGGTCCTGCTCGAACCAGATTGCCGCGCCATCCCGTGCGTTGTAATAAACGGTCAGGTTGCCAAGCGTTGTAACGGTCAGCGGGCGCACGTGCGCATCCGTTTCGCGGAACTTCGACTTCAGGCCTAGTGAGTTGAAGGTCGTGAAATACAACGTCGCAAACCCGGCGTCGTTGCGATAGTCCCCCTGCCGGAAACTCCACACCTCGCCCGCATAGTTGTACAACGCCGCGCAGGTGAACCGCCCATAGCAGCGCACGTTCTCGAAGGAATGGCCATAACTTTCGTTGGCGCCTGCCACGCGCGAAGCGAAGACCGCACTGCGCGGCGCGTCGGAAGGCAAGCCCGCAAACGTCAGGTTGCGCAATACGAGGCCCGACGTGCCGGATATATCCAGTCCCTGCGACGCGGTACCACGCACGATGAAGTTCGCGTGGCCAGGCACAGGCTGGTGCGTAGTATTGGTTCCCTCGATGATGAGACCGCCGTAGTAGAGACCTGTCAGATCGAGGTCGGTAATCACGTGATTCGCACCAACAAGCACTCGCCGGCAGCGCGCGCGTGCCGCATAGGACAGGCAACGCTGGATTGCCTCACTATCGTCAGTCCGGCCGTCGCCCACGGCGCCGAATTTATAAACCGACACACCGTCGCCGGACGGTGTCTGGGGCTGCTGCGTGCCAGCGCGCGCAGGTAACACGGATGCGCCCGCCATCAGTGAGCCAAACAGAAAACGCCGGCGTTTTACTTGCATGTCGTGCTCCTTCGCGATGGTCGCTGAGATTCCCATGCGCATTACATGCCTAGGGTCTTGATATTTGCCAGGCCACCGGCGAACGGCACCAGTTGCGATACGACCCGGCCGAATCGCGTGACGCTCGCCGTATCGAGGTAAATTATGTCGCGCGGCGACAGCACGATCTGATCGGCGAGCGCGACCGCGACAGGTGACGAACAGTCGAGATGGAACACTGTGGTCGTATCGGGGCCGCTTGCCCGCACGAGGTACAGCTGCCTGGCGTTCGAGGTCAGCGGGTTCATTCCGCCCCCATCGTTCAACGCTTCAGCCAGGGTATACGGACCGTCAGTCGGCATCGGAATCGACAACGGTTTGGCGACTTCGCCCATCAGGAACACCTTTTTGATGCGCCGGTTAGGAATGTCGATGATGTCCCCATCGACGAGCCGCAGATTATTGCGCATATCCCCACGATACAGCAGCCGATAAAGGTCCACTGAGATCTGCACGTGTCCCCGGGTGAGCGTCGCGCCGGCCAGGTCGGCGTCGGGCGTCACGCCACCGGAAAGCCCGATTGCATCGGCGACGTTCAAGGGCACGTCAGTTAAAGGTAGTACCTCGGGCTGCCTGACTTCGCCTGTCACGTACACCTTCTGGCTCCGAAAGCTCATTACGGTCACGTCGAGCTGGGGCGCACGCACGTAGCGTGAAATGCCCAACGTCAGCTCACGGCGAATTTCCGGCACCGACTTGCCCGCAACGCGCAACGCACCAACATACGGGTAGTAGATCGTCCCGTCCGCCTGTACAACCCGTCCGAGCGCGTCGCCGCCATTGGCGGACGCGACCGCCTGTGCGGCAAGCGACTGTGCACTGCCCAGCTGCGTCCCTCCCGCGACCTGTGCGCCGATGCCCGGGTTGTTCAGCTCCGGATGATCCCATACAACGACATGCAGTACGTCACCCGCCCCCACCCGATACTTATAAACGTCGTTCGGCTGCGCGAGATCCGTCGCCGATACAGGCGCCGCCGGACGCAAGGGCGTCGACGCGACCGAGTTTACGCCCGCGACCGTAAGCGGCAACAGCACATAGTGCTGACCGTTGACAACGAGGTGGTCGCCGCCCTGCGTCTGCGTGGCCGGACCGGGATTGAATCGCATGCCCGGGGCGGCTGCACAGCCGGCCAGGACGACACACAATAGAGAGGCAAGAGTGACAGCAATCTGTTTCATGAATGCTAGGTTCTGGAAAATATGAGCCTGTGCGGAAACCGCATCCGCTAACGCGCACGTTGCATTGCTCCAACGGATGCGATTCTGAGAAAGCCGTATACCGCGATCGAGAGCCAGATCGCCGTCGTGATTGAATTGGTTGCATTTGCCGCCGCTCCGCGAATCACGAAGAAACACACCCAGCACACCTGCGGAAGGAACGCTGCAAGGGTGAGCGGATCGCGCAACACCAGCCATTTGAGTCCGCGAATAAGCACGGCCCATACTGCGCCGTACGCTACCCCCATATAACCGTGTGCTGCGAATGAATCCGCGTACCAGGTGAACGGCATGTGATAGAACCCATCGGGTGTGGTGAAACCGAAAAAATCCTGCGCAAAGCGGATAGCCGGGTCGAGCGAATCGAGGTCAATCTTCGCGAAGAAATTGACGAAGCCAATAGCGAATCCGATCAGCGGCGATACCGTATGCTGGTCGTTGCCGCTGTAAGAATAGAAGACCACGTGCAGTCCATGGACGAGAAATATCTCGGGTAGTGCCAATTCCCCGCTTGAGCGCAGAAACAGTAGCGCAAACGCAGCAGTGAGCAGCACGCCACCGTACAGCGCAAGCTTCTTGCCGAGATCGCGGTCCGAGTTCGCCAGTGACAGGATCGCGAGCGGCAGCAATGGCATCTGCAAAAACGAGCGCACGCCTGTCTTGAAGCAGAAATACGCATAAACCAGCAGCACAGTCGCGAGATACAGATAGCTGCGGCGCAGATAGGCTGTTACGAGAGAGGACGTACCGACGATCAGCAGTACCCAGCCATAGGCGACGCCGCGAAACGACACATAGCCGGCGTAATCGAACGAGCTCGATTCGAAGAAGTAAAGCACCGCGCCGATTATGAACAGGCCGAAATAGACGTTGGTAACCAGGCCCATATCGATGTCTGTCAGGCGCTGCGCCAGTTCGAAGGGCCGGGCGCCCACCGACAACACCACGAGAAACAGTGTGTTGAAGGTGGCTGCATACAGACTTACCTGCACAAAGGTGCGTTCGTCGATTTCGTAGATCTTGCCGGTGAATCCTTCCTGATGGATGAACACACCGCCCAGATGGAATACAAGGACGAGGAACGCGTAATAGCTCGCCACCAGTGCAAAGAAGCCGCAGAACCGGTCACGCCGCACGAGCCATACCGACCCGACAAGCGTGCACACGAGGTTGAGCACATCGACGAAGACCGCGCTGCTCATGCGGGTCTCCCGTGGCGCTCGCCGGCGGCCGCTTCACGCACATGCCGACGCAAAAAACCGAGATGAATCAGTGTGTGCACCACATATGCGACCACGAGTCCTTGCGCAAGGCCCAGCGCGCCCACACGCGGCACCTGCCAGCTCGCCCAGCCGAGATAGATGGCGCTCCACAGCAGGTTCACGAAGAGACCGATCCATAAACGGTTGCTCGCCGTCATGATCTGGCCGATTGCCGCGTTAAGACCGTTTGCCGCCGCAGCCACCGCAAGCCAGCGCAGCAGCGGAGCGGCGTCGCGGTAGGCGGCCCCATACAGCGCCATCAGCCGCCCTGCGACAAGTCCTACTACCAGCGAAGACGCGCACGCGACGAGCGTATTGGCGACGATGCTGTGACGTGTCAGCAACGCGAAGCCGTGGCCATCGCCCGATGCGCGCATCCGCGACAGTACAGGCAGCACCGTCCCGGCGATGACCGCCGGAATGAAAGTCAGGCCGATATACCACTGATAAGCAGCATTGAACTGCCCCACCTGTGCAAAGCCAGCGGGCGTACTCGCGAGCAACGACAGCGCGATCCAGTTGATCGGCGCCATCACGAGTGCACTCATTACGACCGGCGTGCCAAGCGCAACAAAGCGGCGGGTCTCGTCGCGCAGCCATGCCGTGCGTAACGCGCCGCGCCAGTCGATGCCCGCTCGTGCTACCCACACACCATAAAACGACCACGCGCCCGTCACGGCGATCAACGCACAGAGTGCACCTGCCGCGCCCGCAAGCCACGCGCAGAACGGGACGGTGCACGCGAGCGACAACGCGCTGCTGGTCGTCATCAGCGCATTCGTACGAAAGCGCTCCAGCCCGTTCAGTGCGCCCTGCACCACGCCCTGTACGATCGCTGGCACGACGGCCAGTGACCCAAGCTCAAGCAGACCGCGCATCGCCGCGTGATGAAAATGCCACAATGCGAGTAGCGGCGCGACCAGTGCAAGCGCGACACCCGAAAGCCCAGCATAGCCAAACGCGCTCATTCCGACGACCACCACGCCGACGTCCCGACGCGACTCGATTGCGCCATGAAAGTCCCCCAGATATTTGCTGGCGGCCAGCCCCAGGCCGCTTGTCGAGAGACTGGCGACCGAAGTGACTGTGGCCAGTACCAGCACGTACTCGCCGTAGCGCGCCGGACCGAGGATGCGCGCAAGAAGCACTGCTGAGACAAGCGCCGCGATTCGCCCGGCGAGCGCGCCGCCAACGCTCCAGCCGGCATTGCTGGTGAGCCTTGCAAACGACGGGCTGCGCGTGAGGTTTGCGATTCGCGCAATGGCCGGAACTCGAATGCCGCGCACGTTATTGCCACAGTCCCTTCGTGTCGACGATCGTCTTGCCGGTCAACTGGGCAAGATCGAGCGACAGAAATGCACGATGCTTGACGAGCACGACGCACACGTCCGCCATCGCTATGGCTGCGTCCGCTTCGATGAGCCATGCGTTCGGGCCCTGCAGCTCCGCCGGCAGCGTATCGATATGCGGTTCTGCAATCAGCAGCTGGCAGCCGGGTTCGCGCATCAGCGCATGGGCGATCGCAACTGCCGGACTTTCGCGCAGGTCGTCGACATCTGGCTTGAATGCCAGCCCCATCACCGCGATGCACACGTTTTCGACGGGGCCCTTCTCGCGATGGCCTGCAATCGCGCGGCGCACCTTATCGAGCACCCACTGCGGTTTGTAGTCGTTGACTTCGCGCGCCTTGCGGATCAGACGTGACTCATCTGGCGCGCCACTCACGATGAACCACGGATCGACCGCGATGCAATGCCCACCGACGCCTGGTCCCGGCTCAAGAATATTCACGCGCGGGTGACGGTTCGCGAGACGGATCAGCGTCCAGACATCCACATTGAAGCGCGCCGCGACCAGCGAGAGCTCATTCGCAAATGCAATGTTCACGTCCCGAAAACTGTTCTCAGACAGCTTGCACAGTTCGGCCGTACGCACATCCGTCACCGCGCAATCGCCCTCCACAAAGCGACGGTAAAACGCCGCTGCGCGATGCGCGCACGCAGGCGTGATACCGCCAATTACGCGATCGTTCTTCACGAGTTCGATGCAGGTGCGACCAGGCAGTACGCGCTCGGGACAATAGGCGACGAACACATCGGGCGTCGCGGTGTCGCCCCGGTGCGGGAACGTGAGATCGGGCCGCGCATGCGCGAGCCACTCGCACATCTGCTCCGTCGCACCGACCGGGCAGGTCGATTCCAGGACAACGAGATCGCCCCGCTTGAGCACTGGCGCAACCGACAGAGCCGCGCTGCGCACATACTTCAGGTCCGGAACGTGACCGTCGGTGAACGGCGTGGGCACGGCGATCAGGAACACTGATGCCGGTTCCGGCAGGCGTGCCACACTGAGCATCTTGCGTTCCACTGCATGCGCGACCTGCTCGGCGAGCCCGGGCTCTTCGATGTGAATCGTGCCGCGCGAGACCGCCTCGATCACGCGGGCATCGATGTCGACGCCGAGCACGCGAATCGAGCGTTGGGCTGCGATCGCCGCCGTCGGCAGGCCGATATAACCAAGCCCGATTACACAGGCGTCGTACGTCGTCGTTTCTTCGGCTGCGATTGAACCGGCGGATGAGCCCGGCACGAGATTCAGTGTGCTCACTATTCCTCTCCGTACGTGTAGTAGCCGACGTACCGACGTCGACGGGATCCGTATTGACCGCGGCGCATGTCCATGTCGTTGTAGACGATGCCGCGCGGTGTAATGCCGCCTTGCCTGAGAGCCGCAATGGAATGTTCGAGCTCGCTCAGCGACGTCGCGCCTTCGCGTGCCACGACCAGCGACAAATCGGCATGGCTGCCCACAATGGCGGAATCCGCGACCGCCAGCACGGGCGGCGTGTCAACGATTACGTAGCGATAGCGGCTTCGCAAAGTGGCCAGCAACCCGGTGAAACGCGGCGACATCAGCAGATACGCCGGCGCCTCGGGATAGTCACCACAGGCGACGAAGTCCGGCAGCTGCGCGCCGCCCTTGCGGATGACCTCGTCGAGCTCTGCCTTCTCACGCAAAAACTCGGCGAGCCCCAGACTCCTCGGCAGGCCAAGCGCCTTGTGAAGACGCCCTCGCCGCAGATCACAGTCGACCAGCACAACCGACTCACCTGAGTTCGCGAGCAAGGTCGCCAGATTCAGCGAGACGAATGACTTGCCTACTCCGGGGCTCGGCCCGACAATCAGGATCAGGCCCTTGCCTGGGTCGAGCATCATGACCTGCAACGCGACCTGCAGGCTGCGCACGCTCTCGATAGCGGGCTCATTCGGGTAACGATGCGCCAGCACGGAATTGCCGTTGGCCGCGCGATCGAGCGCTTGCTGCCTGGGCGAGCGAGGGATCTGCGCCAGCACTGGCAAGCCGACCGACTCTTCAAGTGAGCCTGGATCGCGCACGCCTTCGAACACCGCCGACTTCAGGAACGCGACAGCCATGCCGAGGCCGAGGCCGCCAATCAGCGCGAATACCATCACAAGCGCCTTTTTTGGTTTCACCGGCCGCTCGGCTGCTACCGCGTAGTCGACCACCCGCACGTTGCCAACCTTGCCAGCGTGCGCGATGTCAAGCTCCTGCGACGCGTTCAGCAGGTTCATGTACAGATCGGTATCCACTTGCAGGTTGCGCACCAGTGTCACCTGCTGCTGCTCGAGTGCGGGCAGATCGGAGATCCGTTGCTGGAAACCCGTCAACTGCTTCTCCAGCGTGCCAATCTGCTGATCCAGTGCGCCGACAGCCGGGTTCAGCTCGGTGAAGCGCTGGTTCAGTTCGCTGCGCTTTTGCCGCAATTCGAGCAGTTTGGTCTGAGCGTCCACCGATTGCTCAAGCAGCAGCTTTGTCTGTTCGGCAAGATCAATCGTCCCGTATCGGTTGCGGTATGTATTGAAGGCGGTTTCCGAACGATCAAGCTGCTTTTTCAGTCGCGGCAGTTGACCATTCAGGAAATCAATCGTCCTGCGCGTTTCGAGCGCATGGTATTCGAGGTTCTGTGCAAGATATTCGGTGGCGATTGCGTTGAGCACCTGCGCCGTCTTCTGGCGATCGCGTCCGGTCAACGTGACGCCGATCACATCCGATTCGCGGCCAAGCTCCTGCACTGTCAGTTCGCGTTGCAGCCTGTCGATCACGTCGAGCCGTGAATAGCGGCGCAGCTCGAAGCGTTCGCCTGCGCGGGCGATCATTTTCGATACATGCAGTTCCACCGTACCGAGATCGTTGCTTAAGACGAGCGGCGTGCCGACCTGGCCAGTCGCGTTGACGTCCGCCTGGTCGCTCGCCAGCCGGAAACGACCGCCGCCAAGACTCAACAGCGTAAACCGCTTACCCTCGAGTTCGCCCGGAACGTTGAAGCGGTCGACCTCAAGCGTCTCGCCGCCCCATGCATAGCTGTCGAGCCCGAAGCGCGGCGCGCTGACTGATGTACCCGACGGTCGGACCTGGAGCCAGCGCCCCACCACAGGCAGCATGACCGGACGCGCGTCGATATACATCCGCAGCTTGTCGACGGCCGCCGAGACGACTAGCCGCGACCTGATAATCTCCATTTCGGCAGGTGCGCCGGCCTTCAGTTGCAGCGCCGACGAAAGGTCGCCGAGCAGGTTGCTCGATCCACCCGACTGGTCCTCGACCTGAATGACAAGATTCGATTCGTAGGTCGGCGGGACGATTAGCACATACACGACGCCCAGCATGACCACCACCGCTGCGGTGACAAGAATCAGTACCTTGTTGGTCAGCACGAGCTCAAGGTAGTACGACAGCTTTCGCGGCTGATCAGACGGCAGGAAAAAGCGTTCGCTTTTGGGTTCAGTCATGCTCGTGCACTCCATTGAGCGCAGCGATGCGCTGTACCCAGCCAGGCACACATGACCGGATTTGCTCGAAGCAACGTTGGATCACCTCGGCATTGCCGCCATGCGGATCGTCAATGTCCCCACCCGCTGACGCACCGTAAAGGAAGGTCTTTCCCGACGCGGCCGGGAAGCGCCGTTCGACCTCCCGCTTTTGTGCCGCCTCCATGACAAGCAGCAGGTCAGCGCGTGTGGCGTCGGCGCTGCCGATCTGCCAAGGCGCCCAATGTGGGCGCGACAGACCGTGCGCCATGAACAGCTCCCGAAGCACCGTCGGCGCGAGCACGCCGACGGCTGCATGCAGTCCGGCCGAACGCACTTCGCAGTCTGGCAGCGCATCTTGCAGCAAGGCCTCCGCAATGGGGCTGCGATACAGATTGCCCGTGCATACGACCAAAATATTCCTGATCATCAAACTCGTCCGACAGGTTGAACAATGACAACGACGCCAAAGGCAGCTTGGCAAACAGATGGTCCTCACGCCCTCATACGGATGACGCGCGCGGGGTTTCCGCCGACAATCGCGCCGGCAGGCACATCCTTCGTCACCACGCTGCCAGCTGCAACCACGGCGCCAGTGCCGATTCTCACGCCCGGTAGGACGATGCTGTTCGCTCCTATCCAGACATCGGCAGCGATCGTCACCCGGCGGCCCGCATGTCCGCTCGAAAACACCTTGCCCGGCAGCGGCGGTATGACGTGATTGGTAGACAGGATCTGCGTGCGATAGCCAATCAGCACGCGGTCTCCGATTTCCACTCCACCCGCCGTCGTAACCACGACACCAAGCGCAAAGTCGACGTCGTCGCCCACCGCGAGGTTGCGCCCCGGCATGATCCACACGCCTGGATAAAACACCGGCCGCCGGCCAATCGTTGCACCGAGCGCGCGCAATGCGAGCGCCTTTAGCGCGTTGCAGGCTCGCAGGCGCGGCAGCGCGAAGAGCATCGACAGCGCCGCCTCGACGCTTGCCACGAGCGCGTAGCGACCGGCGCGCATCATCAGCTCCACACGCCCTCCCCCGCAACGCAGGACAGCAACATCGCGCGAATCCGGTCGGCGCGCACTTCCTGACTGGCAAGAGCCTGCAAACGCTTTTTTCCATTTGCAACGAGACGCTCAAGCTCAACTTCGCCTTGCACGAACGCGAGCATCCTCGCCGCGATCTGCGCGACATCGTGTGGCTCACAGTAGAAAGCGCTGTCGCCACAGATCTCGCGCGCAAAGTCCCTGTCGCTGACAAGCAAAGGCACATTCGCCTTCCACGCTTCCATATAGTTATTGCTGTAACTCTCGAGGTCGCTCAGATTCACCAGTACGTCGGCTTCGTCGTAGACGTTCTGGATATCCCGCGACGCAACGGCTCCCCGAAAGTCGAAATGGGCAGCGGCCATCGGGTGCCCGTCGAGTTCGCTCGCAAGCGAGGCCGATTCGCAGCTGATCAGGAACCGGAAGCGCCCGGCCACGCCCGCGTCAATCAGCCGGTTCGCGACCGCCGGCAGACGCCATAGGTTCTTGTGTGGCGAGGCCCCGCTCAGAAACAGGAACGTGACCCGTTCCCTGTCAGCGCGTTCGCGCGGCGAGCCACGAACGTAGTCGGACGGAGCGGGTGGCAACACCTCCACCTTCGTCATCTCAAGACCGCAATGTGCGGCGACGCGCCGCTGCATCACCGATGTTTCGACGATGATCCGGTCTGCTGCAAGCAGGCGGCGGCGGCGCGCCGCGTTCTTGATTCGCTGGCGAACGGCGGCGCGCCACGGGAGATATCGCCAGTACGGCGACTCGGGATAGCAGATGATCGGATAAGCCACCCCGACCACGCTCTTCACTTCCGGACCATGCGGTAAACCCGCGCCGAACAATGTCTTGATGACGGTGATGCCGTTCCTGCGTATGAACGATTGCAACACAGTGCGCTCGAACCAGGCGCGCCTTAGCACTTGTGACGGGCACCGCAACTGATGTGACGTGGGGACCTTCAACGGGTAATGTGCCAACTCGCCAGAATCAGGCAGCAGAAAGAAGAGCCGCGCGCCTGGCCACTCACGTGCCGGCACGCTGTCGAGGAAATTGAGTGCAAGCTGGACGCCGCCACCCGTGCGGATCCCCGAGAAGTCGAACAGGATGCCAGGCGCCGGCATGGCAGCAGCTTTGGTATTTGCCGCGCGTCGCATCACAGCTCAATCCACGGACGTTGCACGAATCCCGTGACGGGCGAACCTGACCGATACAGAGAGCCATAGAGCGCGCTGTAAACCAGCACGAAGCCAGCAAGCCATGCCATCGCGGCGGGCTCATCGTCGTGCAGACACACCGCCGGCACGACGGCGCCTGCGTTCAGCGTCCATAGCACGATCGTCGTCAACGGGTTGCGCAAATCGCCCAGCCGCGTGTCAGTCGACCACGGTTGCAGTGCCACCCAGCGATATACCAGATGGTGCAGATGCCTTGCGTCCGGTTCAGCCGCCGGGGTGCGGCTGATAAACCTGCGGCGCGCGATGGAAAACAACGTTTCAGTGACCGGGTAACCGATCAGCAGCAGCACCGACCACGGGCTGATGGAGCGGTTGCGCACCACCAGCAGCAACGCAAGCTCCGCAACGACGAACCCCGCGAAATATGCGCCGCCGTCGCCGAGAAAGATCCGTCCCAGCGGGAAATTCCACATCATGAAGCCGAGCAGCGCGGCCACGCAGACGAGCGATAGCTCCACGATGACCATGTCGCCAGCCTCATAGCCCAGTGCGCCCATGCCGAGAAGAGCTGCGCAGCTCACGCCTGAGGCAAGCCCGTTGTAGCCGTCAATCAGATTGATAGCGTTCGACACACCTGCCACTGCCACGAGCGTCAACGGCATCGCAACGACCGCGAACTGCAAAAGATGATCGAAGGGCTCAATGCCGGTTCGTCCCACGCTCGCCGAAAGCAGCAGATAGCCGAGCAATGCAGACATCATCGACATCGCCAGACGCACCACCGGCACGACGGCTTTCGTCATGTCTTCGATCAGGCCCGAACCGAAAGCCGGCAACGAGCATGCCAGAACAAGGATCAACAGCTCATTCGATGCATCACTTTTGCCCAGCAAGCACGTGGTCCCCACGAAAAGCGCGAGGCTGCCGAATACCGCAACGCCACCCACGCGCGGCACCGACACGCCATGCACTTTTTGCACGCCGGCAAGATCGCTATCGCCCGTCAGTTTCAAATGCCAACCCCGAGTTTTGATCAGCGCGGCAGCGAATATAAAGGCTAGTGCAAAAACCGCTACAGGTTCCATGTTTGAACTCTTTCAATGCGTGTAAATGTGTGATGTCGAATTCGCAAAAACAGTATTTCAAACAACGACCCTCGTCAGACGGGCGCCAGTTTAAAGGCCTATTTTCGACCGTTATCCCATTGCGTCATTAATGATCGGAATTCGTCAGAAATCTTGAGCCATGAGCTTCTCGAGTGACGGTATTGCAATGCAAGGTCCACGACCAAAACGACGTCCGCGTCGGGATTAGCATGTAAAAGCGGTCGAATCGAAGCTGCGACGGAGCGGGCTGATACAAAATAGATAACCCGCACCAATGTGTGATATCCGTCACCCCCCGTTTTAGTCGAAGCAAGGAATAATTCAGCCCGACATTCCGAGGGCCGCACGCATCATTAAAAACGATTCAACAAGCGTGACTGGAGAATTTTTAGCGCATGGCCACCACCTAAAACGACGAATTAGCAACTGGCTACGGGGCATTACATGAAACAGAAAGCGACCATTTACGGGGCATTGAACGAAAATAAAACGGCGGCTGATTGGCGTCGCGCGGACGGGGATTGGCATCCCTTACCGCTACCTCATAAGACAAACGATCGATCTGCATGGACGGCATGGCTTCGCCAACAGTCATCTGGCCACACGTTTCGCGGCGTGCAGTGATGTTGATCGCCATTCTTGAGCGGGACCCTGCTACCCGCGCCCAGCTTGGCGCGACATTGCGCAAGGCTGGCCATCACGTCGCCGACGTTCCAGATGTCGCTACGCTCACCCGCCATCTTGCGGCACATCCCTGTGACATTGTCCTGGTCGGCAGTCACGAGTCGACTGACAATCGCGAGGCGACGATCGCGCGCTTACGCGCGCATCGACGGCTTGGCATCGCGGTGCTAGTGGACGCGCAGCAGCAGGACGCGCGCATCGCCGCGCTCGAAAGCGGCGCCGATGTCTGCGTGAGCCGCCCACATGACCCACGTGAACTCGTGGCGACCGTGGAGAGTCTGGCGCGCCGCATACGTGACACGCAGGACCGGCACATGCAGGACACTGATCCGCAGGACGCTGCGAAGCCTTCTGATGCCTGGCTGCTCGTATCGCGCAAATGGCTGCTGCTTTCGCCCGATGGCGAGCAGGTGCAACTGACGGCCACTGAATGCTCACTGCTTTCTGTACTTCTCACGCATGCTGGCAAACCGGTATCGCGCCGAGAAATCGTAGCCGCACTCGGTTACGACTATCGCCACTACGATGAGCGCCGACTTGAGGCACTCGTGAGCCGCCTGCGTCGAAAGCTGGGCAGGCGTCCGCAAGGCACGCCAATTCGTGTCGCGCATGGCTTCGGCTACGCATTCACCGCAACCGGACTTGTGTCATGAGGGCGCCTGGCCACAACATCGCCCGGCCCATACATACGTCCACTGAGCGCATCGCCATTCATCCGATCACTCTTATCCGTTGATCTGTCATGACCCAGCCCACAATTCTCATTGTCGTCGGCACCCGGCCCGAAGCCATCAAGATGGCGCCGGTAATCCACCGTCTGCGACGCGAGACGCGTCTTCGCACGGTTGTGTGCGCCACCGCCCAGCACCGTCAGATGCTCGACCAGGTTTTCGCCAACTTCGAGATTAACGCCGATATTGATCTTGACCTGATGCGCAACAATCAGGACCTTGCCACGCTGAGTGCGAACGTTCTCACCAGCGTCGCGGACGTCCTCGCGGAAGTGAAACCGGCATGCGTACTCGTGCACGGTGATACAACCACCGCGATGGCCACGTCCCTGGCCGCGTTCTATGCGCACGTCGACATTGGACACGTGGAAGCGGGCCTGCGCACCGGGGACCTCGCGCAGCCGTGGCCCGAGGAACTGAACAGGCGGGTGGTCGACCTTGTGAGCACGCACTACTTCGCACCGACTGAACTCGCCCGAGACAATTTGCTCACTGAAGCCGTACCTAGTGATTCGATTGTTGTCACGGGCAACACGGTGATCGACGCGCTGCTGATGACGCTCGACTTCACACGCCGCCATGGGGGCGTCGCAGCGGCATTGCATGGGCGCTATCCGTTCCTGCAACACGATGGCAAGATCGTGCTCGTGACCGGGCATCGTCGCGAGAATCACGAGCATGGTCTTGCTTCGCTATGTCAGGCGTTGAAGCGGATCGCGTCTGACGCCGGCGCGCAGGTCGTCTACCCGGTGCACCCTAATCCGAACGTGCAGCGCATTGCCACATCCGTGCTTTCAGGCCTCCACAATGTGCACCTTATTGAGCCGCTGGATTATCCGGAATTCGTGTGGATGATGCGGCGTTCATCCATCATCCTCACCGACTCGGGCGGCATTCAGGAAGAAGCGCCATCGCTCGGCAAGCCGGTGCTCGTGTTGCGGGATGTGACCGAGCGCCCGGAGGCGCTCGAGGCGGGCACCGTAACGCTGGTTGGTACGGATGAAACGCGCATCGTCAGCGAATGCATGCGACTGCTCACGGACGAGGCGTACTATCGCGACCGCTCGACACGCAAGAATCCGTTCGGCGACGGGAGGGCCAGCGAACGCATTGTGACGTTCCTGCGCCACCGCTATACGCCAGTACATCGTACCGCAGCGTTCGCTGCGCCCGCGCTGTCATGATGGTGACGTTAGACCGATGGCGGTCGCACCGCCCCGTCTTGCTGATCACATGTTTCAATGCGGACGCCCCAACGTCCGGCTATGCGACGCGCGTACTGCAGATGGTCGATAGCTATACCGCTCGCGGTTTCGACGTTAACGTACTGCGCTTCGTGCCGATCGCCCATTGCGCACAGAGCTGGGGCGCGCCGCTAAAAGAGCGGGGAGCGCGCCGCGTCATTGAGTGCGTGGCGCCACCAATATCACGGTATGAGTTTGGCCGGCGCCTTGCCGTGTACTGGTGCCGGCCTCTGGTCTTCGCCGCACGCCTGCTGCTTCGGCCCGCCATCGTGCAAGCAGAAGGGCATGAAGCTGCGGCCGTCACGCTCTGGCGCGGCAAGGGCGCACTGCAAGTTGCAGATTTGCATGGCGCCTTACCGGAGGAAACCGAATACCGACGGCAACGACAACATGGATCGTTAGCACGGGCGCCGCGCTGGTTTCATTGCCATGAAGCTCGCGTGCTGCGCGCCTGCGATGCCTATCTTGTCGTTTCCAATGGCATGGTCAGCCATCTGCACAAAAAGCTTGGCAAGGCGGCGTTTCACAAAAAGGCGTTTCTGCTTGATGTGAAGTCGTCCGCCCGCTTCATGCACGCAACTGCGCGTGTCACGCGGGAGAACTATGGCATAGCCGATGAGGAAATCGTCATCGTCTATTCGGGTGGTACGCAGGCCTATCAACGGCTACCCGCAATCGCCAGCTTTGTCGCGACGCTTGGTGCGTATGTCGAGCGGCTGCGGTTCGTCGTTTTCACCGCCGACCCGGATGGCGCACGATGCCAGCTAGAGCGTCTCACCGACGGCATTCAAACAATTGTCGCAAGCGTTGCACCGTCAGAACTTCATGCGCATCTTCGGGTTGGCGACTTTGGCATCATCTTTCGCGACGATCACGTGATTAATCGGGTGGCCTCGCCAACAAAAATATGGGAGTACCTGTTGTCAGATCTGCACGTCATCTGCAATCACGCTGCTGGCAATGCAGCCGAGGCGGCCGGTGCTCTGAATGCGGCTCTCGTCGTCGATCCGGATCCCACCTCGGACCAATGGCCGGCCATCGCAAAAGCTGTTGCCACGATCGTGCAGAAGAGACGGGCCGCGCCCGGTCTTGTTGCGACGACGGCCGAGGAATATCTGCAGCGCGAAGGTGACTGGGAGAGCCGGTTCGATGCGTGGCTTTCGCACCTGCGGACCTTGGCCGCCCCGCGGCGCGGCCTGTGGGAAACACTACCATGAAAGTGCTTCAGGTCATACCGACGCTCTCAGCGGGCGGCGCGGAAACTTTGGTCGCCGAACTCGCACTCGCACTTACGCGACGCGGACATCAGGTAGGCGTCGCGCTACTTGCCGGAGTCCGCGGCGAAAGGGGCGCGGAGCTCGCCGATAAGCTTGAGCATGCTGGCGTCTGGGTCAGCGGCCGTACGCTGCATTCGATGAGGCGGCTGGACGGCGCCATGTCGCTCGCGCGGACGATCCGCTCGTTGGGCCCCGATGTCATGCATTCGCACCTCTACGCGGCCGACGTTGTGCTCGCCGCGGTCAATGCGTTGACCGTTCGCCAGCGACTCATCCGTACGATCCACAGCACATCGATCCAGGGAACGCGATCGCGCGCGGGGACATGGCTGCTCGACCGCTTGTACGCCACCTCGGTCGCTTGCGGTGCGCGAGTTGCCGATGCCTATGCCGACTATTTCCGGGGCGCGCAGAAGTCCGCAGTGGTCACTGTACGCAATGGCGTCGCACGCGCCGGCGCGAATGCCAATACAGAGCGCAACGCGACAGGGTTTGCTCCCGGAGAACGCACCGGTGTACGCGGCTCTCTTGGCATCGCACCCGACGCCTTCGTCTTCGTGCATGTCGGTACCTTTCACGGTCGCACCTTGGCGAGTTCACCGAAAGCACACGACATACTGCTGAAAGCGTTCGCACAGCTTTGCTCGCACTCGTCGGCCTCGCGTACACATCTGCTGCTAATAGGAGACGGCTGCTTGCGCGAGTCCGCGCAGCGACTTGCGCAGACGCTAGGCATTGACGGACGGGTAACTTTCGCCGGTGTGCGCGATAACGTACCACAGTATCTCGCAGCGTCTGACGCGTTCGTGTTTCCGTCGCGATACGAAGGCCTGCCTGTCGCGCTGATCGAGGCCTGCATGGCGGGCGTGCCGACGATTGCATCGGACCTGCCGGAAGTTGCCGAAGTATTCGGCGATCTCGACTATCTGGCGGCGCGCGTAGACGAACCGTCAGACTTCGCGTCGGCCATGCTCGATTGCCTTGCGAACCCCACATCTGCGCGGGCACGCGCACACCGCACCGCAGCGCATGTCGCTCTCGACTTTTCCATTGACCTGTGCGCAGCACATTATGAGTTGCACTACGAGCGGCTGGGCGCCCCGCTCGCCTCGCGCATCGCGCCACAGTGCTTTGACGTTGCACCTGCAGCGCACACGTCGCCTTCGGCGCACTCCCCCGCTACAAAGCAACTCCATCAGGAAAACCCGTGAAACAAGTCTTGCAAAATCTCAAGGACGGCCGCACCGCGCTGTGGGATGTTCCGATGCCGACGATCTCGCGCGGCAGCCTGCTAATAGAGACGACCACCACGCTGCTTTCATCGGGCACCGAGCGCATGCTAGTCGACTTCGGCCGCGCGAGCCTGCTCGGCAAGGCAATGCAACAGCCCGATCGCGTGCGCGACGCATTGCAGAAGGTCCGAACCGATGGGCTCGCGGCAACGCTGTCTGCAATCACCGACAAACTCGATCAACCGCTCGCGTTGGGCTATTGCAATGCCGGCGTGGTCGCAGCGGTAGGCTCTGATGTCGGCAGCCTCCAGGTGGGTGACCGCGTTGTCTCCAACGGCAAACACGCCGAATATGTGACAGTTGGAGAAAATCTGTGTGTACGCATTCCCGACAACGTAACGGACGAGGACGCGACATTCGCAGTTCCGGCCGCAATCGGCTTGCAGGGCGTTCGGCTTGCGGCGCCAACGCTTGGCGAAACCTTCGTGGTGATCGGCCTCGGGTTGTTAGGCCTGCTGACGGTACAGATACTCATCAGCAACGGCTGCCGAGTGATTGGCATCGATCACGATCAGGTGCGCGCGGCGCGCGCGGCAACCTTTGGCGCTTCCCATGTGCCGGCGGGCGCAGATGCTGTGGCGGAGGTGCTTGCGCGCACCGCCGGCATTGGCGCGGACGGCGTGCTGATCTGTGCCTCCACCAGCAGTGACGAGCCCGTTGCACAAGCCGCAAAGATGTCCCGAAAACGCGGACGTATCGTTCTCGTAGGTGTGGCGGGGTTGAACCTGTCTCGCGCAGACTTCTATGAAAAAGAACTCAGCTTTCAGGTGTCGTGCTCCTATGGCCCCGGACGCTACGATCCGCGCTACGAAGAAAAGGGTATCGACTATCCGATTGGTCACGTGCGCTGGACGGAGAATCGCAATATCGCTGCCGCATTGCAACTGATGGCCGACGGGCGGCTCACGCCTCAGACCCTCATCACACACCGCTTCACACTCGCCGACGCGGAACGTGCGTACGCGCTTCTCGTCCAGAGGACGCCCTCTCTGGGCATCGTGATCAATTATCCTCAAGCGGATAGCGCAGGTGCGAAGTCAAACACGACACAGATTGTCGCAGCCGATTCGCACGCCCAGACGGTGCCGCTCGCAGCGGACAATAACGCGCCGGTCAAGGGTGCATCTGGCGTGCGCGTGAACGTGATTGGCGCAGGCAATTATGCGGGACGTGTGCTGATCCCCGCGTTTCGAAGTGCTGGTGCAGCGATCAACGGAGTCGCGTCACGCAATGGGGTGACCGCCGCGCACTATGGACGCAAGCACGCTGCAGCGTTCGCATCAACCGACGCCGCTGGATTGTGCGCATCGCGCGACGCGCAAGCGGTGGTAGTCGCGACGCGCCATGACACGCATGCGGACTTCGTGATCGAAGCGTTGCGGAATGGGAAGCATGTATTCGTCGAAAAGCCGCTATGCCTCACCTATGACGAACTGCAACGCATCACAAAAGCACTCGAGCAGGCACGCACGGCCGCGCGAACCGGTGCGCGGCCCGAACCAATCCTGATGGTCGGCTTCAACCGGCGCTTTGCGCCACAAGTCGCCCGGGTCAGAAGCCTGCTAGCGCCCCTGGCTGCACCAAAGGCACTGGTGCTGACTGTCAACGCAGGGATGATTCCAACCGATCACTGGACGCAAGACCGGGAAAGCGGCGGCGGACGGATCATCGGGGAAGCCTGCCACTTCATCGATCTACTGCGCCATCTCGCCGACAGTCAGATTGTGTCCTTTGAGGCAACCGGATTTAATGCGACTGCACCTGCGTCCTGCGATACCGCCAGCATCACATTGCAGTTCGAATCGGGATCCATCGGCACTATTCACTACTTCGCGAACGGCCACCGGTCACTGCCGAAAGAGCGGCTCGAGGTGTTTTGTAGCGGCAAGGCGCTTGTACTCGACAACTTCCTGAAACTTCGTGGCTATGGCTGGCCACAGTTCACCAAGCTGAACCTGTGGCGGCAGAACAAGGGACAGGAAGCCTGCGTCGCCGCGTTCGTCGACGCTATCGCCAACAATGGTCCGGCACCCATCCCCCTCGCTCAGTTGCTCGAGGTCAGCCGCGTGACGATCGATATCGCGCAGGAACTGGGATGACACCATCGCAAGCGCTACGCCTGTTCCATACGGTTCGCCATCTGCGTCCTGTTCAGGTTCTGTATCGCGCCAGATACGTTTTGCTGCCGCACGCGCGCATCAACGTGCACATCGATGGGGCCGTGCGACCTGCCACGTTCGACCGGCTGCCTGCGACGTTCGCTTCGAGCCCGGACGAGTATCTGGGCGACAAGCTCTTCCGCTTCCTGAACCGCGACGGCGATCTGAACGGCGGATGGAACAATCCGCAGTACGAGCGGCTGTGGCTGTACAACCTGCACTACTTCAACTACCTGAACCAGTCGACGCGCAACCACCATGCGCATTCGCTAGGCCGGCTGATTGACGCGTGGATCGTCGCTAATCCAGTTGGGATGGGCGCGGGCTGGGAGCCATATCCACTGTCGCTGCGCATCGTCAACTGGATCAAATGGGGAAGCACGGGCCAGCCCATGACTAGCGTGGCACTGACAAGCCTCTATGTTCAGGCGCGCTATCTGGCACAAAGGCTCGAATATCACTTGCTCGGCAATCACCTGTTCGCGAACGCCAAGGCGCTCGTCTGCGCCGGTCTGTTTTTCGACACGCCGGAAGCATCCTGCTGGCTCGCGACGGGCCTCGCAATCCTGCGCCGCGAGTTGCCGCGACAGGTGCTAGAGGATGGTGGGCATATCGAGTTGAGCCCGATGTATCACGCGATATTCATCGAGGACCTGCTTGATATCGTCAACCTCGCCACGTGTATCGGCACACACAGGCGCTGCGCCGACGCCGAGAACTGCCTCTCGCTGGCGCGCAAGCCGTTGCCGCGCATGATGCAGTGGCTGAGAACGATGACACACCCGGACGGCGAGATCGTACAGTTCAACGACGCCGCTTTCGGCATCGCACGGCCATATGCCGTGCTTGCCAAGTATGCTGGAAGACTGGCCCTCGAGGTGCAACCTGCATCGTACCGGCCACCGCTAACCACACTCGATGCGTCCGGCTATGTCCGTGCTGAATGCGGTGACTACGTGGCGTTCCTGGACGTCGCGCGGGTCGGCCCGGACTATCTGCCTGGCCACGCCCATGCAGATACGTTGACCTTTGAGCTGTCGCTCCATGGTCAACGGCTGATTATCGATGCGGGCACAAGTACCTACGTGGCTGATGAGCAGAGGATGATCGAACGCGGCACGTCCGCCCACAACACGGTGACATACCAGGCCCAAAACTCCTCGGACGTATGGAGCGCGTTTCGCGTCGGACGGCGCGCGTACCCCATCGACATTGACATGCGGGCGCAAACCCATCGCGGACGATCCAGGCGAGCGGACAACAGCGGCACGCCCAGAACAGGGGAAGCTGTCTCTCTAGGCGCCATCGACCGCGCCACCTGGAGCATCAGCGCGGCGCACACCGGTTATGCGCACCTGCCCGGCTCGATCATCCATCGCCGTACCTGGCACGGAGACGAGGAAACCTTGCTGATCGTTGACCGGCTCGAAAGACCTGACGGCCGCACGATCGCAGACCTTCAGGGCACGTTTGCGACGCTGCGATTCGCTGCGCATATCGACCTGATCGAAAGCGCGGCAGGTCACGTCATCGGCAGTGCGGACGGGAAAGTAGTCTGTCATGTAACGCATACGGGTTCAGCCGCCCATATTGTCAACGATTTCCATTACCCCCGCTTCGGTGTGAAGGTGCCGTGCAAGGTGCTACGCCTCTCATTCTTGCACGCGACGCTCGTCACCCGCCTCTCCTTCCGGACTCAGGCATGAAGATCCTTTTCGTCACTGATAATTTTTACCCTGAGACCAACGCGCCTGCTTCACGAACGTTCGAACATGCGCGTACATGGGTCGAGTCCGGCCATTCGGTGACCGTTCTTACCACTGCACCGAACTTTCCGGAAGGCAAACTTTACGCGGGCTATCACAACCGCTGGTGGCAGCGCCAAAACGTCTACGGCATCGACGTCGTTCGCGTCAAGACGTACATGACGGCCAACGAAGGCTTCGTCAAGCGCACGCTGGATTACGTGTCGTTCATGATGGCTGCAATCATCGCGTCTCCGCTGCTGCCGCGCTGCGACGTGGTGATTGGCACGTCGCCGCAATTCTTCGCAGCGCTCGGCGCGCGCATCATCGCAGGTCTGCGGCGCCGTCCTTTCGTCTTAGAACTCAGAGACCTATGGCCTGCATCTATCGTCGCTGTCGGTGCATTGCGATCTGGCGTCGCAATCAAGATGCTTGAAGCGCTCGAACTCTATCTGTATCGCAGCGCCGCCGCAATAATTTCGGTGACGCATTCCTTCAGACGCGAACTGGCCGAGCGGGGAATCGACGCCGACAAGATTGAAGTCGTGCAAAACGGGGTTGACCTCACGCATTTCACCCCCGGACCGCGCGACCTGCAACTCGTTCAGGAACTGGGCTTGAGTGGGCGCTTCGTCGTGGGTTATCTGGGCACTCTCGGGATGGCGCATGGTCTGCACAACGTGCTCCAAGCGGCCGCACGACTCAGGCATCGCACCGATATCACGTTCATCATGGTCGGGGCTGGGGCAGAGAAGCGCTCACTGGAGGCACACGCTGCACAACTTGCACTCCACAACGTCAGCTTTGTGGCACGGCAGCCAAAGGAGCGCATGCCTGCACTGCTCGGGCTGTGTGACTTGTGCCTCGTCCCGCTGCGCGACCTGGCGCTGTTTCGCAGCGTGTTGCCCTCAAAGATTTTCGAAGCAATGGCGATGCACACCCCGATTCTCGCAGCGCTGCCACGCGGAGAGGCCTCAGAACTGGTCGAATTGCTCGGAACTGGAGAGATCGTCGCGCCCGAGGACCCGGCCGCTCTCGCCGAGGCGGTCGTGCGTCTTGCCGGCGATCCCGCGCGCCTCAACCACTACCGATCAAACGCAGCACGCGTGGCTGTTGCTTATGACCGGCGACGGCTTGCCCAGAAAATGATTGACGCCATTGCACAACGGATCGGGCAGCGAGAGCCATGAAAGGATCCAGTGGACAAAACTCACACCTGATGCGCGTTTTGGCGCTGATCCTCTCACTAACGTATGCGGTCCAAACCCGTGCGCAGACGTCCGACGTGGTCACACGAACGTTGCCATCCTCGCAAACCGCATCAACACCGACGCAGCGGCAGACAGGAAAGGCGTCGTGGCTTCGCCCGGAAACGGACCATCACGCCCCGAATGCGCTCGCTGCCCGGCGCTCTAACCTGCGCAGCCGCGCCGTCTCGCAGCCTTCGATGCTGGAATCTTCGCGTAATGCATTTATCGGCGGCGATCCCGACGTCGCGCGTGCTCTCGTGCCATGTGACGCGCTCGGGCGTAGCATGCGCAACGTCAGTCCTTCGACGACCGGAGCATATGCGTCAGGCAGCACATCAGGCATCGCAGCCGGCGTCGGCTACGATCCTGCGACGGGAATTCAAGCAGTGCAGGCAGTTGTTCCAAGCTGTCAGAACATGCTCTCGAACGACGGTGACACTACCATCGGTGACCGCAGAAGCAGCGCATATGAGCAGATAACGCCAGATGCGGTCGAGCGCGGATTGGATGTCCGGCGTCCCGGCACGCTCACCGTACTACGGCCCTTCGCACATTAACATAAGACACGGGTTGACTGAGGGACCGAATCAAGACCCGGTAGCATTTCCGGAACAAAAGCACTGCCCTGCACGCCCCCTTGATACGCATGCCTGGTCATCGAGACTCTTCACTGCGTGCCTCGCCGAAAGCGACTTCCCCAAGCGCGGCGCGGTGTAGTGCCTGTTCGTCAAGAACGAGATAGCGTCCACGATCCTTTCTGATAATCCGGTTTTCGATCAGTACGTTGATTGCGCGTGATACGGTTTCCCGGCTGACGTTCGCCGTTATCGCGATGGCGCGCTGGCTTGGCGGTCTTTCGATCGTTACCATGCCATCATGGCTTACCGTGGTCATGCTTGACAGTACAGCATAGATGCGTGCACGGGAGCTCGTAACCCCCAGTCTCGAGCGATCATCGAATCCTTGTCGGATTGACTCACATAGCTGACACAGAAGCAAATAGGTGACTTCCACCGATCGTAAGAGAAATCGTTCGGCATGCTCGCGGTCAAGATACCCCACAAGCGCGTCGGAGATTGCCACCACCGAATTGGTTTGCGGGTGACCGTCAATAATGGATGTCAAACCGAAATAATCCCCGGGTTCAATGAAGCCAAGTCCGATTTCGCGACCGTCTTCATTAAGCGAAATCTGCTGTAGGCGGCCAGAAAACAGGAACATCAACGCAAAGCCCGGTTCCCCCCGGTGAATCACCATGTCGCGACGTTTAAACTGTCGGGTTCGGACGTGCGCCGCGATAGCGCGTAGCGCGTTTTCGTCGAGGCTCGATAACAGGCGTTGTCGACGAAGAATATCGATAGAGACGCGATTTTTCGGTTTCGGGCGATCATTGTCGCTCATGATTTTCCTGACCTCGTCGGGTCAGCCAATTGTCTGTTGACGCTGGTCCGGACCTCCGTAAGCCCGGGTCGAACGACGCATGCCACGCGGAAATCTATTGCTGCCCCCAGCGCATAAGACCTTGCCAAACGTCTCTCTGTCTTCCATTGCCCGTGAGACGGACTGATCCGCGCGTCGGGGGGCTGAGTGTAGCCAATCAGTCTCCTCTATCGCGATTGGTAACCGGATGCGTCAAATCGGAACCAAAAATGGGATCGAAGAGGTATCCCTGTACCCATTGGGCGCCACATGCAAGGGAAATTTGCACGTCTGCCTCGCGCTCTATACCCTCGAGCACAACGTGCGATGCACACAGCCGCGCCAGCTGAACCAGGGATCGCAAGCGCGCTCTCGCGCGGTCTGTCGCGCGGGCATGGCGCAGATATGAACCATCGACCTTCACCATATCGACACGCAGTTCGGTGAGACTCTTTAAACAGCTATGGCCCGCGCCAACGTCGTCGAGCGCAACCCGACATCCCAGCAGTCGCAACACCCGAATAAAGTCGCTTAAAGCATCCATGTCGGTAAACAGCGCGCTTTCCGTAATCTCGACGACGAGCCGCCTGGCTACCTGCGGCTCTCTGGTGAGTCTTTCTATTATCGTCGCCCACCATCCGTCGAGCGTCGCACTCTGAACCGAAACATTACATCCGAGAGAGACATCAGGGCATGCCCGCAGCGTTTCGATGACGGATGCCACTACCCACTTATCTAGACGGCCAATCAGTCCGAGCCGTTCGAGAACGGGAATCTTGTTGCCGACACTGACGGGCATTCCATTCTCTGTCGTGCACAGCAGTGCTTCGTAGTATCCGATGATGCCGATGTCGCACGCGCTGCAGACCTTCTCATAACGAAAACACAATTCGCCGCGTTCGAGTGCGTCAAACACCTCGTTGGCAGTCTGCATATCTGTCATGTACCCGGCGCGCCAGGTTTTACCACCCATTTGCGCTGCATGAGGTCCGACCTCGTCAAGATCGAACGGCTCGTCAACATCTGGCGGGATCGAAGCGTCGATTGCCGCGCGGATCATGCCTGTGACGGTTGGTACCGGTTCGTCGCCGAGTGCCGCGATGACCGATTCGACGATGCTGTTGTCGTCCAGAACATGAGGCACATCATCTGACTCACTATAATCATCTCGGGGCATCACAAAAAAGATAAGGCCACCGCTGAACGTTACGATTCCAGACTTGCGCATAGAAAATTCACGCGCGCGCTCATGCACAATATGCCTCACGGCCAGCGCAGCGTCCGATCCGTACGCGCCTTCGATCTGTGCAAGATTACGGATTGAAGCTACGATACATATCGTTTTTGTATCGCAGCAGTTAACCGACACCGCATTTTCTCTCGTAAACGTAGTCAAGACCGCCATGGCTTCTTCTGCCGGAGTTAGTAAAGTTAGTTTGTCGCACGGTGGGACGAGATAAAGGTGCTTGCTCACTCCGGCACCATGGGAACCAATGCGCGTTTCGAGACAGGCAACAGCTTATCGCCGAACGCGGTGTTCAAGGCAGGTCGTACCACTTTTTCACGCCGAGCGCTTGAGCGCTCCTTCGCAAAGAATACGTTACGTCTAATCACATCTAGTCCGTGTATATGCGCTCCTGCTAAAGCCATGATGATGCTTGAGATAGAACGTTGGCCTAGAAAACGTGCGGTCCTGAAGATAGATACTCGTGCAAAGATCGTGGGACGAATAAAGAGCCCGCGCCACCCAGGTATCGAATGCTTACTCATAGGTTAGTAACTTAGCGGACAAGTTTGTGAACTGGACGCCCTTGCCCACGTCGACGCCTCATATGAAAAGAGACGGCAGAGCGTTGGCTCACAATATCCTTGAAGAAATGCGGATCCTGGCGGTTCAACGTATGGCCAAAGGAGAACATCCGAATGAGGTCGCGGCATCGTTCGGAATGAATCGATCGTGGGCTTACAAGATTCGCGCACAGGCGAGAGACAGTGGAGCGCGAGCGTTGCGCTCGACCAAAGGCACGGGCCGACCCCGCAAGCTCACGCATGCTGAGGAGCAGCGTGTGCTGCGATGGATCAACGGCAAGAATCCGATGCAGTACGGGTTCGATTTCGGTCTGTGGACGCGCAACGTGGTTCGCGAACTGGTGCAACAGGAGTTTGATGTCACGTTGAGTCTGGCGTCGATCGGCGCGCTGCTCGCACGCCTGAACCTGACACCGCAAAAGCCACTGCAGCGCGCTTACCAGCGCGATACGTATCCGGCCATTGCCAGACAGGCACGACTGGAAAACGCGGACATCTTCTTCTGGGACGAATCCGGATTTCGCGCTGATTCGGTGCATGGCGAGACGTGGGCGCAGCGTGGTGAGACACCGGTCGTCGAACGTCCTGGTCAGCGGCAAAGCATGAGCGCTGCGTCGGCAGTCAACTCGAAGGGTGCCTTCTGGTTTGCGACGCATGAAGGCGGGCTCTCCGGCGAGCTGTTTGTGACGCTGATCAAGAAGCTGATGTTCAAACGCAGGAAGGCGGTCCATCTGATCGTCGACGGATTGCCCGCGCATAAGAAAGCCGTCGTCAAAGAGTACGTCGCCAGCACCTAGGGCAAATTGACCTTGCACTTCTTGCCTGGTTACGCGCCTGACCTCAATCCGGACGAGTTGGTCTGGAGCCACGTCAAGCGCACCGGTGTCGCACGACGCCCTTTGCAAAGCGGCGAAAAGATGGGACTGCGGATTCACGAACAGCTTGCAGAAATTGGACGGAACCCAAGGCTCGTGCGCTCGTTCTTTGGACATCCGTCTGTCTCCTATATTACTGACTTATGAGTAAATAAACTTTGGGCAGGTAAAATGGCCTCGAAATCTTACTGATACAGGCAGGCTAGGCAAACGCCCGCAACGACAAAGGGAGGTTTTGGTGGCGTTGCGAAGCTTAACGTGACCAGCTGTTTCTGATTGCGGAAGCGAAGCAATTGTAGAGTGAGAAAAACACACGAGGCTGACGAATTCTGATGCGTGATGGAATAGCGAATTGCTCATTAGATTGTTTGAATCTCGACCGCGCTAGGCACTGTTGTCCAGCCAATAGTTAAAATCACATCAATTCAGCCGATATTTAGGAAGCAACGTTCCGCACGTGTACGCCGCTACGACCATTACGGCGTCCGACGGCTCGGCAAACTACGCAGAGCGAATAAAATCGCCCACCTGCTTCCTGCACAGAAGCGCGGACGCTTTACGCGACGACCATGCACATGCAAATAGCCTTATCACTCGATGCTTAAGTCGTGGCTGATTTGATAGCAGTGGCCAGTGCATCTCATGGCCAATGAGGAAATGCCGGGAGCTCAGAGTTTGCGGGGTCGAGTCAACGGATAAAGGCACGCGCCGTGCGGAGATTCGCCCGCACCGTAATTTGCGACCTATTATCAGTTAAGTTTGTGTCGTTTGCATGGAACTCGTCCGCATCGTTGAGCACCCCGCAAATACGATCAGCATAAGCATCGGCGTCTCGTAAGTTGAATCTACTCACTGATCGCGCATCGCAACATGCAAGAAGCGCTTCCACCATCTCCTGTGTTGGCAAGCTACAGCGCGTATAGGCGGCGTCCGGTTGACGTGTTTCATTTTTGTGAGGCCTTCAGGACGTTTACTTATAAACTTAATGTCCACTGGTACATGTGGCACTCCATCGACGTTGTTTAAGACGAACGAATCATCACTGCATCTGTGCGTGCGCCGTTTTATATGAGGGAGGAAACTGATGTTTGCAAGGCCGGATTTGAATGTGACGCGCGTCTGCTCGAGTTGGCGGCGCGACACTCATTAAAGCCGCTCGCCGACAAACAAGTGCACTCATTTGCGTGACAAGATCGCGTCCGGCTGAGGCGGCAGTGACCGAGCACAGCGCCGCTTTTCGCCTATGAAGGCTCCCCCATAAGACTTGAACACCATCACCCAAACGTTGAACTTCGCCCGGTTTCAAGATATTGTTTGCCTGTGGCTGACTCTTGAGTGATCTCAGAAAAATCGTTGGCTTACATGGAGAAAACTCGTCGTTACCGCAGATGTCACTGATATTAGAACTAGCGGACTGCCGGGATTTCCATTAGCGCTGCACAACTTCGCCTTACTGCGTTCGAGTCAATTGAGCCTGACACAGTACCAGTCCTGTTCAAAACCAGAGATTTCCGGCTCCATCTTCGATGGCGGCGTACCCGGCCTTCACTGATGCAGGCGGCGCACTTGAACACACTATTCTCACGCATTCTATGCGCGACGCCTGATACGGAGCATCGTGGCTGCAGCGTCGCGGGCGCGATCTGTCGATATAGTCCTGGTGAATGCTGCGGAAGCGATAGACGCACCGGCTTCGGTATCTGTGAGTTCCGCGATATTCTGAATCGGACAGGCACACTCATTGATCCGGCGTTCGAAACGTATGAGGCCATGCGGCAACGTATGCGATAGGGCGAACGGCCCGGGGAAGCCGCTTACAGCATTGGTCAGCTTTGGTCGATCGTTCCGCTCTATACTTGCGGTCGTTCCGTCACCCCCGTAGCGGAACGTCTCATTGGTTTTTGGGCCCCGCACCGGACGTTTCTCTCCGGTGCGGTCTTTTTTAACCAGTGATCGAGAAGTTGCTACGAAAAATTACCTCGTTCTCCGGTGACAGTGATCTGTGCCACCCTTTCGCGCTTCCACCATCTCCGTCATCAATCTACATCCTGATAATTTGACGATGTTTCATGTTTCTGCCTTCGCCGCCGGGTAGCTGCGCAACCGGTCAGTGACGATTTTTCGCGGCAAAGGCGCTGAACGTAGCACGCGTCTGAAAAAGCGTTTGGCTGCAGTCTTGTCGCGATGCTTTTGCAGCAGGACATCGAGTTCGCTCCCGTGCTCATCGATGGCTCGCCACAGCACCTATGGTTCACCGCGAAGGCTCACGAACATTTCGTCAAGGTGCCATGTCGAACCTGGCTTGCGCCGCGCATCCCTGGCACGTCGTCCAAAAAGGTGCACCAAATTTGTCGCGCCAGCGGCGAATCGTCTCGTACGTCACGCACAGACCGCGCTCAAACAGCGGCTCTTCGACGTCCCGCAGGCTCAGGTTGAAGCGGGAAGTACCAGGGACCGCGCAACTGATGACTCCGTAGCGGGAAACCCATGCCCGTGATACAGCGTTTTCGTCTTCTTCATTCCCCAATCTTAGCCGAACAGCCTCGCCAACGTGACAGAGCCGTCGCTTTAGCTTCGGACTGAAGACATCGTATCGGTTCGCGCCTGAGGACGAGGTAGCGCGAGCGGCTCAAAACTACGCGAGAGATCAACCATAAGAACCACCTTGCGAGCGGACTTCATGGTCTCGAACGAACGGGAACTGACAGATTGAATGCGGTCTGATGCGAAGTGACGCCTTTACTTCGCTGATTGCGAAGTGGGGCAATCGTTCGAATGGTGCAAAATCTGGCGGTGATAGTTTGCGAAACCGCTTGCAGCAAGGCACATCGGCACCGCGATTTTTGCGCAGTCGACGGATTCGTAAGTCACTGAGCAATCGGCGCCTTTCGGAAGAAACCACCAGATTTGCACCATTCGAACGATTACCCCAACGTGGCCGAGATCCGGTTTGCCGGCGGCCAGTTTTGTCACGTGCCGCCGCTTGTGTTGGCACCACGGCGCCGCGGCAGTCGCTCAACGACGGAACGGCAGTTCCACGTCGTCTGGAATCGGGCACACATACGGCCGACCGCCGCGCCGCTCGAGCAGTTCAGCCTTCGCGCGCGCGAGCGTGTCCGGCGACGCGAACAGGTCGATCGCGGTCGCCGTCATCGTTTTTGCCCCGAGCACCATGCCCTTGTGCGCGAGCGCAGTCTTGCCTTGCGCGACCCACTGCCACGAATGCGGCGGCGTGCCGAACGCATAGCAGCTCGTGTGGCATTGCGCAGTGGGCGTGACCCAGCTCACGTCGCCGACGTCGGTCGAGCCGCAGATCGGGCGCCCCTTGCCTGGCTCATACGGATCGATCCCATCGAACAGAGCCTTTGGATCGCGCCATGCCTGGTTCAGGGAGCGCGACGACGTTTCGATGTTCTGTGCGGTCAGTGTCTGCTGCTGGTATGCGTCGGCGAGCGCTTCGTCATCCGCATCGAAGCCGGCCGAGCCGATCGCCTGCAGATGGCCGTACATGACCTGGTTCAGCACGGCGTTTTCCAGTAGGTTCGAGCAGGCCTTGTCGAACACGATCTCGACCTGGCAGTCTGTCATCAGCGCGGCGCCGCGCGCGACGTTCTTCACGCGCTCGAACAGTTCCACCGCCTGGTCGTTGCGCGATGCACGCACGAGGTAAAGCACTTCTGCATTCGCCTGCACGACGTTCGGCGACAGGCCGCCTGTGTTCGTCACCGCGTAATGCACGCGCGCTTCAGGCAGCATATGTTCGCGCAGGTAGTTGACGCCGACGTTCATCAGCTCGACTGCGTCGAGCGCGCTGCGGCCGAGATGCGGCGACGCAGCCGCGTGCGACGCGGTGCCCGTGAAGCGGAAATAGGCCTGGATGTTCGCGAGCGAACCGACCGGGAAGATGCCGGTGTACACGTGGGGGTGCCACGACAGCGCGGCGTCGAGATCGTCGAACATGCCCGCGCGCGCCATGAAAGTCTTGCCCGACCCACCTTCCTCGGCCGGGCAGCCGTAGAAGCGGACGGTACCGGGCTGGCCCGTGCGTTCGAGATGCGTCTTCACGGCGGCGGCGGCGAGATGCGAGGCTGTGCCGAGCAGATGGTGGCCGCAGCCGTGGCCGTTGCCGTTCGCGATCTCGTTGGAAGGGCGGCAGGTGAAGGCGCCGGCTTCCTGGCTGAGACCGGACAGCGCGTCGTATTCGCCGAGGATGCCGATAATGGGGCCGCCGCCGTTGCCGGCTTCGGCGACGAACGCGGTCGGGATGTCCGCAACGCCGCGCGTCACGCGAAAGCCCGCGGCATCCAGCATCCGGATATGCAGGTCGGACGACGCAAACTCCTCGTAGCGCAGTTCGGCGAGATTCCAGATCCGGTCGGAAAGCGCGGTGAACTGCGCACGCTGACTGTCGATGAAATCGAGAGCAAGTGAAGTCATGAAGTTCTCCTATGAAAAGGCTGGCGCGGTCAGAATTTCTGCCGGAGGCCAAGGGCGAAGACGGTGCTGCTCATGCCGGGCGCGGACACCGGCGCTGAGCCGAACGACAGGGCCGATTGCCCTGTGTTCTTGAAGCCGCCGATCCGCCCGTACACGCCGGTGAGTTTCGAGAACTGGTAGTCGTAGCCGAGCAGCGCGCCGAGCGCGTGGCTGGCATGGCCGGCGATCACGCGATACGCGAGGTCGGCCCGGATCGCGTGCGGGCCGCGCTGCCAGATCGCGCCGACCGAATAAACCTGCGCGACGCGCGTGCCAGGTGCGGTGGGGCGCATCAGCGTGTAGGCGAGCGACATGAGCGTCGGGCCGAACGCGTACGATGCGCTGGCCATCACCGAGTCGGTGCGCGGGCCGTCGGGCGAGCCGCCCAGCGTCGACGACGTGGCGGCCCAGATCGCGTTGTATGCTCCGCTCAGTATCAGCGGGCCGCGCGCGAAGTTGGCGACAGCACCCGCGTTGCTCGCGACCGTACTTGCGCCGGCGGCGTTGCGCAATGCATAGAGCACGGTGATGTCGAGCCCGCCGTAGGTCGGCGTCTTGTAGCTGATCGCGTTCTCGATGCGTCCCGGCAACGATGCAGCGCCGTGTCCGAGGTCGCCCCCCACGATCGCGGTGCTCGCGAACGGCGACAACTGGCCGACGAGATAGAACGGGTCGGCCGCTTCGGGCATGATCGCCGGATACTGCTTGCCGAGCTTGATCGTCCCCCAGCTGACGGAACTGATCGCGATATTGGCTTCGCGGTTGTAGAACGACGTCGCGCTCTGCGGTCGGCCTGACATCAGATCGAAGCCGCTTTCGAGGCGGAAGCTCACGCGCAGACCGCCGCCGAGATTCTCGCTGCCGATGAAGCCGAAGCGCGACGTCGATGCGCCGCCGCTCATCAGGCCGGCGCTCGTCTGGCTGCCGATGCGCGCGTACTGCAGGAAGCTGTCGAGCGCGCCGTAGATCTGCACGTTTGCCCGGGCCGGCGGGGTCCACGTGCAGCTTGCCGCGCAATACGCAGCCATCAGGGTTGAATTGCGCAGGTTCATGTCGTTGTGTTGCGATCGTCGGCGCGCAAATCGCGGCCGCGCAGCGGCACGCTCGCGCACGCGTCGACGTCGCGGAGTCTGTCGGCCTGCGCGGGCAGGCCGGTTCGGGTACGGAGTGGCGCGGGCCGGTGCCGGACCGGGGCCCCGCGTCGTCGGGAAAGGGGACGGCGTCGGGCGTAGTCTAGCGGCCGTCGTCGTCGCGCGTGTCGGCGGGGCGCTCCCGGAAGCGCCACAGCGCGAGCATGCTGACGGCGCCGCATGCGAGCACGTACCACGCGGGCGACATCGGATCGCCGGTGCGATGGAGCAGCCACGTCACGTTGAATTGCGCGAAGCCACCGAAAACCGTCACGCCGACGCTGTAGATCGTCGCGAGCGCGGTAGCGCGCACGTGCTGCGGGAACGCTTCCATGATCAGCAGCAGGAACGCGGAGCTGCCGGCGGTGGCGAAGGCCATCACGACGATGACGATCGCCACCATCAATTCGACCGACGGCGCGGCGATCAGCAGCCGGAACGCCGGATACACGCAGGCGAGCGACACCAGCCACGTGACGGCAATCATAGGCTTGCGGCGCGGCAGACGATCAATGATCCACCGCCCCGAGACGAGCGCGGCGACGATCATCGACAGCCCCGACGCGCAGCCGGCGAGCAGCGAGGTCGCCATCGGCAGGTGCAGCGTGCGCACCGCATACGCGGGCATGTAGAACACGAAGATGTACAGCGTCGACGTGCAGCCGACGCTCAGCAGCGTGCCCAGTACGACACGGCCGAGATAGTGCGTGAATACCTCGCGGACCGCGCTGCCGCGCGCCGACGTGTGGGTTTCGTCAAGGTGCCGGCGGATGTAGAAGCCGACCGGGCCGAGCAGCAGGCCGAGCAGGAACGGTATGCGCCAGCCCCAGCTTTCGAGCGCGTCGGCCGACAGCACGGCCGACAGCAGCGCGCCGCAGAGCGCGCCGAGCAGTGCCGCGACGCCTTGGCTGATCACCTGCCAGCTCACCATGAAGCCGCGGCCCGACAGTGGGCCCGATTCCATCAGCAGCGTCGTCGACGCACCGACCTCGCCGCCGGCCGACAGGCCCTGCAGCAGCCGGCCGATCACGACCAACACCGGCGCGACGACGCCGATGCGCGCATAGGACGGCGTCAGTGCAATGATCGCTGTGCCCGCGATCATCAGCTGGATCGTCAGCGTCAGCGCCGCGCGCCGGCCTGCACGATCTGCGTAGTTGCCGATCAGGATGCCGCCGAGCGGGCGCATCACGAAGCCGACGCCGAACGTCGCCATCGCGAGCAGCAGCGGCCCGACGCCCGAATCGACCGGAAAGAAAGTCTTGCCGATCAGCGCGGCGAAGTAGCTGAACACTGTGAAGTCGAACATCTCGAGCGCGTTGCCGGCCGAGGTGGCGATGATTGTCCGTGTCTGCACAGAACGGCGGCGCGGGGCCGACGGCGCGTCGGCGAGCGACGTGGCGGCGTCTTGCATCGGGGATGTCTCCATAGGAATGGGTGTCTCCATAGGAAATGGGGTGTCCTGAGAGTTGGCTGGATGTTAAGTCCGGGGAAAACATCCAGATACGCGCAAGTTTTTATCCTGATAACATTTGTTTATCCCCCCCAATCCGTCGCTCGCCCCCAGCCATTCGTCGCATGAAACTTCACCAGCTTCGCGCGCTCGTGGCCGTCGCCCGCTCAGGCAGTATCCACGAGGCCGCCCGCACGCTGCACCTGACGCAGCCGGCCGTCACACGTTCGCTGCGCGATCTCGAGGACGAACTCGGACTGATGCTGGTCGTGCGCAGTTCGTCGGGCGTCACGTTGACCGACGCGGGGCGGGCGATGCTGCAGCGGGCCAAACTGGTCGTCAACGAGGTCGCGCGCACCGAGGAGGAGATGGCGCAGTTGCGCGACAACCAGCAGGGCCGGCTCGCGATCGGCATGACGCCGCTCGCGGGCATCACGGTGCTGCCGGCCGCGTACAACCGCTTTCGCCGTGCGATGCCGGACGTGCAGCTCGAGTTCGTCGAAGGCAGTCCGTCGCAGCTCGTCGAGCAGTTGAAGAACGGCGCGCTGGATTTTGCGTTGGGCGCCGGCACGGATGCGCAGGACTTCACGTCCGTGCGCTGCGTGCATCTCGAGACGTTTCCAATGTGGTTCGCGGTCAGCCGGAAAGGGAAGCTGGCCGGCGCGAAATCGCTCGCAGACCTGCAGGACGCCGAGTGGCTGCATACGGGGCGGTCGGCCGATTTCCGCGTGTTTCTTGAGGAGCTGTTCGAGCGCGCGGGGTTGCCGGCGCCGCGCCGCGTCACGCGCTGTGCGTCGCAGACGCTGTTCTATGCGCTGGCCGTCAACAGCGACGTGGTAACCGCGTGGACCCAGCTCGCGCTGCGCGGCGACGCATCCGACACGCTGAAGACGCTCGACCTGGTCGAGCAGCCGGTCGCGAGGAACCTGTACCTGCTGTTTCGCGAAAGCGCGGTGCCGACGTCGTCGGCGGAGTACTTCGTACGCTGTATCGACGACGTCGTAGAGGCCGAGCGCGCGCTTGCAGGAACGGCCGGCGGCGGGGCGTCGTCAACATCGTCGCACCGCGCTTGACGGCGGCGCGCTCGGGCGCTGCCCGCGCGGCAACGCGCAACGGTCGCGCAACCGTTATCGGTCGCTGGCCGCGCGCGTCATCGCGAGCAGCTCGTCGATGAATGAGCGTGAGCCGAAATAAATCATGCCGTTCGAACCGGCCTTCACGGGGTAATCGTTCGAATGGTGAAAAATCCGGCGGTTTCTTCCGAAAAGCGCCGATTGCTAAATGACTTACAAATCCGTCGACTGCGCAAAAACGCGAGGTCGGTGCGCCTTGCTGCAAGCGGTTTTGCAAACTATCACCGCCAGATTTTGCGCCACGATTACCCCACGTTAGGCGTGTAGACCTTGCGCAATTCATCGGCGCCTACCTCGGCGAGCAGCAGCGGGTAGGCAGCCTCATGCACTGTACTCATGCAGGCGGTTCAAACGGAAGTCGCTCGCGGCAAAACTCTCCGAGCATCATCGACTCATCGCTTCGGCTGCAAAACCACTCGCCCTGCGGCTCGTCCTGACTCCACGAGCGAATGCCCCAATGCCGCGTCGTCCAATGACAATACTTCACTGATAACCGGCTTGACGAATCCATGATCCATCAACACCAAAGCGTCATCGAGATGATTTCTCGAACTGCTTGTCACGGATAACATGGACTGGTTGCGCAGGAAGAGCTGCGCCGGATTGAATGGTACGAATTCTCCAGTAACCTGGCCGATCATGACCCAGCGCCCGCCGTCCGATAAACTTTTTCGCATCGATTCAAATAATGGGCTACCCACGTTGTCTACCACGACGTCGACACCTTTTCCGGAGGTCAAGCGCTTCACTTCGCCTGAAAAGTCCTGTCCTCGTTCATGCAGCACGATCTCATGTGCCCCCGCCGCCTGGAGCAACGGGACTTTGTGCGGTGAGGTCGTTTGCGCAATCACAAATGCGCCGGCCATACGTGCAATCTGAATCGCCTGCAATCCCAGCCCACCTCCAGCACCGGTAATCAGCACCGACTCTCCCAGCCTTACGCAACCCACGTCGCGTATCCCGTTCAGAGCAGTCCCGACAGGGCACGCAGCTACTGCAGCCCAATCGAATGACACCGACTCTGGTATCCGTGCAATCGTGTTGCTTGCGACGGCTACATACTCCGCATAACCTCCAACCATGCCCCAGTCGCCAAGAAATTTGTTCTCCGCGCATAGCGCCTCATGCTCGCTGCGGCAGTGTCGGCATTCACCACAAATGTGATAGCGCTGGGACGTAGCAACGCGATCGCCAGATTGATAGTTTGTAACACCCTTACCCACCTCAACCACGGTCCCGCTAATTTCATGGCCCGGAATGCATGGCATCTTCACTCCACGGCGCAAGGTACCATTGCGCACCGCGATGTCGTGAAAGCAGATTCCGCACGACTCAATCTGGATGACGACCTCTCGCTCGCGGGCCACTGGATCGGGAACCTGCTCCACTTTCATGACCTCTACCCCGCCCGGCTCCCTGACGACGATTGCTTTCATTTGATTTCCTTCCGTAAAAGAACACTTCTATACCGCACTCCTATGCGGCGACTGTCGTTTGAGACACGACGGATGCCGGGGCGCAAGCGTGGACCTGAGCATAATAGCCCTCCGTGTAGATGAAGCGTTCGCTGGCCCCCAAGCGTTTTGCAGCCAATGCACATGCGTCGACGAACGTCGGGCTGCCTGCAATAAAGACGCTGTAATTGGAAAGGTCTTTGAATTGCTTCGGCAGAACGTCTGGAATCCGTCCAGTCAAACCGCCGTGGGTGTCTCGAGTCAGCGTGGGTATGTAACGGAAATTGACATACTTCTTGGTCCAGTATTCGAACAAACCGCTCTCGTAGAGATCGTCAAGGGTCCTTGCAGAGAACATCAGCGTGACAGGCTGGCGAAATCCGCGCCGGAGAGCCGCGTCGGCCAGCGACAGAATCGGTGCCAAGCCGGAGCCGGCCGCAATGCACAGGACAGGAGTCTCGACCGATGAGTCACCAATAAACGTTCCATAGGGTCCGGATACTGAAACTGACTCCCCTACCCTCAATTGATCGTGCGCCCAACTGCTCGCCTTGCCGTCTTCGACACGCGTAATTTGCAAGGTCAGCTCCCCATCCGGTTTTGGGGCGCTGGCCAAAGAATAGCAGCGCGGAGGAATCCTCCCCTCGGGGTCCCCCAACAGGACGTACTGCCCCGGCCAATAGCGCATCGGGGGGCCGAGCGGACGTAGTCGAAGTTCGACAATACGCCCAGTGCGCCGAATACGATCGGTCACGACATAAATCTGGTTGGTTTGTGGCGGAAACAGATTCAGTTTGGCTTGCTCACTACCCCATTCGAGTACAAGCTCATCGGACAAAGGCTTGGCCATGCACATCAGACCGAAGCCCTGCTTCCTGTCTTCCTGGGACAAGGCCATATCGAGCACGATGCCCTGGTCGAACCGCCCCGACAGAACCTTGACCTTGCAGTCTCCACAAGCACCCGCACGGCAGTTGTTGGGCAACGCATAACCCGCGTTCTCCAGCGCCATCAATACAGTCTCGCCGGCGCCGCACTTGACCTCGTGGCCGGCAGGATGAAGGCGAATCGTTTTCATACGTTGAATACTCCGTTTCTACGATCGGGGACTGGTCAGGACTTCTGACGCTTGACGACCCGGGTTGCCTTGCCCTCGTATCGCGGCAGTTGGCCTTCCTCGTAGCACTTGACCGTGCAGGTCAGGCCGAGCCGCGCTCGCAGCAGGCTCTTCAGTTCCCCTTCGAGGCTGGTGGCGCAAAGCGAGGCCTGATTGGCCCGCTCGAAAGCCACTTCAATCTGGTCCATGCTGCCATCCTGGGAATCGATATAGACCTGCCAGGCTTCCTTGACAGTGCCGTGCTGACTGGCGATGACATCCTCGATTTGCGACGGGAAGACCATGACGCCACGCACCTTCATCATGTCATCGGAACGCCCGATGATCCTGCCGACCAGCGGAAAGCCATGGCGGCCGCACGGGCAGCCGTATGGATGGTCGGACAGTCGGACGAGGTCGCGCGTGCGCCAGCGCACGACCGGCGAGGCCTCCTTGTCCAGCGTCGTCAGCACCAGTTCGCCTACCTCCCCCGGCCCGACCGGTCGGAAGCTGACAGGGTCGATGATTTCAGTGAGGACCGAATCGTCGTTGATCAGGTGCATCTCGTCGGCGGCATGCGAATGCTCGCACGAGATGCCGACAATCGGGCCTCCGGCCTCCGTGGAGCCATAGATGTTATGAGCCATGAAACCATCCGGCATCATCGCTTCCATCTGGTCGCGAAAGGCAGTCGAGACCGACTGGCCTCCGAAAAGGCCGACACGCAGCTTCCAGTCCTTCCGGGGATTAACGCCGACCTTATGCGCATGCGTGATCAGCGTCATTAGCCAGAGCGGCGACATGGTGGTCGCATCGTAGGCATGGTCGCGAATCCAGGTTGGCATCAGGTCGCTGCGGCCGGGCCCGATCGGAAAGTTAACCGCGCCGTAGGTTTGAATCGCCTCGTCCATCGACGAGCCCCCCACCCAAAGGCCATAGCCATACCCTTGGTAGACCCGGTCACCCGGCACGATGCCAACTGTCCGGAAAATTCGGCAAAGTTGCTTAACGACCGTTTCGCGCCAGTCTTTCGCGGTGAAGCCGAACAGGACCGGAAGGCCCGTTGTGCCCGACGTGGCCGTGAAACGCATCACCTTGTCAAGCTCGACCGTCAGCATCGGAAACGGGTACATCGCTCGCAGATCGATCTTTTCGAGCATCGGGAAGTTGGAGAGCACATCCAGCCCTGTCAAGTCCAAAGCGCTCACGCCAGCCGATCTGAAATGTTTCTTCCATACTTCGGAGTGTTGAAGCCTTTCACCCAGGCGGATCAGCTTGCGCGCCTGGATGGCACGAACCTCGTCTCGGCTCGCAAAGTCTTCGGCAACATGGTTACGCACGCTCATATCCATCGTCTCCTCCATATATTCCTTGTGATGCATACGGTCACCACCGGATTGGTTCGTGGCTACTCACTGCATGTCTTCTGGCTTTTCCACCAATCCGGGTAGACCTCCTTGACGAGTTCACCACTTGCCTTAAGGGCGTGGCAGCCATCTATTTCGAACGGTCGCTGTCCGTTGTCGCGCCGCTGCCAGCGCTCCTCGGCTCTGCTCTGGATCACCAACGTCGGGATCAGGTAGAGCATTTCGGTCAAATGGCTGCAACCTGCGATACCGCCGAACAATTTGCTGACAGCTGAGCGAAAACCATGCAGGAGATTCAGTCCGACAATCTGACGATAGGAAGCGCCGATCGTGTCGCAAATCCCCGGGTACGGCGTCGCAAGCGAGTTGACGACCACGTCGACGATCCGGAAGTCGGCATCGACCGTCGCCCACATCGCCATGTGGTGCATCGGCTGTCCGCCCAGACGGGTACCCCGGGTCAGCAGAAAATCGTCCGGCTTGCTGTCAATCAGTGTGATCTCGATATCCAGCATTCCATCGTCGCGCTGATAGCCCGCACAATCGAAGGAACGGCGATGAAGCAGCTCGCGCGTGAGTTTCACAGTGGGGCCGGCGCTATCGCCACGGTGCTCCTCGTTGGCGGAGATAGCCGGTTGCGAAATATGCTCAACCATGATGTCACCCGTCTTCTCAGGCCGACTGATACAGGGTCACGACGCATGCACCGCCGAGACCCAGGTTATGTTGCAGCGCCGTGCGCGCCCCCTCGACCTGGCGCGCTCCGGCCCCTCCGCGAAGTTGCCACACGAGTTCGACACATTGCGCTAACCCGGTCGCTCCAAGCGGATGGCCTTTCGACAGCAACCCTCCGGATGGGTTGACCACGTAGCGGCCGCCATATGTGTTCTCGCCGTCCCTGATAAACCTCTCGGCCGTACCTGGTGGCGTCAGCCCCAGGCCTTCGTAAGTAATCAATTCGTTGGCCGTGAAGCAGTCATGCAGTTCAACAACGTCGACGTCCTCCGGACCGATGCCGGATTTTTCGTAAACATCCCTCGCGGACGAGGCCGTCATGTCGTAGCCGACCACATGGCGCATATCGTGTGACTCGAAGGTGACCGGCGTATCAGTCCTCATCGACTGCGCCTTGATGACTACCCGCATATCAAGTCCGTGCTTCCTCGCGAACACGTCAGAGCAAAGGACGGCGGCGGCAGCACCGCACGTCGGCGGACAGCATTGCAGCCGGGTCATTGGATGAAAGACCGTCGGTGAAACCATGACCTCTTCCAGAGTGACCTCATCCCGGAAGACCGCATTCGGATTGCGCGCCGCGTGGCGACGGGCCTTCACCGCAATCATCGCGAAGGTTTCCGGTGCTATGCCGTATTCCTCCATATAGGCACGACCGGCGCCGCCAAAAAACTGCGCGGCGCGTGGAATGCCGTCCTCGTAGCCCTGAATCGAGCGCATCCGATCGGCAAACGCGGCGACTGGCGATGGTCGATCCGTGAAGCTGCTTTTTAGCGCACCCGGCGGCATTTGCTCGAAACCGACCGCCAACACACATTCGGCCACGCCCGATTCAATGGCCTGGCGCGCCAGGAATATTGCTGACGAGCCGCTCGCGCAATAATTGTTCAGATTGAAGATCGGAATGCCGGACAGCCCGACCTTGTACAGCACGGCCTGCCCCGCCGCGGAATCACCGAACACATAGCTGGCGTAGGCCTGCTGGATTGCGCCGTAGGACAGTCCGGCATCTTTCAGGGCAAGCGTCACGGCACCGGGGCCCATGTCGGTGTAGGGGCGCGCGACGCTCGGCTTCATGAACGGCACCATACCGACGCCGACGACGAAGACCTTATTGGTCATCTTTTCATCTCCTCGACCGCTTGCTTCAGCGACCAACGAAGGTGGGTTTGCGCTTTTCCTGGAAAGCCTGAAGGCCTTCCGCGGCGTCGCGAGTGTGCATCAGCGCGGCCTGAGCAATCGCTTCAAGCTCGACCGTCTGTTCATAGGTATGCCCTTCATCGAGGATTTTCTTGCTTGCCTTGAATGCTTGCGTTGGACCACTGATGATGGAAGCGAGCAATTTGTTAGAGACGGATTCCAGATCCGGGGCAGCAACGGCGCGATTAACCAGGCCGATCCGAGCTGCTTCCAGTCCTGAAAACAGCCGGCCGGTGAAAATCAACTCAGCCGCCCGCGCACGGCCGAGGCGTTCACGCAGCTCATAATGCCCGCCCGAATCCATGACCAGACCGATATTCCGAAACGGGCTTCCGAGCAAGGCCGTCTCGGCGACATAGGCGATGTCGCAAGAAAGCGCAAGACCAAAGCCAAATCCCAGCGCCGGGCCTTCGATCTGCGCAACGGTCGGGATTGGGCACTGACGAACGGCGGCCAGCACTGGATTGATCTGGTCTCTCAAGACATGGAGTGTGTCGTCGTTCTTTGGATCGACATCTGAAAGATCGCGCCCCGCGCAGAAGCTTCCGCCGCTGCCGCGGATAAGAATGGCGCGGCTACCGCTGGAGCGAGCCTCCTTGACCGCGGCGGCAATCTCCTGCATGCCTTCGATGGTCAAGCTGTTCTTCTTCCGAGGACGATTCATGGTAATGGTGGTCAGCCCAGCATCGTGTACAGCGATGATCGACTCGCTCTGGGCACCGACTTTTTCGATAGTGGTCAATTGGCTATCTCCTTACAGGCCATCAATATCTGCAGATCGCTTGTCATGACCATGATCCCGTTCTGATTCACCATGTTCCATGCCAGGCGAACGACACCGTCACGCTTTTCCCGTTTTGTTTCCGTGGAAAGGACCCGGGCTTCAAGGTGAAGCGTGTCACCGATATAGGTTGGGGCCGTGAAGCGAAGGTTGTCGGTTCCGTAGTTGGCGATGATTGCCGGGGCGTCCGGCGGTATACCCAGGCCTGCCGCGTAAGCCAGGACCAGAAGCCCCGGCGTGATGCGTTGACCAAAACGCGTCTGCGCGGCGTAGTGGGCATCGGTATGCAACACATACCAGTCTCCGGTCAGTGCGCACCATTGCACAATGTCGCACTCCGTGATCGTCCGGCCACGGGTAACCATCGATTCGTCGACTTGAATCTCGTCGAAGTATTTCGTCAAGAAAGACAATCTCGCCTCCTTACCAGCATGTCCCAAAATGACCGTGCATACGGTCGATGATATTTATTGGCATCGATTCAGGAGCCGCCGAGATGCGCAATCGACGACTGACTCACACCCCAGCCGGCAAGCACAGCCAGGCATCGCTCCGGTGTACTGTCGTCCGGAGCACCGGCGAGCGAGCCAGTCCGCGAGAACCTCGGCGCGGCGCCTGGCGAGATTCCGGCGGCGGACACCGAATACGTTGCACGAGCACGGTTGTGCTCATGTGCAGGCGCCTCATCCAGCTCCAGTACCGGTGTTACACACGCATCTGCCTCCTCGAACAGCCTAGTCCAGGACTCGCGCGTCTTGCGCAGAAACACCTTGGCGACGATCTCTTTCTGAACGGGCCACAGGTCGCGACGCCACTGTGCCTGCATCACAGCGTCGTCGATTCCGCAAACGCGGAGAAAAACCCTGTAAAAATCCGGCTCGATCGCGCCAACGGCCATGTACCGACCATCGGCACACTCATAAGTGCTATAAAAGGGAGCCCCACCATCGAGCAGGTTGCTTTCACGCTCATTTCGCCACGTGCCCATGTTCCTCAAGCTGAGAATCATGGCTAGTTGCAAAGCACATCCGTCGATCATGGCGGCATCGACAACCTGGCCGCGTCCGGATGTCCTCTTTTCGAGCAGTGCTGAGAGCATACCCACCGTAAGGAGCATCCCACCGCCACCGAAGTCGGCCACGAGGTTCAGTGGCGGCAAAGGACCGGAATTCTTGCGGCCAATGGCGGATAAGGCACCCGACAATCCGAGATAATTGATGTCATGCCCTACCCTGCCAGCAAGCGGTCCGTCCTGCCCCCAGCCCGTGACGCGACCAAAGACCAGCCCCGGATTGAGCGTCATGCAATCCTTTGGCCCGAGGCCGAGACGTTCCATCACGCCGGGACGATATCCCTCGATCAGGCCATCAGCCTTGCAGATCAGCTCGTGAACGATTTCTTTGTCCCGGGCATTCTTCAGGTTGAGTTCCAGACTGACGCGACCTCGATTGAGTATGTCGGAAGCCTCATCGATCAGCGGCTTTTCGTGGCCCGGCTTGCGCGTGATACGTATGACTTCCGCGCCCATGTCGGCGAGCATCATGCCGCAAAAAGGCGCCGGACCGAGGCCTGCCATTTCGATGAAGCGATATCCGGAAAGCGCGCCCATGACTGTTTAGAAGACCGGGATGATGTCATCCCAATCAATCGCCGTGATTTCCTGTCCCTGAATGCCCACTTCCGGAATCGCCGGGAACGCAATCCCGTATTTGTCGAGCAGGCCCTTCAGGTTGAGCATCGACTTGCGCCAGTTTTCCTTCTTTTGCTCGTAGTCCGGAATGAAGAACCCGGCCGCCCGAGCGATCGCCTCAGATTCGCGCTGCGTTGCTATGAAGTCGGACGGCAAGTCCCAGAATTCGGGCGGCGGTTCGAACAGGACAGCAGACAGGAACAGATAGCCGGCCCGGATCTGCTTTGTGATGATCGCAGCATCCTCCTGCGGCAGATTCGGGTAGTCGCGTTCCATCAGCGTCATGCAAATAGCCATATGACGCGCTTCGTCGCGCCCGATGCTACGGAAGGCCTCCTTGAAAAGGATTTCCTTGCAGCCATTGGCCATCTGATGGAAGATCGACGCGGCCGCGATCTCGCCCATCATGAAAGACGAGAACAAAACCGCCAGACTATATTTGGGCACCGCCTTCTTGTAGCCGTTCCAGTAACGCGCGCCGTTGTGATAAAGCCAATGAACATTGCGCTTCAGACGACGCCCCAGTTCGGTCTTCGGTTCGTAATCCAGAGCGCTGGACACACCGCCAAGCAGCTTCTCGACCATCATGCCGCAGACCACTTCGTGGTTCATTTCGTCACGGGTGATTGAGAAGAAGGCGCGACGAACAGGATCTTCCTCATGCTCTTCGAAGGTCTTGATCACGGCGGCCGCGAAGACGGGGGGCCCAGAACCGTCGAAAACCCCCAGCAACGTCCACCAGTAGGCGATTGCTTCGCGCTGCTCCCACGAGTACTGCTCAAAGCTCAATGAATCCCAGGGCAACTTCTTCGGGTCCCATGCATCCCTTAGCGAGGCGTCCCAGACCTCTTCCAGTTTCATGGTCTTGCGATCCCACCGAACTGGAAAAATATTCGGCTCGGTGATTGGCGGCGGCAGCTCCATCGTGTCGGCGATGGCTTCCTTGTTCATCGACATGCGTTTCCCTCCCTTGTACGAAGAATTACCCGTCCAGACGGTCAATCTATGAGTCAAAATGTATCATTGGCCGTCTGGACGGTCAATTAATTTGCAAAAAAATTCAGAGCACCCCATGCAGGCACAGGTCCACGGCCTTGCTGGCAAGGGATGAGAGGCTCAGTGCGCCCTCGGGCTCGTACCACGTATGTGTCCAGTTCAACATTCCGTAGATAAGCATGGCATGAGCGGATGTATTCAGACGTGCCTTGAACCTCTCGGGGTTCAGTTCCTTGAGGACGGCACCGAGTTGCTGAACCAGTTGATGCTCCGAGCCCCGAACATCTGCCAGCACCGCTTCGGGCAAATATTCAGCGTCCGTGAGCAGCACCTTGTGACGATCCCGCATGCCAAAGTAGTAGTTCAGGTGAGCGAGAACATATTTCCGAAGTTTCTCTTCCGGAGGAAGCTTCGACCCGGTAATGTCGCGCGCAATCGTCAACAGACCGTTGACATGCTCCAGCAACATTTCCGAAAGCATCGCCTCCTTCGACGGGAAGTAGTGGTACATCCGCGACTTCGACGCGCCGGACGCAGCCCCGATGTCGATGATGTTCGCGTTCCGGAAGCCCTTTTCCGCAAAGACGCGCGCCGCTGCAGCCAGGATTGCCGCCTTAACGTCGTCGAAATTGTCTGCTCGAGTTCGTGCCATACTTGGATCGTGGTCCCAGAAACTGCCGCAATTATAGCGAAAACCCTATCCAAGACCGCCAATCCACCGCCCCTGCACCGCAAAAAATTCGGGCAACTCAGGAACCTCGTATTTCGGACGCTCACGTTCGACATCGATTCGCGTACGTGGTGCGCGAATTCAGGCGCCGCTGGCTGAACCGTCGCGGGCAATCGCGGGCAGATCGCGGACGACGGCGGCGCGGGCAAGCCGACGGCTCGAGGCGCGAGCGTTTCTGACGCTTTACGCGCCTTTACTGCGGGCGAGTGGATCTGGTTGGAGTCATTGCTGATGGGCCTGAATGGCCGCACGGGTGGACGGCATCCGCTGCGGAGCGACTGCGCTTTCTGCTCGATTTTGGTTATGCAACCGGCCTACGCGCCGGCGAACTCGTCGGCGCCACGCTTGGCGGCATCGAATCGGCGCGCACGACGAGCGCTCGCGGCGCGGTAAGGATGCGAACCCCGGCAAGGTCGTTCTCCCATCACTGGCGAGCGAAGCGTTGGACCAGTACCTTCGCAGCGCGCGCTACACGTGAGTCGGGCACGCTGGACGCATGACACGCCGCTCACCGGCAACCTGGAGGACGAGGGCGGCATTACCACGCCGCGACTGCGGGACGTGCTACGCCGCTTCTTCCGGACTGCGCCTGACGCCATTGAGTCCGATCATCGATGCTCGCCGACAAATTGCGGGCGAGCCACGCCGCACTGGATGAGGCACACACATGCCACCCATGCACTCGCGCGGGGCGCGACGTTCACCACCGTACGCGAAAACTCGCGCCACGCGTCGGTCACAACCACGATATTCTCACGTCGGCAGCCGGGATGACGACTGTCCACGAAACCATCTACCCCATCCTGCCGGCTGCGCCGAGCACAGCCGAGCTGAGAGCAGCGTTCACGCCAACCTCGCCGAAAATACTTGGTGCGCCGACAATCCCCGGCAGGAATCGATGGCTGTCCTGATTATGGTCCATATGAAGCTACTGCAGCGGCTCAGCTACTTCCCAATGTTGTCGGACGTGCCGGTTGCGATCATCGACCACATTCGCATCGCACTGCGGGCACGCCCGCTGTCTCGGACGGCAATCTCGCGCTACGATCAGTCCGGCACCTGGATTCGTCACCAAAAGGTGCTCCGTTCTTATCTCGGCATTTGAGCGTTCGATCCCGACGAGGAAACAGCGTGGCTGGCCAAGCTCGCACGCGAGGAAGCCCAAACGAAAACCGAGCTGCCCGATATCGTCAACGTCCCGATCGACGATCTGGTGCGCACGCCGCTACGAGCCTCCGTCGCTCGCTATGCGCTTGCCGTGCTCTTCATCCAGGCGCAGCTTCAGAAGGCGCTCGACGACGTGACCGAGATCTTCATAAAGGTGATGCGCAAGTACTCATCTTGTGCGAACGTCAGCATCAATCTGCTGATGGGCGAACGCAACGCGGCCCGAAAGCGGAAACACAAACTTGTAATTCAGATGTACAGAATGAAATCCGTGTCGACGCATTGTCGTGACTGCGCCAATTATGCGATAGGTTGAGCCGGAATTGTCAGGAATGAGACAGAGCGAAGCGTCGAAGCAGCGTCGGCAGTGCCGTACTCACGTGGCACGGATCTGGCGTCGATCGACTCACAGATGCCGCGAAGGTGCATCGCAAGTAGCTCGATCATTGTCGCCTCCAGTCGCACCGGCCCCCGCCGGCCATGCAAATCGCGATCTTTGAAAGTCGCAATCAAGTCGGAAGCCCCGTGTTCTTAAAGACTCGGCGAAGTCGCACTTGCCGAAACGATACCGGTCAACTAGCCAAGAATCTAATCCGTCAATGAACTTTTCCCCAAGATCCTCGCCGTCATCATTGGTATTCGAACGTTCCACGAGCCTGCAGCGTGTATTGGTAGAACCGTTTGCGGCAGGCATCGCATGTAATAATCTCAAGGCATTTCTTGCAGATCCAAACGTTTCGTCTCGACACTGCGATACTTGCATCGGTGTAATCCGCTCGCCTTCGTCGCGCACAGCCGTTAATAGTGACCGAATGGTGGTTGTGCCCAAAAGAGCGACCGTCGACTTCGAATCTTCTTTGGGCGCTGGCACGGAGCATAGACTACTTCGTTGCGTCACTGCGAGCGCAAGTGACTTAATCCCGCTCACTCCGGAGACGTCACTCTCCGACGCGCTTCTAATCGACCCTTTGAGCATCCCCCTAAAGATCTGTAGGAATTTCGTTGTCTCGGTTGGCAGCTGCAACGTAATGCTGATCGGCCGAGACTATAGGGTGCTCCTGTTTGCGATTGTATTGCACGAACTCCACAGGCCGCGACAGATCATTGTCATCGGAAGCCAGCGAGATCATGCAACCCTTCGGAGAATTTCTGATTATGGATTCAGTTGCTATGTCGATAGTCAAGTTCCGAGGTTAACACTTAGGGGGGACATCGCTATCGATACCGTTGCGACCAGGTGGTCCAAGGGCGTTGCAGCCAAAGCATTGAAGCAAGCAGGCGGTCTTCTCATCGACGGTTCAGATCAGGCCCTATGCGTAGGGCGCGTAAGTGCAAAGGCTAGCGGCTCCGGAGACCCCAGACGTCTTTCAATTGTCGACTACGCGAATTCGAATTGTTTCATCCACGAAAATAAAAACCTTTTTGATGGGATTGTCGGTGAATCAATTACGATTCGCGCTGGGAGAGATCTGATGTTTACGCCGAAAAATTACGGTTTGCTTTGCGGTGTAATTTTATCGGAGTAAGAAAGGGGATCCAGCAACGGTTTGCAGGACATCGTTTGCAGATGAATGCGAGTATATCTCTCGCCCCATCCCAAATTTCGTGATAGAAGCGGCGGCTGCGATCAAAATGGCGTCAATTCCAGCGGCGCAACTTTTGGACACACTAATCTTGGATCTGAGTTGGCGGCGGGGAATCGGCTTAAACCGACACGGTGGGATTTTTTTCGTGAACCACTGCTTTGGAGCCATACAACTGGCGACGACAGTAGCTTGCCGCCTGAGAGAGCAAGAGCAATGAGCGTCAAGTCTCAACGTTTTCCCGTGCTCGACGCACGTCCAATGAACGCGCGAGAAGCCATCGCGATGCTCGTCGATCCTGGCACGTTCATCGAGACGCATCGCCTCGTCGAACACGACTCGCGTCACTTTGGCGCTGAACGCCGCACCGTGCCGGGCGACGGTCTGATCACCGGCCATGGAAAAATCGATGGCCGCACCGTTCTCATATACGCGCACGATCGCGCGTTCCTGAGCGGCAGTTCCAGTCGAATGCACGCCGTCAAAATGTCCAACCTCCTTGATCTCGCGCTGCGCATTGGCGCCCCGATTATTGGGCTGAACGAATCCTCTGGCATCAGGATCCACGAAGGGGTGGATGCGGGAGTCCAGTTTGCCGATGTGTTCTACAAGACTGTGAAGGCATCGGGTGTTGTGCCACAGATCTCTGTGATATTCGGTGACTGCGCCGGCGGTGCGTCTTATACGCCCGCGTTGACCGACTTCATTATCATGGCCGGCGATGATGCTTCAATGTTTCTGACCGGGCCATCCGTCATTCGGGCCGCAACCGGCGAAAGTGTGACCAACGCCGAGATTGGTGGTAGTCGCATGCACGTTCAGGTAACTGGTCTTGCCCATTTTCGCGCGGAAGGACGACCTCACGCCGTCGCCCTCGCGCGTGACCTGCTCGGCTATCTTCCCCAGAACAACACCACCCGCCCGCCGTTCAGGGATGAGGGCGATATAGCGTACCGCGCCACCGGCAAGCTCGAATTTGTTATCCCGTCAGAGAAATCTGAACCATATAGCGTACTCGATGTGATACAGGAAATTGTCGATAACGGTCAATTCCTGGAAATTCAGCAAGAATTCGCTCGGAATATCGTTTGTGCTTTCGCCCATCTCGCAGGCCGGTGCATCGGTATTGTCGCCAACCAGCCCGCCTTCAAGGGTGGGTGTCTGGACGTTAGCGCATCCATCAAGGCGGCCCGATTCGTAAGGATGTGCGATTCATTTGACATACCGCTCCTTACGCTTATTGACGTGCCTGGCTATCTTCCTGGTCTTGAGCAGGAAACCGGCGGCATTATCGGAGCGGGCGCGAAGCTGTTGCATGCGTACTGCGAGGCCAACGTTCCGAAAATCGCCATCGTGCTGCGCAAGGCGTATGGTGGGGCCTACCCAACTCTCGCGAACGCGTCGGCGACGGATTTCATTTTTGCCTTACCCCAATCGGAAATTGCGGTCATGGGGCCGGAGGGTGCCGTTTCTGTGATCTTCAAACGGGAACTCGAGAACGTCGGACAGGCGGCGGCACGGCGCCTCGAACTGATCGAGGAATATCGCGAGGCTCATGCGAGCAGCATGTATTCCGCTCGGAAGGGATATATCGACAACATCGTTGCTCTGCAAGAAGTGCGGAACACGCTCATATCGAGCTTCGAACTTCTAGCCGAGAAAATATCGAGTACACCGCTACGTCGCCACTCGAACATTCAACTGTGAGGGACACGACATGAAGATTCCCCGATTTCCAGAGAACGACTACAGCACGGATGCGATCGCAACGCGCCTTCACTGGCTGGAGGATCGCACCGGTCGGTCGTTTCCTTACTTGGCAGGGGAGCGCGTTCCGACCGAGCTGGTCACCGGAACGTGCGAGAACGTCGTAGGCTTTGTGGGTGTGCCGGTTGGCGTCGCGGGTCCGGTGAGGATCAACGGCGTTCGGGCGCGTGGAGATTTCGTCGTACCGCTTGCTACGACGGAGGGTACGCTCGTTGCCTCGTTTTCGCGCGGCATGCGGATCATCACGGCGAGCGGCGGATGCAGCGTAACCGCACCGGAGAACTCCAGTGCACTGGCCGGCAGAGGCACGTATGCTTTCTTCGGCGACGCGCTCATCAAAGTCTCTGCCGTCGTCCTTCGGCATGCCTCTCTGGCGACACAGTTCGACGCATGGCTGCGATCCAATGCGGCTGCGGTAGCCGATGCGGCGAACGACACGAGCCGGTACGCTCGGGTAAAAGAAATCAGTCCGCTGTATCAGGGCGATTTGGTGGGCCTTTCGTTCGTCTACGAGACCGGTCAGGCGATGGGTCTGAACATGGCCACGAAAGCCAACGAAGCGGCCTGCAGGTACATTCTGGCCAATGCCGGCGATCTGATCTCCGATTACTACAACACCCTCGGCGGCGACAAACGGTTTGTGCCCGATGAAGCCAAGGGGCGCTATGTCTCGGCGAGCGTTCTCATTCCGCGAGAAGCGCTTCGGGAAATCATGCGCACCACGGCCGCGCGAATGAACCGGTTTCTCGGTGCATGCAATACACTTCTCGCGCAGCGGGGAGCAACCGCCCCCAACATCCACGTTTCAAATGCACTGACTGCGCTGTTCATCGCGTGCGGACAAGACCCGGCGTTTGTGACCGTATCGTTCAAGAACGCCACCACGTCGTTTGAACCGCGGGATAACGGCGATCTACTGGCGTCGGTGACCCTGCCCAACATGATTGTCGGCACTGTGGGCGGCGGCACGCGCCTTCCTGTACAGCGCGAATGTCTCGCAATGATCAACTGCGAGGAGGATGCTCGCAAGCTCTCGGAGATCGCCGCCGCGGTGGCTCTAGCCGGGGAAATCTCGGTCGCCGGCGCTATCACCGCGAATGAGTTCACACGCGCACACACGACGCTTGGCCGCGGAGTGAACAGCGCGTTAACGGCCGCAGGAGCAGCGTCATGATCCGCAGGCTGCTGCTGTGCTGCCGCGGTGAGATCGCGATGCGGTTCATTCGAACTTGCCGTGAACTGGGTATCGAAACGGCTGTCGCGTACCCGGTTGAAGATATGGGCGCGCCTTATGTGATGGCAGCGGATCGACGCATTCCTTTACAGGCTCGCACACCATCTGAAGCGATCCCCGAAGTCATCGCGGCCGCGAAGCTTCTCCCTGCGGACGCAATCGCGCCGGGCTATGGACCGCTCGCGGAAAACGCCGGATTTTCGGCGCTCTGTGCTTCAGAGGGCTTTGTATTTGTCGGTCCCAATGTGAACGCGATCCGTCTCTCGGGCGACAAGCTGCAGGCGAGACAGGCCGCTGAAGAAGCTGGCGTCCCCGTGATTCCGGGCGCCATGATGCCGGCGGACATGGATTTGTGCGTGAGCATCGCAAGGCAGATCGGCTTTCCGATCATTGTGAAGGCTGTACTGGGCGGGGGCGGCCGCGGAATTCGCGTTGCTCAGGATGAACACGAACTCGTCGGCGTGCTCGAGGAAGTCAGGCGCGAGGCACAAGGTGCCTTTGGAAGTGACCAAGTCTACGTCGAGCGATTTCTTGGCGAGAAGGTCCGGCACATCGAGGTGCAGATCATTGCGGACCAACATGGCACGGTATTACATTTGGGTGACCGCGAATGCAGCGTCCAGAGGCGGCGCCAGAAACTCGTCGAGGAGGCGCCCGCCCCCAACCTGAGTGCTCGCGTTCGCCGGAGTCTGTATCGCTCGGCGTTGGGTATATCAAAGGCAATCAGATACGACAGTGCGGGGACGGTTGAGTTTCTCGTGGATCCCACCGGCCGCTTCTACTTCATCGAGATGAACGCTCGTATCCAGGTCGAGCATCCGGTAACCGAATCGGTCTGCGGCGTTGACATCGTGGAACAGATGATCCGGGTGGCGAGTGGCGAGCCGCTGGCGCTTGAACAGGACGACATTCACTTGGCCGGTCATGCCATCGAATTTCGGATATGTGCGGAGGACCCGCTGAACAGCTTCTTCCCGGTAGCCGGCGTTGTGTTGTCCTATGCCGTGCCGGAAGGGCCGGGAATTCGCGTCGATTCCGGGATTACGTCTGGCATGGTGCAGTCCCCGCTCTTTGACAGCCTGTGCACGAAGCTGATCGTGCACGGCCGCGATCGGACCCAAGCGTTGTTTCGGGCTACAGAGGCGCTTCGGGAGTTTAAGGTCGTGGGATTTCCCACCAACGTTGCCTTTCACCACTGGTTGCTTCGCCATCCGGATTTCATTCGCGGCGGCTACAACCTGGGACTGGTGGGGGAGTTCAGCGTCTCTGCCCCCGAGAAAACTGAGATCCAGAAGGGTCTTGTCGCTATTGCCGCAGTGTCGGCCTGGCTCGCAAGACGCAGGGAGCCGTCGGCGGACGTGGCGACAACGGCTGCGCCCGCGTCGCCCTGGCGAATGCGCAACCAACTACGCTCGTACGTTGACGTAATCTAGGAGAGTATCAGTGTCGAACCTAAATGGAACAGGGCGTAGCAGGACTGCCGCTTTTCATGTCACCAGTGACGCCGACTCGAACGAATCCGTCGACGTCACGCTTGCTAGTGCCGACGCGAACATCATCGACGTGATCGTCGATGAGACGCGTCTCCATATTGAAATACAGCACGTCGACTGTGGCGTCGATCAATGCTCCATGCCACGCCGTTTGCACTGCACCGTAGACGGCGTTCCGCGCGAATTCAGTATCGGCAAGACCGCCGACGGCCGCATTCATGTGCTTGCGGACGGCTATGCGGCGCAGTTTGACGTCCGCGCCGGACGGAAGCGTGCATCGGTTATGTCCGAATCAAAACGGACGGGTAGTAAATCTCCACTGATTGTCGCTCCAATGCCGGCCACCGTGCTGGAAATCTTGGTCCATATTGGTAGTCATGTGCATGTCAACGACCCGGTGATGCGTGTGGAAGCAATGAAAATGATTACGACGCTGAACGCTTCTGTCAACGGCGTCGTACGGGGTATTACGGTGACAGAAAACCAGACCGTTAGGGCTGGCGAAACACTGATCCGGATAGAACCAGTGAACGAAATCGCCGCACCGTCACTGACGATCGCCTAAAGAACTTCTTTACATTGCATTCAACGGTTGGAGGACACCAGTGACTCTCGAAATGCACATTGCAAGACATGTTATTGACGCGACGCCGGAAAGCGTCGGTAAGCCGGCCGTGCAGGTCGCCCAAAAATCACTGATCGACATTCTGGGCGTAACACTCGCGGGATCATCAGAGCCGGAGGTGCGGCTGCTTGCCGATGTGGTCGAGCAATGGGGCGGTGAAGGGCAATGCCGTACGCTCGGGCGTCAACGCGCCTTGCCTGCGCCATCGGCCGCCCTGCTCAATGGCGCGGCTTCGCGAGTATTCGACTTCGATGATGTGGTCGATTCGCTAGGGATGCATCCGAGCGTGGCGATTTTCCCTCCTTTGCTCGCCGTGGCCGAACTGACCGAAAAGCCGATCAGCGGGCTCGATTTTCTGGTGGCGTACGCGGTAGGACAGGATTTGTCTGTTCGGTTCGGAAAAGCTCGCCGCGAAACGCTTCTGGAAAGCGGTCGCTATGACCTCAGCAAGGTAATCGCGGCTACCGCGGCAGCCGGCAAACTTTTTGGACTGGACGCGCGGGCTCTTGTCAATGCGATGGGACTCGCCTACACATCGGCCCTCGGCGAAACACAATGTATGATCGACGGCGCGTCCGCGGTTTTTTACCAGCAGGGTCTCGTGGCATCGCATGCAGTCAAAGCCGTTCTACTTGCCGCTGCCGGATTGAGCGGAGCGAATCAGTTTCTGACAGGGCGATGGGGCTACTATTCTGCGTTTGAGCCAGGCTCAAATCTCAATGTCATCGAAGACAACCTTGGAAGGGACTTCAGGAACGTTGACCATATCGCCTTCAAACCCTATCCGACGTGCCGTCCAAATACGTCAGCCGTAGCACTTGCCCGATCGCTCGCTGGTCAGAAGACGTGGCACGCGGACGAGATTGATCGTATTGAGATCAGAACAAACCAGCAGATACGGGACCTCGTATGTTTGCCAGTCGAGGGGAAACAGACTCCGTCGAGCGTAGTGGAGGCGCGATTCAGCGTCGCGTACAACATTGCAACGGCGCTGCTGACGGGAGACCTGTTCATAAATGACTTCACCGAAGAAGCCATATGCCGCGCAGACGTACTGGCGGTTAGCCGGAAAGTGCAATCGCTGCACGATCCAGAATGCGAAGACCCCAAGCTGGGAGCCCATGGGAGAATTAAGATCGATATTCATCTCAGAGATGGCTCGAGCCTGAAGGACTCGATCGATTACCCCAAGGGCAATCCCAAGAACCCCATGAGTCTGGAGGAAATCGATCAGAAGTTTATTAAATGCGTCAGACACACGCAAGATACGAAACTGAACGAAAGCGCCGGTGACCTTCTTTCGTTGCTACATGGATTCCCTTCCGGCAGAGGCACCATAAGCGATCTCATGTCGCTGCTCTGATGTTTGACCACAGCAATTATTGACCTCCAATCCAGACAGTTCGTGGAGCCATTGCATGCCAGACTCTAGCTATAAAGTAGGCGAAACCACATCGCAACTGGTTACGTTCGATGTTGATTCCGTACGGCGGTTTGCGACACTTGCCGGAGACCACAGTCTCTTGCATCACGACGACGTGTTTGCCAAAGCAACCAGATTCGGCAAGCTCGTCGTCAGTGGCACGCAATATTCGGCGCTGATGATGGGCATGGTTGCAACCTTCCTGACGGAGCGCAGGGCGGGTCTTGGTCTGGAGTTCGAGTTCCAGTTCCGCAAAGCCGTGCTAGTAGGGCAGACCCTACGCATGGAATGGCGCATAGTGTCCGTCGAACCCAATCCAAAGCTCAAAGGAGACGTTATCGGCCTCGAGGGTTCATTGTTTGATGAGCTTGGCGAGATGTACGTTCTTGCCCGTTCGAAAAGCCTCAGCATACCGAAGGACCTGCTCTAAAGCGGGGCACCCTTATCCAGCAACTTGGCTGCGCCACCAATCCGTAGCGTGCCTGACGGACTGGCGTTGCGCGAGGCGCTTTTATTTGCCGACCTCATAAGCCGCTGCGCCCCGGCAAGCAGCGCATTGTGCCCCATCGGGCGCTCTTTCTTCACGAGCACTTCCTTCGAGTCCTGTTCCTAGTGCTCCGTTCCATTGTTAACTGATCTATGTTCGTGTAGCATGTTGGCGTCAGTGGAACGGGAGACATCAGCACGTCGATGGGACGACCTAAGGCGGAACTGGTGCTGAACGAAGACGAGCGCTCGCAACTGATATCGATCACACGTTCTCGCTCGATTTTGGCTGCGCTGGTCAAGCGGGCGCGCATCGTGCTGGCTGCGGCTGACGGAGAGCCCAACAGTGCGATCGCGCAGCGCCTGCAACTCACGCGCGCTACGGTGGACAAGTGGCGTCTTCGGTTTCTGGATCGCGCATCAACGGACTCTATGACCAAGTGCGCCCCGGCAAGCCGCGCACGATCGACGATGAGCGGGTGGCTCAGCTGATTCACAAGACCCTGCACACCAGGGCCGCCGATGGCTCCACGCACTGGAGCGTACGGACGATTGCCGCCGAAACAGCTATCTCGCCGACCAGTGTGCACTGTTACTTCAAGCTGTTGGGTCTGCAACCGCATCGCAGCGAAAGCTTCAAGCTCTCGACCGATCAGTTTTTCATCGAGAAATTGCGCGACGTGGTCGGCCTTTACCTGAGCCCGCCGGAGAACGCCCTGGTCTTGTGCGTAGACGAGAAGAGCCAATGTCAGGCGCTCGAGCGTACGCAACCCATGCTGCCGATGGGTTTCGGATACGTCGAAGGCGTCACCCACGATTACGTTCGTCATGGCACTACCACGCTGTTCGCCGCCCTGAACGTACTCAACGGCGCGTACTCGCCACCTGCAAACCGCGTCACCGGCATCAGGAATTCCGGTCGTTTCTGCGCGAAATTGACAAGGCGGTGCCGGCCGACCTCGACGTGCACTGCATCGTGGACAACTACGGTCGATCGCTCTCTGAACGACAGGGGCATATACACCCCCATCGACATACTATTATAAGTTGAAGGGTGAAGGGCCTTCACGCCACTACTCCCATTTCGAAGTCACGAAACATCCGCATTGCGGCAGGCCGCGACTCTCACTCGTCCGGCATGGCCCCCACAACAATCCTTGATCGTGGACCGTTCGTTCTCGTCGTTTAAAAATTTCCAAAACTTCCTCGAAAGAGTATCCGCGTTCGTTAGGCAGTTCAGTTTCGAGAGTCTATTTCGCATTCAAGTATATCCTGCATTCCATGCGGACCACAGTAACTAGCACCTGTTTCAAGAAAATTCGTTTGTTTATAGAGTCGCCTAGCTTTGCGATTGCGCGTATTAACACCGAGCATGAGTCGATTGACGCTTAATCTATTCGACTTGACCCATTGTTTGGCTAGATGAAGTGCCGCCTTACCGTACCCATTGCCTTGACGTGATCGAGCTATACGAAGGCTGTGAAGAGTAATAGCATCTGGCGGTGCCCATTCGGGCAGAGCAGCTTTTTCACGAAGGACGAAAAACCCAACGATTTCGTCCCGGATCGCAACCGAGAAAGGGTGCTCCAGATTCGGATTCGAGCTATTGCGCAACTCAGAAAATACCACGTACAAGGGATCCACGAACTGCGCCTGATCATGGTCCAATTCTAGATGGCTAACAAGTGCACCATCGGAATGGGACAAGGCAATCAGCGTTGGACTGACGTCGCCTTTCGAAGATTCGCCCGGCTCAGTTCGTTGTTTCGGACTAGGTTCGACCGGATGCTGAGTCAAAGGCTGCAGCCGCGTTTCGATCAAACTTGTCGATACAGGAGCGAGAAGACTAGAAAGGACCTGCTCCAGTGTCCGCCTTCCCCATGTATAGCACGACCAGCCCTTCAAGCTTTCCGTAGGCGTCTCTACGGCCACGGGTTCTCGACGAACTGCATCAGGCCACCCAGCAAATGACTTGAGCCAGGCGTCGTCGTAAACTGTTTCGCCGTAGCGGTGACCCTCATCGGGAAAGATAGCAACAACCTTTTTTCTCGGATGCTTACTTGACCACCAGTTGGCCACTCTGTAGGCGGCACCGCTGGCGGGCCCCATAAATAGTCCTCGATTCCTATGCAGTTGGTGAGTTGAGTGAAACGCTTCAACGGGAGTCAGCCAATGAATTTCGTCGAATTCTCTATGATCGACGTTGGAGGGAACGATCTCCCCTCCTAGACCAGCTAATCTTACAAGCTTTCCACTAGGCTGACCAAACAACACCGAATTTGGTGTATCAACACCGATCGCATGCAGTTCGGGGAACGAGGCTCTGAGAACGCGTGTCGTCCCGCACATGGATCCTCCTGATCCGACCGGGCCCACCAAGCAATCAATTTCTCCCAGCCTCTCAATCAGTAATTCGGCGAATTTACCGTAAGCTAGAGGATTAGCTAGGTTTGAATATTGGGAGGGCCAAAAGCTGCCGGGCATCTCCTTTAAATGCTGGGCGAGCCGGTTCAAGCGGGCCTGCTGAAGCCCACCACTGCGCGCAGGTTTGTCGACAATATCCAAGCGTACGCCGAGTTGGACCAGGCGCCTCCGAAGATGCCGATCTAATGTCCAATCGCTAACCAAAACAAGTTTGTAACCGTGCCGTGCAGCAAGCATGGCTAATGCGAGACCAAAGCTGCCGGAAGACGACTCACAAATGGTGCCTCCGGGTCTAAGAAAGCCCTCCTCTACGGCTCGCTCAAGCATAAACCGCGCTGGTAGCAGCTTCATAAGAAAAAAGCTCGCTCCATATAGGTCGCTATTCAACTCGACGATTCGGGGATTTTCAAAGTCCTCAAGCTTGCGCATCAAGGTGCGGCTAAACATCTCTCACTCCTCAGCTAAGATTCAGTCGGTCGGTCGCAACAGGGCGTTCGAAAACACTATCTCTGCAGATCACGAGTGGCTACCTCCATGTTCCGCCTCGTCCGTCCTTTGCTCATAGCTCACGTTCAGTGCAAGTCGTCGCGACACTCCGCAATCGGGACGCTGCGCGATATCCGTAGTTCGGCATTCGTCAGGCAGTCGGCTCAGTTATGGTCTTCCCGACTTGTGACTGGTTGTCCGGCAACGTACTTCCCTGTCCGTTGATTTGCCTTTCGATCCCGTCGATGTTCCGCATTCGAGATACACTGAATGATGATGACTTTCTTCCCACCGTCCCTCAGCACCGCAAGCGCATTCTTGGACCTTGTCGACGCCACCTGTTCCGTAGAAGAAGGGTGGCGAAAGTTGACACGTTCAAGTATTCTTCGCGACTAGTAACGCGCGCAGTCTAGATAGCTAAATTTGAAAATATCCCCTCGTGGGCATCACTCATTGCTAATGCTCTCGGGCACTTTCTGTACCAATCGTGGGATATTGTCGGAAACGCCAGCTACACCGCACTGTTACAGTTTTTGCAAATTGTGACTTATCAAGTTTGCGATGTCACGTCCGCTACAAACCGCCCACATCTGTCATACATGCTACAAGCAGCGCTGAGGCGCTTCACGGTAACCATTGGTTTTCACCCTGCATCGCGGTTGCCGCGCAACGGCCGCCACTGGCTCCATCCTTCGCGACTTCTGGCGCCTCGTTGGATGATTTCTTGCAGACCTTCTCGCGCGAGGAAAATCCAATCGTCGAGGGCGGAGACAACTATATGCTGAGTTGTCAGTGGCAACATCAGGTGTCGTACCGTCCTGCTAACTAAACTAAAAGGATGTGAAAATACACCTTTCCAGAAGCAACGTTCCTCGCTCTATGCTGCTATCGTCGCAATTTTCCATTGCGAAGTTTGTACTCAAACCCAGATTCTTTTTCGACGGATTGAGACCTGTTTTCGCCTCATTACCACGATTGCTGCCACTACGGGAAGACCTGTCCCGGTGAGCGCGTGCGTACCAGGTTGTAGACGGCCATGCTCAACGCGAACATCCTTTATGGACACAGTCACATTTGTGCTCTGGGGAAAGCATGGCGTCGCCTTCATTGCGTCTATACGATCACGATCGGTCGGCTACCCGCATTCAAGGGCCGGCGCTTTTTCAAAGCGCTTCTTCATGTTCGTCTTCTTCTCCGAAAATGAGGCTGACCCGGGATTCTGGACCAGTCAGACGTGATGTTGCGCCGGGAAGGCTGGCGCGATAACCACAAAAAGGGTCTACGGGCTCTATCGCGAGCAGGGTTTGTCCTTGCGACACAAGCGGCCCAGGCGAAACAGGTCAGCAAGACCGCGACAACCGAAGCAGACAGTCACCGCGGTCAACGAGATCTGGAGTATGGATTTTTCTATGGTCCACCCGCAAACCGCAAGCGCGGACTGGTGGCGGTGGACGACTCGCGTTTATCTATCCGGCCTGTCGTGATCCGCTTGCTGGCGGATCTGGCCTGCATGATGTAGTCGCACGCTCCCATCCCGATTAGTTGCGCGGCATGTTGACTGCCGGAAGTCCAGACGGGTTTGGGGAAGCGACGGGTGGTCGTTTGCGCCATGCCGTTTCGCTGCGCGGGTTGCGGAAGGTAATGATGATCGGGACACTCGCTGGTGCTCAGATGTGGTACCGGTGCTGAAATTCGATACCACTGCGCATGACAGCCCATGCAATGCGTACGAGCTTGTTGGCCAGTGCGCAGATCGCAATGTGGATGTGCCGACGCTCGGCGAGCTGCAGCAGCCACCGCTGGACCGGATCGTTGGGGTGCTTGTCTTTCCATACCCACAACGCGCGTGCACCCTGCACGAAGAGACGTCGCAGATAACCGTTCCCGCGCTTGGTGATGCACAGCAGACGTGGCTTGCCGCGGGTTGTATGCTGCTGTGGCACGAGTCCAACCCAGGCAGCGAGATCGCGGGCACGCCTGAAAGCGGACGCGTCGCCGACAGCGGAGACGATCGCAGTTGACAGCAGGACCCCGATGCCCGGAATGGTCTGAAGACGCCGGCAGAGTTCGCTGTCGCGAGACATGCACGTTATCCGGTTGTTCATCTGGTCGATTGTTGCTTCCGTACGGTTCCACATATCGAGCAGCATGCGTCCGAGATCACGCAACATGGGCGTCAGGCCCGAGTCGTCGTCCTCGAGTAGCGCAGGCAAGGTAGTGCGCAGGGCATAGAATCCTTGTGCGATCTCGATACCGCGATCGAGTAGCAGTCCGCGAATCTGGTTGGTCAATGCCAGGCGCTGCTGGAGCACCCGCTCGCGGGCACGATGCAGCGCCTGAACATCCATCTGTTCCTCGGTCTTGAGCGGCACGAACCGCATCGTGGGAAGTCTGACAGCTTCGGCAATAGCCTGCGCGTCGTTGAAGTCATTCTTCTGCGACTTGACGAACGGCTTGACGTACTGTGCCGGTAAAAGCCTGACCTCGTGTCCGAAGCCCTGGAATTTGCGGGCCAGATACTGCGAACCGCAGCATGTTTCGATTCCGACAAGGCATGGTTGATGTTGCGCCATGAACTGCAGTAGCTGACTGCGGCTAAACTTCTCGCGCAGCAGGACACGGCCGCCACCATCGCAGCCGACGACGTGAAACCAGCGCTTTCCGAGGTCGATCCCTAAAGTTACCGAGTTCATGGCAGCCTCCATGGGGTGGTAGTGCCCACTACCATAGAAGAAGCGGGTGGACCATACCATTAGTAGCTGACGCGTTGTTTGATGGTCGCGTTTGCGCACGCTCACGATCGTTGATAACTACACGCGTGAGTGTCTGGCTATCGATGTCAAGGCCTCGCTCAGAGGCGAAGACGTGGTTGCCGCGCTGGATCGCATCACATCAGATCGGCCACTACCGCGCTTTATCAAGCGCAGACAACGGGTCCGAATTCATCTCGAAGGCGCTGGACCGATGGGCATACGAGAACGGCGTAGAAATAGACTTCTCACGTCCCGGCAAGCCGACCGATAACGCAAAGAATGAGTCGTTCAATGGACGCTTCCGCGAGGAGTGCCTGAACTCGAACTCGCACTGGTTCTTGTCGCTGGAAGATGCCAGGTGCAAAATCGATGTCTGGCCTGAGTACTATAACGAGGCGCGTCCCCATTCTGCACTGCAGTGGATGACGCCGGCCGAATTAGCTCGCCAGCAAGCGTGTCGAGCGAATTCGGCCCATCCAACGGAGCCGGACATTTCCAATTCTGAGCGGTGCCCTGATTCCGGGTCAGCCTCAGTCATCGATAATCGGCGGGGTGCACCAAAGAAGATTCGGCACTGCCGGGAAGAGGCTCGCGAGTTAGCAGAACATGACTTTTTCTACAGAGCCTAGTTCGTGTCCCACTATCGGTCCTTTCTCATCCTTCAGATCGAGTAGCACAAGACCTGCTCGAAGACGGGCTTTCGGGCAAGCTCAAACGCCCGCAGTTCGACGCGCACATTGATATCAATCAAGGGCATATGCGATTGGGCTGCCAAAATAGTGGCATGCTAAGCAGTGCTAGTCCACCGCCAACAGGCTTCCCAATGCGCGATACAGTGCATTTCCATATTGAGAAGTGGACCCGAAGCCTTCGGTGTCGGCGCATCTGGCGCCGCACACTGTCCTAATCTGAGCGCATCGAGTTATTAAACGATAAGCAGCTTGACGAGCCAACCAACTCCCACCGAAAGGGGTTGCCGAACAACGTTTTCAATCAAACGGAAGAGCTATGTTTGCTTCGCAATCCGAGATCATGTGGTCCCCACTGGACGCCGCTTCAGACCCGTATATCGGTTTGGAGGAACTCAGCAATCCAGCAGTCGATTCATGGGTATGTGCGCAGACCGCACGTACCATGGCTATGTATGGGAATACGACACACGCTGACGTGCTAACCGAACGGATTGCCGACGTCATGCTGGCCCAGGATCGCATCGCTACATGCACGCGCTACGGTGACTGGGGCTATAACATCTGGAACGACCAACAGCACCCTCTCGGCTTCATTCGGCGCACACCATGGGACGCATGGGTCGCGAGTCAGCCACGATGGGAGACTGTGCTGGACATCGATGCGCTTGACCTGAACCAGCGGGACGGTGATGATACGCGGTGGGTTCTAGCCAGCTTCACCTTGATCTATCCGACGTATGATCGCGCGCTAGTACGCCTTTCGCCTAGCGGCTCCGATGCCTGCATTGTGCGGGAGTTCGACGTAGGAGCCCGCACTTTTGTGAAGGACGGGTTTCAATTGCCAGAACCCGGTCATCACCAAGTAACGTGGATCGATCGTGATACGGTATATGTGGAGTGGGATGACAGCGCGGTAAACGCGGCTCCGGCCGTCACCGTCACCGGCTTTCCACGACAGGTGCGCAGATGGGCGCGCGGAACCCACATTGCAGACGCACCGATTGTGTTCGAATGTGAGCCCGGCGATTTGGCTGTGGTAGCACGTTACGACCCGATTTACGCTCGCCATCGCGCATCGCGCTCGACCACGTTTTTTGAAGCGGAACGCTATTGGCTCGACGAGAGTTCCAACGAATGGCGGCGGTTCGATGTGCAGCCTGATGCTGGAATTTTCGAGTGGAATGAATGGCTGCTCGTCACGCCGCGCACCGACTGGAATGTCGATCCCACGATATATAGTGCAGGATCTTTGCTGGTTATCCGCCGTGATGCGTTTCTCGAAGGCGACCGCCACTTCACTGTACTTTTCGTACCGTCGAAGACGGAAGTGTTATCAGGTGTGCGGTACACAAAGCATTTGCTGATGGTCACTTGCAGGAACGAGAGCGTGGCGCGCATAACCCTCTGGCGCTCTCCGGCCTCGCCAGATAGTACGTGGGAAGCGCGAGCGCTTTCGTTGCCGGAGGGGTGCGAGGTATCGGTGACGGCTGTCGACTGGACGCGTGACGATACTGCCTTGATTTACCTTGACCACTTTCTGACGCCGCCGGCACTGTATTTCGCCGATCTCGCTGAAGCTGCCCCTTGGCGCCTGCTTCGTCGGCTTCGTCCGAGATTCGATTCAACTGGACTAGTTGCACTGCGACGGCATGCCACGGCGCCCGATGGCGTGCAGATTCCTTATTGGCTGATTGGCCGTGAGTCCAATCTTGAAGGCAACCCTCAGCCTTGTCTGCTGTACGGATATGGCGGCTATCGAGTCACAGTTGACCGTCCACATTATTTGAGCACGATGGGATTCTCGTGGCTGGAACCCGGTGGCGTTTATGCGATCGCCAGCATCCGGGGTGGCGGGGAGTTTGGCCCTGAGTGGCATCGGGCGGCGCAACGTGAGAAGCGGCAGGTGGCTTTCGACGATTTCACTGCTGTTGCGCAGGCGTTGATTTCCTCCGGAGTCACCACCCCTGAACGGCTGGCTATCAGAGGGGGAAGCGACGGTGGCTTGTTGACTGCAGCGTGCATGATTCAGCGTCCTGAGCTGTTCGGCGCGGTTATCTCGGAAGTGCCGGTACTCGACATGTCGCGATTTAACTTGCTATCGATGGGAGCGCTGTGGGTCGACGAGTTTGGTAATCCAGATAACCCGGAACACTACCGAATATTGATGGGCTACTCGCCGTATCAAAATGTGAAAAAAGATGTTTCATATCCACCCGTTCTTTTCACTTCGTCGTCGACAGACGATCGTGTGCACCCCGGCCACGCGCGCAAGATGGCTGCAAAGATGCAGGCTCTCGGGCACGACGAAGTCTGGTACATGGAACATCGCGACGGCGGCCATGGCACGGGCGTCGAACCAGAGGCGAGGGCTCGTGCTTCTGCGACGATTTTCGAGTTCCTGCGGGCGAAGATCGGAGCATCGTTGCGGCCGGTCACGTGAATGTCCCAATGCCGTCGGCGCAGGCGTAGCTGTCGAGGCGGCTGGCGCCGCGCGACCAACCGGCTATCCGAATTCGAGACGCATCCGTCGCAGATGTGTCGAGGGGTGGGTGTCGGATATTGCCTCATGGGGTCGGCGCTGTTTGCGAGCAGGGTAGTGGTAGCCCTATAACATGGACGCCCCGGCTGGAACAGGACAGGTGTGCATTTTCGAGACATCGACTGAGTCCATGCATTCGACTCCTGATCTGCCTGCAAGCAACGCGAGCTCATAGCCGAACTGGATGTCAGTCAGACGTCGCATCCCGCGCCACATCATGGTATTGCTTGGCGGAGGGTCGCTGGCGCGCGCAAGGTAACCGCCGAACTGAACGAGCCTTATCACGTTGCGCACGAGCGGCGGTGCCTGCGCATTGTGAGACGTGTCGACGTGTCGTGAACGACGTGTTCAAGCAGTTCAATTTCGGTGCGTGTGAACGCGAGCTCTGCGCGGGCCTGCGGCGCCGAGCGGCCGAGCATTGTGAGTCAGAATATGCGCCAGCTTAGGACGCAGAACTGCAATCAGGTCCGCTAGCCGATCCGCTGTACGAAGCCGGGATTCTTCCACTTTGCAGCTCGATTTCAGGATTTTGTGGAAGGTCTCGATTTTCCAGCGCATCGCGTACCACTAGAGCTTCTCGATTGCCGCGGCACGAGAGCAAACCGGCAGATTGGTGATCAGTTTCCATTCAATAGGAGGACGCCCAGGCTTCCACACTGGAATACCAGACGAAGCGCAAAAATCTTTGATCAAGGCCGAGATAATCTGGTATAAGACTGGCTGGGGAGGATCTTCTCCGTGGATCGATTTCTTGGTGCGGAAGCTGTTCGCACAACAAGTACTGCAATGACGTGCTAGAGTCATGAAAAACTACGCCATGCGCATGACGCAGCGAGATGCATAGTTGTCCAAATTTATCTTCTCATTTGAGGACCGCGAGGTGAACCGGTTTTGCTGTAAGTGGGCCATGTAGCCGAACATCGAAAACTGCTCGAAGGTCTCAGCTGATCTATTTGGTTCCTGCCCGCTGTCGCTGCTTGGATTGAAACACGTTTCCACAAAATACCACACTGGCGCCGCCACTGGGGCGCGATAAGCAACGGGGAGCAATCATGAACTGGCAAATCGTCGCCGAAAATTGGCAGATGTTCGCCTCGGCACTTGCCACTACAGTCTGTCTCCTGTTGGGTTCGGTACTGCTTGGGTTTGTATCGTGTGGCAAACGCATGAATGTCGGGATACCAGCGAAACGTGGCACCAGACGTGCGGCCATCGGTTGCGGAAAGTCGCTGGTCATTGCTCACTCCGATACTTGTGACATGGACGTATCAACCCGCTTGGCGAGTAGATAGTCCAACTGTTGCTCATGTCCAACTTGGAAGAAGTGTTCGCCGACCTTGACAAACCGGTTCTTCGCATAAAACCGTTGTGCGCGTTCGTTGGACTCAGATACACCCAGCCAGATGGAGTCTCTTCCCAGGGACCGCGCATGCCCTATCGACGCATCCATCAGGGCAGGTCCAACTCCAGCGCCGTGATAGTCCGCGTGCACATAGATGCGTCGAAGCTCAATCGGGCTAGCGCCGGGCACACAATCCGGCACGTCCTCGTCGTATAGAAGCGAAAAGCCGGCAATCTGACCGGCACACTCCGCAACCAACAGCGTACGCGTCGAAGCCGTCATGTGTTCAATGAAGTGTTCGGGCTGAAGGTTTTCTCTTACAAACGCGGACAACGCTTCTTCGGTCGTATCGGGTGGACATGAAAACGGCACGGCCGCGATTGCGACTCTGCTGAGGGAATCCGCATCTTCGAGCACCGCTGAACGGACTACGAGAGCGTCTTGCACGTTGGCTACCATGAGTTGCACCGAAGGAAGGAAGTCGTTAGGGATTTTCAAATGCGGGCTGAATCCTGAAACGCCGCTCATCCGCGCGTGGACGACGCGTACCGCGCAGTGCTTTCCGCGGCACCGGTGGCAGCACTCCTGTGGTTTCGTATCAGCCATGGCAAGCTTACGTAACTCCACGCGATGCATGCCGATCGCATTCCAGTCGCGGTCGAGCATATCGGCAATGCGCTTCAGTGCCTCGGCTAAGTGTGTGGCAGCATCAGCCGACAGGGCCATGCGGTACAGTTCGCCGCGCACGATGCTTCGGTTTCCGTATTGCGAGCGGCTAGGAATGGAAGCCGCGCCATAAGCCCCGTCTGTATGTACCAGTTAAAGGTTTTGGATGATCTCTGTCTGCCCGAGGTAATTTCGGATTTCGCAGCCGTCGTCCAATCGCCTGACGTAGCTGCGGCCGGCGGGGATTTTTCCAAGATCGGTAGTAATGATGTAGTCAGGTACCGCGAAGCCGGTCGTGTGTCCGAACAGACCGTCAATTACTTCGAGACCTTTTTCGAGAGTGGTCATGAAGTGCGACACACCCGTAACATTGTCGCAGTGGTAAAGGTAGTATGGTCTGACGCGGATGCGCAGAAGTCCGGTAACGAGCGCCCGCATGATTTCGACGCTATCGTTCACACCCTTTAGTAAGACTGATTGATTTTGGACCGGAATTCCGTGCCGCAACAGTCGATCACATGCAGCAGAAGCCTCTTTGGTAATCTCCTTTGGATGATTGAAGTGCGTCTGAAACCAGATTGGCTGATACTTATCCAGCATCCGGCACAACTCCTCTGTAATTCGCATCGGTAAAACAACGGGACACCGGCTTCCAATACGAATTATCTCAATGTGAGGGATCATCCTAAGCCGCGAGACGATCTCTTCTAGCTTCCGATCGTTATACGAGAGAGGATCACCCCCCGTCAATAGCACGTCGCGAATTTCCGCATGCGAAGCAAGATAGTCAAAGTCAGGCTCCATCGATACGCCTTCACTCTCCCCGAAGTAGGTGCCCGCAACGTCCGTTGTATGGTATTTTCGCGTGCAGTGCCGACAATACACGGGGCACATCGACGTGACGAGGAACACGACGCGATCGGGATACTTGTGGATCACTCGATTCGTCTTGCGATACGATGCATCGGAGACCGGATCGATTCCGGCACCCGGATATATCAGCATTTCCGCGGCGGACGGGACCGATTGAAGACGCACAGGACAGTCCGCATCCTCTGGATCCATGAGAGAGGCATAGTATGGCGTGATACGCCAAAGATACTTGCCTCTAACGGATTCGATCGCATCGCGTTCAGCATGCGTGACGTGAATCCACCTCGCGAGCTGTTCCAGCGTGGTCACCGAATTCTTCATCTGCCAGTGCCAATTCGACCAGTTTGCCTGCCCAGCGTTGCCCGGCAATTCATTTGTTGACGCTTCCATACACCCCCCACTAAATTTGCACTACCACTCAATACCCAGTGAAAACTCCCCTTTCGGCTCGCGCGAGCGCTTGTTGGCGCCAAGCTGTAAGCCACGACCGCCGGCAAAGCCGGTGCCCGGAAGAGCTTGCTAGACTGCTCAATTCCGTCGTCCGATAAGGCATAGGCACGATCCCGACATGGCTACGCAACTCAACACGTCACCGGGCAACCGTACCTTCTCCAGACATATGCGACAAGCGCTTGATCCTACTCCGTGAACTCCCCCATAGATTCGCAGAATCGAGCATGAACGAGTCGACGCGAGTTCGTCAGCCATTTAAAGTCCTAGATCTCATCTCCAGTCACCGACGCTCTCATTTCGAACACCACCAACACAAGACATGCCATGCATTATCGAACCGACCTCATTCGTTCGAAGAAAATCAGTTGATAATCGACACCAGACCATGATTGACTATGAAAAAACTCTACGATCTGCTTTATCGTATAAAATTCCTCACGCGATCGCCTGTATCAACACACGATACTTGGCTTCTTTCGATACACGTCGGAGTCTTGCAGAAGAAAATATGAGCGGATGAACCCACTACCGCCAAGCACAGGATAGGATAGAATGCCGTGGTAGAGCTTGATCGAGGGCAAACCAATTTCACCTTGAGAAAACCCTCGGCTTCCGTTATTGAAAAGGTACTCGATTGCGCTCCCACCCAAAATCCATCCGAGGGGCGCGTTGCAGGTCAGCAAAAACCCCGAACATCATGGGAGTGTCTCAACTCGCACCGACGACGATGCATCGGGGTTGGAAGCAGGCTCCCGGTACTGCGATTCGCGTCGATCAGAGGTGCGTATTCCGTGATGTCGAACGCATACCGCGCAGCAATCAAGATGAGAACCTCTCATCCAGATCGTCGCGCCATAAACGCACCAGCGCCGGCTTGCGCGAAGCCTTGCACGAGCCTCATCGCGTCGTACGCAGGTAATCCTAGCGGCCCCGGAAACTGCGTTGCAAGTGCGGCAGCATGGTCGAGCACATCCGTGTCGAAAGTACAGCAGACGCGGTCCGTACCGTCGGTCACACGCTCGATCGCTTCCTGCATGACAGGTTTGAGACCGCGCTCACAGAACTCCTCCATTGTATAAAAACGCACGCCCAGATCCCGGCCTGTACTTGATTCCGCCGGCTGCGTTCGCGAAGCCGCGCAGCCCCAGGAATGCGACCTTCTTCGGATCGATATGACCACTCTCGATCAAGGGGCGCATTGGACACCCGCAGTAATGGCGATCCCCCTTGTAGTTATCCATCAGATCGGGGTGGCCGTCGAACCTAACGACGTCAATGTTCTTGTCGTGATGCTCTGAGAAAGCACGGATCGTGGCTTCAGAGATGGTGTGAATCTCGCCAGCTACCACCGGCGTGTGACCGCACTTAAGGACTGCCTTGATGACCGATTCACCGATTCGGTGTTGGACAGGCCGATGTCATAGCTCATCGGGTTGACCTCTACATCGCCGGAATCGGAGACCCCGTTGGTCTCGACGGAATTGACATAGGTCCACGCTATAAGGGCGCAACCGCGAAAGAGCCCTGACGCAAACCGTCTGGACCGCCCACGCCAACCGACTTCGTTGATTCGTATTCCTACAAACGGAACACCAAAAAATGCAAAACAACCAGGCTTAGGTTCATCTGGCGTGGTCAGCAAGGAGCCGAGTCCTGCGTATGCGAGGGCGACAACGCTTTGCACTGCCCAGGACGGGCGTGTTTGAGGATACGGAATCGACATAGTTAGCCTTGGAGAGTCGATTAAAACTGCTTCGCTGCAGATTTTTCGGTCTCAACTTCGGCACCGATAGCATATGAAACATAACGACGGAGCGCTTGTTGATGATCCTGTTCAGATAACTTGTCACTCGAGATCAGACAAATGAACAGCATTGGCACATGTCGAATATTATCTGCCCCAATGCATGGGTTTCACTGACGGGCGGAAGCTTCCCACGCGTGATTAGTACCTTGAGCATCGGTACCAGATAGGCCAGCAGATTCTCATTGATCTGGCGATATTGATCATTGATGTCTTCGTTCTTCCCACTGATCAAGGAATACGCGATCGCATATCGTCACGTTCTACGATCGATACGTTTCAGCGAATGCTGCGTAAGCCGACTCAGAAAACCCGCGATATAATCAGCCTTATTATCTCTTGCCCGCCGAGTTGGTTGCTCCGACTGCATCATTTCTGCATCCGATTGAGCGATTATTGCCAAGAGGATCTGCGCTTTCATATCAAAATGGTTGTAAAGGGTAGTAGCCGACAGACCCGCCGAAGAGGCGATCGTTTCGATGGAAGTCGCAGAATAGCCGTTTTCCGCGAAGAGAATTCGCGCGGCGTCCAAGATGTTAGCCTGAGTGTTGACTTTATTCCGCTCGCGCACCCCTATCGCGCGAGGCTCTACTATTTTGTCCAATGCTACCCAATCTCTCCGTCTTTGAATGATCGACGCTACTTTGTCATTTTTCCGCGAATGACAAAGATGTTTCCGCAGCACAAACTATCGTGGCGAACCGCTTTGACGTCGCTGTCAGCGCCCTGAAATCCGCCGCCCAATTCAGTCACGATCGCCCCGATCCGGAAGGCGCGGTTTCGGCAGAGGATCGATGATCAATCGTCACCCCGGCGTACCCGAAACCTCACGTATCAGTAAGCGCAATATCGACGGCGATCCCTCATCACTGATGCACGGACACACGCGGTCAAAATCGACCTCACAGATTCCGCCGTCAATCGACGGAGCCCATTCCGGCGCGTCAGAAGGCGGGGGTTTCGCGATATCATCGAAAACCTCAAAACCGCAAGCATTGTGGAAATATCGACGACACCACTTGACCCATGATTGGCGTTGATGTCGATCTGCGGGGCGATCGAGGCGCCGGAGGTTTGCTTCGCAAACTGTCACTTGAACTCCATCGGAAGTTCGGCCGCTTGGACGGCCCGCTATTCCCACACCCGCTCAATACGTCGCCTAGTTGGGTGCCCAAAGTTTGATTTGATCGGCGTCGAATAGCTGGGCTGGTCATCCTATTCATGGACGACCGTCATGCATCGCTTACCTCTCTACCGCAGCCAGCATGATATCGTGCCATCGTCCCCCCTATATCGTGGAGCGGTAACCCGTGCACCCCATCATCCGACATACCGCTTGAAATTGCTCGATTGGCAGACATCCGTTTAGACGTATGCCATATCGGTTATAAACTCACCCAATTCCGAATCCGCGCTACTAGCGCATCAGCCAGCCATCTAGACAAGTAACGCACGCGCCGCCAACGCGTATATTCCCCCTCACATCCACGCTCACCCTGACACGTCCGTCTCGACCGACGCATCGCCCCTGCGCGGCAACATAGTCTACGCCTTCCGAGGGTAACAAACCGCGTTCCCACTGGAATGCTGCCACACTGCCGTTGCCGCTTCCGCACACCGGATCCTCCAGTACACCAGAGGACGGCGCGAATGCGCGCACTTCGATTGCGGCCTCTCCATGCTTGTGGGTTCCGAATACAGTCAACCCCGCCACGCCGAGACGGCGCTCCAGTGCCGCAAGCCTCGCGAAATCCGGCCGCAGGTCGATGACGGAAGTCGCGTCGTTCAACTGTGCGACAATCCAATTCAAGCCAACATTAACGATTGCAGGCGCGGACTCAATCTCTACTTTGCGGCCAAGAATCAGTGCAAGCTCTGTCAGATCTGCTTCGCCCAGCGGTTGAAACTGCGCTGGGGGAAGGCTGAAATACAACTCAGGCACTGCTTCTCGCTTTCCGACGGACAATTGGATGAGGCCGGCATCGCATTGCTGAATCAACCGACCGCCTGGACGCGACGTGGCAAGCCCAGCTTCCAGGATAGCGTGGGCACTACCTAGCGTCGGATGTCCAGCAAACGCAAGCTCACTACGCGGCGAAAATATACGCAAGGTGTAGTCCGCCTCGGCCGTCTCGGGGGGAAGTACGAATGTGGTTTCGGAAAGATTGGTCCAGTTCGCGATGCGTTGCATTTCGTCGGCTGCCAGCCCCTCGGCATTTAGCAAGACGGCAACTGGGTTGCCAAAAAAACGTCGGAAGGTGAAGACGTCCACTACCTTGTAGAATAGTTTCATATCGGCTCCTTGTTGACTTGAAAAAATATCTACTCACCGACTCGGAGCCACCATCTCTTTCTGTTGGCCACCTTGTCAAATTTCCGCCTCCCTGAACGCTGTGCTTTGCCATACCGTCTTGGTAGTCGAACGGACCGAGCAATTACGCAGTCGCGCACCCAACCAAAATCGGTATGCTCTCAAAGAACAACAAGGCGTCGACAGCTACGCACTGATCCTTGCTGATCTTGTGGGTGATCGCTTCCAAATCTTGTTGCTGCAGCAACTTCGCGTTTCTCAACCACCGTGCCTCCGAGTGAATAATTCTTTCTGGCAAGCACCGCCGTGCCCTCTCCGAGCGGCCCGAAAATGCTGCGAGCCACCTTTCGTTAAAGACCGCCTCGTAGCCACTCAGTCATTTTGGATGCCACCATGAATCGCAAACCACCGTCCGGACGCGCTGAATTCAGCGCGCTCAGCGCGCGCGATGTTTCACTTATAAAGCAAATATTCAAAAGATTTTCACGAGCACCCACCGTATTAGGTGATCATTCCAATCCCACCCGCCGCAGCTAAACTGAAAGACTTCCCCCGTCCCCGGATGTTTGGCAGCTCGATATCGCATCACACAAGCGTGCTAGTGCTTTGAAAAGCAGACCGATCGAGGATCTCTCGGCAGATTAGGAAGAGGTAGCTCCGACATTACAGCGGCAAAGGTTTGCAACGATCGTGCCAACATAAAGATGCAGGTTTTCACGCGCGCGCGACAGAGTTTGATGAAGCGCGATGGCAATTCAGTGGCTATTATTTTTGTCACGAACACTACAAAGCCAACATCCTGCTCAGTAGTCGGGTTTGTGACGTTTGAGCTTCCCCTGAAATTTCGCCTTCCAGCAGGTCGCATATAAACTCGACCCAAAGGAAGGAAAGAAGAAATGTTCAAGGTCCCAAACCAGGTGTACACGGCAGAGTTCAAGGAAGCAGCCGTGCAACGAGTTAAGGACGGGCAAGGCGTGAGCGCCGTGGCCCGGGAACTGGGCGTGTCGACGCAGACGGTGCGCAACTGGCTGAAGGCTTGCGAGGCCGGCAAGCTCAATGGCCCGGGGGCGAAGGTCGTCACGCCGGAGCAGATGGAGCTGTCGCGCCTGCGCGCGGAGAACAAGCGCCTGCAGATGGAGCTGGAAATCGCAGAAAAAGCGGCGGCGTGTGTGCTATGAAAGCTGTTCGATCGATGAGGGTAGGCCCCTCGATGTCGTCTTTCAGGAGAAGGCATCAAACCACTTCAAGCTGCTGCGTTTAAGAGACGTGGTGGTGAGCGTTGAAGCAAAAGGCGCAGTGAATGCGTCAGGTATGGAATAACGAGACGAGCGCAAGCGAACCGTCGATGAGGTGTCGTTTAGCTTTTCCACTCGTCGCCAAAACCAAGGTTCACGCTGCACCTTGGGACAAACCAAGCGGGAGCCTGATGACTGGCTTGGTGGCGACCGGCATAAAGGCGGCGTGACGTTACTCCAGGCGATTGAACGGAACATAGGAACCTGTCATCTCGATGCGAAGGGAGAAGCTTGATTTGAAGGACTCGAAGAAAGCGAGAGTACCGATGCGGGGTACAGGGACGGAGCATTTCGTAGTAGCGGTGAAACCTCGTAATGGGGGCGGAGCGAAGGGAATGCGTCATCCGGCAAGACTGGTGGGCCAACCAGACAATGGGATGAGCCGATGAGTCGAGCCAGACCGTTTGCAATATCGAAGCAGTCTGTGTGGGCAGCATGGCTTCAGGTGAAAGCGAACCATGGTGCGCATGGTGTGGACGGGCAAACCGTCGAGGCATTTGAAGAGCGGCTTGGACGCAATCTGTACAAGCTGTGGAACCGGATGTCTTCAGGGAGCTACTTCCCACCGCCCGTGCGTGGCGTGGAAATTCCGAAGGGCAATGACAGGAACCGCAAGCGGTTACTGGGGATCCCCACCGTGGCGGACCGCGTTGCCCAGGTAGTTGTGCGCAACTATCTTGAAGCGCAGGTAGAGCCCTGCTTCCATCCGGATTCCTATGCTTACCGTCCTTCCAGGTCGGCGCTGGACGCAGTTTCTGCTGTCCGGGGGCGGTGCTGGAAATACGATTGGGTGCTGGAATTCGACATCAAAGGCGCGTTCGACCATGTTGATCACGAACTCATGCTGAAAGCGGTGCGGCAGCATGCCCGTTGCACATGGGTGGAGCTGTACGTGGAACGCTGGTTGAAGGCGCCCATGATGAGGGGGCAGGAATTGGTATCGCGGACGCAGGGCACGCCGCAGGGTGGTGTCAGTACGCCTCATACAATGTTGCATACTTTTCGCTCCGTCGTCTGAATCATCCGAATTTTCGCTGGCGAATGCTCCCGGCTGCGGATCGACCCTGAACACCACCACGATTTCCTCCTTGTGGATTTCGACGCGTTTGACCAAACCCAACACGATCCTGCGCTTCGTTTCAAGATCAATCGTGTCCAGTTTTTCGGTGACGGCGCCCGCGAATTCCTCGACCCGATTGATGACCAGGAACAGCTCGCTTTGTACGGCCCCTTGTTGCCTCGACTCCAGAATCTGCTGATCAATCTGCTCAAGCCGATTCTTCAGTTGCTGCATCTTCGGCTCGAAGTCGGTCTTATCGATGATGCCGTCGGCATAGCTGTCGATCAACCTCGACTTGCCTTTTTCCAGCTGAGTCCGCTGCTTTTCAAGGCTGCTCGTGTCGAAGCTACTCTTCTCGTCGCGCTCGATCATATCAAGCCGACGCTCGTATTCGTTCTTCAGTCGCTCTGGATGCCTTAGTAATTCGACGATCTGCTGCCACACCAGATCATCGAGCTTGTCCGTTCGCACTTGCGGATTGTCACAGATGCGATTGCCGCCGAAACGATACGCGTCGGTTCCGACGCAGCGGTAATAAGCGTAGTCCCGCTGATGCCCCTTGGCCGCCGCTTTGCTCACCTTCTTCGCGTAGTAGGCGTAACGGCACTGGCCGCAAACCGTCAACCCTTGCAGCAGGCGTTGCGGCACATTATCCCGACGCTGACGTGCCAGCTTGCGGTTCTCGGCAAGCTGCTCCTGAACAGCATGGAACAGCGCTTCACTCACGATGGCCGGCACCGGAATTTCGATCCATTGCTGCCGGTCCGCACGCACCGTCGAATAGGGTTTCCTGGGCACATCGGCGCTATGGCGCTGGGCACGTACGCGTACCAGGTGATCACGCACCTGCGTTTTGCCGAACGCAGCCCGCCCCATGTACGCCGGATTGCGCAATATGCCCCATACCACACTGCGGTCCCAGAACGGCTTGCCCGATGCCGTCACGGTACCCGCCTCCGTAAGCCGGCGCACCACTTCGCCTATGCTCAAGCGGTCCATCCCCACCCACTGGAAGATCGACCGGACTGTTGCTGCCTGGGGCAGTTCGATAACGTAGCGGGCCGGCGTTCCGTCCAGCTGCCGGCGGATGTAGCGGTAGCCATAGGGCGCCCCGGACAGTACATTGACGCTGCCGCGTTTTGCGCCGTGAAGCTTGCCACGACGGTGACGCTCGGCGATCTTCGCCCGCTCGTACTCCGCGATCATGCCCTGCATCTGCAACAGCAGCGACTCTTCCGGCGTCGTACCGATTGCGTGATTGAGGAATACGACCTGCACGCCGCAGGCCGTGAACTCTTCCATCAGCAGCGCCTGGTGCGCATATTTGCGCGCCAGGCGGTCCGGTGACAGGATGTAGACGATCGATAGCACCGAGCGCGGCACAGTCCCTCAGTCGCTCCAGCTGTGGCCTGATCAGCGTCGCGCCGCTCACGCCTGCGTCAACGAAACACATGTCCTCGACGATCTGCACGCCGTCCGCTGAAAGACGCTCCTTCAGGGCGGCAATCTGGCTGTCGATGGTGCCGCGTTTGTTCTGCTGTTCGGAGGATACCCGCGCATAGAGCGCAACCATCGCAGCTTTGTTCATCGTCTACCTCGCTTGATGGTCACTTGCTTGGCCGCGGCAGGCCGCGTCGCGGACGGCTGCGCCGTGGAGCGTGCTTTGATCGGACTGATCTGCTCGTACGCCTTTTGCAGCTGCTCCTGGGCATAGCGGTTCGGCTCGAAGGCCAGACGTACATGCCATTTTTTACGTCCTCGGGTCATCACCGCACCTTCCTGTTAGCGGGAGCGACCGTCTCAAGGACGAGGTCCACGTCAATCTTGGAACAGCTTCTGGACCAGGGCGCTAGGCACTCCCTCGAAATGCGCAGGCTCCATTTTATGCGGCAGTTTGCTCTGTTGTTGGCGGCGTTCTCAGCCCGGTACTCTTTAATCTCTATATGCATTATGCCTTTGATACCTGGATGGCGAGGCACTTTCCGGGCACGTTGTTCGTGAGGTATGCGGACGATGGATTGGTCCATTGTAAAAGCGAAGCCGAAGCCAGACGGTTGCAGGAGGCAATCGGTGCGCGTCTGAAGGCCTTGGCCTGGAATTGCATCCTGAGAAGACGAGGATCGTGTACTGCCGGGATGGGAATCGCAAGAACGACTATCCCAACACGAGCTTCGACTTTCTCGGATACACCTTCCGTGGTCGGCTGGCCAAAAGCAAGCGCGGCATATACTTCAACAGCTTCAGTCCTGCCCTCAGCGGCAAGGCCGCGAAACGCATCCGCGACAAAATGCGGGAGTGGAAGATCGGTCGTTGGACGGATGCTGGGATCGAAGACATTGCCGAGCGAGTCAATCCGGCCTTGAGAGGTTGGTGGAACTATTACGCAGCGTTCTACATGAGCGAGTGCAAGCGCGTGATCGCCCACCTCAACGACATTCTGGAGAAATGGGCGGCCCGTAAATACCGCCGGTTTAAACGGCGTCGTGCCAAGGCTAGGGACTGGCTCAGGCGGATGGCCGAGCGTGCGCCGGAGATGCTGTATCACTGGACGCTGGGAGTGTTGCCGTCGGCTGGATGACAAGAGCCGTATGAACCGAGAGGTTCACGTACGGATCTGTGAGGGCCTGGCGGGGAAGTTCCGCCGGGCTACTCGACTCTTCGCGAAGGACCTCCTGTGAAGTACGCCTGGATTGACACGCAGTACCGGCACTATCCGCTGTCGGCGCTGTGCGAGGTCCTTGGTGTCAGCGTGAACGGCTATCGCGCCTGGAAGCGCGGCGGCACGCCCGGGCGTCAGCGGCTGACCGATGCGCAGTTGCTCACGCTGCTCCGGACGATTCATGCCGAGGTCAAAGGCGCCTATGGCTCGCCTCGCATGACCGAAGAGGTTCGCTCTCGCGGCTTCCCAGCCAGCAAGGCACGGGTAGAGCGGCTGATGAGCGCCAACGGTATCCGGGCCCGCCACAAGCGTCGTTATCGCGTGACAACCGATTCCCGGCACAAGCTGCCGGTGGCGCCAAACGTGTTGAACCGCAACTTCACGCCAGCCGGGCCCAATCAGGTATTCAGTTCGGATATCACGTACATCTGGACCGACGAAGGCTGGCTGTATCTGGCCGTCACGCTGGACCTGTTCAATCGGGAAGTGGTGGGCTGGTCTGTCAAGCCGCGCATGACGGCGGACCTGGTGAGCGACGCGCTGACTATGGCATGGTTCCGTCGCCGGCCCGCGCCCGGCGCGCTGCACCACTCGGACAGTGGCAGCCAGTACGCCAGCCATGAATTCCAGCGCAAGCTGGGCTCTTACAGCATGCGCTGTTCGATGAGTCGCAAGGGCAGTTGCTGGGATAACGCGCCCACGGAAAGCTTCTTCAACAGCCTGAAGAACGAGCGCGTACACGGTGCGAGGTATCGCACGCATCGCGAAGCCATTGCAGACCTGTTCGAATACATCGAAGTGTTCTACAAGTGTGATTCATAGTGCCCCACCTCGCTATGTGCTTGATAAATCGAGAGAGCCCTGTCCTGTCGTTGGTATTGTGGGGTATGCGCGCCGGGCGCGGGTACGCGCGACGAACTCGACGACCGCGCTGGTGTTCAGCGAATCGCGATTAAAGATCCATGGCCCAAGCGATAGCGGATGCTCCGCCGCGATCTCGCCGTGCTCGACTGCGAGCCTGAGGGTTTTGGGACTCACGCCGATAAGCGCTGATGCCTCGGTAAGGTTCATCCATCCTTCGGCTGAACGCCGCTCGCTCGAATAGACGGGAATTCGATGGTGACTGCGCAGCGCAGTGACGCGCTCCTGCGTCCAGAAGTTACCTCGTCCAGTTCGCAGTCCATTCCGATTGAGCATGCTGGCAATCACCAGATCCGGGCAGATGCGAGCCAGCAGTCGAACTGCATCGATCGCTTCAGGGGATGTCTGGGTGGCGCATTGGCCCCGACGTCGGCGCGGTACGCGGATCTCGGTATGGACGCCACCCTTCCAGTGGATGACGAGCACGATCTCGCTGGTTGCGTCGTCGAGATCAACGACAACCTCATGGATCAAGGTGCGCACGATGCGCTTCTTCAGGCGGGCGTCAGCCTGCGGCCATATCAACTCGAGCGCTGCGGCAAGGTCGTTGAATTCGTCGGGTTGAACCGGCGGAATCTGGCCAGATACTTGCGAGCGCTGCTCAATACGCGACTCCAGTTCTTCCACACGCAGCAGTGCATCATTCCATCGGCGTTCCAGCTCGTCGGCGACGAGCCGGTTCTCCGGATCCGCAGTGTCATACTGCTTCTGCGCACGGTTTGCGGCGTAACGGGCTGCCTGCAGGTCGCGCTGTAATGCGGTCAGTGCTTCGTCATGCTTATGGGTTTATTCTTCACGAGCCACGATAGCTGCCTCAATTGCTGCAGGTTGGACTACCCGCAGGACGGCCTGGGCGATTGCCGCATCCACGCGCGCGCCACCAAATGCGATGCAACGGGGCAGTCCCTTGTCCAGCCACGCACGATGACAGCTGTAGCGCAGGGCGTCATGCCGGCTACCTGTGTAGTGTACCGTGAGCTTGCTCGTGCAACGCCGGCACCTCAACAGACCCGTGGCAAGTGCCTCGCCGTTCTTCGGAGCGCCGGCGTGTGCGCCCATACGCGCGTTGATGCGAATGGCGCGCTGGATCCGTTCGAACTCGTCCCAGTCAACGTACCCGTCGTGGGCATTGGGGATGAGCGAAAGCCACTGGTCTCGCGGCTTGCGCCGATCGCGTTTGCGCGGCTCTCCCGTCTCATAGTGGACGGTACATTCGGTCTTCCCATACGCATAGGCGCCGCCATACACCGGATTGGTCAGGATCTGGTGTATGGTCCCATAAGACGGTCGCTTCCAGTGGATCTCACCACGCGGTGTGCATGCAGGCAACAGCAGATCATGTTCCAAAAACCAGAGCAAGGTCTGCCTTACCGAGCCAATTGCGAGGAACTGACGGAATACCGACCCGATGGCTTCCTGCACGCGCAGATCCGGAACCTTCTCCAGGCGCTGATCCTCGGTCTTGCGATAGCCAACCGGCGCGATGATGACAAGCTCGCCCCGTCGGGCCTTCTCTCGCCGTGCTTCCAGCGAGCGCTGACGCAGCAGATCCAGTTCGTATTCGTTGAGGCTGCCCTTCAGTCCAAGCAGCAGGCGGTCATTGCCTAACCGCGGGGCATATACGGTCTCCTGATCTATCAGCACGGTATCGACAACGCGGCACACCTCAACCAGTTGCTGCCACTCGCGACTGTTGCGTGCAAACCTCGATACCTCGCGGGCAGCCACTGCACCAACACGCCCAAGACAGACTTCAGCCACCATGCGTTCGAAACCTGTGCGAGTCTGCGAGCCGGCCGCAGAGCAGCCCAGGTCTTCATCGATCACTTCGATTTCCTTCCAGCCCAACTGGCGCAGACGATCCTGCATCGCGTACTGCAGTTTCTGGCTCTCCAGATTGTGGCTGACCTGGTACGCGGACGACTGGCGAACGTACAGCGCGGCCTTGCGAGCGAGATGTTGAACTCGAATCTTGTCACTCATCGCACACCTCCTGTTCGTGTGCCACGACGTGCAATTCGCGTCGGTGTTGCCGCAGTAGCTGCACCAGCAGGCGCACTATCTGCTGCCGCACTTCCACCGGCAGATGCGCCCACTCGGGCGTCTCTGGACAAGGCTGAAACAGATCGGGTTGATCGCCCGGATGGGGGTTCGGAACGCGTCGCATCGGCTCCTCCTGTACAGGACAAAGGACGGTGCTCGGCTTCTACCACATTTGACTGTGAGGCGAGAGTTCGATCGGTCAACAGACGCTGAAATTCGCGCAGCGCCTCGCAGTCGACGATCGGTAATACTGAATATGTGATGCGACCGCAGGCGATGGGATCAAACATCCATTGCGGCATCTCCGATACGCGTGCTGTTGCCTCGAGAGGGTCGAGTGCACATCGCAGAATGATCTCGCCATTCTTCTCGATGACGTTAAAAATCCAGGCCATTCGACCGAACCACGGGTGCCACCGATAGAGAACTTCTCGTGACTCGGTAATGTGGGTGTTGTGTTTGCGGCTTGTATAACCGCAATCGTCGTCATTCTTCGCTCAGCTTTGTCTCGCCAATCCGGTTTATGCAAGACTGGCTCGCGGCCCAGCGGACGAAGGACTCGGCTGCATAAATCGGGGCCTCTGGAAGGCGAAAAACAGAGGGAACCTCACGTTTGTGTAGTGCCGTCCTTATCGACTCTGTCGAACGCGATCTCAAGTTGATACAGCTTCAGACGCAGACGGAATCGTAGTTTGGTACACCTGCTCCTGCGGTTATTAGCTGGGTGTTTCCTCGTTCGAGTTGCGTTTGCGTTTGATGTCGGCCACGTCGTTGATGTGCGGTGGCGGAATGCGGTTGATCATGCCGGCCTGACGTTTTTCTTTCAGCCTATACGAGTCGCCGGAGATCGGTACGACGTGTGCGTGTGAAGTACCCGATCAAGAAGTACGGCCGTGAGCGTTGCGTCGTCGGCGAAGGTCTGGTGTTGGCGGCGGCGTAAATCCGACACCAGACGGCGGCGCAAGGTTGAGTTAAACACTCGACCATGCGCCGCAGGCATTGCCGCCCGCAGGGCGAGTAAAGCAGGATCAGAACCCGCCCTCGATGTCGTCGATATCGGTATTGGTGGGCGGCGAACGCCTGCTGGGGCGACCAGTCGGCGTCGATCACGAAGTGCAGCCCGCGAGACAGGCCCGAAGGCGGGTGGGTGCGGCGGCTCACGGCTTCTTCTCCGGGCGCGCTGCTCGGCCCGCTCGCGCGCTTCCTTGACGCGATACGACTCACCCTCGATGGCGATGACCTCGGCGCGATGCACGAGGCGATCGACCAAGGACACGACGCAGGCCGCACCTCCGACCATGCTGCAAACGGTTTGTTCGTAACCACCGTGCTCGCGGCGCCGTACCTGCGGCTCACCAGTTCGAACAGCAGGTGGGCATGACGGTTCGAGTACGAGAGCTAGCCAACTTCGTCAATCAGGAGCACTTCGGGCGAAGCGTAGCGATGCAGGCGCCGGCGCAGCGCCGAGTAACTGCCGAGCGCGGCCTGCTCGCCGAGCATCTGGCCAGCCGTGGTACAGGGCGCCGTGTAGCCGTGGATGAGCGACTGGTACGCGAGGTAGTGCGAGTGTCGATTTATCGACGCCGTTCAACCCGATCAGCACGACGTTGGACTTCTCCCTGACGAACTCGAGCGCCATCAGTTCCTCGAGCGCTCCGCGGTCAATACGTTTGGGCCATGCCCAGTCGCAGTCTGCCAGCGGCTTGAAGTTGCCCAGGCGGGCGTCGCGGATACGCCGCTCCAGTGAACGGCGCGCGCGTTCCTGTTCTTCCCACTGCAGCAACCGCTCGACCCATGACGCGTCGGCGATCTCGCTCCAGTGCGCGAGCAACCCGTACATCCGCAGGGCATGGGCGCGCTCGTGCAACTGCTCAGTCCTGTTTGTCATCGTCGGCCTCCGCTGTGAGCTGGTCGTAGATGTCGAGCCGGCGCGGCGTCCCGCGCTTGTCCTTGTTGCACACGTGTTTCGGCAACTTGATGGCGATGGGCGGAGGGGCTCCACGGGCAGTCCGCCGGCGCTCCAGTGCTAGGCGCACCGGGTTCTGGTGCGCCGCGGCGCCGCTCGCGAGGGTTTCCTCGATCGCGGCCTGCAGTTGGGCGGCGCCCATACCGCTCGACCTGACGTAGCACCTGCGCGGTAATGTTGCCCGGATTGCTGCCGCGTTCGGCCGCGTGCAGCATCAGTGTCCGGACAGCCGGCGCGACGTGCGCGAGATGGTCCAGGCCGCGGTGGTGGCCGGCCTCACGTTTGTACTCCACCAGCGCATCGATGTGCGTTGCGATCTCGATCTGCGCGCCGCGGTCGTAACTGCGAGCATGCTCGGCAACGACATCGGCGCCATCGAGGATGCGTACCTGATGCTGGTCCGCACGAACCGTGAGCGCGCGTCGCACATGCGTGTGCGGTATCGAGTAGCGTGACGCTCGTTTCGGTTGCTGATGCGGCGTCGCTCCCGTTCGGATTGATCGTCCCACATACGGCGCCGGCAGCGGCAGAAAATGCGGCCGCTCTTCAAGCAGCACTTCGGCCGGTATACGCACCGGTTGTTGCGACGTTGGCGCTCCTTGATCGCGAGAACTTCCGGGCCCGCTCGTGTATGACATGTCGCACGGACAGTACGGGTGACTCGCCATACATCTGCTCAATCTCGTGCAGATTTGAGCTCGTTGCGACGACGCAGATCTCTCAGACCCATTTGGCAGCCTCCGCCGGCACGTCGAAATTCGTGCTCAACGTTTCGCACTTACTATCATTGGTCTCCCGCCAGAAAGCCGAGTCGGCGCGGATCCAAACAGTTCGTGAACAGGATTTTTGATACGTCCATAATTACCCCGGTATGCTAAACACCCACGCCCACTTTTCACTGCACGCCGCGTAAAAACGCCCCGCGCAGAACACGCATACAGGTGTTGACGACTGCGCTCCGAATGCTCAGCCTGGCGCTTGGCCTCATCCTCGGTCTCTCGTATACGAAATCTCGGCGATGCGCATCGCAGGCCGCTCCGCATCGGGTGGGAAAATGCACCATTTTCCGCTTCGGTGTCGAAAAAAGAACATCGCCTTTGGCCCGCCTCCGTTGTCTGCAACAACGCAAACGTAACGTCCCGCACTTGATCGTCCGTAATGGCTAACTCGAAATCCTCTCTTCGGGTCGGGCGCCAACCAATCCTCCACCATACGTCTCAACGACATTCCCACAATCGCCATAAACGTCCCCCTCCTTTGTTAAGGTTCGCGCCCGAGATCGTCTCGATGCGTGACAGCGGCTTCGGCTCGACGGGGCCGAACTTCGAATCGACCATCGGCCACGGCAACAGATCGAGTGCGCAGCTCGCCGACGGGGCCGCCGCTTCCCGGGACCGCGCTGGCTTGTCATCACGCCTTTCACGAAGCCGAGATGTCGCGTCCCTTCGTGATGCGCCTTTCGGACCAGAACCCTACCCTTCTGCGACATCCACGCCGTACTTGTGGGCCGGCGGCGACGCGTGGCTCGCACGATCGTCTCCCGCCAGCGCAACAGCAGCCGACGCGCGTGTCTTTCGGTGCAGCCTCGCGGCGGAGATCTGTCACAAACCGCCGCGAAGGCACGCTGGCATGAAAGACGTGAGTCTCGGAATTACAGTCAACAATTACCGTTGTTCGATGCGCTTTCGCGCATGCCCACGCAGCCCAAGCCATCCCCCTCCGCGGAGAGAATTGCAAGGATTGTGTCCATCATTCGCTACGCCTCCACTGCAACCACTTCAGATATGCCGTCTGCGGCGGCCCAAAGCTTGGCGGCAGTCGATGGCATCGCTCGTCGTTGACGATCATCCACAGAACTGCGTCAAAATCGTGCGAGGATCGCTATTCCTTCATCGCAGTGGACTTGCACCACCTACTTCTTGCCGGTCTCCCGACGCACTCAGAACTTGTGCCGCATTGCCGCCCGGATCACGAACTGATTCGAGTTCGAGGAAACGCCTGCCGCACCTGGCACATACGCGACGTCGAGCACCGTTTGAGTCTTGTCACCTCCAGCGTGTTGGTATGCACCCTGCAGGTACAGATCCGTACGCTTCGACAGGTTGTAGTCAGCCATCAACCCGATCGATTGGTAGTTGGGATGCAGTTTTCCGGTGGTCGCATTGAAATCGGCCCGCGTGTAGGTGTACATCGCGCCGACAAAGAATGACGGGGTGAACTGATATTTCCCGTTCAGTTCGAAGTTCTGGAAGCGCAGCGACGACAGCGTCGAGCCAGCAGGCGGCGTGATCGCGCCCACATAGCTGGTGCTGAGCGGTTGCGCGACGTCGGTGTTCGTATATGCGAAGCCCAATGTCGCCGACCCGATCGTATAATTTATTCCTGCACCGAAGATGCGCAGGCGCTCGCCCAGGAAGTTTTCGTCGCCGCCGTTGTTGATCGCGCCAGTAGCGGTTGAAGATGGGTTGTTGGCCTGCAGATACGACGCAGCGATCAAAAGATCGCCATTCGTGTACTGCGCGCCAAAGCTGTACTGGCGATTATTGGCAAAATTTGTGTCGTTGCTGAAGCTGTAAGTACCCCCGAACTGGAAGCCGGCGAGCGACGGACTGGTGTACTTTACGGTGTTGTTTACGCGAAACGTGTTATCCGTGTTGTCGTTGTCATACGGGTGGGAAAAGAGGTAGCCCGCCCAGTTGCCGTTCGCGGTGGTTTGCGCCAGAAAATCGACCAGCGAGTCGTACTGACGACCAAGTGTGACCGAGCCATATGTATCACTGGCGACGCCAACGTAGGCCTGCCGCCCGAACATCAAGCCCCCCTGCGCGAGTTTTCCGTTGTTGACGTCGTAGCCGCTTTCGAGCCGGAACACGGCCTTCAGACCGCCGCCTAGATCCTCTGTGCCCTTCAGGCCCCACCGGCTACCTTGAACATAGCCGCTCTGGAGCTCGTAGACCTTGCTCCCACCCACGTTGTTGGTGAAGTCGAAGCCTTCGTCGATCACGCCGTAGAGCGTTACCGAGCTTTGTGCCATTGCGGGAACGACACATGCCGACAAGACGGATGCTGCGAGTACGTTGCGTGCTTTCATCGTATTCTCCGAACCTGGTTACCAATTGGTAACGATATTTTTCGAATTTACTATTCTTTCATCGAATATTACGTATACCTAAACATATCTTTCGAGCGTCTCCTGTTTTGTAATCGATCTATCGCCCTATGCAATCAATACTTGGAACGCTCAGAGAGCGTACGTCATCACCCACTGGCACCCGCCAGGGAATCCTGTAAAACATCAGCAGCATCACCGAGAAATCTGGCACCCAGGATGATCCTGTGGATCGAAGGCGCTGTAGCCTCGGACTTTCGGGCGTTGCGCCCATCCGACCACAACGTCATCGACCGACAATCATTATAATGATTTACCTATTTTGTCAAAATTAAAATTTGGAATGGTGGCGCCGGCCCTTCACGCTCACGGGAAGGTGGTCCGACATGTGGTCAACGGCAATCTGACGAAGGAACCGTCGAATGGTCTAACGGGTCGGTCGTATTGACCAGCGGCTCGGTGACCCAGTTGTGGCGTCACCTCGCTTTCGCTGCTGCTGAGGTAGCCGATGAGTCTGGAAGGCGTGCTTGCACGTGCGGGCGTCACGCTCGTCGTGAACGAGGCAAGGCTCACACCGACCGCAAATCGAGACGGCTGTCGTCGCGCCACTCGGCACGCCAGGGTGGGATATTCTCTTTGCGTCCGCGGACGGTTTTCCATCACAGCGGCGAGCCCCCGTTGAGTCACGCGCCTTCTTGATAGCTGCTCAACCGGACCGAAGGAGTCCTACGGTTTAGGTAATTGCATCGAGCCTGTCCGCCGGTCCAAAAAATGCGCCATCGTCCCTACTTTCACGACCTTAAGAACGCGTGAGGTTCGGTTCAACGGCGCGAAGCGCTCTCGCGGTCGGAGACTGCCCGCTGTATAACCACCGCCAGTCGCCCCGGCCCGGCAACCGGCACTGCGGCTGGAGCATTACTTAGCGACAGGCATCGTGAACTCGGCACCCTTGGCAATGCTGTCCGGCCAACGCTGCATTACGCTCTTGTAACGCGTGTAGAACCGCACACCTTCCTCGCCGTACGCATGATGATCGCCGAACAGCGAGCGTTTCCAACCGCCAAACGAATGCCATGCCATCGGCACCGGAATCGGCACGTTCACCCCGACCATGCCCACCTTGATCTGCCGCGCAAACGCTCGAGCAACTCCACCATCCGTGGTATACAGCGAGACACCGTTTGCGAACTCGTGTGCATTGATGAGCTTCACCGCCGTAGCGAAGTCCGGCACACGAATCACGCCGAGCACCGGGCCAAAGATCTCCTCCTTGTAGATCTTCATGCTCGTATGAACGCCGTCGAACAGCGTGCCACCAAGAAAATAGCCAGGCTCCGAGCACACCGGATGGTCGCGCCCATCAACGATGAGTTTCGCGCCCTCCAATTCGCCCGAAGCGATGTATCCCACCACCTTCGCCTTATGCTCGGCAGTCACCAGTGGCCCCATTTCCGCATCGAGGTTTTCGCCGTTTTTGATGACCAGTGACTTGACGCGCGGAATCAATTTCTCGATTAGCGCGTCAGAGGTGCTGCCAACAGCAACCGCGATCGAAATGGCCATGCAGCGTTCACCTGCCGAGCCATATGCAGCACCAATCAGGGCGTCCACGGCTTGGTCGAGGTCGGCGTCGGGCATTACGACGAGGTGATTCTTGGCACCGCCGAGTGCCTGGACGCGCTTGCCGCGGCGCGAAGCTTCAGTATGGATATATTCCGCAATCGGCGTCGAGCCGACGAACGACAGCGCAGCGACATCGGGATGTTCGATGAGTGCGTCAACTGCCACCTTGTCTCCGTTGACGACGTTGAAGACGCCGTCGGGCAGACCAGCTTCCTTCAGCAATTCGGCGAGACGCAACGACGCCGACGGATCGCGCTCGGACGGCTTGAGCACAAACGTGTTTCCGCAGGCCAATGCGACGGGGAACATCCACATCGGCACCATTACAGGGAAATTGAACGGCGTGATGCCGGCTACCACACCCAATGGCTGGCGCAGGTTCCAGTTGTCGATGCCAGTACCGATCTGGTCGGTGAAATCGGTTTTGAGCAGGTTGGGAATACCGCAGGCAAATTCCACAACTTCGATGCCTCGCACCACCTCGCCTTGGGCGTCAGTGAACACCTTGCCGTGTTCGCGCGTGATGAGCATCGCGAGTTCGTTGTGGTGCTTGTCCAGCAACTCCTTGAACTTGAACAGGACACGTGCGCGTTTTAGCGGAGCCGTTTCACTCCAGCCCGGGAAGGCCGCCCTAGCCGCCTGCACTGCCTGGTCAACTTCCACTACCGAAGCAAGCGCGACTGAACCGGTCACCTCACCGGTCGCGGGGTTGAACACGTCCTTAAACTGCCCGCTCGACGGCTCAACTATCCGACCGTTGATGAAGTGGCTGACCTGCTTCAAAGCGAGTCTTGCCCTCTCGTTGACAACATTCATTTCCATACTCCAAGGCTGTCTGGCCAATTTCTGCCAGACGTGAGATTTCAGGCCACGCTGCGCAGGGCGTCACGAACCGTCGAGAAAATCTGGGTAATCTTCTCTTCGTCGATAGTCAGCGGCGGCGAGAATGCAAGGATGTCCCCTGTGTAGCGCACGAGCACGCCGGCCTCGAAACATTTCAGGAAGACTTCGTGTGCACGGGCGCCCACTGCACCAGGCCGCGATTCGAGTTCAATACCAGCAACGAGGCCAAGATTGCGGATGTCCTTCACGTGCGGGGAAGCACGCAGCTCGTGTGCAGCATCCTCGAAGACGCCTGAGAGCTCGCGCGCCCGGTTGAAGAGGCGGTCGCGCTTATATATGTCAAAGGTAGCAATTGCCGCCGCGACAGCGGCCGGGTGCGCCGTATACGTGTAGCCGTGAAAAAATTCAATGGCGTTTTCCGCCCCCGCGTTGACAACCGCGTCGTGCACCAGGCGACTAGCCGCCACCGCTCCCAATGGAACCGCCGCATTGTTGATAGCCTTGGCCATCGTGAGGATGTCCGGCGTTACACCAAAGTACTCGCTCGCCGTCGGCGCGCCGAGTCGGCCGAAGCCGGTGATGACCTCGTCGAAAATCAGCAGGATGCCGTGTTTCGTGCACAGTTCACGCAGCCGCTCGAGGTACCCCTTCGGTGGCACAAGCACGCCCGTCGAACCTGCGAGCGGCTCCACGATAACCGCCGCAATGGTCGATGCGTCGTGCAACGCCACGAGGCGTTCGAGTTCGTCCGCGAGGTGGGCGCCCCACGTTGGCTGGCCGCGCGTGAACGCAGCTTCCGCGATGTTCAGTGTATGCGGCAGATGGTCGACGTGCGGCATCAGGTTGCCCGAGAACGTCTTCCGGTTCGCAAGAATACCGCCAACAGAAATGCCACCAAAGCCTACACCGTGATAGCCGCGCTCCCGGCCGATGAAACGCGTACGCTGGCCTTCGCCGCGTGCCCGATGATAGGCCAGTGCAATCTTCAGGGCCGTATCGACCGATTCCGAACCTGAATTCGTGAAGAAGATGCGGTCGAGACCTGCGGGCATGAACTCCGCTACTTTCGTCGCTGCCTCGAATGCGAGCGGATGGCCCATCTGGAACGTCGGCGCGTAATCCATCGTCGCGAGTTGCTGGGCGACCGCCTCCGTAATTTCCGAGCGACCGTGTCCGGCATTCACACACCACAGACCTGCAGTTGCATCCAATACGGGGCGGTCATCGACCGTCGTGTAGTACATGCCCTTGGCCGACTTGAAAAGACGCGGCGCCGCCTTGAATTGACGGTTCGCCGTGAACGGCATCCAGAAGTTCGAGAGGTCAGGTATGTTAGAAGTGCTCATGTGTGTCTCCGTGAAGATGGCACCTACTCTACCTACGTCGCGCGATACAATCACTGGACAGCACAAATCAAACGACCAAACCGTGTTGATTCTTTCCCTCAGACTGTATTGAAATGTTCAAGCTGAACCTCTCGCGAGTGCGAAAAAGCGAAGGCACTCTGGTTGACCAGATTGTCGCGTCAATCGAACAGGAATTAAGTCACGGCACCTATCCCGCTGGCACAAAACTGCCCTCGGTACGTAATTTCGCGAAGACACATGCCCTTAGTACGTACACGGTTTCGGAAGCGTATCAACGGCTCGTTTCGCTTGGCCTGGTTGTTGCCCGAGCCGGCGCTGGATATCGCGTGGCAACGCCTGAGGCCCACACCCCAGATGCGTCCGCGTGGAGTATGCCGAGTTTGAACGCATCATGGCTGCTATCAGATGTTTTTGCAGACCACTCCGTGCCAATCAAGGCGGGGTGTGGCTGGATTCCGAATGACTGGGTAAACGAGAGCGGCATTCAGCACGCATTGCGCGTCGTGAGTCGCGTTCCGGGCCCACGAATCGGGGGGTATGGTCATCCATACGGCCTTGCTGCGCTGCGCGAGTTCATCGCGAGCGGCTTGCGCCGATACTCGCTGCCTGTTGGCAGCTCGGACATTCTGCTCACGCAAGGCGTTACACAGGCACTCGACCTCGTCGTCCGAACTCTGTTGCAACCGGGCGACACCGTGATTGTGGAGGACCCGTGCTACTGCAATCTCCTCCAGATTCTCAAGGTAACCTTCGTCAATGTCGTGAGCGTCCCGCGCACACCTGATGGCATCGACATCGCGCAACTGGAAGAGATCGTCCGTGAACACCGCCCTAAGGGCATGTTTATCAACACCGTGCTACAGAACCCGTCAGGTGCCTCGCTTTCTGTTTCTTCTGCATTTCGACTGCTTCAAATTGCAGATAGAGAAGGGCTTTGGGTTGTGGAAGATGATATCTCGAGGGAGTTGGCACCTGCAGGAGCGCCGTGCCTCGCTGCAATGGAAGGGTTGAAGAATGTCATCTATCTCTCAGGCTTCTCAAAGACCATCACGCCTGCAGTGCGCGTTGGTTATATTGCGGCATGCCGAGACCTCATTTCACGATTCGCGTTGACCAAGATGGCAGTTGGACTTACCTCATCGGAAGTCACAGAACGCGCGGTGGCAAATGTGCTGATCGATGGGCATTATGACCGCCATATCGCGCATATCCGCGAACGGCTCTTTAATGCTCACACGCGCGTAGCCGAATCGATGACCAATTCTGGTCTGGAGATTTTCCACATGCCAAAGGCTGGTCTGTTCCTATGGGCAAAGTTACCGATTCATCCAGAAGACAGCATGGCAGTGACGAATGAAGCGCTTGCCAAGGGAATCTGGCTCGCACCGGGATCGTATTTCCGCCCGGGAGAACCGGCGTCAGCGTGGTTTCGCTTTAACGCCGCAACTTCGGACGTCCCGGAACTGTGGACATTCATGAAAAACTATCTACGCTGAACTCCCTCCGTGCAAGCGCATCACAGCGCGGACCGAACACCCTTCGATTGGTAATTGCCTGGTTTTCGCTGCGCGGCGCCCCTCGGTTCCGGTGCCATCTAATGCGAATTTCGGCCAGCCCTCTATAAGGGCAATTGGCTCAGTGCGTCATCGAGGTGAATGCACCGGGCGATGCCAAACGTCCGCGCTTCCTCCAATTCCTTGCCACTGCTCCCCAGGGCGATGACGCGATGGGGAGCAGTCTCTAGCGTATGCAGCGCAATGGCATAACGATCAGTGAATTCCCGCGACGAAAGAATCGCGGAAAAGTACGTCACTCCGTCCTGTCCAAGCGCGGAGCCAATGGCACTATTTAAATACTCGGCGCTTAGATTGCTCATCAATAGCAGCGGATATCCGTCATCCCTGATGCGTTGAAGCAACTGTTTAAGCGCCGTGCGCTGTTCGCGACCCGCTTCAGTATCCGGGCTATCGTCCATTGCCGACCAGACGTCATCCATATTTGCGAGAATTGCGTCAATTGCCATTGCGGGTTTCCGTGACGGGCTGAGTTTTCTTGCATTATTCAGGTTCCGGATGCGATCCAGGTTGAGCTATTGCGCCTCGCTAAGCTGATGAAGAATCGTGGGGTTCTCAAGCGTCGACACATCCTGCGTGATCGCCTCGCCCTTGGCGAGCGAGCGGAGCAGACGGCGCATGATCTTGCCCGAGCGCGTTTTCGGCAGGTTCTCGCCGAAGCGGATGTCCCTGGGCTTGGCGATCGGCCCGATCTCCTTGCCCACCCACGCGCGCAGATCGTTGGCGAGCTTCACGGCCTCGTCGCCCTGCGGACGCGTGGCCTTGAGCACCACGAACGCCACCACGGCTTCGCCGGTGGTGTCGTCGGGGCGGCCCACCACGGCGGCTTCGGCCACGAGCGGGTTCGCCACCAGCGCCGACTCGATCTCCATCGTGCCGAGGCGGTGGCCCGAGACGTTCAGCACGTCGTCGATCCGGCCCATGATCGTGAAGTAGCCCGTGTCCTTATCGCGCACGCTGCCGTCGCCGGCCAGATACAGCTTGCCGCCCAGTTCCTCGGGGAAGTAGCCCGACTTGTAGCGCTCCGGGTTGCCCCATACGTTGCGGATCATCGCGGGCCACGGACGCTTCACGACGAGAATGCCGCCCTGCCCGTTCGGCACGTCCTGGCCGGTTTCGTCGACGACCGCGGCCATGATGCCCGGCAGCGGCAGCGTGCACGATCCCGGCACGAGCGGCGTCGCGCCCGGCAGCGGCGTGATCATGTGGCCGCCGGTTTCGGTCTGCCACCAGGTGTCGACGATCGGGCAGCGCTTGCCGCCCACGTTTTCGTAGTACCACATCCACGCTTCGGGATTGATCGGCTCGCCGACCGTGCCGAGAATGCGCAGCGAAGAAAGGTCATAGCTCTTCGGGTGCACCTTCGCGTCGGCTTCGGACATCTTGATGAGCGAGCGGATCGCCGTCGGCGCGGTGTAGAACACCGTGACCTTGTGTTTGGCGATCATGTCCCAGAAGCGGCCGGCGTTCGGGTACGTGGGCACGCCTTCGAACACGACCTGGGTCGCGCCGATCGTGAGCGGGCCATAGGCGATATAGCTGTGGCCCGTGATCCAGCCGATGTCGGCCGTGCACCAGAACACGTCCGAGGGCTTGTGATCGAAGGTCCACTTCATGGTTTGCGCGGCCCACAAGAGGTAGCCGCCCGTGCTGTGCTGCACGCCCTTCGGCTTGCCCGTCGAGCCCGACGTGTACAGGACGAAGAGCGGGTGTTCCGCGCCCACCGGCACCGGCGCGCACGTATCGCTCTCGGCCGCCGAAAATTCGTGCATCCACTGGTCGCGGCCTTCGTGCCATGCGACCTTGCCGCCCGTGCGCTGGTAGACGATCACGCTGTGCACCGCTTCGCAGCCGCCCATGGCGAGCGCTTCGTCGGCGATGCTCTTCAGCGGCAGCGCCTTGCCGCCGCGCATCTGTTCGTCGGCGGTGATGAGCGCGACCGCGCCCACGTCCACCATGCGCTCGTTGAGCGACTTCGACGAGAAGCCGCCGAACACCACCGAGTGCGTCGCGCCAATGCGCGCGCAGGCCTGCATGGCGACCACGCCTTCGACCGACATCGGCATGTAGATGACCACGCGATCGCCCTTCTTCACGCCGCGCTTCGTGAGCGCATTGGCGAAGCGCGCCACGCGCGAGAGCAGATCCTTGTAGGTGACGTTCGTGACGGTGCCGTCGTCGGCTTCGAAGATGATCGCGACGCACTCGCCATTGCCCGCTTCGACGTGGCGGTCGAGGCTGTTGTACGAGGCATTGAGCTCGCCTTCTTCGAACCACGTGTAGAACGGCGCCTTCGATTCGTCGAGCACCTTCGTGAAGGGCTTTTGCCAGCTCAGGGTTTCGCGCGCGAGGCGCGCCCAGAAGCCTTCGTAATCGCGTTCGGCTTCGGCGCACAGCGCCTTGTAGGCGTCCATGCCGGACACGTTGGCCTGCGATGTGACCTCCGTGGCAGCCGGAAATATACGGCGTTCCTGCAAGAAAGATTCAATTGTTGACATTGGTTCCTCCAAAGCGCCTGGGAAGGCCCGATTGCCTGTCGGCTTGTCTTTCCCGCCTCGAGTGCAATAGTCGACGCGAACTGGCTGAAGCACGTCAACCTGGTCCGCGACTTCAAAAAGATCCTTGCACGCTCACTACCCGATAGCTCTGAAACCAGCGAAGCCCGCGCGTTTCCCGCATTTCACAACATCATCGATTGCGTCACAGGGGGCGTCCGGCCTCCCCGAATCCCCAACGCGCAATCGAACGGCCAGACCGCCACTAATCCCGAAGGCTTGCGCTCGCATGCAGGATTCGTACTGGCATTCATCTCCGGCTCCCGTGCGAGGCGCTGATGCTCGCACTCGCCAGGCCAGGAGGATCGCTAACGCCGCCTTGGGAGCGGCAGCCCCGGTCCGCTGATCGTCACGCACTTCAACATATCGGAGTCAAGCATTCTCTTGTTTCGTCAAGCCAACACTCTGCCCGCCGTGCGGACGCGTATCTGAAGCCTGACGCCGATGCGGCCTTCGACATCACCAACGTAAAACATTATAATGATTTCTCTGATTTGCCAAAATCAAATTTTTTGGAGTGCATCGGACCCTTTGCGCTCACCTGGAGGATGGTATGACACTTGATATGGTCACCCGGCAATCCAACGAAGGAACGGCCGAATGGTTACAGCGCCTACAGACCCGTGGTGGATGGGTGTCTCCGATCTACGAGACGCTGAAGATCTCGGTCGTTCAAGCGCGCTCTGGATCCGTTCTGTTATCGATGCCGGCATCGTCGGTTGCAGGTAATCCCACCGGAAAGCTGCATGGCGGCGCGCTCGCCACGATACTCGATTGCGCCATGGCGCTGGCTGTGGACTCGGCTCTTGGCGCCACGCAAGTATCTGCGACCGCCGAAATGTCGGTTCGCTTCCTGGGAGCTCAGGAGGCTAACGGCTCGACCGTATTGGCCAGCGGCTCGGTGACCCAGTTGGGGCGCCGCCTCGCTTTCGCTGCCGCCGAGGTGGTCGACGAGTCTGGACGGCTGCTTGCAAGCGCGGCCGGCACGTTTGTCGTGAACGAAGTAAAGCTCACACCGACGCCAAACTGATCAGGTTGGTCGCACCATCCGCTTCGCGAGGGCCGGGAAATCTCTTTCCGTCCGCCGGGGATTCCCCATCGCGGCAGCGGCAAGCGTCCTGTTGAGCGGCACGTTCGTTTGATTGCATAGATTACAATTGGTGTCATTCGAGCGTTTCCTTCTCGCGCCGGCGTCGCGGCGATTATCGCGCGCGCCCCTAACGGCCGGTTCGGATACGTTGTTCCTGTGTCAAGGCGGCACAAGCTGCGGCCAGACCATTCGGGTCCGAGAGTCACCACATGTCAAAGATGATTAGACGAACTACAACACGCTCCTCGGCAAGCCTGGCCCAGTCGGCCTCACGCTCGGCAACCACGGAGCAGTCCCGCGTCGTCCTGCCCAAAAGTATTACTGCAAGATCGGGGCGGACTGCGATGCGACAGGCGCGTTACATCGCAGAGGACATCAGGGCAATGATTATCCGCGATAATCTGAGTCCAGGCGATCGGCTGCCGAGCGAGAAAGACCTGATGGCGACTTACGGCTCGGCAAGAGCCACGGTACGGGAAGCGCTCGCGATTCTGGAAAGTCACGGCCTCGTCGAAGTTACGCCCGGGAAAAACGGCGGCGTCAGTCTTGCGGATATACCCACGGACACCGTATTACAGGGACTGCAAACTTATCTCTATTTCCGCAATCTCACATGGCAACACATTTACGATGCCCGGGAAAGTATCGAACCTGAAATTGCGCGTTCGTCGTGCGAATCTGTGACACCGGACGTCCTGCAGTCCCTCGAGAATACGGTCGAACTCTGCCGTGCGGGACTCAGGGGTGAACTCGACCGACGCGGACATAAGAACGCGGAAATAGATTTCCACGAAATCATAGCCAGAAATTGTCCCAATCCGTTGCTTCGATTCGTCGGCTTGTTCCTGTGCAGGGCGGAAAGGGAGATGATTGAAGACCTGCTCACGTTCGACGACGAGGATTCGTCGCTGAAGGTGATCAGGGAACACGAGGAATTGATTGAAATGTTCCGCCGTGGGGATGTTGAGCATGTGCATTCGTTGATGCATCGCCATCTTCTTGGAATGGCGGAGTCCATCGAAAGCAGGCGTGAAAGGCGTAACGGCGGAGCACATGATGAACCGCCCGTAAAGCGGCAGAAAGCCAAGGCAACCCGTTGAGAAGCAGCCAACCCTGTTGCACAGGCGCTGCGGGACCTTACGGTGCTTGGTCGGTTGGCGAGCGCTATCGCTTACCGACCTTGTTGACCTTGTAGCGGCTCCGGTCCAGTTTGTGGAGGATTCGCGCATGGCCTCGGCCAGCCGGGCCGGGGCCATGTCGTTGCGCACCTTGCGATCGTAGACGCTCAAAAACTTACGTGACCTCTGCCCTTGAGCTCCAGTCGCGCTCGAACCTGGTCCGGGGTAGCTACTTCCTTACCGAGTTCTTCGATGATGCGTCGAATCTTGGACACTTGCTCAGCACTACTTTGCGCAAGTTTGCCGCGGCCTATTGTCAGGCTGTCCTCTAACCCTACACGAACATTGCCCCCGAGTAGCACGCCCATCGTTCCAAGCGGTATCTGGTGCCGACCGCCGGCAAGTACCGAGAATTCGTAGTCTCGCCCAAGAAGTCGATCCGCAGTTTGCTTCATATGGAGCAGTTGTTCCGGTGCAGCATCAATTCCGCCGAGAATGCCGAGCACAAACTGCAGGAAGATCGGACCGGTTAGCAGCCCGCGGGACCGGTAATGCGCGACAGTTTGAATATGCCCGACGTCATAACATTCAAGCTCAAAGCGAGCTCCTCGCTGAGTGCCAATGACGGACAGGATCTCCTCAATATCAGCGAATGTGTTCTTGAATATTGTCTGTCGTGACGCTTCAAGGAACGGCTTTTCCCAATCGAATTGCCACTCGTTGCGACGCTCGGCCAGCGGGAACATGCCAAAATTCATTGACCCCATGTTCAACGAGCACATCTCCGGATTAAGCTGGAGCGGTGCGGCGAGGCGTTCATCGATCGACATGGACGAACTGCCTCCAGTCGTCACGTTGATGACAGCGTCGGTGGCTGACGCTATTTGCTCGACGACACTGCGGAAAAGATCGGGGCTCGATGACGGCTGACCATTCAGGGGATCCCTGACATGAAGATGGATGATGGCCGCGCCAGCTTCCGCAGCCTGAATAGCATGCGCAGCAATGTCCTCGACCTTGTATGGCAGATATGGTGAAAGTGACGGTGTATGGATAGATCCCGTGACTGCAGCGGTGATGATGGTAGGTCCCGTATGCATTGGCTTGTCTGACATGCTTGCCTCTAATAGCGAAAAGACGATTAGTCGAGCGACTGTTCCGCAGCAACGCAGTGGATCCTTTGTGGGCAATGCCACGAATTGGAACCAGGCCTCAGCAGCAGCTACCGGCATTTGAGCCGGAAGCCTGTGGTGGAATGAGGTCGTGCGGCCATCCCCGGATGGATGCGGTCGCCCGCTGAAACTTCCGGGACTATGCGTCGCGCCGCGTCATGCGCATCGCGTAGTTCTTCATGATCTTTGCAACGTCGTTGCAGTACCTGTTGTGTGAAAGGCTGCCGCACCAGGTTATCGACCCCACCGAAAAGACGGATCCTCCCCAACCTGTCTCGTACCAGATCATCTCGGCCTTGATCAACGACGCAAGTGGGCCGTGATCGAGCGACTCGTCATGCGCAGTGAGTGCGTCGAGCGCGGCACCGAATGCCGATGAATGCCCTTCGGATGTCGCGAGGAGAGTGTATTGCTCTGGCGAACCCGCAATGGTTGAAGTCGAGTCGAGTTCAAACCCTGCTGCACCGCCCCCCGAGAGTCCGTAATCCCCGATGATTCCCGAAGGAACGCCATCAAGCAGCCAGCCTCCAGGCTGTTCACGCGCGTGATCGTGAACGCGATAGTACGAGCCTTCGAAAGGCCCCTGCGCCGAGAATCCAATACCAACCAGCCGCTGCGGAGGTCGGCCGCTGTCACGCCAAAGGCCTCCCAGTCGACCATCGAATGCGTTATGGAGTTCGCCCGGCAAACTGGTCCAGTTCCGGATCCCGTTGTTGCCACGGCGTAGCTCAAGCGCGCCGGGAAACAGTTCGGATAGGGCAATTTTCCAGTAGAACCCGTTGCCCCCAAGATAGGCAAGATTGCCTCCCTGCTTCAGGTATCCCTCGATGGCGTCGAGTGTGCGTTCAGTGTGGTACTCAGGATGGGTGCCTGTGAGGACCGCGCGATAAGGTTCGAGCATAGCCTGACCGTGACGCTCGAGGTCGTCGTCCGTCACGATGTCAAACCCGATACCCTCGTGTTCGAGCCAGTCCAGCAGATAGTGATCTGCAATGTAGTGGCGACAGCCTGATCCGCGTGGTTCATTGAATGTCACGAAACCAGGGCGCATCGTCAGCATTGGCCGCAGACGGGTAGAAAAGGCGACGCCGCTGCCGTCAGCGTGCAGGTTGTAGGTTGATAACCCAACTTCCGGATGATCGTCCGGATTATGTGGATATGCTTGCCACGCAGTCACCTTGGCGCGGAAATCTTCATCAAAGTTACCGCGCGCAAAGTTTGCGTAAGCCTGATAGGTGTACGTCGGTATGACGATCGCGAGTTCGTGGCCCGGCCGTCCGGGACGTGCGCTCACCCAGAACGGTAGCCAGTCGCGATCAACTCCCCGGTCGTCTGCAAGTGCCATCGCGTAAGAACCGGAAGGAAGGTCGTCAGGAACAGTGAAGGTAAAGGACGTTTCCCAATTGACGTCGTGAATATCTTCTTGATGAAAATGAATCGCCGCATACTCATCCGGCGCAGCACGCCAACTGAACTCGCGGCCGGTCCAATTCGAGGAGCGAACTGCGCGCGTAGGAAGATTAACGATTCGGCCGTGACGGGCACCCGGACCGCAGTCAAATACGTCTCCCGTATCAATTCCAAGCGCGAAATCCCATGCTGCGATCACGCTCGAACCAGCGTGGATTCGCGGTGCTTCGATACGCCCATTGAAATGGAGCGTTGGCGCATCGGCGGAGAGAGCCGCGATTGCAACGGCAGGCGCGGGAGCGCTCCAACCACCGGTAGGCACGGTTGCATCTGCTTCCGAGCCGATGTAGCGCGAATCAATCGGCGTAAAAGACAGCTTCAGCTTTCGCGTCCTGGCGTCGAAACAGAGGGAAATACCCGACCATCGGGCTCCGACCGGGCAATTCGCGCGCAGATTCACAGTTGAACCACTGTCGTTGGACCAAGTTGCAGTGGCCCCCTCGCCATCGATACCAATCTGCCATCCTTGTGCCTTGTTCGAGTCCCACTGCGACATAATGCACTGTGAGCCGTTCTTTGCTAACGTCGGCAACACCCGGACAGAAATTGACCAGTCATTGTCAGGGTTAGGCCACGGTACGCCAGGTACATGAATCCAGGAACCTCGATGAATCAACTGCTCGACCGATGGTGCGTTGGTCGAATAGATGTGGCCCAGGTCAACCATACGCAAGCCAGGCCCCGCAGGATTGACGTCTGCATGGATCACTCGAACAAGTCGCGCCGTGAAGGGAGACTCCAGGCGGCTGGATACCTTGAAGGCGATGGATTCGCCGGATACGGCCGAGAGTCGATCGCTGTAACCGACCAGGTCCATGGTAGTTTTCAACATTGCGGCAACTCCTTTGATTCAAACGCGCAAGGCAGACTGCCAATAAACGCGCCAGAAAACTCCGTCATCCATTGATTAACGATTCGCTTGACGATAAAGGTTTTACGGTCACACGAAACCTGCATTTCCTACAAGTATTCCCTATTCCGAATCGCGGCGGAGATGCTTCAGAGGCCACTTTATCGGAAGCAGCGTCAGGAAATGTCCCATAAAGCGCTGACTGCGGCGTGTGGATAGACAATTCGTCACACGACCTGCACCGGTCGACCTTGGCGCGAGGAACGCCAGCCATTTTTTCTCGGCTTTCTTGAATGCACCGATCAGCAAAAATGATATCGATAGGTATATCAGCGCAGCGATCGTGAAGCTCGAGAACGTCATGTACGTCGCCGAGTTCATGTCTCGCACGACCTTCATGAGCTCCGGCACCGTTGCGGTGAAAGCAAGCGTCGTGGCATGCAACATCAGGATGATCTCGTTGCTGTACATCGGCAATGCGCGGCGAAGCATAGCCGGGATTATCACGACACGGTAGATCGCGCCTGATGACATTCCAAAGGCTCTTGCGGCCTCTATCTCCCCACGAGGAATGGCCCGCATTGCGCCTGCGAATATTTCCGTAGTGTAGGCTGAGGTACTCAGTGAAAATGCCAAAACTGTGCAGTTCATACCACTTCTGAAGAAAGCACTCAGCATGTCGCTTGCCTTCACAAATTCGAGGCCATATATTCCAGTGTAGATCAACAGCAACTGCACATAGAGTGGCGTCCCGCGGATCGCGAATGTGTATGCCTTTACCGTCCCGGAAACATATCGATTGGACGAATTTCGCGCAATGGAAAGGGGCACCGCAAGTACGAAACCAAACGCGACTGAAAGAACAAGCAACCATAGCGTCACTACCAGTCCGCTAAAGTGATCACCGTCGAAGACAAGTAGAGGTAACCAATACTGTCGAAGTAAGTCAATCATCGTGAGACGCCTCGAGCATGTCTGGAGTAGTGGCGCTGCAGCCGGTCAAGCGCGACTGTAGAAATCGCAGCCAGGACCAGATAGACACCGGCTGCAACCAGCATGAAGAAGAAACTGTTGAAGGTACTGCGTCCGGCATTCTGCGCAGCCTTGACAAGGTCTGATAGCCCGATAATCGATACCAGCGCCGTTGCCTTCACGATAACCTGCCAGTTGTTACTGATTCCAGGTAAAGCGTGCAACATAAGTTGCGGAAAGACGATCCGTTTAAATGCAGTCCAATAGGTCATCCCATATGCCATCGCTGCCTCAATCTGCCCCCGGCTGATTGACAGATAGGCCCCTCGAAAAGTCTCGACGAAATATGCTCCGTACACCAGACCAATTGTCACGGAGCCCGCCCAGAACGGACTGATGTCAACCTGCGCTGCCCCGAAGCGGTCGGTCACCACGTTCAACGCGATTTGAATGCTGTAAAACGTCAGCAACATCAGTACAAGATCGGGGACCCCCCGGATGATCGTGGTGTAGCAGGTGGACAGGAAGAAGCTTAGCCGGTTTCCGGACAGCTTGGCCGTCGCGCCGAGGAGCCCCACGAGAAACGCCACGACAAGCGATAGCAGTGACAGTCTCAGCGTCTCCAGGGCGCCATAAAATATTTCTGTGCCATAACCGCTTAGCATGCCCTGCTCCTTCTGATCCAGGAATCGCGTTGTGATCGACGTAGGTTCATTTGAGACTGCCCGAGAGGAAGCGCTGGAGTCGCGGACTTTGGGGGCGAACGAAGATCTCTTCGGGAGCGCCCTCCTCTTCTACTCGCCCTTGTTCAAGGAACATGACACGGCTTGACACTGACCTGGCAAATTCCATTTCATGTGTCACCAGGACCATCGTTCTCCCCTCTTCCGCTAGTCCCTGCATGACCCTGAGAACCCCGCCAACGAGTTCGGGATCGAGCGCCGACGTCGGTTCATCAAAGAGGAGGACGTCTGGTTCCATGGCAAGGGCACGCGCGATTGCAACCCGTTGTTGCTGCCCCCCGGACAAGTGCGATGGATACGCGTCGCAATGGGTCCGCGGCATGCCGACTTTCTCGAGATAGCGGAGCGCGCGGTCGCGCGCTTCCGAACGGCTGACCTTTGCGACACGATGCGGAGCCTCCGTCACGTTTTCCAGCACCGTCATATGCGCCCAGAGATTGAAATGCTGAAAGACCATTCCGAGTCGAGCTCTCAATCGTTGCAGCTGCTTTTTGTCTCTGACGATGAGATCACCGCGGGCGTTGGGGAAAGTTTGGATCTCCTCGTCGTGCAACTTGATGGTGCCTCCGCTGGGGCTCTCCAGGAAATTGATGCAACGGAGGAACGTGCTTTTGCCCGACCCAGAAGAGCCGATCAGGCTGATCACGTCTCCCGCGCGCGCCTCCATGGACACACCTTTGAGTACGGAATGCTCGCCAAAATTTTTCGTGATGTCGCGTATGCTTAGTGTGTTCATAAAATACTCATCCTGTGTCTCAGCAGGAAGTCTGCGTCCAGGCAGGCAGTGCTCCGCCTCAGCACCCTCGCCTGTTGAGCGATGGATACTGACGCGGCCCGGCCTCTCGCAGATCATAAGGTTGGCACTATGGCCCATCTCCTGCTGCAGCGGCGCAAGCGGAGTGTGCCAGCATCGCCGGCGACTATGCGTCGTCAACTGCCGCTGCTTCGATGATCATCTGGAGCAAGACGTTGGCCCCTGCCTCCAGGTCCTTTGGAGATGCGTTCTCGATTTCGTTATGACTGATCCCGCCCTCGCAGGGAACGAAGATCATCGCGGTAGGTGCTACGCTGGCCAGATAAACCGCATCGTGTCCGGCACCACTAAGCAGATCCATCGACGGATAACCAAGATCTGCGCTTTTCCGCCTGACCGAATCCACCAGGAAGCTGTCGAAGGGCTGAGGAGCAAAATGAACGACCTGTTCGACTTCGACGGGCAATTCACATTCCGAGCATAGCTTTCGGAACTGCGTGTCCAGTAAGTCAAGGAGCTCGGCAGAATCGGCACGAAGGTCGACAGTCATTGCCACCTGGCCTGGAATGACGTTCCTTGAATTCGGGAACACAGACATACAGCCGACAGTTCCCCGCGCGTTCGTGGAAGACCCGGTTGCGATCTGATTGACCCCTTTGACGAGGTCAGCCGCGACAAGCAAGGCATCCCGACGCAAATTCATTGGAGTTGGACCGGCGTGAGCTTCCTGTCCTTGAACCTTGACGTTGTACCATCGCTGACCCAGCGCTCCGGTGACGACACCGACCGTACAGGCCGCCGTTTCGAGAACCGGACCCTGCTCGATATGGGCCTCGAAATATGCTTTTGGCGAGTACGATGGCTCAACGCAACCTTGATAGCCAATAGACTTCAGTGCATCCTCGACTGATATCTGGTCCGAGTCTTCGCGAGAAAGCGCGTACTCGAGTGAAAAGGCCCCGCTTGCCACGCCGGATCCCATCATCACTGGAACAAACCGGGATCCCTCTTCACTCGTCCATACGACGACTTCCACTGGCGCAATGGTCCTTAGTCCGTGGTCGTTAAGTGTTCGCAGCACTTCAAGACCTGCAAGAACGCCATAATTTCCGTCGAACTTCCCGCCAGTCGGTTGCGTGTCGATGTGACTTCCCGTCATTACCGGGGACAGTTCGGGGTTCGTCCCAGGGCGGCGAGCTACGATGTTTCCGATTTTGTCGATTCGTACAGTACAACCAAGTTCGGTTGCCCAACGGACAATCAGATCCCGGGCTTCCTTGTCCAGTTGTGTCAGGGCGAGTCGACAAACTCCGCCCTTCTCCGTTGCGCCGATCTTCGCAAGGTCCATCAGACTGCGCCAAAGTCGGTGACCGTCAATTCTCAGATCAGACAGCGTCAGGATACTGTCGCTCACGTTGCACCTCTATCGCTATACATTTTCGATGCCTTCCGGTGTTTCCCGCTCTATTCAGCAGATGGAATTCTTTCTCAGTACGGGTAGTTAATTCGAGATGTCGAAGTCAACGTACTTGTGAGTGATGGTCGTGTACGTTCCATCGGACCGGATCTTTTGCAGCGCGTCGTTGATGGACTGCCTGAGACTGGGGTCGTCCTTGCGAAGGCCCATGGCGGTATAGTCAGCGATGCCATTCACCGCGATAGGTCCTCCGGCAAACTTGAACCCGCGACCCCGCTCGGTCTTGAGAAAGCCCACACCAGCCTGGATCTGCTCCACCAGAACGCCATCCAAACGGCCATTTACAAGGTCTGCGAGCGCCTGGTCCTGGTTGGCATACGGGACGACCGTCACGCCCGAATTAGCCCACTGCGCTTTTGCGATGGTCTCCTCTACGGAGCCCTGCAAGACACCGACGCTCTTGCCCCGCAGGCTCTCAGCGATGGGTTGCAACGTGCTCGCCTTGGACACCAGGAGCCGGCTATGCGCGCTGTACAGCTTGTCGCTAAAGTCGATTTCCTTTTTTCGCTGCTCGGTTGCCATCATCCCCGAGAGAATCACATCGATTTTTCTCGCTTTCAGGCTGGGAATCAGACCGTCGAAATCTCCTTCGACCCATTCACATTTCGCGTGCAACTGGGCACATACCGCGTTCCCCAGATCAATATCGATACCGACGAGCTTACCGTCAGGCGACTTGGATTCGAAGGGCGGATAGTCGGGGGATGTGCCGAACCGAATCGTCGCGATGTCCTTGGAGTATGAAAGCGACGGCAGGACAATGAAAGTAATGACGACAGCCAGCAAAACGTGAAGCTTTTTCATGATGTTCTCCGATTTTGTTTAATACAGTCAGGGGTTGATGCGCGTGATTTCCAGTTTCGCGGGTCGTGTACAGACCTCACCTTCCGAGCTCAGAAAGAGCCTCACGGGACGACCTCGCAAACTTTTCGACGATCTCAGCAAGTTCGCTATCCGTAGCAATATAGGGCGGCGCAAGTATGACCGTGTCACCCAATACTCCGTCGACATTGCCGCCAGACGGGTAGCAGATTAGTCCGTTCGCGAGCGACCTCTGCCTAACCTTGAGATAGAGTTGCTTTTCAGCGGCAAACGGTGTCTTGCGCTCCCGGTCCTCCACAAATTCAACGCCCCAGAAAAAGCCGCGGCCGCGGATATCGCCGACAGCTCCGATGTCCGCCAACTCTGCTCTGAGCATCTCGCCGAACCGCTGCCCGGCGGTCTGGACGCGTTCGATCAGACGATCCCGCTTGATAATCTTCTGGACAGCGACGCCAGCGGCGCACGCGGCCGTATGGCCAGTGAAGGTGTGCCCCGTCATCGGGCCACCGTATGCGCCGTTGATAACGTCTGCGACCTTCTTCGTATAGACGGTCGCCCCCAGTGGAATATAGCCTCCACCCAGTCCCTTCGCGATCGGCATGATGTCGGGGACCACGTCATCGAATTCCAACGCTCGCCAAGTTCCGCATCGGCCGGAGCCACACATCACCTCGTCTGCGATCATCAACACCCCATGGCGGTCGCAGACTTCCCTGACGGCCTTGGCATAGCCCTTCGGCGCAGGAACAACGCCACCTGCAGCGCCGACCACGGGCTCAAATACGAACGCTGCAACGTTGTCGGCTCCAATGCGCAGGATTTCCTGTTCCAGTTCGTCGGCGCAGGCCCTGCCCAGTTCATCCGCAGGCACGTCATTGAGGGGCCGGTACTCGTTGGCCGGACTGATCAACGACGCGGAAATGAGAGCGCCCTCGAAGGGTGCCCTGCGTTCGAGAAAGCCGGATATGGAAAGGGCGCCAAGAGTGTTCCCGTGCCATGACCGCTGGCGCGAGATAAAGCGTCGACGGCTCGAGCTGCCAAGCGCGCTGTGATACTGCAAGGCGAGCTTCAATGCCGACTCGACCGCCTCCGACCCACCGGATACAAAGACCATCGACGTGAAGTCCGGTCCACACGCCTCCCGGACAAGCTCGGAAAGCTCTTCCAGGGGGTCGCTGGTGAACAGATACCGGTAGCCATGGGCGATCTGTCTGAGTTGTGCAGCAACGGCCTCGTTGACCTCTTCATTACCATGTCCAAGACTGTAGACGGCCGGTCCAGACGAGCCATCGATGTATTGCTTCCCGGTCGTGTCGAAGACATATACGCCTCGACCATACTGCACCTTCGGCAACTTCGGAGCGGCAATCGTCGTACCGCCCTTAAATTCGACTTTGCTCATTTCGCCCCCTCGACAAGATTCCGGCGAAGCGGCATCGTCAGACAATGCGCGGCGCCGCCCTCAATGACGAATTGCTCGAGGTCAGGATCGAACACATGAAAACCCTGTGCCCGCAACGCGGCGTTGACACGAGGATTTTGTTTTGAGGAAAGCACCCGATCGTCGCCAAGGGCGACGGCGTTGGCACCCATGTTCATCACCTCGCGGTAGCCGACGTCAACCAGTTCATACCGTTCTCGCAGCCACGCGACGTCGTCCGGGTCGAGAATATCTGTGGCGCACAGCGCTACCTTGTCGTTGACAACACTGAACAGAACGTCGAGGTGCAGGAAGTACGCAGGAACCTTGACAAAGCGTGTTTGCCAGCCCGCCTCTGCAAACCATGCGGCAACCTGCTGGGCCGCCGCATACGTCGTCCGCACCTCGTTCACGCCGATGAGTACTTGACCCGGCGACAGGATCTGGACATCCCCACCTTCGAGACTTCCAGCAGTCACCTTTTTCCACACCGGAATATCAGACGAGGCGCAGAAATCGACGATCGGCCCCCACTCCCCCTGTCGCTCGGGTCTAGCCATCTGGCACAGAAGCAAGCCAAAGGGTGTCATCACGCTGCTGTCTCGCGTATAGGTTTGATAAAACAAGTGCGGGTCCTGCTCAAGAAGACGGCAGGTGACACCAGCTTCGGCAAGCGCGGATCGCAACTCTCGATGCTGGTTCATCGCGGCGGCAACATCCGCGGTCTTCCCCGCGTCCAGCGCACCAATAACCATAGTGTTTGAGCGCGCCCAATCGTAGTACATCGCATCGCACACGAGCACCTCCGTGAGGCGGCCATACTCGCTATCGAGGAATGCGTGTGCGTCTACGCCTTCTGCCACCTTTCCCGACGAGACTTGATTCATGAAAAGTTTGTCCATTGTTTCGTTAAACCAACATTTACCCGGACCGCGGATGCATCACGGCTTCGTCCTGACGACGCCGCGGCCTGAGACCTCCAATATTAATGATTATAATGATTAGCGCCAGAAGACCTTGATAGTATTTTCCCTACCCCTCACGCTCATGAGCTGCACCTTCGGTTGCAAGCAGGAGACTGTGTCCGGTGCTTCAGAGGCAGGCGGGGTTCGGCCAGGTGGTGCGGTGATTGACCGATTTAAGCAAGAACAGCCAAGTGGTGGCTCACGATTACCGTCAGTCCGGTCACTGCTGCCAACGGGTTGTCGCCGCGAATCCGAAGCCTCTAGGTGACCTAGCCGGACACGGCCGTACGCCTCGGCATCAACCTCACAAACCAGTGAATTTCGTTGCTCAGGCCGATACAGAGCTCTACGGCGCTGGAAACTGGACTGACGGCGTACGAGCTGAAGGATCAGGATGTCTGCGCGGTTTTGCTCTGACGTCCGCCCCGTTAAGCACCAGCACTTCCAGAAGCCCGGGGACAATCGCGGTAGGCGGCGGCTATGCACCTCCAAGGCGGTCGTAGCCGCACGCATCGTTGTGCTCGCACGACAAAGGGTACTGTCGCAATAAGGAAGCTGAGCGGCAAGAGCGCCGAAATATAGAGGACTGCTTATGCAAAGAGCGAGTAGAATTGCTGGACGGGAGAGAGTGCCCTATCGCCATCGTTCATCTGAGCTTTGCGAATCATATGCATTGTTTTGATTCCACCCAGTATGATGCGTGCGCAACGAAAATTCTTGAATCCCATCATTGGGCGGGTTCGACGCTTGATGGCCCGGTGATCCTGTTCGACAATGTTATTCAGATACTTTTTCTGGCGGACCCTGATGGGCACATCCCGCCTGGCGTTGATCGCTTGCAAGGCAGCCAGATTCGATCCGCTCCCCCCTGATTCGAATGTAGGTCTCGTCCATCCTCCAGCTCCTGCCGACCGTCCGTTTGCACCGTCGAAACGCCTTCTCCAGGACCGGCAACAGTTTGAGTGCCCAACGATGAACCGTCGAATGATCGACCGCAATCCCGCGCTC
>NZ_WHNP01000149.1 GCF_009362735.1 Paraburkholderia franconis | reverse complement strand
TCGGAAAACATTGTGTCGCGCGCGGTGCTCGAAGCGCAAGGCTCGGTGTTGACGAACAAGTACGCGGAAGGTTATCCGGGCAAGCGCTACTACGGCGGTTGCGAGTTCGTCGATGAAGTGGAAGCACTCGCGATCGACAGGATCAAGACGCTCTTCAACGCAGGCTTTGCCAACGTGCAGCCGCATTCGGGCGCACAGGCGAACGGCTCCGTGATGCTCGCGCTCGCGAAGCCCGGCGATACGATCCTCGGCATGTCGCTCGATGCGGGCGGCCACCTCACGCACGGCGCGAAGCCCGCGCTGTCGGGCAAGTGGTTCAACGCGGTTCAGTACGGCGTGAATCGCGAGACCATGCGCATCGACTATGACCAGATCGAAAAGCTTGCGCATGAGCACAAGCCGTCGCTGATCATCGCGGGCTTCTCCGCTTATCCGCGCGTGCTGGACTTCGCGCGCTTCCGCGCGATCGCCGATAGCGTCGGCGCGAAGCTGATGGTGGACATGGCGCACATCGCGGGCGTGATCGCAGCGGGCCGCCATCCGAATCCCGTCGAGCATGCGCACGTCGTCACGTCGACCACGCACAAGACGCTGCGCGGTCCGCGCGGCGGCTTCGTCCTCACCAACGACGAAGAGATCGCGAAGAAGATCAACTCGGCTGTGTTCCCGGGGCTGCAAGGCGGTCCGCTGATGCACGTGATCGCCGGCAAGGCGGTCGCATTCGGCGAAGCGCTCGAAGACAGCTTCAAGACGTATATCGACAATGTGCTGGCCAACGCGCGGGCGCTGGGCGAAGTGCTGAAGGAGGGCGGCGTCGATCTCGTGACGGGCGGCACCGACAACCACCTGCTGCTCGTCGATCTGCGGCCGAAGGGCTTGAAGGGCACGCAGGTCGAGCAGGCGCTGGAACGCGCGGGYATCACCTGCAACAAGAACGGCATTCCGTTCGATACGGAAAAGCCGACGGTCACGTCGGGCATTCGCCTCGGCACGCCGGCGGGCACGACGCGCGGCTTCGGCGTCGCCGAGTTCCGCGACATCGGCCGGCTGATTCTCGAAGTGTTCGACGCGCTGCGCACGCATCCCGATGGCGATGCCGCAACCGAGCAACGCGTGCGCCGCGAGATCTTCGCGCTGTGCGAACGCTTCCCGATCTACTGAGCCGTCGCAAACGCACCGTCCCTTATCCATCGCTACGGAGTCAAGCATGAGCAACCTGCACGAGAGCAGCATCGTCATCGACGGCCTGAACATTTCGAAGTTCGAGCGCTCGGTGTTCGAGGACATGAGAAAGGGCGGCGTCACGGCCGTCAACTGCACGGTTTCCGTGTGGGAAGACTTTCAGAAGACCGTGGACAACATCGCGGAAATGAAACAGCAGATCCGCGAGTACAGCGAGATCCTGACGCTGGTCCGCACGACCGATGACATCCTGCGCGCAAAGAAAGAGAACAAGACGGGCATCATTTTCGGCTTCCAGAATTCGTATGCGTTCGAGGACAACCTCGGCTATATCGAAGTGTTCAAGGAACTCGGCGTGAACGTGGTGCAGCTTTGCTACAACACGCAGAACCTCGTCGGCACCGGCTGCTATGAAGCGGACGGCGGCCTTTCGGGCTACGGCCGCGAAGTGATCCAGGAGATGAACCGCGTCGGCATTCTGGTCGATCTCTCGCACGTCGGCGCAAAGACGTCGTCGGATGCGATCGCCTGCTCGAAGAAGCCCGTCACGTACTCGCACTGCTGCCCGTCGGGACTCAAGGATCACCCGCGCAACAAGACGGATGAGCAGTTGAGAGAGATCGCCGATGCAAACGGCTTCGTCGGCGTGACGATGTTCTCGCCGTTCCTGAAGAAAGGCCCGGATGCGACCGTCGAGGACTATCTCGAAGCGATCGAATATGTAATCGACGTGATCGGCGAAGACAAGGTCGGTATCGGCACGGACTTCACGCAAGGCTATAGCACCGAATTCTTCGACTGGATCACGCATGACAAGGGCCGCTATCGCCGTCTGACGAACTTCGGCAAGGTCGTGAATCCGGAAGGCATCCGCACGATCGGCGAATTTCCGAACCTGACGGCCGCGATGGAACGCGCGGGCTGGGGTGAGTCCCGCATCAGGAAAGTGATGGGCGAGAACTGGATGCGCTTCTTCGGCGAAGTCTGGAACGTCTAAATCAATCTAGAGAACAAGGAACCCACGATGCAACCGCAACTGCCCATCGACGTCGATCCGAACACGGGTGTCTGGACCACCGACGCGCTGCCGATGCTGTACGTGCCGCGTCATTTCTTCACGAACAACCACACGGCCGTCGAAGAAGCACTCGGCCGCGACGTGTACGCCGAGATTCTCTACAAGGCCGGCTACAAGTCCGCTTATCACTGGTGCGACAAGGAAGCGAAGCAGCATGGCATCAGCGGCATGGCTGTTTTCGAGCACTACCTGAAGCGCCTGTCGCAACGCGGCTGGGGCCTCTTCAAGATCGTCGAAGCCGACCCGTCGACGGCGCGCGCGAAGATCGAATTGCATCACTCGTCGTTCGTGCTCGCGCAGCCCGGCAAGGAAGGCAAGCTTTGCTATATGTTCGCCGGCTGGTTCGCGGGTGCGATGGACTGGGTGAATGACACCAGTGACGGCGGCAAGAACGCGCCGCGCGCGCAGTCGATAGAAGTGCAGTGTGCAGCCGAGCATCACGACCACTGCGTATTTGAAGTGTCGCCGATTGCACATTAACACTGCACGGCATATCAGAGCCTGAACCGAACACCGCCCGAGGTCGCTTGCGATGCGTTACCCCAATCTGTTCAAACCCTTGACGCTCAATCAGCTGACACTGCGCAATCGCATCGTCAGTACCGCGCATGCCGAGGTCTATGCCGAACCGGGCGGTCTGCCCGGCGACCGCTATATCCGCTATTACGAGGAAAAGGCCAAGGGCGGTGTCGGCCTCGCCGTGTGCGGCGGGTCGAGCCCGGTATCGATCGATAGTCCGCAGGGCTGGTGGAAGTCCGTCAATCTGTCGACGGACAAGATCATCGATCCGCTGTCGCGTCTCGCGGAAGCGATGCATCGGCACGGCGCGAAGATCATGATTCAGGCGACGCACATGGGCCGCCGCTCCGCATTTCATGGCGAGCACTGGCCGCATCTGATGACGCCTTCCGGCGTGCGCGAGCCCGTGCATCGCGGCAACGCGAAGATCATCGAAGTGGAAGAGATCCGCCGCATCATCGGCGACTTCGCGGCGGCTGCGAAGCGCGTGAAGGATGCGGGCATGGACGGCATCGAGATTTCAGCCGCGCACCAGCATCTGATCGATCAGTTCTGGAGCCCGCGCACGAACTTCCGCACGGACGAATGGGGCGGCTCGCTCGAAAACCGTCTGCGCTTCGGCGTCGAAGTGTTGAATGCCGTGCGCGAAGCAGTCGGCAAGGACTTCTGCGTCGGCCTGCGCATGTGCGGCGACGAGTTCCATGAAGATGGCCTCGATCACGAGCAACTGAAGGAAATCGCCCAGGCGATGGCGGAGACGGGCCTGATCGATTACATCGGCGTGATCGGCTCGGGCGCGGACACGCACAACACGCTCGCGAACTGCATGCCGCCGATGGCGCTGCCGCCCGAACCGTTCGTGCATCTCGCGGCGGGCATCAAGTCGGTCGTGAAGCTGCCCATCATGCACGCGCAAAGCATTCGCGACGCGGGGCAAGCGGAGCGTCTGCTCGCGAACGGCATGGTCGATCTGGTCGGCATGACGCGCGCGCAGATCGCCGATCCGCACATGGTCATCAAGATCCGCGATGGCCGCGAAGACGAAATCAAACAGTGTGTCGGCGCGAACTATTGCATCGACCGCCAGTACAACGGCCTCGACGTGCTGTGCGTGCAGAACGCGGCGACTTCGCGCGAAGCGACGATGCCTCACGTGATCGAGAAGACGCGCGGGCCGCGCCGCAAGGTCGTGGTGGTCGGCGCGGGTCCGGCGGGACTCGAAGCGGCGCGCGTTGCGCGCTCGCGCGGTCACGATGTCGTGCTGTTCGAGAAGAGCGATGCCGTCGGCGGGCAGATCATGCTGGCCGCGAAGGCGCCGCAACGCGAGCAGATGGCGGGCATCGTGCGCTGGTTCGATATGGAAACGAAGCGCCTCGGCGTCGACCGGCGTCTKGGMGTCGAGGCCGACGAGAAGATGATTCTTGCCGAGAAGCCCGACATCATCGTGCTCGCGACGGGTGGTTCCAGCTTCACGCATCAGGTGCCCGCATGGGGCGTTGACGAAGGTTTGGCCGTCAGTTCGTGGGACATCCTGTCGGGCAAGGTCGAGCCGAAGCAGAACGTGCTCGTGTACGACGGCGTGAGCACGCATGCGGGCGCAGGTGTCGCCGATTTCATYKCGAGCCGCGGCTCGAAGGTCGAGATCGTGACGCCGGACGTGAAAGTGGCCGACGAYGTCGGCGGCACCACGTTCCCGATTTTCTACCGGCGCCTCTACGCGCAAGGYGTGATCCACACGCCGAATTACTGGCTGGACCGCGTGTACGAAGAGGACGGCAAGAAGATCGCCGTGATCCGCAACGAGTACACGGAAGAACAGGAAGAGCGCGCCGTCGATCAGGTCGTGATCGAAAACGGCAGCACGCCGAACGACGCGCTGTACTGGAAGCTCAAGCCCGAATCAGTGAATCGCGGCCAGGTCGACGTGCAAAAGCTCTTCGCCGCCGAGCCGCAGCCGTCGCTCTCCGAAGAACTCGGCAATGGACGCTTCCTGCTGTTCCGAGTCGGCGATTGCATTTCGATGCACAACATCCACGGCGCGATCTACGACGCGCTGCGTCTTTGCAAGGACTTTTGACGATGAGCCCGGCGTTTCTCATTACCGCGCTGTTGTGGGTATCGGTCGCCGGCCTTGCGTTCGCGGTCGCAAAACGGGCGGCGTACTGGCGTCTCGGACGGGCAACGGCAGCCGGCGCATTCGGCTGGACCAATCTGCTGACCATCCCGAAGCGCTACTTCGTCGATCTGCATCATGTCGTGGCGCGCGATCCGTACATCGCGAAGACGCACATCGCCACGGCAGGCGGTGCGATTGCGGCATTCGCGCTCGTTTTCGTCAACTACGGGCTCGCGCTCTATTCGCCGTGGCTCGACCGGCTGATCTTTCTGGCCGCGTTGATCATGCTGGTGGGTGCCGTGTTCGTGTGGCGCCGCCGTCATGCGAAGGATGTGCCCGCGCGTCTGTCGCGTGGTCCGTGGAATACGCTGCCGTGGCTGCTCGGTTCGTTCGCGCTCGGTCTGCTGCTGTACACGCTGCTGCCTGCATCGGCGATGTCGGGCGGGCTCGCGATCGTCTTCGCGCTGCTGATCGCGGCGGGCGCGTTCGCGATGACATTCGGCGCGGCGCGCGGCGGTCCGATGAAGCATGCGCTCGCGGGTCTTCTGCATCTGGCGTTTCATCCGCGTCAGGAACGCTTTGCTGCTGAAGGCGCCGTGCGCAAGGAACAGGTCGTTCCGGCGACGGCACTGAAAGCGCCCGTGCTCGAACAGAACGAGTATGGCGTCGGCAAGCCCGTCGAGTTTCGCTGGAACCAGTTGCTCAGCTTCGATGCGTGCGTGCAGTGCGGCAAGTGCGAAGCGGCATGTCCGGCATTCGCGGCAGGCCAGCCGCTGAATCCGAAGAAGCTGATCCAGGACCTCGTGACGGGCATGGTCGGCGGCACGGACGCCGCTTATGCCGGCAGCCCGACGCCCGGCATCAAGGTCGGCCAGCACGGCGGCGAGCCGCAGCGCCCAATCATATCGAGCCTGATCGAAGCGGATACCGTGTGGTCGTGTACGACGTGCCGTGCTTGCGTGCACGAATGCCCGATGCTGATCGAGCACGTCGATGCCATCGTCGACATGCGCCGCAACCAGACGCTCGTGCACGGCACGGTGCCGGGCAAGGGCCCCGAAGTGCTCGCGAATCTGCGCGAGACAGGCACGGCGGGCGGCTACGACAAGGCGGCGCGTTACGACTGGTCGGTCGATCTGAGCTCGCCCGTCGCGCAGCCGGGCAAGCCCGTCGACGTGCTGCTCGTTGCCGGCGAGGGCGCGTTCGACATGCGCTATCAGCGCACGCTGCGCTCGCTCGTCAAGGTGCTGAACAAGGCGGGCGTGGATTACGCAGTGCTGGGCGCGCAGGAAACGGATACAGGCGACGTCGCGCGGCGTCTCGGCGATGAAGCCACGTTCCAGCGCATGGCGAAGCAGATGATGGGCACGCTGTCCACGCTGAACTTCAAACGCATCGTCACCGCCGATCCGCACGTGATGCACAGCCTGCGCAACGAATACCGCGCGCTCGGCGGACGCTACGACGTGCTGCATCACACGACGTTCCTCGCGGAGCTGGTCGCGAGCGGCAAGCTGTCGCCGAAAGCGGTCAATGCGTTCAACGACAGGAAGATCACGTACCACGATCCGTGCTATCTGGGCCGCTACAACGGCGAGACGGAAGCGCCGCGCCAGTTGCTGAAGACGATCGGCATCAAGGTCGTCGAGATGGAGCGGCACGGCAAGCGCGGCCGTTGCTGCGGCGGTGGCGGCGGTGCGCCGCTCACGGACATCCCCGGCAAGCAGCGCATTCCCGATATCCGCATCGCCGATGCGCGTGCGATCGGCGCGGAAGTGGTCGCGGTGGGCTGCCCGAACTGCACGGCAATGCTCGAAGGCGTGGTCGGTCCGCGTCCCGAAGTGCTCGATGTGGCCGAACTCGTTGCGGCAGCGCTGGAGTGAACGATGAATACAACCATCAAACGTATCGATCCGCGCCGGCCGTTCGTCATCACGGCGGCAGGACTGAAGCGCATCACGTTGGGCGCGGAGCATGTGGCGGGCGCATCGTATGACGATGCGCTGCAGACGGGCGCGCACGGTCACACGGCCGCCAAAGGGCTGCGCACGATGCAGGCGCCTCAGCACACGCTGCTCGTCGTCGCGCACAGCGATCGCGGCGGTCTCGACGATCACGCGCGTCAGGCGCTGGCTGCTGCTGCATTGATCGCGGATACCGCGACGCAAGTCGCGCTGCTGGTGCTTGGCGAACTGAAGGACGACGCGGCGGCGCTCGGCGCCGACAAGGTGATCGAACTGCCGTCGTTCGACCGCCGCGCGTTTGCGCCGGAGCGCGAAGTACAGGCGGTGGCCGCCTGCGTCGCGCAGCTCACGCCCACTCATATCCTGATGCCCGACAACGCGACAGGCGACGGCGATCTCGGCCGCCGTTATGCGGCGCTCGCGGGCGCGAGCATCGCGACACATGTCGTGCAGATCGACGCGAAGCAGGTGTCGACCTATGCGCAGGCGAAGAAGGCCTACGCGACGCGTGCGTTGCCTGACGTGATCCTGCTCGCRGCGGGCGCCGTCGATACGCGCCTGCCGTTCGTCGGCGCGGGCGAGCGCATCGAGATGCCGGCGTTCGCGCAAACGGACAACGCATCRAATAGCGCCTACCGCGATCTCGGCATCGAGGAAATAGACGCCGCGCAGGTCGCGCTCGAAGAAGCGGACTTCATCGTATCGGCGGGCAACGGCGTCAACGACGTCGCTGCGTTCGAGAAGCTCGCGAGCACGTTCGGCGCGGCGATTGGCGCGAGCCGTGTCGCCGTCGACAACGGCATGTTCACGCGCGACAAGCAGATCGGCGCGACGGGCAAGACGGTCGAGGCGAGCGTTTATATCGCGTTCGGCATTTCGGGCGCGGTGCAGCACCTGCAGGGCATCAAGGATTGCCGCCATG
>NZ_WHNP01000148.1 GCF_009362735.1 Paraburkholderia franconis | reverse complement strand
GGCTACGGCCGGCTTCGTGCATTAACTCGTCGATGCTGGCGCGGGTGTTCTGAATCAGATCGAGCATGGGCAACAGGAGCTGACTGTTCTCGGCAAAACAGGCGCGCAGCCCGTCCGGGTCCTGCTTGGGCACCACGTGCAACGGCGCGCTGGCGCTTTGGGGCTTCTTCTTGGTACGCTTCATTTGGCGGTTCTCCTTGGTCCCCTGTCCGGGAAGTTGGTCGTCGAAACCCGATTCTCTCGGATTTCCAACGGGGAACCGCCGCCTTCAACCTTCAACTACGCCCGGGACATTGCCCAGGTCTCTCTGTGAGCGTCAGCGCGATGCCGCGTCGCGTGGGGTGGCGAAGGCGGCGCAGCGTGTTGCTGAAAAGAAGTCTGGCTTTGGTGCTGCCGGCGGCGGCCAGTAGCCGGAGCCACCGCGCGCAATGCTCACGACGCAACGATACATATCGGCGATCCACGGTGGCGGGGCGTAGTCGGAAAAGGCCGGATCGTACCCGAACGGCAGGGCGTTTCCGCTGTCAAGAACGGTCCGCGCAGTTCAGTTTCCGGCCATCTCACGGATTGGTGACCGTCTCCTACTGCACCGTGATGGTCTCTTTCATGTTCGGGTGTATGCCGCAGAACACCTTGTAGACCCCCGGCTTGTCGAACGTGAATTGATATGTATCGTTCTGATCAAGCGCGGCGGAGCGGAATATGCCGGCATCGTTGACGATCGTATGCGGTTCGCCATCCAGATTCTTCCACGTCACGGTCGAGCCGACCTTGACCGTGAGGGACATCGGCGAAAACATGAAATTCTTGATAACAACGGCATTGGCTTCCTGCGCATGCGCGACAGTCGACCCGCAAGCCAATGCGGCCATGAGCATCCCGCCCCCGATAGAGCCGACACATGCGCGACGAAAGAAAGTGGAAAGCATGATTGGGATCCTGGATGAGTGAGCAAGGGGTGTCTGGAATCAGGCGAGCGTCGTGTCTGCAAGCGTCGCCTTGAGTGGATGGCGCGAGATCTTGATGCTGGTCACGCCAAGCATCCTCGGGAGCTGATCATTCGACACCGTTAGCGGCATGGGTCCGGGGCCATTGCCGGCCGTTGGTTGTGGATAGGCGGTCGAGCGCGCTGTATGGAAGGTGACATTCCCCTCCACCCTGGAAACGATCTGATGGATATGTCCATTCAGGACTGTCACCGAACCAAACCGCTTCAGATAGCTCATCGCCAGGCCTGCATCGCCGGTGCCCCAACCCCACGGTTCGTAAATCGTCCACATCGGCATGTGTGCAAACACAACGATCGGCGTGCTGGACGAACGCCCCTTCAGATCGTTCTCCAGCCAGGAAAGCTGGTCGTCGCCCAGGCTCCCCAGACCATTTGGCTTGAAATGCATCACGTTGACGAGCCCGATGAAGTGCACACCACTGTGGTCGAAGCTGTAATAGCCCTTGTTGTCCGAGGCCTGGCCGAAGCGGTTGAAGTATTCGGTTCCAGGCCCGTCTGTCACATCATGCTCTCCGGGCACGGTGTGCAACTCGGTGATGTTCAGCCCCGCCAGCAATTGGGCCGCAAGGTCGAACTCTGCGGGCCGCGAGAGATGGGTGATATCGCCCGTGTGAATCGTCAGGGCCGGCTTGACCGGCATGGCGTCAACGAAGTCAATCGTCTGCCTCAGCGTACCCGCGACATCCGGATTCGCTTCCTTGTTGAAGCCGATATGCGTGTCGCTGATCTGCAGGAACAGGGGAACGCCCGCGGCCGCGGACTCGTCCTTCGTACTGGCGGCGAAGGCCAATTGCACTGGCGTGACGACACCACCGGTCAGGACGAACAGGGTGCCCGCGCCACCGTAGGCCAGGCATTTCAATGCGCTGCGGCGCGACGGATTGGAAGGAAGATCTGATGACATGGTGTCCTCTCGACTAAGGTTCAGCAGGAGGTCGACCGCCGGATCATCCGGTGGACCTCCGCGGCTGGCTTCGAACGCTAAACTGGCGCGCCGACCGTTTTATTCCGCGATCGGAAATCTCACCGCTGGCGCACAACAGGCCACTCATCCTTCACCGCGCTGCTGCAACGTGCTTACGGATCTCGAGCGCGGGCGCCCCTCACATTACCTTACCCTCTCGGGGATCTCGTCGAATCAGGGAATAACCGTCGCGTGCTCACGGTATTGCAGGCGGGACACACGAACTGGGTGACCACGATGGACATCATCGACATGGCCCGTGCATCGGGATTGACAGTTGTCCTCGACGGCAGAATAGGCAGCGAGGAATACCAGAGCGTATGCGGTTCGGTATCCGCGTTACTGCGATTTGCCGAAACAGTATGTCAGTCCGCAGCGAATCAGAGCGACTTGACCTCGCGCTGTTCGACGGCGGCTAACCCGTCTGGCAGGATGCGCCGGTGTGCTATCGAAGGTGCCGGGACCTCCCGCGCAAGAAACGCGTCTGCTCAACGCATGTCGCGCGACACTCAACAGAGTGTGAAATAAGAGACGCCCCCGGTGCACACACCACACCGTGAATCGAGGGTTCAGATGCAATCCGTTCTGCGCGGGTTTCAACTCGGGTCGGGCATGGTGCTGCTGACCTATCTTTTCCTCCACCTGACCAATCACGCGCTCGGCATCTGGTCACTGGACCTTGCCGGACGCGGTCTCGTTGTGGCGCTCCGGCTCTGGCGTAGCGCCCCTGGAACGATCGCGCTGTACGGTGCAGCTTTGCTGCATTTTGCATTGGCGGTGCGCACGATATACGGGCGCCGCCACTGGGCGCTGCCGCCCACCGAATGGCTCCGCCTCTGGGCAGGCCTCAGCCTGCCGCTGCTGCTGATCCGCCACGCGGTGACAACCCGGCTCGCCTCCTCGCTCTATGGCTTCGAGCCTGATTACGAGCGCGTCGTCACCGTGCTGCTTACCAGCGGCACGCAGGGCCTGCAACTTGCACTGCTCGCGCCTGGCTGGATACACGGATGCCTCGGGCTGTGGTTCCGGTTGCGCCATCATCCGTCGGCGCGCCGCGTGAAGCCCGCGCTGCTGGCACTCGTCGTCCTGTTGCCACTGCTGTCCGCAGGAGGCTTTATCCGGATGATGCAAGCCGTCGAGGCGAAGAGCCCTATGCTTCCGCCCCCCGATCCGAAACTGGTTTCGCACCAACTCGCCCTTGATGCCTGGCGTCACCATCTCGTCATCCTTTATCTGTCCGTGATCATTAGCGCGTTCGTCGCAGGCCAGTTGCGCAACGGCCTTGAACGTCGAAGATTGCAGAACAGGTGATGAATGCCGATACGACACGGCCGCACGCGAGGATGAATCGGCCGACGTCCTGTTTGACCAAGATCGGGAATATCCCGCGACGAAGCGGCGTCTACACGATGCGCATCGCGCAACACTGAAACATTAACTAAGGAGTATGAAATGATTAAATCTATCGTGATCGTCTTTTCGCTGGCGACTCTCGCAACGTCGAATGCGTTTTCTCAAGGCAAGACCCGCGCCGAAGTCTATCAGGAGCTGATCGAAGCACAGCAAAACGGTCTGAACTTTGTGACCGAAACCTCCTATCCGGATGTCAATCCGATCTACGCGGGGCAGGTCGCACGTATGAAGCGTGAACATCTCGCGCGGCAGAACGCTTCTCTCCCAGACGACAAGGCGCATTGAACGCCAGCCATTCCATTTTGCAAATACCTCCCGAGGTAAAAGGAGTACCACATGAAATCGGATTCGATGGCCGGGTGCGTTTTACCGCCGCTACGCAGCTTCGTGATCGCAGGCACCATGCTGATGGCCGGTACAGTGAGCGTTGATGCGCAGACCATGCCGGAGCCTGCCACCCAGCAACGCACCCGCGCGGAAGTCATGCACGAACTCGAAGAACTGGAGGCGGCGGGTTATAACCCGTCGCAGGGTGACGATGGTTCGTACCCCGCCGATATTCAGGCCGCGGAAGAGAAGGTTGCCGCGAAGCATCGAGCGGAAAGAGACGCGGCGATGAGCGCGGGCGGAAACGGACAGGCGACGCCGGCGCCTTGAGATGCAGACGGTGGTCAATACTCCGCGTACAAGGCGCTCGCATGGAGGCGATAGCCGACGCGACGCTGCATAGTTATAGCGCTTTCTTCCGATTACCGTGACGCCTTGCAGATCTTCGTCGAGAAGGACGTGCAGCGACATCAGGCATCCGCTGACAGGTTGCTCGCACGTGCCATGCGCGGTCGGTTAGCAAGAGCGGTCATCCGTCGGCGGCGTTCACCCGCTGGTTCGCTGTGGTCAAAGTGACGTAGCTCTGCCGCCGAGCATCGACCGACGGCAGGCGGGAGCGCCGCAATGACACGCATACTGCTCCCGGATGTCATCGGTGATCTCGCCGGCGACCGTTAGGCCGTAATCAATGAACAGCTCTTCGCCGGGCTGGATGGCGGTGATTGCATGAATGAATACGCGATCGCCCGTCTCGATTGCTTCACAGTTGGGTGTACACGCGTGGTTCATGAAGCGGGCGCTGTTTCCGCCGCGACTGCCGTCGATCACGCGTCCGCTGGAAAGGCCGAAGACGAATGTGTGTCCCACCTCCGATCGCTGACGCGCGGCTGCCCGCCGCCAGCTGGTTACTTCACCCTTGTACTCGATGAGCCGCTCGCCGGCGCCGATGGGCAGCAGTGCAAAGAGTCCCTTGCCATGCACAGACGAACGTCGTGCTGTGATGCGTCGCAGTCGCATTGTGTGGTTTTCCTTCCGTAACGTCTGTCGGTCTTCTTCATTTCCGTCAAGGTGCGAAGCATATCGCTGTCGTCGCCGGTGTTCAACGAGTCACGTTGTTTGGCTCGCAACCGTCAGCCGCTGACACATTTCCAGCCCAGGTTCGCCAGAACCCGGTCAGAAGAACGATGGGTGGATGGGCGCGCACGGTATGGRAAACGCAGCGATGCCTTTTCCAAAGTCTCACGGGTGGGCGGCGCGACGCATGCCCCGTAGCGGCCGCCGGCGGTGCGCGTCAGCGCTGCGTCGATGCGATTTACGGCAGATCAGGTCCGATGGGCACGCGTCATTCGAGGGTTTGCAAGACCGCCATATCGACCCGGTCGTTGATTTCATCGTTGATCACCGCGTTCCCCCGCACCGCGCGTGACAGGATTAGACTGACAGATYGATACGCGCGGACCGCACCCCTCTGACGACGTTCTCGACCGTTTCTTCAGGGAGCCGTTCATGAATGACCTGACGTATAACGTGCTCTTTCTTTGCACCGGCAACTCGGCGCGCAGCGTGATGGCAGAGGCGCTTCTCGCCACACTGGGGAAAGGTCGGTTTTGCACCTACAGCGCAGGAAGTAATCCGATCGGAAAGATCAATCCTTTTGCCATCGAACAGGTACGCAAGACTGGGTACGACCTGGCCAATCTGCGCAGCAAATCGTGGGACGAGTTCGCCATATCCGAACCGAGCGCACCCCTCATGGACTTCGTTATTACCGTGTGCGATCAGGCCGCTGGAGAGGTATGCCCATTGTGGCCCGGCCATCCCGCATCAGCACACTGGAGCTTCTCCGACCCCGCCGCTGTGGAGGGCCCGGATGAAAGCAGGCGTGCTGCATTCGAACAGGTGTACCAGCAGATTCGATGCAGGGTCGAGGCGTTCGTCGAGCTACCGCTGGACGGACTCGATGACGCCGCCATTCGCGCCGAGTTGCGACGGATTGGCGACATCGACGTCACGGCCATCGGCACATCCGGGATGTCGACGCGAGGCTAGAGCTTTCGAAGAGCAATTCCGATTGCCTGGCCCTCTGGTGACGGCTATGGCCGACCTGGTGCCATGGTGGTCGATGAACCGGACGGTTCGATGAGGGCGGCGCAGTTGGCCGCGCCCTTGCAGGGCGCGCGAATCTGCACGAATTGACCATGAGCGCTGGTGCGTGCGCCCGGACGGAGACCGACATGACAAACCGGCTCGCTGCAGAATCCTCGCCTTATCTCCGCCAGCATGCGGACAACCCGGTCGACTGGTATGCGTGGGGCGAAACGGCATTTCACCGCGCACGCGAGGAGAACAAGCCGATCGTTCTCTCGGTGGGCTACGCCGCGTGCCACTGGTGCCACGTCATGGCGCACGAATCCTTCGAGAATCCGCGCATCGCCAGCCTGATGAATGAGCGCTATGTCAGCATCAAGGTGGATCGGCAGGAGCGTCCCGACATCGATGAAATTTACCAGCAGGTCAGCCAGATGATGGGACAAGGAGGCGGCTGGCCGCTTACCGTGTTCCTCACGCCACAGGGAGAGCCGTTCTTCGGCGGCACCTATTTCCCGCCGGACGACCGCTATGGCCGCCCCGGGTTCGCGCGCGTGTTGATAACCCTGAGTGAAGCCTGGCGGCATCGGCAAGATGAACTGCGGGACACCATTGCGCAGATTCAGCAGGGCTTCCGGCAGCTCGATCAGGCACACCAGGGCGGGCCAACCGCCGATGTCGAAGATCTGTCTGCACAGACAGCCCACGCGTTGGCACGGAACACGGATCCGGCTCATGGGGGGCTCGGCGGCGCGCCCAAGTTCCCCAATCCAAGCTGTTACGACCTCATGCTGCGCGTCTATGAACGAAGCCGCGAACCCGCGCTGCTTGACGCACTGGAACGCACACTCGACCGCATGGCGGCGGGCGGCATCTATGACCAGCTCGGCGGCGGGTTTGCCCGCTATAGCGTTGACGCGCATTGGGCCGTGCCGCACTTCGAGAAAATGCTCTATGACAATGGACAGCTTGTGAAGCTGTACGCGGATGCCTACCGTCTGACCGGCAAGCCGACATGGCGCCGCATCTTCGAGGAGACCCTCGCCTATATTCTGCGCGACATGACGCATCCCGAAGGTGGCTTCTATGCCAGCGAAGATGCCGACAGCGAAGGCCGGGAAGGCAAGTTCTATTGCTGGAGACCCGCCGAGATCAAGGCAGTCCTTGGCGAGTCCGAAGGGGCACTGGCGTGCCAGGCCTACGGTGTGACAGAACGCGGCAATTTCGAGCACGGCGCCACGGTGCTCCACCGTGCGGTCGGGCTGGACGCGCTGGAAGAACCGCAGCTCGCGGGCTGGCGCGACCGGTTGCTGGCGGCGCGCGCCCGACGTGTGCGCCCGGCGCGGGACGATAACATTCTCACCGGGTGGAACGGTCTGATGATCGCGGGACTCTGTGCCGCTTTCCAGGCGACGGGTGTCTCCGGGTATCTCAGCGCGGCAAAGCGTGCGGCCGCCTTTATCCAGAATGAACTGACACTTGCCGACGGAGGCGTATTCCGGGCCTGGAGGGACGGCGTAGCGAAGGTGCCGGGCTTCCTCGAGGACTACGCCTTTCTCTGTAATGCGCTGCTCGACCTCTACGAATCCTGCTTCGAGAGGCGCTACCTCGATCGTGCGATCGAACTCGCGACACTCATCCTCGACAAGTTCTGGGACGACGGGCTGTATTTCACACCCTGCGATGGCGAGCCATTGGTGCACAGGCCCCGTGCCCCCTACGATAGCGCGTCGCCGTCGGGCATCTCATCCAGCGTATTTGCCTTCTTGCGTCTGCATGCACTCACCAACCACGATCTTTACATCGACCGCGCCGAGCATGAAATCCAGAGATACGAGTCCGCAGCTGGCAGAGCACCGTCCGCTTTCGCGCACCTCATGGCCGCGCGGGACTTCGTGCAGCGCGGCCCGTTCGAGATCGTCCTGGCCGGCGAGAAATCGGCGGCCACAGCACTTGCAACCAGCGTTCACCGGGCATACCTCCCCGCGCGCGTGCTGGCTTTTGCAGAAGACGTGCCGATCGGCCG
>NZ_WHNP01000147.1 GCF_009362735.1 Paraburkholderia franconis | reverse complement strand
GTTCTCGACGGTGGCGGTATCGGGTGAACGCCCGAGGTATCGGGCGAACTGACGTACGGCACGCAGATAGGCGGCCTGGGTCTTCGGTGCGAACCTGCGCATGCGCAGGTCCTCAAGCATATGGCGGCGCAGCGGGCTGATGCCCGGATCGGAGGAGGTCATGATGGGGCTCCTGCTGGAGGGCGAGGCGGATTGCCTCAACCACCAACATAACCACCGGCGCCACTGGCCTCCCATTCGCCGCCAGAGTCGGGCCGCAGCCCCCTACCGCGCGAGCGGTTTAGTCCTGTCGGCCATTGCGGACGTTCGATAAGGCCCGGGTCTACGTCAGCAATGTGGTGTGTCGCAGACGTTGGCTGGATAAAGAAATGAAGTAATTGTCTTCTGCGCGGGCCAGCTCACACTTGCGACCCACAGCGGCGGCCACGTTTCACGAAAGCGGTCGTTCGAAAGTAGACCACACAACCTGATTCTGCCGCCTTGGAACGCGGGGGCGCGTCACGACCAGGTGAGGCGGCGATTATCACCCCCCAATGTGTAGCGTTGCTCTGGCGCGAACCAAGCGACTGGCTAGCGGCGAGAGCCGGCGCTTGTGGTCGTACCGCAGCACGGCCCCACAACATACGGGTATCGATATAATTCTTCGCGACCTGCGGATAATTAAAAGAGGGAAAAGCGATGAGCGAAGAGAGCGAAAGTCTGAAATTCGAGAACGTGCTAAAAGTACGCGACGATCCTCGACCGATCCTTTTTTCACCAACTGGTAAGCCGAACACGTTCCGAATTGCACCGGGTTGCAATGCGTCTTGGATAAGTAACGAAGAATTTGGCCTCACCGAACTCCGAAATCGCGCTGAGCCGTGGCTTACATCACTGTTTCAGTCGGAGCACCTATCAATGCTCGTCGGCTCCGGTCTGACTCACGCTGTCCACTATCTCGCAACGGGAGTAGGCGCGACGGGAATGGGCGCGACATCGTTTTCCAACTACGACGGTGAAATAGGGAAAGCGGCTGTAGAGGCCGCCAGCAAGGCTGGCCGTGAAGCTGGAAATATCGAGGACCAGTTGCGCGTCGCCAATGAATTGCTGCGGGGTTTGAGGATCCTCGGGATGAGCCACGAGTCGAAAGCGCTCGAGGACGATCTTACCGCCATCCTCACTGCCTTTTCGAAGTCGATATTGCTCAGCGAGCGGGGAATTGCGGTTGCCGAAGAGAGTCGGCGCGAGCAGGCTTTGAATATTCTCGTCACGTTTCTCATGAGCTTTGCCAGTCGGACCGGTGTCCGAGACAGGCTCAATATTTTCACGACCAACTATGACCGTCTTCTAGAGGCAGGTGCGGAGTTAGCCGGGCTGCATCTGCTCGATAGATTCCTCGGTAACCTAACGCCCATCTTTCGGTCATCCAGACTAGATCTGGACATGCACTACAACCCGCCTGGCATTCGGGGAGAACCCCGCTATCTCGAAGGCGTTGCTCGCTTCACCAAGCTCCACGGCTCGGTCGACTGGATTCAATCCAACGCCGACATTCGACGTCTCGGGCTTCCATTTGGTGCGGAGAGTGTTGAACCCTTTCTCAATGCACCGGGTTTGGACGGCGCAACCGCCCATGCGCTCATGATCTACCCTAACTCAGCGAAAGACAGGGAAACCTCGGACTACCCATACGTTGAACTCTTCCGCGACCTTGCCGCAGCTATCTGCAGACCTAATAGCACCTTGGTCACTTATGGCTACAGTTTCGGGGACGAGCATATAAATCGGGTGATTCGGGACATGCTGACGATCCCATCGACGCACCTGGTGGTCATATCGTTTAACGATCCGCTCGGGCGAATCATGGGGACCTATGAAGAACTTGGGCGCTCGCCCCAAATCAGCTTGTTGATCGGGCCTGTACTCGCAGACCTGCAAAAGCTCACAGAACACTTCTTGCCAAAGGCTGCTATCGACAAGACGACGTTCCGCATGAGTGAGTTGCTCAAACAGCGGTGGAACGTTGCCGCAGCGCCCAAGCCCTCTGAGAGTAGCGGTCCGGACGTGTTCGATGGGGAGGATCTCGCATGACGATTTCTCCCCTCGCCTACGCAGACTCACTGCGGATTGGAAGCATCGACTTCGTCTCTCCGGACGAAATCAAAGTGCTCCTAGACATTGAAGCTCCCGACGCTGTCGCTTTGAATACCGGGACGCCACGACCGTTTCCCCGCATCAACGGGTATGTGTTGATTCCCAGCGACGAAGGACATCTTGTCGCTCAGGTCGAATGGATCACAGTGGAGCGATCTCAGTATCCCAAGCGCAAGGGGATGCAGGACTTCGGACTTGTGGACCTGCCCTATCCGCTTCGAAAAATGAGTCTCAACCCGCTGGGACGTTTGATTTATGAGGGCTCTCACGCCGGCAAAGAACGCTACAACTTTCGTCGAGGCATCGACGCCTATCCTTCGGTCGGTGCGCCGGTAATGCTTCCGACTCAGGTCCAGCTACGGTCGATTGTCGAGTCGGGCGAAAATCGCCGGGTGAAGATTGGGATAAGTCCTCTCGCTGCGAATGCCGAGGTGATGGTTGATCCGGACCGGCTGTTCGGCCGCCATCTTGCCGTCTTGGGAAACACTGGCAGTGGAAAGTCGTGCTCTGTCGCTGGGATCATCCGTTGGTCCATGGAAGAAGCCAAGAAAGCGCGAGGTGATGAGAATCCGAATGCCCGCTTCATCGTTCTTGACCCGAACGGTGAATATTCAAACACCTTCAAGGACATGAGCAAGGTCCGACTCTATGCGGTCGAGGCTGATCCCAACAACGGAATCGGGCAACTGCAAATACCGCTATGGTTCTGGAACACCGCGGAGTGGAGTGCCTTCACACAGGCCAGCTCAAGGGCGCAGCGCCCGACGCTCATCCAAGCATTGCGCTCGGTGCGCGACGGCAGCGTGGACGCAGCCGTCACACCAAGCCACGATATGCGCCGTTATCTGCGTACATTGGTGAGTGCTGTTCAGATTGAGCGAAGTTCAGGAAGCCCATGGAAAGCGTTTCCGCACAACAAGAACTTTCTTCAAAAAATCGAGAAATGGCGTGGGAGCCTTGAACTGGATCAATCCTTTCGCGGCAATGAGACTATAGCCCTCGAAGCGCTACAGTCGGTGCTCGACACGCTAATCGTAGCCCGCACTTCGACTTCAGCTAACAAGTATCCGCACCTCGATTTCACTAAAGCTGAAGTCGACGGGCTTCTCGCATCGTTGCAGACCGCTCACTTGGCTTTCGGGGGAAGCGACGTCGATGTGCTTCCTATTGATGCTGACATTCCGAGACCATTCACGGGCGACCAGCTCCTGCGCAGCGTGGAAGCTAACGCTGAGCTACTGAATGTATCCGAGTATGTCGAGACGATGCTGATGCGTATCCGGACGATTCTTTCAGATAGCCGCATGAAAACGATCGCCAGCGGTGCCAGCGACATGAACTTGGCGAGTTGGTTGACCGACTATATCGGCGATGACGAGGCATCCAACGGCACCGTAACGGTCATCGACTTATCTCTTGTGCCAGCGGACGTCGTGCATATCGTTACTGCGGTAATTGCACGGATGACACTTGAAGCACTCCAGCGATACCGAAAAGCCTCCAAAGGCAAGACGTTACCAACAGTGCTTGTTATGGAAGAGGCGCACACGTTCATCCGTCGCTATAACGATGATGCAGAGAATCAAAACGCCGCAGCCATCTGCTGCCAGGTGTTCGAGAAAATTGCGCGCGAAGGCCGTAAGTTCGGACTTGGACTGGTCCTGTCGTCACAGCGCCCCAGCGAGCTGTCTCCAACGGTTCTTTCGCAATGCAACAGCTACCTTCTGCATCGGATCAGCAACGACCGAGACCAAGAACTGGTGCACCGACTCGTGCCGGACAACCTCCGGGGCTTGCTTAGAGATTTGCCATCTCTCCCGTCGCGCAACGCGATTCTGATGGGGTGGGCATCGGAGCTTCCCGTGTTGGTTGAGATGACGAAACTGCATGAGACCCAGCGACCGAAATCCGACGACCCCGATTTCTGGGCCGTATGGTCTGGCAGACGGCAGGACGAGGCCGGCCACGAAATATCGGTCGAGCGGAATGTCAACTGGCAGCAGATTTCGGACGACTGGCAACAGCTAGACAACTCAACTGAGATGTAACTTATCTCTCCCCGGACTATCCATCAGCGTACATTTTAAGAAAAACGATGCGTCGCCGACCGAGTTCGCAAGAATTGACTTTCCTTCCGCAGCGTGAGGTCGTCGCGCGGAAAGGTAGCCCCACTTACCGCGTGATGATCATGGATCCGAGGGGTTGCTATCCAGCTGGTGTTCGGCACGTCCCAACTGGATTCTTCTATGCCGATGAAGATGTCGCATTTTCTGTTGTCCAAGGTGGCGATTGGGCGGACGTTATCGACGATGCACCATACTCAGAGTTCGACTGGGCTTCACCAGAAGAACTTCGTTTCATGGCGTCGCTCGTTCTGTGCGAGCTCCGCGATGAGCCATACGTAAGCCTTTACCCTGTCGTCCGTTATAGTCCTCGCTTAGACGCACGAGATCTTGATATGACATGTCCTTTGACAGTCCATCGAGTGCGCGATCTCATATTGAAGACAGCTGGCGACGTCGTAGGCCCGTTTGGCCAGCACGGCCGACTCACGGGGACGATTCCAAAAAAATACACCGTCATCCCAGCCGATAGATATGGATTCGATAGACTCTTAAGATTCTGGGACAAATTGCGCGGCGCGAGCTTCGTTTTCTACCGAGGAATCTATACGCTCATTAAGGCCGACATGCTTCGGCAGCACTACGAGTTCAATGAAGAAGCTATCCTGTCTCTCTACATTGCACTCGATGCCTCATTTAGTCTCGTCAAAAGCCATCTTCAACCTTCCGGCATTGAAAATCCATCCGCACACGACGCTGCTGTTTGGCTTCACAATCATTTCGATGCGCCATTTGGCCTGGATGCGCCAGATGTGACCACAAGGTATTTTGAATCATTCTACGAGGAAAGGGTGATCACGATGCACCCGGAGAGCAGGTACGGCGAGTTTCCGTACGCACCGATTATGCATGACGATATACCGCATCTGCGGCGTTCTTTGCGCGAGATATTCGCCTATTTACTGTTAAAGGAACACGGGGAGGATTTTCATCGAGACATCCGGGAGCATCTGGCCATGCTGCCAAATAATTCCGGACTCTGACAGAATCCGACGTTCCACACTGGGGTGTCGCCATTGATTCGGACGTCCTTAAGGGTGAATCAAGTTCGGGAAGATTCATTCGAGTTCCATCGAAGCTAACCTTCACCGTCTATTGATTGCAAACGACAGCAAAGCAATTTGCAGTCGCCGCACGGCTCCCCACGCGTGAACGTTGGTAGTAGCCGACCCGCGAACGTCACCCATCCGGCGGGGCACTTCATTGCGACCGGTCGCCCATGAACGAGCGCGGCCTTGGGAGTGCGGCTTCGGACCACATGCCGGGCGCATCGACGCATTGTCGACGTGCAAATCCTTGTATCATGCAACCCGTGAATAAACGCGAGGAAAATTATGGCGATGCTTGGCGATTTGCTTTCCCGAGGTTACTTTCCCATTCAGTTGCCACCGAATTTCACGTCCGAGTCTTTCGCAACTGAGCTTCCTAAATTTCAGCATCAATGGGAGGCTACCGAACCACCTAGGACTTCGCCCGAGCGCTTCTCTGTCCCCCGATCGTCATACTATCGTCGGATAACAGCAATACTGAATCCAACTTCATTCTATTTTCTCGCGCGCGATATTAGTCAGTATTGGACGCAAATCCAGGAACACTACGCGAAGAGTCCGTTGTCAAAAAGCAAACCGACGATTGTCGGCGGCTTGCGTGCTATCACGATTCCCAAATTCAGCGAGCTTCACGAGGAGAAAATCACCGCAGCGGCTGGATTTAGGTACGCCTTAGTGACTGATATTTCGGCATTTTTCCCCACAATCTATACCCATGTCATTCCATGGGCGCTTCACACCAAAGTAATTGCAAAAGCAAATCAGAAGAAGGTTCCGGCCGTGTACGGCAACATTCTAGATGGGCGCTCTATGGGCATCCAGGACGGCCAGACCATCGGATTGCCGATTGGGCCGGACACGTCACATATCCTTGCAGAAATCGTTGCTGTTGCGATCGACGAGCAGTTCATACAGGAACTCGGGAGCGCGCCTCGTGGCTTTCGTTATGTCGACGACTTCTTCTTTTTCTTCAGCAAGCGTGAGGAAGCGGAGCGTGCATTGGCAGCGATCACCCGAGCGGTTAGCGACTATCAACTTCAGATCAATGCGTCGAAGACGCGCATCATCGAAACGAAAGAGCTTGTCGAGGAGTCTTGGAAATATGCGATCAAAAGGCTCACTGTTTCACCTGCCCGAAAGGAGCAGCGAGACGACATTCACCACTATTTCGAAAGTCTGTTTTCCCTGGAAAAGAAGTTCAAGGACGAGAGCCTTATCAAGTACGGAGTGAAGCAAATTTCCTCCACTATCATCAAAAAGTCGAACTGGAGCATCTTTGAGTCATACTTGCTGAAGTGTGCATTTAGCTTTCCGAACACCATTCAGGTCGTTGCGCACATCCTCTCAACCTACCAGCATCACGGTTATCCGATTGACAAGGCCGCGGTCGCCCGCCTATGCAACAATCTGATCGCTGCGTCCGCTGCTTCCGATCATCATGGTGAGGTGGCATGGTTGCTCTGGGTATGCAAGCAATTGACCATTGATCTGGACCCGGCGGCCGTCAACGAGGTTGAGCGTATGGGTAGCCCCGTATGCACCTTGATGCTACTCGACCTGCAACACAGCGGTACTATATCGACTCCCCTTCCGGTCGGCCCCTTAGCGCAGTATGCTGCGGCAGGAGTGCTCCAAAGCGCCGACTGGCTACTTGCCTATGAAGGAGGGCGACGTCACTGGCTAGGGATCGCGAATGCAGACTTCATAAGCAACCATCCCTTTTTTGGTTCTCTCCAAACGGCTGGTGTTCGGTTCTATGACGAGAACAAACACGTACCCCCAATTTTTGACTTTAAAAGTCCGCCAGGAGATATCGAGGACTTCGATTTTGATTCCGATGCGGAAATTGAGGAGGAGTTTGATTTCGACGAGATGGATGAAGAGTATTTCGATTCGAGCGACGTTTGAGTCGAAGTCGTCACAGAGCACCTAGCACTCGCAACCGGCCACTTGAGTAAAGAAGGTCTGGATGGGATCTGTGGGTTGGCAGATGCCGTAGGCATGCCATCCCGCTGAACGGCGCTGTCAACGTCGGCAGCCCGCCATACCGCCGACATTCGGGGTAGGTTTGTAAGCGCCCGGCAATGACACCCCGGGGAGTGCGCGCCGGCGATCAGGCGGTGATCGGCGCCCAGCGATGAGGCAGTAGCTGAGCGATATCGTCGGCGCGATGCGTGGGCAAGCGGTTCAGTACGTCTTTGAGGTAGACGTATGGATCATGGCCGTTGAGCTGCGATGATCGAATCAGGCTCATGATTGCGGCTGCGCGTTGCCCCGCACGCAAAGAGCCCGCGAAGAGCCAGTTCGCCCTTCCCAGGGCCCATGGACGAATTTGATTTTCCAGCCAATTGTTGTCGATCGGCACATGCCCATCGACAAGGTAGCGTGTAAGCGCGTCCCATCGCTTGAGGCTGTAGTCGAGTGCCTTGGCGATCGCCGATCCCTCGGAGACCAGTTTGCGCTGACCGGTCATCCAGGCATGCAGTGCGTCGGCAATGGGTCGGGCCCGCTCCAGGCGGACCTCACATCTTCGATCGGGCTTGAGTTCCGCGACGTCGCGCTCGACGTCGTAAAGTGCACCGAAGTAA
>NZ_WHNP01000146.1 GCF_009362735.1 Paraburkholderia franconis | reverse complement strand
GAATGTGGTCGGGTACATCAAGGGCAAAAGCGCAATTCAGATAGCCCGGAAGTACGGAGCACGGCAGCGAAATTTTACCGGCGAGCACTTTTGGGCCCGAGGCTACTTCGTTTCTACGGTGGGGCTGGATGAGCACATGGTGCGAGCGTACATCCGCAATCAGGAAGAAGAGGATGAGCGATACGACCAGATGAAGCTGGTCATGGAGTAAGCCGCCACCGGCGGCTCACGGTTTTATGGGCGCCTTTGAGGCGCTCACAATTTCAAGCCACCGGCTTTGCCGGTGGTATTTGACTGAGAGGGGTAGGTCCCTTAGCGCGCGCCTCGTGACATGCTCTCCGATACAACGCTCGCCGCTGCTGCTCTGCCGCCTGCGCCCGTGCCCGACGGATGAGGAGAAGCGCCGGGCGGCGGGACCGCGACGCGCCGCAATAACGCCCGAGCAATTACGTGGCGACTGGCTTGTCTATCTCGCCCGCGAAATGGGGCTGTGCGGGGCGACGTTGATTGCTGGAGCCAAGGGCATCGGGCATCACCATTCGGGCGCAAGAATGAAGCGCACCCTGATTGCGCGGGCCGGCATGCGGTGTGGTTCGGCGCCGGGTTGTCAGACGACGTGCACGTTCTCGTCTTCGATGTAATTGCAGATCACGGCTGTAAACGTATGATCGCCGGAGAGCCCGAGGTGCTCCGCGCGCGACGTGTCCCACCGCGCAGGCCAACTGCCGACGATCGTCTCGACGCGTGGATCCGGCTTCCATTCGATGCGCTCCACGACGCGCTCGCCCGCCACCTCGCGCAACGCGGCAATCATCTCGTCCACGCTGACCGAGATACCGGGCAGATTCACCACGCGCTGGTTGCCAAGTGCGGCCGCATCGAGCTCGCAGCCGGCGATCAAGCACTCGATCGCTTTGCGCGGCGACAGCAGCCACAGGCGCGTGCTGCCCGTCACTGGACAGATCGCCTCTTCGCCGTTCAGCGGCTCGCGGATGATGCCGCTCGCAAACGACGACGCCGCGGCGTTCGGCTTGCCGGGCCGCACGCTGATCGTCGGCAGCCGCAGCACGCGGCCGCCGACGAACCCGCGCCGCGTATAGTCGTTCAGCAGCAGCTCCGCAATGGCCTTTTGCGTGCCATACGACGATTGCGGATTCAGCGCGGTGTCGTTCTGCACGACGTCGGGCAGATCGCCGCCGTACACGGCGACCGAGCTCGTGAATACGACGCGCGGCCGATGCCCACGCTGCCGGCACGTTTCGAGCAACAGCCGCGACGCATCGAGATTGATGCGCATGCCTAGATCGAAATCCGCTTCCGCCTGGCCGCTGACGATCGCAGCAAGATGGAAGATCGCGTCGGTCTTGTCGTCGATCACGCGCTTGAGCACGCTGCGCTCCGCGATGTCGCCCACTTCCGTGCGCACACGGCTGTCGCCGAAATCAGCGGGACGCTCGACGTCGAGCAGCACGAGCTCGGTGATCGGCTGACGCTTGCCGTCCTCGCTCTTCAGTGCGCCGCGTGCGAGCAGTGCACGCGCGAGACGCTGGCCGAGAAATCCGGCGCCTCCGGTAACCAGTACTTTCATGACGTCCTTCGTTCCGTTCAGACAGAATCAGTCAGACATCGCGGCGCAGGTACGGCTTCAACCAGCCGAGCCTCGCCGACGTTCCCGCGCGCGGCCGGTATTCGCGGCCGATCCAGCCTTCGTAGCCGAGCGAGTCGATCAGATCGAACAGATACAAATAGTTTAGTTCGCCAATGTCCGACTCGTGCCGCTCGGGCACGCCCGCGATCTGGATGTGGTCGATGCGCGGCATGTCGCGCTTCAGCTTCACCGCGAGATCGCCTTCGACGATTGTGGTAGCAATCGAACTGCACCTGCAGGTTCGGCGCGCCGACCTCTCCACAGATCGCCTGCGCGTCGCGGCCAGAAAGAAGCCCGGAATGTGTCGCGCGTACTGATCAGCTCGATGACGATCGTGATGCCGTCGGCCTGCGCGGTCTGCACGCACCGAAGCGGGATACCATCGCTCGAAGCAATCTGCCGGTGACGTTCCTCTCCGAGAGGCGGCGACAGTGTGCGCCACGCCCAGTGCGAAGTTGACAGAATTGATACGTTCTACGGCTCCCTAGTCCAGGATCGCCACGCACGACCCCTACCATCCGTAATATGCAGGCCACGGATAGCCGTAGTAGTACGCCGGGTAGCCGTAATAAATGGGGTTGGGATAGTACGCGGGCGGCGGCACGGACACGAACGTGCAGTTCTGGCCGGATGACGGCAGGACATTTGGAGTTGTCGCCGCGCCGACGCGGCCGCTCGCCAAAGCCGGTTGCTGACCCTCAGCAGATGCTGCCGCGGCGCTGGTACAGGCGTAGTAGCCACCGGCGCCCGGATAGTAGCTGTATGGGCCATAGTAGACGCACCCCCATAGCGTCAGTGCACCCACCACAGCAATTGGCCGGCCGATGATCTTTGCGCGAAGCATAGCCCCTCCTCGCGTCGTCGATTCGCTGAAGCGTCGCGGTTCGCGGCGCAGGCGTGCATCCATTTTAGGCTCGACGGCTTCACGCGACGACTGGAGCCGGCTCAATTGCAGCAAGGTCATGCGTTCGCCACTCGTGACAGGCGATATGTCGACAGCTGCGGCGCTGGAACTGCCGATGCATGACTTCGAACTGCCGGCGTTGGAGCACGCGACGCACCCCGCAATGGATGTGTCGCGCTTTTCCGAGAAAGTGAAGGTGGGGCGTGCTCCGCCGAGAGCAGACAGCTCATCTGTTTGACACCACTGTGACCACTTCGCATTGTGACGAGCGCCATTTCGCACTCAAGCGACATGGCACGGACTTTGGTCAGCGGCAGTGGCAACAGCTGTGCCTTGGTGAGCGCCTTCCGACCGGCCTTGCTGGTGACGCGATTCAGTGTGGCGATCAGACCGGACCAGCATGACCCCGCTGACGGTCTGGGACTGAAAACTATATTCAGGATTATTGTGGGCTCATGCAGCCTGTCCAGACAGCGCGTGACTCGCCTGATCGATGATTGATTTCGCTGTGCCAACAACAAGCGCACGGTTGATGTCGGAGGTCTGCCAGCGACCATTGATATCTCCTCCGAACTGCAATTCTGCGTGAAGGGTCGCGCCTTGATCATTTGACTGATCCGGCCGTAGGACGATGCTAACGTTGCAAGTGAATACAAGGCTACCGCTCGCGTTCGATGCTTTCGCGCAGTCACCATCGGATTTCACTGATGCCACCGTGTCGGAGGTCGGCAGCGGATTGCCCGCAAGGGCATTCAGGCCTCCCTTGTTCGTCGCGTCCAGCGCCCGACGGACGGCGCCGTCGATGTCTGACGCGCTCGGCCCTTCGTGCAGCCACCCACACGCAGTCAGCCCCGCAGACGCTAGCGCCGCCGGCAGCAATCTTCTATGGTTCATTCTAATTCTCCCTCTCGGGCAACATTGCCCATCTCGATTGCATTGCGTCCCGGAACCTTGTCGTCGCAATCCCGTAGCCAGCCTCCGCCAGCAATCCGGTAAGGATCATGGCCAGACATAGCGTCTGCGCGGTGTTCATGTTGCCTTGTCCGCGACGCATCGCATCGAGCGCGATATGGGACACGGAAACGGTCATCTCGACGGCATTCCACCGCGGTGCAATTGGGGAATTTGATCACTCGATGACGACGGCTTTAGGTAGTTCGCAGCCATTGTGACCCCCTGCGACCGACAGCTGCAGCGTGCGCCCTTTTCTGAGGTTGCCGACGCCAGCGACCGGCTAGGCAGGTTGCGAGCTGGGGAGTCGTTTGAAGATATGAAGGAATAGTCGGTCTACGTCACGGCCTCAAGGCATGGCATCAAAAGAGCAAAGCGCGCCGGGGCACCAGTCGTCGCTCTGAACATGACCCTTCAGGTCGATGCGCGTGAACGGGCGGGTCTTGTGTTTTGTGGCTAATCGTTACGACCCAAAGCGAAACGATCACAAAAGAGGCGAGTCGGAAGACTCGCCTTGAATGGCACATCCAGCTTTATGCCTACTGGCTGGTGTGTGCCGAAGTCCGATGACGTTATTGCGTCTTGGTCACGGCATCGGTCTTGGTGTCGGCCTTCACTGGCGCCGTCGAGACCTCGTTGCCGGTATCGGTCTTGGCCTTTTCCTCGGCCTCTTCTGTGCCTGGCTCCTTCTTGCTCAGCTTGTGCGCTTGAGTCTTTTTGACGTGCACCGCGCGCTTCTTGTTCGCATGAACTTCGGCGCTTGCCTTATCAGTTGCCTTGCTGGTTGCCTTGTCGGTCACACTGCCGGCTTCCTTGGCCGCGCCGTCGATCTTCGATGCGTCCGTTTGCACTTCGGTGCTGGCCTTCAAGTTGGTCTGGCCGGCTTGCGCCGCCTTGGTTGCGGCGGTCGAAGGTGTCGGCGGAGCGGTCTGTGCGAAAACTGTCGAAACGAGCAGAGCGGAAGCGAGAGCGGCGTAAATCGTCTTCATGGGTGACTCCTTGTTAGGCGCCCGAGAAAGTTCAGCGCTGCCCGTTTAACGGAAGCACAACGGAAGGAGTTGACCCTGGGGTGGTGACAAAACGTAAGTCTCAGACGAATAATGGCCGTCGGTGACATGAAGAACGCGCGAGCTTAGTTACGGCAGGCAGTTGCATGGTTTCGTCGACGTGACCTGGAAACGTATCGGGCAAAAAAAATGTCGGGCCGCGTCCCTTAAGTTTGGTTTAAGTCATGGCGAACACAATGTTCCCATCCGAAGTCTCAACCCGCTGCGCCGTTCATCGCGACGTCCGGCGGGGTTTCGCTCCTGGCTTCCGAACGATAGGGGGCGCCATGTCACTCATCGTCGCTGGACGTTTCACCATCTTCCCCGCCGCTGAAGACGCAGCGCAAAAGCTGTTCGACAACGGATTCCTCGGGGAAGACGTCTCGCTGTTCTTCGTCAATCCGCGCGGCCAGCACGCGCTTCACCCCCTCGACGAACACGCGGGCGCGCCGCCCACGATCTCGTCCGCGCCACCGTCGCTGCATCGCCATCATCAAGCGATGACGATCGGCGCCGTGGCGGGCGCCGTGATCGGCGCCGCGATCTTCACGCTGTTTGCGGGGTCGATGCCCGTCGTCGTGATCGCGGCGGGTGTCGGCGCTTATCTGGGTTTGCTGGGCGGCAGGATGATGCATGCGCGCAGCGCTCCGCACGCGCACCACGACGTCATACATCACAAGTTGCGCAACTCGGGTGTGCTCGTTGCTGTGCACGTGTGCCCTGAAACCCAGATGGAAGCCGCGCGCATCCTGCGCGATGCCGGCGGCGCCGAAATCGAGCGCGCGACGGGTCGCTGGCAGCGCGGCAAATGGGCAGATTTCGATCCGCGCCAAACGCCCGTGCCGCTCACCGAACTCAACCAGCAACAGGGCTGACGGGCAAGGCTGGAAACGAAAAACGGCAGCCTTCGAAAGCTGCCGCTTCAATCCGCGCGTGCGTGCACGGCTAAGTTCTAGCGTGACCCATCCACCGTAACGCAACGCCAAGGCTTTTGCGATGGGTGTCGCAATAAGGAGGTTAGGCCAAGCAGAGGCGATATCTTGAGTACTGCTTATGCCGCCAACGCATAGAACTGCTGGGCTGCAGACCGCGCGGTGCTGAGGCAACGCCGACGAAGAGCGAGAGACGGACATGAGACACGAGATTCAGCAGGCACATCACTATCCCGAGGTCGGGGTGCCACTGTTCTGGCCGTTCGGCCTTGCGCTGGAGCTCGAAGAAACAGCCCTGCATACCGTCGAGAAGGCGGTTCGGTTCATGCGCGAGATCGAGAAGACCCAGGTGAGCCATGCCCCGCCGCAGTGGGCAACAAGGAACCGGATCGCCCTCGAACTGCCCACGATGGCGCTGCGCGAATTCTCGCAGGGCAGTTGCGTACCGGTCCTGGTGCTATGTCCGTATGCTGGCCATTCGTCGACGATTGCCGATTTTCTCCCGGGCCAGAGTCTGATCGAAACGCTGGTGAATGCAGGCTGTTCCAGCGTGTTCGCGACAGACTGGCGAAGCGCGACGCCGCAGATGCGCTTCTATAACATCGGCAACTATCTCGCCGAAATCGATCTGTGCGTGGATGAGCTCGGCAACCGGGTCAACCTCGTGGGCCTCTGCCAGGGTGGCTGGTGCGCGGCGATGTACGCCGCGCGTTTTCCGGGCAAGGTGGCCCGGCTCGTGATCGCCGGCGCGCCGATCGATACCGATGCCGGCGACGGGGCAATCACGCGGGCGGCACACGCGCTGCCGTTACGCTTTTACGAAGATCTCGTTCGCGGCGGGGACGGCCTTCTGAAAGGCGCGTACATGCTGGAGGGCTTCAAGAACCTGCAACCTGTCACGCAGTATTTTGGCAAGTTTGTTGAACTCTACGAACATCTGGACGATCCGAGCTACGTGACGCGCTTCGAACAGTTCGAGCGCTGGTACGAATACACGCTTGACCTGCCGGGTACCTGGTACCTGCAGGTAATCGACCAGTTGTTCAAGCAGAACCGCCTGGCCAGAGGTGAGTTTGTGGCACTGGGCAAAAGGCTTGATCTCACGAATATAAAGTGCCCCACGTACCTGCTCGCCGGTGCGCACGATCACATTACGCCGAAAGAGCAGGTGTTCGCCGCGAAGGTGCTGCTTGGCACGGAACCCGGGGACGTGCAGGAGGCCGTGGCCAACGGTGGCCATATCGGACTCTTCATGGGGCAGCGGGCACTGCGCGAGAACTGGGTTCCGATTGCGCGCTGGCTTGCGCAGGGGCGCTGAATGGGACACGGTTGCAATGGCATGGCGAAAACCACGGCGCAACTTTGCAGCTTCCACAACGGGGCGCGGCATCAAGTGCATCGAGCGTATGCGGGTGCGCGGCCAACAAGGCTGATCAGCCGCTGCGCCGGATCCTGCAAGTTGGAGGTGGGCTTTACACCCATCAAGAAATCCGCCACGGCGCCGTTAAGGCAGAAAGCTGCCACTCCCTTACCTGGCCAAGGAAAGCATTTTTTCGCCGTACGGTCACAGCATGTCTGACAGAAGATTCCTCCTCCTCGAACCGATTCTCGCCACACCCGCGGTTGAAAAAAACGGGGTCACCGTCGCCATCCGCTCCTCACTGCTGTCGTCATTGTTCAGCCGCGCAGCGCGCCGTAACCGAGCGACGGAGGAATGGGGATGCGGCTCTCTAGCATACTCAGAAATCCCGAGAAGCGCCTGTGCGCGCAGTTCGTTTCGATTTCTAGGCGGCCAATCGGCGATTGATTCGTATCCCTTATCAGTATGTAGCGACATCGCTAGTTCGTTTTATGTAAAATTAAAGACGTGATCGTCCTTAACCCTTCGTTGCGCCTTTCTATTGGCACCGGCCGCTATTCCGGCCTCCCAGCGCGCCGCAGCAGCCGCGGATCGGTCAGCCACTCCTCACGCGCCCCAATTTCGACATGGACGAAATCGGCGTGATTGGGATTGAGCAGATAATTGGTTTCAGCAGGAACTACGGCGCTGGGAACGGCCAGCACAGCAGTGGCGCGCGTCCGCGACCATGCGGCCCCGATCTGTTGTAGTTCATCGCGCGCGGAGATCTCCCGCCAGTCGGCAGGCAAGCTGGCTGGATTGATACGTTCCACGACCCTTTCGGGAAATCTGGCGGGAATGATAGAGGTGGCTCCGGAAATTCGGACAGTTCATTGAGTGGAAAAGCTGGGGCGTGAGTCGGTCATAATGGCCGGCGACAAGGAACCAGAAGATGACGAAACGAAACCGACGGACACACTCACCGGCATTCAAGGCAAAGGTGGCACTAGCGGCGCTTAAGGGCGACAAGACGCTGGCAGAGTTGGCCCAGCAATTTGATGTCCATCCGAACCAGATCACGGACTGGAAGAAGCAGTTGCAGGAGCGGGTTGCCGATGTGTTCGACGCGGGCAACGCGCCCCCAGCTGCACCGCCAAT
>NZ_WHNP01000145.1 GCF_009362735.1 Paraburkholderia franconis | reverse complement strand
CGTCGCCGTCGGGCATCTCATCCAGCGTATTTGCCTTCTTGCGTCTGCATGCACTCACCAACCACGATCTTTACATCGACCGCGCCGAGCATGAAATCCAGAGATACGAGTCCGCAGCTGGCAGAGCACCGTCCGCTTTCGCGCACCTCATGGCCGCGCGGGACTTCGTGCAGCGCGGCCCGTTCGAGATCGTCCTGGCCGGCGAGAAATCGGCGGCCACAGCACTTGCAACCAGCGTTCACCGGGCATACCTCCCCGCGCGCGTGCTGGCTTTTGCAGAAGACGTGCCGATCGGCCGGGAACGCCACCCGGTCAATGGTCGGGCGGCGGCATACGTGTGCCGGAATCGCACGTGCGCTGCACCCATGACCGATGGCAACGCGCTCCTTGAATATTGTTCATCCCGTAGGGTGTGACGGTGCCGGAATTGTCGTTCAGCGACGCGGCGTCGTGAACCGATTCCGGCGCGCTAATCATGCCGTATGCGATGAAGGGACTTCTGGCCTTGTTGCCGGAACGGCCGGGCGATTCTCGCCTTACGAATGGAATGTTCAGCATTCACGCAGCGTTACACAGCGCATATAACAATCAGGCACGCCAGAGTCACGAAGATGCGTCGCGAGGGTAACGTCGAGGGGCGAACCTGAAGGCAGGTGCAGGTCGACGGCCGGATATTTCAGGCTGTAGACGGCCACTTTGAGACATTGGCCGGTATGCCTGGGTGGCCGCTCGAACGTCTGGTCCGCGCCTGGCAATGGTCGTTCGCGGAAAGAACGCGGTTCGCCGGGCTTTGCGACATCAGCCTGAAGGATGCCATCAGCCAGTTGGTGCCGGTGTGATCTGCAGGCTGCAACTGGTTTTGCGCGTGAGACGCTCGCTTCATCGGCGAAGACGCCAATCTGATGGCGCTATCGAGATCAGAGAACAATGCGCCAGGGAGATGGCGTCCGATCGGCCGTTGAAGCAACATCCGCCTGCGTCGAGCCCATCGGGATTCGTGGAAGAACTATAAGAGGCAGTGGCCGGGGTACCAGCTCCAGATACTTCACGAATGATGGCGCCCTTCGCATCGCGGGTTCATGTATGCGAGGGCGGCAGCGAAGCGTGAGGGTTGTGCCGCGGCGTGCAGCTCAATCACGGTTACGACGGCCGTCGAAATATATGCAATCGCAGTCAATTCTAAATGGCCGACGCGGCTCCATACGTCCTTGGGAAATAAGGCGATTTTTAAGCTGCATCTCCATCGGTCGGGAGTCCAGGCAACTTGAATTGACGGTATTTCTGACGGTATGCAAGGGAGCGTGCGTGCAGGCTCCCTGATACCGCCAGGAGTGTCGACGGTACCTGTTGACGGTACCAGGCGATACGATGAACAAGGCATGAAGTACATCGCACCTGCAAGTGCGGACCGGCCGCACGCCGGCGACCGTCAAGGCCCGAGATGTGCTCGATGCCGTCGCTTTCGGCATGCGGCGACGGCAGCCGCCACGCGAGCGTCGAACAGGCTCATTCGAGGTTGCCTTGACAGAGATACTTGGTCGAGAGGTAATCATCGAGGCCATACTTAGAGCCTTCGCGACCATAGCCCGATTCTTTCACGCCGCCGAATGGCGCGGCCTCACTCGAAAGCGCACCTTCGTTGATGCCGACGAGTCCCGCTTCGAGCAAGCGCGATACGCGGTCGATGCGGCGCAAATCCTGGCTATAGAAATAGGTTGCGAGACCGAACGGTGTGTCGTTGGCAGCGCGGATCACCTCATCTTCGTCGTCGAAGCGGAACAGCGGCACGATGGGGCCGAATGTTTCCTCACTGCTCAAACGCATCTCTGGCGTGGCGCCGGCGAGCACCGTCGGCGCGTAGTAGTTCGGGCCGCGTTCAGTCAGGCGCGTGCCACCCGTGAGCACTCGTGCGCCGCGCTCGACCGCGTCGCTTACATGCTGCTCGGTCTTCTCGACTGCGCGTGCATTGATCATCGGCCCAATTTGCGCGTCGGGATCGGTCGCGGGCGCGACCTTGAGCGCGGCGACGCGCGTTGCCAGCAAGTCCGCGAACTTGTCGTAGATCGACGCTTGCACGTACACGCGATTCGGCGACACGCACGTCTGCCCACCGTTGCGAAACTTCGATGCCATCAGGCCCGCGACGGCGGCATCGAGGTCCGCGTCCTCGAACACGATAAATGGCGCGTTGCCGCCGAGTTCGAGCGAAAGCTTCTTCAACGTGCCGGCTGATTCGCGTGCGAGGTGCTTGCCAACAGATGTCGACCCGGTGAAGGTAATCTTGCGCACGCGGCTGTCGTCCAACCACGCTTTTACGGAAGCAGCCGCGCTATCTCGCGATGCGCCAATTAGATTGATGACGCCCGCCGGAACGCGTGCTTCGTGCGCGAGCAGGACCAACGCAAATGCGGTGAGCGGCGTGTCCTCGGGCGGCTTACCCACCAACGTGCAGCCCGCTGCGAGCGCCGGCGCGATCTTGCGCGCGATCATCGCGAGCGGAAAATTCCACGGCGTGATTGCTGCCACGATCCCCACAGGCTCCTTCACCGCGCTCATGCGCTTGCCGCGCTGCTGCTGCGGGATGATGTCCCCGTAGATGCGCGCTGCTTCATTTGCGAACCACGCGACGTATGATGCGCCGTACATCACTTCGCTACGCCCTTCCGCGAACGGCTTGCCCTGTTCCAGCGAGATCAGACGCCCGAGCGTATCCGCGTGCTCGAGGATGAGTGCATGCCAGCGATGCAGTACGGCTGCGCGGTCCTTCGGCAAGGTATCGCGCCAGGCGGGGAAGGCGCGTGCGGCGGCATCTGTGGCGGCGCGGGCATCGGCGGGGCCGCTGTCGGCCACCTCAGCGATGACGTCGCCCGTCGCTGGATCAGTCACGGCAAAGCGCCTGCCGCTCCCGGCGGGGACCCATTTACCGTCGATGAAATTGTCTGAACGGATCAAATCGTGCAATGCGTAGCGTTGGGTCATATCAATTCCTCAGCAATTGACGCGATCATGTTTAACCTCGAAATTCGGCGGTGTCGGCAAGGCAAGACCTGCCGGAGCGCTCACAGCCGGCGTATTAGAAAGACGAAGCGCGCCTGTGGTGGCACAGCACGCGAAAGAAGTGCTCAGGATCGTGCGTATGGACCAACGCCGAATCGCGGGCGAAGTGCAGATCCATCAGGCGCGATAGCCAGAACCGCAAGGCCGCCGCCCTGAGCACCGCGGGCAAGTGGCGTCGCTCCATCGTTGTCAACGGGCGGGCACGCTCGTATGCTTGGACGAATGCAGCGACCATGGCGGGCGACAGTGCTTCCGACGGGTGATCGATGCACCAATCGTTCAGGCAAACTGCGACATCGAATATCAATACGTCGATTCCAGCGAAATAAAAATCGAACACGGCCGACAGCTTTTCTGCATCGGTCGATCCGCCCAAGGCCTGCGCATCGGCGAACAAGACGTTGTCGCGGAACAGGTCACCGTGTATGGGGCCTTGTGGCAGCGCCCGGTACGACCCGTCACTGGCGAGCGTGTATTGGAATCGCAGCTCGTCGAACAGGATTTCGCGTCTTTCGCTATCGAGAAAACTTGCGACTCGATCGGCTGCTTGCGCCCACCATGCATAGCCTCGCGAGTTGACCAACTCTCGCGGGAAGTCGTCACCGGCCTGGTGCATGCGCGCAAGCGCTTCACCCATCTGCTCGCAGTGCTGCAATTGCGGCTCGAGGCAATGCCGTCCTTCCAGCTTCGCAACGACGCAAGCGGGTTTTCCGTTCAGTTCGAACACGATCCGGCCGTCGCCGTCGGCCTTGGGTTCCGGTACCGGGATTCCCCTACGAGCCAGGTGTTGCATCAATTGCAGGCTGAACGACAATTGCGCATTGCCCAGCCGCTCGAAAAGCGTTAACACGAATTCGCCGGCGTCGGTCGTAATGAAATAGTTAGTGTTTTCGATACCGCTGGGAATGCCTCGCAGCGAAATGAGCTTTCCCACCGCCAGCGGGGCAATGAAAGCGGAAGCCTCTTGCGCCGAGACGGGCGTAAACACAGCCATGGCAAACTCTCCCTGCAATGTCAGTGGCTGCAATGCCGAGCGATGTATGCCATCACCGCGTCTGCCGACGGCGCCATGAGTTCGCAGCGCCTCGTGCGATGCTCCAGGTCGGCCACCGCTGCCGGGCGCGGTGCGGCCTGGCCCGTTGCCTCACGGATGATGTCCTCGAACTTGAGCGGCAGCGCGGTCTCGAGCACGATGGTGCGAACGCCGGGGCGAAGATGTTCGCGCGCAACCTTGATGCCATCGGCCGTGTGCGGGTCGATCGTTGTGCGTTGTCGCTTCCATGTATCGGAGATGGTCTGCACCCGATCTACGTGCGTACTCTTGCCCGACACGAAACCGTAGCTGGCGATGCGCGATGTCTCTTCCGTCGTCAGGCTGAACTGACGGCACGCTGATAGCTCAGTCGCAAACAGCCGTCGAATGCGTTCTGCATCCCGGCCGAGCAGGTCGAATACGAAACGTTCGACGTTCGAGGCTTTTGAAATATCCATCGACGGACTTGAAGTCACCATCGTCTCGTTACTGGTGCGCACACGATATCGGCCAGTCTTGAAGAATTCGTCTAGCACGTCGTTCTCGTTTGTCGCGAGCACCAGGCTTTCGATCGGCAACCCCATCATGCGGGCGACGTGGCCTGCGCATATGTTGCCGAAATTGCCGGAAGGAACGCAGAACGAGACGCGCTCGCTGTTATCGTTCGTGGCCTGGAAATAGCCCGAAAAAATAGTAGACGACCTGTGCCAGCAACCGTGCCCAGTTGATCGAATTGACGGTGCCGATGCTGTACCGCCGCTTGAAGGTCAGGTCGGCAGAAACGGCCTTGACGATGTCCTGGCACGTGTCGAAGCTACCTTCGATCGCGAGATTGTGGATGTTCTCGTCGTGCAAACTGAACATCTGCGCCTGTTGGAACGGACTCATACGGCCATGCGGGCTCAGCATGAAAACCTGGACGTTCCGCTTGCCGCGCATCGCATATTCCGCGGCGCTGCCGGTATCGCCCGAGGTGGCGCCGAGAATGTTCAGTTCTGCGTCGCGGCGCCCCAACTCGGCTTCAAAAAGATTGCCCAGCAACTGCATCGCCATGTCCTTGAACGCGAACGTTGGGCCATTGGACAGGTTGAGCAAATCGATCGATTCGTCGAGCTTCCGCAAAGGCGTGATCTGCACTGAGCCGAACGTCTCCTGCGTGTAGGTCCTGGCGATGATGGTGCGCAGTTCGTCAGCGGGAATGTCGTCGATGTACAGCGAAACGATCTCGAAGGCCAACTCGGGATACGACAGGCCGCGCCAGTGCTGCAGCGTTGCGTCGTCGACATTGGGGTAGGTGGTGGGCACGTAGAGGCCACCATCCGCCGCCAGTCCTTCCATCAATACTTCGGAAAACCGCAGGCCGGCGCTGGCGCCACGGGTCGAGACATACTTCATAACGAGGCTCCCTCTCTATGGATTCGAATCCGGCGCTCCTTACCAGCCATAGAACCGCGGCCAGGTTTCGACATTGCCGTCAGGGCCGATGGCCTGATAGGCGGGATGCTGTGCGCCGGTGGCACACGCATGATTGGGTAGTACCCGAAGGCGCGTCCCGATCGGAAAACGTTTCGCGATCTCGTGATCCGGCGTACCGGATCGGGAGACGATCCCGTGCTCCTGGTTCGCACCGCTCATCAGATACTCGCCCAGCACCTCTCCGTTTTCGCGGCACACGAGCCCGTAACCAAAGTCGCGCTTCTGGCGCTGGGTGCCACGGTCGCGGCTCATGGCCATCCACCCAGCATCGACGATGGCCCAGCCTTTCTCGCTCTGGTGCCCGATGACCGTAGTCAACACGCTCAATGCAATCTCGGACGTGTCGTTTACGCCGACGTTGTGCATGACGAGATCGAACATGACGTAGACGCCTGCACGAACTTCTGTCACGCCCTCCAGATGTTCGGCGGCCAACGCTGTCGGTGTCGATCCGATGCTCACGACGTCGCACCGTAGGCCCGCTGCCCGAATGCGTTCAGCGGCACGCACGCAGCGCGAGCGTTCCTGCTCCGCGATGCGCATGAGCTCGTCACGGGTATCGTAGTCGTAGCTCGAACCGGCATGGGCCAACACGCCGCCAAGATGCATGCCGCCATTCGAAAGGGTCGCTGCGACAGCGAGAAGCGCGTCGTCATCGGGTGTGATACCTGAGCGATGACCATCCACGTCGATCTCGATCCAGACCTCAAAGGGCTCTTCGTGCGCTCTACCGAACGCGGCGATGGCCTCGGCGCAGGCGACGCTGTCGGCAACGATCTTCAGATCGCAGCCTTGTCGGCGCAGTGCCAGCGCCTGCGCGAGTTTTGCCGGCGCCATGCCCACCGCGTAGACGATGTCGCGAATGCCGCTTGCGAAGAATTGTTCGGCTTCCTTAAGTGTGGATACGGTGATGCCGCGTGCTCCGGCGTCCATTTGTGCCCGGACTACCTGCTCGCATTTAGTCGTCTTGACGTGCGGACGGAACCGCACGCCGAGCGCGTTCATGCGTTGCTGCATCCGTTCGATGTTGCGGTGCATACGCGCGACATCAATCACTGCAGCGGGCGTATTCAATGACTCCAAATCCATCAGTGGCTCCTGGCAATTCTTGGCGCGGTCGGTGTCGATGCCGTGTGGCGCACGAGGAGAAGCCACTATAGAAGTTAGCCGAGAATTTGTGCTTAACGAAGAATAAACTGGCCATTAACCTGCGTTGAATGTCGATGCGTGAAGGTCGCGCCGCACCACAGCATTAAATGGGCGTTAATGTTGAATTTTTTGGATATTAAGCACGGTAAAAAGATTCTTTCCTATAGTTCGCGGCATGGACTTGGCGCATGCGGTGGGCGGCCCACCGGCTCACGCCATCGCGCCTGTCCAGATGCTGCTCTTTAGTATGAAGAGCGAAGCGGCCGAATCGTCATGCAACACGCGGGCCCGATCCGGCACCTCCTTGCCTATTTGATGAATTTTCGTTGAGGATCTGTCATGTATTCATATACATCGCAACGCGTCTCCGGCTCGCGGGTCTGCTTCTTCCAACGCCTTCTATCTACTGCTGCCATCGCGATCTCCGCAGCGCTTGGCGCCGGTCATGCATGGGCAGCGCCAGTCAACGTTTCTGCGGGGACCACGCCATCGAGCGTGCCGAATGCATTCCTGGATATGAAAACGCACGAGATTCAAGGGGTCATGCCGGATGTGATTCGTGCTATCGGGAAACGCGAGGGTTTCGATGTGTCCTTCGACGTCATCCCCTTCTCGGCAGTAAGCGCCTTGCGGAGGCCGTTGCTGATTTTCGCGCGCGCGTGGCCGATGATGTGGCCTACGTGTAAATGGCGCGTGGATGTGCAGGGACCACACTGATTCAGAGAGATGAACCGATAGTCTTTGGTAGACCGCCGAGGTGTTCGACGATCCGCCAAGGTAAGAGTTCGTCAATGCGGTTGACGGGGTGATCGGCGATTCGGGTCAGGACATGGGTCAAGTAAGCGCGCGGATCGATACCGTTGAGTTTGCAGCTTCCGATCAGCGAATACATCGCTGCTGCCCGCTCGCCTCCGCTATCGGAGCCTGCGAAGAGGAAATTCTTTCGACCCAGGCTCACACAACGCAGCGCGTTTTCCGCGATGTTGTTATCTATTTCGACGGCACCATCGTCGCAGTACAGCATGAGCGCATCCCACTGGTTCAGCGAGTAGTTGATGGCCTTGGCCGTATCCGACTTTGCCGAGAGCGTCTTGAGTTTTTCGCGCAGCCACGTGCCGTAGCGCTCAAGCAGCGGCTTGGCCTTCTCTTGTCGCACACGTAATCGCTCGTCCGGCGGTTTGCCGCGAATGTCCGCCTCTATGCCATAGAGCTCACCGATGTATCTGAGCGCCTCAGTGGTCGTCTCCGATGGCGTGCGCACGTGAATGTCATAGAGCTTGCGACGTGCGTGCGCGTGGCACCCGGCTTCGCGAATCGAGCCGTCGCGAAACAGCTCGTTGAAACCAGAATATGCATCGGCCTGCAGGATCCCGCTGAAGCCGGCCAGATGGCGCTGGGGATGGACGCCTTGCCGGTTTGGCGAGTACGCAAAC
>NZ_WHNP01000144.1 GCF_009362735.1 Paraburkholderia franconis | reverse complement strand
ATCGTCGAGGGACACCTGATGGGGGATCACGTTCACATGTGCCTGAGCATTCCGCCGAAATAAGCGGTATCGAACGTGGTGGGGTACATCAAGGGCAAGAGCGCAATTCAGATAGCCCGGAAGTACGGCGGTCGGCAACGCAATTTTACCGGCGAGCACTTTTGGGCCCGAGGCTACTTCGTTTCCACGGTGGGGTTGGACGAGCACATGGTACGAGCGTACATCCGCAACCAGGAGGAAGAAGATGAGCGGTACGACCAGATGAAGCTGGTCATGGAGTAAGCCGCCACCGGCGGCTCACGGTTTCATGGGCGCCTTTGAGGCGCTCACAATTTCAAGCCACCGGCTTTGCCGGTGGTATGTGACTGATTTTGGTGTCGAGTTCAGTGAAAAGGATCGGTAGCAACGACGGTGCGGAAAGATGATTCCGATTCACGTACATGAATATTCCTCTTTCTGTGATGCCGGGGGCACTCTAGCACGGTCGCGGTCCTGAAGCTCCGCAGTTGTGGCGGCGCTAGTACTTCTCCTTATTGCCTCACGGCATCGCATGGTTGCGAGAAACGTCCCTTTGACGAATCTCCCTCGCGGTATGCGATCCCGGTGAAACCGGAACGTTGAAGCTAAATGCGAACAGCCGGCCACCAACGCGGCCACACCGTATTTTTGGCGGATGCCCAGCTCTGTGCTCGCAGCCCTCAATTGGCACCGGGCGCTCGCGCCAGTTCGAACGCAAACGCGACGGATCGCGGTGGCGACAGATACTTTGATATGCATTACCAATTACGTGGATGACAGTTTGATTTATATAAAATCATCGCGCGTGCATAACATCGCGCTGACGGATGCGGGGTATCGAGGCAAGGCCTATGAGCTCGGCGAGATCCACTTGTTGGCTTTGCGAGTGGCAGCCCCTTCAGTCAAAGCATTCGTGTACCGCCGCAACGGGTCGAATCTCGGGCGCGAGAACGAGGTCTTGTTCGCACACTGGAGTGCGCCTTTATGTGCAATCGAAAACGCTTGTTAGCAACAACTGCGCGGCGGCCAGTTTCAACGCGCCCGACTAGCGGCTTCCAGTCTACATGGTCGAGGTCGATCTCCTTTAGTGGGCCGTGGGTCGCTTGCGGAGCGTCCGGCCTAGGATGCTGCCGACGGCCCGTCGCCGCGGCGAAGGCGCCGAAGCGACCCGGCTTTTGCGCGCCGCACAACTGGCCGCGCGTCCTTGGCGGCTCCACGCGATAGCCAGCGTGCGCCACGCCAGTTCAACGTTACCGCGATCGCGATCGACGAGCTGAAAAGCGCACCGCCGACCTTGATCTTGTCGAACGTGTTCATCGTCAACAACAACGGGTTCGGCGTGAACATGGTGGACACGGGGCTGTATTCGATCGTTGGGAACAACTTTTCCCTGAGAACCCATTTCCCGGTGTCGGTGACGGGCGTCGACATCTTGAGCAGCACGTCGGTCGGAGCCGTATGCGGCGACAGCTTTTACAAGATGTCCCGCGTTGCGGCGTACCTCGGCGCGGCGTCGACGGGCCGTCAACGTGCAGTCGAACGCCTACTCCACAGCGGCGTCAACGTGTCGAAGAACGGCACCGGAAATACCGTCGGCGGGGACTCGCAATAGTACCGATCTGCTAGACTAATTTCAGGCGGCTCAGGGCTATGAGCCGGTGGTTTCCGCGTCGACGCCTCTCCGCGCTCGGTCGACGAAGGTTGCTCCAGCTTTTCAATGCCCTGAGCTTGAGCGCCACATTCCATCCGCTGGATCCGCGCGCCTGTGAACAAGAAAATCGTAAGAAATGGAAAAATTCGGAGGTGAGGGTTTCCGGTTGGTGGCACGTGTTGAAGTGGCAGCGACCGATCATGCTGAGGTCGTTCCAGGCGAGTGCCGGATGCGCCACCACGATTCAATGCTTTCGTTCGTGGCGCTGGTACCTGCCCACTCGCTCGTAGGCAACGATCGCACTCAGCATATCGCGGCATAGAGCCCCGGCTTTGACGCGGCCTCGACTATGCGCGCCTGCACGAGGTCAACGAGAAGATCGTGAAGATGGTGAGACGACGATCGACGAGCTGCTGCCTCTGGTCGCAAAGTCGCAGGATCTGCCAGGAACGTACGCGGCAGTCACGAAAGGCCTGAATGACCTTTTTGGTGCGACCGAGCAGGCGGGTTGGGGGGATTCCGGGTCGACGTGCGGCAGGTACCCGCGGAGGTCGTGAACCGAAATCCGCGGGCACTTATTTGATTACCTTACGCCAAAAGACCAGGTACGTGGCTGAGCAGGTTGCGATAGGCAAGATTCCCCACATCGGGACCATGCTGATCAGAACGGGCGGCCGACATTTACTATCCTCACGAGATTGATTGATTTTCAGCACACAACTACTTCACCCCTATATAGGCGATCTGCGTTGCGGTGTGCCATCCGCAATCCGCTGTCACTCGCTCCAGACGACGGGGTCATCCGCCGCATAGAGCAGCAGAAGGCGGCGATGATCCGATGGCTGTCGCGGTGGCGAATTGTCAGAATCGGAGCACCGATCCCCGCAAGCGATTACCCTTGGTGGAGTCGGACATACTGGACCTTTCTGGCCGCAACACTCGCGACCTGGTCTCAGGCTGAAAAAGGGCTTCCCTGTCGTGCGCGCCGGCGACCGTTCATGTCTTTGCGCACGTGAACTTTCGGTAAGTGCGAATTTCCGCCCACCTAGCGTTCGAGTCTGAGAAGGTCCACGATTGCGTCCGCAACCCACGCCGTTGCCTCATTTCGTTTCAATAGCAAATTATTTGATAAGTATAACTATGTTTATAAACAGACCAGCCTGACCGAGCCGTCCGTTCCGGCCGCTCCCCAGCGCATATGCTGGATTCGTACAGCAGATTCCGGTGGCGCCCTGGCGGCATCCGGGTGAGCAGCTCTGCCTCGACCCGCCTGAGCGCGGCCCTCTGCGCTCCATCTACGACGACCGCCTCGACACACTCTCGATCACCAAACAATCGCCTACCGGGAGCTCGGTTGCACGCCGATCCCCGGGCGTCAACGGCGTAACATCGTTCATTGGCTGAGGGAGAGGCTGATAAGTCGGCCGGAGCGGGCTAACCCATGGTGGCGGTGAAGTGAAACCTGCCCCAGCGGTTGGACCGGGGCAGTCAGTCAGGTCAGTGGAGTTGTCGCTTCAGGTCGGAAAGTTCCGAATGCATCGAACTGACCGCGTCCTTGACCCGGGTGTCGAGGCTTCCGGCTTTCTGGCAGGCCCGCTCCGCACGATCACCAATCCGTTCGAGATCATCGACACACTGCCGGATCCGATCTTCATCATTGGTCGACATGATATTTTTAGCCGATTTGCATTCCTTATCAAGCTCATCCATCCAGTTTATCAAGTCTGCTGGAATCGTCTTGTCGGCATGGCAGGTCCGTGATGCATCGCTGACGGTTTGCTGCAGATGAGTAAAACGCCTTTGGATTTCACTGGCTTGCAACATGATGCCCCCTTGCTTGAACATCAGCTCCAGATAATTTCAGACAGCAGATAACAATGTGTTGCCTGCGCCATCGTCATTCGCCCGCTTCAATCGGCTCCCAGTGACGTTGCATTGCGTCAAAGCGGGCCTCAAGCACGCGAAAGACGCCTCTCTAGTGTAGGCCATAATCGCTTGCCTGCTCCGATGTGTCCCTGATGCCCGTGCGTTTCACGATCGACGATCAATAGCGTCACTTTCCGGATGGATCATGCGCCTTCTGAATCCGGGAACTCGACCAGGTTGCCAAGACGCCTCGCGTCGGAAAAACGCTGTTCTGTCAGACAGGTGCGCGTGACCGCCTCCCACGCAAGATATGCACCGAAAGCGTAGTCGCGACACGTGTTGCGCGTTACCTCGGACAACGCTGAATCAGCTTTCCCGAGTTGGAGCCTGATTTCTTCTTCGACAGCAGCTGTCACTTCTTCACAGGTCCACAGGTTCTTGCTCATTCCACCTCCTCGTCATTGAAATGGTGATAGTCCCACCTCTTGCCACGTGCACCGAATCGGGTCATCAGTCGATATTCAGTCGGTCAATTCCTGCATCCTGCCGGCGCGCCGCAATGCTCGGTGGCGCAGCCGGGGAATTCATGATTCGCAGGGTGTGCCTGTGCCCCTGCCCAAGTCCGGCCAGAACATCGGATCGAGAACCTGCTTCATCGGCCACGGGCAGTGCTCAGGAAAGAATGCAAAACCGATACTCGTCTCCTTCCTCGCTTCCTGGCGGGCGTCGGCCCACACGTCCTTGATCCACTCGTCGTCGGCGAGAATCGGCTGCAGACTGGGTGTACGCCTCAACTGCGCCTTCAACCGCTCGCGCTGCACACGGATCATCGAACGCAAGCTCGGCGAGCGCAGTTCCGGCTGATACTGCCACCTGAGAAGCCACACGGTAATGCCCGCCATGCGGCGAGTCATGTCGCGCACTTCTGCTCTGGCTACGTCCTCGATTTCGTCGGCTATGTGCCCGACGTCGATTTCCTCGAACCGCCCGGTGCGCAGCAGCGCTGCCTGCTCCCGGGCCCATGCAATAACGTCCTGATCGTAGCTTGTCATGATCGTGATCCTCCGAAGTCCGAAGGTCAGTGGATCCTTGAGATGTACGGCGCGAGCGCTGCCACGCCGATGGCGCGCGCGACGATGCTCCAGACGACCAGGAGCCGGTGAAACGGCCAACTGCGCACGAGCGGGAAGCGCTCGTAATTCCGTCGCTTCGCATTGCTCTTCAACAGGTAATGTAGCACCCGGTGGTTTCCAAAGTAGGGACGCGGCGCAGAGCCTCAACGGGTTTGTGCCATGAACCACGCTTCGTTTATCCACGCTCACGCTGCTGACGCCGATTGACTAGTGGCGCTCGCCGAATTTCAGCGTCAACTTGACACCCAGATGATGGCGAGTGCGGCGGAGCAACATGTATCCGCGCAGTTCACGCTCGGCTGGTGTTATCTGGGCGACTCGTTCGGCGCGGATACGTTCGTGCGGCACATAATCGGTCGATCCCCAGCACCGGGTATTGGCGATTGCGGACCAGCTCGAGCCAGGCATGCATCTCGCGTTCTGCACCAGCAATCCCGAGGGCGCCCGGCGCGATCTGGTGCGCATTGCAACGGAGATCCGCGCGGAACTGGAAAGCAACGCCAAAGTCCACCTGTCAGGCGCGCTGTGTGTCAGCTGTTCGGGACGCGGTGGGCCGCATTTTGGAGCGCGACATGCAGAGCTGCAGGCCGTGCGGGAGGTCCTGGGTGAAGTGCCGCTGGCGGGATTCTTCGCCGGCGGCGAGATCGCAAGGAATCGTCCATACGGTTACACCGGAATACTGACAGTCTTTACGAGTCAGGATTGACCTGTGTGTAACCCGCCCCATATCGGAGAATCACCCCCGGCAAATCAGTGCGCGAAGCCGTCGAGGCCTCTTTCCGAAACCGGATCAGGCCAAACGCGATTCTGCGCAGATTATGCTGCGTTATTTAAGACGCTTTGTTTAGATTCCCAGAAAATCGTAACTTCAGCAGCCGAGGATCCGTGACGGACCTTGGTTTGCTTACAGTGACAGTTGAGTCAGGCAAACAGCCGGCCGGCAACTCCAGGTAACGTGTCAAGGTCACTGGCTGCAATCTTCCCAGCTTGAACTACGAATGCAGTTCCACGACGTCCGTATCGGCCACCAGATGGTCGGCGCCCACCTGTTGGCCGCTGAACTGACCGCTCCCCCAAATGCGGGCGAACCTGAACGTGCGTGCGAGATCAGGATGCACCCGCAGCGCGACATCCAGCACGGTGTCGCCGCGACGCATCGTAAAGGGCCGACTCCGGTCGACGGATTTCCCGGGGGCCTTGGTGTAGATACGCACGATGCCCAGAGCACTGAAAAGAAATGGTCCGATCTCAGCCAGTCCACGTCCGCTGGTGGCCGAGGTTGCGAGCAGCGGAAAGTGTACGCCGAGCAGGTCTTCGAGCACGGCCGCGTCTTCTGGGTTGGCGAGATCGGTCTTGTTAGCCAGCAGCAGCGTAGGGAGGTAAACGCTGAACGGATCAGCTGGCGATAATACCGCGCTCCTCGCGGGGTGGCTACCCTGACCCGGCCAGCGCTCCGTCAGGATGATCTTTGCTGCGGCGAGCCGCCTTAGAATCAGCGCCGATTGTTCTGTACAGTCTGGCGCGCTCAGATCGGCCACGAGCAGTGCGCCGTCAGTCGACCGCAGTATGCTGATGAGTTCAGGCTGCATGAATTCGGCCGAGACGGGTGGCAGATCAACCAGTTGAAGAGAAATGTCCTCGAACGTCAACATGCCGGGAATCGGCAGCCTGGTCGGGCGGTGGTAGCGCCCGAACTCGCTGTTCCATCCTGTCAACCTCGCGTACAGGCTGGATTTTCCGGCGCCGGGCGGGCCGATCAAACAGAGTTGGGCCGCGCCGTCGGGATGAACCGCATGTGACGGCCCTCGGTGGGCGGCTTTCCTGTGGCCCACCGATTCCTGTGTGAGTTCTCTCATCCGCGACTTTATATCGGCTTGCAGACGCTCCGTTCCCTTGTGCTTTGGGATGGTGCGGAGCATCTCCTTCAGGCATTCGAGCTGCTCGCGCGGCTCGCGCGCCGCCCGATAGGCTTGTTCGGCCCGCTTGTACTCGGGAGAGAGGTTTGCTGGCATGGGTCCGTCAGTGCAGAGAATCATTCGCGCCGACAGAGAAACACTAGCATGGCGTCAGGCGGTTCGGCGGTTCACTATTCTGGCCGCTCTTGTGGCTGCCACCGCAACAGCGCTGTAAGAGCGGCGTATGCCCTGGTCACGCAAGGGCTACGCTGCATTCTCACGGCTTTCGCGCCCCTCGCCTTACCCGCTCCAGGTATTTTCCTGAAGCGACCTCGATTCGCACCGTGTCCCCTTCCTTGATGAACTGAGGAACGAGTACTTCCATGCCGTTCGTGAGCGTGGCGGTCTTGAAGGTGGAGGTTTCATGCTCGTGCAGGCCCGGCGGCGTAAACACGATGTTTAACTCGACCGCAGGGGGAAATGCGATGGTGACGGGCTCACCCTCATAAAGTTGCACCGGGATTCGCATATTGGGCTGAAGAAATTTTTCGTATGCGCCAATGGTTTCCGAGGGCAAACTGATCTGTTCGAAGGTATCGGGATTCATAAAATGGAAAGCGACACCATCCGTGTACAGGTATTCCATCTCCAGGTGATCGAGCGTGACCTCTTCGAGCTTGTCGCCCGGGTGCAAACGCAATTCCTTGACGTGACCGGTCTTCAGGTTCTTGACCCTGGTAAAGACTGCGCTACCCTGCTGGCCGCCGCCGGCGTGGTACCCGGCGCTGACGACGCTATGAAATTCGCCTTCAAGCAGGACGACCATGCCAGGCTTCAGTTCCGAAGCTTCGATCATTTGCTTGTCTCCGCTGGTCGTCGAGGTGACGCCTTCAGCCTAGCACTGCCGCGGACCGCGAACAACCAGCCCGCCGCGACAGCGGCGATTCATTGAGGGAGACGTCATCGGGCCATCGTGGCACGGTGCGCCGCACCTTGCCGGACCTCGCGTACGTCGGGTTGAGTCGACTTCTGCCCGATCAAGGCGGCCCGATGACCCGATCATCTGGGGCGCACTCGCACACGAAACCGGCGGCCACGACGTAACCCACGCCGATACCGGACTACTCGACGAACTGGCATCGGGCATTGCCACAGCCTTCACCGGCACTGTCACGTTGTCGTGTTGATGACGCAATAGCTGATAGAAGGCACCGCTCGCTCAGAAACCGGACGGATTTTGGGTGAGGCCAGTGAGGCGATGCCACGCGGCAAAGCGTGTGGCGAGCTGTTTGCGATAGAGTGATGCGCGCAGTAACTGTCGCTTGAGCGCGAAGTGCTGGCGAATCGGTCCGAAGCGCGACAGAAATGCTTGCGTGCGATCAGAATCGCGGAAGCCACGCATTCGGCGCTCGCGTTCACGCGTAGGTTGATGGCTATTTTCGGCACGGTTGTTCACCCGTGCACTGGCCTTGACGAAGACGTGTTTGACGTTTGCCAATTCTGGAATTCCGGCCTTCGCGGCCGGATAACTGCGCAACTGATCGGTGACAATCCTTCGTGGCGCCTCGGGACAGGCGGCCAGCACGCGTTTGAAGAAGCGCTTTGCTGCAGCCTTATCGCGACGTTTCTGCAG
>NZ_WHNP01000143.1 GCF_009362735.1 Paraburkholderia franconis | reverse complement strand
GGTTCTCGACGGTGGCGGTATCGGGTGAACGCCCGAGGTATCGGGCGAACTGACGTACGGCACGCAGATAGGCGGCCTGGGTCTTCGGTGCGAACCTGCGCATGCGCAGGTCCTCAAGCATATGGCGGCGCAGCGGGCTGATGCCCGGATCGGAGGAGGTCATGATGGGGCTCCTGCTGGAGGGCGAGGCGGATTGCCTCAACCACCAACATAACCACCGGCGCCACTGGCCTCCCATTCGCCGCCAGAGTCGGGCCGCAGCCCCCTACCGCGCGAGCGGTTTAGTCCTGTCGGCCATACCTGACACTCACCCATCCGCCATCGAGAGGCGGCTACGAGCTGCATTCCCGACGTTCGCTGATCGGCAACAGCGAGTGACAGCTCTGGCTGCAATCGAACGCGTACTTACGAGCCACTCCGGCCACTGATCGCACGCGCGTTTAACGGCAGCTTCCGAGCACTTGGACGGTCATCATGGCCTTGTCTGCAGCAAGCGTTCGCCTAGGCAGCAGCGAAGATAAAAAATTACAGAACCCGACAATAATTACTGTATATTACGCATTTTTGCCTGTAAATTCAGACACTTACAAATGCATTTCGGGGACGAATCGGGGCATGAATATTTTGCATAGCGAGTCTTCAACGGGATGGGGCGGCCAGGAGATTCGCACATTAAAGGAGATGGTCGCATTGCGCGAGCGGGGGCATACCGTCGAACTGGTCTGTCCGGCGAGGGCAGAGATCGGTCGGCGCGCGGCGGCTGGCGGTTTTCCCGTGCATCACGCTCCCATGAGAACTGGCGGCGATGTTGCGTCAATGATGGCGATTCGGTCGCTTGTGAACCGCCGTGCGTTCGATGTGGTCAACACGCACAGCGGTCACGACACCCTCGTTGCCGGACTCGCGGCCCGGTCCGCGGGTACACCACTCGTGGTCAGGACGCGGCACCTGGCGTTACCGGTCACGTCGCTGGCGACGTATCGGTGGATTCCGCACCGTGTGATCGCCGTCAGTTCGTACGTGCACCGGTATCTGGTCTCGGCTGGTGTCGATCATGACCGGATTGCGACCATTTATGACGGCGTTCCCGAGCCAGAGCAGCAAATCGAATCGACATTGCGCAGCGAACTCGGCCTTGGCGCCGACGCGGTGATCGGCTGCATGGTCGCGATGATGCGAGACCAGAAAGGCCACGACGATCTGATCGAAGCGGTGCGGCCGCTGTTGACAAGCCGGCCCGAGTTGCATCTGGTCATGGCCGGCGACGGACCGAGCTTTGCGCGAATCCGAAGCCGTATCGAAGCGTTGGGGCTGAGTAGCCGGGTCCACCTGCTCGGTTTACGTCCGGACGTGCCGAATGTGCTGCGCGGCAGCGATTTTTTTGTGCTGCCGACTCATCAGGAAGCGCTCGGGCAGTCGTTCATTGAGGCCATGTCGCGCGGCTTGCCGGTGATCGGCACGCGCGTCGACGGCGTGCCGGAACTGATCGAGGATAGCGTCAACGGGTTGCTGGTTCCTCCGAAAGATCCTGTCTCGCTAAGGGCGGCGATCGTGCGGCTGCTCGATGATCGCGCGCTGCGCACGCGCCTTGGAGACCAGGCGCGCCGTATCATCGGGCGCTTTACGATCGCGCAGATGGCAGATCAAACGATCGCGTTTTACCGGCGATGCCTCACCGAACGAAACTACCATCAGAAACTGGCCGGACTGGGGCCGGTGTCATGAAGCACGTTGCGCGCGCGGTTCCGGTGCTGATGTATCACCACGTCAGTACGTCGCCCGGCATGATCACGGTTACGCCCGAGCATTTCGCCGAACAGATTGCATGTCTTGCGCAGCTTGACTACAGGACGCTGAGCGCGCGCCAGTTCGCGGACTACCTGGCGGGAGCGCCGGTCCCGCCGAAGTCGGTCGTCATCACGTTCGACGACGGGTATCTCGACAACTGGGTGCATGCGCATCCCATTTTGCAGCGGCATGGCTTCAGCGCACTTTGCTTCCTTGTAAGCGCGTGGCCGGGCGAGGGCGCGCCGCGGCCTAACGCGGCGGGTGGCGACATCGCCGCGCTGCCGCGTCTGCTTGGTCACGAGGACGGTGAATCGGCCATCGAGCACGGCCGGGCCGACGATGTGATCCTGCGCTGGTCCGAAATCGAGGCGATGCGGCACGCTGGTACGTTCGAGTTCCACAGCCACACGCACACACATGTTCGCTGGGATCGGCTGACACAAGATCGTGACGAAAAACGGGAACGACTGCGCGACGATCTGGTGAAAGCACGCGCGACGCTTCGTCAGCGGCTTGGCGATGTGTCGGACCATCTTTGCTGGCCGCAAGGCTATTACGATGACGACTACAGCGAGATCGCGCTCGCCGCTGGGTTCCGGCACTTTTATACGTGCGACCGAGGCACCAATCCGGTCCAGCGGCAACCTCTTCCAACGGAAGCCGGGCGATCGATCAGGCGACTTGAAGTGCGGGACAGGCCGGCTGCCTGGCTTGCCAGTCGTCTCTGGGTCCATAGCCGTCCGGCGATCAGCCGAGCTTACCTGGCCATCAAGCGCTGAAAGCCGACTTGCAGGCGGTTCGTGTTGCGACCACGCAAAGACGTTTGCCCTAAGCCGCTGCATCGGAAAAAACCGAAGCTCCGGGCAGGCCCAATCGGCGCACGATGTGCGAGATAGACCCATTTGCCGCGGATCTTCACATAGGTCTCGTCGACTCGCCACGATTGACCGGATGTCGTGGCCAGGCGATTCCAGCGTTTTACAAACTCCGGCGTGAACCGCTTGACCCAGCGCATGATCGTCGTGTGGGCCACCGACAGACCGCGCTCGCCCATCATTTCAGCGAGGTCTCGAAAACTGAGCTTGTAACGCAGGTACCAACGCACACAAAGGACGATAACTTCGCGATCAAGGTGGCGGCCGTCGAACAATCCGTCAACGTCTGTCAGCTTACGCATCGGCTCGTGCTCGTCAAAAACTCGAGCGTAACAGGCCGACGCATCCAAATTGCACCACGCCCCCCGGGCGAATATTCGCATAGTCCGCGGCGTGTCCATCTCGCAACCCACCCCATTTACATCGGTTCAATCTGCATCGAATAACAGCACTGTATCGGCACATTGCCTGCAGCGCATTCGACATATTTGACAGCATCGTCAACTTTGACTGTTGCACACAAACGCTCGTATTCAAGTGTTCGCCGGGCAACCATAAGCAGCGCAGCTTGAAGCAATTAGTTTTATTCGTTTGTCTGTGCGGTCGCGGCGTTTCATACTCGATCTGACACATCGAGCCATCGGGGATTTGCCGTATGTTTCGCATTCCGCACCGATTCACTCATTGTCTCTTCAGTGGAATACGAAGCGCCATGACGCGTGCAGTGGATTCAGCCATTTCGAGTGAACCGTTCTATTCGGAGAATACGTTCGTCGATCACTAGATCAGGTCCTATCTTTTTTCCTGGATGGTCATGCTCCCGCTGGCGCTCGTTGCCGTGCCTTTGATACGCAGGATCGTTGTCATGCTCGCCGCCTCGTCACGGAGTTGAGCCCGAAATACGAACATAATCTGAGTGCCGAATGCGCACATCTTCCAATCACACGATAGAGAGAACCCTCCGAATGAGAACAGAGACGGTCAAGTTGCTTGCGAACAATTTCGCTTTCCTGGAAGGACCGCGCTGGTACGATGGCCATCTGTGGGCATCCGACATCACCGACATGAAGCTTTATCGGATCACAGCAGCAGGCGAGCGCGAAGTCGTGTGCGACGTTCCGCGCCGTCCTTCAGGGATCGGCTTTATGCCCGATGGTTCTCCTGTCATCGCATCGATGGTCGATCGCAAGCTGATGCGCATCGTCGATGGCGAGCTGGTATTGCATGCGGACCTGTCCGCACTCGCTCCCGCCGATCTGAACGATCTCGTCGTGGATGATCTCTACGATCTTTTCGGCGGCGCGGTAAAAGAGCTTGTCGATCTTTTTTGTTGTCGAGCCCGATGGCGCGGCGCGCATCGCCGCGAGCGGCTTTGATTTCCCTAACGACGTGGTTCTCAAAGACGGCGGGAGCACACTCGTGATTGCCGAATCATGGTCGACTCGGCTTACCAGAGTCCCGCGCCATACTCAAAGAAAGCCTCGGCACATTGCATGGTTGAACTGTCGCTTCCGCGGTCGATGCAGTTTTCTGATACGAATAACTGTTCTTGCGCCACACAGTTAATCTAATGCCGTCAGCTTGACAACGCCTTTCTCGCCTGAGATCAATGCGCGAGAATACCCATCGCGCGCTTTTTCAGCTCCAGAAAGTGCGGTTCGAATGCGACCTTCGGCGTGCGCGGCCGTTCCAGTTCGATGGGCACGTCGAGCGCGACTCGCCCCGGTCGCGCCGAAAGCACGACAAGACGCGTACCGAGAAAGATCGCTTCGTCGATGTCATGGGTGATGAACACGACCGTGCAGTGGAGCTGCTCCCACAGCTCCGTCAAAAAGGTTTGCATAGAACTGCGGGTCTGCGCATCCAATGCGCCGAAGGGCTCGTCCATCAGCAGCACCTTCGGCTTCATGACGAGTGCCCGCGCAATCGCCACGCGCTGCTGCATGCCGCCCGACAGTTCGTAGGTCTTGTGCCGGGCGAAAGACTCGAGGCCGATGATCCGCAGGATGTCGGCCGAGTCCTTTCGGCGTTGCGCCCTGGGCACCGAATGCAGTGACGGCCCGAACTCGATGTTTTCTTCCACGCTCAGCCACGGAAACAAACCGGCCTGCTGAAACACGACGACACGGTCAGCGCCGGGCTGGTCCTTGATCTCGCCATCGATATAGATGTTGCCCCGCGTGGGTGACGTCAGACCGGCGAGCAGGTGCAGCAAGGTGGTCTTTCCGCAGCCTGAGGCGCCGAGCACAGTGACGAATTCGCCGCCCCGAAATTGCAGGTTGATGTTTTCCAGTGCCGATGTGGCACCGAATGTCTTGTACAGGGAATCGATGACGATGTTCAAGTTCGTCTCCTGCTTGATGGTCAGACAGTCAATGGATCAATGTGCGAAAGATTTGGAGTACTGTGGCGCGACATTCGAGTCGAAGTTCGCCGGCACCGACGGAATGCGGCCTATCATGTTGAGCACTTTGGCTGTATTCACCAGCGTCAGATAAGTTGCGGAGGTTTTGACGCCTGCGTCGAGTCCCATGACTTTCGGCGTGGTCTGGTCGGCGCCGGAGAACAGCTCGTAACCGGCAAGTTCACTCTTCGCAACGGGCACGGTCACGCCCGTTGCGCGCGCCATTTCAGCGAGCGCCTGGTCCCGATTCTTCATCGTCACCTGATAGCCTTGGTCGAGAGCCGCGACGAAACCGCGGACCAGGTCGGGATGCGCCTTCGCCCACTCCGAGTTGGCAATACAGACGTTGTAGCTCGAAGCTTCTCGCGGCAGATCGCCATCGGTCTTGATTGCCTTGCCGCCGGCCGCGCGCAGCGCGCTGAATACCGGGTCCCAGACGATCGCCGCGTCAATCGCGCCCGTCACCCAGGACGTACGCATCTGCGGCGGCGCCATGTTGATCTGCGTGACCGACGAATACGGCACATGCGCAGCCGCGAGGAAGGTCGCCAGTTCAAAGGAGGCCTGCGAGCCGGCCACGATCGCGATCTTCTTGCCTTGCAGCGAAGCGACGTCATGGATGCCGCTGTCGGGCTTGACCACGATGCCGGCCGCATCCGTGTAGCGCTCCTGGTTGTACACGATCGTCATTGGCAAGCCCTGCGCGATGGCCGTGACGAGCGGCGGAACGCCGAGGCCGCACATGAACGTGAGACTGTTCGACGCCAACGCGCTCATCGCGGCCGGGCCCGAGCTAAAGAGCTTGTATTGGATGTCGGCGTTCATCTGGTGTTCGAACATATGCTCGGCCATTGATACCATGTACGGATCGGCGCCGTTATCCTCGTAGCCGATGATGATCTCGGGCTTGTTCTGTGAGTAAGCCGCGCCCGGAACAAGACAACTGCCGGCAAGCATGGCCGCAGTGACGCCATAGACCCATTGCATCGTTTTCATTTTTCGTCTCCTCCAATAATGCGATCAGTTATGTCCGCGCCAGGGAACGACCAGATTTTCGATCTTGCGAATCACCAGTTCCATTGCATACCCGATCAACCCGATGATCACGATACCGACGATCACAATGCCAACCTGCAGCGCCTGTCCGGCGAACTGCACGAGCCAGCCCAGCCCGCTGCTCGCCGCGATCAGTTCCGCTGCAACAAGACAGGTCCACGCCACGCCGATCCCCACGCGCATCGCGGTGAAGATCTCCGGCAGCGCCGAAGGCAGCACGACCCTGCGGAAGATTTGCGCGTTGGTCGCACCGAGCGTGCGAGCGACCGAGATGCGTAAAGGCGGCGTGCTTTTCACGCCCGACATGGTGCCGATGATGATGACCGGAATCGTGCCAACGAGAATCAGGATGGCTTTAGGCAATTCGCCGATGCCGAACCACACCACCAGCAGCGGGATATAGGCGAGCGGCGGAACCGGCCGGACGAACTGCAGCAGGGGATCGATGATGTCGAACACGATCTTGTTCCGCGACATCAGGAGTCCGATGGGAACGCCGATCGCAATCGCGCCAACGAAGCCGATGACGATGCGAAAGCAACTAATCAGAACGTCACTAATGAGCGCCTGCCCGCCATATCCATTGTGGACGATTTCGACGAAGGCCTGCCACACCGCCACCGGCGAGGGCAGCGCGAACGCAGGGAAGATTCCCGCCATCGATATCGCCTGCCAAAGCATGACGGATATCGCGAGTACGGCGGTCGTCAACCAGTACGAATTCAACTTGCCGCGGGCGCGGCGGATCTTGATCACCGGCTCGATTGTCGAGTCGGCGGGATGCTTCATCGTCTTTGCTAGTCTGGGTAAGGCTCTCACCGCCATCTCCTCGAGTTGAAAAACAATGAGCACGCCAAGGAACGCCCTTTGTTACCCAATTCGCACGCGCTCCGCACGGATTGCAGCGTTGAATTGCCGGTCGGCAACCTGAAGTTCCGCGTCCTGTTCTGGTTCCGTTTCAAGTATAGTCAGCGGCTACCGGGACAGATTTCAGCTTCTCGCATTTCGCACTAGCGATCTCGCTCGTTTAGTCAAGCATTCTCAATCAATAAAGCGGCGGGTAGTACCAGGCGAGAAGATCCGATGGATCCAGTGCCTGATGAGCATTGTTCTTCGGTTTTTCGCCGTGTCGTGGGAACACCCAGCCTGATTTCTTCCGACTATTTCAACGGTCGCGCTGCCCGCAGCAAGGGCTCGACGCCCGCGCTCGCGTTGAGCTTGTTCCCGAGGGCGTTGTGCGGACTGTCTCATCGCCAGCAGCAGCTCCGAGGATTTACCTGATCGAATCGAGCAGCCAGTCTTGAAGATGATGTGTTGATTGAGTGACCGATAACGGGTCTCGCAAACGTCCTTTCGCCTGCCGTTTCAATCGAAATTCGCGAGATGCTAGTGGCGTTCATCCGTTAAATCCGCCAATTTGCAGAACTACGCATATTCCTTCATCTACGGCCGGTTCGATCGATTCGTGATTTCTGGTCAACGACTGGTGCGAGTGCTGCCTGAAGGTGCTCTCGATCATGAGAATCCGCAACCAGGCGCCCGATTTGATCGAGCGCGACGACAAGTCGCTGATCCAGCAGATCCGCACCCGTGTGCTGCCGCGATGCCTGGGTCTTTCCAGTTCGCGCGCTGGCCCAGGCGAAAGCTCCCCACTGGTGCTACCGCCCTCGACGGGCAAACCCTAACGTGTCGATATGCCGTGCCGCGCACGACTTCTCGCGCGCCGGACGGCACCGGCTATTCGACTGGAGACACGTATGGCAGACACGCTCAGCACCCGACCCGCCGTCACGGCCGACACGCTCACCGCCTTTTCCGAGGCATTCGACAGTCGTGACGCCAACGGGCTGATGGAGTTCATGACCGAGGACTGCGTGTTCGACGCGGCCGGTGGCTCCGGGGGAGCGCCCGAAGCAGCCTGCCTGACCTGAGTGCATCGGCGCTTGTCAGCGTCGGTCGTTTTGAAACAAAACGTTCCATTCCATTTCAAATTCATGCAACAAGGACGGAATCCCTTGACCCGTATGGGGCACCGAATAGCATTCGAAATACGGCATTCCGTCAAACGATAACCGGAGACAGTTGATGAGCGAAAACACCCCAACCCAGACGGCCAGCGGTCCGCAGGCGATGACCCCGTCCGAAGCCTTTGTCGAAACGCTGGCCGCCAACGGCGTCACCGAGATGTTCGGCATCATGGGCTCCGCCTTCATGGACGCGATGGACATCTTCGCGCCCGCCGGCATCCGCCTGATTCCCGTCGTCCACGAACAGGGCGCCGGTCACATGGCCGACGGCTATGCGCGCGTCTCGGGCCGCCATGGCGTGGTCATCGGCCAGAACGGCCCCGGCATCAGCAATGCCGTCACCGCGATTGCCGCCGCCTACTGGGCGCACAGCCCCGTGGTCATCGTC
>NZ_WHNP01000142.1 GCF_009362735.1 Paraburkholderia franconis | reverse complement strand
CGTGCGTGTCTTATCGAAAATCGTGCCGGATGTCACTGTCCCAGGATGTCGGCAGGTGCGGCAGATCAGGCGCCCGCGGCTGCTCCTATACGGGTCCCGTTTGGTTGCGCAACTGGGGCAGACGAACCCCTCCGGCCAACGCAGCCGCTCAAGATAGCGCGCACACTCCTCCTCGGTGACAAACCAGTCTTCAAACTGGCTCCACGTCCGAGGGTAGTCGACGCCGGCGGTCGGGGTAGGCTGGAATTCGCTCACACCGACATTTTCTCTCAGGTGGTGCTAAGTGGATAGCCCTTATATTCATACAGTATTCGAGACATCTCGTGATCCGTCGTATCTTGCCGGAAATGCCATCACCAACGCTGGTAGAGCTGCGTCAGTTGTGGCGTCGGCACGGGTCCGGTGACCAGTACGACGAGGCAGTTCGGCGGCTGATAGTTGACGTCGTACGGATGCGAAAGCTCGTCGCGGAGATGGATGGACTCTGCGGAGCGGTTCAGAGAGCCTGGCGCGACGAGACGCGCTCGAACCTGGTTGCGCTCGAGCGCCTGCGCATCCTCTTCAACGACGAGCGTTCGCGCCAAGGGGGGCTCTCGTCGGAATCGCCTCCGGCACCGGCCGACGCTATGAAGCGCTTTCCTTGAGAAACAGATACGGCGGGACCGTGACTACATGATGCACTTGATTTTCGGCAACGTACCGATACATCGAGTAACACACCATTGACAGCATTGCACCGAACACGCGATGGAAACTGATCTTTACAAGGGATATGCGATCTACGGGCACTCGATTCACGAGGGGGAAGCCTTTGCCTCGAGTGGGACTGTCATCCAGGCGGGGCGAGTTGTTGGGACCAGCGGCGTGCTCGAGTTCTTCCGCACGGAAGACGATGCGATGGCGGCCGGCATCGCCTGGGCTCGTGAGTGGGTTGACACCAACGGTTGACCAAAGCGATTTGGAACTTCTGCAAGACGGACCTCGAATCCTGCTGTGTTGAGGTCCATCCCGCCGTGAGGCAGTCCTCTGTGCGTTGACGTCGGCCACGACCGTCGAGGTCCGAGCCGGCGGCGACCCGATAGTGGCAGGATCGGCGTTTCCCCACAAATCGCACGAACCGCCTTAGATGACGATTTCATAGTCGTCCTCGTCTTCATCATCAACGTCGTCGTTGATCTGCCGAGGCACAATTCCTGGCCGATCGCCTGCCAGCCACTCTTTGGCAAACGCGAAGCAAGCAGCAGAGTAAGGTTTGTTGTGTTTGACGAAATTACTCAGGATATCGTCGAGCAGTGTCTTCGCCTCCATCAGGGTCGCTTCCTTATCAGCTTCGGACGCCATCTTGTCCGCTGACATTACCAGCCTTCGCCAAGCGAATAGCTCCCGTTCCAGTGAAGTCAATCTGGCCGTACGCGCCGCGACCAACCGTCGGCGGTTCAGGCCGAAGCCTTCTATTGTCGCCTCCGCTTTCATCAAACCAATAGGGTCGAGCTCGGCAGGACGAACAAAGGACCGGGTTCGCTCACCAAAACTGCCGACAGTAAACTCAAGGTAACGATTTGGATCATCGAGCGTCGGATTGATGAGTAGCGGCGATTCTGTATGGAGGTATCCCCTCGAAGGGGCACACCCCTGACCCGGCATCAAGGGGAAGTAGTTTCCCTTCCCGAGTTTCCTCACAGATCCGTCGGGCAGAAAATGATCAGTTTCCGTGTTGCAATCACTACATGCGGGAAGTAGGTTTGTCCATTCCGATGCGAGCCACCAATAACCAATTGTAGCCACCGGGGCTCGTGTCAGCTGCACTCCCCCCTTGGGCCGAAAATGCTCAACCTGGACCCCTTGATTCACGAATCTCGACTCGCAGTACGCGCACTTCTTTTCAAAAATCGCGTTAAGCGCCTGCTTCACCTCCGCGTCTCGGTAAATATGAAAGCCGGGGAACGCCGGGAAGCCACCAGGTGTCGTCGCGTAGTAACCGGAAGCGCGGCTTTGCTCGTTCGTCGCGCGGTCGCCTTGTAAAATCTCAGGTTCGCTACCAAACGGCCGGTCTCGTTTAATCACCTAGCAACCCCTTGTACTCTTGGTTACTTTGCACGAGCTCTTCGATGAGCTTGATCGCGTCCTCCGACAGTTCGCCTCCCTCTCCATCTCGTAAGGTCGCGAGTTGCCTGTCTATCACGCGGTACATTATTCTCTCTCGCTGGGTCACGCCCATCATTCCTTCATCGTGCAGAGACTCTTCAAGCCCTCGCAGTTCGTCTCGCTCACGTGCGTTCAAGCGGGAATCACCCCGCGCCAGCAAATCGTAGTACCGGACAAATTCACCGTCCAGTTTCTCGTCCAACGTCGTATTGAGCCCAAACAAATCGGAAGTGAGAAGCTGATCGACGAATAGTCCGTCGATGTCACCCGGCGCAGACCGAGCTGACAGCGTCCCTTGCTCCGATGCATTTAAGATCTGGACGTCTTGTCCGCGGACGCCTCGCAGGGTCAAAGGATCGTGTGTGCTATAGATGAAATGGATCATCGGGAACGCCCGCCGCAGTCGCTCTACGATGCGGAGTCTCCAGGCCGGATGCAAATGAGCATCCAGCTCATCAATCAAGACTGTCGCTTGCGCTCCCAAAGCACTGTCCCCCCAAGAGTACACAACCTCCAGAATATCGGTCGCCAGGGAGAATATGTTCTGCAACCCGGAGCTCATTGCATCGATCGGCTGCTCGCGGCCATTTATTCGCACTTCGACCTTCGAATCTACGATGTTCACGAGCGCAGTTGGCTCCAGCATCAACTGTTGCACAAGGTCTGCTGCATCACGCAATCTTTGCCCAGCAAGCTTTGTGAACCAGCCGTGCGGCCCATTAATCTTTGCGTGCTCGTCAAAAAGCGATAGTAGACGGAAATCATTGCGTCGTTGCTTCCGCGGCAAGACTCTACGAGCCAGTAAGCGATACGCTCCGTATGCAAGAACAGGAGAAGGCGTAGAGGCGAATCCGCCAAACCTTCGACTAGTTCTATCGAACGTTAGAAGGTTGGCCTCATCGGAGTGCCAGAATTCGAGTCTTATCTCCCCAGCAGATGCGCCCTCAGAAAGAATCGTCTTCGCATCGTCGATCATCTCCGATGCGACAACAGGTCCAGCCAATGCAAGCGCCAGCGCTTGAAGCAGCGATGTTTTGCCAACACCGTTTGGCCCAACGAATGCAACCCACTGGGTGTCCTTCCCTTCCGGCATCGGAAAGTCCACCGCGGCCTCCCGGATCCCCTTGAAGTTTCGGATTTCTATTCGGCGGATCGGCCGTGCACGCCGGTGCGCTTGCCCAAGAAAATATTGCGAACCTCTCGCGTGGTTGCGCGCTTCAATCTCACGGTCAACCTCGCCCGGATTGATCGCGCCGATAGCGTCGAGGATTTGTCGAAGATGCGATTCCGATATCGAGTGCAGATCCTTCCTACGGACTCTCTTTGGCAGCAACCGATGTAGCAGAAGGGATATTGCGCCCGAAAAGCTCGCCTCAGGTGCAAGTAATTCTCTAACTTGTTCGAATGTCAGAGATGAGTTTGGCCTCTCTCTTTGTTCGAAGGCATCATTCCATTTCGAAACAAACTCACGTAGCGCATCCTCGCGGCCGTCAAGCAATTCCTGGCGATTCAGGTCAAGAAGCGAAATTGTCTCAGATCCTCGCTGTGTGAGACCATACATCCTTCCTGACGGCGCTACAGTCAAATGCTTTTCCACCCTATCGTAGGCTGGATCAATCAGCACAGGAGTCTCAGTCCGGCGTAACGATTCTAAACTCGCACCTAACTCGCCATGTCCTCTATATAGGGGAAATAGATTCCCCTTTATCGATGCGCATGCATGGCATGCATAGTAGACATTTACCCACTCCACCGCCAGCCAGCAATAGTGAAGGCGGTCTATTTTCCCCCTTCCCCGGTCTGCCGCTCGTAAAGGTCTGAAATGATCTATCCCCCAAGCATCGCTTCCAATGAGAGTGCGTCTTTTTTCACAGTAAGAGCATTTTCCATGGGTCCAGTTCTGTAACGCCTCCTGCACTTCGTATCGATCATCACTCTCCCACCTGAACTCGGGAGGCCTTCGAAAATCTGGATTTTCAAGGTATTCATGAATTTTTTTCTTGTACGACTCCGCCTTTTCGGAAGAAAAGAACTGCGGAGTGCGTGCTTGAGAACGGTTCAGTTGTCGCATTGTGTCCTATCTCTTTGATCAGATAGCGATTCTTTATTCGTAAAGGAGGCGAAGCAACCTTCAGCGGCCTCCGAGGAGGTAATAGGCTTAAAGGTCCGGCCTTTGAAAGTGCACCCAATTGTCCGGTGCGGAAACGGTCAACGAATGCGTAGCCCTGGAAATTGCAACATAGAAGAGCTTCGCCTGCGCACGTTGCTCTCGGGCGAAATGCGAGGCGTCGGGCACCACCACGTGATCGAACTCAAGACCCTTCAGTAACAATGGCGTTGATACAGTTCTCTGCGGAAGCCGGCGTCCTGCGAGGCTCGCACGCTGCCTTACTCGCTCAGCGGCCTCCGTCATCGATACACAGCGGCCAGCCGCAACGTCCGCCATGGCGCGCTCAACATCGCGCCAAAGCTCCCTGCGGTAGAGCTGGTAGCGCGCACGCCGAGGAATCAACGACAAGACTGTCGCCCCCGCCTCCGCCGCGCCAGGACCAAAAAGATCGGCTACCGCTAGCCTGATTCTCGCATTGGTTGCCAGATCGGCAAGAGTGTCCTCTTCGCCATCCTCTAGCGCCTTCACATTGACGCAATCGTCCAACAGACTCGTGATGACATCGACTCGGCTTTGACGTGAATCGCAACTATCCCAAGCTATGCAGAACTCCTGCAAACGCCTCGCGGCCACCTCCTCGATAGCCTGGTATCCGCCGCCCGCCGCGCGAGCCAGTCGGTAACAGATTCCCTTGTTGCAATGAATAGCAGCGACGCTGCCTTGAACGCCGTCGAAGCCATCGAACAACGGCCCCATATCGAACGCCGTATCGGCGCGGCGGAAGGCGACCGGTCCGACCGACAAGTCAATGCCGTCACCCCGCATCAGCCTCTCTCGAACCTCCGCAATCCATTCTCCAAGCTCCGGATTACGATTCTCCCAGCGATGAGGAACATCAAGCTCATCGACCAGGGGAAACCACGGGAAGATGGTCGTTTCCCAGTTGAGAGTCGCACCGGCGAACTCGAAGATGCCTTGCATCGGATCGCCAAAGACCAAAGTCGGGACGATGGTGGATAACGTCGTCGCAAGCTCGTGCTGCAAGCCGTTGCAATCTTGGTACTCGTCGATCAGAATGCGGTCGTAGGAGGCTTCGACCACTTGGCGAACCGCGCCAATGGCGAGAGCTCGAATGGTTCCTCTGTACAGGTCGTCCCACTGCGCTCCTTGCGGCATGCCTTCGCAGGGCTGTGCGATTCCGGGGAAGGCGTGCGCATACCGCATCGACCAGCCGGCGATTGTATCGACCACTGCCGCCGCATGTGGAACCTTCAAGCGCTTGAGTCTCGACCGGATGGCATGGACCCCGGCGTGAGTATGAGTAAGAATGAGCGTACGTCGTCCGAGCGCCGCTACCTTGGCGATCTGCTCAGTTTTTCCGTGCCCCGCCGGCGCGACAATGGCTCCTCTACTGAAGCCCAAGAGCTCTTCGGCGTCAAGCATATAACCAAGCCTCAGCAGCGGCCAGCGCCAGTGCCATCGGGGATTCGGGGCTCGTCATTGCAATGTCCCACGCAATAGGAGCGAGGCCGCGACCGATGCGTTGATCCTTGAACCACTTCTTGGCGCCGAAGACTCCCGCAATCTTTTCGCGCAACTCGCGACCATCGAACGCTGAGATCAGGTCCCACAACGCGAAATCGCCCGCGATATCTACTCGATCCAGATCCAGTGCTGCGAGAAGGTTGTCGTTGATCTTCCCGACACCACGTTCTTCGCGAGCATATTCAAGCAGACGCTGAACCTGCTCGTCACTCGCAGCAGAAAACAGTGCGTGCTCGGAGTCCAGCTCTCCTCCATATTCAAACACTGGAATCCCTACCTCATCCAGCGAGGCCGCTGCCTCCACGGTCAATGGCACGTCGGAGTCGCGGAAAACTGCGACGGAATATCCCAATTGTGCCAACCCCAATGCGATTGACACAGTTTGCCCACCGTTGCCATCCGCAACTGATGCCCCCTTGTGTTCGCACGGCATATCGTCATGACGAGGCGGCCAGAACTCCCGCAGGCCGTTAAGCATCCCCACTTCGGTCATCCCCTCGCTGACCAGGATGCGCCGAGCGAACAGCGCTCGCGGGTTGAACCGCATCAGAGCATGGATGGGATCGGGCGCCGCAGGCTTGATCACCGTAGTCGCACGATCCGGGCGAGACGTCCGACAAACGAAGAGCGACTTGGCTCCTGCCTCGGCCAAGGCCACCTCAGAATGGGTGGTAAGAATAATCTGACCGACCGGGCGATTCGCCTCTGAGGCGACGGTCTGGTCGCGTCGAAGCTGGGAGATGGCCCCCATGATGCGATGTGGCTCGAGCCCATGTTCGATTTCATCGACAAGAACGATAGCGCCTTCCGATACGGCGGACTTCTGGATCGCGAGAGTAGCTAGGCGCCTGGTTCCCAAGCCGGCCATTCGCAACGGAACCCCCTCGTCGTGCAGCGCAATGGAGCCTGCGGAAAGACCCCCGCGGCCAAGTTCCAGCCCGGGTGCGTATGCCCCCTCGACATAAGCACCCATGCCTTTGGCAAACCCTTCAGCCGCCGTCGCAGCCTCCATAAGGGCCTCGATCTCGTGGAGGCCCGCGCTGTCTCGGGCAGCCTTGTAGGCTTGTGCCAATCTGGCCGAGGCCTCCTCGTTGTTCCCGGTCAACCGAGACAGCACCGAGCCTTGACCCCACGCCAAGTGTCGGGCGTCCTCACCGGCGAGACGGACTAAACCGAAGAGTGCGCGATCGCGATTTGAGAGCGTGCGCACGTCTTCGATTCGGTCGCAGCAAATCTCCCATGCTGGTTCCAAGGTGGCATCCACGGTGAGCCGAATGGTCAGGACCGGCTCGTCGCCATCTTCAGCCTCATCGCGGATCGTCCCCTCGGCGGACCAGCCCCGAATATAAAGCCCGAACCGTTCGTCCGACTTGAGTGCCTTGGACAGCTCGCCCACAGTGACTTCGATCTCAATCGTCTTCGTAGTGTCGCCGCCGATGAAGTCCGCTTCGGTGAACGACAACCACCGCGAAGAAAGCGTTGCTTCTATCGCGTCAAGGACTGTCGACTTGCCGGAATCACCCGGGCCAATCAGACAACAGAACGATAGACTGGGGGACCAATCTAACGATGCGATGCCCCGAAAATTTGTGACTTTAAGTTGTCGTATTTGCATTTCTGTTCCTTTTGGGGCGTTCCAAGGCAGTATCCCTGTTTCATCCCGTGAGCGTCCACGGTACTTCCAAACGCCTTGAATCGATGCTCGCCATCAGTCAATCGATGTGTACGCAACCGCCGACTTCGGGTCGTGCGTCCCAAGGGATTGTCGGCGGTCGTCCGGCAGCGCTGGCGCTCCGAAGCATCTCTCGGCCCAGTCCGTGCGACCAGTCAGGCCTACTGCATCGATTACGCGGGTATTTCTTCCGGCACATTGTCCAGATGCTCTGCCAAGCGATTAAAGATACGATGGACGTCGGATGGCCCCGTCCAGAAACGACGGTCGCCGACCACATACAACCGACGCTTGGCGCGCGTAACCGCGACGTTTACCAAATTCGGTTTTGCACCAGCAAAACTGGAAATCACGCCAGGGCTGGACGGGTTGCCACCGAGTAGAAAAACCACGTGGTCGGCCTCCTTACCCTGAAAGGTATGGACTGTCCCCGCCATCCCCTTGCTCACCTCGCCGTAGCGGCGATAAAGCAGCTGCCTGATCTTGCCACCAACTGTTCGGAACGGCGTGATAACGTAGACTTTGAACTGTCCGTTCTGCTTGAGTACGCCACCCGTAAGCTGCTCAACCAATTCCATAGCGCGCAGGGCCTGTGCTTCAACCCAATGCCCGTCAGAATGCTCCGCTTGAACCTGCACCCAGCGACTCGGCCCGATACCGTCTGGACCGTCGTCATCGTTGGTGCCATAGACCATCTTGTTCTCGTACGCGATGCTATTGGCAATGCGGAACATCGGATCGAGACAGCGACGGTGGACGAGTAGCGGAGATCCCAGCCAGATACGCTCCTCTGCGTCGGGTTCCCCGAGATACATCCCGAACCGGTTCGCGCGGTCGGCCAGCGTCTGCGCAGAGGCGCGCGGAGGCGACCACTGCTTCTCGGCTGAGCAGCGTTTGAGCAACGGCGCCATCAGTTCTTGCGGCACCCCCACGACCGGCTCCAGCTGCAACGGATCTCCGACGATCACCGAACGTTTGCTGCGCCAGATTGCGCCAGCCGCCTGTTGAGGTGTCGCTTGACCCGCTTCGTCGATCATCAGCCAAGCGAGTTGCTCGCTCTTACTCATTGGTCAGTAAGTTAGGGAACAAATTCGACGAGTGCTGATCTATCGTGTCGTGTCACTCGATGGAGCCACGGACTGTGAAACGAGACGGGAGAAGTCTGGCGCACAACATCCTCGAAGAGATGCGCATGCTGGCACTTGAGCGGATGAACGATGGGGAACATCCCGATGCGGTTTCGGCGTCGTTTGGAATGCATCGTTCGTGGGCGTACAAGCTGCGAGCGAAGGCCCGGGGGCGAGGACGAGGTGTGCGTGCGTTGAGGTCGACCCAGGCGACAGGCCGCCCGCGCAAG
>NZ_WHNP01000141.1 GCF_009362735.1 Paraburkholderia franconis | reverse complement strand
AGCACTTCGCAACGCATGAACAGGCGCGTCGACGTGTGTTCTCATTCCTGGAAGGCTGGTACAACATACGCCGCCTGCACAGCAGCATCGGTTATTGCTCGCCGCTCGAATTTGAAAACCTGCATGCGCCACATCAACCGACATCGCATCGCGGGTTGCCCACCGCCGGGCAGCGTCATGGGCGAGAGAAGCGCCCCGCTGCCCGTCCGTGGACAACCCGCTGCTCAACGCCCAATGGAGGCTAAATCACATTCAATCTCTGACTGCAGATCGGTCCGCTGAACCGGGTCAACCTCAGGGTGGTACTTTAGCACCACTTGCAGATACCCCTGTTCGTGCAGATTCTTCCGCACGGCTTCACGGTAGGTTTTGCGAATCAGTTCTAGGTCCGCTTGCGTGGCAGTAGGGCCGTGTGTGGACGAGCGTCAACCCGGATCCGCGACTGGCCTCTTCATCGAGCTGGGCCACGAAGTCGGCGATGAGTTGCTGAGAACGGTTGCTGCCTGTATTTTTGCTGTCGTTGCGCGAGCAGGCGGATTTGTCGCGCGATACGGTGGCGACGAATTCGGAGTCGTGCTGGGCAACGCCTCGCCTGCTGATGCGCAACGTAGCTTCCAGAAGGTAGGTAAAGACGCGCTTACATTTTTACAACCGGACCTATCTTCAACGTGCCTTGTCATGATCTTAAGACTGCGGCCATCGGTTCCCGTGGGACGAAGGCAGCTTTCTTCTGAAGGCGGTTTCGCTCGTGCAGAAAGTCGCTCAACGAAAGCGGCCGGACCGTCGCGCTGTCCCGTCGGCTCAACCTATCGCTTCCTGATCATTGACCAAGGCGAGTGCGCCGCATAACTGTCAGTCATGCTGCTGCGTTCGTCGCTGGCCGCGTCACCCGTTGGTTTGCGTAATTTTGTTCCCGCGGCGGCACCGACAGATGGCGGCTCAGACCCATACCCGAGAACAATTCTACTTCAAGGGATTTTGCGTAAAGTTGTTCCTTCGACGGACTCTTGAAGCAATTTTGTAGCTTTTTCGACGCCGCGACCGGACCTTCGCATGACTAAGCGCTGTCCAACATCGTCACGTCGGCCACCATTAGAGGGCTTCAACTCCACGAAGATAGCCGGTGGTCTGGGTGTTTGCATACGCCGCATGAGCTCGTAGGCGGATTCTCTTGCGACGCTGTCGGGCGCTGCGAAAACGGATGCTGGCGAGGAACGGACCGCGCCGCAGCCAAGTTTATGCTCGCATAAGGGGCTGGGAACAAAATTACGCAAAAAAACGGGAACAAAATTGTGCAAACGAACGACGGCGCTCATTCGAGTCGGCGATATGGCAAATTTGACATAAAAGGAATTAGCAATGATTGAGTAGGAGTCCTGCATAATATTGCTGGCTTGCCTTTGTCAGTCTATTTAACAGCCGTCGAAGAAAACACACATGTTCCGGGTTGGGGTGATCTTGATTTCCCCGCGATTTTCCGGTTGGAACGATGTCGCTCAGTCGTGGCCTTGCGAACTGCCCCCAATAGATATTGACTTTAAATCAAAGGGCTGCTGTCTGCATGCCACGCTAGTGCTTCCTAGCTTTCCGTCAAACCAACAAAATGAGTAATGACGCCGATCTCGATAGCCTCGCAGTCCGGATCGCGCCCCTGATTCAAAAAGGGCGGACCGTTGCCGCCACGACCGGCGACGATCACGCGGGCATCCGAGAACTCGAAATGAAGAAATGACGAGGACCGCGTCAGTTCTCAAAAAACGCCAGACTGTGACGAAATCCGGTCGGCTCCTTCCCTTCAGGCAAACGATGCTTCGAAGCGTCTCCGGAATAGTGCGATGTTTCGAAGAACGATTTTTCTTGCATGATGTTGGTCTTTGAACTCGTCGATATCAGTGATTTAATTGATTCGGTCTTTCGCTGCTTTCTGGAACCGAGCGAGATTCGCAATGCAGCGACCGTGCTGCCCGCAGCGATGCATAGGTGGAAGCGCGTTGACGTCCAGGTCAGCAAGCCGCCGTAGGCGTGCTGGAACTATCAGGTTGCTATCCGCACCGGTCAACCCCCACCACTTTTCGTTGACGCGCGGGCGGCTTCTGTAACGACGGGGAGCGCTCGGTTAGGCGCGGACTGCTCTCGTCGACAGGCGAGCCGGCGGAAAACTGTGACCGATACGTTGAAGGCGTGATTTGCTTTACAGACTTGAATTGACGATTGAAGTTTGCGACGTTGGGAAAGCCGGACCGCGCGGCCACTACTGAGATTGGCAGGGATGTATCGGCGAGCATGCGACACGCGTGTCCAACCCTCACGCGAGTGATGTAGCGGCTAACGCTTTCACCTATATGCTGCACAAAATATCGCGCCAGCGAGCGCTCTGTAACGTTTGCGGCCGAACATAGTTCGGACAGTCTCAGTGGCTCGGCGAATCGCGCGTCGATCATGGCGAGAACACGATTAATTCGCTCGGGTTCATGACCGGTCGGCCCGCTGCGACTGTCATTGAACGCCGTAGGCGATGCCAGTGGTTCGCCCGGCGCATCGGCCAGCGTGCAGAGGATATCAAGGGTTGCGGCGAGGCGGACACGTGCACTATCTGAAAGCAGTTCGCCCAGTCGAGCCTGCATCCCAGCACTCGCCTCCTTTTCAAAGGCGAGTCCGCAGGCGGCGCGCCGCAGCAGCTTTCGCAGCGGTTCATATTCAGGACAGCAGTCCGCAAGCCTTCTGGCCCAATCCCCTTCGAACCATACGACGATGGCGACCTGTTGAGCTGAGGGATCCGCCGATCGATTGGATGCCCAGGTGTGCGGGAGATCCGGCGGGACGAGCACCAGGTCATTGGCCGAATAATCGCTGATTGAGTCGCCGATATAGCGCTTTCCCTGACTGTTTAACGTCAAGGTCAGCTCGTATTCAGGATGGTGATGCCACTCAAATGGAATGCGCGGCAGCCGCCGGTGGTAAACCCGAACCGAGCAGCTTTTTCCAAACTCGACGTGCTCGTACGCTGCTTTCATGTCTGAAATCGCAAAGTGATTGTCTTTATAGTATCACTACCGCCACTCGCGTTGCCCTAAGCTCCTGACATAGCGAAACACACAGGAGACGCATCATGGCATTAGTCGTTAACGACCTTCCGGCCGCCATTCGTCAGGCGAAAAAGGAGCTTCGTGAGCGCCTTCCGAACTATCGGCAAGTATTCGCCGAGGTCGAGGAAGCTATCGTCGCGGAGGCCAACCGGATTGCCGAACTTCGCGGCCGTGGCGAGTCAGTTATCCCCGAAATCCAGTTTTCAGACATCGCGAGTCAGCGGGTGCCTCAGTCCCAGATCGACCTGGTCCGGGCGCGGGGTGCCTGTGTTATTCGCAACGTCTTTGACCGTTCGCTTGCCGAAAGCTGGGATCGCGAGATAGCTGAATACGTCGAGCGTAACGACCTCGACAAGCGGCTTGAGAACAGGGCAGAGGACAAGTACTTCGGGCAACTCGCTTCAAGCAAGCCGCAAATCTATGGCATTTACTGGTCCAAGCCACAAGTGATGGCCCGTCAGGCCGAATCACTTACGACCTCACGGGTGTTTCTGAACAGATTGTGGAAAAGCGAGAGTGAGGGTCGCGTTCACTTCGATCCGGATCACGTTCCCGTGTACGCGGACCGTCTGCGCCGCAGGCCGCCAGGATCAGAGTCGCTTGGACTATCTGCGCATTGCGACGGTGGGTCCGTTGAACGATGGATCGAAGGGAATTTTCACAAGGTCTACCGGCATGTGTTCGACGGCAATTGGCGCCAGTACGATCCGTTTGATGCCGCATATCGCACAGAAGTGGAGGAAATTCCGTCGCCAGCGGTGTGTTCGATGTTTCGAACCTTCCAGGGATGGACCGCATTGACCCCACAGGGACCGGGAGACGGAACGCTTCAACTGGTGCCAATTGCGAACTCGATGGTCTATATCCTGTTGCGCGCGCTTCAGGATGATGTGGCGGAGGACGATCTCTGTGGAGCAATGCCAGGCCGGGCTTTATCCATCAAACAGGAGTATCACGCTCCCTTGTTCAAGGCGCTGTCCTCAATCCCGGAGATGAATGCCGGCGACACCGTGTTCTGGCACAGCGACGTTATCCATGCGGTGGAGGACGAACACAAGGGAACGGGTTATAGCAATGTGATGTATATCGGATCGCTACCCGGGTGCTCCAAAAATGACGAATATCTGCGCCGGCAGCTGCCCAGCTTTCTCGACGGAACGAGTCCCCCGGACTTTGCGCCGGATAACTTCGAAACGGATTTCATCGGGCGTGCGACGGCAGATGACCTTACGCCGCTCGGTAAGTCGCAGATGGGTTTTGGTCTGTAAAAGGCGTTACTTCGCGTTGTGATGTAAACCGGACGAAGCGTGACGAGAGCCATGCTCGCCCGGGAAGTGCGGACGCACATCATACGGGCTGATTTTCCCGCAGGTTCGTTGACAATGCCGGGTCACCGTGATGGGAAAAGATCCGTTGAAGTAAATCAACATAAAAGCGAATAATACAATCAGGATAGCGAATTGATTATGGAAAGCAACGATCAATTTATGGAGAGAGACTCATGAACGAAAGGATTCGTTGGGCGCTGATCGGCGCCAGCACAATTGCTGAAGAATGGATGATCGACGCGATTCGCTCCCAGCCGGACGCGGAGGTTGCTTCGGTCGTAAGCGGTAGCTCAGACCGCGCGCGCGAGTTCGCACAGAAGCACAACATTCCGGCACACTTTACAGAACTTGACGACGTGCTTGCAGATCCGGCCCTAACGGCGGTCTATATCAGCAGCACCAACGAAAAGCATCTGCAACAGGTACTGGCTGCCGCAAAGGCAGGCAAACATGTGCTGTGCGAGAAGCCTCTCGCTTTGAAGGAGGAGGAGGCCGCGCAAATGATCGAGGCTTGCGCGGCATACAACGTCAAACTTGGTACGAACCACCATCTGCGCTGTGCCGCAACGCACCGTAAGATGCGCGAACTCATTTGTGCTGGCGCTATCGGCAAGCCGCTCTTTGCGCGGGTCTTTCATGCGGTCTCGCTGCCGCCGCATTTGCGAGGCTGGCGTATCAGCCGTCCGGACTCGGGGGGCGGTGTAATCCTCGACATATCGGTGCATGACGCTGACACGTTACGGTTCGTCCTCGATGCGGAACCTGTAGAAGTGAGTGCAATGACGTCGACCGGCGCTATGGGAACGGGAGGACTCGCGGACGGCATAATGGGAATCATCCGCTTCAGCAACGGAGTACTTGCACAGATTCATGACGCGTTCACAGTCCCGCACGCATCGACGGGACTGGAAGTGCACGGCACGGAAGGCTCTCTCATAGGTCGCGATGTGATGACGCAGCAACCGATTGGTGAACTGCAGATGCGTACTGCCAGAGGCGTCGAGGTGATTGATATCGACCATCGGAACCTGTACGTAACCGGAGTGGCGCAATTTCATGCAGCGATTCTTCGAGGGGAGAAGCCAGCCGCAGACGGGAACGATGGCTACCGTTCGCTGGTGACGGCGTTGTGCCTCGAACAGTCGGCTGCAACCGGTCGTTCTGTTGCGGTGCCGCCGGATCGCGGCATGTACGGCGCACGTGCTGGAAAGGAGAGCGCGTGATGCATGCTGACGTTGTGATCATTGGCTCCGGCGTTGGCGGCAGCGCGGTTGCATATCAGCTCGCCGGTACCGGTGCGAAGGTTCTTGTTATTGAACGGGGTGAGCATCTCCCCCGGGAAATGCAGAACTGGGACGCGGAGGCGGTGTTTGGCCAGCTGCGGTATCGGACACGCGATACGTGGGTAAATGGGCAAGATCAGCGCTACAGGCCGGGGCAGTACTATTTCGTCGGGGGGCACACAAAATTCTTTGGAGCCGCGATGTTCAGGTTTCGGGAGGCTGATTTCGAAGAGCTGCGCCACGAGGAGGGCGTGTCTCCTGCATGGCCGATTTCCTATCGCGAACTCGAGCCATACTATGAACAGGCCGAGTCGCTATTCGGTGTACGCGGCGCTGCTGGACAGGATCCGACCGAACCACACCGGGCTCATGACTACACACATGGGCCAATACCTGACGAGCCGGTCATTGCGCGCTTGCGCGAGAAGCTGCGCGATCAGGGCCTGCATCCGTTTTTTATGCCGGCTTCCGTTGACTTTGGCAACGGCGGAAAATGTGTGCGCTGTGGCACTTGTGACGCGTTCCCGTGCCGGATCGATGCGAAGGGTGATGCCGAAATCTGTCTCTTGCGACCGGCAGTGAAAAAGGGGGGTGTCTCGTTGCTGACGGGCGCGAAGGTGACCAGGCTCCTGACCGATGCGACGGGAAAGAGAATCTGCAGCGCGATCGCTGAGACGCGCAATGAAACGATAGAAATCACGGCAGACACGTTCGTCCTCTCGGCCGGCGCGATCAACAGCGCGACGTTGCTGCTTGCATCCGCCAATAAAAATTACCCGAAGGGGCTTGCAAATTCTTCGGACGCTGTCGGACGGTTCTACATGAATCACAACTGCACGGCAGTTTTAGGTATCGATCCACGGTCGGTCAACGAAACCCGGTTCCCCAAGACGTTGTCGTTGAACGACTTTTACTTCGGCGGAAAGCATGATTCGTGGCCGCTTGGAAACATCCAGATGCTTGGGAAAATTCGCGCACCGATGCTGCGTGGTGCGCTTCCCTGGGTTCCTTCGAAATTTCTTGACTACCTGAGTCGTCATAGCATTGATCTGTATGCCATGTCTGAGGACTTGCCGAGTCCAGACAGCCGCGTTGAAGTGACGTCATGGGGCCAGATAAAGCTGACATGGAGACGAACAAATTTAAAACCGCACATGAGGCTTGTCGACCGGACGAAGCAACTGCTGAAGCAGGCAGGCTATCCTTTGGTTGTCAGCCGCCGGTTTGGGGACGATACGCCTTCGCATCAGTGCGGCACTGTCCGGTTCGGCAACGATCCGAAGTCTGCACCACTGGACCCATTCTGCAAGGCCTACGATCACGACAACCTGTACGTGGTGGACGCGAGCTTTTTTCCGTCATCCGCAGCAGTGAATCCGGCTTTGACTGTCGCCGCACAAGCGCTGCGCGTGGGAGAACACCTTGGCCGAATGCTGGCATGCGGCAACTTAAGTGTGCCACGCGTCGGCGGTGGATGAACAATAAGCGGCCTTTCTGAAAGCCCCGTTCCAAGATTCGATCCAAGCCGATCGCTACGTCTACGGGCCGGGCAGCGCTGCGTCACTGGAATACGACGCAGCGCCGTTGCCGCGTGATCAACGGTGCGTGTTTAATCTCTCTATGCATGCTTTCAATGGATTTAAGTACTGTCGAAGTTGCGAATTAGGCCTCGCTACTCAAGTATGCGGTCGATAATCTTCTGATTGAGCAGGGAACTCTCAAGCGGAAAACTCACTTCCTGCTTCTCACCGAGCACAGTCCGCGCGAAGTCCTCAACCATGAACTGGTACTGATCGACTTCGTCGAATGTAGTGATATGGGTTTCTCCAGTCCCGTTGTCTCGATGGCGTACCAAGGCTGGCCCGTACACACCGGGATTAAACGGAGCATCGAGGCTTATCCAGCCGCGTGTGCCGTGAAATACCATCTCCTGTCGACGGCCAAGCTGGGTCCCGCAATAGAAATGCATCGTGAAACCGGGAAACTCCATTGTGCAATTCGCATACCGGTCTGTGCCGAAGCACGGATCGATGACGACTTCTGCACGAACGCTCGTTGGTTCCAATCCTGTTGCGAGACGGGCTGTAACAACGGGATAGACTCCAATATCACGCACACCCCCGCCACCTAGTTCAAGATTGTTCTTGAGAGCACGCGGATCGTTGTTGAAGTAAGTGAAGCAACCTTCAACAAGCTTCAGTTCGCCGATTATCCCCTGAGCGAGGCTTTCGCGCATGAACGCCCATTGTGGATGATGCGCGACCATGAATGCTTCTGCGCAGACGAGGCCAGTCACATCGCGCAGTTCGATGAGTTCTTGAACCTCGGTTGCCTGCATCGCAATCGGTTTCTCGCACAGTACGTGCTTCCCAGCAGCAAGCGCTTTCTTGCACCACTCGAAGTGGCTCGCCGTCGGCAATGGAATATAGATTGCGTCGACATCGCTGCTCTCGATCACGTCCTCGTACCGACTGAACACATGGTCGATCTCATGTTTTCGTGCGAACGCATCGGCTCGCGCGACATCGCGACTCGCGACCGCCATCACGCGTGAGTCTGTCGAATGACGCATCGCGGGTACGACGTAGTTGTCGGCAATCTTCGCAGCACCTAACACGCCCCAACGAAGGAAGTGGATCATTGATTGTCTCCGTTTGCTTGAAATTGGATGCTCAGCAGCAGTTCTGCAGGCGCTCGGCGCATACGGCAAGAACGTCTGCGGAGCCCGGCGCCAGCAATCCTGGGCCGAGAAGATCTCCACCTCGACAAGGCCGTCATAGTCGGCAGACTCGACAGCCGTTCGGAGAGCACGCAGGTCGATTTACACCATCACCCATCATTTCGCGATCGAGCAGCATGTCCCGGGTATCGTGTAGCCAGTCACAGACGTGGTAGGCAAAGATGCGTCCCTTATGCCCGGACGGGCAGTTCAAACTCCTCCACTTATGGGCACTTAAATTCCCCCACCCCGTGAAGCAGGACGTGGACGTTATTTAGCTCTCTTTTGTTTTTCGCGCAAGGGTTTCAGCGGCCTCTTTAAGTCGATAGCTGCGACCGTCGAACTCGAGCAGGTGGCAGTGATGCATGAGGCGGTCGAGGATTGTGGTGCTCATCGTGTTGTCGCCAAGGTAAGCGCCCCAGTCCTGGACGACGCGGTTGGACGTCACGACGACGCTGCGACGCAGCTTGTAGCGTTGGTGGATCAACATTT
>NZ_WHNP01000140.1 GCF_009362735.1 Paraburkholderia franconis | reverse complement strand
CAAGCACGCGCTGACCCAGGAAGTCGCCGGCCATTCGCTGCTCACGGAGCGCCGTAGCGCACTGCATGAGCGCACCGCGCATGCGATCGAGGCGCTGTTCCCGACCCGCATCGCGGATTACTGCAGCGAACTGGCGCATCACTACGGCCTGAGCGGCAATATCCCGAAGGCCGTGGAGTACCTGCATCGTGCCGCGCAACAGGCACTTCGACATGCGGCCCACCTGGACGCGATGCACCACCTCGGCGTCGCGCTCGAGTTACTCAAGCGTCTGCCCGATACACCGGCACGCGTGCATTGGGAACTGACGCTGCTGCTTTCCCTGGGTCCGGCCTTGATGGACGTGAGAGGTTATGGCGCGCCGGAGGTGGCTGCGACCTATACCCGCGCGCTGGCATTGTGCGAGCAGATCGGCGAGACGTCACAGCTTTTCGCGGTGCAACTTGGACTAAGGATCCACTATGTGTCGCGCGCCGAGTATGCCACCGCGCGCGAACTGGCCGAACGGATGCTCCGCATGGCGCGGCGTGCAAAGGATCCGGTCTTGCTCGTCGACGCGCACGACGCACTCGGTATGTGCCTGCTCCTCCAGGGGGAGCCCGACGCCGCCCGCACGCACGCGGAACAGGCGCTTGCCCTCTATGACCCTGAGCAGCATCAGGCGCATGTCTTTGCTCACGGCGTAGATCCCGGGGTTGTGGTGCAATTCTGACCCGTCGGTCTGTTACGCTGAAGCTTTTGACGAGCATAAGCCAATGAGCAAACTGACGGATATCGATGGATTGTTCAATGGGCGTCATTTCGACCGCGAAGTCATCATCCTTTGCGTGCGTTGGTATCCGCGCTACAAGCTCAGTTTTCGAGATCTCGCTGAAATGATGGCGGAGCGCGGCCTATCGCTGGTACACACGACGATCATGCGCTGGGTAAAGCACTACACGCCGGAGTTCGTCAAACGCTGGAATCGATTTGCTGTGTCGACCGGTCAGTCGTGGCGTGTCGACGAGACCTATGTGAAGGTCCGGGGCAAATGGACCTATCTTTACCGCGCAGTTGACCGAGCCGGAAAGACGATCGATTTCCGTCTCAGCGCTCGGCGCGATGTGGCTGCAGCAAAGGCGTTTTCGTGAAGGCGATCAGAACACAGGGACGCGCTCCCGCAACGATTACTCTGGACGGCTACGCGGCATCGCACCGAGCAGTCCGCGAGATGAAAACCGGGGAGTCGCTGCCCGAGCGAACGAAATTGCGATGCTCGAAGTACCTGAATGACCTGATTGAGCAGGATCATCGGCACATCAAATCGCGCGTGAACGTAATGCTTGGGTTCAAACGCTTGCGCAACGCGGCCGTTACGATCTCGGGTATCGAGCTGATGCATCGCATTCGCAAAGGCCAGTTCGATCTCACCGGCGTGCATCTCAAAGAGACCACTGTGTCCTCGGTTTGGACGGCGGTTCTTTCAACTCGTTGAGGTCTCTCTGGGAAACGGGCGGTTACTCGCCCACCTACCCAGTTTGCACCACAGCCGACACTACTGGGCATCCACTCGGCGCGCCTGGATGTGGGTTCACGCGGTCTGAAGCTTGACGAGGCGCTCGGACTGAACTGCGCCTGGTACGCCGACATCCTGCTGACACTTACCGAAGGCTAATCCGGGGCAGTTTTGGGTGCAAATTGCGGGTGCGAGCAAGAACGGCATATTGGCCGCTGCACCAGCGTGCCCGTGCGGCGCAAGGAGACGGCGTTGGTCCAAGGAGACGGAAGGGTTGAAGCGTCTCGCCGATCCGGCGCAGAAGGAACTGTTGCCTCCTGCGTTTCAGGTGCACGTGGGCGCAGCCAAAGCGGGCATCAGTTGGCCGAGAGCTTGGCGCCAGATGATGAAGAACATTGCCCTGGAATGGCGGGCGGTCCGGTATCCGCGCCAACAGCGCCGTGCGAGGCATCCTGCCGCAGAAGCGGCGTGACAAGGCCGCGGCGAAGCGTATCTTCAAGCGCGTGCTTCGTTCATGCCCCGTGCCGCGCAAGATCGTCACCGATCAATTACGAAGCTATCCGGTCGCGAAGGTCGAGATCCCCGAGCTGGCCGGCGTCAAACACGTGTTCGTCAAGGCTGCTGCACGCGTGAATAACCGGGCCGAGAATAGTCATCAACCTACCCGTGAGCGCTAGCGGCGCATGCGCGGCTTCCGTGACCCGCAGCGGACCCAGGCGTTCCTTTCGAGCTTCGGTCCGATCCGACAGCACTTTGCGCTCAAGCGGCACATGCTGCGCGCGTCGCTTTATCGCAAACACCTCGCTGCCCGATTTGCCTCGTGGCACATACTGACCAACGTCACCCAAAGTCCGTCAGGTGCCTGGTGAGCGGCTGCACCGTCTGCTGCCATTGCATTCTCAGATCGACAAGTTGACGGTGCCCACGCTCGTCCTATCGGAACGTTTTCGGGTCTTTCAGCGGGCGCTTGCCGTCGATGATCGCCTTCGCTTCGTCAATCGCTGCATCCAACGCCCAGTCTTCTTGACGATACCCCTCTTCCTCGAGGCATTGAACGGGGATTTGCATGGGTTGCTCTGCATCAAATTCGCGCGGTATAAGCACGAAACCGTTGAATCCGAATATCTGCAAGTGCTCGCCCCCGACGCCCGGTTTCGCAAGCGTTCGAACCAGGTATTGAAATCCCTTGTACGTGTTCTCAGCGTGGGCCATGTCAATCTCCATCATCATTTAGGAGGACTCGCAGCATGAACATCGACGCGAACAAGCTGCGTGAGATTGCCGAACGCGCGACGCCGGGACGGTGGAAATGGTGGACTAGCAATAGCGCCAAGCGCCTCACTGCGGGGCGCGGCCCCGACGGCAGCGTACTGCATGCGACTATGGTACGCCGAGACTATGCCGAGGTCGCTTTCGGCGCTGCCGCCGTCGACCCCATATCAGCTGTCGTCCCTACAACGGTGCTGGCCCTGCTCGATCAGGTCGAAAAGCTTCATCGTGAGAATGCGCAACTGTCGGCGCTCGTCAACATACCCGAGTTGCACGACTTCGCGAAGGCGGTCGCGCTTGCCACATCATGTCTCAAGTGCTGCGGATTTCGCGTGACCGCCATTTGATTGAAACTAACGCTGATGCGCGTGCGGGCGCTCGTGTTCACTGACACCGAATGTGGCAGCCAGGCAGGGAACACGAGCAAGGTGCCGTCGCTCACCTTCACCACCACCTGGTCGGTGTTGTGCGACGTCAATTCGGTGACCGGCGGACGAAAAGTGGCACCCGAGGGCGCGGATCGTGAAAATTGATCGCGTCTGGGCCTGCCTGCGTTTGCAGATAGTAGACGCCGCTGAGGAAATTGTTGGGATTGCTGGGCATGGCGTCTGCCGCGCCTGGACCCAACACGCCGTGATGCGGAACGGGCATCGGCTACCCGCGAGCACGTTGCCCGCGGTGGCTTCGATGCGGGTGATCAGCTCAGCAAATTCGGGCATCTGATGTTGTTTGTTCCCGGATTGCCAGGTGGCGCGGTTCCGCTGCCAGCGCGCATCAAGGTTTCGACATACGCCAGCAGATCCCGGTTAAGTGATTCATAGCACGGCGGTTCGAGCTTCGAGGCGGCTCTGCCACACGAAAGTTGGGAACAGGCGTATGACGTCCGGAGTTGGGGGCTCCGCCAGGGCTGAATTCGACCGACGAAGGGTTGTACCGCCGTTTAATTCCGGGGCGGCACGCCTGCCACCTCAAGCTCGACCTCGGCATAGTGGTCGAACTCCATGGAATACAGCCCGTGGCCCTGGGTGACCGAGCGCAATTCAGTAACGTAGCCGAACATTTCCGCTAGAGGCACCTGGCCGGCAATCGCTTCCACATCACCCGGGCACGGCGCCACCGCTTCAATCTCCGCGCGGCGGGCGCCGAGCTGCGCCAGCGCGGCCCCGGTATATTCCGTCGGCACGAGCACCTCGATGCGGAACATCGGTTCAAGCAACACCATCCGCCCCTTGCCAAATGCGGCCTGGCATGCCTGGATGGCCGCGGCGCGGTAAGCGAATTCGCTCGAATCGACGGAATGGCTGGACCCGCCTTCGAGACGCACCTCGATGTCGGTGACGGGATAGCCTGCCAGCGCTCCGATTTCGGCGGCATCGCGCACGCCCTGCGCCACCGCCGGGATGAACTGGCGCGGTACCGCCCCGCCGGTGATTGCGTTTTCGAAGCGTATGCCCGAACCACGCGCGCCGGGGTGCAGCGAAAGAATCACATGGCCGTATTGGCCATGTCCGCCGGTCTGGTGCACGAAACGCCCCTCCTGAGCCACCACTTCGCGCGTGATGGTTTCCTTGTAGGCCACGCGCGGCCGCCCCATTTTCGCCGCTACACCGTATTCGCGCTCCAACCTGTCGAGCAAGATTTCGAGGTGCAGTTCGCCCATGGCGGCAATCAGCAACTGGCCGCTGTCTTCATCGAGGCTCAGTTGCAGGGTCGGATCCTCGTCGGTCAGCTGGCGGAGCGCCTCGGCCATACGGCCATGCTCGGCGAGCGTTTTCGGTTCCACCGTAGCCCGCAGGACCGGCTCCGGGAAAGTGATCGTTTCCAGCGTTATCGGGTGTTCCGCGTGGCACAGCGTATCGCCCGTATAGGTCTGATTCAGGCCCAGAAACGCACCGATTTCCCCAGCGTGCAGCGCCTCGACGTTTTCGCGGTGATTGGCATACATGCGCAACAGGCGCCCTGCCCGCTCCTTGCGGTTACGTGTGGCATTGTGCAGCGCCATGCCGGCGCTGACCATGCCCGAATAGATCCGCGCATAGGCCAGATGGCCGGCGTAGGGATCGTTGACGATCTTGAAGACCAGCGCCGCGAGCGGTTCTTCGTCGCGCGGCGCGAGACAGATCGTGAGGCCGCTGTCGGGATCGGTCCCCTGTACGTCGCCGATATCGAGCGGTGACGGCAGAAAGTCGACCACGCAGTCCAGCAGCGGTTGCACGCCGATATCCCGTAAAGCGGTGCCACAGCAAACCGGAAACAGGCGATTGGCGAGCGTGGCACGGCGCAGCGCCGTGCGCAACGGCTCCGTCCCGATGTCGCCGCCGGCCAGGTAAAGCGCGAGCAGTTCGTCGTCAGCCTCGGCAACGGCCTCGATCAGGCGCTCCCGCGCGGCCTCGGCCGCCGCACGATATTCAGCGGGTACGGGACCGCATTCCGGCCTGCCCTCCTGTGCAGCCCCCCAGCGCAGCGCCTGCATCGACAGCAGATCGACCAGGCCTTCGAACGCCACTTCGTGGCCGACAGGCATTTGCAGGCATGCCACCGGCGCACCGAGGCGCTCATGTACGCTGGCCACCGCGCGCTCGAAGTCGGCCCCGATGCGATCCATTTTGTTAATGAAGCACAGCCGCGGCACCCGGTAGCGATCGGCCTGCCGCCATACCGTCTCGCTTTGCGGCTGCACACCGTGCACCGCATCGAATACCACCACGGCGCCATCCAGCACCCGTAGCGAGCGCTGCACTTCGGCGGTGAAATCGATATGCCCCGGTGTATCGATCAGGTTGATCATGCAGTCGCGCCACCGCGCGCTGATGGCCGCCGCCACGATCGTGATGCCGCGTTCGCGCTCCTGCGCCATCCAGTCGGTCACCGTCGTGCCGCTGTCGACCGAACCCAGGCGATGGGTCCGTCCCGTGTGAAAGAGAATCCGGTCGGTAATGGTGGTCTTGCCAGCGTCGATGTGGGCAATGACGCCGATGTTGCGGATGCCGGCGATCGGCACGGAGGTTGCAGCCACAGGTCATCTCCCGGGGGCTGTTGCAAAATGATATTGGCTGGCGCTCCGGCGCGGCCTTGCCGTACTACTTGTACTGTTTGCAGCCGCGCCAGGCCGCCTGAACCGCTTCCCTTGATTTGGCAACAACCTCTCAATGCGGGTAGCCGAAACCATCGGGGGTAAGCCGTGGGGAGAAAGTTTTTGTCGATGAATCAGGCCCGCACGTCGATGCGGTTGACGACCCGGTCGATCGCGTCCAGGTACCAGGCGTCTTGTTCCGCCCGTCTTCGCTCGGCCTCGCTCGACACCCAACCCTCGAGTGTCACCGTGTGGTTCAGCGACTTGATCGTGATCTGGTCGGCATGCACGCAGGGATCGATTTCCAACACAAGGTGTAGGGCGTCGGTGATTTCGTCGTCGTTGTCTTCCTCGGCTGGAAACACGTCCAGCAGGTTCACCACTTCGCGGCAACTGCCGGCCCACCAGGCGAACACCCCGGCCAGGCGCTTGTGGGACAGGCTGATCACTTGTCCCGTCAGCGTCACCACGCCGTCCTGAACCGTGACTTCGATGGCGCCGCTGCCATCCTCGTTACCTGCCGCGTCCATGGTGCCGCGCAGTATTTCCACCTGCCCCTTGACGCGCGCACAGATCACGCAGTTGCGAAAGTCCACGGCTTGCAAGAGCCGCTCGCACACACTGTCGCGCATGGCCCCATCACCGACCGGCGACACAACTCTCACGCGCAGGTGGTCGACCAACTCCGCCGCACCGCTGAGCGAGTGCGCCAAATGGATGATGCGCTTCCTGGATGCGACATCCGGCACCTCGCCAGCTACGGTCAAGGTGTCGCCGCTGAAACTCATATGGATGGGATGATTTTGCAGGATCAGGTGCGATTCGCGCTCAAAGGCCGCCAGTACCTGCTTCAAGACTGTATCACTGCCTTGCATGATCCGCCTCGCGCAAAAAGTTCATGGCGCGGCTCACTCAATGGACCGCCTCGCGGACCTGGCCCACCTCGCAGTGCTCGGGTCCGGCCCCGCTAGTCGATTATAGGCACTCAGTCGTATGTGATTCTCAGGGCTTGGGCTCGGGGAGGCTTTGTCAATTGATATGAAGGTCAGTCGCCGAGCTCGTAGTTGGGATCCTTGGCTTCGAATGCCATGACGGACACCTCCTCGGACGATACCGACACGAATAGTTTAGGGCTACCAACACGGTATGCATTGAGTCCCTTAGATTGGTACTGAATTTGACTGCCACCTCGACATCGTCGTCAACACCCAGCGCGCGCGTTGCGTCGACACCCATCACCACCACGAAGGCCGGCGCCATCATCACAAGACGTCTTACCCAAACGCGCACGAACGAAAAGTCCGCCTGTGTTGCTGCAAGAGGGAGTGCCGAACGCGCGTTGTCAAACGCCCATGACTGAGCGAATCCACCGTCAATGATTTTTATGCGTGTCGGCAACACTGGGCGTCCTCTGGGGCGAGCCGCGCCGGACGGCAACGAAACCGGAGACGGCTTCCTTCGGCTGCTTCGGTTTTTTTACTTCGCGATTGCTGCGTAACTGACCTTTTACCATGACACTACTCCCGCTTGTATTGGCACACGCCGAAAAGCTCGCGCATACGGATAGTGTGCACTGGCCACGGCATTCTGTCGCGACGTTCCAGTGAGGAGATCGCATCGTGAGATCGCGCGGCAGATTGATCAGTCCCGCGATCATCGCGCGATGCATTACCGGCTCCCTTCGGGCTTCACTCGTGTCGATCACTGATTCATATGTGATGCTGACGGGCCGATAGTTTCGGCCCGCATTGCATCCGATCGACGACTCAAAATCACTCCTTCCCTCCGCCGTTCATGCCGCTTCCCCTTCGCCATACCTGCTTGCCCTGTTCCGACAGCTCGCCGCAGCTATGCTCGGCATCGCTCTCGCTTCCTTCCACGGCCATTTCACCGCCGGCCTGTTCCTGCGCCTTCTGTTTCTGGTGATGCCGTGCCGCCATGGCTTCATCGTGCGACCTGCCTGCATAATTCAAGGTCGTGATCTTGCTCCCTTGGGCTACCGTCCGAACTGCTTGCGCAGCCGGTCCGGTACAGGGTGTTCGTCTCATGCGTGCGCATATGGCTGCGCCTCTACTTCAGCAACGACTCGCCGAACATGAACGCCAGCCCCGCGGCGAAATTCTTCCGCGGTGTCGTTTAATGCTTATGGCTGATCCAGTCGCGAACTGGATGCGTATCCAGCCAACGGGCCATCGGCTCGGCTTTGTCGCGGTAAGGATCAAGGGGCGAGCGAGATCGAAATGCAAAGTTCTGCTTATGTTGTGAGATCATAGAATTGATCAGCGGCGGACGGATGGGTTCCGCGAGCACACTTCATCTGTCCTTTCGCGATCATGTGCATAACCTCGATGCCGGCTAGAAGAATCCGGGTACAGCGAAAAGTCTTGAATCCCAGCATGGGCCGCGTGCGTCGCTTGATCGCCCGATGGTCCTGCTCGACCACGTTATTGAGATATTTGGACTGGCGGATCTTGATGGGCGCTTCACGATCGGCATTGATCGTTTCGAGCGCGGCGAGATTGGCGCCGCTCCTGTCGATCGTCACGGTGTCGGGTTCCCCGTTCTGATCGATCGATTTCTCGAAATACCGGCGCGCTGCGGTCTTGTCACGATGGGCACGCAGCAGGAAATCGACCGTGTTGCCTGCCCTGTCCACTGCGCGGTATAAATATTTCCACTGCCCCTTGACCTTGATGTACGTTTCATCCATGCGCCAGCTCTTGCCAACCGGGCGCTTCCGACGGCGAAACGATTTCTCCAGTACCGGCAACAGCTTCATGGCCCAGCGGTGTACGGTCGAATAATCGACTGCAATCCCGCGCTCGGCCATCATCTGTTTAAGATGCCGCAGGGCTCAGCGGATACGCCACGTACCACCGCACGCACATCAGGATCACGTCGAGCGGGTAGTGCAGACGCTTGAGCACCTTTGCCACGGCCGGATTAAGGTTCTGTTTCATCGATCAAAGCGTTCGCCTTCACGCTGCCAGCATAGCAGCTCGGCTTATCGCGACACCCATTAGCCGACCGAAGTCAAGGCACAAATTTACTCACCGCCCGATTGCAGTGGCGATGGTATTTTTATCGCCACTGCAATCGGGCGGAATTCTTTCTGTAACCTGCCATGCTGTCTGCCGATCGTAGTCGCATCCGTTTTCTCCAAACTGGTTGCGAACCGGATCGCACCAGACACCCATCGAGATCAAGCATGCCGTGATGTAACTAACGGCTGCCCTGGCGGCCATTGCCGCCCCAGAGAAACGTTGGTGCCAGACGAGGTCCAATGGGTTTCGCAGAACCGTGGCTGTTGCTTGCGCAACGCCAGTCAATGGTGGCTCATCGCCTGGCGACCCGATCATCCGCAAACAGTCGGTGGGGCAAAGGGAAGGCCCAATCAAAACCATGGCTTTGCACCAGTCGCAATACTGGGCTCGTTCCCCTTGCACCACCTTTTAGCCAAAGCAGCGGGTTACCTCAAATGACTTGTGCTCCCGAAGCATGTGATAGCAGGCGCGCGCCAGTTTGTGCGCCAGCGCCTTGATCGCCACAATCGCGTTTCGCGCGCGTTTCTTGCGCTCGTAAAAGCGCCGGGCTTCCGGGCACGAGCGTATCGCGAAGTTGGCCGCCTCGACAAACGCCCACG
>NZ_WHNP01000014.1 GCF_009362735.1 Paraburkholderia franconis | reverse complement strand
GCGCGCCTGTTTCGACGGAGCAGGCGGCGACGCTGTTCGGCGGCCAGCTCACGCGCACCGCGAACCAGGACATCCACCTGTCGGGCATTCTCGCGCTGGGCGAGGGCGCCGCGGCGATCGTCAGCACGGGCGGCGAGCCGCCGCATGCCGTCTCGCTCGGCAGCACGATCATGCAGGGCGCGAAGCTCGCCGAGGTGCGCGCGCGCTCGATCATCATCGATCGCAACGGCGTGCGCTCTGAAGTGTTCCTGCCCGCGAACGCGCCCGGCCCGACCATTTACGTGCGCTGATCTATTCCGCTACCGTGACAGCGCGACGCTCCGATGCAGCGCGCCGTCACGTCCTGGCGGCGTGACACCCGCCGTTACTGCACCAGGTTGTTCAGCTCGATGATCGGCAGCATCACGGCCAGCACGATCACCAGCACCACACCGCCCATCGCCAGGATCAGCAGCGGCTCCAGCAGGCTCGTCAGGAACATCGTGCGTCGCTCGAGTTCACGCGCTTCGCCGTCGGCCGCGCGGTCGAGCATCGTCGTGACATCGCCTGTCGCCTCGCCCGAGCGGATCAGGTGCACGAGCACGGGCGGAAACGTCTTCGTGTTGCCGAGCGCGCGCGACAGCGACGTGCCTTCGCGCACGCGCACGATCGCATCGTCGATATTGCCGCGCATCGCGCGGTTGCTGAGCGTTTCGCTCGCCGCCTGCAGCGCGCGCAGGATCGGCACGCCCGCTGCCGTCAGGATGCCGAGCGTGCTCGCGAAGCGCACCGTGTTATAGCCGCGCACGAGCTTGCCGACGAGCGGGGCCGTCAGCGTCCAGCGGTCGAACGCGAGGCGCGGCGCCGGCTGCGCGAGTATCGAACGCACCACATAGACGACGACCACGACCGCGATCAGCACGGCCCACCACCAGTTCCGCACGAAGCCCGAGAGCGCCATCATCATGACGGTTAGAATCGGCAGCTGCTGCTTCGTGCTCGCGAACACGTTCACGACCTGCGGCACCACGTAGCTCAGCAGGAACGTGACGATGCCGAACGCGATGATCGTGACGATGGTCGGATACGTGAACGCGAGGATGATCTTCTGCTTGAGCGCGTTGCGCTGCTCGATGTAATCGGCAAGGCGCGACAGCACGAGACCGAGCTTGCCAGTATGTTCACCGGCCGCGACGAGCGCGCGATATATCTCAGGGAAATCCTTCGGATGCTGCGACAGCGCGTTGGCGAGCGAATGGCCGCCGAGCACTTCGGCGCGGATCGCCGCCATCAGTTCGCGGATGTAGTCGCGCTCCGACTGCTCGGTCAGCACGGCGAGCGCTTCGTCGAGCGGCAGGCCCGCGATCAGCAGGCTCGCGAGTTGTCGCGTGAGAATGGCCTGCTCGCGCTGCGAAAGCTTGCGCCCCAGCGACAGGCGCTGGCTGCGCTCGCCGCGCGTGCGCGTCGCGGCCGGTTCGACGACAAGCGGCGTGAGTCCTTGCGTGCGCAACTGCGTGCGCGCGCCGCGCGCGCTGTCGGCATCGAGCACGCCCTTTTGCGCCTTGCCTGCGGCGTCGATTGCTTCGAAGCGGAACGCGGGCATGGGCTCAGACTCCGCCCGTCACGCGTATCACTTCTTCGAGCGACGTCATGCCCGACGCCAGCCAGCGCTCGCCATCCTCGCGCAACGTGCGCATGCCCTGCTTGTGACCCGCGTCGGCAATTTCGGCGTCGGCGGCATTGCGGTGAATCAGCGCGCGGATCGGCTCGTCGACGTTGAGCAGTTCATACACGCCGCGACGCCCCGCGTACCCCGAATGCCCGCACTTGTCGCAGCCGACCGGGTGCCACATCTTGCGGCCGCCTTCTTCTTCGCGCTCTTCCTTGCACACGGGACACAGGCGCCGCACGAGACGCTGCGCGAGCACGCCGAGCAGCGACGACGCGAGCAGATACGGTTCGACGCCCATATCCGTAAGACGCGTCACGGCCGATGCGGCATCGTTCGTGTGCAGCGTCGCGAGCACGAGGTGGCCCGTCAGCGAGGCCTGCACCGCGATCTGCGCCGTTTCGAGGTCGCGGATTTCACCGATCATGATGATGTCCGGGTCCTGACGCAGAATCGAACGCAGCGCGCGGGCGAACGTCATGCCGATGCGCTCGTTCACCTGCGTCTGCCCGATACCGGACAGGTCGTATTCGATCGGGTCTTCGACGGTCATGATGTTCGTCGTCGCCGTTTCGAGCCGCGACATCGACGCGTAGAGCGTCGTCGTCTTGCCCGAACCCGTCGGGCCCGTGACGAGCACGATGCCGTGCGGACGCGAAATCAGCTTGTCGAACTGCGCGAGCGTATCGGGCGCCATGCCGAGCGCTTCGAGATTCAGACGCTGCGCGTCTTTCTCCAGCAGACGCAGCACCGCGCGTTCGCCGTGGCCCGTCGGCAGCGTCGAGACGCGCACGTCGACAGGCCGTCCGCCGACGCGCAGCGTAATACGGCCATCCTGCGGCAGACGCTTCTCGGCGATGTCGAGCTGCGCCATGATCTTGATCCGCGAAATCAGCGCGCCGTGCAGCGCCTTTTTCGGACGCACGACATCGCGCAGCGTGCCGTCGACGCGAAAACGCACCACCGATGCATTCTCGAACGGCTCGATGTGAATATCCGATGCCTGCTCGCGCGCAGCCTGCGTCAGCAGCGCGTTGATCATGCGGATGATCGGCGCGTCGTCTTCGGATTCCAGCAAGTCTTCCACTTCGGGAATGTCCTGCATCAGACGCGACAGATCGACTTCGCCTTCCACTTCGCCGACCACCTGTGCCGCGCTGCCGTCCTGGCGCGCGTACGCCTGGTTGATCGCCTGCGCGAGTTCGTCCGCATTCGTGCGCACGACCGATACCGCGCCGAAATTGCGCACGACTTCGGCGAGCGCGGCCTGACTCGTGCGCTCGCTGATCCACACTTCGATGGTATCGGCGTGCTGATGCGCGACGAGAATCTGGCCGCTCTTCGCGAAGCCGTACGGCACGAGCCGCGCGGCGAGCGGAGAGGGCGCTTCGCGCGCCGGTTGAGCGGATGTTTCCGGTGCTTCGCGTACGCCTTCCGTCGTAGCGGCGGCGTGCGGCCCGGAAAGCGGCGTCGTGCTCACGGTCTTGCTCCGGGTGAGGCAATCGTGCCCTGGGTTGCAGCACCTGGCGTGCCCGGCGTTCCGTTCGTGCCATTGGCGCCGTTTGCGGTGTTCGTGCCGTTCACGCTGTTCGCACCATTCGTGCCGTTGGTGCCGTTCATGCCACTCGCGCCGTTCGTCCCATTCGCGCCATTCGCGCCATTAGGACCATTCACATCGCTCGCACCATTTGGCGCCTGCGGCCGGCGCGTCATGTTGTTGTAGTCGAGCAGATTCTGCGCAGGCACGCCGCCTTCGTTCGGTCCGGGCGGCGCGGGCGGCAGCATCGGCACGTTCTTGTCGCGGATCAGGTTGTTGTCCGTCTGATAGTCGCCCTGCTGCGCGCGCAGATAGTCGTAACGGCTCAACGCGATCGACGAACTGGTCGCCTGATCGCGCACGATCACGGGCCGCAGGAACACCATCACATTGGTCTTCGTGCGCGTCTTGTTTTCCGAGCGGAACAGCTGGCCCAGCCACGGGATATCGCCGAGCAGCGGCACCTTGCTGTTGCCGTTCGAGTAGTTGTCCTGCATCAGGCCGCCGAGCACGATGATCTCGCCATCGTCGGACAGCACCGTCGACTGCACCGAGCGCTTGATGATCGTCACGCCGCCCGGATTGTTCGTCGAGGTCGGATCGACGGACGAGTCTTCGGAATAGATTTGCAGCTTGATGATGCCGCCGTCGGTGATCTGCGGCTTCACGTGCAGCACGATACCGACGTCCTGACGGTCGAACGTGTTGAACGCGGTCACGGATGTCGCGGCGTTCGCGGTCGGCGTCGCGTACGAACCCGTCACGACAGGCACGTTCGAGCCGACGACGATCTTCGCTTCCTCGTTGTCGAGCGTGATCAGGTTAGGCGTCGACAGGATGTTCGCATCGCTCGACTGCGACAGCGCCTGCAACAGGCCACCCAGACCGAACACATTGCCGAAGCGGTGCAGCAGGCCGATGTTCACGCCGTTGTTCAGCAGGTTCGTGCCCGTCGTCGCGAGCGCCGCGGCCGGGTTGTTCGCGATGATCGCGCCCTGCGCGGTCAGGTTCACGATGCCCTGACTGCCGTTCGAATTGAAGTTCGAACTGCCGTAAAGACCGTTGTTGCCGCTGTTCGACAGCAGCGCACCCTGCCACTGGATGCCGAGGTTCGCGCTCGACGTCGCCGACAGCTCGACGATCAGCGCCTCGATATAGACCTGCGCGCGGCGCGAATCGAGCTGATCGATCACGCTACGCAGATTGCGGTAGACGGGGTCGGACGCGGTGATGATCAGCGAGTTCGTCGCCGCATCGGCCTGGATCATGCCGCCGGGCTGGTTCTCCTCGCCGCCGCCGCCTTCTTTTTCGCCGAGGAACGCGGCGTCCTTGTTGCCTTGGCCGCCATAGGTGCCGCCGCCGCCGAGCGGATTGCTGCCCATCGACGAGGACGATGAACCGCCGAGCGAGCCGCCCGGCAACGGCGGCTGGCCCGACGTGCCCGTCGACGAGCTCGCGTTGCCCTGGTTGAACGCGTTCGCGGCGTTGGCGCCGCCCGACGACGTTTCGCTGCCGCCCTTGCCGAGCATGCCGCGCAGCGTCTTCCCGAGACGCACGGCGTCCGCGTTGCGCAGCTGCACGACGTGGATGTTGCCGGGCTGTCCGGTGGCCGCATCCAGCTGCTTCGCGAGCGACTTCGCCGCTGCGAGGCGCGCCGCGTTCGATGCACGCAGCAGCAGCGAATTCGTGCGCGGGTCGGCCTGCACGGAGACCTTGAGCGTTGCGTCCGTGTTGCCGATCGAGCCGGGGTCGAGCATCTTCGACATCTGCGTCGCGACGTCGATCGCATTCCCGTTCTTCAGCGGCACAACCTGCACCTGCTGGCCGGCTGCCGTATCGACGCCCGCGATGATCTGTGCGATACGGCGCACGTTATCCGCGTAGTCGGTGACGACGATCGTGTTGTTCGACGGATACGCGGCAACCGTGTTGTTCGGCGAGATGAGCGGACGCAGCACGGGCAGCAGGTTGTTCGCCGATTCGTTCTTCAGCTGAAAGACCTGCGTGACGACCTGATCGCCGCGCGCCGCGGGCGCATTGCCGACGTAAGTCGGCACGCCCTGCAGTTTCGCGTCCGCTTCGGGCACGACCTTCAGCACGCCGTGATCCTGCACCAGCGAAAAGCCCTGCATCCGCAATGCGGACTGCAAGGTCTTCAATGCCTGGTCTTCCGGAACAGGGTTCTCGGAGACGAGATTCAGCTGCCCTTTCACGCGCGGGTCAACGATGATCGTCTTGCCCGTCGCCGCGCCAATCGCCTTGGCCACCTGGTCGATGTCGGCGTTGACGAAATTGAGCGTCACCTGTGCGTGTGCAGTGTGCGCGGTGATCATGCCAGCGACCACCAGCGCTGTCGCCACGCGACGCAATGCCATACGATTTCTTCTCATGGATAGGATTTCGAAGCCGACGGTGTGATCCGCCGACGATCATGCACAGTGGACGACCGGCCGACACAAGGTCGTCCTCGGTCTGACATGACGTTCCCACAGCAGCGAATGCCGGGTACGCCTTGCTTCCCTGTAACCGAAAACAATGAACAGTAACAGCTTTTCGTGTCGGAAATGTCACAAAGCTCGAAAGGCCGGTGAGATTCCTCTAACGATACCGATCAGACTGTCGTCTGATTGCGTGCTTCGTTACGTTCTTGAAAGTTTGTGACTCGCACCGCGCGTTGTTACACGCGGTTTCCCTTTGGCCGCAATTTACTGCCTTATGTCGGTTGGCCAACTTTAACGCGACATATCCAGCCGGTATGATACGGGCGGATCCAATCATTTGAGCATAACATGCGTAGCGGGTTTTCCCGAGTGCAGGCCTGCAGGATAAGGGTCTCAAGTAGTCTTTACCGTTTTTCCGTTCGCACACCGACATAACTCACCATCTTGACCGATGAAGCCGTCCTCACTCACTGTCGCCGTTGGCCTCGCCGCGCTGCTGGGCGCCGGGTCTGCGCGCGCGGACTGCTTTGACGAGGCCGCCAACTATCAGAAGGTCAATCCGCTGATCCTGCGGGCCATCGCCTGGCAGGAATCGCATAACCGTCCCGCCGCCGTGCACAAGAACGCCAACGGCTCGACCGACTACGGCGTCATGCAGATCAACTCCGTGCATCTGCCCACGCTTGCGCAGTACGGCATTTCGCAGGGCACGTTGATGGAGCCGTGCAAGAACGTGTACATCGCCGCCTGGCATTTGCGGCAGAAGATGAACAAGTACGGCAACACGTGGGCGGCCGTCGGCGCTTACCACTCCGAAACGCCATCGCTGCGCGACGAGTACGCAAGGCAAATCGTTGCGATACTTCGTAAGTGGAACCTGATGCCCCCCGAAAATGGTCGGGCACGCACCTCCGTCACTGCGGACAACGACACGCATCGGTCTCGCGCCAATTGATGCACAATGCGGCTTCGTGCTGCTGCCGGCTAGCGTCCACATCCGTCTGAGTCCGACGCCCGATGTCTGACGCCCGACCGGCGCATGCGTCTTTCACCTTCAAGTTTTTCGCACCACGATGAATCAGCCGCTTTTGCCCGTCACCGTGATTTCCGGTTTTCTGGGCGCCGGCAAGACCGCGCTCGTCGATCAGATTCTGTCGAACCGCGGCGGCCCGCGCGTCGCGGCGATCGTCACCGATCTTGCTGCCGTTCGTGTCGATATCGACAACGCAGCGCCCGCGTCTTCCACGGCATCGCGCATCGAACTGCCGAACGGCTGTGTCTGCGTGCAAGCCGGCGAAGATCTGCTCGAACAGATGCTGGAACTCGCGTCGGCGGCTGATCGCTTCGATGCCGTCGTGATCGAAGCATCGGGTGTCGACGAACCGATGGATCTCGTCGAGTCGATCATCGAAGACGAATCGCTGGCTGCGCGTGTGCGTGTCGATACCGCCGTGACGGTTGTCGATGCAGCGAATTTTCTGCGCGACTATGCATCGACGGATGCGCTGTCCGAGCGCGGCATCGCCGCCCATGAACACGATGACCGAACGATCGTCGAGGTGCTGATCGAACAGATCGAGTTCTGCGACGTGCTCGTGATCAACAAGGCAGACCTCGTTTCCGCCGACGATCTCGCGCATCTGCAAGCGATCGTCGCCGCGCTCAATCCACGCGCGGCGCAGATCGCCAGTAGCTACGGCAACGCGCCCATCGACGAAGTGATCGACACGGGGCGCTTCGATTACGACGCGACGTCTAACGCGGCGGGCTGGCTCGCGTTGCTGCACGATCCGCTCAGTCATCAGGAAGCGGGCGAAGGCAAAGGCGTCGGGCACGTCGTCTATCACGCGCGGCGGCCGTTTCATCCTGAGCGTCTATGGGCGCTGCTTCACGAGGAATGGAAAGGCGTGCTGCGTGGCAAGGGCTTCTTCTGGCTCGCGACGCGCAACGACATCGGCGGTTCGCTGTCGCAGGCGGGCGGCGCGTGCCGCCCCGTGCCGGCGGGAACATGGTGGGCCGCGCAGGATCGCAGCGAATGGCCCGAAGGGGACGACGAACTGCTGGAAGAGATCGCGGCGGACTGGTATGGCGACGCCGACGACTTCACCATCGGCGACCGTCGCCAGGAGCTGGTGCTGATCGGCGTCGATATCGAACCAGCGAAGTGGCGGGCAAAGTTCGATGCATGCCTGTTGACGGACGCCGAATATGCATTGGGCGCGGAAGGCTGGCGGCGACTGCCGGACCCGTTCCCCGCGTGGGATCTCGACGACGACGATCACGAACATGATCACGACCACGATCATGCGCATCATCACCATCATCATTGAGCATGATCGACTGATGGACCGACGTCCGTCATCGCGAAGCGCAGACGAAAAAAAACCCGCCAATGGCGGGTGTCAACAAATCAGGCGCTGATGCTTAGCGCTTGTTGACTGCGTCCTTGAACGCCTTGCCAGCCGTGAACTTGACGGTCTTTGCGGCCGGAATCTTGATGGTTTCGCCCGTCTTCGGGTTGCGGCCCGTACGTGCTGCGCGCTTGCCCGAACCGAAGCTGCCGAAGCCGATCAACTGGACTGCATCACCCTTCGCCACAGCCTTCTTGATAACTTCAAGCAGCGTGTCCAGCGTTTCGCCGGTTTGAGCCTTGCTGGCGCCCGTCTGACCTGCGACGGCGTCGATCAGTTCCTGTTTGTTCATTAAGGTTCCTTTCTGGTTTAGGTTGACACGAACAGCGCGAACGCGCCGATTATACGTGCGCGCGCCGCGCCGTCGAGCAGCGACGGCTCGGGAATACCCCGCACTCCCGCGGCACGCCAGGCACCGCGCAGAGCTCCGTGCTGCCGCTTCCCTCGCGGCGCTTGCTATGATAGCGCAGCGCAAACCCAATCTGGATAAGGGTTTCGAAGAATTACACGCTGCAATGCCTTATACAGCATGGAAAGCAGCTTTTTTTGCTTCGAGCGCATCGAATAGACGCTATTGGCAGCGCTCAAAGCCCCGTCAGCGTTGGTTTTTGCCAACGTTCGACCGGCCTGGAACGCCCTCCAGGCGGCGTCTGGACGGGCTTTAACGGGTGTCGGCGTGGGCTTCCAGCGTCGCGATCGGCGTTCATGAGGACGTTCGCCGATACCTGGATTTATCCCGGATTCCTCCCGAATTCATTCTTCCGCACTGCATTTCAACGCGCATGACCGAGCCGCTCGTTCCCGCCGTTCTTGCCTTTCGCGACAACGGCACACCGTATTCCCCGCGTTACGAAGACATCTATCACAGCGCGGTCGGCGCACTTGAGCAGGCGGAATATGTCTTTCTCAGGGGCAACGATCTGCCTGGGCGCTGGCAAAAGCGGTGGCTCTTTACCGTGCTGGAGACGGGTTTCGGCATCGGCATCAACTTTCTCTCGACGTGGGCCGCATGGCGCGCGGACCCCGATCGCTGCGAGCGGCTGCACTTCGTCTCGACGGAAAAGCATCCGTTCCCGGCAGCCGATCTGATCGCAGCAAGCGCGCCGGCCGTTGCGAATACATCGATTGCGCCGCTCGCCCGGCAGCTCGCCGATGCGTGGCCGACGCTCGTGCCCGGCATGCATCGGCTCGAATTCGAAGACGGCCGCGTGACGCTCACGCTCGTCTTCGGCGATGCCGCGCAGACGCTGCACTCGCTCTGGCTGCGCGCCGATGCGTTCTATCTGGACGGCTTTTCGCCCGCCAAAAATCCCGAACTATGGACGCCCGCGATCTTCAAATCGCTCGCGCGCCTCGCCGGCGATCAGGCGACCTTCGCCACTTATACGAGCGCGGGCGAGGTCAAACGCGGGCTGCAGCAAGCCGGCTTCGAGTATCGCAAGGTCGACGGTTTTGGATGGAAGCGGGCGATGCTCGTCGGACGCTTCGCGCCGCGCTATCGCGTGCGGCGTCACGAGCCGCCGCTGCCGCTTGCCGTCGATGAACGGCATGCGATCGTCATCGGCACGGGCCTCGCGGGTTGCGCCGCGATCGAGCGTCTGACCGCGCGCGGCTGGCGCGTGACGTCGCTCGAACGGCATCCGGCCGTCGCCCGCGATGCATCGGGCAATCCCGCAGGCGTGTTTCATCCGATGATGTCGCGCGACGATAGCGTCGGCTCGCGCATCACACGCGCCGGCTTTCTCTATGCGTTGCGGCATTGGTTGTCGCTCGAGCGGCGCGGTCATCGTCCTATGCGTGGACCCGAAGGACTTCTGCAAATCGCCGACGACGACGAAGCGTTGGCGATGGCTCAGGCGATTGCCGCGTTCGCCTATCCACAGGACTACGTGACACCCGTTTCCTCCGACGACGCGCAGCGCATCGCCAACATGCGCGTTGCGCGGGGCGGCTGGTTGTTTCCGCATGGCGGCTGGATCTCGCCTGCGTCGCTTTGCGCGGCACAGTGCAACGCGTCGCAAGCGTTGCTCGAGCGGCGCTTCGATGTCGAAGCGGCGCGCGTCGAACGCATGGGCAACGAGTGGGTCGTGTTCGGTGCCGACGGCGCCGCGATCGCCAGCGCGCCTGTCGTCATCTTTGCCAATGCGCATGAAGCGGCGCGCGTCGCCGGCTTGCGCCATGCGCCGACGCGCAGCGTGCGCGGCCAGTTGACGCTGCTGCCCGAAAGCGCGGCAAAAGCGCTGCGCGTGCCCGTGATCGGCGAAGGATACGCGGTGCCGCTACCCAACGGCGTCACGCTGACGGGCGCGAGCTACGACATCGACGATCCCGACACCGCCTTGCGAGCCGACGCGCACATCGAAAACATCGAGCGCATCGCGCGCCTGCTGCCCGATATGGGCGAAGCGATCGATACGGGAAAGCTGGCGTCGCTGGGAGGGCGCGTCGGGTTTCGCTGCGTGACGAGCGATCGCTTGCCGATGATCGGCGCGTTTGCCGACGAATCGGCCGCTATCCGCGACGCCGACAAGCTGCGCGGCGCGTGGCCACTCGATCTGCCGCGTACACCGGGACTCTATGGCGCGTTCGCGTTCGGCTCGCGCGGACTGATATGGGCGTCGCTCGGCGCGGAGCTGATCGCGTCGCAGATCGAAGGCGAGCCCTGGCCGGTCGAGCGCGAACTCGCGGAAGCGCTCGACCCCGCGCGCTTTCTGCTGCGCGCACTGCGCCAAGGGACCGCACGCTGACGTTTCATTCCCGTCGAAAGTTATCCACGTGAATCTGTGGATAACCGCGAGAATTGCGCGCGAAACTCGTGTGGAATCGATGTGGACGTAAACGGGGTAACTAGAGCGTTCCTGAAAACGCGTCAAAAGTTATCCGCTGAAGCCTGTCCGGCACGCACATCAAACACATCCGGTTATGCGTTCGGCAAGGCGCTGATTCGTTTCGGTAAACCCGGCTTGTCCACAGAAACGCGACGGCCTTGTTAACTTCTACTACGTATACATACAGGTAAACCTACAGATAAAAAGCCCGCGGTCAATCGAGGCGCGGCGGCATCGTTCCATCTCTGTTCAAAAGTCCGCTCGGCTCGCTTCGTGAGCGAGCTACATGCGCGAAGCTCAAAAGCGCGGGTTGCTTGATGAACGCCCGAATCCGATGGCGATCCAACCAGGATCTTCCAGGCGAACCCGCTGTGAGCCGTTGCACCGCTGTGAACCGTCGCAGCAACGCGTTCAGCCGCAAACAACGGCCTGTTTCCGGTCGGTTTTTCCTGTTGTCATCTAATTAGCGTACGTTTTTACCGCTTTGACTGTCTGTTCGACGCTTTTCCGTCAATCGTAAAAAAGCTATGGCACAATCGCCGTTCTTCCGCGTCGTGTTTTGCCTCCGCAACCGACGCGCCAATGGAACGGTTGCCGGACCACCAGAATCTGATTCAAAAGTCGACGGCGCTCTTTTCACTCACGTCGGGCCGCTCGTAGTCACGCGGCATCGGCGTGTTCGTTTCAGTTTTTCATCCGATCGTTGACAACTCGCAACGCCGGCAGACGCGAACCGATCGCGGCAACGGATACGGCTTGCGCCTCGCGTGCCGCCGGCGTTTGCCCGTTCGCGTTGCCAGCGGTTGTCGTAAAGGAGAAGCCACCACGATGAAGTCGGCGTTTTCATTCTTTCCAGCCTGGCCGCTCACGCCCGATGCCATTTTCTGGGCAGGCCTTGCATTGCTCGCTGCGGGGCTCGTCGGCGAGTTGTGCTATCGCGCGTGGCATCTGCCGCGCGTTTCGGGCTATGCCGTGATCGGACTGGTCGCGGGCGCGGCGGGGTCCGGCGTGATCGATCCGGAGTCGTCGGCGGCCGCGCGTCCGTTGCTCGATGTCGCGCTCGGTCTTCTGCTGTTCGAGCTCGGCAGCCGGCTGGACTTGCGCTGGATTCGCCGCAATACATGGCTCATCGTGTCGAGCGTCGCCGAATCGACGCTGACGTTCGTGCTCGTGCTGCTCGTGCTGTTGTTCCTGAAAGTGCCGACGGTGACGGCGCTCGTGCTCGCGTCGATCGCAATGGCGACGTCGCCCGCGATGGTGATCCAGCTGAAAACCGAGCTGCGCGCGGAAGGCCAGGTCACGCAGCGTCTGATGACGCTCACCGCGCTGAACAGCATGTATGCCGTGATCGTCGAAAAGCTCGCGTCGGGCTGGCTGCATCAGGAGGCCTACGGCAATCTGCTCGCGACGATTCTTCAGCCGCTTTATCTGCTGATCGGTTCGCTGATCCTCGCGTACCTGGTTGCGCGGACCATCACGTTCTTTTACAAGCGTGTGAATCTTCAGGACGAGCACTCGTTCGTCGCGCTGTTCGGTCTCGTTCTGCTGGCGATCGCGGTTGCGCATGTCTTCAAGCTGTCGACGATACTCAGCCTGCTCGCCGCCGGCATCATCGTGAAGAATCTGGAAGCGCGTCCGCAGCTCTGGCCACAGCATTTCGGCACGGCCGGCTGGCTGTTGACGGTGATTCTGTTCGTGCTCACCTTGACGACCTTCGAATGGAAGGACATCGTGATGGGCGGTATCGCCGCCGTCGGACTGATCGCCGCGCGGCTGATCGCGAAGCTGGTCGGCGTGCTCGCGTTCGCCAGGCCGAGCGGTCTGAACATGAAGCAGGGCATGGCGCTCGGCCTGTCGCTGTCGCCGATGTCGGCGCTTGCATATCTGCTCGTCGACGACACCTACCAGCTTTATCCGAATTTCGACCCGACGCTGCGCGCGATCATCATGTGCACGATCGTCGTATTGCAGCTCGTCGGGCCCTGGCTCGTGTACCGCTCGCTCGCGCTCGTCGGCGAGCGGCGCGAGTGAACACGCATTAGCGCGGATGAGCGCGGCAAAATGAGCGCAGCACGAAGGGCTGCAAAACGCGCGGCAAATCGTTCGCGCACCCGGTGCGCCTGGCCGCCGCATCCGACAAGTCAATCCGGCCGGACGCGTTCGACATCGTTCGCCGTCCGGCCGACATGAATCAGGAAACGCCATGTCACTCGAAGCCTTCGTCGATTCGAAACCGTTCACGTTCGGTGTCGAACTCGAGATGCAGGTCGTCAATACGCACGACTATGATCTGACCAAAGCGGGCACAGATCTCATGCGGCTCATCAAGGACGAAAAGATTCCCGGCAACATCACGCCGGAAATTACCGAAAGCATGATCGAGCTGTCGACGGGTATCTGCACGACGCACGAGCAGGCCGTCGCCGATTTGAGAGCGATTCGCGATGTGCTCGTCGCCGCGGCCGACCGCCTGAACGTCGGCCTGTGCGGCGGCGGCACGCACGCGTTCCAGCAATGGAGCGAACGGCAGATCGTCGATACGCCGCGCTTTCAATACCTTTCGGAACTCTACGGTTATCTTGCGAAACAGTTCACGGTGTTCGGCCAGCACGTGCACATCGGCTGTCCGGATGCGGATAGCGCGTTGTTCCTGCTGCATTCGATGTCGCGCTACATCCCGCACTTCATCGCGCTGTCGGCATCGTCGCCGTTCGTGCAGGGCGTCGATACGGGGTTTCACTCGGCACGCCTGAATTCCGTCTTCGCGTTTCCGATGTCGGGCCGCGCGCCGTTTGTCCTCACGTGGGAGGGCTTCAAGGAATACTTTTCGAAGATGGTGCATACGGGCGTCGTCAACAGCATGAAGGACTTTTACTGGGACATCCGGCCCAAGCCCGGCTTCGGCACGATCGAAGTGCGGGTGATGGACACGCCGCTTTCGGTGGATCGCGCGGCCGCCATCGCGTGCTACATCCAGACGCTCGCGCGGCATCTGCTGCTCGACAAGCCGTTGACGCCAAAGGAAGACGACTACCTCGTCTACACGTTCAACCGCTTCGAGGCCTGCCGGTTCGGCCTCGCCGGCACTTGCATCGATCCGCAGACGGGCGAACGCCGCACCATTTCCGAAGACATCATCCACACGCTCGAACGCATCGCGCCTCACGCGGATGCGCTGGCTTCGGGCAACGCGCTCGAGGAAATCGGCGCGATCGCGCGCGGGCAGGTGAACGATGCGACCTGGCTGCGCAACGTCGTCAAGGAGGAAAAATCGCTACATGAAGTCGTGCGGCAGCAGTGCCTGCAATGGCGCGCGTGAGCCGGGCCGGACGATTCGACGCGGTATGCGCTTCCGGCGCTTCCGGCGCTTTCGCTGCACGGCAAATAGGCGGAGGAGCATCACGCCGACGAAACCCGCTTTTTTGCGGGTTTTTTTATTTGTCGAATGCCGGTGACGGGTGCTTCAGGTATTTCCAATGTTTACGTATACAAACGTAGTAGTAGTTAACAAGCATTGCGTTTGCCTGTGGACAACCGAATAATTTCCTGAAAACTCAATGGACTGTGTAAACGATAACCGCGCGGAACGGTCGTGTATCGCGACCGGGAACCAGGGACAACGATCTGCCGGACGTTCGTCGGCGCTGCTGTTATCAAGAATCGGCGCACAAGTCGTCCCGGCCTTATCCCGGGGTTATCCACAGATTGCATGGGATAACTTAGCTGTACGATTCGCCGCTCTCGAATAGAATGTCGTTTTTCGTCGTTGCCGCCTGTCTTCGAGCAGGAAAGCGAAACAGTCGCAACGGAACACGGAGCGTTAGCAGCGTCTGTGCAAGCGGCCGAAACAGGCCTGCGTCACAGGTATTTTTTGAGATAGTAGATATTGGCGAGCCGGATTGGCCGGCGAATCGTCGTCCCCAACAGACTGTCGGCGCGCCGGCATCGCATATCGGATGTCGACGTGCAACGGCATGCAGTCAACAAACGAACGAAAGACTATGAGCGAAGGCGTATACGGAGAGCAGGCAACCGGGCGGGTGACCCACAGCCTGTTGCGACTCAGCACGGCTATGCGGAGCCAGGCATGGGAGTGGGCGGAAGGCGCGGGTTTGACGCCGACTCAAGGCGAAATCCTCGTGCTGCTGATGCAGCGCAAGGGGCCGATGCGTCTCGGCGAAATCGCCCGCGAAACGGCACTGACGGCCGCGACCACGAGCGATGCCGTGAGCACACTGGAAAGCAAAGGCCTGGTGGAAAAGCGCCGTGCCCTCGACGACGGACGCGCGCTCGCCGTGCGTCTGACGGCACGCGGCCGCACCGCGGCCAAGCGCGCCGCGCAATGGCCCGACTTCCTCGCGAAGGCGGTCGGGACGCTGCGCGACGAAGAACAATCGACGTTCTATCGCACGCTGCTGAAGACGGTGCGCCAGTTGGAAGTGCAAGGCCATATTCCGCCGCACCGGATGTGCGTGACCTGCACGCATTTCGATGCGAGCAAGAACCCGAAGAAAACGCCGCATCGCTGCATGCTGCTCGATCTGTCGATGGCGGACACCGATCTGCGTCTGGACTGCTCGGTGCACGAAACGGCCGACGCCGCCACGCAGAAAAAGACCTGGAAGATCTTCGCGCAGCAAGCCTGAGTCGGCTAAACTGCGAAGCCGGCCGCCGATCGATCGGCGCCGGCTGAGCGCGCGTCGCCCGTGCATCGGCACGCGGCGGGTCTTCCGACGCGTCGTTCGGCGTGTTTAGTCAACCTGACGGTGGATTTGCCGATGAATCACGAAGTTCTGGCCATTCGCCACGTGCACTTCGAGGATCTGGGCAGTCTCGAACGGGTGCTCGGCGACCGGGGGCGCCCCGTCCGTTATCTGGACGTCGGCTTTGCGCGCATCGAGGCGCCGAACCCTGTGATGCCGTCGCTGATGGTGATTCTCGGCGGCCCGATCAGCGCGTACGACGACGACCGTTACCCGACGCTCGGACCGCTCGTCGCGATGATCGAAAAGCGCATTGCGGCCGGTTTGCCGACGCTCGGCATCTGTCTTGGCGCACAACTGATCGCGCGCGTGCTCGGCTCGCGCGTCTATCCGTCGGGCAACACCGAAATCGGCTGGACGCCGCTGACGCTCACCGACGCAGGCAAGCGTTCACCGCTGCGCCATCTCCACGGAGCGCACACGTCGATGCTTCATTGGCACGGTGATACTTTCGATCTTCCGCAAGGTGCGGTGCATCTCGCATCGACGCCTGCCTGTCAGAACCAGGCGTTCTCATGGGGCAAGCACGTGCTTGGCCTGCAATGTCATCCGGAAATCCGCACCGACCGATTCGAGCCGTGGCTGATCGGCAATGCCGGCGAGATCGCGGCTCATGGCCTCGACGTCCGCAAGCTGCGCGCCGATACGGCGATGCACGGCCCGACGCTTGAAGCCGCGGCCTGCACGATGTTCGGCGAATGGCTCGATCAGCTCGCCACGAAGTCCTGAAATTCCGATAGACCGCCGTGCATAACCGCGTTTTTACCGTCGATGCCGTGCTGACCGGCAAGATTGCGCCGCTCGGCGAGCATGGCAAAACGAGAGCAATTGGCAAGACGCGCGCTCGAAGGCATGGCGAAGCTCGATACGCTCACGGCTTCGTGGCGGAAGATCGCGATCAGGCGCATCGAAAGCGGCCAGGTCGAATCGTGGACGAAGCGCCTCGACACGCCCGTCGCTCAACGTTGATTCCGCTGATCCGTTTCATTTGCCGCGCGTTTCAGACGTGACGGTAGCGAAGCAGCCGACCGTCTGCAGCAAATCGGACCGGGTGCTATCCTCGATCGCTCTTGAGTTTGAACGGGGCATCCCAGGCCATGAGCGCTCTCTTCACTCCGCTCACGCTGCGTAGCGTGACGCTGCCAAACCGCATCGTCGTGTCACCCATGTGTCAGTATTCCGCCGAACGCGGCGAAGCGACGGCGTGGCACATGATTCACCTCGGTCATCTCGCGTTGTCGGGTGCCGGCATGCTGTGCATCGAAGCGACCGCCGTCGAGCCCGATGGCCGCATCACGCCCGCAGATCTCGGCCTGTGGGACGACGTGACGGAAGAAGCGCTGAAGCCCGTGCTCGCCGCGATTCGCAAGCATTCGAAAGTGCACGTCGCGATGCAGCTGTCGCATGCGGGCCGCAAGGCATCGAGTCACGTGCCGTGGGAAGGCGGACAACTGATTCCCGTCGTCGAAGGAGGCTGGCTCCCGCATGCGCCGTCGGCGCTGCCACACAAGGCTGGCGAAGAGCCGCCGCTTGCGCTCGACATTCCGGGCCTCAATCGCATTCGCGAAGCGTTCGCAGCGACGGCGCGCCGTGCCGCGCGTCTCGGCATCGATGCGCTCGAAGTGCATGCCGCGCACGGCTATCTGCTGCATCAGTTTCTGTCGCCGCTTGCCAACCAACGCACCGACGAATATGGCGGCTCGCGCGAAAACCGCATGCGATTTCCGCTCGAAATCTTCGACATCGTGCGTGCCGCATTTCCGGCCGACAAGCCCGTCGGTGTGCGCGTGTCGGCTATCGATTGGGTCGACGGCGGCATCACGATTGAAGAGACAATCGCCTTTGCGCAAGAGTTGAAGAAGCGTGGTTGCGACTGGATCGACGTGTCGTCGGGCGGGGTGTCACCGTTGCAGAAGATTCCGCTCGAGCCCGGTTATCAGGCGCCGTTCGCAAAAGCGGTGAGAGCGGCGACGGACATGACGACGATCGCCGTCGGCCTCATCACGGACCCCGAGCACGCCAACGGCCTGATCGAAGAAGGCGACGCGGATCTCGTCGCGATGGCCCGCGCGATGCTCTACGATCCGCGCTGGCCGTGGCACGCGGCGGCGAAGCTCGGCGCAAGCGTCGATGCGCCACCGCAATATTGGCGCTCGCAACCGCGCGATCAGAAGACGTTGTTCGGCGACATTTCGTTCGGTCAGCGCTGACATGTTTGCTTTCCAGTGCGCAGGATTTGCCGCGAACCGTTCGCTGCAATTGAGGATGGTCACGTTTGACGGTTGAACGAAGCCGCATCATCCGTGTACGATTTCGGTTGTGACGCTTCGTGCATCACATGTCGACGCGGCGCCAGCACGGCGCCGCGTTTGCTATCCGCGTCGGAAAACCAGCGTGACGGATGCGGCACACAAGGCGGCATCGCCGAACAAGAGCTTGCTCACCCAACGTTCTACAAAGGATTGATTCAATGAGTTCACGCAGGATCGCTGTGCGTCAATCGGGCGTGCACGGCAAAGGCGTGTTTGCACTCGAACCGATCGCAGCCGGCGAGCGGCTGATCGAATACAAGGGCGAACGGATCTCGTGGAAGGAAGCGTTGCGGCGCCATCCTCACAATCCGGACGAGCCAAATCACACGTTCTACTTCGCGCTCGACAACGGGGACGTGATCGACGGCAAGGTGAAGGGCAATAGCGCTCGCTGGATCAACCACTCGTGCGCGCCGAACTGCGAGGCGGAGGAACTCGATGGCCACGTATATATCGACGCATTGCGCAATATCGCCGCCGGCGAAGAGCTGTTCTACGACTACGGGCTCGTGATCGACGCGCGGCAGACGAAGAAGCTGAAGAAGGAATACGAATGCCGCTGCGGCGCGCGCAAGTGTCGGGGCACGATGCTCGCCGAGCCGGACAAGAAAAGCGAGAAGAAGTCGAAGAAGAAAAAGTGAGCGGCGCGCTGCCGTGACGGAGGCAGCGCGTTCACGATCCCGCTATCCGACAGTTGTCACGGATCGACCGGCGCATGCGCCGGTTTTTTTGTGTCGCGCACGGGATCGCGCTCAGCCAGCACGGCGCCCGTCGCGACCGGAAGGCGCACGATGAAGCGCGCGCCGCCTTCAGGTGCATCTTCGTAATGCACGCTGCCACGATGCAGCACCATGATGTCGTGCACGATGGCAAGGCCGAGACCTGCGCCACCATCGACGCCTCCGTCGCTCTGCCCCTGGCCGTCGCCGCGGAAGAAGCGCTTGAAGAGATCGGGCTGCTGTTTCGGCGGAACGCCGGGGCCGTTGTCCTCGACGGTGACTTCCGCCATCGCGACGCCGTCCACCACGACCTGCGAGACGGTCATCGTGATGCGCGCGCCGTCGAGCCGCGACGGCGGCACATACTTCAGCGCGTTGTCGAGCAGATTCGCGATCACTTCGCGCAGCAGCACGGGATTGCCGCGCGCGACCAGCGGATGATCGTTCGACGGATCGTCGAGCCGTTGAAAACCGAGGTCGACATGCACGGCGAGCGCGCGCGGCACCCATTCGGCGCCCGTGTCGAAGGCGAGCGACGCGACATCGAGATTGACGAAGCGCGCGGCCTGTTCGCCCGGCTCGGCGCGCGCCAGCGACAGCAACTGGTTCGACAGACGCACCGCGCGATCGGCGGCCGCGCGCAGTTCCTTGACAGCCGCGAGCGTCTGCTGCGGATCGCGTGCGATGGCCGCCTGCTCCGCGTGCAGCTTGATCGCGGTGAGCGGCGTGCGCAGCTGATGCGCGGCGTCCGCGATGAACTTGCGCTGCGCGTCGAGCGCGCTTTTCAGGCGGTCGAGCAGACCATTCAGCGCGCCCGTCAGCGGACGGATTTCGACGGGAACGAAGGTTTCGTCGACGGGTTCGAGCGACGTGTGTGTCTGCCGGTTCAGCGAATCGGCGAGATCGGTGAGGGGGTTGAGCTGCTGGTTCACGACGCGCCACACGATGACCCAGCCGGCGAGCAGCAGAAGCAGCAGCGGCATCATGATTGCGATCAGAAACTCGGCGGCGATGCGAAAGCGATGACGCACAGGCTGGCCGACTTCGATGACGACGGGATTGCCCGTTGGCTGATCGACGCGCACTTGCGCGACGCGCACGGCCGTGCCCTCGTGCTGCGTTTCGAACACATACGCGTAGTGCATGCGCCTTACGTTCGTGCCTTGCAGCGGCAGCTTCGGATCGCCGGCGATTTCGGCATCGCCCGTGCTGATCCGGTAGACCAGTTGTTCGACGGGATCGGAGAACATCGCCTGCGCGAGCGGCGGCACCGTGATCGGCGCCTCGGGACCGGCGATCTGGATCTGCTTCGAAATGGCCGTAGCGAGATCGGCGAGCGAACGGTCGACGACGTGCTGCGTGTATTGCCACGCGAGCCAGTATGCGATGAGGCCGCTCATCAGCGCGAGCAGCGAAAGCGGAGCGGCGAGCCGGCGCAAAAGCTGGCGGCGCAGGCTATTCGCGGCGGGATAGGGCATGATCGAACCCGCGATAAAAAGCTGGCGCCGACGGACGATCGGCAGCGTCAGCGCACGTTTGAACGGCGGGTTTCAGCGGCGCGCGCCCGACGGGTCGCACGAGGACGCATGACGCATGCAACGTGAGGCTCGCGCGATGTCGCCTGTCGGACAGCCCGGACGCCGTCAGACCAGACGGTCTGACGACAATTATGACGCCTGTCGGATTTCCTGGAGCAGATAGCCGAAGCCACGCACCGTGACGATCTCGACGCGGCAGTTCTCCAGTTTCTTGCGCACGCGGTGCACATAGACTTCGATGGCCGTATCGCCGAGATCGCCGCCGAAATGCGTCAGGTGATCCTGCAGTTGCGCTTTGCTGACGACGCGGCCATGGCGCAGCAGCAGCATTTCGAGCACGGCGAATTCGCGCGGCGACAGCTCGAGCGGCTTGTCGTCGTTGAAGATGCGGCGATCGACGCCCGACAGACGCACGCCGCCCAGCGACACTTCGGGACGCGGCATGTCGCCGTGCGGCCCGCTGCGGCGCATCACGGCGCGAATGCGTGCTTCGAGTTCGGCGGGCTCGAACGGCTTCAGCATGTAGTCGTCCGCGCCGGAGTTGAGGCCTTGCACCCTGTCGTTCAGTTCGTCGCGCGCGGTCAGCACGATCACGGGCGTATGACGGTTGCTCTGACGGAAGCGCGAGAGCAGCGTCATGCCGTCGATTCCGGGCAAGCCCAGATCGAGGATCACGAGTTCGTGGCGGTTTTGCGTGAGGGCCTGTTCGGCGAAGATGCCGTCGTGGACCATGTCGACCGTGAAGCCGGCTTGTTCGAGACTGCTTTGGATGCCGCGTGCGATTGGGCGGTCATCTTCGATCAGAAGGAGTCGCATGGATTTCGCTCAAGTACAATGGGTTAGGCATGAGGCACGCGGTTCGCCGGGGCGCCTGCTGCACAGAATGCCGTGCGACGTGCCGTTCGATACGGCCTTCGACAGATCAGCAAGCCATGTCCGATATTACGATCTACGAACTGGAAGCCGCGATCAATTTCTGGCGTACCCGCTCGCCTTCGAGCGGCGACGAACTCGTTCTGTGCAAGGAGGCAAGCGCGCTCTCCAAGCCGTATGCGCTGATGATTGTACAGCGTCAGACCGTGCTGACGCAGGAAGGTTTGGACGAGACTGCCCGCGCCGCGTGGGATTCTTACGTGTCCATTAAAAATGGCCTAACGAAGTGAAGGTTTGGTCGCCTGATGACCTGCAAAATGCTTTCACTTCTGGCTTTCATCCGTATTTTTAAGTGTAGTTCGCTTTCTTCGGATCAGCGTTCTGCGCATCACTTCCGCATTATTTCCCGCCGGCGACTTCGTCGATAAAACGCGCGAGGCGAATATCGCGCTCGGTGACGCCGTTGGCATCGTGCGTCGACAGCGTGATCTCGACGTTGCTGTAGACGTTGAACCACTCGGGGTGATGGTCCATCGCCTGCGCCTTGATCGCGACGCGCGTCATGAAGCCGAATGCTTCATTGAAGTCGGCGAACCTGAATTGCCGCGTGATCGCGTCGCGGCCTTCGACGTTCTGCCAGCCGTTCAGTTGCGCGATCTGTGTCGCGCGTTCATCGGAAGAAAGTTTCTGGATCGTCATCGTGTCACCTGTTGAGACCGTACGCGTCGGCGCAGCGCCCACGTGCGGATTCGTTCTATTTTTTCACGGTTGAATGTGAACTGCAGCGCGCCGCGTCAGACGTCGCCGTCCGTCGCCCAGCCTTCGCCCGTGCCGCGCGTGATGACACGATCCGTCGCGCGCACTTCGCCCGCCGGAAACGGCGTTGCGTCGGCGAGCCTGGCCAGCAGCGGCGCGAAATCGGTGCGCGCGACGTCGAACAGCTGCGAGAAATCGTCGATGACGAAGTAGGTCTTCTGGAACGTGTCGATCCTGTATTGCGTCTGCATCACGCGCTCGAGGTCGAACGCGATGCGGTTCGGCGCGTCGCTTTGCTGGCTGTAGAGTGTTTCGCCCTTGCTCGACACGATCCCCGCGCCGTAGATCTTCACGCCGTTCGGGCTCGCGGCATCGCGGGTCAGGCCGAATTCGACCGTGTACCAGTAGAGGCGCGCGAGCAGCGGCAACGCGTTAGCATCGTGCGCGGCAAGGGCGGCGCGGCCGTATCCATGCATGTAATCGGCGAAAACGGGGTTGATCAGCAGCGGCACATGGCCGTACAGATCGTGAAAGCAGTCGGGCTCCTGCAGATAGTCGAGCTGGTCGGGGCGGCGCATCCACCATGTGACGGGAAAGCGGCGGTTCGCCAGATGCCCGAAGAACACCTGATCCGGCACGAGGCCCGGCACAGCGACGATTCGCCAGCCGGTCGCGGGCATCAACTGCTCGTTGATCGCATCGAATGACGGCACGCTTTCCGGCGACAGATTCAGGCGCGCCACGCCTTCCAGGAACTCGTCGCAGACTCGCCCCTTGAGCAGCGCCGTCTGCCGAGTGTAAAGCTGCTTCCATACCGCGTGATCGACCGCGCCGTAGCGATGCATCGGCTGGTCGATGGTGAAGTCCGCACGGGTTTCGAGGCCGGCGTCGAATTGCTCCTTGAGTTTCGCGGTGTTCGGGACGGACATGGCTTGCTGGCTGCTTCGATCGGGAAATTGGATCGTGCGAGTGTAGAGCGGGCAGGGCGCGGAAAGGGCGCAGCTTCGGCGCGATATGGCTTTGGAATGCGATAATCGTGCATCGAATGGCTAAACGATGCGGAGAAATCACATGGTAGAGCTCGATCACTTCGATCTGGCGCTTCTCGACGTGCTGCAGCGCTTCGGGCGCGCGACACATCAGCAACTCGGCGAACAGGTGCCGCTGTCGCCGTCGCAGATCGGGCGGCGCTTGCAGCGGCTCGAGGCGATCGGCGTGGTCGACGGCTATCGCGTCGTCCTGCGGCCAGAAAAGCTCGGGCTCGGCGTGACGGCATTCACGAGCCTGAAGCTGAAGCATCACGGCGATTCGATCATCGAGCAGTTTCAGCAGCAGATCGACGTGCTGCCCGAGGTGCTGGAATGTCACGCCGTGGTCGGCGATGCGGACTATCTGCTGCGCATCGTGGCGCCGGATCTGAACGCGCTGTCGTCGTTCGTGATGAAGAAGCTGATGCGCGTGCCGGGCGTCGACAGCGTGCGCTCGAACATCGTGCTCACGACGTTCAAGCGCAACGGCCCGCTGCCGCTCGGTCATCTGGCGCCGGGCGCGCCAGCCGCCTGACCGGCGTGTCTTGCGCGGATCAGGCGGCCTTTAGCGGCTCCTGATTCAGCATATCGACATAGGCGATCGCGACGAGATCCGATTCCGGCACGCCGAGCCTTGCGAACATCTCGTGTGCTTCGGCCTCGCCGCCTTCTTCGTCGTCATCCTGCGCGAGCACGACTTCGAGCTCGACGAAATCGCCCAGACCATCCACCCGATCCAGATGAATCCGCGTGCGTCCGACGATATAGACGTGGCGCTCCTTCGTGACGATCCCGCGCGTCGTGAGCGCGGTGGCGAGCAGCGAGTGCATCGCTTCGGGGTTCGTCACCGGGCTGCGCGTGTAGTACGACGCTTTCGGGCCGTCGCGGTCGTCGCGCTGATAGAAGATCAGCTCGGCGGGCGTGCCGTCGTCGAACTGGCGCAGCTTCAGACGGCCGCGCGGCACGTCGTAGAAGAAGTCCTGCTGGCGGAAAATCAGCGGAGCGTCAGGCGAAAGCGCTGCGGCGCGCTCACGAAGCTGCTCGAACTGCTGGGCGCGGGCCTTGATTTCGATGTTGCGTGCCATGTGAAGCTCCTGTCGGAAGGTGAGCGTGAACGGCTTCTGACGACGGGACCGCCTGCCTCGATGATCTGAGTGCGCCCGCCGATCGTCAGAGGCCCGTTAGAGCCAAAAGGGGTTTGAAGCAGGATTTGAAGCGGATTCCAGGAACAGTGGGAAAACGGCAAAGCGTCAATCTAGCAAAAAGCTCATGACGATGGAGTTAAAGGCCACAGCGCCTGACGGGTGCTCAATTGGTGCGCAAAGACGCTGAAAATGCCGCAGTGTCATGAGGTCGGCTGATATCTATCGCGAGATGCGGCTGGTCGTGTGCCTTCATGCGCTCGCTGCTCAGGTCGACCACTGCTGTTCGATCAGCTTTAACGCGGCGGCAATCGCCGGTTCGTCCATTTGCGCGGCGAGCGTGATGAACGTCAGTTCCGTGGGCACCGTCACGCCTTCGACGATTGTCAGCGCATGTGCGTGCGCTTCGGCGAGCGCGGTCGAATCGCGCGCAAGCGTGAGCCCGACGCCGGATTTGACGAGATCGAGCATCGACGGTTCCTGGTCCACTTCGGCGACCTTGATCGGCTTGACGCCCGCTTCGGCGAAGCGGCGCGTGAGCAGCCGGTTGTGCGCGGACGCGGGCGGCGTCCAGATCCACGGCAGCGCGGCGAGCGCGCGCCAGTCGCGCGCGCTTTTCACGCGATCCTTCCAGCCGGCGGGCGCGAGCACACGATATTGAAAGTGCGTCAGCGTGACAGCGTGGAAGATCGCGCCGTCGCGTGCTTCGTCGTCGGCGGGCTGGCCGATGTAGTAGCCGACGTCCAATTCGCCCGCCCGCACCTGATCGCGCACCCAGCCCGACATGCCATGCCGCAACTGCGTTTCGATATGCGGCCATGTTTCGACGAGTTGCTTCAGAAAGCCGCCGAGCCGCAGAAACGCCGGGTCGAGTATCGTGCCGATGCGCAGGCGCCCGCGCACTTCCTGACGCAGCGTGGCGGCCGCGCGTTCGACGTCGCCGGCGGCCGCGAGCGCGCGTTCGGCGTGCGGCAGCAGCGCCTGTCCGTCGCGCGTGAGCGCCAGCCCATGCGACGTGCGCGTAAACAGCGTCACGCCCAGCGCAGCCTGCAGATTCTTGATCTGCAGGCTGACGGCCGGCTGGGTCAGATGCAATTGTGCCGCCGCGCGCGTCAGATTGCCTTCTCGCGCGACCGTTGCGAATGCGCGCAGCAAGGTCAGGTCCATCCGCTGATATTAACGCGCCTTATATCGCAGTTGAGCATTACTCATTGGATTCGCAGGGCGTTTGCCGATTACGCTTGGATGATGACGTGACGAGCCGCATTCATTGCATCGCAGCATCGACTATCAAAAGCACGACTTTCATGAGACCAGGAGACATCATGAGCGAGACCGACCAGACCCGGGCGCAAGCGCGCGCGCTGACGCATATGATCAACGGCCGTCCCGTCGATGGCACGAGCCAGCGCTTCGGCGACGTATTCAATCCGGCGACGGGCGACGTGACGTCGCGCGTGCCGCTCGCGAGCGTCGCCGAAGTGGATGCGGCCGTCGCCGCCGCTATAGCCGCGTTTCCCGCATGGAGCGAAACGGCGCCGATCAAGCGCGCACGTGTGCTCTTCAAGTTCAAGGAATTGCTCGACCGTCACCACGACGAGCTCGCCGAACTGATTACGCGCGAGCACGGCAAGGTGTTCTCCGATGCGAAGGGCGAAGTGATGCGCGGCATCGAGATCGTCGAATTCGCGTGCGGCATTCCGAATCTGCTAAAGACCGATTTCTCCGATCAGATCGGCGGCGGCATCGACAACTGGAATCTGCGTCAGCCGCTGGGTGTCGTCGCGGGCATCACGCCGTTCAACTTCCCGATGATGGTGCCGTGCTGGATGTTCCCCGTCGCGATCGCGTGCGGCAATACGTTCGTGCTGAAGCCGTCTGAACGCGATCCTTCGGCGTCGAACCGTCTTGCTGAACTGCTGAAGGAAGCAGGCTTGCCGGACGGCGTATTCAACGTCGTGCATGGCGACAAGGTGGCCGTCGATGCGCTGCTTGCTCATCCCGACGTGAGCGCGCTGTCGTTTGTGGGCTCGACGCCGATTGCCGAATACATCTACACGGAAGGCACGAAGCACGGCAAGCGCGTGCAGGCGCTGGGCGGCGCAAAGAATCACCTCGTCGTGATGCCGGATGCCGATCTCGATCAAGCTGTCGATGCGCTGATCGGCGCGGCCTATGGTTCGGCTGGCGAGCGCTGCATGGCGATTTCGGTGGCCGTCGCGGTCGGCCATATCGCGGACGAACTGATCGAGAAGCTCACGCCGCGCGTGAAGTCGCTGAAGATCATGAACGGCATGGAAGCCGAAGCCGAGATGGGTCCGCTCGTCACGGCGGCGCATCGTCAGAAGGTGTCGGGTTATATCGATGCGGGTATCGAGGCGGGCGCAAAACTCGTCGTCGATGGACGCGGTCATCAGGTGGCTGGTCACGAGAAGGGCTTCTTCCTTGGTGGCACGTTGTTCGACGACGTGAAGACCGATATGAAGATCTATCGCGAAGAGATCTTCGGTCCGGTGTTGTGCGTCGTGCGCGTGCCCGATTTCGCTTCCGCCGTCGAGCTGATCAACAAGAACGAGTTCGCGAACGGCGTGTCGTGCTTCACGTCGGATGGCGGCGTCGCGCGCGCGTTTTCGCGGCAGATTCAGATCGGCATGGTCGGCATCAATGTGCCGATTCCCGTGCCGATGGCGTGGCACTCGTTCGGCGGCTGGAAGAGGTCGCTGTTCGGCGATCACCATGCCTATGGCGAAGAAGGCGTGCGCTTCTATACGCGCTACAAGAGCGTGATGCAGCGCTGGCCGGACAGCATCGCGAAGGGCGCTGAGTTCACGATGCCCGTCGCGAAGTAAGGCGGCTTCAGTGCAATAACAGAGCAAAGGCATTGCCTTCGTTCGAGGGCAATGCCACGCAGCAATGTAGAAGAAGAAAGCACGAGACACACCGAATGCCCAAACCGCAATGAGATGCCATGCAACGTGGCCATGCGAAGGAGACAAGGGTGAGCACGACAGCAGAATCGCGCGCAACGAGCGCAACGAGTGCAAGAAAACTCGAAGGCGAGTTCGATTACATCATTATCGGCGCGGGCACGGCAGGCTGTGTGCTTGCCAATCGCCTGAGCGAAGATCCCGACGTCACAGTGCTGCTGCTCGAGGCAGGCGGCAAAGACGATTACCACTGGATTCATGTGCCCGTCGGCTACCTCTATTGCATCGGCAATCCGCGCACTGACTGGCTCTATAAAACGTGCGCGGAACCCGGACTCAACGGACGCGCGCTGTCCTATCCACGCGGCCGCGTATTGGGCGGCTGCTCGTCGATCAACGGCATGATCTACATGCGCGGTCAGCGCGAAGACTACGACGAATGGGCGCGAGTGACGAACGATGCGTCGTGGTCGTGGGATGCCGTGTTGCCCGTGTTCAGGCGCAGCGAAGATCACCACGGCGGCGCGAACGAATTTCACGGCGCGGGTGGTCAATGGCGCGTCGAAAAGCAGCGCCTCAAATGGAAGATCCTGGAGAAGTTCGCCGAAGCCGCGCAGGAAACGGGCATTCCCGCCACCGACGATTTCAATCGCGGCGACAACACGGGCGTCGGTTACTTCGATGTGAACCAGAAGCGCGGCATTCGCTGGAATGCGTCGAAGGCGTTTTTGCGGCCCGCGATGAAGCGGCCGAATCTCACCGTCATCACGGGCGCGCACACGCAGCGCGTCGTGTTCGAAGGCAAGCGCTGCGTCGGTGTCGACTATCGCGGCGACAATGTCGAGTACTTCGCGAAGGCGCGCATAGAAGTCGTCATGAGTTCGGGCGCGGTGAACTCACCGCAACTGCTCGAGCTGTCGGGCGTCGGTAACGGCGCGCGTTTGCAGAATCTGGGCATCGAAGTCGTGAATGATCTTCGCGGCGTCGGCGAAAATCTTCAGGACCATTTGCAGTTGCGCATGGCCTACAAGGTGCACGGCGTGCGCACGTTGAACACGGCCTCGGCGCACTGGTGGGGCAAGATGATGATCGGCCTGCAGTATCTGTTGATGCAGAGCGGGCCGATGTCAATGTCGCCATCGCAGCTCGGTGCGTTCGCGAAGTCCGATGTCGACGACAGACTGCTCACGCGTCCCGACCTCGAGTATCACGTGCAGCCGCTTTCGCTCGACAAGTTCGGTGAGCCGCTTCATCGCTTCAATGCGTTCACGGCATCCGTGTGTCATTTGCGGCCCACGTCGCGCGGCAGCATTCACATCGAGTCGCGCGATCCGCATGCGCCACCGTTGATCGCGCCAAATTATCTGTCGACGGATTACGACCGTCATGTGGCCGCCAATGCGTTGCGTCTGACGCGCCGTATCGCGGCAGCGCCTGCGTTGAAGCGATACAGGCCAGAAGAAATCTTGCCCGGCATCCAGTTTCAGACCGAGGAGGAATTGCAGATCGCGGCGGGCAATGTCGGCACGACCATCTTCCATCCTGTCGGCACGTGCCGCATGGGCACGGCCGATGACCCGGGCGCAGTCGTTGACAGCCGCCTGCGCGTGCTGGGTGTCGAAGGACTGCGCATCGTGGATGCATCTGTGATGCCGACCATCACATCGGGCAACACGAACTCGCCGACATTGATGATTGCGGAGCGCGCGAGCGACATGATTCGCGCCGACCGTCGCGCACGAAGAGACGCTGTCACGATCGAAACGCATGCCGCGTCTACGATGTCCGTTGCATGACACGCAACGTTTAACGTTTCATTCGGCAAAGGTCGCATTAAACACTAAGTGCAAATCCCAATGATTGCGCTGCATCATTGGCGAGACAATGGCACCCATGCTGCGTGGTGCGGCATGGATGACCGTCCGCGTTGGTGCACCACGCCACGATTGGCTCGGGGATGTCTTTGCCAATGAACAGTCGCGCCGAATCGTCGCGCGAAATAAAACGCGGTAGTGCTTCGCCTTACTTCGCATGGAAGGGAACATGATTCTCGGCGATACGATACTCGAAACGCGCGGGCTCACACGTGAGTTCAAGGGTTTTACCGCAGTCAACAGTGTGAACCTTCGCGTGAAGCGCGGTTCTATCCACGCGCTTATCGGGCCGAACGGTGCGGGCAAGACCACCTGCTTCAATCTGCTCACCAAATTTCTCGTGCCCACTGCGGGTCAGATCGTCTTTAACGGCGTCGACATTACGGGCGAGCGTCCGGCACAAATCGCGCGCCGCGGCATCATCCGTTCATTCCAGATTTCTGCTGTATTTCCGCATCTGACTGCATTGCAGAATGTACGCATCGGCTTGCAGCGTCAGCTGGGCACGGCATTTCATTTCTGGAAGAGCGAGCGCACGTTGAGTCAACTCGATGATCGCGCAATCGATTTGCTGACGCAGGTCGGTCTGACCGATTTCGCCGATGTGCGCACCGTCGAACTGTCGTATGGCCGCAAGCGCGCGCTCGAAATCGCGACGACGCTCGCGATGGAACCTGAACTGATGCTGCTCGATGAACCGACGCAAGGCATGGGTCACGAAGACGTCGACCGCGTGACTGCGCTGATCAAAAAAGTATCGAGCGGTCGCACTATCCTGATGGTCGAACACAACATGAATGTGATTGCCGGCATCTCCGACACGATTACCGTCCTGCAACGCGGCGAGGTGCTCGCCGAAGGCACGTACGCGGAAGTCTCGAAGAATCCGCTCGTCATGCAAGCCTATATGGGCAGTGCGGACGCGGCGCTCGCCGGAGCGCATGCATGAGCACAGTGAGCGAACAGGAAAACACGGCAGTCAGTACGGTGAGCGGCGAACCGGCGCTGGAAATCGCCGGCTTGCAGGCGTGGTACGGCGAATCGCATATTCTGCATGGCGTCGATCTGACCGTGAGCCGCAGCGAAGTCGTCACGCTGCTCGGCCGCAATGGCGCCGGCCGCACCACGACGCTGCGCGCAATCATGGGCCTGACGGGGCGCCGCACGGGCTCGATCCGCGTCGGCGGGCGCGAAACGATTTCGATGCCGACGCATCGAATTGCGCATTGCGGCGTCGGTTATTGCCCTGAGGAGCGCGGCATTTTTTCGAGCCTGTCGTGCGAAGAAAATCTGCTGCTGCCGCCGCCCGTCGGCGACAAGTCGTTGATGATGTCGATCGACGAGATCTACCAGATGTTTCCCAATCTCCAGGAACGGCGGATGAGCCAGGGCACGCGTCTGTCGGGCGGCGAGCAACAGATGCTCGCTGTCGCGCGCATTCTGCGTACGGGCGCGAACCTGCTGTTGCTCGATGAAATCTCCGAGGGTCTTGCGCCTGTGATCGTGCAAGCCCTCGCACGCATGATCGTGACGCTGAAGGCGCGCGGCTACACGATCGTCATGGTCGAACAGAACTTTCGCTTTGCCGCGCCGCTCGCCGATCGTTTCTATGTTATGGAGCATGGACGCATCGTCGAGCACTTCGAAGCCAAGGAGCTCGAAAGCAAAATGCCCGTGCTGCACGATCTGCTCGGGGTGTAAGCACCTGATTGCCTCTGACAACCACAACGCAGAACGAAGGAGACAGTAATGAAAAGGAAGACACTCGCGCGACTCGCGTCAATCTGTTTTGCGGCGGCCGCAAGCGTCGCATTGACGACGGGCAGTGCGCGGGCTGCCGATGATGCAGTGAAGATCGGTTTCATCACCGACATGTCGGGTCTTTATGCCGACATCGACGGGCAGGGCGGTCTCGAAGCGATTCGCATGGCAGTGGCGGATTTCGGCGGCAAGGTGAACGGCAAGCCGATCCAGGTCGTGTATGCGGACCACCAGAACAAGGCCGACATCGCCGCTTCGCGCGCGCGTGAATGGTTCGACCGCGATGGCGTCGACCTGCTGATCGGCGGCACGAACTCGGCGACGGGTCTGTCGATGAACCAGGTCGCGGCCGAGAAGCACAAGGCGTACATCAGCATCGGCGCGGGTGCCGATACGCTCACGAACGAGCAGTGCACGCCGTACACGATTCACTATGCGTACGACACGACGGCGCTCGCGAAGGGCACCGGCTCGGCCGTAACGAAGCAGGGCGGCAAGACCTGGTACTTCCTGACGGCCGACTACGCGTTCGGCAAGGCGCTCGAAAAGGCGACCAGCGACGTCGTGAAGGCCAATGGCGGCCAGGTGCTCGGCGCGGTGCGTCACCCGCTGTCGGCATCGGACTTCTCGTCGTTCCTGTTGCAGGCGCAAGCGTCGAAGGCGCAGATTCTCGGCCTCGCGAACGCGGGCGGCGACACGATCAACGCGATCAAGGCCGCGAAGGAATTCGGCATCACGAAGTCGATGAAGCTCGCCGCGCTGCTGATCTTCATCAACGATATCCACAGCCTCGGCCTCGAAACGACGCAGGGCCTCGTGCTGACGGACAGCTGGTACTGGAACAAGGACGCGACCACGCGCAAGTGGGCGCAGCGCTACTTCGACAAGATGAAGAAGATGCCGTCGAGCCTGCAGGCGGCCGACTATTCGGCGACGATGACCTACCTGAAGGCGGTGCAGACGGTCGGTTCGACGGACGCCGACAAGGTGATGGCGCAGCTGAAGAAGCAGAAGATCGACGACTTCTATGCAAAGGGCTACATCCGTCAGGACGGCAGCATGATCCACGACATGTACCTGATGCAGGTGAAGACGCCGGCCGAGTCGAAAGAGCCGTGGGATTACTACAGGATCACCGCCACGATTCCGGGGGAACAGGCCTTTACGACAAAGCAGGAAACGCGCTGCGCACTGTGGAAGTAAGCGGCGCCGAGGAGCGCCTGCCCGTCTCGTTCATGTAGACGAAGCAGGCGTCGATGTTCTGCGTGCTGGACGTGTCGGGCCTTTTATGGGCCTGACGCGTGCATGCCGCTTTCACTTTGACGACGGCTTCAATGGATATCTTTGGCATTCCGCTACCGGCGATGCTCAGCCAGCTGCTGCTCGGACTCGTGAACGGTTCGTTCTACGCGATCCTGAGTCTGGGACTGGCGGTGATCTTCGGCCTTCTCAACGTGATCAATTTCGCGCACGGCGCGTTGTTCATGCTAGGTGCGATGCTCACGTGGATGGGGCTGTCATATTTCAGTCTGCCGTACTGGGTGATGCTCGTCCTTGCGCCGCTGATCGTCGGGCTGTTCGGCGTGTTGATCGAGCGCTCGATGCTGCGCTGGCTGTACAAGCTCGATCACCTCTATGGCCTTCTGCTCACGTTCGGTCTCACGCTGGTCGTCGAAGGCGTGTTCCGTTCGATCTACGGCTCGTCGGGGCAGCCGTACGACGTGCCGTCGGCGCTTGAGGGCGCAACCAATCTCGGCTTCATGTTCCTGCCGAACTATCGCGCGTGGGTGGTCGTCGCGTCGTTGATCGTATGCTTCGCGACCTGGTTCGTGATCGAGAAGACGCGCCTCGGCGCGTACCTGCGCGCGGGCACGGAGAACCCGAAGCTCGTCGAGGCATTCGGCGTGAATGTGCCGATGATGGTCACGCTGACGTACGGCTTCGGCGTCGCGCTGGCCGCGTTTGCGGGGGTGCTCGCCGCGCCCGTGATCCAGGTTTCGCCGCTGATGGGCCAGCCGATGATCATTACCGTGTTCGCCGTCGTCGTGATCGGCGGGATGGGCTCGATCATGGGCTCGATCCTCACGGGCCTGCTGCTCGGTGTGATCGAAGGGTTCACGCGCGTGTTCTATCCGGAAGCGTCGGCGACCGTGGTCTTCGTGATCATGGCGCTCGTATTGCTCGTGCGTCCGGCAGGTCTCTTCGGCAAGGAAAAATGATGCAGAGAAAAGCGCTCTACAGTTTGCTGCTGATCGCGCTCATCGCTGCGCCGTTCGTCGGTGCGTACCCCGTGTTCGTGATGAAGGTGCTGTGCTTTGCGCTGTTCGCGGCCGCATTCAATCTTCTGATCGGCTATACGGGCCTGCTGTCGTTCGGCCATGCAATGTTCCTGGCGACGGCCGGCTATATCACCGGCTACGCGATCCAGACGGTCGGCCTGTCGCCCGAGCTCGGCGTGATCGCGGGCACGGCGGCGGCGACGTTGCTGGGTTTGGTCGTCGGCCTGTTCGCGATTCGCCGGCAGGGCATCTACTTCGCGATGGTGACGCTCGCGCTTGCGCAGATGGTCTACTTCGTCTTCCTGCAAGCGCCGTTCACGCACGGCGAAGACGGCCTGCAAGGCGTGCCGCGCGGCAAGCTGTTCGGCGCGCTGAGCCTTTCGTCGGATCTGACGCTGTACTTCATCGTGCTCGTCGTGATGGTGCTGGCGTTTCTGCTGATCGTGCGCATCGTGCATTCGCCGTTCGGGCAGGTGCTGATCGCGATCAAGGAGAACGAGCCGCGTGCGATCTCGCTGGGCTATGACACTAACCGCTTCAAGTTGCTCGCGTTCGTTCTGTCCGCGGGCCTCGCAGGTCTTGCGGGCGCGCTGAAGGTGCTGGTGCTCGGCTTCGAAACGCTCGGCGACGCGTACTGGACGATGTCGGGACTCGTCGTGCTGATGACGCTGGTAGGCGGCATGGGCACGCTGTTCGGGCCGCTGCTGGGCGCCGCGCTGATCGTCGCGCTAGAGGACCGGCTCGGCGATATCGGTGGTGCAATTGCGTCGGTGACGGGGGTCGACTGGTTTCATTCGCTCGGCGAGTCCGCGACGATCGTGATGGGGATCATCTTCATTCTCTGCGTGCTGGCGTTCAGGCGCGGTATCGTCGGCGAGATCGTTCAGCGCTTCAAACCGTTGCGGGCCTGAGCGGCTGTGAAATTGGTTCGATATCCAAATCAGTCGCATAAAGCAGGTCATTTGCGCGGAAAACGAAGCGAAACTACAAGAACCCGCCCCAATTTTGTGCGGCGCTGCACCACTAGGGTAAATGCTAGTTGCCCGTGTAACAGTCCCCGTTTAATCTTCACACAGTTCTGATGCACCGAATTTTGCAGGTGGAGAACGAGGAGACAATGAGGCACTCAGTGCCCATACAAAAGCGCTGTTGGATCTAGTCCAACAGCGCTTTTTACTTTCCCCATCCCAAATCGATCGCTTTAATAACGCATGCTTCGCTCGCGCCGCATTGTAATTGTGGCGCTTCCGCACGCGTTCTCCGCTGCATTTCTCCCAAAGATTCAAAGCCTTCAAACCGCTTGTCGCGCGTAGTATGCGTCCGCTACACTCGCCATTCGCTGACCATCGGGTCGGCATTTCAACGTATTCGAATCAACTCGAACATCGGGGCATAGAGGAGCGGAATGAAGTCGGCATTGCGTTGGATCAGCGCGGCACTGGTCGCGGCAGGCGTGTGCGCAACGTACAGCGGCGCGGCATGGGCGGACGTGAAAATCGGCATGACAGTGTCGGCAACGGGGCCGGCGGCCTCGCTCGGCATTCCGGAGAAGAACACCAGTGCATTGCTGCCGAAGGAAATTGCGGGCCAGAAAATCGACTACATCGTGCTCGACGATGCAACCGATTCGACGCAAGCCGTCAAGAACGCCCGCAAGCTCACCAGTGAAGATCACGTCGACGCGCTGATCGGCTCGACTGTCGTGCCGAACTCGCTAGCGATGATCGATATCGCGAACGAAACGCAAACGCCGATGATCTCGATGGCTGCGGCCGCATCGATCGTCGAACCGATGGATGCAAAGCGCTCGTGGGTCTTCAAGACGCCACAGAACGACATCCTGATGGCGACGGCCATTGCTCAGCATATGGCGAATCACGGCGTGAAGACGGTGGCCTTCATCGGTTTCGCGGATGCGTATGGCGAGAGCTGGTTCAAGGAATTCGGCAAGGCCGCCGACCTCGCGAAGATCAAGGTCGTCACGAGTGAACGTTTCGCGCGCAACGATGCGTCGGTGACGGGCCAGGTGCTCAAGATGATGTCGCAGAACCCGGATGCCGTGCTGATCGCCGGCGCGGGCACGCCGGCCGCGCTGCCGGAGAAGACGCTGCGCGAGCGTGGCTACAAGGGCAAGTACTATCAGACGCATGGCGTCGCGAACAACGATTTCCTGCGCGTCTGCGGCAAGGACTGTGAAGGCACGTATCTGCCTGCGGGTCCGCTGCTCGTCGCCGATCAATTGCCCGATTCGAATCCCGTGAAGAAGGCATCGCTCGCGTACAAGCACGCTTATGAAAGCGCGAATGGCGCAGGTTCGGTTTCGACTTTCGGTGGCCATGCATGGGACGCCGGCCTGCTGCTGCAACGTGCGATTCCCGTCGCATTGAAAAAGGGTCAGCCGGGCACGCCGCAATTCCGTGAAGCACTGCGTGCCGCGCTCGAAAGCACGAAGGACATGCCGGGCTCGCACGGCATCTTCAACATGAGCGCGAGTGATCACGCGGGTCTCGATCAGCGGGCGCGCGTGATGGTGCAAATCGTCGACGGCAAATGGAAGCTTGCTTCCGATTGAACGAGGCGAATTAACGAATTCGAATTCATTCAAAAAAGACGCGGGCAGTTGACGCGTCTTTTTTATTGCACGTGAGATGAATCGAATAAAGCAGTGCAGCTTCACCCTGATCCACAGGGGAGAGACAACTAAAGCGGTAAAGCCTGGGTTTGACTCAATTGCAACGAGCAGGGAAAACCATGCTTGGCAGGCTTATACCCGATAACTAGATTCAGTTACCCAGTTCTCGAACTGGATTACGACACGCATTTAAAGCGTTTGGAGACATGCAATGAAAACGACAAAGAAGTGGGTCCGTTCCGCAATTGCAATGGCGCTCGTTTGCGGCGCGACGGGAGCGATGGCGCAAGTGAAGATCGGCGTCACGCTGTCGACGACGGGACCGGCCGCATCGCTAGGCATCCCCGAGAAGAACACGATTGCGTTGCTGCCGAAGGAGATCGCAGGCAAGAGCGTGCAATACATCGTGCTCGACGACGCATCGGATACGAGCCGCGCAGTGCAGAACACGCGCAAGCTGATCGACGAAGACCATGTGGATGCGATCATCGGCTCGACGGTGACGCCGAATTCGCTCGCAATGCTCGACCCGATCGCCGAAGGCAAGACACCGATGATTTCGCTCGCGGCATCGGCTGCCATCATTTCGCCGATGGACGGGAAACGCACATGGGCATTCAAGACGCCGCAAAACGATGGCTTGATGGCCGATGCAATCGCCGACTACATGGAAAAGCACGGCGTGAAGACAGTGGGGTTCATCGGCTTCGCGGATGCGTATGGCGAGAACTGGTACACGGTGTTCAGCCAGGCAGCGAGCGCGCATCATCTGAAGCTCGTGGCCAACGAGCGCTATAACCGCACCGATGCATCGGTGACAGGGCAGGTGCTGAAGATCGTTGCATCGAATGCGGATGCCGTGCTGATCGCGGGCTCGGGCACGCCTTCGGCACTGCCGGCGAAGGCGCTGAAAGAGCGTGGCTACAAGGGCAAGATCTATCAGACGCATGGCGTTGCGAATAACGACTTCCTGCGCGTGTGCGGCAAGGACTGCGAAGGCGAATTGCTGCCCGCAGGCCCGATCCTCGTCGCCGATCAGCTGCCCGATTCGAATCCGGTGAAGAAATCGTCGGAGGCGTACAAGAACGCCTATGAGAAGGCGTATGGCGCAGGCTCCGTCGCGACGTTTGGCGGCCATGCGTGGGATGCAGGCCAGATGCTCCAGCGTGCGATTCCCGAGGCGCTGAAGAAGGGCCAGCCGGGCACGGAAGCATTCCGCGTCGCGCTGCGCGACGCGCTGGAGAACGTCAAGGATTTGCCACTCGCGCACGGCATCATGAACACGACCGCCACCGACCACAACGGTCTCGACAAGCGCGCACGTGTGATCGTCGAAATCTCCAATGGCAAGTGGAAACTTCAGAACGATTAAGAAGGTGCGCATCGCTCGCAACGCGTGGCAATGGGCCAGCAGGACGTCTCTTAAGTCACGCGGCCATTTCTGATCGATAACAATGGCAAGCTCTGCCGCGTCGTTTTCCCAGGCGCGGCAGTTGTTTTATGAAGGGCGGCTTTGCTTCGCGGCGGGTGGTCGTTCAGCCGGTTCTCACAGCGGTTCTCTCTGTTTCTCAGTTTCGATTTCGACGTTCCAGGACGAGGAAGTATGGATCTATCAATTGCGGCGATCCTCGCGCAGGACGGCATCACGACGGGCGCGATCTACGCATTGCTCGCGCTCGCGCTGGTGCTGGTGTTCTCCGTGACGCGCGCCATTTTCATCCCGCAAGGGGAGTTCGTTTCGTACGGTGCGCTGACGCTTGCCGCGTTGCAGACGCAGAAGCTTCCCGCGACCTGCTGGCTGCTGATGGCGATGGGGCTTGCATGCTTCGTCATCGAAGTGATCGGCATGGCTCGGCATGCGGAGCGGCGGCGTCATGCTGCACGTACGCTGGTGACGCTGGCCGGCAAGTATCTGCTGTTTCCTGTCGCTGTCTATGCGATCACGCGCGGCGTGTTCATGCAGCCGCTGCCGATGATCGAGCAGATCGCATTGACGCTGCTGATCGTCGTGCCGATGGGGCCGTTCGTCTATCGCCTCGCATACGAGCCTGTTGCCGAAGCGACGACGCTGTTGCTGCTGATCGTGTCGGTGGCCGTGCATTTTGCGATGGTCGGCCTCGGGCTCGTGATGTTCGGCGCGGAAGGCTCGCGCACCAACGCGTTCACGGATGCCACGTTCAACGTCGGCAGCATGTCGATCTCGGGGCAGAGCGTGTGGGTGGTCGGCGTGGCCGTCGTGCTGATCGGCGTGCTGTACGTGTACTTCGACCGCTCGATCTCGGGCAAGGCGTTGCGCGCGACGTCGGTGAACCGGCTCGGCGCGCGGCTCGTCGGCATCGGCACGACGCAGGCCGGGCGACTCGCGTTCACGCTCGCGGCAGGCCTCGGCGTGCTGTGCGGGATTCTCGTCGCGCCGCTGACCACGATCTACTACGACTCGGGCTTCCTGATCGGCCTGAAGGGCTTTGTCGGGGCGATTATCGGCGGGCTGGTCAGTTATCCGCTGGCTGCGGCAGGTTCGATACTGGTCGGGTTGCTGGAGTCGTATTCGTCGTTCTGGGCCAGCTCGTACAAGGAAGTGATCGTGTTCACGCTGATCATTCCGGTGCTGCTCTGGCGGAGTCTCGCCAGCCCGCATGCGGAAGAAGAGGAGGAGTGACGCGATGAAGCGCATCATGCAAAACAAGTTCTTCTGGCTGTTTCTCGTGGTGATGTTCGCGTTGCCCGTGCTGCCGCAACCGATCCGCGTGCCCGAGTACTGGGTGACGCTGCTCAACTACATCGGCCTTTACTCGATCGTTGCGATCGGTCTCGTACTGCTGACAGGAATCGGCGGAATGACGAGCTTCGGGCAGGCGGCATTCGTCGGCGTCGGCGCCTATACGACCGCGTATCTGACGACGCAGCTCGGCGTGTCGCCGTGGCTTGCGCTAATCGCTGGCGTCGTCCTGACGGCTTTGATCGCGTTGCTGCTCGGGGCTGTGACGATGCGGCTGTCGGGGCATTTTCTGCCGCTCGGGACGATCGCGTGGGGCCTCGCGCTGTTCTTCCTGTTCGGCAACATGGAGATGCTCGGCAAATACGACGGGATCAACGGCATTCCGGTGCTGAATGTGCTCGGCGTCAACCTCGAATCCGGCCGGCATATTTACTACCTGATCTGGATCGTCGTGCTCGGCGCAGTGGTGTCTGTTCAGAACTTGCTTAATAGCCGTCCGGGGCGCGCGATCCGCGCGCTGCGTGGCGGCGGGCTGATGGCGGAGGCGATGGGCGTCAATACCGCGTGGATGCGCGTGGTGATCTTCGTCTATGCGGCGGTGCTGGCGGCAATCTCGGGCTTTCTGTACGCGCATTTGCAGCGCGCAGTGAACCCGACGCCTTTTGGTCTCAACCACGGCATCGAGTTTCTGTTCATGGCCGTGGTGGGCGGCGTCGCGCACGTCTGGGGCGCAGTGCTAGGCGCGGCCATTCTGACCGTGCTCCAGGACTATCTGCAGACGCTGCTGCCCAAACTGCTTGGCGAGAATGGCAACTTCGAAATCATCGTCTTCGGCATTCTGATGGTGCTGCTGCTTCAGTACGCTCGCCGGGGCGTGTGGCCGTTCGTCGCGCGAATCTTCCCTCGCGGCCCGCACGCGCACGTGCCTGATCACGCGGACGCGTTGCCGCAGCGCAGCAAGCCGACGGCGGGCGAGGCGCTGCTCGTCGTCGACAGGGCACGCAAGCAGTTCGGTGGCCTAGTGGCGGTGAACGACGTCAGCTTCGATGTAATGGCGGGGCAGATCATCGGCCTGATCGGCCCGAATGGCGCGGGCAAGTCGACGACGTTCAATCTGGTCACGGGCGTGCTGCAAGCGACGAGCGGTGCGATTACGTTCCGCGGCGAACGTATCGACAAGCTGAATTCACGTGAAATTGTCAAACGCGGCATCGGACGGACGTTTCAGCACGTGAAGCTGCTGCCGGGCATGACCGTGCTGGAGAACGTCGCTATCGGCGCGCATCTGCGTGGACACGCCGGCGTGTGGCGCAGCGTGGCGCGCCTGAATGCTGCGGAGGAGGCGCGTCTGATGGCGGAAGCCGCCCGGCAGATCCGGCGCGTCGGTCTCGAAGAGCACATGTACGACGAAGCGGGCAGTCTCGCTCTCGGCAAACAGCGGATCCTGGAGATTGCGCGTGCGCTTTGCTGCGACCCGACGCTTCTGTTGCTCGATGAGCCTGCGGCGGGCCTGCGTTATCAGGAAAAGCAACAACTGGCATCGTTGCTGCGCAAGCTGCGCGAGGAGGGCATGAGCGTGCTGCTCGTCGAACACGATATGGACTTCGTGATGAATCTCACTGACCGTTTGGTCGTGATGGAATTTGGGACGCGGATCGCGGAAGGGCTTCCGCAAGATGTGCAGAATGATCCAGCCGTGCTGGAAGCCTATCTGGGCGGGGTGGAGTGATGGAGAACGAAACGACGAAACAAGCCGCGGCGCAGCCGATTCTCGAAGTGAACAGCCTGTCGGTCCGCTATGGGAAGGTCGAAGCGCTGCACAACGCAAGGATTGCCGTGCGTCCCGGTCAGATCGTTACGGTGATCGGGCCGAACGGCGCGGGAAAGTCGACGCTGCTCAACGCGATCATGGGCGCGCTGCCGCCGACGGGTCACGCAAAGGGCGCAATCACGTATCTCGGCGAAGACGTGAGCGCCGTACCCGTCGAAAAACGAGTGGCGCGCGGCATGTGTCTCGTGCCGGAGAAGCGCGAGTTATTCGCGACGATGACGGTCGAGGACAATCTCGTGCTTGGCGCGTATCGTCGCAAGCGCGCCGGCGATCGAAACTATCTGGATCAGCTTGAACCCGTGTTCGAACTTTTCCCGCGCTTGAAGGAGCGTCGCAAGCAGGCGGCGGGAACGCTGTCAGGCGGGGAGCGGCAGATGCTGGCCGTTAGCCGCGCGCTAATGGGCAAGCCGGACTTATTGATGCTGGACGAGCCGAGCCTCGGCTTGGCGCCGCTGATTGTGAGGGAGATTTTCCACATCATCAGCGCGCTGCGGCAAACGGGCGTTGCGACACTTCTGATTGAGCAGAATGCCCGCGCCGCACTGCAAATTTCGGACTATGGCTACGTGCTGGAAACCGGCGAGCTGGCACTGGAGGGCGCAGCAGACGCGCTGGCCCAGAACCCACGCGTGATCGAAACTTATCTCGGTCTTACGAAAAAGGTAGCGTAGGGAAGGAATTTTTGGCGGTTTGGCTGTCAAACGAGCGGCGTGTTTCACGTGAAACACGCCGTTTTTTATTCCTATGCCCTTTGGACGAAATTCGTGTCAAAAGCGAACCCGCTATAATTTCGCCCATATATTTTTCTTGAAGGCTCACGGCGGGTCCGGCGTGAGATCTGCGATGCTTTATCCCACAGAGTTTGACGTAATCGTCGTTGGCGGCGGTCATGCCGGCACGGAAGCCGCTTTGGCATCCGCACGCATGGGCAACAAGACGCTCCTGCTGACGCACAACATCGAAACCCTCGGTCAAATGAGCTGCAATCCGTCGATCGGCGGCATTGGCAAGGGCCATTTGGTGAAAGAGGTCGACGCGCTCGGCGGCGCGATGGCGGCTGCAACCGACGAAGGCGGCATTCAGTTCCGCATTCTTAACTCATCGAAGGGTCCGGCAGTCCGGGCGACCCGTGCACAGGCCGACCGCGTGCTGTATAAGGCGGCGATCCGTCGGCGGCTCGAAAATCAGCCGAATCTTTGGCTTTTCCAGCAATCCGTCGATGATCTGATGGTCGAAGGCAATCGTGTCGTGGGTGCAGTGACGCAGGTTGGCGTCCGCTTCCGCTCGCGTGCAGTGGTTTTGACAGCCGGCACTTTCCTGGACGGGAAGATTCACGTTGGGCTCAACAACTACACCGGTGGACGGGCAGGGGATCCTGCCGCGGTGTCGCTGTCGGCGCGTCTAAAAGAGCTGAAGCTGCCACAAGGCCGTCTCAAGACGGGCACACCGCCGCGCATCGACGGGCGTACCATCGATTTTTCGAAGCTGGAAGAGCAGCCTGGCGACCTCGATCCGATCCCCGTTTTCTCGTTCCTCGGGCGCGTCGAGCAGCACCCGCGCCAAGTGCCATGCTGGGTCACGCATACGAACGCACAGACCCACGACGTCATCCGCAGCGGTTTGGACCGCTCGCCGATGTACACCGGCGTGATCGAAGGCGTTGGGCCGCGCTACTGTCCGTCGATTGAGGACAAGATTCACCGGTTTGCATCGAAGGAATCGCACCAGATCTTCCTGGAGCCGGAAGGGCTGACTACCAACGAGTTCTACCCGAACGGCATTTCGACGAGCCTGCCGTTCGACGTCCAGCTCGAGCTGGTTCGCTCAATGGTCGGCCTGGAGCAAGCACACATCCTTCGTCCCGGCTATGCGATCGAATACGACTACTTTGATCCGCGCGGACTGAAGGCCTCGCTGGAGACGAAGGTGATCAACGGTCTGTTCTTCGCCGGTCAGATCAACGGAACGACGGGTTACGAGGAAGCGGCTGCACAAGGGCTGCTTGCGGGCATTAACGCTGGCTTGTACGTCCAAGGCAGGGAAGCATGGACGCCGCGCCGCGACCAGGCGTATCTGGGCGTGCTGGTAGACGATCTGGTGACGCGCGGAGTTTCCGAGCCGTATCGGATGTTCACAAGCCGCGCGGAGTACCGACTGAGCCTGCGTGAAGACAACGCAGACATGCGTCTGACAGAGATTGGGCGCGAGCTTGGCGTTGTGGATGACATCCGCTGGGACGCTTTCAGCCGCAAGCGCGACGCTGTTTCACGTGAAACAGAGCGCTTGCGGACAACGTGGGTCAACCCAAAGACGCTTTCGTCTGAGGAAGCGACTGCGCTGCTCGGCAAGCCCATTGACCACGAATACAGCCTCGCCGATCTTTTGCGTCGCCCGGGCGTCTCGTACGACGGCGTTTGCGGTCTGCGGGAGGGCACCTGCGGCCCGGTCGAGCCGCTTGCTGACGACAAAGTGCTGCTCGCGCAGATCAAGGAACAGATCGAGATCGGCGTCAAATATCAGGGCTACATCGAGCGGCAAGCGGGGGAGATCGAGCGAAACGAAGCGCAGGAGAATACCCGATTGCCGGAGAACCTCGATTACGCCGAAGTCCGGGGACTGTCGTTCGAAGTGCGTCAGAAGCTGATGCAGTTCCGCCCCGAAACGATCGGTCAGGCTTCACGTATTTCGGGGGTTACGCCGGCCGCTATTTCGCTACTGATGGTCCATCTCAAGCGCGGCCTCGGCCGCCGTTCGCAAAAGCCCGCCGACGCTGGCAACGACAGCACGACGGTGGCTCAATGACGGCGCGTTTCAATACGATGGCTGGCCGCGACGCGCTCGCCGGCCTCCTGGAAAAAGGCACGCGTGAACTGGGCATCGACCTGAGCGCCGAGCAGCAGAGCAAACTGCTCGATTACGTCACGCTCCTGGGAAAGTGGAACACCGTCTACAACCTGACGGCAATCCGCGATCCGCGGCAAATGCTGATTCAGCACATCCTGGATTCGCTCTCTATCGTTCCGCATCTCACCAGCCTCGGGCCGTCGTCGATACTGGATGTCGGTTCGGGTGGCGGCTTGCCCGGCATCGTGCTGGCTATCGTCTTTCCCGGTTGGTCGGTCACCGTCAACGATATCGTCCAGAAGAAGTCGGCCTTCCAGTCGCAAGCAAAGGCCGAGTTGGGCCTCGCAAACCTGTCGGTCGTCACGGGGCGGGTCGAAAGCCTGAGACCGGGCGTCGAAGTCCCGGGAAAATTTGATGTGATCGTCTCGCGCGCATTCGCAGAACTCGCGGATTTCGTTACACTGGCCCGTCACCTCGTCGCGGATAACGGAGCCATCTGGGCGATGAAGGGCGTGCGACCCGACGGAGAAATCAAGGGTTTGCCTGAGGGCGCGCATGTCAAGCAGGTGATTCGTCTCAAAGTGCCATCGCTGGATGCCGAACGGCATCTGGTCGAAGTCGCCGTAGGCTGATGATCAAATCGAAATCTCACTAAACCGGCTGCAAAGGGACACTAAAAAGATGGCAAAAATCTTCTGCGTTGCGAACCAGAAGGGTGGAGTCGGCAAAACAACGACCGCGGTCAATCTCGCCGCGAGCCTCGCATCGCAGGGACAGCGGGTCCTGCTCATCGATCTCGATCCGCAAGGCAACGCCACCATGGGTAGCGGCATCGACAAGGCCGCTTGCGAGAACACGGTTTACGAAGTGCTGGTCGACGGCGTGTCGGTCGCCGATGCGCGCGTGAAGTCGGAAGCCGTTTCGTATGACGTAGTGCCTGCCAATCGCGAACTGGCGGGTGCAGAAGTCGAGCTCGTCAGCATGGAGAATCGCGAGCACCAGCTCAGAGAGGCGCTGGCGCACGTGGTGGCGGAATACGACTTCGTTCTGATCGATTGCCCTCCCGCGCTTTCGCTGTTGACGCTGAACGGCCTGTGCGCCGCGCACGGCGTCGTGATTCCGATGCAATGCGAATACTTCGCGCTCGAAGGCCTGTCGGATCTCGTCAATACCATCAAGCAGGTTCACGCGAACCTGAACCGTGACCTGAAGGTGATCGGCTTGTTGCGCGTGATGTTCGATCCGCGTATCACGCTGCAGCAGCAGGTATCGGAACAACTGAAGGAGCACTTTGGCGACAAGGTGTTCGACGCCGTCATTCCGCGGAACGTACGACTTGCCGAGGCGCCGAGTTACGGCTTGCCGGGCGTCGTGTTCGACCGTGCGTCGCGCGGCGCGCAGGCTTATGTGCAGTTCGGCGCGGAAATGATCGAACGGGTGCGTGCGCTATGACGCAGCGCCATCCATCCAAAGCGGATCGAGGAACCACGATGAACGCAGTAGCACGGAAGAAAGGTTTGGGCAGAGGGCTGGAGGCGTTGCTCGGCGGCAGCGCGGACTTCACGGAAGCCGTCAAGATCAACGGTGCGCCGCACACGCTGCCGCTCGACAAGATGCAGGCCGGCAAGTACCAGCCGCGGACACGAATGGACGAGGGCGCATTGCAGGAGCTGGCAGCCAGCATTCGTGCGCAGGGTTTGATGCAGCCGATTCTGGTACGTCCGATCTCGCCGGAAAAATTCGAAATCATCGCGGGCGAGCGACGCTTTCGCGCCGCGCGCCTGGCCGGGCTGGACGAGGTGCCTGTGCTGGTCCGCGATGTGCCCGATCAGGCTGCGGCCGCGATGGCGCTCATCGAGAACATTCAGCGCGAAGACCTGAATCCGCTGGAAGAGGCACAGGGCATTCAGCGTCTGCTCGACGAATTCGACTTCACGCATGAACAGGCGGCCGAGTCGGTGGGGCGTTCGCGTAGCGCAGTGTCGAATCTGTTGCGCCTGCTGAATCTCGCGTCGCCCGTTCAGACGATGCTGCTTGCCGGCGACCTCGACATGGGTCACGCGCGCGCATTGCTTGCCGTCGACGCCGCCACGCAGATCACGCTCGCGAATCAGGTGATCAACAAGCGGATGTCGGTGCGCGAAACCGAAAAACTGGTCACGACGACGACGAAGGCCGCGCCCGCAGTCAAGGCCAAGGTGAATAACGACGGCGGCCGCGATACGCGTCGGCTCGAAGAGGAGTTGTCGGATCTGCTCGCCGCGACGGTGAAGATCAAGCTCGGACGGCGCGGACGAGGGCAGGTGCTGGTCGACTTTGGCGATCTCGACGCACTCGAAGGCATTCTTGCCCGCTTGAGGGGCAGCGCAGCGGCTGCATAAAGATTCATCCGATGCCTGCTGCCGAACGAGCGCTAAAGCCTCGTCAAAATTTGTTGCGCGCGGTCATTCGCTATGCGGCGAAAGAGCCGGTGTTGACCGTGCTCGTCGTGGCATTGATCGCGCTGCAGATATTCCATCCGCTTTCGTTGGCGTCATTCCCTGCGCTGGTCGACTGGCAAACGGTGATGACGCTCGCGGGGCTTCTGATTTTGACGAAGGCCGTCGAATATTCAGGATTCCTGATGTGGCTCGCGCATCGCGTTGTTCATCGAATCCGTTCGCAGCGAGGGCTGGCCTATCTGCTGATCGCGCTCGCGGCTGCACTGTCGACGTTGCTCACGAACGACGTCGCATTGTTCGTCGTCGTGCCGCTCGCGTTGTCGCTGAACGAGTTGACGCCGTTGCCGTTGAAGCGGCTCGTGATCTTCATTGCGATTGCGGTGAACGCCGGTTCGGTTCTCACGCCGCTGGGCAATCCGCAGAATCTGTTCCTTTGGCAGACGACCGGCGTTTCGTTCGCCGGATTCGTGCTGGTATTGGCGCCGTTGTGTGTCGCGCTGATGGCAATGCTGTATGTGCTGACGGCAGTCGCGTTCAAGCGCGTCGACCTGGATTTGTCGAAAGACACGGAGCCCCATCCCGTCGACCGTTCGCTGCTTGGCGTCGCCGTGCTTCTGTTCGCCGCGTTTGTCCTACTCGCGGATGCGCATCGCCCAGGTATCGGACTGATCGGCGTGGGCGTCGGATTTATCTTCTGGCGGCCTCGAATCGTCATGAAGATCGACTGGCTTCTGCTGCTGATTTTCGTGTTCATGTTCATTGTCTTAAGAAGCGTCGCAGCATTGCCTTGGGTACACGAAGCCGTCGGACAAATGCATCTCACGACACCGCTGCGAGCCTATACCGCGAGTGCGGTACTGTCGCAGTTCATCAGCAATGTCCCAGCAGCGATCATGTTGGCCGAGTTCTCAAAAGACTGGCGCGCATTGGCGTTCGGAGTCAGTGTCGGTGGATTCGGATTTGCGATCGGTTCGCTGGCGAATCTGATTGCAATGAGGCTTTCAGGACAGCGCGGAATGTGGCTGCAATTCCACCTGTTTTCGGTTCCGTTCTGGGTCGTGAGCGGGGTCGTCGGCGGGTGGCTTCTGTTGCATTTTTGACACTTGTGCGAGCGACGAAAATGCGCTCGCAACCTTGTGCTCGTACACAATTCCAGCGTCATTTCCCGGTCTGTCGCGACCGCCTTACATTTGCAGTCCCACCGCATGAAAAGGGGCGTTTTCCCGCATCATGAAGCGCCATTTCATGCCGGTTATTGGTTGGGCTAAAGTCTTGAATTGCCTGCAACTATCGCTTACAATCGCCCGGATTTATTTGCTAGGCAACCCCGTAAGCGGTGCGAAAGCTCGCGGGCTGAACAGGACTTTGCGGAACACTGCGATGGCGGTCAAAGCGTCGAACCAAACGCCGCAACAACGGCACGACGAACACCGCGAAGATCGCACCGGTTCGCAAACGTCCGGCGGTCAGAGCGCAACGCGTGACGACGCGTGGGATGCCGAGCAGCAAGATAACAATATCGTTCCGCTCACACGGGCCGAGGCCGAAAAACTGTTCGGTCCGAACGTGAGTCGTCCATCGCGCGTTACACCGTTCAAGGTCGTGATTGCGCAAATGGTTTTGTCCCTGGGTGCGACGCTGTTGTGGTGGCTGTTCTACAAGCCGCCGGGCGATGCTGCGCTGTCAGCCTTCCTGGGAGGAGCGATTTGCTGGGTGCCGAGCGCATTGTTCGCGGCACGTCTTAAGAAGTTGAGTGGCGCCGAAACGGTGATGAGCTGGATGATCGGTGAAGCACTCAAGATGGGGACAACGATTGCGATGTTTATTGCCATCGCATTCTGGTATCACGATGTACGGTGGATTCCGCTGCTCGTGACTTACCTCATCGCTCTCAAGACGTACTGGATCGCGCTCGCCTGGCGCTGAAGCAAGCGAGACACTGGCTGACGCACTGCGTCAGCAACGAGGCGCGCGGGTTCGACAAAGGCCCGCGCTGGCGTGTTCCCGCAAGACAGAATTGCGGCGGGAGCGGCCCGGAAAGATTTTCGACAATTTGGGTGGCATTAACGATATGGCAGCTAGCGAAGGAACGCGCGCTCTGGATCCGTCCGAGTACATTGCGCACCACTTGCAGAATTTTTCCACCGCTCATCAGACGTCGATCTTCGACATCCACGTCTGGAATCTCGATACGCTCTTCTGGTCGATCGTATGCGGTCTCATTACAGTCCTGGTCCTGCGTCTTGCCGCGCGTAAGGCGACGTCCGGCGTTCCGGGCCGCTTCCAGTGCGCAGTCGAAATGCTGGTTGAAATGGTCGAGGATCAATCGAAGTCGATGATCCACGGCAACCGCGCTTTCATCGCGCCGCTCGCGCTGACCGTGTTCGTCTGGGTCGCGCTGATGAACTCCCTCGACTTTCTTCCCGTCGACTTGCCGGGCCGCGTGATCGACCTGCTCGGTCTGTCGGGTGTCATCTCGCACCACCGCATCGTTCCGACGGCCGACCTGAATGGCACGATCGGCATCGCACTGGGCGTGTTCGTGCTGATGATTTACTACAACTTCAAGATCAAAGGCGCCGGCGGCTTCGTGCACGAGCTGCTGTCCGCTCCGTTCGGCGCGCATCCGCTGCTGTGGATCCCGAACCTTGCACTGAACATCATCGAGTTCGTCGCGAAGACGGTTTCCCTCGGCATGCGGCTGTTCGGCAACATGTACGCGGGCGAGCTGCTGTTCCTGCTGATTGCCCTGCTGGGCAGCATCTGGAACTTCGGTGCGGACACGACGGTGCTTGGCTTCATCGGCCACGTGATCGCGGGCAGCGTGTGGGCGATCTTCCACATCCTGATCGTTCTGCTGCAGGCGTTCATTTTCATGATGCTGACGCTGGTGTATATCGGCCAGGCACACGACGCTCACTAACCCGGCGCGTCAAGAAAGAATCTAGCTTTAAGAATCGTAGTTTTTTAAATCCCAGTTCCAAAAAGACTTTTCACAAGGAGTGATCATGCAAGCTTTCATCGCCAACATCCAGGGTCTGACCGCCATCGGTATCGGCATCATCATCGGCCTGGGTGCAATCGGCGCCTGTATCGGTATCGGCCTGATGGGCGGCAAGTACATCGAGGCATGCGCTCGCCAGCCGGAACTGATGAACCCGCTGCAAACCAAGATGTTCCTGCTTGCTGGTCTGATCGACGCGGCGTTCCTGATTGGCGTTGGTGTGGCAATGCTGTTTGCGTTCGCGAACCCGCTGCTGTCGAAGCTGGCAGGCTGAGGTTCCTCGGAAGTGTGCGCCTGACCTATAACTGATAAGGCGCAAAGCGGAACGGGCACTAAGGCGCTGATCGAGCACTGAATCGATGAGCGCCTTGCCGTTTCCCCCTCCGATCAAGCAACGTTTAAGGAAACACCGTGAATCTCAACGCAACCCTGTTTGCGCAAATGGTCGTGTTCCTGATCCTCGCGTGGTTCACGATGAAGTTCGTGTGGCCGCCGCTGATCAACGCCCTCGACGAGCGCTCGAAGAAGATCGCCGATGGTCTGTCGGCCGCTGAAAAGGGCAAGTTGGAACTCGAAGCCGCGCACAAGCGCGTCGACCAGGAACTCGCTCAGGCACGCAATGACGGCCAGCAACGTATCGCTGACGCCGAAAAGCGTGCAGTCGCGGTCGCCGACGAAATCAAGGCACAGGCGCAAGCTGAAGCGGCGCGCATCATCGCTCAGGCGAAAGCCGACGCCGAACAGCAGGTCGTGAAGGCGCGTGAAGCGCTGCGTGGTGAAGTCGCCGCGCTCGCCGTGAAGGGTGCCGAGCAGATCCTGAAGCGCGAAGTCAACCAGGCGGCTCACGCCGACCTGCTGAATCAACTCAAAGCCGAGCTCTGATCATGGCCGAACTTGCAACCATCGCCCGTCCGTACGCAGAAGCGCTGTTTGGCGTGGCCGAAGCTGGTGACATCGCCGCCTGGTCCACGCTCGTGCAGGAGCTGGCACAGGTTGCGCGTCTGCCCGAAGTGCTGTCGATTGCCTCGAGCCCGAAAGTCAGCCGTGCGCAGATCAGCGACCTGCTGCTCGCCGCGCTGAAATCGCCGCTCAAGGACAATGCGCAGGCGAAGAATCTGGTCCAGATGCTGGTCGACAATCATCGTCTGCCGCTCTTGCCGGAAATCGCCACGCAGTTCGAAGAGTTGAAGAACGCCCGCGAAGGTGCGGCCGATGTGCTGATCGTCAGCGCATTCCCCCTTGAAGGTGCGCAGCTGGACGACGTCGTCGCGAGCCTCGAACGCAAATTCAAACGCAAGCTGAAGCCGACGGTTCAAGTGGACCCGTCGCTGATCGGCGGCGTTCGCGTGACGGTCGGCGACGAAGTGCTCGATACCTCGGTCCGCGCGCGGCTCGCCAGCATGCAGACGGCTCTGACCGCCTGAAGCCCTCGAGTGGTTGTGGCGGCTGGCACGCAACAGAATTGACTATCAGGAGCGAATAATGCAACTCAATCCCTCTGAGATCAGCGAGCTGATCAAGAGCCGGATCCAGGGCCTTGAAGCGAGCGCAGACGTTCGCAACCAGGGCACCGTGATCTCCGTGACCGACGGTATCGTGCGTATCCACGGCCTGTCGGAAGTGATGCAGGGCGAAATGCTCGAATTCCCGGGCAACACGTTCGGTCTCGCGCTGAACCTCGAGCGCGACTCGGTCGGCGCGGTGATTCTGGGTGAATACGAACACATCTCGGAAGGCGACATCGTCAAGACGACGGGCCGCATTCTCGAAGTGCCGGTGGGTCCGGAACTGATCGGCCGCGTGGTCGACGCACTGGGCAACCCGATCGACGGCAAGGGCCCGATCAACGCGAAGATGACCGACGCAATCGAAAAGATTGCTCCGGGCGTGATCTGGCGTAAGTCGGTGTCGCAGCCGGTGCAAACGGGTCTGAAGTCGATCGACTCGATGGTGCCGATCGGCCGTGGCCAGCGTGAGCTGATCATTGGCGACCGCCAGTGCGGCAAGACGGCTGTCGCTGTCGACTCGATCATCAACCAGAAGGGCAAGGACCTGATCTGTATCTACGTCGCGATCGGCCAGAAGGCTTCGTCGATCATGAACGTGGTTCGCAAGCTCGAAGAAACGGGCGCGATGGAATACACGATCGTCGTCGCCGCTTCGGCTTCGGAATCGGCAGCGATGCAGTATCTCGCGCCGTACGCCGGCTGCACGATGGGCGAATACTTCCGCGACCGCGGCCAGGACGCGCTGATCGTCTACGACGACTTGACCAAGCAGGCTTGGGCATATCGTCAGATCTCGCTGCTGCTGCGCCGCCCGCCGGGCCGTGAAGCTTACCCGGGCGATGTGTTCTATCTGCACTCGCGTCTGCTGGAACGTGCTGCTCGCGTCTCGGAAGAGTACGTCGAGAAGTTCACGAACGGCGAAGTGAAGGGCAAGAGCGGCTCGCTGACGGCACTGCCCGTCATCGAAACGCAAGCCGGCGACGTGACGGCGTTCGTTCCGACGAACGTGATCTCGATTACGGACGGCCAGATCTTCCTGGAAACCGACCTCTTCAACGCAGGTATCCGCCCGGCTATTAACGCTGGCGTGTCGGTGTCGCGCGTCGGTGGTGCGGCTCAGACGAAGGTCGTGAAGAAGCTGTCGGGCGGTATCCGTACTGACCTCGCGCAGTACCGTGAACTGGCAGCGTTCGCGCAGTTCGCATCGGACCTCGACGAAGCAACCCGCAAGCAGCTGGAGCGTGGCCGCCGCGTGACGGAACTGCTGAAGCAGCCGCAATACCAGCCGCTGCAAGTGTGGGAACTGTCGGTGTCGCTGTTCGCAGCGAACAACGGCTACCTCGACGATCTGGAAGTTTCGCAAGTGCTGCCTTTCGAAAAGGGCCTGCGCGAATTCCTGAAGTCGAAGCATGCTGACCTGGTCAAGCGCATCGAAGACAACAAGGACTTGTCGAAGGACGACGAGGGCGCGCTGCACGCCGCACTCAAGGACTTCAAGAAGTCGGGCGCTTATTGATCCGCGAGTGATCCGCAAGGCATAAACGGACCTTGAAGCAGCGCTCGGTGCATGCAAATGCGTCCGCGCTGCTTCGATCAAGGAGCAAGCAATGGCTGGAATGAAGGAAATTCGCGGCAAGATCAAGAGCGTGCAAAACACGCGCAAGATCACGAAAGCGATGGAGATGGTGGCCGCATCCAAGATGCGCCGCGCTCAGGAGCGCATGCGCTCTGCTCGCCCGTACGCCGACAAGGTCCGCGATATCGCTGCGCACATGAGCAGTGCGAGCCCGGAGTATCGTCATCCGTTCATGGTGACGAACGATGGCGCGAAATCGGTAGGCTTCATCCTTGTCACGACTGACAAGGGTTTGTGCGGCGGTATGAACACGAACGTGCTGCGCGCTTCGCTCCAGAAGTTCAAGGAGCTGGAAGGTCAGGGCAAGACGCTCGAAGCGACGGCAATCGGCGGCAAGGGTCTGGGTTTTCTGAACCGCCTGCGCGCAAAGGTCGTGTCGAACGTCGTGCAGCTGGGCGATACGCCGCACCTCGAAAAGCTGATCGGCGCTGTGAAGGTTCAGCTCGACATGTACTCGGAAGGCAAGCTCTCGGCTGTGTATCTCGCGTACACGCGCTTCGTCAACACGATGAAGCAGGAGCCTGTGATCGAGCAACTGCTGCCGCTGTCGGCGGAACAGTTCGAGCGCAAGGACGAGAAGGGTAGCCCGACGCCGAATACGTCGTGGGACTACATCTACGAGCCGGACGCGCAAACCGTCGTCGACGAACTGCTGGTGCGTTATGTCGAAGCGCTGGTCTATCAGGCCGTCGCGGAAAACATGGCGTCGGAACAGTCGGCGCGGATGGTCGCAATGAAGGCCGCTTCGGACAACGCGAAGACGGTCATCAACGAACTGCAGCTCTCGTACAACAAGAGCCGTCAGGCAGCGATCACGAAGGAACTGTCGGAAATCGTCGGTGGCGCCGCGGCAGTCTGACGCTGACGTCGACACGCGGGAGCGCCTTCTGGCGAGTCCACCGAAACTGCGCCGTTGCGCGAGTGAAGAATTGAGTATTTAAAGGAAAAGCGATGAGTACTACTGCTTTGGTAGAAGGCAAGATCGTACAGTGCATCGGCGCGGTGATCGACGTGGAATTCCCGCGTGAGCACATGCCGAAGGTTTACGACGCGCTCATTCTCGAAGGTTCGGAACTGACGCTCGAAGTCCAGCAGCAGCTGGGCGACGGCGTTGTCCGTACCATCTGTCTGGGTTCGTCGGATGGCCTGCGCCGCGGCGTCATGGTGAAGAACACCGCGAAGCCGATCAGCGTGCCCGTTGGCAAGCCGACGCTGGGCCGCATCATGGACGTGCTTGGCCGTCCGATCGACGAAGCGGGCCCGATCTCGAGCGACAACATGCGCTCGATCCACCAGAAGGCGCCGGCGTTCGACGAACTGTCGCCGTCGACGGAACTGCTCGAAACGGGTATCAAGGTTATCGACCTGATCTGCCCGTTCGCGAAGGGCGGTAAGGTGGGACTGTTCGGCGGTGCTGGCGTGGGCAAGACCGTCAACATGATGGAGCTCATCAACAACATCGCGAAGGAGCACGGCGGTTACTCCGTGTTCGCGGGCGTGGGCGAGCGTACCCGTGAAGGGAACGACTTCTACCACGAAATGAAGGACTCGAACGTTCTCGACAAGGTCGCGCTGGTGTACGGTCAGATGAACGAGCCGCCGGGCAACCGTCTGCGCGTCGCGCTGACGGGCCTGACGATGGCCGAGCACTTCCGCGACGAAGGCCTCGACGTGCTGTTCTTCGTCGACAACATCTACCGTTTCACGCTGGCCGGTACGGAAGTGTCGGCACTGCTGGGCCGTATGCCGTCGGCAGTGGGCTATCAGCCGACGCTGGCTGAAGAAATGGGTAAGCTGCAAGAGCGTATTACGTCGACCAAGACAGGCTCGATCACGTCGGTTCAGGCCGTGTACGTCCCTGCTGACGACTTGACTGACCCGTCGCCCGCAACGACCTTCGGCCACCTGGACGCAACCGTCGTTCTGTCGCGTGACATCGCTTCGCTGGGTATCTACCCGGCCGTGGACCCGCTCGATTCGACCTCGCGTCAGATCGACCCGCACGTGATCGGCGAAGAGCACTACACGATCACGCGCAGCGTTCAGCAGACGCTGCAGCGCTACAAGGAACTGCGCGACATCATCGCGATTCTGGGCATGGACGAACTGTCGCCGGAAGACAAGTTGTCGGTCGCGCGCGCTCGTAAGATCCAGCGTTTCTTGTCGCAGCCGTTCCACGTTGCTGAAGTGTTCACGGGCTCGCCGGGCAAGTACGTGCCTCTGAAGGAAACGATCCGTGGCTTCAAGATGATCGTCGACGGTGAGTGCGATCACCTGCCGGAGCAGGCGTTCTACATGGTCGGCACGATCGACGAAGCCTTCGAAAAGGCCAAGAAGATCCAGTAAAGGCTGGGTGTATCGAAGCGGGCGCCGGCTCGCACGCGGTGGCTGTCGCAAGACGGCCGACGCACAAAGCAGGCGCCTCGTCCTACACTCAACCAGGAGTCGACATCAATGGCAACCATCAAGGTAGACGTCGTCAGCGCGGAAGAGGAAATCTTCTCGGGCCAGGCGAAGTTCGTTGCGCTCCCGGGCGAAGCGGGCGAGCTCGGCATTCTGCCGGGCCACACGCCGCTCATCACGCGGATTCGTCCGGGTGCGGTGCGTATCGAAGCTGAAAACGGCGAAGAGGAGTTCGTCTTCGTCGCCGGCGGTATTCTCGAAGTCCAACCCGGCGCAGTAACGGTTCTGGCCGACACGGCGATCCGCGGAAAGGATCTCGACGAAGCGAAGGCCGAGCAGGCTCGCAAGCGCGCGGAAGAAGCGCTGCAGAACACCGGCTCGAACCTCGAATATGCGACCGCGCAAGCGGAACTCGCGTATGCGACGGCACAGCTGGCCGCGATCCAGCGTCTGCGCAAGCTGCGCGGACAGCACTAAGCAGCATCGTTCGAAAAGCAGCCCTCGTGGCTGCTTTTTTTGTCTGCTACTTGACGTTTACGGAAAGGTCAGCAAAATCATACCGGCAATGCTCGAACAGCTGGAAAGCTGCGGGTAAGACTTGATGCCGGTCGGTCTACGACCGGGGCAAAATCGGTCGCAAACTCATCTCAATACAGTGATTCACCTCTGGAGACACCACCATGGCAACGCAAGCTGCAGGAGAGGGCGCAATCATCGAGCCGAAGGACGGGCTGTCATACGTGCGCGGTTCGACGGACGTACCGCTTAGCGAATCGACGGTCGGTCAGTTTCTCGTCGATATCGCTCGGCGCTTCCCCGAACGTCCCGCCGTGGTGTTTCGCGAGCAGCAGATTCGCTGGAATTGGACGGAGTTTCTACAAGAAGTCGATACGTTGGCTGCGGGATTGCTGGACCTGGGCATTCAGAAAGGCGATCGCGTCGGCATCTGGTCGCCGAACCGCGTCGAATGGCTGATGACGCAGTTCGCAACGGCGCGGATCGGCGCCGTTCTCGTCAACATCAATCCCGCTTATCGTCTTGCCGAGCTCGAATACGCGCTGAACAAGGTCGGCTGCAAAGCGATTATTTCGGCCGAAAAATTCAAGTCGTCGATGTACCTGCAGATGCTTCAGGAACTGGCGCCCGAACTGGCGACTGCCACCCCCGGAGACCTCCACGCCGCGCGCCTTCCGGACCTGCGCATCGTGATCCGCATGTGCGATGCGGAGACACCGGGCATGCTGACGTTTTCGGATGTCATTGAGCGTGGCCGAATCGCATACGATCCTGCGAAACTCGGCGCAATCGGCGCAACGCTTGACGCCAATGACCCGATCAACATCCAGTTCACGAGCGGAACGACAGGAAATCCGAAGGGCGCGACGTTGACGCACCGGAACGTCGTGAACAATGCGCGCTATATCGCGATGGCGATGCGGCTGACCGAGCAGGACTCGTTGTGCATTCCGGTGCCGCTTTATCACTGCTTCGGCATGGTGCTGGCCGTGCTGGCCTGCGTGTCGGTGGGCGCCGCGATGGTCTTCCCGGGCGAAGCATTCGAGCCCGGCGCGACGCTGGCGGCCGTCGCCGAGGAAAGATGCACCGCGCTCCATGGCGTGCCAACGATGTTCATCGCCGAACTCGACCACCCCGACTTCGCGACCTTCGATCTGTCGCGGCTGCGCACCGGCATCATGGCTGGCTCGCCATGCCCGATCGAGACGATGAAACGCGTCGTCTCGCAAATGCATCTGGCCGAAATCACGATCGCTTATGGGATGACCGAGACGAGTCCGGTGTCATTCCAAAGTTCGACGACCGATCCGCTGGATAAACGGACGACAACCGTCGGCCGCATTCAGCCGCACCTCGAAGTGAAAGTGGTTGATGCACTCGGGAACATCGTGCGTGTCGGCGAAACGGGCGAGCTATGTACCCGCGGCTATTCGGTGATGAAAGGCTACTGGGACGATGAAGCGAAAACGCGCGAAAGCGTCGTTGACGGCTGGATGCACACGGGCGACCTCGCTACGATCGACGCCGAGGGATACTGCAATATCGTCGGCCGTTTGAAGGACATGTTGATCCGTGGCGGCGAGAACATCTATCCGAGAGAGATCGAGGAATTTCTTTTCAGACACCCAAAGATTCAGAGCGCTCAGGTGTTTGGCGTGCCCGACGCGAAGTACGGCGAAGAAGTGTGCGCATGGATCGTCCTGCGCGGCGGCGAGCATCTCACGGCCGAGGAAGTGCAGGAATTTTGCCGCGGCCAGATCGCGCACTACAAGATTCCGAAATACATCCGCTTCGTCGATGAACTGCCGATGACCGTCACGGGCAAGGTCCAGAAGTTCGTGATGCGCGAACGGATGATCAGCGAACTTCACCTCAAGGAAGACAAGACGGCCTGACGGCGCGTCGCGCCATTGGGAACGAACATTCGACGCCGTGTGCAAACCACACGGCGTTTTGCTTCGAAGGGGAAGATGCCGATTCGCACACGCGGACGGATGGTGCGCAAACGTTTGGCGAGATAAAAAAAAAGCGGGCCTGGAGCCCGCTAAAAACCACACGCTACGGGGTTAGCGCGAGGAGACCATTGGAGGAATCGCGATCAACCGGCGCGATCGACGCCGATCACGACTCCAGCAGAGATGCCCCTGGTAAGAGAGCTTCGGCGCTTACGCCGACCAGCCGTCGAGGTGTCCGAAGACACTACTACCCGGCCGCATCCGTGCTGAACCCGTGAAAGGCATTGTGGGCGAATTACTTCGCTCGCGCGGTAACAAAGTGTTTCAGGTTGTAACGCCCGTCAGATAAGGCGCAGCGGGATTTATTGCGATAGCAAAGCGATTTAAGCGCAATTATTACCGATACTTTTCAGTCCATTTCGCCCCATTCTGGCCCGGCATTCGCAGCGCGTGTTGCATTGCATCCTGGCGAGCAAACTCGCCTCCGCACAGGATTACGTGCAGTGCAGAACGGCGGGCCCGAATGTTCATACCGATTCGGGTCGCACCTGTTTGAAACTCGTGTTTGCCTGCACTGCCGCATATTGCTGCAACGCGGAATCAGCTGATCATCCCGGTCGGACTTGTTGCTCGCCGGACGAGCCGTAAACATTGCTCATGGCGGACGGAGGCAGCCTCACGTCCCAACAGGTAAGTACGACTGCCCGGCCGTCATAAACTCGGCTTGCGTTGGCTTACTTCAGCCACTTGTCCGAAATGGCTTGATACTCGCCACTTGCTCGCGCGAGATGCAGCCACTGATCGACGTATTGCTGGAACACGACGTCGCCGCGGGGCACCATCCACGCCTTTTCCCCATACTGGAACGGCTTGTCCGGATGCACGGAACACAGCCCGGGGTTGAGCTTCTGCTGCAGGAGCGTCTCGGACGCATCCGTTACCATCACGTCGGCCTTGCCCGCGAGAATCTGCTTGAAGATGGTCACGTTATCCGGATACACAGTGAGATTCGCGTGCTGGAAGAACTGACGCGCGAAGCGCTCGTTGGTGCCGCCCGGATTGAAGATCACGCGCGTGGACTGTTGATCGATCTGCGCGACCGTCTGGTACTTGCTGACGTCGTCGCAGCGTACGATAGGCGTCTTGCCGTCCACCTGGTACGCCTCCGTAAAGAACGCGCGCTTCTGTCGGTCCAGCGTGGTCGATACGCCACCCACGGCCACGTCGCACTTCGCGACGAAGTCGCTCATCAGATTGGACCATGACGTCTTCACGAATTCCGCCTTGACGCCGAGCGATTTGGCGAGCGATTCGGTCATGTCGATGTCGATGCCTTCGAACTGCCCGTCCTGCTTGTAGAACGAGTACGGCTTATAGTCGCCCGTCGTGCAGGCCCGCAGCGTGCCCCGTGCCGTGATTTCGTCGAGGCGTGACGTCGAGGTTACGGGGGCGGGAGCGGATGCGGCACTTTGCGCATGGGCCGCGCCGGCGCAGCACAGTGCAGCGGCGAGAAGCAGGGCATTTTTCTTCATTGAATCTCCTCTATCGTTGTTTTTTGTGGATCAACGGAACGGATAATAGCCCGCGCAACTATCTGTGACCATCGGCAGGAAGGCATAGGACAAACAGCGATTGCGGGGATTACGCAGGTTCCTGCCGACGCTCAACGGTTAAAATGCCGCTTTGCCTTCAATTGCAAGCGACGTGGCCCACAACCTCCTCAACGACACTTTCCTGCGCGCGCTGCTGCGCGAGCCGACCGACTACACGCCGATCTGGCTGATGCGCCAGGCAGGGCGCTATTTGCCGGAATACAACGCGACGCGCAGCCGCGCAGGCAGTTTCCTCGGACTCGCGAAGAATCCCGACTACGCGACGGAAGTCACGTTGCAGCCGCTCGACCGCTATCCGCTGGACGCGGCGATTCTTTTCTCCGATATCCTCACCATCCCCGACGCGATGGGTCTCGGTCTCGATTTCCAGGTGGGCGAGGGTCCGAAATTCGCGCGCCCCGTGCGCACCGAGGACGATGTTGCGCGCCTCGCAGTGCCGGATATCGACAGCACGCTGCGCTACGTCACCGATGCCGTGCGTCAGATCCGCACCGCGCTCACCGACGCGCAAGGCCGTCAGCGCGTGCCGCTGATCGGCTTTTCGGGCAGCCCGTGGACGCTCGCGTGCTACATGGTCGAAGGCGGCGGCTCGGACGACTTCAGAACCGTCAAGTCGATGCTCTACGCCCGCCCGGATCTGATGCATCGCATTCTGGATGTCAATGCGAAAGCAGTCGCCGCCTATCTGAATGCGCAGATCGAAGCGGGCGCGCAAGCCGTGATGATCTTCGATACGTGGGGCGGCGCGCTCGCGGATGGCGTTTATCAGCGTTTCTCGCTGCACTATATTCAGCAGGCGGTGAGCCAGTTGAAGCGCGAACACGACGGCAACCGCGTGCCCGTGATCACCTTCACCAAAGGCGGCGGCCTGTGGCTCGACGAGATCGCGGCGACGGGCGTCGATGCCGTCGGACTCGACTGGACAGTCAATCTGGGCAAGGCGCGAGAGCGCGTCGGCTGCAAGGTCGCGCTACAGGGCAACATCGATCCTTCCGTGCTGTTCGCGCCGCCGTCGACGATTCGCATCGAGGCGCGCGCGGTCCTCGACAGTTTCGGCAACTATCCCGGCCACGTCTTCAATCTGGGGCACGGCATTTCGCAGTTCACGCCGCCGGAACACGTCGCCGAGCTGGTCGACGAAGTGCATCGGCACAGCCGCGCGATTCGTGCGGCGGCCGGCAACCAACCGGCATAGGGCGGGCTCATCGCAATGTGACGATTTTGTTGCGACGCAGCGACGCGGGCTGTCGGCCAAAGGGGAAATTAGCGTTCCATAGGCCGCCCAATGGCGCTCTCGACGTTGTCAAGACTTGACTTATGCACATTTGTCACGTTGCGCCGCAGTAGAGGGATTGATTGTCGCATCATGCTCGAAAAAATCGTGGATTTTCGACCAATCCCTTGAGTGACAAGGCTTCGCGGATCTTAAGACAAATGTGCGCTATCCCACAGAGAGGCCCGCGTGGCGCGGTCTTCGGCGCATTCGAGCCGAGTTCTCAACAAAGTTATCCACAGGCGGGGCGGCCGGGGCGCAATTGTCGATGCAAATTCAAAACTTAGCGCCGAAATTGAAGTTTTACTTTAAGTGTGACGCCAGGGGCTGCCAGCCTGTGAATAACCGTCCCGAGGAACGGCGGCTATGCGGATCGACGATCTGACGGGCACTTACGTCCGCGTCGCGCTCGATCATCCGCTGCCGACGCTTTTCGACTACCGCTGCGACGTCGCGCTGTCGCCGGCGCCGGGAATGCTCGTCAGCGTGCCGTTCGGAAAGCGCCACGTGGTAGGGCTTATCGCCGAAGTGACCGCTCACAGTGAGGTGCCGCCCGACCGTCTGAAGTCGGTGGCCGGCGTATGCGCCGCGTGCCCGCCGCTTTCCGGACACTGGCTGCAACTCGCGCAGTTTGCCGCGGATTACTACCGGCGCGGTGTCGGCGAAGTCGCGTTGCCGGCGCTGCCCCAGGCATTGCGCGACGCGGCGCGCTGGGCGCGGCTGCTCGCGCCCGAAGAGCATTACCGTTTGCTGCCCGCGGGCCGCGCCGCGTTGCCGGACGCGCTGCCCGCCCGCGCGAGCGCGCTGCGCCGTCTTGCTGCGGCGTTGGCGGAAGTGGAGTCGCTGCCTGGCGCCGATGCCCGCACCCTGCATCCAAAGGCCACCGCGACGCTCGAAGCGTGGCAAGCCGAAGGCTGGGTCGCGCTCGATGTGATCGATCCCGCCGCACCGCTTCCTCCACAGCATCACGCCCCGCAAAACTCAACGCTGCCGACGCTCACCGACGAACAAACAGCCGCCGTCGAAGCGATCTGCGACGCGCAAGGCTTCGCGCCATTTCTGCTGCACGGCGTGACGGGCAGCGGCAAGACGGAGGTGTATCTGCGCGCGCTGGCGGCGCTGCTGGCGGCGAATCCGCAGGCACAGGCGCTCGTGCTCGTGCCGGAGATCAACCTGACGCCGCAGTTCGAGGCAGCGTTCCGCGCGCGCTTCGCGTCGATGGACGATACAGCGATCGTCACCTTGCACAGCGGCCTGGCCGAAGGCGAGCGCGCCCGCAACTGGTTCGCCGCGCACACAGGGCGCGCGCGCATCGTGCTCGGCACGCGGCTCGCCGTGCTGGCGTCGCTGCCGCATCTGTCGATCATCGTCGTCGACGAGGAGCACGACCCCGCGTACAAGCAACAGGAAGGCTTGCGCTATTCGGCGCGCGATCTCGCGGTCTGGCGCGCGAAGCAGCTTGGCGTGCCCGTCGTGCTGGGATCGGCGACGCCGTCGCTGGAAAGCTGGTGGCAGGTCGAGCAGGGGCGCTACAAGCGGCTGACGTTGTCGCGTCGCGCCGTCGCTGAAGCGGCGCTGCCGACCGTCCGGCTCATCGACCTCGAGGACGAACGGCGGCGCGGACGCGCATCCGTCGACGGACTGTCCGGGCCGCTGATCGCGGCGCTAAAAACGCGCCTCGAACGCGGCGAGCAAAGCCTCGTGTTCCTGAACCGCCGTGGCTACGCGCCGCAACTCGCCTGCGATGCATGCGGCTGGGTCGCGGGCTGTCCGCGCTGCAGCGCCTACGTCGTGCTGCACAAGCCCGAACGCACACTGCGCTGCCACCACTGCGGCTGGGAATCGCGTATTCCGCGCTCGTGCCCCGAATGCGGGAACGTCGATCTCGCGCCGCTCGGGCGCGGCACGCAGCGCGTCGAGGAGGCGCTGGCTACCGCTGTGCCGGGCGCGCGTATCCTGCGCATCGACGCCGACAGCACGCGCCGCAAAGGCAGCGCCCAAGCGCTTTTTTCCGATGTTCATGCCGGCGAGATCGATATCCTCGTCGGCACGCAAATGATCGCGAAGGGGCACGATTTCCGGCGCGTGTCGCTGGTCGGCGTGCTGAACGCCGACACCGCGCTCTTCTCGCACGACTTCCGGGCGAGCGAACGGCTTTTCGCGCAGCTGATGCAGGTGAGCGGCCGCGCGGGCCGCGCCGGACTGCCGGGCGAAGTGCTCGTGCAGACGCGCTATGCGCGGCACGCGCTGTATCACGCGCTGGCTCGCCACGATTACATCGGCTTCGCCAATTCGACGCTTGCCGAGCGCCGCGACGCGCATTTGCCGCCATTCGTCTATCAGGCGATGCTGCGCGCCGAGGGGCGCACGCTCGACGCCTCGCTCACCTTCCTGCAACAGGCCGCGGCGGCGCTCGCCGACATTCCCGCCGCCGCGCGCGTGACGGTCTACGACGCCGTGCCGCTCACCATCGTCAAGGTGATGCATGTGCATCGCGCGCAGTTGCTGATCGAAAGCGCGTCGCGCGCGGCGCTGCAGGCGACGTTACGCGCATGGCAACCCGCGCTGGGCACGATCAAAGGCGTGCTGCGCTGGAGCATCGAGGTCGATCCTCTCGACATCTAGCCGCCCACTCACCGCCCCCTTCTTGCGCGCATCTGCGTGCAAATCCCTTCAAGTCATATCGATAGAGCAAAAGGTCGTTTCGTTTCGCGTTTTCGCTCGACTATATTTCGCCGGATCGGCGCATATTTCATAACAATCGACAACGCTTTCGCGCCGCAACCTCTTCTACCGGGGCAATGCAATGAGCGACACGAAACATACGTTGCCGGCTGGCGCGCAGCCATCGCAACCCGCACCCACCGCGCGCGGCGGCGGACTTTTCTCGACGGAGGACTGGTGGGCCGTGTGGGTCGGCCTGCTGGTGATCGTCGTCGCGTGGGCGCTGTTCGCGTCGGGCAGCAGCATCAAATGGCTCGCGACGGCGCCCGCCAAATGGTCGGACCTCGGCGCGGCCGGGAAGGACTTCGCGAAGCATCTGCCGAACTATGTCGCGCTTTTCATCGTGTTTGCCGCGCTGTTCGGTGTGAGCCTTTCCGCGCTCAAGCAACGGGTCGCGCACTTTTTGCCGTCGTTCGCAATCCTGTTCGTCGCGTCGATCCTGATCTTCGAAGTGGGCGCGTGGGCCAATGCATCGAAGTACAACCTCGAACCGCCGCTCGTCGCGCTCGCGCTGGGGCTCCTGATTTCGAATGTCTTCCGCCTGCCCGAGTGGTTCTCGGCGGGATTGCGCGTCGAGTTTTACATCAAGGTCGGCATCGTGCTGCTCGGCGCGACGCTGCCGTTCACGCTGCTCGTCTGGGCGGGCCCCGTCGCCGTCGGACAGGCGACGATCGTCTCGCTCGTCACGTTCTTCGTGATTTTCTTCGCCGCCAAGGCGCTCGGACTCGACAAGCGCTTTGCCGCCGTGCTCGGCGTCGGCGGCGCGGTGTGCGGCGTATCGGCGTCGATCGCGATCGCGGGCGCGGTGCGCGCAAAGCGCGAGCATGCGTCGGTGGCGATCACGCTCGTGATCCTGTGGGCGATCGTGATGATCTTCGTGCTGCCATTCGTGTCGCGTTCGCTCGGGCTATCGACGGCCGTTGCGGGCGCATGGATCGGCACCTCCGAATTCGCCGACGCAGCGGGAATCGCCGCCGCGCAAGCCTACGGCGACTTCGCGAAGCACGCGGGCAGCGCGATTGGGGGGCGCGCCGGAGGCGTCGCTTCAGGCGTTCACGTTGATGAAGGTGGTGGGCCGCGACATCTGGATCGGCATCTGGGCTTTCCTGCTGGCGATCGTCGCGACGACGCGCTGGGAATCCGGCGAAAACGGCGTTGCAGCGAAAGCCGATGCGCGCGAAGTCTGGGCGCGCTTTCCTAAATTCGTGATCGGCTTCGTGATCGCGTCGGCGCTCGTCACGTGGATCGCGAGCCATTACTCGCTCGCCGACTATCGCAAGGTGGTCACGCCGGAGTTCGTCGCGCCGATTACCGCGCTGCGCACATGGGCGTTCATCTTCTGCTTCTTCAGCATCGGGCTGACGACCCGCATCCGTTCGCTGACGGCGACGGGCGTGAAGCCGTTTATCGCGTTCACCGTCGGCGTGGCCGTCAATATCGCCATCGGCTACGCGCTGTCCGCGCACGTGTTCGCACCGTATTGGAATAGCTTGGGACAGGGCTCGTGAGCGCACCCGCCGTTCTCGACGACAACATCGGTGCGCAGCCCGGCGCGCGCCGCCCTTGCTGCGCGGACTGCCGGTTCCGCGCCGACGATCGGCATTCACTTGAGCAGAGCATTCCGGGCCTCGCTGTCTTCGGTTCGGGATTCGGCGCGAGCGTTGCCGATAGCCGGCTGTGTGTCGTGCACGATCGGCTTGTCGCGCCTCGCGACAATTGCAACCGGTTCTCGCCCCGGCACTGCTGACCTGTCAGGCGGCGAGCGCTCCGTCTGTCAAAGGCGCGCTCGCGTCGCCGTTTCGCCAGCTTGAAAGACGCGCCAGGCCCTCAGACCCGAAACGACTCCGGCTGCTTCACATCGCGCTCGTCATCTTTCACTTCAACGGGCTCCAACGCGTTACGCGACGCGCCGGTGGCGCCACGGATGAACAGCACCATGCACGACGCGAACATCATCCAGATCCCCGTTACCACGATCCACTTTTCCATTCTGGCCACCCCATTTTAGCGAGACTTCGGAATCCCGTACCGTGCGTCGCCGCGCACTTGATGACCGGTATAACGGCGCGATTCGGCTTTCGATAAGGGTGCGTCGAAACAAAACCGATCCAGGGAAAACACCGAGCGCAACCGCGTGCATGGGAACGGTGCACTTCGACTGCAAACCCTTGTGCAGCAAGGCTCGATGAAGGGTGCAACCGATTCATCGAACTGGTTGCACCTTTTTATTGAGAGGGGTACGATTCGGCCAACTTTTTAGTCTTTGGCCGGCGTCTGCCCGGCACATGAAGAAGGAAACATGGCGAGCACCACCCTTGGCGTCAAGGTCGACGACCTTTTGCGTACCCGGCTGAAAGATGCCGCCACGCGTCTCGAACGCACTCCGCACTGGCTGATCAAGCAGGCGATCTTCGCTTACCTCGAGAAGATCGAGCACGGTCAGCTGCCCGCCGAACTGTCGGGCCATCACGGCGCAACCGAGCTGGCCGACGGTGCCGCCGCCGATTCCGACGAGAGCGACGCATCACATCCGTTCCTCGAATTCGCGCAGAGCGTGCAGCCGCAGTCGGTGCTGCGCGCGGCGATCACGGCGGCTTACCGTCGCCCCGAGCCCGAGTGCGTGCCGTTCCTGATCGGCCAGGCGCGTCTGCCCGCGAACATCGCGAGCGACGTGCAGGCGATGGCCACGCGTCTCGTCGAAGCGCTGCGCGGCAAGCGTTCGGGCGGCGGCGTCGAAGGGCTGATCCACGAGTTCTCGCTGTCGAGCCAGGAAGGCGTCGCGCTGATGTGTCTCGCCGAAGCGCTGTTGCGCATTCCCGACCGCGCGACCCGAGACGCGCTGATCCGCGACAAGATCAGCAAGGGCGACTGGCGCTCGCACGTCGGCCACGCGCCGTCGCTGTTCGTGAACGCCGCAACCTGGGGCCTGATGATCACCGGCAAGCTGGTGACGACGAATAGCGAAACGGGTCTGTCGTCGGCGTTGACGCGCATGATCGGCAAGGGTGGCGAGCCGCTGATCCGCAAGGGCGTCGACATGGCGATGCGCCTGATGGGCGAGCAGTTCGTCACGGGCGAGAACATCTCCGAAGCGCTCGCGAACAGCCGCAAGTTCGAAGCACGCGGTTTCCGCTATTCGTACGACATGCTCGGCGAAGCCGCGACGACGGAAGCCGACGCGCAACGCTACTACGCATCGTACGAGCAGGCGATCCACGCGATCGGCAAGGCTGCGGGCGGCCGTGGCATCTACGAAGGCCCGGGCATTTCGATCAAGCTGTCGGCATTGCATGCGCGCTACTCACGCTCGCAGCAGGAACGCACGATGAGCGAGCTGCTGCCGCGCGTGCGCGCGCTCGCGATTCTCGCGCGCCGCTATGACATCGGCCTGAACATCGACGCGGAAGAAGCGGACCGCCTCGAAATCTCGCTCGATCTGCTCGAAGCGCTGTGCTTCGATCCCGAACTGCAAGGCTGGAACGGCATCGGCTTCGTCGTGCAGGCGTATCAGAAGCGCTGCCCGTTCGTGATCGACTACATCGTCGATCTGGCGCGCCGCAGCCGTCACCGCATCATGGTGCGCCTCGTGAAGGGCGCGTACTGGGATACGGAAATCAAGCGCGCACAAGTGGATGGCCTCGAAGGCTATCCCGTGTACACGCGCAAGATCTACACGGACGTGTCGTACCTCGCGTGCGCGAAGAAGCTGCTCGGCGCGCCCGATGCCGTCTATCCGCAGTTCGCGACGCACAACGCACACTCGCTCTCGGCGATCTATCACCTCGCGGGCGGCAACTACTATCCCGGCCAGTATGAGTTCCAGTGTCTGCACGGCATGGGCGAGCCGCTGTACGAAGAAGTCACGGGCCGCGAAAAGCTGAACCGTCCGTGCCGCGTGTATGCACCCGTCGGCACGCACGAAACGCTGCTCGCGTATCTCGTGCGGCGTCTGCTGGAGAACGGCGCGAACACGTCGTTCGTGAACCGCATCGCTGACGAAAGCGTGCCCGTAAAGGAACTCGTCGCCGATCCGATCGAAGAAGCGTCGAAGATCATGCCGCTTGGCGCGCCGCACGCGAAGATTCCGCTGCCGCGCAATCTGTATGGCGCGGAACGCAGCAATTCGATGGGCCTCGATCTGTCGAACGAGCATCGTCTCGCGTCGCTGTCGTCGGCGCTGCTGGCAAGCGCGAATCATCCGTGGCGCGCCGCGCCGATGCTCGAAGACAACGAGATCGCCGTCGGCAATGCACGCGACGTGCGCAATCCGTCGGATCATCGCGACCTCGTCGGCACGGTCGTCGAAGCGACGCCGGAGCACGTGAGCGCCGCGCTCGCGCATGCAGTCGCCGCTGCGCCGATCTGGCAAGCGACGCCCGTCGAAGCGCGCGCCGACTGCCTGACGCGTGCCGCCGATCTGCTCGAAGCGCAGATGCACACGCTGATGGGCCTCGTCGTGCGCGAAGCGGGCAAGTCGCTGCCGAATGCCGTCGCTGAAATCCGCGAAGCAATCGACTTCCTGCGCTACTACTCGGCGCAGATTCGCGACGAGTTCTCGAACGACACGCATCGTCCGCTCGGTCCTGTCGTGTGCATCAGCCCGTGGAACTTCCCGCTCGCGATCTTCATGGGCCAGGTGGCCGCTGCGCTCGCAGCGGGCAATACCGTGCTCGCGAAGCCCGCTGAGCAGACACCGCTGATCGCCGCGCAAGCCGTGCGTATTCTGCGCGAAGCGGGCGTGCCGGCGGGCGCGGTGCAACTGCTGCCGGGCGATGGCGAAACGGTCGGCGCTGCTCTGGTGGCCGATGCGCGTACGCGTGCCGTGATGTTCACCGGCTCGACGGAAGTCGCGCGCCTGATCAACAAGACGCTGTCGAACCGCCTCGACCCCGAAGGCAAGCCAATTCCGCTGATCGCCGAAACGGGCGGCCAGAACGCGATGATCGTCGATTCGTCGGCGCTCGCCGAGCAGGTGGTTGCGGACGTGCTGCAATCGTCGTTCGATTCGGCCGGTCAACGTTGTTCCGCGCTGCGCGTTCTCTGTTTGCAGGACGACGTCGCGGACCGCACGCTCGAAATGCTGACGGGCGCGATGAAGGAACTGGCCGTCGGCAATCCGGACCGTCTGTCGATCGACGTCGGTCCCGTGATCGACGCGGAAGCGAAGCGCGGTATCGATGCGCACATCGCCGCGATGCGCGAGAAGGGCCGCAAGGTCACGCAGCTGCCGACGCCGGACGGCTGCGCAGCCGGTACGTTCGTGCCGCCGACGCTGATCGAGCTCGACAGCATCGACGAACTGAAGCGCGAAGTATTCGGTCCGGTGCTGCATGTCGTGCGTTATCGCCGCAGCGCGCTCGACAAGCTGCTCGAACAGATTCGCGCGACGGGTTACGGACTCACGCTCGGCATCCACACGCGTATCGACGAAACGATCGCGCATGTGATCAGCCGCGCGCACGTGGGCAATATCTACGTGAATCGCAACGTGATCGGCGCAGTCGTGGGCGTGCAGCCGTTCGGCGGCGAAGGGCTGTCGGGCACGGGGCCGAAGGCGGGCGGCGCGCTCTATCTGCAGCGTTTGCTCGCGACACGTCCGGCCGGTCTGCCGAAGTCGCTCGCGCAGACGTTGATGATCGATGCTTCGCAAGGCGCGCCGAATGGTGCATCCAATGGCGCATCGAATGGTGCACCCGGCGGCGCGACAAGCGATAATCCGGCGGCTGCGCTGACGGCGCTGCGCGACTGGCTGATCGCGGAACGCGAGCCGGTGCTCGCCGCGCGTTGCGACGGCTACCTCGCGCACATCCCGGCGGGCGCGACGGCCGTGCTGTCCGGTCCGACGGGCGAGCGCAACACGTACACGCTCGGCGCGCGCGGCACGGTGCTGTGCGTCGCGTCGACGGCAAGCGGCGCGCGCGTGCAGTTCGCGGCGGCGCTCGCAACGGGCAACAAGGCGCTGTTCGAAGGCGCTGCGGGCGAGCAGCTGTATGCTGCGCTCCCCGCCACGCTGAAGCAGCACGCGAGCGTGAAGAAGAACGCCGAAGCATCGTTCGATGCCGTGCTCTTCGAAGGCGACAGCGACGAGCTGCTGACGCTCGTGAAGGATGTCGCAAAGCGCGCGGGGCCGATCGTCTCGGTGCAGGGCGTCGCGGCGCGCGCGCTGGAGAGCGGCGACGAGGATTACGCGCTCGAACGTCTGTTGACGGAACGTTCGGTCAGCGTGAATACGGCAGCAGCAGGCGGTAATGCGAATTTGATGACGATCGGCTGAGCGAACCTCGTTTGATCGATTCAAAAAAAATGGCGCGAGACGGCGACCCCGATCACCGCGCCGTCCACACCTGGTACCAAGGAGAAGATATGCAAAACACGATGAAAAAGCTGGCAGGCGCGACGCTGTTCGCGACCATGTCGCTGGCGGGGGCTGCGCATGCACAGCAGGCCGAAGACGTGAAAATCGGCTTCGCCGGTCCGATGACGGGCGCACAGGCGCACTACGGCAAGGACTTCCAGAACGGCATCACGCTCGCAGTCGAAGACATCAACGCGACGAAGCCGGTGATCGGCGGCAAGCCGGTTCACTTCGTGCTGGACGTGGCCGACGATCAGGCTGACCCGCGCACGGGCACGACGGTCGCGCAGAAGCTGGTCGACGACGGCATCAAGGGCATGCTCGGCCACTTCAACTCGGGCACGACGATCCCGGCATCGCGCATCTACGCGAACGCGGGCATTCCGCAGATCGCGATGGCGACGGCTCCGGAATACACGCAGCAAGGCTTCAAGACGACGTTCCGCATGATGACCTCGGACACGCAGCAAGGCTCCGTCGCGGGCACGTTCGCGGTGAAGAACCTGGGCATGAAGAAGATCGCGATCGTCGACGACCGCACGGCTTACGGCCAGGGTCTCGCCGACCAGTTCGAGAAGGCTGCGAAGGCTGCGGGCGGAACGATCGTCGATCGTGAGTTCACGAACGACAAGGCTGTCGACTTCAAGTCGATCCTGACGAAGCTGAAGTCGGTCCAGCCGGATCTGATCTACTACGGCGGCGCCGATTCGCAGGCCGCACCGATGGTCAAGCAGATGAAGACGCTGGGCATCAAGGCTCCGCTGATGGGCGGCGAGATGGTGCACACGCCGACGTTCCTGCAAATCGCAGGCGATGCGGCTAACGGCACGGTGGCTTCGCTGGCGGGTCTGCCGCTGGAAGAAATGCCGGGCGGCAAGGACTATGTCGCGAAGTACAAGAAGCGCTTCGGTGAAGACGTTCAGACGTACTCGCCGTACGCCTACGACGGCGCAATGGCAATGTTCGACGCGATGAAGAAAGCGAACTCGACGGATCCGGCCAAGTACCTGCCCATCCTCGCGAAGACCAACATGTCTGCTGTGACGACCAAGGATCTGGCCTACGATACGAAGGGCGATCTGAAGAACGGCGGCATCACGCTGTACAAGGTCGTCGATGGCAAGTGGACGACGCTGCAAAGCGTGGGCGGCAAGTAATCGCCGTTAAGCCGTGCGGCGCCCGGTTGTTGTTGACTGAGCGCTGCTGGCTGATCGATTGATAAAAGCCTCGCAGAGTTTTTGCTCTGCGAGGCTTTTTGTTTTTATGCCGCGTATGCCGCCGGTCGTGCGCGCACTTGTGCGCGCCTGCATCACTCTCCGCGCAACTTTCTACCCTGCGCGCGAATCTGTTCGAGCGTCGCGCCCGGCGTGCTCGCTTCCTGCAGCATGCGGATTTCGATGACGGCAGGCTTCTTCGATTCTTGCGCGCGCTTGAACGCAGGCATGAAGTCTTCCGTTCGCTCCACCGTTTCGCCGTGCGCGCCGAACGACTCCGCGAATGCCGCGAAGTCCGGGTTCGTCAGGCCCGTTCCGTGGACGCGGTTGGGATAGTGCCGCTCCTGATGCATCCGGATCGTGCCGTAGTGGCTGTTGTTCACCACGATGAAGATCACGGGCAGTTCGTACTGCATCGCCGTCGCAAGCTCGGACGACGACATCATGAAACAGCCGTCGCCTGCAAACGCGACGACCGTTCTGTCCGGATACATCGACTTCGCCGCGATCGCAGCGGGAACGCCGTAGCCCATCGCGCCGCTCGTCGGTGCCAACTGCGAACGGAAATGACGGTACGCGAAATGCCGGTGCAGCCACGTCGCGTAGTTGCCCGCGCCGTTAGTGAGGATCGCGTCCTTCGGCAGATGCTCGCGCAGTTGCTGCATGATCTCGCCAAGCTGGACGTCGCCGGGGATCGCGCGTGGCTTGCGCCATTCGAGGTACGCGTCGTGCGCCTCTTTTGCCGTGCCTTCCCAGGCCAGCTTCGCCGATGGCTTGAGTGCCGCGAGCATCGATGCGATTTCCGGCATGCCGGAGACGATCGGGAGATCGGCCGCATAGACGCGGCCCAGTTCTTCCGCGCCTTGATGAACGTGGATCAGCGTCTGCTTCGTCTTCGGAATGTCGAGCAGCGTATAGCCGCCCGTCGTCGCTTCGCCGAGGCGCGGGCCGAGTGCGAGCAGCACGTCCGCATCCTGAATGCGCTTCGCGAGCACGGGATTGATGCCGAGGCCCACATCGCCCGCATAGTTCGCGTGCTCGTTGTCGAGCGTGTCCTGAAAGCGGAATGCGAGGCCAATGGGCAACTGCCAGTTTTCGATGAACGTGCGCAAGTCGTCGCACGCTTGCGGCGTCCAGCCGCTGCCGCCTGCAATGACCATCGGCTTTTTCGCGCCTTCCAGCAGGCCGCGCAGCCGTTCGATCTGCTGCGGCGCCGGCGCCGCGGCCACGCGTTGATATGCCGGCGCGCCCGGCATCACGGCACATGCTTCGCTCAGGACGTCTTCAGGCAGCGACAGCACGACGGGACCAGGCCGGCCCGATGTCGCCGTATGGAACGCGTGGCTCATGTACTCGGGAATGCGGCGCGGGTCGTCGATTTGCGCGACCCACTTCGCCATCTGTCCGAACATGCGTCGATAGTCGATTTCCTGGAACGCCTCGCGATCGAGATGCTCGCGCGCGCATTGGCCGATCAGCAGGATCATCGGCGTCGAGTCCTGAAACGCCGTGTGCACGCCGATAGATGCGTGCGTCGCGCCCGGGCCGCGCGTGACGATTGCCACGCCGGGACGGCCCGTCAGTTTGCCGACGGCTTCAGCCATGTTGGCCGCCGCCGCCTCGTGACGGCACACGACCGTCTGAATCCGCGAAGTCTCGTCGTGCAGCGAATCGAGCACCGCCAGAAAACTTTCGCCGGGCACGCAGAACACGCGCTCGACGCCATGCGTCAACAGCGCGTCGACCATGAGCCGCGCGCCAGTTGTCATAGATGAAGCATCGGAAGACAGCGACATTGCGAAGACACCTCCAGTCAGAAGAGCTTCGACAGCTTACGCCGAGACCCGCGCCGATGTCATTCGTAAAAGCGGCATCAACATGCGATCAACATTCGATGATGTTCACCGCAAGCCCGCCGCGCGACGTCTCCTTGTACTTGGTTTTCATGTCGGCGCCCGTTTCGCGCATCGTCTTGATGACGGAATCGAGCGACACGTAGTGACTGCCGTCGCCGCGCAGCGCCATACGCGCCGCGTTCACCGCCTTCACGGAAGCCATCGCGTTGCGCTCGATGCACGGAATCTGCACCATGCCGCCGACGGGATCGCACGTGAGGCCCAGATTGTGCTCCATGCCGATTTCAGCGGCATTCTCGACTTGCAGCGGCGTGCCGCCCATCACGGCCGCGAGCGCGCCCGCCGCCATCGAGCACGCGACGCCCACTTCGCCTTGGCAGCCGACTTCCGCGCCGGAGATCGACGCGTTCAGCTTGTACAGAATGCCGATGGCGGCCGCCGTCATCAGGAAGTCGAACACGCCTTGCTGGTTCGCGTTCGGCATGAAGCGCGTGTAGTAGTGCAGCACAGCGGGGATGATGCCCGCCGCGCCGTTGGTCGGCGCCGTGACCACGCGTCCGCCCGCTGCGTTCTCTTCGTTCACGGCGATCGCGTACAGGTTGATCCAGTCGACCATCGACAGCGGGTCCTGCAATGCGCGTTCCGGATTGCCCGTCAGCGCGCGATACAATTGCGGCGCGCGGCGCTTCACCTGGAGCGGACCAGGCAGGTTGCCGTTGGCGTCCGGATTGTTGATGCCGCAGCCGCGCGCGACACACGATTGCATCACGTCCCAGATCTTCAGCAGGCCCGCGCGCGTCTCTTCTTCCTTGTGCCATGCGCACTCGTTTTCCCACATCAGTTGCGCGATGCTCTTGCCCGTCGCCTTGCACATCTCGAGCAGTTCCGCGCCCGTGCTGAACGGATGCGGCAACTGACCGACAGCCGACAGCACTTTCGTATTCGGCGCGCCCGCCGTCACGACGAAGCCGCCGCCCACCGACAGATACGTCGATTCGCGCAGCGTCTCGCCGTTCGCATCGAAGGCGCGCAGCTTGAGGCCGTTCGGGTGCTCCGGCAGCGCCTGCCGGTAGAACGAAATGTGCTCCTTCTGCACGAACGGAATGTCGTGCTTGCCGAGCAGCGCGAGCGTGCGCGACGTGCGAACCTGTTCGAGACGCGCGGCGATCGTATCGGGATCGACGGTATCGGGCGCATCGCCGAGCAGGCCGAGCATCACGCCGCGATCGGTGCCGTGGCCCTTGCCCGTTGCACCCAGCGAGCCGTACAAATCCACCTTAACCGATGCCGTGTTGTCGAGCAGCCCATCGCGCTCGAGCCCTTGCGCGAACATCAGCGCTGCACGCATGGGACCGACCGTGTGCGAACTCGACGGACCGATGCCGATTTTGAAGAGATCGAAAACGCTGACTGCCATGACTGCTCCTGCTAACAAGAATTTCGTTTGTGCTGCACTGCGTGGGTAACGCGGCAGCAGAATGTGCCGAATACGGCGACCAATGCGCGACGCGTGATCAACGCGCCGGCAACGGCAGGCACACGGCGAGCCACGCGGGCGGCGTCGGTGCCAGTTTCAGCGCGACGGGCGTGTAGCGTCCGTCGAGCCGCGCGGCGAGGTGATACAGCTCGGCCGCATTCTTCGGGTCCCACTGTCCGCTGTAGCCCGGCATGCCGGCTTCGCGGCGCTTTGCATCGAACGGCACGCTCGAATGCACGAATTCATCGTGTGTCTTCGCGCCGCTTGCGTAGGGCGTGAGCCAGTTCAACGCGGCGGCGAGCGTCGCGCCGCCCGGCGCGCGCTCGTTGAGCCAGTTGCGGTTGTGGCGGCGTGCCGCAAGCGCGGCCGTCACGAGCGGCTGAAGATCGTAGGTCACGTAGTGCAGCGCATCGCGTTCGCCGAAATCGACGGTCGTGCCGTCGGGCGCGATGTTGTCGTTGACGTGCTCGACGTACAGACGCTGCGCCGCGTCGATCATCTTGCGGTTGTCGAGCGTGAACGCCGCCATCGCTATCAGTTTGACCCGATGACTCTGCCAGTTGTTTCGGAACGTGCCCGTCAGCGGCCGCTTTTGCGCGTCGATCTGAGCGATGTAGCCGTTGGCGAGTTTCGTGAGGAAAGCCATCGTCGCGTTGCGCGTCTTGACGGGCAGTGCGCTCGCGGTCATGTCGTACGCGAGGATCAGCCCTTCGAACGGCGTTTCGTCGATGGGATTGAACGACGGCTCATAGGTCGTCACCCATGCATACAGCAGACGGTCGACGAGTTTCAGGTAGCGGTCGTCGCTGGTTGCGCGCCACGCGAGCGCAGCATCGCGCAGCAGATCGAGGTCTTTCTCCGCGTCCTTGCTCTGATCGTAGATGCCTTCATGCGGCAGCGTGCCTTCCGTATGCAATTGGCGCACCGCGTGCGCAGGCTCGGTCAGGTGCGCTTGAACATTGCTTACCAGTGCCTTGACGCCCGGATCGGCGTTGGTGCGCTCGCTGGTTTGCAGCGCAGGCGCGGCGCAGAGGTTCATCGCGGCGTGTGCGCTTTGCGCGCAGAACGCGGCGACCATCATCAACAGCGCCGCAAGCGGCGAGGGGGAAATGCGTTGTTGCGGCGCACGCGTACGATGTGTCCGGGATTGCATCATTCGCACCTGTCGCACCATGCGAAACTCCTTCGTTGGGCTGAGTCGGTGTGTGATGGTAACGGTTTGACGCGCCAAGCAACAGAACAATGGACAGAACCGCGCGACACGTTTCGACGCGACGCGCGGTTCACATTACTTCAACATATCGATGCGCTGAATACGGCCTTATTCGTAGTCCGCCATCGGCACGCACGAGCAGAACAGATTGCGGTCGCCATACGCGTTGTCCGCACGGCCGACGGGCGGCCAGTACTTCTTCGCGACGAGCGAAGGCAATGGATACGCCGCCGTCTCGCGTGCATAACCATGCGCCCATTCGTTCGCGACGACGACAGCCGCCGTGTGCGGCGCGTGCTTCAGCGGATTGTCTTCGCGATCGCTGCGGCCTTCTTCGACAGCACGGATTTCATTGCGAATCGCAATCATCGCCTCGATGAAGCGGTCCAGCTCTTCCTTCGATTCCGATTCGGTCGGCTCGACCATCAGCGTGCCCGGCACCGGGAAGCTCATCGTCGGCGCGTGGAAGCCGTAGTCCATCAGACGCTTCGCGACGTCGTCGACGCTGATACCGCTCGTTTCCTTGATGGGACGCAGATCGAGAATGCACTCGTGCGCGACCAGTCCGCCCGGGCCCGAGTACAGCACCGGGTAATGCGGCGCGAGCTTCTTCGCGACGTAGTTCGCGTTGAGGATCGCGGCTTCGGTCGCGGCCGTCAGGTTCTTCGCGCCCATCATCGCGATGTACATCCACGAGATCGGCAGGATCGACGCCGAGCCATACGGCGCAGCGGAGACAGCGCCGATGCCGTTCGCGTCGCGCTCGTAGCCCGTCGACGTCTGGTTCGGCAGGAACTTCGCCAGATGCGCGCCGACAGCAACGGGACCGACACCCGGTCCGCCGCCGCCGTGCGGAATGCAGAACGTCTTGTGCAGGTTCAGGTGCGAGACGTCGCCGCCGAACTGGCCCGGCGCGGTGAGGCCGACCATCGCGTTCATGTTCGCGCCATCGACATACACCTGGCCGCCGTGCGCATGCACGATCTCGCAGATCTCGCGGACGTTCTGCTCGAACACGCCGTGCGTCGACGGATACGTGATCATGATCGCCGCGAGCTTGTCGGCATGCTGCCCGGCCTTCTTCTTCAGGTCTTCGATATCGACGTTGCCTTGCGCATCGCACGCGACGACAACGACCTGCATGCCCGCCATATGCGCGGACGCCGGGTTCGTGCCGTGCGCCGAAGCGGGAATCAGACAGACGTTGCGATGACCTTTGCCGCGCGACTCGTGATACGCGTGGATGATCAGCAGGCCCGCGTACTCGCCTTGCGAGCCTGCGTTCGGTTGCAGCGACACGGCCGCGTAGCCGGTGGCCGCGACCAGCATCTGTTCGAGCTGATCGATCATTTCGCGGTAGCCGACCGTTTGCTGAGCGGGTGCGAACGGATGGATCTGACCGAACTCGGGCCACGTGACGGGCAGCATTTCCGACGTGGCGTTGAGCTTCATCGTGCACGAGCCGAGCGGAATCATCGAGCGGTCGAGCGCGAGGTCCTTGTCCGCGAGGCTGCGCAGATAGCGCAGCATTTCCGTTTCCGAATGGTGACGGTTGAACACGTGATGCGTGAGATACGCGCTTTCGCGTTCGAGCGCTGCCGGGAACGTGTTCGATTGAGCGAGCTTCGCGTCGAGTTCATCGATTTGCGGCACGTCGCTGACGAACGCGGCTTGCGCGAATGCAGCGAGCAGATCGGCGAGATCGGCGCGTGTCGTGGTTTCGTCGATCGAAATGCCGACACGCGTGTCGCTCACGTGGCGCAGATTGATGCGCTTGGCCGTCGCCGCGTCGTGCAGCGCCTGCGTGCGCGTGCCCGTTTCGAACGTGAGCGTGTCGAAGAACGTCTCGTTGACCAGCGTGTAGCCGAGTTGCTTCGCGCCTTCGGCGAGCAGCGCGGCGATGCGGTTCACGCGCTGCGCAATCGTCTTCAGGCCGCGCGGGCCGTGATAGACGGCGTACATGCTGGCCATGATCGCGAGCAGCGCCTGCGCGGTACACACGTTCGACGTCGCCTTTTCGCGGCGGATGTGCTGTTCGCGCGTTTGCAGCGCGAGACGCAGCGCGGCATTGCCCTGCGCGTCGACGGTGACGCCGACGAGACGCCCCGGCATCTGGCGCTTGAACTCGTCGCGCACGGCGAGGTACGCAGCGTGCGGACCGCCGAAGCCGACGGGCACGCCGAAGCGCTGCGAGTTGCCCACTGCAACGTCCGCGCCCCATTCGCCCGGCGGCGTGAGGATCGTCAGCGCGAGCAGATCGGCGGCGGCGACCACGTGGCCGCCCGCTGCGTGGATCGCGCCGGTGAGCGCGCGATAGTCGAGCACGTCGCCGTCGACGCCCGGGTATTGCAGCAGCACGCCGAACGCATTTGCGTTAGCGGCATCGGCTGCCGGGCCGACTTTCACCTCGATGCCGACGGGCTCCGCGCGCGTCTTGATGACTTCGATGGTTTGCGGCAGCACGTCGTCTGCCACGTAGAAAATGTTCGACTTCGGCTTGCCGACGCGTTGCAGCAGCGTCATCGCTTCGGCGGCGGCCGTCGCTTCGTCGAGCAGCGATGCGTTCGAGATCGCGAGCCCCGTCAGGTCGACGATCATCTGCTGAAAGTTCAGCAGCGCTTCGAGACGGCCCTGCGAGATTTCCGGCTGATACGGCGTATAGGCCGTGTACCACGCCGGATTTTCGAGCACGTTGCGCAGGATGACGGCGGGCGTGTGCGCGTTGTAATAGCCCTGGCCGATGTACGAGCGGAACACCTGGTTCTTGTCCGCGAGTTCGCGCAGCGCGGCGAGCGCTTCGGCTTCGCTCTTCGGCTGGGCGAAGGGGCCGAGCGGCAGCGCGTCCTGGCGGCGGATCGTCTTCGGAATCACCGCGTCCATCAACGCGGCGCGCGATGCGAAGCCGAGGGCTTCGAGCATCGACTGCTGATCGGCCGCATCCGGGCCGATATGCCGTTCTGCGAAGGCGTCATGCACTTCGAGCGCGGCGAGCGAGAGGGGAGTGCGGTTCATCAGATGATCCGGGTGTTCGAGCTTCATTGAATGTTCCTGCCGGCGCGGCGCTCGCCAGTCGTGAACGCCGCGCCTGTCGTGAGTAGATGACTTATTCGCCGATCGACTTGCCGTATGCCGCGGCGTCCATCAGGTGATCCTGCGATGCGCCCGCAGCCGGCTTGATCTTGAACAGCCAGTTGTCGTACGGCGCGCCGTTCACGGCATCGGGCGTATCGGTGACGTTTGTGTTCGCTTCGATGATCTCGCCCGAGACGGGCGCGTAGATATCGGAAGCCGCCTTCACCGATTCGATGACGGCGACGGTATCGCCCGCCGAAACGGTTTGCCCCAATTGCTGCACTTCGAAGAAGACGATGTCGCCGAGCGCTTCTTGCGCGTGGTCGGTGATGCCGACCGTCAGCGTGCCGTCCGCTTCGGTGCGGACCCATTCGTGCGATTCGGTGTATTTCAGATCGGCCGGGATGCTCATCGGATGCTCCTAAAACGGTTTGATTCGGTTGACTTGATGGATGGGACGCACGCGACGCTTTAGTGTCTGTCTGGTGACTGTCTCGTGACGCTCATCGCGAGCTCGGGTATCGATCAGCTCACGAGCACTTTGCCGTTGCGCACGAATGGCAGTTTAACCACGCTGGCGGGAAGTGCCTTGTCACGTATCTGCACGTGCACGACATCGCCCGGCTGCACACCTTTCGGCACGCGCGCGAAGGCGATCGATTCCTGCATGGTCGGCGAGAACGTGCCGCTCGTGATTTCGCCTTCGCCGTGCGGCGTGACGACCTTTTGATGCGCGCGCAGCACGCCCGCCGCCTTGCCGTTGTCCTTGTGCAGGATCAGGCCGACGAACGACGACTTCGAGCCGTCCGCTTCGAGCTTCGCGCGGCCGATGAAATCGCGCGGCGCGGACAGGTCGACGGTCCATGCGAGACCGGCATCGAGCGGCGACACGTTGTCGTCCATGTCCTGGCCGTACAGGTTCATGCCTGCCTCGAGGCGCAGCGTGTCGCGCGCGCCGAGGCCCGCGGGACGCACGCCTTGTGCCTGCAGCGCGTTCCACAACGCTTCTACGTGAGTGGCGGGGACGATGATTTCGAAGCCGTCTTCGCCCGTGTAGCCGGTGCGCGCGACGGTCAGCTCGCCAAACGGCGTATCGGCGACGCGCGCCGCGTTGAACGGCTTGAGGCCTTCGCTGGCGGCGCGTGCGGCAGGCACCGTCGCCCAGACTTTTTCGCGCGCGTTCGGGCCTTGCACGGCGACGATCGCGTAGTCGCGGCGCGGCTCGATCGTGAGGCCGAAGCCTTCGGAGTCGTTGAGCTTGTTGAACCAAGCGACGTCTTTCTCGGCCGTGCCGGCATTCACGACGACGCGGAAATGGTCTTCGGAGAAGTAGTAGACGATCAGATCGTCGATCACGCCGCCTTCGGGGTTCAGCAGGCACGAATAGAGCGCCTTGCCCGGCGTCTGCAGCTTGCCGACGTTGTTGGCCAGCGCGCGCTCGAAGAACGCGCGCACGCGTTCGCCCGTGAAATCGACGACGCACATGTGGGACACGTCGAACATGCCTGCATCGGTGCGCACGGCGCGATGCTCTTCGATCTGCGAGCCGTAGTTGACGGGCATGTCCCAGCCGCCGAAGTCGACCATGCGGGCATTCAGCACGCGGTGCGTGGCGTGGAGCGGGGTGTGTTTGAGTTCGGTCATCGGGGCCTCGGGCGTCGCTAAACAGGAAAGGCCATGCGGCGAAATCCCTCGCGGCCTGATCCCACTGTGGGCCAACGAGCGATTACTGCATGCCCCCTCTGTCCTCGATACCTGAGAGATTGCGCCGCCGTCAGCGAGTGCTGGATGGCGTGGCGCGCGCCCCTTCGGTGGGCAGCTTGCGCGTGCAGCATGTGTGCATCGGCGCTACTGCCGCTCTCCAGAGTGCGAAAAATGCGCGCTCATTCGAATGAGGTCGCTATGACCTGATGACGAGCGGATTTTTCGACGCGTTCGGTCCTTTTGCCTGAGAGTTTGCGGGTGTGCCCCTTCGGCGGCGCTGGATGCTGTGTGCTCAAGACGACAGCAGGCGGCGCGCTCTCCCGACGCGTGCGGCGAATGTACGCGAGGGTGGGAGGCTTGTCAATTGACGTCCTACCCGGCTTGGAAGGCCGAGGATTCCTACTGCTAGACGGCCACGTCCGGCCGCGGTTCAGGCAGAGCGGGCCCGTCTGGTACGCCCAGCGTCGCGCCACCCCTGTTCAACCCGTCCAACCCCGTAGCGAGGATGTTACGGGCTGCATTGACGTCGCGGTCGTGGACGGCGCCACACCCGAAGCACTGCCATTCCCTTATTCCAAGACCTGCGATACCTTTCGGCCCGGTGCGGCTCGCGCAGCACGAACAGGTCTGGGTCGAAAACGCTTCATTGACTTCATCGAACCACACGCCTGCGTCCGCGCACTTGTACTGCAGCATGGTTCGGAATGTACTCCACCCCGCATCGAGCACGGACTTCGCCGCGCGCGTTTGCGCCAGGCCGGGGGCATTCACGTTGCCAACAAATATTGCCCCGTACTCGCGTACGAGGGTGGTACTGAGCTTGTGCAGGGCATCCTTGCGCCGGTTTGCTACCTTCGCATGGAGCGCCTTCACGCGCTTCGGCTTGTTCGCCCGCTGTGCTACGGCAATGCCCTGCGCCAAATCGCGATAGAACCGGCCAGCTTCGGCCTTGTCGCCGTCACTCGTCGCAAGGAAGTCCTTCAGCCCTAGGTCGATACCGACGGCGCGTGTCGTCGAGCTCTTCTCCGCGGTCCTGACCTTCACTGTTACATTGAGATACCAGCGGCCGCGACTGTCTTCGCTGATACTGCCCGCGCCCAACGCGTACTGATGCAGGCCATAGGAGTCCCACAACGAAAGTGGCTGTCCGCAATACCAAACCTGTCCGCCCTTGTAGCGCAGGGCCGATGCCTTCACGGGAATCCAGCCGAGCGAGCGGCGAACGCCGCTGCTTTTGCGCCACGCCAGGCGCCGTTTCTTGGACTGCCAGCGCCGCGAGACGTATTGCTCATTAACTGCCTGTACGGTCTGTGAATGCAGTGACAGGCCTTCCTTCGTCGCACCAGCCGTATAACGATGCAGGTCATATGCCGTGCAGAATCGACCTTCACGCTGCAGTATCTTCAAACCGAGCTCGTTGACGTAGTTCCAGACGAAGTTCACTTCCCGTGATTGCGCGCGCAAAAAAACCGCGTGTCTGTCTTTCAGACGCACGCGCAAGGTTCGGGTCGTTTCGGTTCGAGTACTGTTCATATATACAGTAGTTTATCGACAGTTTCCCTTGGAAAGCTCTACCTTTCTAGGTCACTGGCCTGAAACACCGGGTTTTCGGCAGAGCGTTAAGGACTTGTACTCCATGCTCGGGCACTTCGTGAAATGGCGGGGGCGCGTCGGGCGTCAAGAATGCGCATGGAAGACCACGCGCCATCGGGCTTGATCGGCCTGAAAAATGGATGAAAAACGCGGCCGCTCGCAAGGTGCCGCGTTTCCCGATGATGAGCCGCAGATCACCGATTGATCGCCGCTGCCGCCGTATCGAGCTCCTGATTCAGCACACGCTGCTCGTCGCCCGTGAGGCCGCCGCCGTGCTGCGCCGCCATGTCGTGTGCTTCCTGGCGGATCGTGTCGAGACGCCGGCGCAGCGCGCCGCCCTCGGGTGGCGGATAGTGGCCCTCGTTGACGCGGGTGTCGATGTGATGGCCCATGTTGTCGATACGGCCGTTGACCTGCTCGAAGCGGTGCACGGCCATCTCGTGCGGATTCGGCTCGGGATGCGGCTGGGCGGTCTGCTGGCGCGTGATGACGCACGCGGCCAGCGACGCAACCAGTGCGCAGCAGCCAAGCGCGCGAACGATACGTTGCATAGGTTCTCCTGTTGAAAGGTGTCGATCGGGAGGGTGTCGATCCCGTCACGCAAGCAACGGACGACGGACGGCCCGCGATGACGCTGCGCCGGTGTGGTTTCGTTACCGTCGGTTGCCGGCGAGGGCAGGCGGCGCCTTCAGGCGTTCCGCGCGCGACGAGGAACCCTCGAAGGCGCGAAAGGCCTGAGCGAAATCGTCGGGACTAAGGGAAAAACGCACGTAGAGCGTTATCCCGCTTTCACACGCCGCGCCGGAATGGCAACCGCACGCCTTCCTTGTCGCTGCGAGCCGCGAGTTCAATGATCGTCATGACGTCGACGGCATCCTGCGCGCTGACCGGGAACGGCGCGCCGTCGCGAATCGAGGCCGCCAGCGCGCGGTAGAACTCTACATAGACGCCGTCGCGCGTCGGCAGTTCGCGCTTTACTTCCTGTTCGCCTTCGAGCACGCGCAGCGTGCCCGCCTCGTTGCCGCCGCCGAAGCCGGCGTCGCCGGGACGCAGGCCTGCCTTAAGCTGATCTTCCTGCGTGTCGAGGCCGTACTTCACGTAACTGCCTCGCGTGCCGTGGATCGTGAAGCGCGGCGCGACGATTGCCGTCAGCGCGCTCGCGTGCAGCACGACTTCATGGGTTGCATAGCCGAGCAGCAGATGCACGTGGTCCGGCGCGCTCGCGTTGTCACGATACGCCTTCACCGATGCATAGACCGTCTCGGGCGCGCCGAAGAGCGTCAGCGTCTGGTCGATCAGATGCGGGCCGAGGTCGAGCAGCAAACCGCCGCCGCGCGATGCCTCCTCACGCCAGCGCTGCCGGATGCCCGGACGGAAGCGGTCGAAATGCGATTCGAAATGCGTGATGCGGCCCAGCTGTCCGCTTGCGATCAGCTCGCGCACGCTCAGGAAATCGCCGTCCCAGCGGCGGTTGTGGAACGGCGCGAACAGCAGGCCCTTGCTGTGCGCGAGGTCGGCGAGCGTGCGCGCGTCGGCGGCCGTGAGCGTGACGGGCTTGTCGACGACGACGTGCTTGCCCGCTTCGAGCGCGCGGCGAGCCAGGTCGAAGTGCGTGTCGTTCGGCGTAGCGATCACGACGCATTCGATGTCTTTCAGCGCAAGCAGCGCATCGATATCGGCGACGATGCGCGCGTTCGGATAGTCGGCGCGAGCCTTGTCGGGTTGTCCCGTGGCGATTGCGGCGACGTTCGCGCGTCCGCAGTGTTCGATCACCGGCGCGTGAAAGGTGGCGCCGGCAAAGCCGTAGCCCATCAAGCCAATTTTCAGCGATGAAGACATGCGCGTTTCCTGCAAAAGCGGCGCGCAGCAGGGGCGGCGCGCAACGGCGCAATTGTGGCACGGACGCGCTTCGGCTCGCGGCGCGCGGGTTTAGCGCACGCCGCGTCGCGTGCTGTCCCGAAGGCATGAGCCGAGGCCTTCGCAAGAGCATTCGTGTTAACATCGCGGTTCTCACGCGAACGGCAAAAAGCGCATGGAATCAAGTGCGTGGCGCAAGAGATAGATGCAAGACGGATGCGCGGCGGATCGTTCGGCAAGCGCCATGCCCCACCTCCTGCACCCGTCCGACACGTTGCGCCATTCGAGCCGTCTCGCTGCATGTTTCCGGGTCGCTCGTTAGTCAAGCAGCGCCCTCAATTCATTTCTCATCCACACACGATGTCCGCAGGCCTGAATGCCGCTCAAAGCGAAGCGGTGCGCTATCTCGACGGTCCGTGCCTCGTGCTCGCGGGCGCGGGCAGCGGCAAGACACGCGTGATCACGCAGAAGATCGCGCACCTGATCGAAAACAAAGGCTTCGAGCCGCGCCATATCGCTGCCGTCACCTTTACTAACAAGGCCGCTGCCGAAATGCGCGAGCGCGTCGGCAAGCTGCTCGAAGGCAAAACGTTGACGGCGCCCGGCAAGGAAGGCCGCAAGGTGCCCGTCAACCAGCTGACGGTGTGCACGTTCCACTCGCTCGGCGTGCAGATCCTGCGCCAGGAGGCGGAGCACGTCGGCCTGAAGCCGCAGTTCTCGATCATGGATTCCGACGACTGCTTCGGCATGATCCAGGAACAGGTCGGCTCGACGGACAAGGGCTTTATCCGCAAGATCCAGACGATCATCTCGCTGTGGAAGAACGGCCTCATCATGCCGGAAGAGGCGATGGCGATCGCGTCGAACGAGGACGAGCATCAGGCCGCGATCGTCTATCGCAACTACGTCGCGACGCTGCACGCGTATCAGGCCGTCGACTTCGACGATCTGATCCGCCTGCCCGCCGAGCTCTTCAAGAAGAACGAGCAGGTGCGCGACCGCTGGCAGAACAAGCTGCGCTATCTGCTGATCGACGAGTATCAGGACACCAACGCGTGCCAGTACGAACTGGTGAAGCTGCTGGCCGGTCCGCGCGCCGCGTTCACGGCCGTCGGCGACGACGATCAGGCGATCTACGGCTGGCGCGGCGCGACGCTCGAAAACCTCGCGCAGCTCGGCAAGGACTTCCTGAAGCTGCATGTGATCAAGCTCGAGCAGAACTACCGGTCGACGGTGCGCATCCTGACGGCGGCGAACAACGTGATCGCGAACAATCCGAAGCTCTTCGAGAAGAAGCTGTGGTCCGAGCACGGCATGGGCGACACGATCACCGTCACGGGGTGCAACGACGAAGAGCACGAAGCCGAGTCCGTCGTGTTCCGGCTGTCGGCGCACAAGTTCGAGCGCCGCACGCAGTTTCGCGATTACGCGATCCTGTATCGAGGCAACTTCCAGGCGCGCATTTTCGAACAGGTACTGCGCCGCGAGCGCATTCCGTATGTGCTGTCGGGCGGCCAGTCGTTCTTCGACAAAGCCGAGATCAAGGATATTTGCGCGTATCTGCGGCTGATCGCAAACGCCGACGACGATCCCGCGTTCATCCGCGCGATCACGACGCCGCGCCGGGGCGTCGGCAATACGACACTCGAAGCGCTGGGCGCGTTCGCGGGCCAGGCGAAGGTGTCGCTGTTCGAAGCGGTGTACATGGGCGGCATCGAGGCGCGGCTGTCGGCGCGGCAGGTCGAGCCGCTGCGAGTGTTCTGCGATTTCATGCAGCGTCTGCGAGACCGCGCTGAGAAAGACGCCGCGACGTCGGTCCTCGATGACATGATGGAAGCGATCCACTACGAAGCGTATCTGTACGACGCATTCGACGAACGCCAGGCCCAGGCGAAGTGGCAGAACGTGCTGGAGTTTCTCGAATGGCTCAAACGCAAAGGCACGAAGCCTGAACCCGAAGCAGGCTCGGAGCAGACCGGCTACGACACCGCCGACGGTCTCACCGACACCGGCAAGAATCTGCTCGGTCTGATTCAGACGGTCGCGCTGATGTCGATGCTCGAAGGCAAGGACGAAGACCCGGATGCGGTGCGTCTGTCGACGGTGCACGCGTCGAAGGGGCTCGAATATCCGCACGTGTTTCTGGTGGGCGTCGAGGAAGGCATCATGCCGCATCGCGGCGGCACCGAGGACGACGGCCCGATCGACGATGCGCGCATCGAGGAAGAGCGCCGGCTGATGTATGTCGCGATCACGCGCGCGCAGCGCAGCCTGCATCTGAACTGGTGCAAGAAGCGCAAGCGGGCGCGCGAGACGGTGGTGTGCGAGCCATCGCGCTTCATCCCCGAAATGGGCCTCGACGAAGCGCCGCCGCCGACGCCGGACGAAGCGCCGATGACGCCGAAAGACCGGCTGGCGAGTCTGAAGGCGCTGTTGCAGAAGGCGTGATGGGCGGACCGCGCACCGCGCATGAATGAGAAATCCCCGCACGAGGCGGGGATTTTTCGTTGCGTCTGACGCTGAAGATGTGCGCTGCTTATTTCGCCGCGCCGACCATGTAATCGACGGCGGCTTTCACGTCCGCATCCGATGCGTTCGAGCCGCCCTTCGGCGGCATCGCGCCCTTGCCGTGCAGCGCGTAGTTGTAGATGGTGTCGATCGGGTCTTTCAGGCGCGGCGCCCAGGCTTCCTTGTCGCCGAATTTCGGCGCGTTCAGGACGCCCGCTGCGTGACAGGCCTGACAGACCTGCTGATACAGCGCCTTGCCCGCCTGCGATGCATCAGCGCTTTGCGCGCCCGATGCCGGCGCGGCGGTTTGGGGCACGTTCTTCATCGCGGCCATCGCGGCGGCGGCCTGCGCACTGGCGGTGTCGGACGCGCCTGCTGCCGCGCCCGATGCCGCTTCGGCGCCCGAAGCGGCCGCTGCGCCGGATGCGCCCGCGGGACCCGCAGCAGGCTGGCCTGGCACGGGCTTCGGCGGATCGGCGAATTTCGCGCCCGCGTTGTTCGCCATATAAGCAACGGCGAGGCCGATTTCGTAGTCGCTATAGTCGTCCGGGCTCGTGCCGCCGCGCGGGGGCATCGCGCCCTTGCCGGTCAGCGCGGTGTGCCAGAGCGTGTCGAAGCCTTGCGCGATGCGTGGCGCCCAGTCGCCGGTGTTGGTGAATTTCGGCGCGCCCGCTGCGCCTGCCGCGTGACAGGCCGAACAGACGGCCTTGTACACTTCCTCCCCCGTCTTGTAGACGCGCGGCGCGTTGGCGTCTCGGACCTCGACCTTGGCGATGGGCGTGATGCGCGAGTCGACGACGGCGTCGGACAGACCATCGGTGCCCGCGCCCGTGCGGGTCGAGTTGTCGACGTAGTAGGCGAGCAGAACGATGATGGCAATGGGGACAGCAAAGCCGGCGATGACTGCGGCGATCAGCTGTCCGGGGGTTTTGATCGGGGCTCCGTGTGGTGCTTCGCTCATGCTTGTCTCGTCTCCCATGGGTATTGTGAGCGGTACAGCGCGACGGCAACGACTTTGTTCTTGATCAGCCACGGACGATTATAGACGGAAGGTTTCGGCGCCGGTGAGCGGGGCTGGAATGTGTTCAGTAGGCGTTTACGCGAACGTTTTGTCGGTTCTGGCGCTGATTTGTGGTTGATGGAGATAGCCTTCGACGGCCCGGCGGGTTGCGCCGGCGGGCCTGTGGTGGACGGGCCGCCCGAAAACGGGTATCCTCTCGATCTCGCTCTGGCGCCGCATGTCGCATCAACCTCGTGATTTTGCAGCGCTTTTCGCCGAGCATTTCTGCCGAATGCGCCCGTAGCTCAATGGATAGAGTACTGCCCTCCGAAGGCAGGGGTTGCTGGTTCGATCCCAGCCGGGCGCGCCATCTCCGACACAGCCTTCCCGTGGTTTCGCAGCAGGATTCTCTCTTTCCGGGTCTCTCCGGAAATGCACGGCGATCCACTCACGGTGAGCTCAGGCTTTTCTCCCCTCAGCGTGCCCCATTTCCGTCCGCCGAACCGACGGCGTTCGCTCACGGCCGCAGCCATCGTTCCTGTCGCGACGAAAATCTAGTTAGATTCTGATCGCCGTTACCCGCGATAATCGCTGCGGGCGTGCTCTCCGCGGTGTATTTCGGCCTGACGGGCACGTACTGGGTATCGCACCGTCGAATTCAATACTTACGGATTCCTAAGCATCACTCGCCGTATTTTTCCAGATATTTTTTGTAGCCGGCATGCCACCGCGGGGTCGCGAATGCGCCCGCGCTTTCATGCACGACGCTGATCGGCCAGGTGCCCATTTTCATGTTGCGCAGTTCGGCCTGACGGCAAAAATCCAGGTCGTAGAAATGGAAGTCGAAGCGCTCGTCGAAGCGCAGGTCGTGTGCAGCCAGTTTTTCGCTGTCGGCAATCAGCAACAGGCCATCGAGCAATTTGCATTCGACACCCGAAGGACCATACCTGGAGATTTCGCACGGAAACATCTTGCCGTGCCCTACCGCTCCGCTCAGGTACTGCGGCTCATCCCAATGGAAATGCGAGGGTTGCGATCCGTCCACATCGGGATTCGCCTTCATGAAAGCCCACGCCGCCTGCTGCGCGACGCGACGGCGGTTGCCCGCGACCCCTGCAATATCGAAATGCTGTACCGCTTCGCGAATGCGTTCCACCCAGTAGAAATCGTTGAGCCAGATATCGTCGTGGGCGAATACGAGAATCGCAGGATCTTTCTTCGCCGCATCGATTGCGACGTTATAGACAACCGGTAGTCCACGAGTATTGTTATCGAACAGCAGCACCTCGGGAGCTTGAGGAAAGCGATACAGACTGAGCGAGAGTCCGAGCGCGGTGTGCGTCAAAAACGTTTCTCGTGGCGATCGGGTCGCACAGACAAGCCTGATGGGTTTCACTGTTGTTGTTTCCGCCTCAGTCGGACTAGCGCATATCAATCCGGCGATGATGCGATACCTCGCCGGCCACGGCAAGGGGTGTGGACGGGCGAAAGACTGGACGAAACAATGAAGCGCGCGGATGGGCGGGGCGCAAGCCGTCCGTCAGGAGAAAAAGGTGCAATAGTCCGCTTTGATTGGCGGATTGAACGCGACGGTGGCTGCCTATACTCCGGGCCACCCGTCTCCACATTCTCTTTCTTCGCCATGAAACAGACTCCGGTTCATCACATTCACAACGACGAACTGCTGAAACTAATGCCGACCCATGTCCGCAGGGTTGTCGAGGTGGGATGCAGCTCCGGGGCGCTGGCGAGGGAATACCGGAAGCTGAACCCCGACGTGCATTACGTCGGCATCGAGGTGGTGCCCGAATATGCGGAACTGGCCCGCGCGCATTGCGACGAGGTGACCGTTCTGGACATCGAGACGGTCGACGAGGCGCGTTTCCGGTCCGATCTCGCAGCGGATTGCTACGTGTTTGCCGACGTGCTGGAGCATCTGCGCGATCCGTGGGACGTCCTGCGAAAGATCCACGCCGCGCTGACCGCGAACAACGGCGGCTACGTGGTGGCCTGCATACCGAACATGCAGCACTGGAGCATTCAGGCGCGCCTGAGCTATGGTGATCTGCGCTACGCGGATATGGGACTCCTCGATCGCACGCATCTGCGCTGGTTCACGCTGCAAACGATGATCGAGATGTTCGCGCAGACCGGCTACCGGGTCGAGGACGGTGCGCGCCGCATCTTCCACGAGCCGCAGCGCGAAACGTTCCTCCCCGTCATCAAGGCGATGGCGGCGGCGGCGGGCGGCGATGGCGAGGCGGCTGTGCGCGATGCACTGCCGCTGCAATACGTGATCAAGGCGGTGCCGGCGCAGGCGTGATGCGCGGATGAGTGCAGGTGCCTGAACCCGGCCTCGCCGGGCAGCTAGTCGCGGCCCGTAGATGAGTGATCGAATGAAAGCGAACGTCTATCAGATTTTCTATTCCAGTGAGACGCGCGCGTCTCTCGATGCCGGATTCATTCCGCTCGATAACACAGGCGGGCGCCCGGACTGGTACGAATACTGGCCCATCCGCCAGTTCCTGCTGAATAACCTGCTGAACCCGAACGAGGGGTACGGGTTCCTTTCGCCGAAGTTCGGCAAGAAGATCGGGCTGCATTCCGATGCAGTGTTCCGGTTTCTGGCCGAAACGCCGGACGATGTCGATGTCGTCACGTTTCCGATGTTCTACGACGTGGCCGCGTTTTTCCTGAATGTGTTCGAGCACGCCTGCGTCGCGCACTCGGGTATTGCGCCGACGCTGATGGCGGCGTTGAAGCAGATCATGCCGTCGGTCGACATCGACACGCTGGTGATGACGTCGAAGGAGACAGTGTTCTGCAATTACCTGATCGCCAAGCCGGCTTTCTGGGCCGAATGGATCGGGTTGTGCGACCAACTGTTCGCCATTGCGGAATCCGGTGTGGGCGAACTGGCCGAGGGGCTGAATGCCTCCGTGAGCTACGAGCAGGACTCCGCACCGGCGAAGGTTTTCCTGATCGAGCGGATCGCGTCGCTGGTCTTGTGCACCCAGCCGCAGTGGCGGGTAAGAAGCTATAACCCGCTGACCATGCCGACCTCGGCGAGCCCGATTCGACTTCTCGGGGCCGAATTGCTCATGCTCGATGGCCTGAAGTTCGCGTCTCGTCAGACAGGCTTGCCCGAGTATCTTGCCGTGTTCCGTCAACGCCAGGGCGAGCTGTTTCAGCGGGCCATGGGCGGCGCGCAGTGAGCGGGCGCCGGCTGCACGCGTCGTCATAACCCGGCGAATTGCGGTCATTTGCCGGGTTTAATCCGGGGATCGCAGTCGGTCGACTGTTGCCAGAATCGAAGTATGGCGTGCTGTGTGCACGATCTGGCAGCAGGGTTTTGCAGTTCGGTCATTTTCCGGCGAAGCCCGCTGTTTCCCGCATTGCTTTTCGACGGAAACATCTATTCATGAGCGAATTCAAGTTTGCCGACCTGGGTGGCGAGACGACGGACGAGTTGCTGTCGCGCGCCGATGCGCTGTGCCGTAGCGACCGGCTCGACGAAGCGGACGAGCTGTGCCGCGAGGTGCTCGCCATCGATCCGGCGCACGCCGGCGCGCTGCATCTGCGCGGCATGGTCGCGTATCGCAGCGGCGAGCATGCGCGGGCGGCGGATCTGATCATGGAGGCGATCAGCCGGGACCCCAAGCCGGACTACTACTTCGCGCTCGGCAACGTGATGGCGGCGCATCGCCGGGTGGCTGCCGCTGCCGAATGTTTCCGGCTGGTCACGCAGATGCAGCCGGAGCATGCCGACGCCTACAACAACCTCGGCATCGCGCAGCGTGGGCTGAAGCGGTATCACGATGCGGTGCAGTCGTTCTGCAAGGTACTGGAGCTGCAGCCCGGCAATGGCCGCGCGTACAACAACCTTGCCAATGTGCTGCTCTCGCTGGACGAGCTGCCGGCGGCGCTTGAGGCATGGCAGATCGCGATGGAGTTGGCACCGGCCGAACTGGAGCCGCGCAGCAACCGGCTGACTGCGCTGAACTACGCCGCGGGCACGACGCCCGAGCAATATCTGGATGAGGCGCGCAAGTTTGCCCAGGTCGTGGAAGAGGCGGCCCAGCCGTTCCGGAGCTGGCTGGTGGGCATGGCGCCGCGCACCGAACGGCCGTTGCGGGTCGGCGTCGTGTCGGGCGATCTGCGGCGTCATCCCGTCGCGTATTTTCTCGAGAACGTGGTGAAAAGTCTCGATACGGCCCGCGTTGAACTGGTGGCTTACCAGACCTCCCGGGACGAAGACGAATTGACTGTCCGCCTCAAGCCGTATTTCCACAGCTGGCAGTCGATAGCCGGCATCCGCGACTTCGCCGCCGCCCAGCAGATCCGTAACGACAAGATCGATGTACTAATCGATGCGTCCGGGCATACGACGTACAACCGTCTGGCGCTGTTCGCATGGAAGCCTGCGCCGGTTCAGGTCTGCTGGCCGGGTTATTTCGCAAGCACGGGACTCAAGGCGATTGACTACCTGCTCGGCGACCGTCACGTGCTGCCGCAGGGCGAAGAACATCACTTCGTCGAAAAGCCGTGGCGGCTGCCGGACAGCTACCTGTGCTTCACGCCGCCGGACGTCGCGCCGGCAGTCGGCCCGCTGCCCGTGCTGAAAAACGGCTTCGTCACGTTCGGCTATTTCGGCCGGCTGACCAAAATGACCGATGTCGTCGTTGCGACGTGGGCGGCGATCCTGCGTCGCGTGCCGGGCTCCCGCCTGTTGCTGAAGGCCGCGCAGCTCGACTTCGACGACATCCGCGTGACGACGCTCAAGCGCTTCTTGATGCATGGGATCGGCGCGGAGCAACTGCTGCTCGAAGGGTTCTCGGCGCGCGGCGACTATCTGGATGCGTACAACCGTGTCGATATCGCGCTGAGCCCGTTCCCGTACTCGTCCGGCACGACGGCGGCCGAGAGCCTGTGGATGGGCGTACCCGTGTTCGGCATGCAGGGCGATCGCTTCGTCTCGCACATCGTCGAGAGCATCGTGCATGCGGCGGGGCTCGGCGACACGTGGATCGCGCGGTCCCGCGACGACTACATCGAGCGAGCCGTTGCGTTCGCCGCCAATCCCCAGGCATTGGGCGAATTGCGCGCCGGGCTGCGCGCGCATGTGCTCGCGTCGCCGCTGTGCGATGCGCCGCGCTTCGCGCGCCATCTGGAGGACGCCCTGCATGCGATGTGGGATGAAAACCTCGCGCAGCGGCTGCAGACGAAACACGAGGCGTCGTGAGCATGAGCGAGGTTGAACGCATTGCCGATATCCCGGCGTCGATCGAGCAGGCGCTCGGCCATCACCGCGCTGGCCGGTTCGACGCCGCGCGCTCGCTGTACGAGGACGTGCTCCGGGCAGACCCGCAGCAGCCGGATGCGCTGCATTTTCTCGGACTGCTCGCGTGCCAGCTGCGCAGGACCGACGTCGGCGTGAAGCTGATCGAGCAGTCGCTCGCGGTACAGCCCGACGCGATCTACTACAACAATTTCGGCAACGTGCTGGCGGATCTTGGCCGCTTCGACGAGGCAATCGTCAGCTACAAGAATGCGCTGGGTCTGAGATTCAACTATCCGGAAGCGCACAACAATCTCGGTAACGCGCTGCGTCAGGCGAAGCAGCCGGATGCGTCGATGCGCGCCTGCGCGGAAGCCATTCGCCTGCAACCGGGGTATGCGCAGGCGTACAACAACCTCGGCAACGCGCTGCATGACATGGGCGAACTGGACGAAGCGGTGGCCAGCTATTGCAAGGCGATCGAGCTGAATCCGGAGTATGCGGTTGCGTACAACAACCTCGGCAACGTATTGCGCGAGCAGGACAAGCCGGAACTGGCGATCGAGCTTTTCCGCAAGGCCGTGGCGTTGCAGCCGAACCTGTGGGCCGCGCATCACAGCCTCTGTTTGCTGCTGCGCGAGCGCGGCGAATTGGCCGACGCGCTCGCGAGTCTTCGGCAGGCGCTCAGCCCAGGGGATGTCGAGGCGCGCAACACGCTCGCCAGTGTGCTGCGCGACACCGGCGACCTGGAGGGGGCAGAGAGCGAGTGCCGCGAAGTGCTCCGGATCAATCCGGAATTCGCGGATGCACACTGCACATTGGCCGGCGTGCTGTGCGGTCTTGGACGCTACGAGGATGCGCTGAAGTCCTGCCAGCGGGCGATCGAACTCGATCCGGAGCATCAGCCGTCCTACCGCGGGCTGGGCCTGATCTATTACCACCTCGAGAGGGCGCCGGCCGCGATTCTCAGTCTTCGTCACGCGCTCGAACTGACACCCCGGGACGATCACGCGTGGCTGATGCTCGCGAATGCGCTGCGCGAGGACCGTCAGCTCGACGAAGCGCTGGAGGCGGTCAACAAGTCGCTGTCGATCGGTGAGAAAAGCGCCGCGAAGTATCTGTCGCTCGGTGACATCCTGCAGGCTCGCGGGGCGATCGAAGAAGGCCTCGAGATGCACGTGAAGGCGCTGGAACTCGGATGCGATCCGATCGAGACATATGCGCGCCTGCTGTTTACGATGCCGGGTTCGCCGCGTTATTCCGCGCTCGACATGCGCGAGCACGCAGTACGTTACGGCCAGCTGGCGGCCGCCGGGGCTAAACCGTTCGCGCACGCGCCTTCTTCGTACGACGGCAAGCGGCCGCTGCGGATCGGTTTCGTGTCGGGCGACTTGCGCGGCCATCCCGTCGGCATCTTCCTCGAAAGCATCATGGGGCATCTGGACCGCACGCGTATCGATCCGATCGCGTATGTGACGTTCAACAAGAAGAACGACGCGATCACGGAGCGCCTGAAGCCGCATTTCTCCGCGTGGCATTCGATCGAAAAGCTGTCGACACAGGAGGCTGCCGAGAAGATTCGCGACGACAACCTCGATATTCTGGTCGATCTGTCCGGCCATACGGCGTTCACCGCGCTGCCGGTTTTCGCGTGGCGTCCAGCGCCGCTGCAGGCCAGCTGGCTGGGCTTTTTCGCGACGACCGGCTGCGAGTTCATCGATTACTTTATCGGCGATCCGCATACTTTGCCGCAAAGCGAAGAACATCACTTCGTCGAGAAGGCGTGGCGGTTGCCGGACAGCTATCTGTGCTTCACCCCGCCCGACAATGCGCCGGATGTCGGGCCGCTGCCGATGGAACAGAACGGCTTTGTCACCTTCGGGTACTTCGGCAAGCTCGTCAAAGTGACGGACGATGTCGTGGCGCTGTGGTCTCGCGTGCTGCATCGGGTGCCGGGCTCGAAGCTGTTCCTGAAGGCGATCGGCCTTTGGAGCGACTATCTGCAGATCAAGACGATCGAGCGTTTCGCGCGCCACGGCATCGATGCGAGCCGGCTGATTCTCGAAGGCGAGTCGTCGCGCGTCGAATATCTGGGTGCATACAATCGCGTCGATATCACGCTGAGCCCGTTCCCCTATCCGGGCGGCACGACGACGGCCGAGGGGCTATGGATGGGCTCGCCCGTGTTGGGCTTGAAGGGCGATCGCTTTCTCACGCATATCTGCGAAAGCCTGCTTCATGCGGCCGGGCTTGCCGAATGGGTGGCGGCGGACAAGGACGTGTATGTCGAGAAGGCGGTTGCGTTTGCGTCCGACCCAGGCCGGCTGACAACCTTGCGTGCAGGGCTGCGCGAACAGACGAGGCAATCGCCGATGTGCGATGCGCCGCGCTTTGCGAACAACCTCGTTGACGCGTTTCATCGGATGTGGGAACTGCATCTGAACGCTCAGTCCGCTGTCTGAGCGGTGACGGCGAATACTGCGGCCAGCCGGTTTGACCGGCTGGCCGCAGCTTTTTGCAGCGTCATGCCTGCGCTGCTGCGCGGCCGCCCGATTACTTGTTGGTCGCGAGCGAGCCGGCGCTGTTCTTGCCACCGAACAGCTGCGTCAGGTAATTCGTGTTGTTCTGCATCTGCGCCATTAGCGTGTTCAGTGCGCTGAACTGCGCGGTGTATTGCGCGGTCAGCTCGTTCGAATAATTGGTCAGCTGCGTCGCCTGGTCCTGCAGGTTGCTCAGGTCCTGGTTCAGCGCCTGCGTGCGCTGATCGATGATGCCGCTCGTCTGTATGTACGACGACATGAACGTGTCCAGCTTCGCACCGATCCCGGTGGCGCTGTTGAAGATCGCGTTCACGGCAGTGGGGTTCGACGTCAGCGCGGTTTGCAGCGCGGTGCTGTCCACCTGCAGCGTTCCGTCCGGTTGCAGATTCAGGCCGATCGACGCCAGGCTGTAGGTGGTGGAGCCGCTCTTGACACCCGCGCTGATCAGCGAGGCCAGACCGTTCGTGATGCCGTTCGTCATCGAGTCGCCGAGCAGCGGACCGGCGGTCGAGGTGCTCGAGTCGTACGACGAGAGTTTCCCGGCGGTCGTCACATAGTTGTTGTACGCGGTGACGAAGCTCTGGATTGCGCTGGCCGATGCCGATGTGTCGGCCGACACGGTGAGCGTTTGCGTGCTATTCGCCGCTGCGCCCGAAATATCCAGCGTGACGCCGGTCAGCACATTGGTCAGGGTGTTGCTGGCGCTGGTCGTCGCAATGCCGTTGATGCTGACGTTCGCGTCCACGCCCGTCGTGCTCGACTGGACGGACGCAAGTGCGGCATTGGCGCCGCCCGAATCGGAAATGGAAATCGCGGTGTTCGAGCCGGTCTGCGTCGAGGTGAGCGTGAGGTACTGATTGACGTTGCCTGACGCGTCGGTGGCCGTGATGACGGCTGCGGACACGCCGGCGTTGGCTTTGTTGATCGCGCTGGCCACGTCGGTCAGCGACGCGCCGGCCTTGATCGTGACGCTGGTTGCCGCGCCCGAGCCGACCTGAATGCTGAGCGTGTCGGCGTTGAACGTGGTCCCCGTTGCGATCGGGTTCAGGCGCGCGGTGCTGGACGTCGCCACGTTCGTGACGGCGACCGAATAGGTGCCCGCGACTGCGCCCGTGCTGGTGGTCGCCGTCACGCCGGTGCCGGTGACGGCCGCTTGCATCTGCGCGAGCGCGCTGCCGTTCAGGAAACCCGCCAGCGCCGTGTCGAGAGAAGACAGTGCCGACTTGATCTGACCGACTGCCGAAAGCTCGGTGTTGTCCGAGGTCTGCTTGTTGGTGATGATCGTGCTTTGACCGACCGTCTTGGCTGCCACGAGGGTTTGGACGAGCGAGTTGACGTCCATCGTCGAATTCGTCGCGCCGCTGATGATCGACTGCGCCGCTGCCGCCAGTTGGGAAGACAGATCGGTTGTCGTCGTGGAACTCGTACTCGTGGTGGTGGTGGTCATGTAGGTAGCTCCGCTCGGCTGTGTCGGGCAGGACGGTATCGGCTGAAACACCGACAGGAAGGCGAGCCTTCCTGTCGGTGTCGATGCGTTGAATCAGGCTGCGCGGTGCGATGCTGCACGCGCGCAGCTAACGCGATTACTGCAGGAGCTTCAGGATCTGCTGCGGCATCGAGTTCGCTTGCGACAGCACCGAGATACCAGCTTGCTGCAGCACTTGCGCCTTGCTCAGGTTCGCCGTTTCCTGCGCGAAGTCAGCGTCGGTGATCTGCGAGCGTGCGGCGCTCATGTTGGTCGATTCCGTTTGCGTGCTCGTCACCGTAGCCGACAGCGTGTTCTGCTGTGCGCCGAGTGCTGCCTGATAGGTGTTGATCGCTGCGAGTGCCGCGTCGATCTGCGACAGTGCCGATTGCGCGCCGGCGCTCGTGCTGATGTTGACGCCGCTGACGCTCAGGCCCGAGCTGTCGAACACCGAAGCGCCGAAGTTGATGCCAACGGTCTGGCCCGAGAACGCGCCGACCTGGAAGTTGACCGTGCCGGCGCTCGACAGGATGTGCAGGCCGTTGAACGTCGTCTGGCCGGCGATACGGTTGATTTCCTGCAGACGCGTCGTGACTTCGGCCTGCAGGTCGCTCATCGAGTTCGAGTCGAGCGAGCCGTCGCCTGCTTCCACTGCCAGCTGGCGGATACGTTGCAGGTTGTCGATCGTCGAGCCCAGCGCGCCGTTGGCGGTCTGCACCATCGAGATCGCGTCGTTCGCGTTCGCAACGCCCTGGTTCAGCGCGTTGATCGATGCCGTTTGCGACGTAGCGATTGCGTTGCCTGCTGCATCGTCAGCTGCCGTGTTGATGCGCTTGCCCGACGACAGGCGGTTGATGGCTTGCGACAGCGCGCTTTGCGAACCCGACAGGTTCTGCTGCGCGGTCAGCGACATGATGTTGGTGTTGATATTCAGCATTTTTGCGTCCTCGTATGCTAAGCGCCAGGAGATGACTGGTTTTGGCTACCGGCGTCGCGCTGCTTTTTGCGAATGGCGCCGCCTGTCCTGGTTGACGGCGGGGCAGAAAAAAACTTTAGGGAGCCATCGACGCGTATGCGTGAACAAGCGCTGGTCGAATGGCCGCTCAGACTGACCGGGGGCGCTGTGGCGGCCGTGAAAAGGTCGGCGCTGGGAGTGAGCGATCTGTGCCGCCTTCCTCGAGGGCTGCGGAGAAAGATGCAAGGCGAACTGTGCTGGCCGGTGAGTCTGCGACCGGTCGTTTCGCGATTGCTGTCGCGTGGCTTTGGGTGCCTTTTGCGGAGCGGATTGCGCACTGCGGATTTCGGGTGTCGGACAGCTGCCTCAGCTTCATACGCCGCAGGGCGCCAAACATCGGGCCGCTGCCGATGTCGGAGAACGGTTTCGTCACGTTGGCTATTTTCGCCAGCGCGTGAAGCAGGAATGATCAGATTGCTGCGCCACGGTGCAGGCGGCTGCGACAGGTGGTGGGCTCGACGCTCTTCCGAGGGGCGGGCGATGCGCGGACTATTCGCATTCCATGCGATTCCGCAATTCGTCGCGCACGATATTGATGTCGTGCCGGCTAATTCCTTACGACGGCCGACGTCCTGTTGACGAGCGCATCCGCACTGCGTCTCAAGGCGATCGCTTCTCGCGAATGTGCGCCTATAGCATGCCGACGGTGTGATATTGGCGCACCGACTGAATACGTTGCCGCGCCTTCGCGTTTTCCTGCGTCAGCGTATCGAGGCCGACGCGAGCAGCTTCGCTGATCTGCTCGTCCAGAGTCTGGATCTCGCGAATCAGCACGAGCGCGTGCGGTGGCTGTTCCGGCTTCAGCGACATCAGTAGGGGTGAACGTTCCGAGACGAGCATCTCTGCGCGCAGCCAGTCGCGCTGGCGAGCTGCATCGTGAATTTCGTGTGTCAACTGCAAGGCACGGGTGAGCGCTTCGATCGTCATGTCGGTTCCGGTTGGAGGCTGGACTCCTTCAGCCTCACGCTGTCGCGAGGGTTCGCGCCGCATTCGGGCCGCGTCGACCGCCTTCCCTTGGTTGACGGCGCGACGCTGGCAAACTTTAGGCTACGTCGTCGTAGATCTGCTGCACGGTTGTAGGGCCTCAACTTTGCGATAATCGGTTTCATTGTCGGCTCGACTTGCGGCGCGGACGAATGCGGAATGGGCAGCCGGACGGCGAGGTCCTCTGTGCGACGCTCGACTCAGTGGAACAGCCGTCAGACCTGTGGTCTGCCCCACTTTTTCTTAAGCGCGATCAATCAACGGACGTCACGGGCCGCTCCAGTCGTCCGGGTGCGCCAAGTGCCTGACCGGGATCAAGAAACGCTGGCCGGCAGGATCATTTCCTGATATCATCGAGAGTGAATTGAGATCTTTGCTCGTTTCGTCATGGGTTACTGGTGGCGAAACGTCAGCTAGGCGCGGCGCCGCAACGTGCGCTGCCCGCGTTTCGCGGTGAACTCCCACCTCTCTTTTCCGGCCTCCGTGGCCGCTTTGCCTCTCGTTTCAGTTGTGCTTCGCCAGAGTCTGGAACGACCGGAGGGCCGGCGCGTGAGTGGGCTAACCGCCACGCCATTAACCGTATCAAGCGTATTTAGGAATTACATGACGACGATTCTTCTGAAGGAAAATGAGCCGTTCGAAGTGGCAATCCGCCGCTTCCGCCGCGCAATCGAAAAAAATGGCCTGATCGCAGAACTGCGTGAGCGCCAGTCGTACGAAAAGCCGACGACGGCACGTAAGCGCAAGAAGGCAGCTGCAGTGAAGCGCCTGCACAAGCGCCTGCGCAGCCAGATGCTGCCGAAGAAGCTGCACTGAGCACGCTTCCCGCACGCGAAAGCACGCCAAACGGCGGTGCGAGCTTCGAAAGAAGCCACACCGCCGTTTTTTATTTGGGTGCCATTGTTCGAGTTGTCGGAAAAGACAGCGGGGAGGGCGGGTGGTCTGCGCGCGATGCACACCGACCTCGAAGGCGCCCTGTGTTGCAGTAGCGCGACATGAAAGCGCCTTACAGTCTTCTTGAGATCGGCGCCGAACGCATCACTTCGAATTTTTCTTGCGCCCTTTCTTGCCGAGCGTCGCGCAACGCATATGGCAGGCGCAGTCCGTCTGATGGTCGTTGACCATGCCCACCGCCTGCATGAACGCATAGCAGATGGTTGTGCCGACAAATTTGCAGCCGTATCGTTTCAGCGCCTTGCTGAGCGCATCCGACACTTCCGTCGACGCCGGCGCGTGCTTGTATGTCGTCCACGTATTCTGGATCGGCGTGTTGTCGACGAACGACCACACGAAATCTGCGAATGAACCATGCTCCGCCTGGATCTGCTTGACGGCCTTTGCATTCGTCACCACCGACTCGATCTTGCCGCGATGTCGCACGATGCTTTCATCCAGCGCGAGCGCGTCCAGTTTTTGCTGCGAGAAGCGGGCGACCTTGTCGATGTCGAAGTTTGAGAACGCACGCCGGTATCCGTCGCGCTTGTTCAGTATGGTCGACCACGATAGCCCGGCCTGCGCGCCTTCGAGCACCAGCATTTCGAACAGATGCTGGTCATCCCGCGACGGGACGCCCCACTCGGTGTCGTGATAGTGTGCGAGCGCTTCGCTCGTCGCCCAGTTGCATCGCTGCTCAGCCACGTTCAGGCTCCTGCATGGTTGGTTGATCGTCCGTCGATCAGGCTACGCCAGCATAGCGGAACGGAATGCCGCCGCAACCTGGCCATTCGGCTAATTGTCGCGAGCGGGCGGACCTGCCACGCTATGCCATGACACATTACTGGGCACATCACTGAGCAAATCGATGAACCAAAACCTCTATCTGATCGGCACCGACGGTGGCGGTACCGGCACGCGCGTCGTGCTGGCGAACGCCGCGGGCCACGAACTCGCGCAAGGCACGGCCGGGCCGTCGGGACTCGGTTTGGGCGTCGAGCGCGCCTGGGAAGCCATCCTTGCCGCGACCGCGCAGGCGTTCGAGCGCGCCCGTCTTGCCCCAGAGTGGTCGCGCTGCGTGCTCGGCTGCGGCCTTGCGGGCGTCAACAACCGGGACTGGCTGGCTGCGTTTCGCGCGAAGGCGCCCGCGCTGGCCGGACTCGCGATCGAAAGCGATGCCTACACGACGCTGCTCGGCGCGCACGGTGGCGAGCCGGGCGTGATCGTCGCGTTGGGGACGGGCAGTGTGGCCGCCGTGCTCGATCGCAGCGGCACAAGCCGCATGGTCAGCGGCTACGGCTATCCATCCGCCGACGAAGCTAGTGGCGCATGGCTCGGCCTGCGCGCGATCGTGCATGCGCAGCAGGCGCTCGACGGCCGCGTTCCTGCCGACGAGTTCTCGAAAGCGTTGATCGAGCATGTCGGCGCAACCGATCGCGACGGGCTCGTCGTGTGGTTGTGCGACGCGAATCAGACGGCATATGCGAGCCTTGCGCCTGTCGTCGTCGCGCATCGCGAGCACCCGTTTGCGGCGCGTCTGCTCCGGCAAGCCGGCGAGGAAATCGGCAAGATGATTGCCGCGCTTGACCCGTCGGGAGAGTTGCCCGTCGCGCTGTGCGGCGGGCTTGGGAAGCCATTGAGTGAGTATGTGCCAGCGCCGTTTCGCGAGCGTCTGCGCGCGCCGATTTCGGACTCGGCGCACGGCGCGCTGCAACTCGCGCAGCGCGAGGCCGCGCAAATCGGCGCCGGGTAGGCGCTTCAAAGCCGGACGAGCGCGTCGATTGCGAAGCCGTGAACGGAAGTGCGCGCGCCTGGAGGCGATAAAATAGATGCTTTCAGACGCCGCCTGCCCGCCTCCCCATGTACAAAGCCATCGCCAGTGATCTCGATGGAACGCTGCTGAACAGCAACCATCAGGTCGATCCATTTACGATCAGCACAATGCGTGCGCTCGAGTCGCAGGGCGTGTCCATTGTGATCGCTACCGGGCGCCACTATTGCGACGTCGCTGGCATTCGTGACGTGCTGGGCATCCGGCCGTATCTGATCACATCGAACGGCGCGCGCGTTCATGCGCCCGACGATGAAATGATCTTCGCCGACGATCTTCATCCGAACGTCGTTCAGCAACTGGTCAAGCCGGACATCGCGGGTGAGCATGGGCGCGTGATCGTGAACCTGTTCGCCGACCGCGAATGGCTGATCGACCGCGATGCGCCGCACCTGTTGCGCTACCACCAGGACTCGGGCTTCACTTATAACGTGATCGACCTTCAGCAGCACGACGGTGCCGACATCGCGAAAGCGCTCTACATCGGCGACCCGAACGATCTCGCCGTGGTGGCGGCCAATCTTCATCGTGCATTCGGCGAGGCGCTGTACGTCACTTATTCGCTGCCGGATTGTCTCGAGGTGATGACGGCGAATGTGTCGAAGGGGCGCGCGTTGCAGTTCGTGCTCGACCGGCTGAATGTGCCGGCGGCGAAGTGTGTCGCGTTCGGCGACAACATGAACGACATCGACATGCTCGAAACGGCTGGCCATCCGTTCATGATGAACAACGCGAATCCCGATCTGATCGCGCGGCTGCCGAACGTGCCGCGCATCGGCAATAACTTCGAAGCGGGCGTCGCGCATCACCTTCGCAAGCTCTTCGAACTCGATGACGAACTGACTGCGTAAATCCCGCAACGCATCCGATTCACACGGCGCGCGGCCCATAGCGAGACGCGCGCCATGCAAGGCGTCTAGGAATCGGCGTTTGAGTGCGCCCGAGGTATCGTCGCGGGATGCTACTCGACGACGGCTTCCTCAATTGCCCCGATCCCTTGATCGCGGCCTCGCCGAGGCCTTAGTCGTGATACCCCCGACCGCGGCCGTTCTCGTTCCAGTGGTTGCCATGGTTGTCATTCCAACGGTTGTCGTGATCCCAGCCGCGGCCGCGGTTCCAGTCGCGGTCGTGTCGATAGCCGTCGTAGCGGCGGTCGCCCCAGTACCGGTCGCCGTAATAGACGGGCTGTGGAGCCGCGTACACCGGCGCCGGTGCGACGTACGCCGGAGCGGGCGCGCCGAGCGACAAGCCGATGCTCAGATTCGTATGCGCCTGTGCGACACCGCATGCGCCAGCGGCGAGTCCAGCTGCGACGAGCATGTGAGTGACGATGCGCTTCATGTTGCTTCTCCTGTGAATGCGGCGTGTTTGCCGTACAGGTTCAATCTACGCGTCGTCGGTGGGCGGGACTGCGACAGGTTGTTACGAAGTGAAAGCGTGCAATGTGCACCGCGAAAGCTTTTTCAACGCCGGATTCGCCGATGCGGACGTGCGAGCGGCAGCGCCATGCGCCGGCCCAATCCTCGCGAGCCGACGCAGGTTTGATCTTCCCTCAGCCGAATCGCTCATACCCATGCAGTAAATGCGACCGTAAACCTGCCTTACATCTGAACCATCTATTAATGCAGAGCGCCTCGCCCGCAAACAAAAACGGGGCGCCGCAGCGCCCCGTTTTCTATTAGACGGATCAACGGACCTCAGGCAGTGGCCCGCGTACCTTGCGCGTCTACGGATTGCCGGGTGTCGCCCGCGACGAGCGGATACACGATGCCCGCGATCACGGCGCCGACAATGGGCGCGACCCAGAAAAGCCACAACTGGTCGACGGCAGCGCCACCGACGAAGAGCGCCGGACCCGTCGAGCGCGCCGGATTCACCGACGTATTGGTGACGGGAATCGAGACAAGGTGAATCAACGTCAGGCATAAGCCGATCGCGATAGGTGCGAAGCCGGCGGGTGCGCGCTTGTCGGTGGCGCCGAGAATGACGAAAAGGAAAAATGCCGTCATCACCGTTTCGCAGACGAATGCCGCCGGCATCGCATAGTGGCCCGGCGAGCGCTCGCCGTAACCGTTGCTCGCGAAACCACTGGCAACCAGATGGAAGTCCGCGTTGCCCGAAGCGATGACTGACAGCACGTAGGCGCCGAGTACGGCGCCGATCACCTGCGCGACGACGTACGGCAGGAGGTCGCGTGCCGGGAAGCGGCCGGCGACGGTCAGCCCGACGCTCACCGCGGGATTCAGATGACAACCGGAAATATGGCCAATGGCATAAGCCATTGTGAGAACGGTCAGGCCGAATGCGAGCGACACCCCCACGAAACCGATTCCGAGGCCGTGAACAGGACCTGCGAAGTTTGCCGCAAGGACGGCGCTGCCGCAGCCACCGAGAACGAGCCAAAAGGTGCCGAACAGTTCCGCCGCAAGGCGCTTGAAGAGATTCATCGTATGTAATCCTAATAAGTGTGTGGGAATTCAAGGATGGGAAGCGCGCGCTGCGGCGCTTGCAAGCGGAAATTTTAAGCACCGTTGCGGAAATGGAGTGTCAAGAATTGTCATTCACGAACGCGGAATTATTTCGTGATAAAACACCGGCTCTTTGAACGATTCAACCGGATTTAATAAATTACTCAGACGAAAACTTTTGATAGACGCATTCATCTCCATTGCGAATTTCGTTTGCACGGGCTAATCTCCGTGCTAACCACTTTAGAAAAAAGAGGGGAGCCCAAATGTCGCAATACGCAGATCTCAAGGCGCAAATCGCTCGCTTGCAGGCAGAAGCGGACGAAGCGCGCCGTCATGAAGTCGGCAATGTGATTGCCGAAATCCGCCAGAAGATCGCGGAATACGGACTGAGCGCCAATGACCTCGGTTTTGTGGAGGCGGCCCGCCGCGGACGCCCGCCCAAGAAGGCGCCGTTGCCCGCCAAATATCAGGACCCGAAGTCGGGGAGCACCTGGAGCGGTCGGGGAAAGCCGCCCAAATGGATTGCCGGCAAAAATCGCGAGCGCTTTCTGATCGGCGAGGCGTAATCACCCGGACGATGAAAGCCACTTGAAGGTGATCAGGCTGTATGTGCCGCGTGCGGATTCTTTAATTTCGCGCAAAGGCGTTTCAGGTACGAGGAAACACCGATTGCGTTGAAGTGCATTTAAGAAAGCGTTTCCACTACCGGTCCAGTTTGGATCGATCGGAATAAAAAAGCCGCCCGGGGAGGCGGCTTTTTTCTGGAAGCGATTCGAATGGAAGGCTGAACGGTCGCGCAAACGATTGACGTGAATAATTTACGTGTCCATTACGCCTTTCGGCAGAGTTGACCGGTAACGATCAGCCCACCGCCACGCGACGCAGCATCGGGCGGCGCGTTGCTTCGAGGAGCGCCGTGTAGCTGTCGACGTAGTTCTGCGCCATGATCTTCGAGCTGAAGCGGCGTTCGAACTGTGAGCGGATCTCAGTGCGCGACAGTTCGTCGATCCGCTGCAGCGCTGCCACGGCACCCTGCACGTCCTCGCAGATGAAGCCCGTCACGCCGTGGTCGATCACTTCGGGCACCGAGCCGCGGTTGAACGCGATCACGGGCGTGCCGCACGCCATCGACTCGATCATCACGAGGCCGAACGGCTCCGACCAGTCGATCGGGAACAGCAGTGCCTTCGCGCCCGACAGGAACTCCGGCTTCTGCGCCTCGTTGATTTCGCCGATGAATTCGACATGCGCCTGCGACAGCAGCGGCTCGATCTCCGTCTTGAAGTATTCCTGGTCGACCTTGTCCACCTTGGCGGCGATCTTCAGCGGCAAACCGCTTTGTGCAGCGATCTTGATGGCTGTATCGACGCGTTTTTCCGGACAGATGCGGCCAAGGAACGCCAGGTATTCCGGCTTCTTGTGGCTCTGCGGCGTGAGCAATTGGTCCGGCAGGCCATGGTAAATCGTGTTGAGCCAGTTTGCCTGCTGCAGCGGCAGACGCTGCGAATCCGAAATCGAGACCACGGGCGCGTCCGTGAACGTGTCGAACACCGGCTGCAGTTCCGGCAAATCCAGACGGCCGTGCAACGTCGTCACGAACGGCGTGTCCAGCGTCGAAAAGAGCGGGAACGGCAGATAGTCGAGGTGAAAGTGCAGCACGTCGAACTCGTGCGCGATCTTGCGCACCCGCTCGAGCAGCAGCATGTGCGGAGCGAGCGCGTCGCGGATCGTCGGATCCAGACGCAGCGCGCGCGGCCACGCGGCTTCGAGCTTGGCGGACGTCACCGAATCGCCGCTCGCGAAAAGTGTCACATCGTGACCCAGATCGACCAGCGCTTCGGTCAGATACGACACGACGCGTTCTGTGCCGCCATAGAGTTTCGGTGGGACAGCTTCATACAACGGCGCGATTTGTGCGATTCGCATGCGTGATCTCCTTTTGCAAAGGGCTTCGCGCTGCGCTGCCTGGCGTGTGGCAAAACGCGGAAGCCTGTCGGACGGTTGGGCGCGGTGTGCCGCCGCCCGTGGCAGGAAACCCAATCGGGTTATCCCTAGTGCCATTATCGGGATCGGGCGCGCCAATTCGAGCTATTTTTCAAACACTTAACGTTGTTACAGCGCGAAACATGATGCGTAATAAGTGCACGGATGCTACCGGAATGCCCGCCGTGAACGGCATCCGGACAATATCCCCCGCACTTTGCGCCAGATGGCGCAGCATGTTGCGCCATGCTTTCGTCCGACCTTATTGTGCATTGCCGAATGTATCGGCGCGAAATTGCTTGGTCGGCTTTCAGATATGAGCGCATAATCCGCTTCCCAATCCTTTTGCACGCACTCGCGTGCAGGCGGCTCGCGCTTTCAATGCGCTTTTATGCCGTTTCAGATCCCGCATCAAAAATTTGTAGGAAAAAGACCTACAGAAATCCTGGATTTTTCCGTCAACCAATTGGGGCGGATGTCCGATTCCCGTTGGCTAGCCCTTTCGAGAAAATGCATGCTGACCATAAGCGTGCCGTTCGCTGTTTTTTTTAACGCGAGCGAGCAAACGTTTTACATAGGCCTGACCAGCCAGATCGAACCGGGGGATTCATGAGCGCTCAAAGCGACATGCTCAATGAAATTAGGGAAGTGAATTTGTCGTATCTGCTGCTTGCCCAGCGCCTGCTGCGCGAAGACAAGCCAATGGGCATGTTCCGCATGGGCATCTCAGAGCAGCTTGCCGACGTGCTCGCCAATCTGTCGCTCGCGCAGACCGTCAAACTGGCTGGGTCGAACCAGCTGCTGTGCCGCTTCCGCTTCGACGATCACCAGATCCTCTCGTCGCTTGCCGACAAGGGCAAAGCGAGCGTCGTCGCCCAGGCGCATTCCGCAATCCTGATGGCTGGACAGCCTGTCGAGCAGATCGGCTGATGCCGGCCGGCGCGCACGCGCCGCAGACACGCAGACAGACGCAATCCTACGCGCGCCGGCGACGGCGCTCTTTCACCGTTCCTGCCGGAGCGCGCCGCATCGCGCGCCGAAAAGGCGAAACGGGCCACGGACGCGGGAAGCGAGGCGGATGGCACAAAAAAGCGTGATGCTCGAAGTCAGGGAGATCACCCTGGCGATTGAACTGATCGAACTCGGCGCGCGCCTGCAGTTGCTCGAAGCGGAAACGACGCTGTCGCGCGACCGGCTCACCAGGCTGTACAAGGAAGTAAAGGGCGAGTCGCCGCCCAAGGGCATGCTGCCGTTCTCGACGGACTGGTTCACGACGTGGCAGCCGAACATTCACGCCTCGCTGTTCTACAACATCTACCGGTTCATGTCGCAGCGTGGCGGTTGCGAGACGATCCACTCGATCGTCAAGGCGTACCGGCTGTATCTCGAGCACGTGCGGCTGCACCTCGACGAGCCGGTGCTCAGTCTCACCCGTGCGTGGACGCTGGTGCGCTTCTTCGACTCCGGCATGCTGCAGGCGACGCCCTGCACCCGCTGCCGCGGGCATTTTGTCGCGCATGCGCATGACCCACATCAAGGCTTCGTATGCGGGCTGTGCGCGCCGCCGTCGCGGGCCGGCAAGACCCGCAAAGCCGCTGACGCCCACGGCGGCGGAACGCAAGCGGCCGTCGGCAAGCTGTCCGGCGCGGCCGCAGAAGCGCTGCCGGGCGGCGCCGAGGCGTCCGCGTGAGCGCGCGCCGCGCGGCTGATCCGCACGCGCGGCGGCTGATTTGCATGCGCTCGCGCGTCCTCTGGTTAACACCGCCCCGCCCCAGAATCCGATCCGCCAAAGTTTTCCAATCGTTTGCCGTAAACCTGAATAACGACGGTCTCCGTCGACTTTCGTGAGGGCTCGGCAGTGCTGATTTTCGTGGGAACACTCGTTACGCTGATGTCCGTCTTCGGCGGGTACGCGCTGGAGGGCGGCCACCTGGGCGCGCTCTTGCAGCCCGTCGAAGTGCTGATGATCGCTGGAGCGGGTCTCGGCGCGTTCATCCTCGGCAACGGGATGAAGACGATCAAGGCTACGCTGCGCGTGATTCCGACGCTGTTCAAGGGCGCCAAGTACAACAAGGACGTCTACATGGAGCTGATGGCGCTCCTCTACGTCCTGCTGGCGAAGGCGCGCAAGGAGGGCACGCTTACGCTCGAAGCGGATATCGACGATCCGCAGAAGAGCCCGATTTTCACGCAGTACCCGAAGATCCTGGCGGACCATCACATCGTCGAATTCCTGACGGACTATCTGCGCCTGATGGTCGGCGGCAACATGAACGCGTTCGAGATCGAAAGCCTGATGGACGAAGAGATCGAAACGCATCACGCCGAAGGCGAAGGACCCGCTCACGCGCTGATGAAGGTCGGCGACGCGATGCCCGCGTTCGGTATCGTCGCGGCCGTGATGGGCGTCGTGCACACGATGGCCTCCGCCGACAAGCCGCCCGCCGTGCTCGGCGAGATGATCGCGCAGGCGCTGGTCGGCACGTTCCTGGGCATTCTGCTTTCGTATGGCCTCATCAGTCCGCTCGCGAGCGTGGCCGAGCAGCGCGTCAAGGAGTCGACCAAGATGTTTCAGTGCATCAAGGTCACGATCCTCGCGAGCTTGAACGGTTACGCGCCTGCCATCGCCGTCGAATTTGGCCGCAAGGTGCTGTTCTCGACCGAACGTCCGTCGTTCGCCGAGCTGGAAGAGCATGTGCGCCGCGTGAAGGCGAAGTAACGGCGGACACGGGCGAGGAATCGGGCGATGAGCAAGGACAAGGACCGCGCAATCGTTGTTAAACGCGGTGCGCCGAAGAGAAGCGGCCATCACGGCGGCGCGTGGAAGCTCGCGTATGCGGACTTCATGACCGCAATGATGGCGTTCTTCCTGTTGATGTGGCTGCTCAGCTCGGCATCGACGGTGCAGTTGAAGGGCATTGCCGACTACTTCAATCAGCCGCTGAAGATCACGCTGTGGGGTGGCGACCGCAGCGCCGTCGATTCGAGCATGATGAAAGCCAGCGGCCGCGATATTTCGACCGACAAGGAAGGCATCACTCGCCAGAGCGACGGCTCGACGAACCGCGCCGAGCACACGGCAATGCGCGCCGACGACCAGGCGATGCAGCAGTTGCAGGGCGCCGTCGAGCGCCACGAGCAGGTGCGTCTGCACGACCTGCAGGTGAAGCTGATGGCTGCAATCGAAGCGAATCCGCTGCTGCGCCAGTTCAAGCAGCAGATTCGCATCGACTCGACGCTGCAAGGGCTGCGCATCGAAATCGTCGATACGCAGAAGCGCCCGATGTTCGCGACCGCGCAGGCCGTCGTGCAGCCGTACATGCGCGACATTCTGCGGGCGATCGGCAACACGCTGAACGATGTGCCGAACCGCATCGTCGTGCAGGGCCACACCGACGCCGTGCCGTATGCAGGCGGCGACAAGGGCTATAGCAACTGGGAACTGTCCGCGGACCGCGCGAACGCATCGCGCCGCGAGCTGATCGCGGGCGGCATGGACGAGACCAAGGTGTTGCGCGTGCTGGGCCTCGCGTCGACGCAGAACCTGAACAAGGCCGATCCGCTCGATCCGGAGAACCGGCGCATCAGCATCATCGTGCTGAACAAGCGGTCGGAAGAAGCAATGATGCACGACGACACGTCGTCGACCACCCTGTCGAACGACGCAGCCGGCGCCGGCAAGCCGCTGCTGCAAAAGATCACGCAGCCCGCTCCGCAACAAGGGCAACAACCCGGACCGCAACCGGCCTTGCGATCCGGTGTGAACGGAGTGAAGTCCGGCTCGCAATCCGCTTCGCCGCTGGCGTCGCCGCAGGCCGCAGCGCCTGACGCGAAGGAGAACGGCGCGGCCGAAGCGGCCGTGGTCGAGCAAAGCGTGGCTGGCAAGGGCGCGGCGCCTGCGACGGCGACGCAATGACAGACAGCGGATCGCGGATGCGCCACGGAAGGCGCAGCCGCGATCCATCGTGAGCGCAGTGAGGATGGAATGATCAGGCACATTCTGGCAATCGACGATTCGGCGGCGATGCGGCAAATCCTTGCCGCGACGCTGACGGGTGCCGGCTATCAGGTGACGCTCGCGGCCGACGGCGACGAAGGGCTCGAAAACGCGCTGGCGATGCCGTTCGATCTCGTGCTGACCGATCAGCACATGCCGGGCAGAACCGGCCTTGATCTGATCGCCGCGCTGCGCGGCAATCCGGCATATCGCACGACGCCGATCCTCGTCCTGACGACGGAATCCGGCGAGCCGTTCAAGGCGGCGGCACGCGACGCGGGCGCGACGGGCTGGATCGAAAAGCCGCTCGACCCCGACATGCTGACCGAGCTGGTCGCGGCGCTCGCGTGAGCGCGGCGGCGGGCAGGCGGCAAACGACAAATGGAAGTGGCATAGCAAGCCAGACAGGACTTTCGCGGTGACACAGGCATGACACTCGACATCACTCAGTTCTATCAGACGTTCTTCGACGAAGCGGACGAACTGCTCGCGCAGATGGAGCAGCTGCTCCTGAATCTGAACGTCGGCCAGCCCGATCCCGAGGATCTGGCGGCCATCTTTCGCGCGGCCCACTCGATCAAGGGCGGCGCGGCGACGTTCGGCTTCACCGCGCTGACCGAGACGACGCACATTCTCGAATCGCTGCTGGACCGCGCGCGCAACAACGAACTCGTGCTGCGCAAGGACATGATCGACACGTTCCTCGAAACGAAGGACGTGCTCTCGGGCCAGCTCGCCGATTACCGCGCGAGCGCCGAGCCGGATGCGGCCGTCGCGGCCGCGATCTGCGCGAAGCTCGAACGGCTGAACGCTGAAAACAATGGCGCGGCGCCCGCGCAAGCCGCTGCGCCGGCATCGGCGGCAGCGCCGGCCGTGCCGCAACCGGCCGCGAACGGACATGCGCCGGAACACGTCGTCGAACAGGCAGTAGAAGCCGCAGGCGATTGGGCAGGCAACGAACCGGCAAAGACCGGCGCTGCGCCATCCGATGCGGCCGCAGGACCCCATCTGAAAATTACGCTACGGGGCGTTGGGGAAAAGGACCAGGCACTCCTGACCGAAGAGTTGGGCAACCTGGGCCGAATCGTCGGGCAGGTGAAGACAGGCGGCGACATCACGCTGTGGCTGGAATCCGATGTGTCGTCCGACGACATTGTCGCCGTGTGCTGTTTCGTGATCGACGAAAGTCAGATCGAGATCGGCCGCGGCGCGGCGCCGGCCAACGACGCGGAACAGGACGCGCCTCACGCGCCTGAAGCCGCGCCGGTTGCGCAGGCATCAGCGGGGGGCATGGCGAGCGGCGGCGCGGGGGCGCCTGCCGCAGTCGTGCAGCCGGTCGTCGCGGCAGCGGCTGTTGCAGCAGCGGCGGCGCCTGCCGTGGCTGCGCAGCCCGTCGCTCAACTGGCTGTGGAGAAGGCCGTTCAGCCTGCCGCAGCCGCAATCGTTACACCCGCTGCGGAGGCACCGCAGCCGGCAGCGGCCGCGTCGAAGGCAGCGCACGCATCCGCCGAAGGCGATCGCAAGGCGCGTCCTGCGGCCGCCGCGAATGCGGAAGGCAGCTCGATCCGCGTCGGCGTCGAGAAGGTCGACCAGTTGATCAACCTCGTCGGCGAACTGGTGATCACGCAGGCGATGCTCGCGGAAACGACCAGCACGTTCGACCCGGCGCTGCACGACCGCCTGTTCAACGGCATGGCGCAACTGGAGCGCAACGCGCGCGATCTCCAGGAGGCCGTGATGTCGATTCGCATGATGCCGATGGATTACGTCTTCAGCCGCTTCCCGCGTCTCGTGCGCGATCTGGCGGCGAAGCTCGGCAAGCAGGTCGAACTCGTCACCTTCGGTCAGGCGACCGAACTCGACAAGAGCCTCATCGAGCGCATCATCGATCCGCTCACGCACCTCGTGCGCAACAGCCTCGATCACGGCATCGAAACGGTCGAAGCGCGCAAGGCGGCAGGCAAGGATTCGACGGGCCAGCTCGTGCTGTCGGCGGCGCATCACGGCGGCAACATCGTGATCGAAGTGAGCGACGACGGCGCGGGCCTGCGCCGCGACAAGATTCTCGCGAAGGCCGTCAAGCAGGGCATGGCCGTCAGCGACACGATGACCGACGAAGAAGTCTGGAACCTGATCTTCCTGCCGGGCTTCTCGACGGCCGAGCAGGTGACGGACGTGTCGGGCCGCGGTGTCGGCATGGACGTGGTGAAGCGCAACATCCAGGCGATGGGCGGCCACGTCGAAATCACGTCGCACGCGGGCAAGGGCAGCACGACGCGCATCGTGTTGCCGCTCACGCTGGCGATTCTCGACGGCATGTCGGTGAAGGTGGGCAGCGAGATTTTCATCCTGCCGCTGAACTTCGTGATGGAGTCGCTGCAGCCGCGCGCCGACGACATCTACACCGTGGCGAACGGCGAGCGCGTCGTGCGCGTGCGCGGCGAATATCTGCCGCTCGTCGCGTTGCACGAAGTGTTCTCGGTCGACGACGCGCGCACCGATCCGACGCAGGGCATCGTCACCATCATGCAGACGGAAGGACGCCGGTTCGCGATGCTGATCGACGAACTGGTCGGCCAGCAGCAGGTGGTGGTGAAGAATCTCGAAACGAATTACCGCAAGGTACACGGCATTTCCGCCGCGACGATTCTCGGCGACGGCAGCGTCGCGCTGATCGTGGACGTGGCGGCACTCAATCGCGAATCGCGGGCGTCGCACGGCGCGTCGCTCGCGTTCGCCTGACATTCAACTCATCCCGACTGTTTTGGGGGCTAACGTGGCAGAAGTCCAATCCATCAATTCGAGCGGCGTGGCCGGCTCGAACGGCCGCCGCGACGCGCAGGCCGACGCGAGCGGTCAGGAGTTCCTGATCTTCACGCTCGGCGCCGAAGAGTACGGCATCGACATCCTGAAGGTGCAGGAAATTCGCGGCTACGAGAGCGTGACGCGCATCGCGAACGCGCCGGATTTCATCAAAGGCGTGATCAATCTGCGCGGCATCATCGTGCCGATCGTCGACATGCGCATCAAGTTTCACCTCGGCCGCGTCGAGTACGACCATCAGACCGTCGTGATCATTCTGAACGTCGCGGGCCGCGTGGTCGGCATGGTCGTGGACGGCGTCTCCGACGTGCTGACGCTCGCCAACGACCAGATCATGCCCGCGCCGGAATTCGGCGCGACGCTGACGGCGGAATATCTGACGGGCCTCGGCACCGTCGACGGCCGCATGCTGATCCTGATGGACATCGAAAAGCTGATGACCAGCCGGGAAATGGCATTGATCGAAACGCTCGGCTAGTCACGCGGGCCGCAGGAACGCTGCAAGAACGACAGCTATGCATGGGGAGCAGAGCAAGCGCTAAAGCGCTGACTCTGGTCGACAGCTGTGCATGGGACCGGAGCAAGCGTTAAAGCGCTACCTCCGGTACAGCAAAATCAGGGAGCAGAAAATGCTGAGCAGATGGTCGATCCGGACGACGCTGACGGTCATGGGGATCATTCTCGTTGCACTGACAGTGATCGTCGGGGCGCTTGGGCTTACAGCGCTGAGCCACTCGGGCGACGCGCTGGACGGCATGGCGCACGGCGACATCGTGGCGATCCGTACGCTGAACGACTCGTCGTCGTACATGCTGCGCGCGCGCGTCACGTTCGACCGTGTCAACGCGCTGACGGCGGCGGGCGAGATCGAGCAAACGAAGCAGGTGCTCGAACGTGCGGCCACACTGCTCGGCAAATCGAACGAAAACTGGCAGGCGTTCCTGAATACCCCGAAGAAGGGTATCGATCAATCGCTGGTCGATGCGGTGGTTGCGAAGCGCGCGTCGCTGATGAGCGACGGCGTGAATCCCGAATTCGCGGCGCTGCGCGCAAGCGACCTGTCCGGCTATCACGCGATCGCCGACACGAAGATCAGCCCGATGTTCGTCGCGTATGACGACGCCGTCAGCCCGATGATCAAGGCATTGCAGGCGCACGCCGAGCAGCAGCAGGCGAGCGCCGCCGAGCAGATGGCAACGATGCGCGCGCTGATCATCGGCGTCGTGGTGCTCGCTGTGGTGCTGGTGATCGGCATCCGCTTCGCGCTGCGCGGCATGATCGTGCAGCCGCTGAACGACGCGATCGCGTGCTTCGAGCGCATCTCGAAGGGCGATCTCACGCAGCAGGTGAACACGTCGGGCACGAATGAAATCGGCCGCCTCTTCCGGGCAGTCGGCCAGATGCAGCAAAGCCTGTCGGCGATGCTCAAGTCGATGCACGCGAGCGTCGAGTCGATCGACACGGGCGCGCGCGAAATCTCGATGGGCAACACCGATCTGTCGCAGCGCACGGAACAGCAGGCGGCCTCGCTGCAGGAAACGGCATCGAGCATGGAGCAGCTGACGGGCACCGTGCGCCAGAACGCCGAGAACGCGCGCCAGGCGAGCCAGCTTGCCGTGAACGCGTCGGATATCGCGACGCGCGGCGGCGAAGTGGTGAGCCAGGTCGTCAGCACGATGCAGGACATCGCGACCAGCTCGAACAAGGTCGTCGACATCATCAGCGTGATCGAAGGCATCGCGTTCCAGACGAACATTCTCGCGCTGAACGCGGCCGTCGAAGCGGCGCGCGCGGGTGAGCAGGGCCGCGGTTTCGCGGTCGTCGCGGGCGAAGTGCGCAGCCTCGCGCAACGCAGCGCGAGCGCGGCGAAGGAAATCAAGGAGCTGATCGGCGACTCGGCCGACAAGGTGCAGAGCGGCTCGGCGCTCGTCGGCCGCGCGGGCACGACGATGGACGAAATCGTGCAGGCCGTGCGCCGCGTGACGGACATCATGGGCGAGATCAGCGCGGCATCGGAAGAGCAATCGGGCGGCATCGAGCAGGTCAACCGCGCCGTCGTGCAGATGGACGCAGTGACGCAGCAGAACGCGGCGCTCGTCGAGCAGGCGGCGGCAGCGGCGGCGTCGCTCGAAGAGCAGACGCGCTCGTTGCAGACGGCCATCGGGCACTGGCACGTGAATGGCGCGCAATCGGCGCGCGCGGTGGCCACGCCGTCCGCGAACGCAGCGAAGAGCCGTGTGAAGGCAGCCGTCGCGCAGGCGGCGAAGCCCGCGCAGGCTGCCGTCGCGAAGACGGAAGCGGCAGCGCCCGCGCCGTCACGCGTCGAACCGGCCGTCAGAAAGACACCCTTGACGTCGGCGGAACCCACCGCGCGTCAGACGGCGAAAGCAGCCTCCACGTCCGATGCCGATTGGGAAACGTTCTGACGAAAGACACATGGATAGATCAGATTGCCGGCACATCACGCAGTGCCGGCGACAACGCAGGCAACATTGAACGCAACAGCGGCAAGAGCAGAATCGACGGGCAGTGCGGCGCTCGCTGTGGCAGACGGAAAACATCATGATGGCAACGCGCGCGCAAGCACGCCCTGAACGGGCAGAGCCGGCGAAACCCGGCGAACAGGCTCGCGATTTCGAATTCACATCGGCGGATTTCGCCCGCATTCGTGAGCTGATTCACCGCAGCGCGGGCATTTCGCTGTCGGATCACAAGCGCGACATGGCGTATAGCCGGCTCGCGCGGCGTCTGCGCGCGCGCGGGATCGATTCGTTTCGCCAGTATCTCGATCTCCTCGAATCGGACAACGATCCCGCCGAGTGGGAAGCGTTCACGAACGCGCTCACGACGAACCTCACCGCGTTCTTTCGCGAAGCCCATCACTTTCCGATTCTCGCCGACTTCGTCGCGCGCCGGCCGGGGCCCGTGTCGGTCTGGTGCTCGGCGGCATCGACGGGCGAAGAGCCGTATTCGATCGCGATGACGCTGATCGAAGCGCTCGGCGATCACGCCGCGCGCCAGGCAAGCGTGCTCGCAACCGACATCGACACGCAGGTGCTCGCCAAAGGCGAGGCGGGCATGTACCAGTTCGACCAGGTCAAGCATCTGTCGCAGGAACGGCTCAAGCGCTTCTTCCTGAAGGGCACGGGCGCGCATGCGGGCATGGTGAAGGTGCGTCCCGAACTGCGCGCGATGATCCGCTTCGAGCAACTGAATCTGACCGAGCGCGACTACAGGCTGAACACGCAGTTCGACGCGATCTTCTGCCGCAACGTGATGATCTATTTCGACAAGCCGACACAAGGGCAGGTGCTCTCGCGCTTCGAGCCGCTCGTGAAGCCGGGCGGCCTGCTGTTCGCCGGCCACTCGGAGAACTTCACGTATGTCACGCAGGCGTTCCGTCTGCGCGGGCAAACCGTCTACGAACTGACCCGCGATGCAGGCGCGGCGCGCACGGCTCATCGTGCGGCGAGCCACGGCGCGACGAGCGGGGTGCCCGCATGAGCAGCACCCTGCCGATCGCAACGAATCTCTATTTCGACAATCACTTCAAGCGCCCGGGCGTCAAGCTGCTGCCGAACGAGTTCTACACGACGAACGAAGACATGGTGCTCGTCACGGTGCTCGGCTCGTGCGTGGCCGCTTGCATCCAGGATCGCACGGCGGGGATCGGCGGGATGAATCACTTCATGCTGCCCGACGACGGCGCCGACGTCGCGCAGGCCGCTTCCGACTCGATGCGCTACGGCGCCTACGCGATGGAAGTGCTGATCAACGAGCTGATCAAGGCGGGCGGCCGTCGCGAGCGTTTCGAGGCGAAGGTGTTCGGCGGCGCGGCCGTGCTCGCGGGCATGACGACGATGAACATCGGCGACCGCAACTCCGCATTCGTGCGCCGCTATCTCGCGCTCGAAAAGATTCGCATCGTCGCCGAAGACCTGGAAGGCAACCATCCGCGCAAGGTCGCGTTCATGCCGCGCACGGGCCAGGTGATGGTCAAGAAGCTGCGTCTGCAACAGGAAGCCGGTGTCGCGGAACGCGAGCAGGCGCTCGCGCGGCAGACGGCCGAAGCGCGCGCCGAGCGGCTCGCAAAGGCGCGCGCGCGTGTCGAGCTGTTCGCGGCGCCCGCTGCGGGCAAGCCGCGCATCGAGTTGTTCGGCGCGGACGCATCGGCTGCCGCAAACCCGGGGGCAAATCCGGCGACAAGCCCGAATGCGGGCACGGGCGCGGCGCGTCCCGCCGGCGCGAAGCCGCGTATCGAATTATTCGGCGCGTCCGCGCGCCCGACTCAATCAAACAACGCCAGGACCGTAGAGGAGGCGTGAGCGCTGTGCAAAAGATCAAGGTATTGTGCGTCGACGATTCGGCGCTGATTCGCAGTCTGATGACGGAAATCATCAACAGCCAGCCCGACATGACGGTCGTCGCCACCGCGCCCGATCCGCTCGTCGCGCGCGAGCTCATCAAGCAGCACAACCCCGACGTGCTGACGCTCGACGTCGAAATGCCGCGCATGGACGGCCTCGATTTCCTCGAAAAGCTGATGCGTCTGCGTCCGATGCCTGTCGTGATGGTGTCGTCGCTGACGGAGCGCGGCTCGGAAATCACGCTGCGCGCGCTCGAACTGGGTGCCGTCGATTTCGTCACGAAGCCGCGCGTCGGCATTCGCGACGGCATGCTCGAATACGCGGAAAAGCTCGCCGACAAGGTGCGCGCCGCTGCCCGCGCGCGCGTGCGCCAGGCGGCGCCCGCGCATCACGCGCCCGCAGCCGGTCATGCCGCAGCGTCGGCCGCGCCGCACGCGCCGCTCTTCAACAACCCGCTCGTGTCGACGGAAAAGCTGATCATCGTCGGCGCATCGACGGGCGGCACGGAAGCGATCCGCGAAGTGCTGATGCCGCTGCCCCCCGATGCGCCCGCCGTGCTGATCGCGCAGCACATGCCGCCCGGATTTACAAAATCTTTTGCGCAACGCCTTAATGGTTTGTGCCGGATTACCGTTAAAGAGGCTGAGCACGGTGAACGCGTGCTGCCGGGACATGCGTACATCGCGCCCGGCCACGCTCACCTGCTGCTGGCCCGCAGCGGCGCGAACTATATCGCGCATCTGTCAGACGACCCGCCCGTCAACCGGCATCGTCCGTCTGTCGATGTGCTGTTCCGCTCGGCCGCGCTGCATGCCGGGAAGAACGCCGTCGGCGTGATTCTCACGGGCATGGGGCGCGACGGCGCGGCGGGCTTGCTCGACATGCGCAAGGCGGGCGCGTACACGCTCGCGCAGGACGAAGCGAGCTGCATCGTGTTCGGCATGCCGCGCGAGGCGATCGCGATGGGCGCCGCGGACGAGATCGCGCCGCTTTCGGAAATGAGCCGGCGCGTGATGGCGCGTCTTGCTGCAATGGGTGATCGCGTTCAGCGCGTATGATGCGGCCTCGGCCAAATGTTTGAGATGGGCCAGTGACCGCACCATCTGGATTGGAAAAAGGAACAGGACATGGATAAGGGAATGAAGATTCTGGTTGTGGACGACTTTCCGACGATGCGCCGGATCGTCCGCAATCTGTTGAAGGAACTGGGCTACTCGAACGTCGACGAAGCGGAAGACGGCGCAGCGGGCCTCGCGCGTCTGCGCGGCGGCAGCTACGAATTCGTGATTTCCGACTGGAACATGCCGAACCTCGACGGCCTCGCGATGCTCAAGGAAATCCGCGCCGATGCGTCGCTCGCGCATCTGCCCGTGCTGATGGTCACGGCCGAATCGAAGAAGGAAAACATCATCGCCGCCGCGCAGGCGGGCGCGAGCGGCTATGTCGTGAAGCCGTTCACGGCCGCGACGCTCGACGAGAAGCTCAACAAGATCCTCGAGAAGATGGCGAAAGCCGGGAGCTGATGTGAACCCATCGATCAACGAGCAAGGCGCCAGGGAAGACGGCTCCGAGCTCGCGACCGACCGCATCCTTGCACGCATCGGACAGCTCACGCGCACGCTGCGCGATTCGATGCGCGAGCTGGGGATCGACAAGCACGTCGAGCGCGCGGCTGAAGCGGTGCCGGACGCTCGCGACCGTCTGAAATACATCGCGACGATGACCGAGCAGGCAGCCGAGCGCGTGTTGTCGTCGATCGAGGTCGCGAAGCCTATGCAGGAGCAGTTGCAGCAGGACGCGGCCGCTCTCGACGCGCGCTGGGAGCAGTGGTACTCGGCGCCCATCGAGCGCGAGGAAGTGCGCGCGCTGATGAACGACACGCGCGCGTTCCTGCGCGGCGTGCCAGAAATCACGTCCGCGACCAACGCCCAGCTGCTCGAGATCATGCTGGCGCAGGACTTCCAGGATCTGACGGGCCAGGTCATCAAGAAGATCACCGACGTCGTGTACCTGATCGAGCAACAGCTTCTCGGCGTGCTGATCGACAACATCGCGGCCGAGCGGCGCGAGCAGTTCGCGGCGACAGCGGCGCAGCTCGTGGCGGAAGCCCAGCACGACCCGATCTCGCCGACAGGCAGCCCGCAGAGCCTGTTGAACGGTCCGCAGATCAACCCGGAAGGCAAGGCCGACGTGTTGCAGGATCAGAGCCAGGTCGACGATCTGCTTGCCAGCCTCGGCTTCTGAGGCGACTGGCTTTTTCTGAGGCGTTCTGCTTCTTCCAGGTCGCCCGGCTTCTCCTGAGGCCGGCCGGAAATGGCCGGCCTGCCCGCTGCGACGGCGCGCGCGTCTCGCCGCGCCGCTCCGCTCGAAGCGTTTCTCAGTGTCCTTTGCGGCCCAATACAAGCCCAGTCTTTTCCTTCGATCTTGTCCGCGAACGCCCACCCGGGCGTTCGCTTCAGGCCTCGCGCGACACTGTGAGCGCCGTTTCGATACCTTCCGCACCGATGCTCACCGCATCGGCGCACGCCCGTTCGTGCGGTCGCACACCGCTCCGCTTCATCAACCGCTGGCATACTACGGCCGGGGGAGGATGGTGCGTGACCGCGCTCGACGCCGTCCGGCACGGTGCACGCGTGCGCAGCCGCGCCGGTTCCTCCTGAATGAACAGACCGGGTCCGTGAACTGCTGGCACTGTCCGGTGTCGATTGGGGGGAGGAATAGAACCATGTCGATTAGCTTTAGCCGTGCCGCTGTCTTTTCAGCGTTTGGATTGTGTTGTGCGCTTCCGGGCCTGCTCGTCTCGCAGCCTGCCAGCGCCGCCTTGGGCGGCAGCCCGATGACGCCGCCCGCCGGGTCGAGCGCGACGACCCAGACGGTGCCCGCGCCGTCAGGCGTCGCCGTGATGCGCAGCGCGTCGGCCGGCTCCGCCGCATCTGCTTCGTCTTCTTCCGCCAGCACCTCCGCGTCGTACACGGTGCGCGAGACCACGCTCGGCAACGGCACCGTCGTGCGCGAGTACATCTCGACGGCCGGCAGCGTCTTCGGTCTCGCATGGAGCGGGCCGCAAATGCCCGACCTTTCCGACCTGCTCGGCAGCTATTTCCCGCAGTACGTGGCGGGCGTGACGAATGCACGCCAGTTGCGCGGCGGCGGACACGGCCCCGGCATCGTGCAGGACAACGGGCTCGTCGTGCATTCGGGCGGCCATATGGGCGCTTTCTCCGGCCAGGCTTACCTGCCGCAGGCACTGCCGGCTGGCGTAAGCGGCACCGATATCAAGTGACGACGGGAGACGAACCATGCGATTCGCGAAGATCGAGAAGTCCATCCACGTCGTAAAGGCCGTGCTCGCCATCTGCGTCGTCTCGATGACGGCATTCGTCGCGGGATGCGGCGGCGGTGGAGGCGGAAGTTCGTCGTCCTCGTCGGGCGACAACAACGGACCCAGCCAGCAGCCGATTGCCGCCAACGCGCCGAACACGGTGGCCGTGACGGTCGGCCGCGGCGTCGCGAACCTGATCAACATACCGACGGTCAGCGTGACTATCTGCCAGCCGGGCACCACCAACTGCACGGTCGTCAACAATGTTCTGCTCGACACGGGCTCGTTTGGCGTGCGCATCGTCAATTCCGCGCTCGGCTCGCTCGCGAGCGCGCTGCCCGTCCAGCAGGCGACGGCAGGCGGCCAGCTTGCCGAATGCACGCACTTCGCCGACGGCTTCACGTGGGGTACGACGCGCACGGCGACGGTGCAGATCAGCGGCGAGGTGGCGAGCAACATCCCGATTCAGGTGATCGGCGACCTGCCCGATGCGTCGATACCGTCGGGCGGCTGCGTCAACGGCGCGGCCGAGAACACCGCGCAGACGCTGGGCGCGAACGGCATCATCGGCATCGGCGTGGCGCCCATCGATTGCGGAGCGGCCTGCTCGGTCCAGGCGAACGTCGCGCAGTTCAGCAACTACTACGCGTGCAACGGCACGAACTGCGTGCGCACGCTCGCAGAGCGTGAGAAGCAAGTGGCCAACCCCGTGCCGAACTTCCCCGCCGACAACAATGGCGTGATCGTGCAGATGGCGCCCATCTCGGCGAGCGGCCAGGCATCGGCGACAGGGACGGTCGTGTTCGGCATCGGTACGCAGTCGAACAATGGCCAGGAACAGGGGATAACGATCTATACGACCGATGCGTCCGGCGACCTCGTCAACAGCAAGTTCAACGGCGCGACGACCAACACGTTCATGGACAGCGGCTCGAACGGCTACTTCTTCCAAGATGGTTCGATGCCGTTGTGCACGGGCAATCTGGCATCGTTCTACTGTCCGGGCACGACGCAGCAACGCACGGTCACGCTCGTCGGCGCAAACGGCGTGACGGGCGACGTGCCGCTCAACGTCGCGAATACGCAGAACCTGTTGAGCGCCGGGAGCAACTTCGCGTTCAACGACCTCGGCGGGCAGATCGGCTCGTTGAGCGCGTTCGATCTCGGGCTGCCGTTCTTCTTCGGCCGCCATGTCTACTACGGGATGGACAAGCGCCCGTCGGGGCAAGCGCCGTTCGTCGCGTTCTCGTTGTGATCGCGTGCCGGCCCGCAACCGCGCGGGCCGGCGCGTCGAACGGAAGCGGGCGTTCTTCCGCTTCCGGGTGTCTGGGCGGCGCATGTTCATACCGCCCCATCGTTTGAAATACCCCCCTTTCCCCGCCTTTATCCGCCAATCGCCGCTCGACTTCTGCGGGAATAATCGCTCTGACTGAAAAAGGGCATGGTGCCCTCGCAGCCGGAGAGCACGTTGGCAGAGGATAGCGACCTCGAAAAAACCGAATCAGCCACCCCCCGGCGCCTCGACAAGGCGCGGGAGGAAGGGCAGGTCGCGCGTTCGCGGGAGCTGGCGACGTTCGCGCTCGTCGCGGCCGGCTTTCTCGGCGCGTGGGCCATGTCCGGCATGATCGGCGACCACGTGCAGACGATGCTGCGCGCGGCCTTCACGTTCAATCACGAAACCGTCTTCGATACGAAGCGCACGCTTTCCGACGCGGGCGCCGTCGCGCGCGAAGGCTTTTACGTGCTGCTGCCGATGCTCGTGCTGACGGGCCTCGCCGCGCTGCTCGCGCCCATGGCGCTCGGCGGCTGGCTGCTGTCGACCAAATCGCTGTCGCCGAATTTCGAGCGTCTGAACCCCGTGACGGGCCTTGGCCGCATCTTTTCGATCAACGGGTCGATCCAGCTCGGCATGTCCCTCGCGAAGATCATCGTCGTCGGGCTGATCGGCGGACTGGCGATCTGGCACAAGCGCGACGACATGCTTGCGCTCGCGACGCAGCCGCTGCACATCGCGCTGTCGAACGCGGGCCATCTGGTCGCCGTGTGCTGCGCGATGACGGTCGCGGGCATGTTCGTGATCGCCGCGCTAGACGTGCCGTATCAGCTGTGGAACTTCCACAAGAAGATGCGCATGACGAAGGAAGAAGTGAAGCGCGAGCATCGCGAGAGCGAAGGCGATCCGCACGTGAAGGCGCGCATCCGTTCGCAGCAGCGCGCGATGGCTCGCCGCCGGATGATGGCCAACGTGCCGAAGGCCGACGTCGTCGTGACGAACCCGACGCACTTCGCCGTCGCGCTGCAATACACGGACGGCGAGATGGGCGCGCCGAAGGTCGTCGCGAAGGGCGTGAACCTCGTGGCCGCGCGCATCCGCGAACTGGCGACGGAGCACAACATTCCGCTGCTCGAAGCGCCGCCGCTCGCGCGCGCGCTCTATCACAACGTCGAACTGAATCGCGAGATTCCGGGCGCGCTGTATGGCGCCGTCGCGGAAGTGCTCGCATGGGTCTATCAACTGCGCCGCTTCAAGGAAGACGGCGGCGTCGCGCCTGTCGCGCCGACGGAGCTCGACGTTCCGCCGGAACTGGACAAGGGCGGCGTGCCGGACGACGAAGCGGACCAGGAAGCCGCCGACGCGCTCGGCGGCGACAATCAAGGTAACGGAGCATCAGCATGAACGCCCGCGCGGGTTTCCTTTCACGACGGCCGGAAGCGCTGAACGGCACCAACCTGCGGGCACTGGCGGGCCCGCTGTTGATCTGCATGATCCTCGGCATGATGATCCTGCCGCTGCCGCCGTTCCTGCTGGATCTGCTGTTCACGTTCAACATCGCGCTTTCCGTGATGGTGCTGCTCGTCAGCATGTACACGATGAAGCCGCTCGACTTCGCCGCGTTCCCGAGCGTGCTGCTGTTCTCGACGCTGCTGCGGCTGTCGCTCAACGTCGCGTCGACGCGTATCGTGCTGCTTGAAGGCCACACGGGACCGGGCGCGGCGGGCGCCGTGATCGAGGCGTTCGGCCACTTCCTCGTCGGTGGCAATTTCGCAGTCGGCATCGTCGTGTTCGTCATCCTGATGGTCATCAACTTCATGGTGATCACGAAGGGCGCGGGGCGTATCGCGGAAGTGTCCGCGCGCTTCACGCTCGACGCGATGCCCGGCAAGCAGATGTCGATCGACGCCGACCTGAACGCCGGCATGATCAACGAGGAACAGGCGCGCAAGCGCCGGATGGAAGTCGCGCAGGAAGCCGAGTTCTACGGCTCGATGGACGGCGCGAGCAAGTTCGTGCGCGGCGATGCGATCGCCGGCCTGCTGATCATGGTGATCAACATCATCGGCGGGTTGATCGTCGGCATCGTCCAGCACGGCATGGACTTCGGCGACGCGGGCAAGACCTACACGCTGCTCACGATCGGCGACGGCCTCGTCGCGCAGATTCCGTCGCTCGTCATTTCGACGGCGGCGGGCGTGATCGTGTCGCGCGTCGCCACCGATGAAGACATCGGCACCCAGCTCACGGGCCAGCTCTTCACGAACCCGCGCGTGCTGACGATCACGGGCTCGATCCTTGTGCTGATGGGCCTGATCCCCAACATGCCGCACTTCGCGTTTCTGCTGCTGGGCGGCGGCGCGATCCAGCTCGGCCGCACGATGAAGAAGCGCGCCGCGCGGAGCAAGTCGGCTGCCGCGCTCGTCGACGCCGTGCCGCAGGCGCTCGCGCCGACAGAAGCGGCGGAAGCCAGCTGGGACGACGTGACGATGATCGACGCGCTCGGCCTCGAGGTCGGCTATCGGCTGATCCCGCTCGTCGACAAGAACTCCGACGGCGAACTGCTCAAGCGCATCAAGAACATCCGCAAGAAGTTTGCGCAGGAAATTGGCTTCCTGCCGCCCGTCATCCATATCCGCGACAACCTGGAGCTGCGCCCGAACGGCTACCGGATCGCGCTCAAGGGCGTCGAAGTGGGTGTCGGCGAGGCGTATCCGGGCCAGTGGCTCGCGATCAATCCCGGCCAGGTCACGGCCGCGCTGCCCGGCACGCCGACCCAGGACCCGGCGTTCGGCCTGCCCGCGATCTGGATCGACACGAACCTGCGCGAACAGGCACAGGTGTACGGCTATACGGTGGTCGATTCGAGCACGGTCGTCGCGACTCACCTGAACCATCTCGTCGTCACGCACGCGGCGGAACTGCTCGGCCGCCAGGAAGTGCAGGCGCTGATCGAGCGGATGCAGAAGGACGCGGCGCCCCTCGTCGACGATGTCGTGCCGAAGGTGATCCCCGTCGCGACGCTGCAAAAGGTGCTGCAGAACCTGCTGGAAGAAGGCGTGCCGATCCGCGATATGCGCACAATCCTCGAAGCGCTGTCGGAGCACGCGCCGAAGTTCACCGATCCGCACGATCTCACGGCGGCCGTGCGTCTCGCGCTGGGCCGCGCGATCACGCAGCAGTGGTTCCCCGGCAATGGCGACATCCAGGTGATGGGACTCGACGCGCATCTGGAGCGGCTCCTGAGCCAGGCGCTCAACACGGGCGCGAACCCGGGCCTCGAACCGGGTCTCGCGAACACGCTGCTGATGGAGACGCAAAAGGCGATGACGCGTCAGCAGAACATCGGTCTTGCGCCCGTGATGCTCGTCCAGCATTCGCTGCGCGCGATGCTCGCGCGCTTCCTGCGCCGCAGCCTGCCGCAACTGAAGGTGCTGTCGTACGCAGAAGTGCCCGATACGCGGCACGTGCGGGTCGTCAACGTGATCGGCACGCAAGGGTGAGCGCGTTCGCGTGGGGTTCATACGGCCCGTTCGCGGCGCTTCGCCACCATCACCACCATCGCCACGGCGATCTCCGCCGCTGTCTCGCGGACAGGGTGTCCGGTTCGAAGGCCGGTCCGCTTCGCGCGGCCGGCCTTTTTGGCTGGCCCGCGCGGGGCCTTGATGCGCAAGGCTTCGCGCCCGTTGGAGCGGGTTAGCGGTGCGCGTTGCCGATCGGATCGGCCGGGTTCGACGATGGTTCCCGGCATCCGGAGCGGGCGCCGAATGCGTGAATTGCCAGCGTTTCACCGTCTTTATTGCCCGATGGGCGGTGGACGTCTTTCGCAATAATTCATCTCATCGGGAAACGGTATATCGCCGGTCCGCGCTGCTCATCGGAGAACCAGCTTGAACATTCGTAAATTTGTCGGTGCAACGAGTCGCGACGCGCTGCGTCTCGTCCGCGAGGCATTGGGCTCCGATGCAGTCGTATTGTCGAATCGCACGAATGAGGATGGGACCGTCGAGATCGTCGCGGTCGCCGACCGGGATCTGAACGCAATTGCGCCGCGCGCCCAGGAAAGCGCCGCGATGACCACGACGGGCGCAAGCGCGTCGGCAGGCACGGCGCTGATCGCCGGTCCCGCGATGAACGCAGGCGCCGCCACGCGCGCGCCGATGCCGTCGATGCCCGTCAATCCGTACGCGAGCGGGATGCCCGATGTGTTCTCGTCGGTGTTCGGCGCGAGCCCGGAAGCGGGCACCGAGCGCATGCCCGCCGCGAGCGAAGAGAAGGCCGGACCGCAAGGCACGATGATCGCCGCTGGCGAAAGCCCGGCAAGCGACTGCAAGCCGATGGGCGCATCGAACGCTGTGCGCGCAACCGATGACGTGCGCGTCGAACTGCGCCAGGAATCGCGCGGCGAGCTGCGCGCGGATGCATCGGCTGCACCTTCCGTGGCAAGCAAGCCTCCGATGCCGGAAGTGCCCGTCCGTTCGCGCACGATGGCCGAAACGAATCCGTGGCTGATCGATCACGCGCGCCGCATCGCGGCCAAGGACGTGGTCCCCGCCGCCAATCCGACGATGACGCCCGCCGCCGCGATCGCGCGCGGCCTGGGCACGCCCGTCGATCCGCGCGAGCCGGCCGTCAACGATGCAGCCACGCCCGACTGGGCGCGCGAAGCCGCGCAACTGGCCGCGCGCCGCACATCGCAGAAGAACACGCCCGCCGCGTACGACGTCGCAGGCGACATCGCTCACTCGGCCGACGCACGCCGGAACGCAGCCGCCGAGATGACGCCGAAGTCGGCCGCCGAGCTGATGGAATCGGTGAAATCGCGTATCGAGCAGATGGTCAACGAGACCGTGATGAACGAGCTCACGTCGATGCGCGGCATGATGGAAGAGCAGTTCGCAGGTCTGCAGTGGGCCGATCGCCAGCGCCGCAGCCCGACGCATGCGGCGTTGACGAAGCATCTGTTCGCGGCCGGCTTCTCCGCGCAGCTCGTGAAGATGGTGATCGACAATCTGCCCGACGTCGAAAGCATGGCCGAGGGCCTCGATTGGGTGAAGACGGTGCTCGAATCGAACGTGCCCGTGATGGAGAACGAAGACGCGCTGATGGAGCGCGGCGGCGTGTTCGCACTGATGGGCCCGACGGGCGTCGGCAAGACCACGACGACGGCGAAGCTCGCGGCGCGCTGTGTGATGCGCTTCGGCGCAAGCAAGGTCGCGCTGCTCACGACGGACAGCTACCGGATCGGCGGCCACGAGCAGCTGCGCATCTTCGGCAGGATCCTGGGCGTGTCGGTGCATGCGGTGAAGGACAGCGCCGACCTTCAGCTCGCGCTCTCAGAGCTGCGCAACAAACACATCGTGCTGATCGACACGATCGGCATGAGCCAGCGCGACCGGCTCGTCTCCGACCAGATCGCGATGCTGTGCCGCGCCGGCCAGCCCGTGCAGCGCCTGCTGCTGCTGAACGCGACGAGCCACGGCGACACGCTGAACGAAGTCGTGCAGGCCTATCAGAACGCGCCGGACCAGCAGCCGCTCGCCGGCTGCATCCTGACCAAGCTCGACGAAGCGACAAATCTCGGCGCGGTGCTCGATACGGTGATCCGTTACAAGCTGTCCGTGCACTACGTGTCGACGGGACAGAAGGTGCCCGAGAACCTGTACGTCGCGACGAAGAAATTCCTCATCAAGAGTGCTTTCTGCATTCCGCGTGACAACTCGCCGTTCGTCCCGCAGGACGAGGACGTGCCGGCGCTGCTGTCGGCGCTGTCGGCCCGTTCGACCGCCGATCTGCATGAGGTTCGCTTTGGATAAGTTTGTGCAGGATCAGGCAGAAGGACTGCGGCGGCTGCTCTCGCGGGCCGGCTCGCGCGTCGTTGCGGTAGCGGGCGGCACGCGCGGCGTCGGCGCGACGACGACGGTGGTGAATCTCGCGGCGGCGCTCGCGGAGCAGGGCAAGGACGTGCTGGTGATCGACGAATGTCTGGGCGATCGCTCGGTGAGCGCGACGCTCGGCGGCGTGCGCGGCGCGGGGAATTTCTCCGCGGTGATGCGCGGCGAGATGACGCTAGAAGAAGCGGCAGGACGGCATCCGCTCGGCTTTGCGGTGCTGGCCGCGTCGCGCGGCAATTGCGAGAGTTGCACGAAGGAGCAGCTGGGCGTGGTGCTGAGCGGATCGGCCGATGTCGTGCTGATCGATGCGCAGGTGGACCGCGAGGGCGCGTTGTCGGCGCTCGCGAGGCAGTCGCATGACGTGATGGTCGTTACGCGCGTCGCGGCGCAGGCGATCACCGATGCGTACGCGTGCATGAAGCGTCTGCACTTCTCGCATGCGATCGCGCAGTTTCGCGTGCTGATGAATCACGTGCAGAGCATCGCCGATGCGCATGTCGCGTTTGAAAACCTGGCGGGCGTGGCGGGGCGCTACCTCGCCGTATCGCTGGAGGAGGCGGGCTGCGTCTCATCCGAGCCTTTGATGGCGAGAGCCATCGAGTTGTCACGCTGCGTCGTCGATGCGTTCCCATCGGCACCTGCTGCGCGCGACTTTCGACATATCGCAGCCGAACTGCAGTACTGGCCGATGCGGCCAGCGATTTCGTCACGGGCGCACGGTGTGCCGCCGGCGGCGGTGACGGCGGCGCAATTCGCCGACCAACCGTCCGCGCAGCACGCCTGAAGGCGGCAAGAACAAGGGGAGCACGATGTACAACGCTCAAGGAAAGATTTCGCAGGCCGATGTTTTGACGAAATACGCGCCGCTGGTGCGCCGTCTCGGCTTGCAGCTCGTCGCGAAGATGCCGGCGAGCGTGGATCTCGACGATCTGATCCAGGCGGGCATGATTGGCCTGCTGGATGCGGCGAGCCGCTACAAGGAAGACCAGGGCGCGCAGTTCGAGACGTATGCGAGCCAGCGGATTCGCGGCGCGATGCTCGACGAGTTGCGCAGCAACGACTGGCTGCCGCGCAGCTTGCGCCGCACGTCGCGCGAGGTCGAGACGGCCGTGCACAAGGTCGAGCAGTCGCTGGGCCGGTCGGCGAGCGAGGCGGAGATTGCCGAGCATCTGAAGATGCCGCTCGAAGAGTATCAGTCGATGCTGCAGGATCTGCACGGCAGCCAGCTGATCTATTACGAGGACTTCGATCGTTCCGCGGACGATGAGCCGTTTCTGGACCGCTATTGCGTCGATCACTCCGATCCGCTGTCGGCGCTGCTCGACGAGAGCCTGCGCGGCGCGCTGGTCGAGGCGATCGACAGGTTGCCGGAGCGCGAGAAGCTGCTGATGTCGCTTTACTATGAGCGTGGGTTGAATCTGCGCGAGATTGGGGCGGTGATGGAAGTCAGCGAGTCGCGGGTGTGTCAGTTGCACTCGCAGGCGGTTGCGCGGTTGCGGACTCGCTTGCGTGAGCAGGCTTGGGCTTCGGCGGAGACGAACTGATTTTTTTTGCCCGTGCGGGCGGCTTGTTTTTTCTTTTTGTGAGAGCCGATCTTTTTTTAAGGTCGGCTTTTGTTTTTGGCTGTTTGTTTTTTTTAGCTATTTGTTTTTGTCTGCGAGGGCTTGTTGGTGTCGGCTTTTTAGCGTGCCGCTGGCATCCGCGATTGCGCCTCGCGGCGCGGGCGTTGCCCCTATGCGGGGCGGCACTCACTTTCTTTGCCGCCGCAAAGAAAGTAAGCAAAGAAAGCGGGCTCACACCGCCAATCCTTGACGTTTACCCACGGGCTCTCAACGGCCCCGTGTTTCGTGCGGCAGGGTGCTCGCTGATGTTCGTTGCCAGCGCACGACTTAAGCGCCTCACCCGCTTCATGCTCCCGCATTACGGCCCGCGACATCGAAGATTCCCCCGCCCCTTTGCGGCAAACTGTGTGTAGGCATTCGCGCCGCACAGGACACCCTCGCTACGCGATACGGCCACAAGTGCGGGCGTTGCCCTCTACGGCACAGCAAGCTTCATTCACTACCGACATGCGGCGCTGAAGCGTTCGATGCCCTTAGCCTCGCCACGGGTGCATGAAGCGGGTCGGGCGTTTAGCCAGGACGTTGGCAACGAACATCAGCCAGCACCCTGCCGCGTGAAGCGCGGGGACGTTGAGAGCCCGTGGGTAAAGGTCAAGCACTGGCGGTGTGAGCCCGCTTTCTTTGCTTACTTTCTTTGCGGCGGCAAAGAAAGTGAGTGCCGCCCCGCACAGGGGCAACGCCCGCGCCGCGAGGCGCAATCGCGGATGCCAGCGAAAGGCAAAGTGAACCACAAAAAAGCGGTCGCAGACAAAAGCAAAGAACAAAAAGCAAAGAACAAAAAGCAAAACCGGCACGCAAAGGCACCGGTCCATTAGAAAAGCAGAGAGGGGATAAGAAGGGGGACAACCCCTTAAAACCAGATCAAATGCCGGCAAACGCCGGAACCCGTCCATCCGGCCCATAAAGCACGCCGCGCTCCGGCCCAACGGCCACGTTCAAAGCGGCAAGCGCCCGCCGGTTATATTCCATGCGAGTCCGGATCAGCGCGCCATTCGTGGTGTTGAACCGCTTGGCGCGTTCAACAGCCTTCTGCAGCAAAGACCACTGCGTAGCAAGCCGCGAATCGTTGGCGACAGCCATCTCCATGCCCTTCCATCCCATCGGATAGCCAAGCTGCACGAGCTGCGAATCGCGGACCTTCTCGAGAGTCGAGAGCCTCTCCACCAGCTCCATCTTCTTTTCGACGATGGGCGGCAGCGTCTCGATGGGATGCACCGTGGTCAGCGCCTTTTCCTCGGCTGCGAGGACGGAGGCAAACAGCTCCACAGCGGAATATTCGTCGATGACGGTGGCAAGCAGGGCGTCTTTCATCACTAACAACTCGCTAGGCAGCGGCTCGCGCCGCGCGCAAAACCGGATTGGTCACACATGCCGCCCGGCTCCCGACGCACCGCATCGGTACGCCGGTCAGCTGCCGGCCGACTGGCTCTTCTGTTGCAGCAGTTCGCGCGCCGTCGCCAGCACGCCATCGGCGATCTTGCCGGAGTCGATCGTCAACGTGCCGTCCTTGATCGCCTGCTTGATCGATTCGACATGCGCCGTATCGATGTCCGATGTGTCCGCGCTCGCAAGGCTCTGCAGATGCGACGACAGTCCCGACAGGCTCACATTGGCGTCGCCCGACGCGCCCGTGGCCGTCGATGCACTCGACATCGCCGTGCCCGCACCGCCCGTCGCGGCGGTATCGCCTTGCTGCGTGCGCTGCAGCCCGTCTTTCAACGTCTGCAAGCCAGATTGGGTAGTGGAATCAACTTTCACGATTGGCTTCCTGAACGATTTGAATGTGATATCGGCAATCACACCGTCGAACTTTAGCGCAATCGATCAGACACGTATTTCAAGTTGTAACCGGGCGCGGCACGCCTTCAGAGCTGAATTTCGACGGTTCCACCGTCTTTCACGATGCCCTGCACGATCTGTCCGCTCGCCATCTTCACCTTCACCGGCTGGCCGGGCGACGCATTGTTCATCACGCTGCCTTCCGCCGAAATCGAAAAGCCCTGGCCCTGCGCGACCACTTTGACCGACTGGCCGATCGTCACCGACTCGGCGCTCTTTAGCATGTCCCGGCGCAACGGCAGGCCCGCCGACACGCGCATCAGCGCGACCGAGCCGACTGCCTGCGCGGGATCGGTGATCACGGCTTGCGGCAGGAGCGTCAGATCGCCGTCGCGGGCGACGAGGTCGGCGGCTGTCAGCAGTTCGCCCGGACCGATCGCGCGCGACGCCAGGAAGTAAGTCGCGTGCACCGACACCTTCGCCTGCAGATAAAGCGTCCACGGACGCTCGCTAGCACAGCGCACGCCGACCGTCGTACGACCCCACAGGCGCGCGCCCGTCGGCATGAACGGTTCGAGCGTCGTGCATGCCGCGAGACCGCGCGGAAACACCGTCGCCACGCTGATTTCGACCTTGCCCGGCAATCCCGCCGATTGCTGTTGAAGATAGGCGAGCGCGGCCCGGCGGATCGATTCGCCGTCCTGCTGTCCAGCGGGCACGGGCGCGGCGGGTTGCGCAGCCGCTTGAGCCTGCGCCTGAACCTGAACTTGCGTCGGCGCAGCAATGGCCGGCGCGGACGCAGCCGCGTTATTGCGCGCGATGCCGCGAGGCTGCGCCGTCGCTGCATTCGGGAATGCATTGCCAGCGGGAGGATTCACGGCGATCGGTTGCACGCCCGCTGTCTGACGGGCGGCGGGCTGGGCCGGCGCGACCACGACGGGCAGCACCTGACGCGAGGCCGGTTGCAGGCTCACGCGCATCATGCCCGGCGCCTTTGCCGCGACGGTGGGTTCCCTCTGCGCGACGGCGTCGGCAGCGCCGGGAATCACGATCGCGCCATCGGCGTGCGCGGCTTGCGCGAAGCGGTCGGCATCGTTGCGAGAATTCGGGCCGAGCATGGGTGGCACAACGGCAGGCGCAGGCACGGCAGCGACACCGGGAGCAACAGCGGCAGGCGCAGCGACGGCCGGCGCAGTGCCGCGCGGCGCGGGCGCATTCATGCGCTCGGCCATCGCTTGCAGTTCGGCGGGATTCTTCTCTGCCGGTCCGGCGATCACGATGGGACCGCCGTTCTCCTGCGCCTGCGCATGCGAGACGACGGCACAAGCGCCGACCAGCACCATCGCCGACAGCGTGCGGACAGCGCGCACCCCCGCGCGGCGAGCGTGGCGCGAAGCGGTGGCGGCAGGCGAGGGCATGGTCGTTCTCCATCTGATGCATCGGTACGAATCGCATTCTAGAGATAGGCCACCTCGCAGAAACGGTGAATAGAGGCGTCCTTCCCCGGCTATTCGTCCGATTAAGTCTTGCGCCACGCTCATAAGATGCACCACATGCGAAAAGGCCATCCCGGCCCGCGTGGACGAAACGCCTGCTACGAAACAGCGCGGATCGGCGCGAGCGAACGGGGGCCTCGGACCGTTCAACGGAGAACTCAATGCTCGACAAACTCGATGCCGAATTTGCCTTTGGCCGCCAGGCGCTCGACGTGCGCGCCTGGCGGCAGGAGCTGCTGTCGTCGAACGTCGCGAATGCCGACACGCCCGGCTACAAGGCGCGCGACATCGACTTCGCGTCGGCGCTCGCTGGCTCGCTGAAGAAAAGTGGCGGCACGACGGCAGGCGCGTCGAACAACGCAACGCTCGCGATGACCAGGCCGGCGGGCGTGACCCAGGGCATGTCGATGGCGTCGACGGAAGCCGGCCACATGACGGGCAAGGCGCGTCTCATCGCGACGGGCGGCCCGACCGACGACTTCGGCAAGGTCGCCTACCGGATTCCGACGCAGCCCGCGCTCGACGGCAACACCGTCGATCTCGATGCCGAGCGCGTGCAGTTCGCCGACAACTCGCTGCACTTCGAGGCGGGCATGACGGTGCTGTCGCAACAGATCAAATCGATGCTGGCGGCGATCACGTCGAACAGCTGATGGAACTGCGCTGCGGCCGGCACAGGCGGCGGCGCGCTGGATCAACGCTAAAAACCAGAACGCTACGGGATCAGACGCCGGTGCGCCGGCAAGAGAGGTCGAAAAGCCATGCCATCCCTGATGAACATTTTCAACGTCGCCGGCTCGGCGATGTCCGCGGAGTCGCAGCGCCTGAACGTGACGGCGTCGAACCTCGCGAACGCCGACAGTACGACGGGCCCCGACGGCAAGCCGTACAAGGCGAAGCAGGTCGTGTTCGCCGTCAACCCCATCGGCGGCGCGCGCGCGGGCTCGGGCCAGCAGATCGGCGGCGTGCAGGTGAAGGGCGTCATCGACGATCCGACGCCGATGAAAACGTCGTATGACCCCGGCAATCCGGCCGCCGACGCAAACGGTTACGTGACGCTGCCCAACGTCGACCCCGTACAGGAAATGGTCAACATGATTTCGGCTTCGCGCTCCTACCAGGCCAACGTCGAAACGCTCAACACCGCGAAACAGCTGATGCTGAAGACGCTCACGATCGGAACCTGAGGAGAGCCTTCTTGACTACGCAAACCACTATCGGCAACAACGGCGCGACGGTGTCGCAGACGCTGCTCGACACGATGAACGGCACGAAGAGCGCGTCGTCGTCGAGCAGCGCTGCGGGTACGACGTCGGGCAGCGATCTGCAGAACACGTTCCTGCAACTGCTCATCGCGCAGATGAAGAACCAGGACCCGACGAATCCGATGGACAGCTCGCAGATGACCTCGCAGCTCGCCGAGATCAACACGGTGACGGGCATCCAGCAGCTGAACACGTCGCTGACGTCGCTCGCGTCGCAGCTCACGACGAACCAGCAGACACAGGCCGCGAACCTCATCAGCTCGACGGTGCTCGCGCCGGGCGACAACTTCTCGGTGGCGTCGGGCAAGGCGACGGGCTTCGGCGTCACGCTCGCGTCCGACGCGACGGACGTGCAGATCACGGTGAAGAACTCGGCGGGCCAGGTGGTCAACACGATCGATCTCGGCAAGCAGTCGGCGGGCACGATTCCCATCGGCTGGACGCCCGTCGACAAGAGCGGCAACGCGCTGCCCGACGGCACGTACACGTTCACCGCCACCAGCACGTCGGCAAGCGGCACGGGTTCGCCCGCCACGCTGTCGGCGGCCACGGTGCAAGGGGTCATCAAGCAGACGGACGGCACGCCTGGTCTCGTCCTTTCGAACGGCAAGACGGTCGGCCTGTCGACGGTCGCCGCCATCATCTAAACGCATTCGGCATCACGGGATACGGAGACCTTCATGGGTTATCAGCAAGGGTTGAGCGGACTGGGGGGCGCTTCGAGCGACCTCGACGTCATCGGCAACAACATCGCGAACGCAAACACCGTCGGCTTCAAGCAAGGCCAGGCGCAGTTCGCCGACATGTACGCGAACTCGGTCGCGACGGCCGTCAACAATCAGATCGGCATCGGCACGCGCATGTCGGAAGTCGAGCAGAACTTCTCGCAAGGCACGATTTCGAGCGATGACATCGCGCTGCACGTCGCGATCAACGGCAACGGCTTCTTCCAGATGTCGAACAACGGCTCGGTGACGTACTCGCGCAACGGCGTGTTCCAGCTCGACAAGAACGGCTACATCGTCAACGCCGACGGCCTGAAGCTGATGGGCTACGCGGCCAACAAGAACGGCATCATCAACACGGCGGGCACGGTGCCGCTGCAGGTGCCGACGACGAATATCGCGCCGACGGCCACGCAGACCATCACGGCGGGCCTGAACCTGAACGCGCAGGACGCGCTCGTGCTCGGCACGCCGAGCGTGACCGGCACGAGCGGGACTGTATCGAGCAACGGCGTGACCGTCACCGACGCGACGCAGGGCACGAACGCGGACACGTACACGATCACGTTCGACGGTGCCGGCGGCTACACGGTCACGTCGTCGGCGGCTGGCTCGTCGCCCGTGACGGGCACGTTCAGCAGCAACTCGCCGATCAAGCTCGGCAACGGCGAAACGATCACGCTGGCGGGCACGCCGACGGCGACGGATAGCATCACCGTCACGCCGACGGCCAAGAACTTCGATCCAAACGACAACACGACGTACAGCTACACGACTTCCGTGCCCGTCTACGATTCGCTCGGCGGCGAACAGCAGGTCGACATGTACTTCGTGAAGACGGCAGCCGGCTCGTGGACCGTCTATGCGGGCAAGGACGGCAACGTGCCGACGACGCCCATCGGCACGATGAGCTTCGATACGTCGGGCAACCTGGTCAGCACGAACTCGGCGATGGCGACCACGTCGAATCTCGCCTTCGCGTTCCAGATTCCGAACAACGACGGTTCGTCGACGCCGCAAACGCTGACGCTGAAGATCGGCGGCACGACGCAGTTCGGCAGCAAGGACGGCGTGAACTCGCTGACGCAGGACGGCTTTGCGGCCGGCCAGCTGACCAACTTCACAATCGGCACCGACGGCACCATCACGGGCAACTACTCGAACGGCCAGACGGCGGCGCTCGGCCAGGTCGCGCTCGCGACCTTCGCGAACCAGAACGGCCTCATCAACCTCGGCAACAACCAGTTCCAGGCGACGGCCGCTTCGGGCGTCGCGGTGGTGGCGGTGCCGGGCTCGACGAACCACGGCTCGCTGCAAGGCGGCGCGACCGAAAACTCGAACGTCGACCTGACGAGCGAGCTGGTGAACCTGATCACCGCGCAGCGCAATTACCAGGCGAACGCGCAGACGATCAAGACCCAGCAGGCCGTCGACCAGACGCTCATCAACCTGTAACGCTGACGCACCGACACCATCATGGACCGGCTCATCTACACCGCGATGTCGGGCGCGACGCAGGCGCTCGAACAGCAGGCCGTGGTCGCGAACAACCTCGCGAACACCTCGACCACGGGCTTTCGCGCGCAGCTCGCGACGTTCCGCGCCGTGCCGATGGCGTTCGGCGACGGCAGCACGATTCAGGACGACACCACGCGCACTTTCGTGCTGTCGTCGACGCCGGGCGCGGACTACACGCCCGGCCCGATCCAGCAGACGGGCAACCCGCTCGACGTCGCCGTCCAGGGACCGGGCTGGCTGTCCGTGCTGACGCCGGACGGCTCGGAGGCCTATACGCGCGCGGGCAACCTGCACGTCGACGAAAACGGTCAGCTCGTGACGGCCAGCAACATGCCCGTCGTGGGCGGCGGCGGCCCGCTGTCGGTGCCGCCCGGCTCGCAGGTGACGATCGGCCGCGACGGCACGGTGTCGGCGCTGATCCCGGGCGATCCGCCCACGTCGATCGCCATCGTCGACCAGCTGAAACTGGTGAACCCCGATCCCGCTTCGCTCACGCGCGGCGACGACGGACTTTTCCGCACCGCTGACGGCAATCCGGCGGAAGCCGATCCGAATGTCGTGGTCGCGGCGGGTGCGCTCGAGGGCAGCAACGTGAATCCGGTGGCGGCGATGGTCTCGATGATCACCAACGCTCGCCAGTTCCAGATGCAGACCAAGATGATCGAGTCCGCCGACCAGAACGAGCAGTCGGCGAACAAGCTGCTCGACTTCAGCTAAGCCGATAACGATTCAACGGAACGCACGACGACGCTGCGTTCACAACCAGGTTGCATGGGACGGGAGTAAGTGCTCTGCATGGGGCTGGAGTGAGTGCTAAAGCACTGACTCCAGCCGACAGCCAAAGCGCCAACTCCGGTCGACCGCTAGTGCATGGGACCGGAGTAAGGCACTAAAGCGCCAACTCTGGTCGACCGCGAAGCATGGGACCAGAGTAAGGCGCTAAAGCGCCAACTCTGGTCGACAAAGGAGAGAAGAACAGTGAACCGCTCACTCTATATCGCCGCCACGGGCATGAACGCGCAACAGGCGCAGATGGACGTGATCTCGAACAACCTCGCGAACGTCAGCACGAATGGCTTCAAGGGCTCGCGCGCGGTGTTCGAAGACCTGCTGTATCAGACGATCCGCCAGCCCGGCGCGAACTCGACGCAGCAGACGGAACTGCCCTCGGGCATCCAGCTCGGCACGGGCGTCCAGCAGGTCGCGACCGAGCGCCTGTACACGCAGGGCAACCTGCAGCAGACGGGCAACTCGAAGGACGTCGCGATCAACGGCCAGGGCTTCTTCCAGGTGCTGATGCCGGACGGCACGAACGCCTACACGCGCGACGGCTCGTTCCAGACCAACGCGCAAGGCCAGCTCGTCACGTCGAGCGGCTACCAGGTGCTGCCCGCGATCACGATTCCGCAGAACGCGACGTCGCTCACGATCGGCAGCGACGGCGCCGTGTCCATCACGGTCGCGGGTTCGAGCAACACCCAGCAGATCGGCGCGCTGCAACTGGCGACCTTCATCAACCCGGTCGGCCTCGACGCGAAGGGCGAAAACCTGTTCGCGGAGACGTCGTCGTCGGGTGCGCCGAACATCACGACGCCGGGCCTGAACGGCGCGGGCACGCTGAATCAGGGCTACGTCGAAGCGTCGAACGTGAACGTCGTGCAGGAGCTGGTCAACATGATCCAGACCCAGCGCGCGTATGAAATCAACAGCAAGGCCGTGACGACGTCGGACCAGATGCTGCAGACGCTCGGCCAGATGCCGGTTTGAGCAGGCTGAGCTGTTGAAAGCAGGAATCAAACAGGCGGTAATCAAGATGTCGCACCTCACCCGTACTTCGGTCCTTCTGCGCAGCGCGCGGGCAGCCTCGATGCTCGCGTGCGCCGGCGCGCTCGCAGCCGCGCTCGGCGGCTGCGGGCTCGTGCCGAAGCAGCCGATCACCCAGCAGCCGATGTCGGCGCTTCCGCCAACGCCGCCGTCGCTGCAGACGCCCGGCTCGATCTACAACCCGGGGTACGCTGGCCGGCCGCTGTTCGAAGACCAGCGTCCGCGCAACGTCGGCGACATCCTGACCATCGTCATCGCCGAAAACATCAACGCGACGAAATCGTCGGGCGCCAACGCGAACCGCGACGGCACGACGAAATTCGGCGTGCCGACGGCCGGGTTTTTGAGCGGCTTCTTCGGCAAGGTCAACCTCGACGCGAGCGGCGACAACACGTTCAAGGCAGCGGGCGGCGCGAGCGCGGCGAACACGTTCAACGGCACGATCACCGTCACGGTGACGAACGTGCTGCCGAACGGCAATCTCGTCGTGAGCGGCGAAAAGCAGATGCTGATCAATCAGGGCAACGAGTTCGTGCGTTTCTCGGGCGTCGTCAATCCGAACACGATCAACGGCCTGAACGCCGTCTACTCGACGCAGGTAGCGGACGCGAAGATCGAATACTCGGCGAAGGGCTATATCGACGAAGCCGAGAACATGGGCTGGCTGCAACGCTTCTTCCTCAACGTCGCGCCGTGGTGATCATGCGTACCGTTTCTCTCTTCGGCCCGGTTTTCAGCTTCGCGACGCGCGCACTGGCCGTGATCGCGCTCGCCTGCGCGGCGCTGCCCGTCACGACGCACGTCGCGCACGCCGAGCGCCTGAAAGACCTCGTGCAGATCCAGGGCGTGCGCGATAACCCGCTGATCGGCTATGGCCTCGTCGTCGGTCTCGACGGCACGGGCGACCAGACGATGCAGACGCCGTTCACGACGCAGACGCTCGCGAACATGCTCGCGAACCTCGGCATCTCGATCAACAACCAGCAGGCGGGCGCGAGCAACTCGGGCGCGAATGCGCTCTCCAGCATGCAGCTGAAGAACGTCGCGGCCGTGATGGTGACGGCCTCGCTGCCCGCGTTCGCGCGTCCCGGCGAAGCGATCGACGTCACGGTATCGTCGCTCGGCAACGCGAAGAGCCTGCGCGGCGGCACGCTGCTGCTCACGCCGCTCAAGGGCGCGGACGGCGCGGTGTATGCGCTCGCGCAGGGCAACATGGCCGTCGGCGGCGCGGGCGCAAGCGCGAACGGCAGCCGCGTGCAGGTGAACCAGCTTGCGGCGGGCCGCATCGCGGGCGGCGCGATCGTCGAGCGCTCGGTGCCGACGACGATCTCGCAGGCGGGCACGATGCAGCTCGAACTCAACGACATGGACTACGACACGACGCAGCGCGTGACGTCCGCGATCAACAACGCGTTCGGCTTCGGCACGGCCGTTGCGCTCGACGGCCGCACGATCCAGCTGCGCGCGCCCGCCGATCCGGCGCAGCAGGTCTCGTTCATGGCGCAGTTGCAGAACCTCGACGTGAAGCCCGCGCAGGCCGCCGCGAAGGTGATCCTGAACGCGCGCACGGGCTCCATCGTGATGAACCAGATGGTCACGCTGCAAAGCTGCGCGGTCGCGCACGGCAATCTGTCCGTGATCGTCAATACGCAGCCCGTCGTGAGCCAGCCGGGCGCGTTCTCGAACGGCCAGACGGTGGTCGCGCAGCAGTCGCAGATTTCGATGAAGCAGGACAACGGCGCGCTCAAGCTCGTCACGGCGGGCGCGAATCTCGCGGAAGTGGTGAAGGCGCTCAACGCGCTCGGCGCGACGCCCGCCGACCTGATGTCGATCCTCCAGGCCATGAAGGCAGCGGGTGCACTGCGCGCCGACCTTGAGATCATCTAAGGAACAACGAGAATGAACTCCGACACGACACGCAACGCAGCGAATGACCTGACGAACCGCTTTGCGCTCGACGTGCAGGGCTTCGACGCGATGCGCGCCCAGGCGGCCGCGAATCCGCGCGAGGCGATGAAGTCGGCGGCGAAGCAGTTCGATGCCGTCTTCACGCAGATGATGTTGAAGAGCATGCGCGACGCAACGCCGTCCGACGGCCCGTTCGATTCGCACGACACGGCGACCTTCACGTCGATGATGGACCAGCAGCTTGCGCAGCAGATGTCGTCGAAAGGTATCGGCGTGGCCGATGCGATGCTCAAGCAATTGATGCGCAACTCGGGCATGTCCGCCGACGATGCGAACGCGGGCAACAACGCCGCGCTGAACGCGCTCGCAAAAGCGTACGCGAATCCAGCGAGCAACGGCGCGCTGCGGATGGGCCGCGGCTATACGGCGAACAGCGCGCTGACGCCGCCCGTGCACGGCGACGGCTCGTCGGAAAAGGTCGATGCGTTCGTCGACAAGCTCGCTGCGCCCGCGCAGGCAGCCAGTGCGGCGACGGGCATTCCGGCACGCTTCATCATCGGCCAGGCTGCGCTCGAATCGGGCTGGGGCAAGCGCGAAATCAGGAAGGCGGACGGCACGACGAGCCACAATGTCTTCGGCATCAAGGCCACCGACGACTGGACCGGCAAGACGGTCGCGACGGTCACGACGGAATACGTGAACGGGCGGCCGAAGCGCGTGGTCGAGAAATTCCGCGCGTACGACTCGTACGAGGAAGCGATGACCGATTATGCGAGCTTCCTGAAGTCGAACCCGCGCTATGCGCAGGTCATCAATTCGTCGCGCGATGTGAACGGCTTCGCGCAGGGCATGCAGCGCGCGGGCTACGCGACCGATCCGCACTACGCGAAAAAACTCATCTCCATCATGCAGAAGATGGTGTGACGCTGTTTCCGGACGCGGCGCTCGCCGCGTTCATGCTGCCTTTCCACTTTCGGGATTCACGCGCAAAGTGGCGTATCCTTTCTTCGTTGCAGTGTCAAACGTTTGCGAAAAATATTTCGCAAAACCGGTCTAAACTTTGACATGACGCTGCCGCTAAACAGTCAGACCTGATACCGGAATGCCTATATGAGATCCGGTCCAACGCGCGTTTCGCGACTCCAGCAGGACGGCTAAGAACCGGCCGGCCGTGTTCGCGTGGCGTGCCCGCAAGAACGAAGAGAAATTGGCAAGGCCATGAATACCACTCAGTCGAATGGTGATGACCGCGAGACGGAAGGCGTCGACTTCGGCCGCCGCAATCCGCTTGAGATCGGCGTGCAATTGCGCAACCTGCTCAACCGCGGCGATTTTCTGACCGTGCAGTACAAAGGCGGTCAGCTGGTGACGAAGATTCTCGAAGTGGACGTGCGGGAGCGTACTTTTACGTTCGACTGGGGCGCGCTCGCGGACCAGAACCGGGGCCTGCTGACGTCGCCGGAAGGGCATTTTCACGCAACGCCCGACGGCGTGCGCGTGCACTTCATCACACGGACGCCGCGCGAAACGAAGTTCGAGGGCCGTCCTTCGTTCGAGGCCGATTTTCCCGACGTGCTCTATTACGTGCAGCGCCGCGAGTATTTCCGCGTCGATGCGCCGTTGCTCGATCCGTATATCTGCCGCGGCCGCCTGCCGGATGGCGACGGTTTTCGCTTCGAGGTGCAGGACCTGTCGCTGGGTGGTATCGCGATGCGCACCAGCGACGAGCGCGTGACGTCGCTCGAACACGGCGTGCGCCTGCTCGACACGGAAGTGTCGCTGGGCTCGCTCGGCACTCTGCAACTCGATCTCGAACTGATGTCGAACCGTGCCATCGCGCTGCCCAACGGGTCGCAGCGCTATACGCTCGGCTTCCGATTCCTGTCGCTGCCGGGCAATGCCGAAAACACGCTGCAACGCCTCATCACGCAACTCGAAATGAAGCGCCGCTCGCTCGTGCGCGCCTGAATTCGGAAACAACTGACCCTCACCTGATTCGATACGCATGCGCTGATGCGGCCTTGCTCGCAGCAAGCGCATGTACGTCCATACGCAGCGATCCTGAGCTGCACGGCCCGCATCGAGAAATGCCGCAAGCGCGGCAGGAAGCGCATCAAAAACGCGCATCGAAAAACGCGGCAAAAAATGATGCGGCGCCATCAATTGGCCCTCAATGTTCGCGCGCCGAGGCCGATATACAAAGTGTTCGGTCAACCTGACGGCGCCGCATGCGCCGTCTCTTACGCCGTCTTTCAGGATGACGCATGTCCAGCAACCTCTTTAGCATCGGCCTCAGCGGACTCAATGCAGCCCAGTGGGGGCTGACGACGACGGGTCAGAACATCAGCAACCAGGCGACGCCCGGCTATTCGGTCGAGCGCCCCGTCTACGCGGAATCGAGCGGACAGTACACGGGCTCCGGCTACCTCGGCAGCGGCGTATCGACGACGACCATCCAGCGCCAGTACAGCCAGTACCTGACGACCGAGCTGAACAACGCGCAGTCGCAGTCCGGTTCGCTGACCACGTACTACAACATGATCGCGCAGCTCAACAACATGGTCGGCAGTCCGACCTCGGGCATTTCGAGCGCGATCACGAGCTACTTCACGGGCCTGCAGAACGTCGCGAACGATGCGTCGAATCCCGCGATGCGCCAAAGCGCCGTCAGCAACGCGCAATCGTTGGCGGACCAGATCAACGCGGCGGGCGACCAGTACGACCAGTTGCGCGCGAGCGTCAACACGCAGATCGGCGACACCGTCAAGCAGATCAACAGCTACACCGCGCAGATCGCGCAACTGAATACGCAGATCCAGGCGCTGAGCGCGCAAGGCCAGCCGCCGAACCAGCTGCTCGACCAGCGCGACCTCGCCGTGTCGAACCTGTCGCAAATGATCGGCGTGCAGGTCGTGCAGGGCGACAGCGGCTACAGCGTGTTCATGGGCAACGGACAGCCGCTCGTCGTTGCCGACAAGAGCTTCAATCTCACGACGGTCACGTCGCCGTCGGACCCGACGGAAACGGCCGTTGCATACGCGGGCCTTGCGAGCCAGGCCGCAACGTCGACGCCGCAGATACTGCCCGACAGCACGGCGCTGGGCGGACAGCTCGGCGGGCTGATGACGTTCCGCAGTCAATCACTCGATCCCGCCGAAGCGCAACTCGGCGCGATCGCGACGAGCTTCGCGGCCCAGGTGAACGCACAGAATGCGCTCGGCATCGACCTGAACGGCAACAAGGGCGGCGCGCTTTTCACCGTCGGCAATCCGACCGTCTATGCGAACGCGAACAACACGGGCAACGGCAACCTTGGCGTCACGCTGACTGACCCGGCCCAGCCGCCGTCGAGCGACTACACGCTGTCGTACGACGGGACGAACTACACGCTCACCGATCGCGAGACGGGCCAGGTCGTCGGTCAGGCGTCGAACCTTTCCAACCCGATCGGCGGCATGCAGTTCTCGCTGGGAACGACCACGATGAACGCGGGCGATTCGTTCACGATCGAGCCGACGCGCGGCGCGCTGAACGGCTTCGCGCTGACGACGACCAGCGGCACGGCGATCGCCGCTTCGTCGCCCGTTCTGGTGACGGCGGGCAGCGCGAACACGGGCACGGCGACGGTGACGCAAGGCACGGTGACGGCGGGCTACTCGGTGCCCTCGACGGCAACGGACATCAAATACAGCGTGACGACGACCACGCCGCCGGCGGGTGTCCTGTCGGGCTTTCCGGTTGGCTCGATCGTGACGGTTCCGGGATCGGCGCCGTACACGATCAACGCGACGACGGATCAGGTACCGTACGACCCGAGCAAGGGTCTGTCGCTGACCATTACGTCGAACACGGCGGCGGCGACTCCGGGCCCGATCAACAACGTCTCGTTGCAGATCACGGGCACGCCATCCGATGGCGACACGTTCACGATCGCGGCGAATCCGTCGGGCGGCAAGGACGGCCGCAACGCGCAGCTGATGTCGAATCTCGTGACGACGAAGACGATGGGCAACGGCACGCTCACGCTGACTGACTCGTATGCGAACTACGTGAACGACATCGGCAACCAGACGAACCAGATACAGACGTCGAGCAAGGCTCAGGCATCGCTCGTGACGCAGATCACGACGGCGCAGCAGGCGGTGTCCGGCGTGAACATCAACGAGGAAGCGGCAAACCTGCTGCAATACCAGCAGCTGTATCAGGCGAACAGCAAGGTCATCCAGACGGCCTCGACGCTGTTCCAGACGATCCTCGGCATCTTCCAGTGAGGCGTTGAACGCATATGCGCATCTCTACTACGCAATATTTCGGCATGAACGTCCAGACGATGGACGATCAGCAGGCGACGCTCGCGCAGCTGTATCAGCAGCTGTCGAGCGGCGTGAGCCTCGCGACGCCGTCGGACAATCCCGTCGGCGCGGCGCAGGCGGTGCAGCTCAGCATGCAGGGCACGACGCTGTCGCAGTACTCGAGCAACCAGAATACGGCGCTGTCGTCGCTGCAGGCCGAGGACAGCTCGCTGTCCAGCATCAGCAGCGTGCTGACGTCGATCAACACGCAGATCGTGCACGCGGGCGATGGGTCGCTCAACGATGCCAACAGGTCGGCGATTGCGACCGAGCTTCAGGCCTTGCGCAACCAGCTGATGGGTCTCGCGAACGGGACCGATGCATCCGGCAACTATCTCTATGGCGGCTATCAGGCATCGACGCCGCCTTTTTCGGTCGGTACGAGCGGCGCCGTGCAATACAGCGGGGATAACGGCGTCCAGTATGTGCAGGTGACAAGCTCGCGCAGCATTGCTGTTGCCGATACGGGCAAGGCCGTATTCCTCAGCAGCTCGCAACCCGGAAGCTCGAGCGTGGCGGCGGGTGCATTGAGCAATGCGGGCACGGGCGCGATCGGCGGCGTGACGGTCAACAACTCGACCGATCCGACGAACAATCACCAGTTCACGATCAACTTCACGTCGGGGACGACATTCACGGTCACGGATGTCGCCACGAACACGACGAGCGCGCCGCAGACGTATACGGCTGGCCAGCCGATCGTGCTCGGAGGTGGCGGTCAGAGCGTCACGATTTCGGGTGCGCCGAGCGGCGGAGACAGCTTTTCGGTCACGCCTGCCGGACAGGCAAGCGATGTGTTCGCCAATCTGGACAGCGTGATCGCCGCTTTGCAGACGCCGGCGACGGGCGCGACCGGGCAGGCGAATCTGACCAACGCGCTGGGGACGGCGTTGACCCAGCTGCAAAACACATTGAACAACGTGACGACGATCCAGACGTCCGTGGGCGGGCGCGAGCAGGAGATCGAGGCGTTGCAGACCGTCACGCAATCCAATTCGCTGCAGACGCAAAGCAATCTCGCCGATCTGACGCAGACGAATCTGACCAAGGTCATCAGCCAGTACACGATGACGCAGTACTCGCTGCAGGCCGCGCAGCAGGGCTTCTCGATGATCCAGAAGCTTTCGTTGTTCGATTACATCGGGAATTGATTTGCGGGCTGTTGTTGCCCCGCGGTTTTTTTGAAGGCTGGACGCCTGGCTCAGTTAGGGGCTGGGCGTTTTTTGTTTGTGTTTGCTTGGCTTGCCGCTGGCATCCGCGTATGCGCCTCGCAACGCGGATGCCAGCGACAAAGGCAAAAAACAACAGCGTCGCAGACATCAAAAAAAACCTAGTGCATACCCGCCGCCACCCGCCCCATCTGATCGATCCCACTATCGAACAGCCGTGAAAAGAACGGCATCATATTCGGCAGCATCAACTGGATCAGCAGCAACCCGGTAATCACTGTCACCGGCAAGCCCACCTGAAACACGCCGATCTGCGGCGCCGCGCGATTGAGAATACCCAGCGCGAGATTCGTGATCAGCAGCGCCGTCACGACGGGCAGCGACAGCAGCAGCCCCGCGCTGATCACCGTGCTGCCCCAGCCGACGAGCACGCGCCAGCCGTTCGCGCCCAACACATTTGCCGCGACGGGCAGCGACTGAAACGTCTGAATCAGCGCCGACAGCATCTGCAGATGCCCGTCGAGGGCGAGGAACGTCAACAGCGCAATCATGTTCACGAAGCGCGACATCACATCCGTCGAGCCCGCCGCATGCGGATCGAAGAACGTCGCGAAGCCGAGCCCCATGCTCATGCCCATGAAGGCGCCCGCGGCTTCCACCGCCGCGAACACCATCTGCATCGTGAAGCCGAGCGCCGCGCCGATCAGGAACTGGTTGACGATGATCCAGACGCCCTGCGCCGAAAACACCGTCACCTGCGGCATCGCGCCGAGCGTCGGCGCGACGATGATCGTGACGAACGCGGCGAGGCCGATCTTCACGCGAGTCGGCAGCGACTTGTCGCCGAACGCGGGCGCCGTCGCCATCAGCGCGAGAATCCGCACGAACGGCCACAGGAACGCGGTGAGCCAGACGTTCAACTGCTCGTAAGTGACGGAAAACATCGCGCGCCGAAGTAAGGAAAGAAACGAGCGCTCAGTTGGCGAGCGTCGGAATGCTCGTGAACATGTGGCGCATGTAGTCGAGCATCTTCGCGAGCATCCACGGGCCGATCAGCACGAGCGTCACGGCGATCGCGAACAGCTTCGGAATGAACGACAGCGTGGATTCGTTGATCTGCGTCGCGGCCTGGAAAAGACTCACGACGAGACCGACGATCAATCCCACGAAAAGCGGCGGCGCGGCCAGCAGCAGCGCGATGTACATCGCATCGTGCGCGAGTGTGGTGACGCTTTCGGGTGTCATGGCGTCAGCCTCCCGTATGTCAGGTGAAGCTCTGCGCAAGCGAGCCGACGATCAGCTGCCATCCGTCGACCAGCACGAACAGCATCAGCTTGAAGGGCAGCGAAATGGTCGCGGGCGAGATCATCATCATGCCCATCGACATCAGCACGCTCGCCACCACCATGTCGATGATCACGAACGGAATGAACACGGTGAAGCCGATCTGGAAGCCCGTCTTCAACTCGCTCGTCACGAACGACGGCACCAGCAGCGACAGCGGCACGTCTTCCGGGCCTTGCATCGGCGCGGCGTGCGAGATGCGCGCGAAGAGCGCGAGATCGCTTTCGCGGGTCTGCTTCAGCATGAACGCCTTGAACGGCGCGACGCCGCGCTTCACCGCTTCGTCCATCTGGATCGTGCCTTCGGAGAAGGGCTTGTAGCCATCGTTATACGCCTTGTCGAGCACGGGCGACATCACGAACAGCGTCAGAAACAGCGCGAGGCCGACCAGCACCTGGTTGGGCGGCGTCGTCGGCGCGCCGAGCGCCTGGCGCAGCAGCGACAGCACGATGATGATGCGCGTGAAGCTCGTCATCATCAGCACCATCGCGGGCAGGAACGACAGCATCGTGAGCAGCAGCATCGTCTGCACGCTCAGCGAGTAGGTCGTGCCGCCGTTCGGGCCGGGGCTCGTGTTGAACGCGGGCAGGCCCGCCGTCTGTGCAAACGAGAGCGTCGGCAGCGCGAGCATCAGCGCGGGCACGGCGAGTGGCGCAACACGCGACGCCACATGGGCTGCGCGTTTGACGACGCGCGTCGCGATCGAAGCGGGCGCCGAAGAAGAGGCGTGGGAAGATACGCGGGAAAGGGCGTGAAAACCCCGAGCGCAGCCGCGCTGCGCGTCAATTCGGTCGTACTGCATTTACTGTTCTCCGCTCGCGCGTCGCTGGAAACGTCTGCTGGCTTCGTTTTTGAGCGCGTCGCGAAAGCGTTGTCCGAAGGTGCCGCTCAACTGGACGGGACCGCCGCCGATGGTCGAACCTGCCGCGCCCGGCGCAGCGGCCGAACCGGTGAGAGGGATTCCGCCCGTGGCCGAGCCGGCGGGCATCGTGTGCAACAGACGCACATTGCCGGGCGCCGCGCCGAGCACGAGCCACGTGTCGCCGATCTCGACGACGGCCACGCGCTCCTTGCCGCCGAGCGACGTGCCGCCGATCGTCTTCACGATGCCGCCGCGCTGGCCCGGCTGCAGGCCGAAGCGGCGCGCGAGCCACGCGCAGCCGAACACGAGGCCGATCACGACGGCAAGCCCCACGATCGTTTGCAACACGGCGCCGACGCCCAGCGACGGCACCGCCGTTCCCGCGCCGACGCTCGAGGCGATCTTTGCGGCATTGTTGACGGCGTTCATGTCGGCGGCGTGCGCGAAGTTCGACGCGCTTGCGCAGAGCGCAACACCAGCCAGCGCAACGGCCGACATGAAACGGGCGCGGCGCGAAAACGGCATGGCGCTGGCGCGCGACGCGGCCCGGTGTACAGCGTGTTTCATCGATTCAGCTTCCGGATACGCTCGGACGGCGTAATGATGTCGGTCAGGCGAATGCCGAACTTGTCGTTCACGACGACCACTTCGCCCTGCGCGATCAGGCAGCCGTTGACGAGCACATCCATCGGCTCGCCCGCGAGGCCGTCCAGTTCGACGACGGAACCTTGCGCGAGTTGCAGCAGATTGCGGATCGCGATCTTCGTGCGGCCGAGCTCGACGGTCATCTGGACGGGAATGTCCAGGATCATGTCGATGTCGTTGCGCGTCGTGGTCGGCTCGACCTTCGACAGCGGCTGGAACACGCCCGCCGTGCTCGTGCTCACGGGCGGATTGTTGTTCTGCTCGGCGAGCGCGCTCGCCCAGTCGTCGAGGGCAGCGTCGTCGGCGCTGCCGGCCGCCGCCGGATCGTTGATCTTGGATTCTTCCGGCATGTCCATTTCGGGTGTCGAGTTCAGCTCAGTCATATCCCGCTTCCTTCATCGTGTCCGCTGCGCTGATCATCTTCTGGACCCGCAACGCATATTGACCATTGAAAATTCCGTAGCCGCATTCCATCACCGGCACGCCGTCGACTTTCGCGGTGATGTGCTCGGGGACGTTGATGGGCAGCACGTCGCCCGCCTTCATGTTGAGAATTTCCTGGAACGTCACGGGGATCTGCGCGAGATCGGCCGTCAGTTCCACTTCGGCGGCCTGCACCTGCTGCGACAGCACGCGCACCCAGCGGCGGTCCACTTCGAGCGCTTCGCCCTGGATCGGCGACGAGAGCACGTCGCGGATCGGCTCGATCATCGAGTACGGCATGCAGATGTGCAGCGTGCCGCCCGTCGAACCGAATTCGATCGAGAACTGCGTGACGATCACGATCTCGTTCGGGGTGGCAACGTTTGCGAGCTGCGTGTGCATCTCCGAGCGCAAGTATTCGAACTGCAACGGACGCACGCTCCTCCATGCCGTCGTGTAGTGCTCGAACACGAGGCCGAGCAGCTTGCTGATGATGCGCTGCTCGGTCTGCGTGAAGTCGCGGCCTTCGACGCGCGTATGAAAGCGCCCGTCGCCGCCGAACAGGTTGTCGACCACGAAGAACACGAGGTTCGGATCGAACACGAACAGCGACGTGCCGCGCAGCGGCTTCACGTGGACGAGGTTCAGGTTCGTCGGGATCGGCAGGTTGCGCGTGAATTCGCTGTACTTCTGCACCTTCACCTGGCCGACGGAGATTTCCGCCGTGCGCCGCATGAAGTTGAAAATGCCGACGCGCAAGAGCCGCGCGAAGCGGTCGTTGATGATTTCGAGGCCGGGCATCCGGCCACGGACGATGCGTTCCTGCGTCGCAATGTTGTACGGGCGGACGCCGCCGTGCTCGGCCTCGCCGGATTGCGAATCGGATTCGCCCGTAACGCCCTTGAGGAGGGCATCGACCTCCTCCTGGGACATGAACTCTTCGTGGCCCATTCCTATTCCTCGTGCGTCCCTTCGCGATGGATGGCGCGGTTCAAGATCAAGTCAGTTAGCGCGACGCGCCGTTACTGGACGACGAATTCGGTGAACAGCACGTCTTCGACGCGCACCTGCAGGCCATTCGGCTCGGTCGGCTGTTCGACCAGCGTTTCGAGTTCCTTCGCGAGCGCTTTCTTGCCGTCGAGCGTCGCGAGTTCATCGGGACGCCTGGCCGACAGCGCGAGCAGCACGCGGCTGCGGATCTCGGGCATGTGTTCGGTCAGATGCTCCTGAACCCGCTGGTCGGCGAGCTTCAGCGTCAGGCCGATGCGCAGGTAGTGCAGCTGGCCGTCGTCGGATTGCAGGTTCACCGTCATCGATTCGAGCGGGAAGAAGATGGGAGCGGCTGCTATCACGGGTCCTGCCGCCATCGCGGCGGAGGGCGCACGCTTCGACATGAAGAACCAGGTGGCTGCGCCGGCTGCGCCTGCAGCGACCAGCGCGATCAGCAGGATCACCACAATGCGGTTGACGAGGCCCGGGGACGAGGGCTTCGCGTTGGCTGGCTGGTTTGCGGTCGTGGATGCCATGGAATTGATTGCCTCAATGCTGTAGGTGAATTTTCAGGTGTCTGACAGTGCCGCGATGGGTCGAAAAGAAGGGATATTCACGTTTAGCTCGTTTGTTTGCTTCGTTCCGGCCACTTTTGCCGATCCTTCATCGACGCGCGGCGCGGTGCGCCGCATGCCGCGCGTGATGTCCCAGCCGACGACTGCCGTGGCTGCTGCCGTGAGTTCAGAGACGGCTGTGATGCGGGTGCAAGCGCGATGCGTATCGTTGCCTCACCCGTGCATCGACTGGCCGTGCGCTGAAAGCTCCTGTCGCTTTCATCATCGGCATGCGCACGCGGCCTTTGCGCGCGCAACGCATGCCTTCAATCGTTATCAGGGAAGCACGGCGCGGCCGCCGCCCTCACGGCGAGCCGCTTGCGCTGTGCGCGCGGAATCAGGCGAACGTGTCGACGAGTCCGACGGTGCGGCGCACGGGCACGTTCACAGCCGTCGCGTTGTCCGCGACGCCGATGCCCGCGTTGCCACGGCTGCCGCCCCGCCCGCCGCGCGCGCTGCCGCTGCGCTCGTCGCCCTGCTGGCCGGTCTGCCGGGCAAAGCCGTCGCTGACGCTTGCGCTTCCCAATCCGATGCCGCCTTGTTCCATCGCTTCGCGCAGTTTCGGCAGCGCGGCTTCGACCGCGTCGCGCACCTGCTGATGCTGCGAAACGAAGAGGGCATGTGCATGGTTATCGGCAACCTGGAGGACGACCTGTAGCGGCCCGAGGTCGCGCGGGTTCAGCGTGAGTTCCGCCGACTGCTGATGCGCACTGGTGAGGAACACGACTTTCTGGCTGAAGGCGTCTTCCCAGTCGGCTGTGCCGACATGCGGCGCGACGGCGTTCGCCATCGCGGCCGTCGCGGGATTGGAGGCCTGGCTCGCAACTGTCGTTGCCGTCGCCGCTGCCGCCGCTGCCGCCGCTGCTGCCTGGGTCGCGGCGAGCGCGTCGTTCGTGCCGGCCGCGGGCGCAGCGGAAGCGTTCTGCGGCGCGCTCGCGGTCGCCGCCGCAAGCGCTTCGGCGGGACTTTGCGGCGTAGCGGTTCCTGTGGATGCGGCGGCCGTGGCGGCTGCGTTCGACGATGCCGCGTCGCCCTTCGCGCTGTGGAAATCGCCGATCGTCAGGCCCTTTCCAGCGTTCGCGCCGTGGCCGCCGAGCGTTGCGTCGCCCGTAGCAGGCGTGCCCGCCTTCGCGGACGCGGTGTTCATCGCGGGTGCCGCGCCCTGGCCGTTGGCCATCGCAGCAAACGCCGCCTGCAGCGCGTCTTGTGTCGTTTTCGGATCGAGCGATGCGATCTTTTTCGAAGGCGTCTGGATAACGGGCGTCGTCGTGTTGCCCGCGACAGGCGTGGCGGCGGGCGTCGTCGGCCGTGTGTCGCTGCCGGCCGTGGCCGCCGCGTTCGCTGCGTTTGCCGCGCTGCTCGCCTGGGCCTGTGCCTGAACCGCTGCTGCGGCCGCTGCTGCCGCAGCCGCTGTTTCAGCCGTGGCCGCGCTCGTGGTCGGCGCGTCGCCGTTCTGCTTCGACGCGGGGTCGGTCTTGTCCTTGCCGTTCGCGCCGCCCATCGATGACGTCTGCTGCGAGCCGTCGGTCTGGCTCGCGGACTTCGTGCTGTCGGTGCTGTTCGCGCTGTCGGCGGCGCTGGTGTTCTTCGATGCGTCAGCGGGCGGCGGCGCGTCGTGCACGCTGGAATTGTCCGCACCCGTCGCACCGTCCGATGACGATGACGATGACGATGACGATGACGATGACGATGACGATGACGCTGCGCTGGGAGCAGGCGAAGCAGACGGGGACGGCGCCGGCGCGGTAGGCGCCTGATTCTGCGCGTCGATGCTTTGTTGCAGCGTTGTCGAGAAGGGCTGTGCGCTGCCCGCGCTTGCGCCATTCGATGCGCTGCTGCCCGATGTGCCGCTCGTTGCGCCGAGCAGCGAGTTGATCAGTGAAAGAGGCGACATGCTAAATCTCGTTTGGTCGTGTCAGTCCGGTTGCGCGCGATACGGCGCGCGATGCGCGGAAGCGCTCTTCATGCGCCTTCCGCCCGCATCCGGAGAATTCGTGCGCCGTGCTCGTCGGCGTCCCGTTGCTCGCGGCGTGCCGCGACCTTCGCTTCCGCAGCGATGCCGCGCGCCTCGAGCACTTCGTAAGAGCCGAGCTTCTGCTTGCTGCGCTGCCACTCGGGCTTCGCCGCTTCGACACGCGCCGTCGCGGCGGCCAGCAACTGGCGCTGCTGTTCGATTGCCGCATCGAGCGTATCGATGAATGCCTGGAAATTGCGCATGTTGCCGGCGGGCATGCCCGCCTTCGCCGTTTCCGTAAAGCGGCGGTGATATTCGTCGCGGTATTCGATCAGCGAATTCAGCTGCGCTTCGATCTCGTTGCGCTCGCGCTGCACACGGCCGAGCTTGCGCGCGGCGGCATCGACGTCGTCTTGCGCGAGACCGATTAGCGTCTTGATCGGAAAGTGCTTGCTCATTCAGTCCCCTTAACCGAACAGCGAATCGAGGTGCGCGACGCTGGCTTCGAACCCGGCGCTTTCGCGAAAACCTTGTTGCAGGAACGCTTCCATGCGCGGATAGAGCGCGATCGCGCGGTCGAGCACGCCGTCGCGTCCCGCCGAATACGCGCCGACGTTGATCAGATCGCGGTTGCGCTGATAGCGCGACAGCATCTGCTTGAACTGGCGCGTGCGGTCGAGATGCGCGTCGCTGATGAGCGACGTCATCGCGCGGCTGATCGACGCTTCGATGTCGATCGCGGGATAGTGGCCCGCTTCGGCGAGCACGCGCGACAGCACGATATGGCCGTCGAGAATCGCGCGCGCCGAATCGGCGATGGGGTCCTGCTGGTCGTCGCCTTCCGTCAGCACCGTATAGAACGCGGTAATGGAGCCGCCGCCTTCGGGGCCGTTGCCCGTGCGCTCGACGAGCGCGGGCAGCTTCGCGAACACCGACGGCGGATAGCCCTTGGTCGCGGGCGGCTCGCCGATCGCGAGCGCGATTTCACGCTGCGCCATCGCGTAGCGCGTCAGCGAATCCATCAGCAAGAGCACGTGCTTGCCCTGATCGCGGAAATATTCGGCGAGCGACGTCGCGTACGCGGCGCCCTGCATGCGCAAGAGCGGCGACACATCGGCGGGCGCGGCCACGACGACCGAGCGCGCGAGACCGTCCTCGCCGAGAATCTGCTCGATGAACTCCTTCACTTCGCGGCCGCGTTCGCCGATCAGGCCGATCACGATCACTTCCGCGCTCGTGTAGCGCGCCATCGTGCCGAGCAGCACCGACTTGCCGACGCCCGAGCCGGCGAAGAGGCCCATGCGCTGCCCGCGTCCGACGGTGAGTAGCGCATTGATCGCGCGTACGCCGACGTCGAGCACCTTATGGATCGGCTCGCGGTGCAGCGGATTGATGGTCGGCGCGGTGAGCGGCGCGTCGTTGCGCGCGTTGAGCGGGCCGAAGCCGTCGAGCGGCTTGCCCGACGCATCGACCACCCGGCCGAGCAGCTCCCAGCCGACGGGCAGACGCTTCGCGCCCGCCATCGGATCGGCGATGGGCGCGGTTTCGAGCGGATAGACGCGCGCGCCGGGGAGGAGGCCAGCGACCTCCGTCGTCGGCATCAGAAAGAGCTTGTCACCGGAGAAGCCGACCACTTCGGCTTCCGCCATCGTGCGCGTGCTGCCGGGCGGCAGTTCGATCATCACCTCCGAACCGACGGCGAGCCGCAGCCCGACGGCTTCGAGCACGAGACCGGCCGCGCGCGTGAGACGTCCGCATGCGCGCAGCGGCCGCGCGATCTGGTTGCGTTCGCGCAAGCCGTTCAGGCGTGCGCGCCAGGCTTGCAGATGCGGATTGCCGGCGAGCGCGGGATCGGGCGTGCGCTTTGGCGGCGGCGCCGACTCTCGGCTCGCGGGCGCGGCGATGGGATGCGTGGCGGGATGCGGTGTGCTGGCGCCGGCGTCGGCTGCATCGGACGTGATGGCGTCGGCGCCCGCATGGGCCGACGAAATCGCCGATTCCAGTGCCGCGAGCGACGCTTCCATTTGCGCGACGGTGAGCGCCTCGGCGCCGAACGACGCGAGCGCCAATTCGCGCTCGAGCGGCGTGAGGTCGCTCTGCTGAATGTCTTCGATGGTCGGCTTTACCATGTGCTTGCCTTGCCGAGCGCGGCGGCGACGCGCTCCCAGCGCGTGCCGATGCCGGCGTCCACTTCGCCCGTGGTCGAAATCGCGCGGCAGCCGCCGCGTTCGATCGCGGGATCGGTGCGCACGCTCCAGCCGCGCGTCTGCAATTCTTCGAGCAGATACGCTTCGACGACGGGCAGGTCGGCCGGGCTCACGATCAGAGCGGGCGCGCCGATCAGCGCCGGTTCCGTCGCCATCACTTCACGCGCGGCGGCGATGAGCGCCGTCGGATCGTGCTGCACGTGCTGGCGCACCACTTGTTGCGCGATGTCGAGCGCGAGCGCGACGATCGTTTCGGACAGTTCGTGCTGCGCGTTGTCGAGCGCCGCCTTGAACGTCTCCGCGAGCGCGGCGAGCTGCGCGGCTTCCGTGCGCGCTTCCGCCTGACCCTGCTCGAAGCCCTGCGCGCGGCCCTGCTCGTAGCCGGCCTGATAGCCGAGTGCCTGGCCGGCGACATGGCCGGACGCCACGCCTTGCGCGTGCGCGGCGTCGCGCAGGCGTTCCAGCTCGGCTTCGAACGCGCCGTCGTCGACGGGTTCCGGCTCGGGCACCGGGTCGAACGAGGCCATCTCCCAGCGCTGGTAGGCCGGGCGGCTTTCCTCGCGCACGGGATCGTGGTCAGACATACGCATCTTCCGCCTTGCCGCCGATCACGATCGCTCCCGATTCGGCGAGATTGCGCACGACCTGCAGGATCTTGCGCTGTTGCGTTTCCACTTCCGACACGCGGACCGGGCCGCGCGCGTCGAGGTCTTCCGCGAGCAGTTCGGCTGCGCGCTGCGACATGTTCGACAGGAACTTCTGGCGCAGCGCGGGCTGCGCGCCCTTCAGCGAGATGATCAGCGTTTCCGACTCGACTTCCTTCAGCAGCAGCTGGATCGCGCGGTCTTCCAGGTCGAGCAGGTTGTCGAACACGAACATCTGGTCGATGATCTTCTGCGCAAGTTCGGCGTCGTACTGGCGGACGTTGTCGATGACAGACTCTTCGTGGTTGCTCGGCAGGAAGTTGAGAATTTCCGCCGCCGTCCTGATGCCGCCCATCGGGCTGCGCTTCAGGTTGTCGCTGCCCGAGAGCAGGCCCGTCAGCACGTCATCGAGTTCGCGCAGCGCGGCGGGCTGGATGCCGTCGAGCGTCGCGATGCGCAGCAGCACGTCGTTGCGCAGGCGCTCGGTGAAGCAGGAGACGATCTCCGACGCCTGATCGCGGTCCAGATGCACGAGAATCGTCGCGATGATCTGCGGGTGCTCGTTCTTGATCAGCTCGGCGACGGCGCCCGAGTCCATCCACTTGAGCCCTTCGATGCCGCTCGTGTCGCTGCCCTGCAGGATGCGGTCGATGATCGCGCCTGCCTTGTCGTCGCCGAGCGCCTTCGTCAGCACGGAGCGGATGTACTCGCTCGAATCCAGCGACAGGGCGGTGTGCTTGTCGGCTTCCGCGACGAATTCGTGCAGCACCTCGTCGATCTGCTCGCGCGTGATGTTCTTCAGCGACGCCATCGCGACGCCGATCTTCTGGACCTCGCGCGGCCCGAGAAACTTGAATACCTGAGCTGCCTCTTCCTCGCCGATCGACATCAGCAGGAGCGCGCTCTTCAATACGCCTTCAGTGCTCATCGGACACCCAGCTCTTCACGACGGTTGCAACGATCTTCGGATCCTGGCGCGCGATCTGACGCGCGTATTCGAGGTTCCGCTCATATCTGACCTTGTCGCTTTCCAGCGCGACCAGCGTGCCTTCTTCCTCTTCGGCGTCGATCGCGACCGCGCCCGGCAGGCCGTCGAGCACGGGCTCGTCCGGCGACGGCAGCGCGGCGGGCGGCTCGGGCGGCGGGAACGCGCGGCGCAGCGCCGGCTTGACCATCACGAAGTAGAGGAACAGCGCGACGACGCCGATGCCCGCATACGCCGCGATCTGCTTGTACAGCGCGATCATGTCCTTCGTGCGCCACCACGGCAGGTCGGCGTCCGGATCGGGGATCGTCGTGAACGCGCTGTTCACCACGTTGACCGAGTCGCCGCGCGCCTGGTCGAAGCCCATCGCGTCCTTCACCAGCTGCGTGACCTGCGCGAGCTTGTCGGCGGGAACCGGCTGCATCGTCGCGTGACCCTTCGCGTCGACGACGCGCATGTAGTTCACCACCACGGCCACGGACAAGCGCTTGATGCCGCCCGTCGCCTTTTCCGTGTGGCTGACGGTCTTGTCGAGCTCGTAGTTGGTCGTCGAATCCTTGCGGTCGCTGACGGGCGTCGTCGTCACGCCGCTTGCGCCGTTCGCGCTCGCGACGATGGGCGCCGAGGCCGGCTGCGGCGGCTGGTTCGACAGCGCGCCCGGCACGCCCTGCGCGCCGCTTTGTGTCATTTCCGTGGCGGTGCTGGTCTGCTGGCTGCGGATCGCGGCCTGCTGCGAATTCGCGTTCGGGCCGTAGTTTTCGGACGTCTGCTCGCCCTTCGTGAAGTCGATGTCGGCGCTCACCTGCGAATGCGCGTTGCCCGAGCCGAACAGCGGGGCCAGGATCGCGTCGATGCGCTGCTGCGTGTTGTGCTCGATCTGCTGCACGTACTTCAGCTGCGTCGCGTCGAGGCCGCTGCCGTTGGCGGCCGCCTGCGTGAGCAGGCTGCCGTCCTGGTCGATGATCGTCACGTTGCGCACGGGCAGATCGGGCACGGCCGACGCCACCATATGCGTGATCGCCACGACCTGGCCTTCGTCGAGCATGCGGCCCGGATACAGATTGACGAGCACCGACGCCGACGGCGCTTCGCGGTCGCGCACGAACACGGTCGGCTTGGGAATCGCCAGATGGACGCGCGCCGTCTTCACCGTCGAGATCGACTCGATCGTGCGCTGCAGTTCGCCTTCCAGCGCGCGTTGATAGTTCACCTGCTCGGCAAACTGGCTGATGCCGAACTTCTGGTTGTCCATCAGCTCGAAGCCGACCGAGCCGCTCTTGGGGAGGCCCTGCGACGCGAGCCGCAGACGCATTTCATGCACCTGATCGGCGGGCACGAGGATCGCGCCGCCCGCATCGGAAAACTTGTACGGCACGTTCGCCTGCTGGAGCGCGGCAACGATTGCGCCGCCGTCCTGATCGGAGACGTTGCTGTAGAGCACCTTGTAATCCGGCGCGCGCGACCAGAGGATCAGCCCCGCAATGACGGCGACCAGCACCGCCACCGCGAAGATCAGCGGCGCGCGCGGGTTGCCGCGCATCTGCGACAGCGACGCGGGCAGGCCAGGAAAGCGCGTGGGGAAGCCACCGCCGCCCGTGCCGCCGAGGTCGATGCCCGCTGCACCGGCCGTGGCCGCGCCTGCCGTGCCCGGCTGCGCGCCGGCGAGGCCCATGCGGGCGTCGGGGTTGATCAAAGAGTTGGCTGACGAATCCATGCGTCGGGTTTCTCCGGAATGCTTTCGAGTTCTGCCGGCGGCGCCCGGGCTTGCGGCGCGCACCGGCAGAGACTTTCACGCTAGGGATTATCCGCATGGGCTGGCAACCCGATGCTTCGAATAGCGGGGGGTTTCCCCCTTACTTTCGCGGCTTTCGGAAGGGGCCCGCTGCTATGCTTCCTGTCCAATCGGTGCACGGCGCGAATGCTCGCCGCATCCCACTTCTGGAGAGAACATGACGGTGCCTATCAATCCGCTCACGTCGGCGTTGCAGCAGATGCAGTCGATGGCCGCCCAGGCCGCGGGCGGCAGCGCGCCCGCCGCGAACGGTTCCGGCGCGGCCACGGCGGGCGGCTTCGCGTCGGCCCTGAAGGCCTCGATCGACAAGATCAGCAACGACCAGCAGAACGCAGTCGGCGAGGCTCATGCATTTGAGATCGGCGCGCCGAACGTGTCGCTGAACGACGTGATGGTGGACATGCAGAAGGCCAACGTCGGCTTCCAGTTCGGCCTGCAGGTGCGCAACAAGCTCGTGTCGGCCTACAACGAGATCATGCAGATGACCGTCTGAAGCGGCGCTCGCGGCCGGCAGCCACCGTGCTGCCGCGCGACGGCACGCAGGCGCCCCGCCGGGCTGCCTCCCGTTTCTGACACTTCCTTTCGGCGGCCTAAAGCTTTATTCGTACGATCCGATAACCTTGGTACAAGGGCTGACCGGTTGCCGGGTTGCACGCCGATGCAGCGCGTTTCCCGGCAAGCCTGCCGCTGTCGTATCGATCGTCATCTGCAATACAGGAGGAGCGCCGATGTTTTCCCCGGGACACTCTGGAGCCAACGCCTACGCTCGCGTCGGCCTGGAGACAGGAGCGATGGGCGCGAGCCCGCACCGTCTGATCGTGATGCTGTACCAGGGCGCGCGTCAGGCAATCGCGCAGGCCCGCATGCATCTGCAGCAGGGCGACATTCCGGGGCGTGGGCAGGCGATCACCAAGGCGATCAGGATCATCAGCGAGGGATTGCAGCAGGCGCTCAACCTGGAAGCCGGCGGAGAAATCGCGAGTCGTCTGGATGCGCTCTATTCGTACATGACGCGGCGACTGCTCGAGGCGAACATCAAGCAAAGCGAAGCAATGCTCGTCGAGGTCGACGGCTTGCTGGCGACACTCGAGGAAGCCTGGCTCGGAATCGCGCCGGAGATCGCGCGGATGGCGACGCAGTCGTCCGCGGAAAGCATGAGATGAATTCGAACGAAGAATATCTTGCCCGCTACGAGGCAATTGCAGTGATTTCGGTGCAGATGGTGATGGCAGCGCGAAACGCGGCGTGGAACGATCTCGTCCTGTTGCAGGACGACTACCGTCATCTCGTCGACGCGCTGAAGAACGCGGAGACGTCCGTGCGGCTGTCCGAGGACGACCGCGCGCGCAAGTTCGATCTGATCCGCCAGATCCTCGCGAACGACGCAACGGTCCGCGATCTGGCGAACCCGCGCATGGCGAAGCTGCAGGCGCTCTTTGCGCCGGGCCGTCCCGCGATCGTATTGAAGGAACTCTACCAGGCGCGCTGAGCGCTTTTTTCCGGTCCAGTAACACGGTCCAACATGAGCCGCATGGGCGCACGCGCCGCTAGCGGCCGCGCATCGTCAAGACGCGAAAGGAAGCGGGCATGAACGGAATCGACTCGACGGTGGCAACGCTGCTGGCTAGCCGCATCGACAGCCTCCTTTCCGTCGGCGCGCGTGCCGGTGCGACGGCCTCGCAGGCGGACGCGTCGCTCAACGTCAGAACACCTCCTACGTCCGTTGCGGCCACGCCCGCGCCTTTGCCCGCTTCCGCGCAGACGGCATTGTCCGCCGTCGCGCTGACGCTCGACTCCATCACGCGCTCGGGCGGCGAGGCGACGCCCGCGCTCGTCGGGCAGGTGCCCGTGTGGCCCGCCGCGCCCGCTATCGATGTCGCGCCATTGCCGTTGTTCGATGCGGTGACGGGGACATCGGGCGCTTCCGCTGCGGCGAACGCGGCGGGGAATCCGGCGGCATCGCAGGGCGCGAACGGCGCGAACGCGGCGCAGGGATCGAACGCGGCATCGAATGTCGTCGCGGCGCCTGTGCCCGTCGCCGAACTCGCGGCGGCGCTCAGGCGCACCGTCGACGAAAGCGGGCTCTTCTACGAATCGCATCTCGCACAGTGGCTTTCGGGGCAGAGGCCCGTCGAATCGCTCGCCGCCGAGCCGCAGAATCATCTCGCCGACATGGCGTCGCAGTTGCCGCTCGACTGGAGCCACGACGCCGACGATCCGTTGTCGTGGACGCAAGGCCATCTGGCGAGCGGCGCGGGTTCGGGCGCAGCGGCTTCGGCGAATTTCGCTGCGCGCGGCGCGCCCGACGGTCCGCATGCGCAGTCGGCGCGCTTCACGACGTTCGACATGGCGACGCACGACATCATCGACATGACGGACGAGCACGCGGCGCCGCATGCGGCTTCGGCCAACGCGGCGGGCATCGACGACAGCAACGGGCGTCAGCCGCAGTCGATGGCCGCGGCGCTGCATCCCGCGACGATTCCGCTCGTGCGCCAGCAGCTCGATCTGCTCGCGACGGGACAGTTCCGCTGGACGGGCGAGGCATGGCCCGGCGCGCGGCTCGACTGGACGATCGAGCAGGAAGGTGACGAATGGCGGCGCGGCGGCAGCGGCGCTTCTTCCGCCGACGACGAGTATCCGTGGCGTACGCGCCTCACGCTGTCGCTGCCGACGCTCGGCACTGTCGACGCCGAACTCACGCTCACGGGCACGCGGCTCGTCGCGCGCGTGCTCGCGAGCCCGGGCGGCGCGGCGCGTCTGTCGGCGCAGGGCGACGCGTTCCGGCAGCGGCTCGCGCAGGCGGGCATCGAGCTGAGCGGGCTGTCGATCCGTGAGATCGGCGGGAATGCGCTTGCGGGCGGTGCGGCTGCGGCGGCCGCTGCGGCGTCGGCGTATGCGAGGTCGGCGGATGCGCCGGCGGGCAAGCCGCATTCGCACGACGCCGCCGCCGACAACTTCGACTGGGACCTGCAATGAGCCGCACCCATCGCAGGAGCGCGGCGGCGCTGGTCTACGATTCGCACGGTCATGACGAGGCGCCGCGCGTCGTCGCGAAGGGCTACGGGCTCGTCGCCGACATGATCGTGCAGCGCGCGAAGGAAGCGGGCCTGTACGTGCACGAAGCACCGGAGATGGTGTCGCTGCTGATGCAGGTCGATCTCAACTCGCGCATTCCGCCGCCGTTGTATCAGGCCGTTGCGGAGCTGCTGGCGTGGCTGCATCGGCTCGAAAGCGGCGCGGCCGACGACGCGCCGTCCACCGAACTTGTCGTTTCCACGACGCCGCCATCGGAAGCGGCGCGGTAGCCGCCAAAGAACACAGCGGCACGACCGGGCCTCAGTGCCGCATCATCAACGCAAGCAGCGCCCGCACGCGCTTGCCGTATGGCGGCGCGATCAATCCGCGCCCATTGAAGCGTGCCTGCGTGAAAACCGGCTTCATCTTCGAGAACGTGACGAAGCCCTCATATCCGTGATACGCGCCCATGCCGCTCGCGCCGACGCCGCCGAACGGCAGGCTCTCGCAAGCGAGGTGCATCAGCGTCTCGTTGACGGACATGCCGCCCGCGATCGTCTCGTGCGTGACGCGCGTAATCGTGGCCTTGTCCTCTTCGTACAGGTACAGCGACAGCGGACGCGGCCGCGCGTTGACATAGCGAATCGCATCGTCGATCGAATCGTACGGAACGACGGGCAGCAGCGGCCCGAAAATCTCTTCCTTCATCAGCGTGGACGCATCGGGTGCCTGAGTCACGACGACGAGCGGAAAGCGGCGCGCGTTGGCATCGGGCGTCGAATCGGTGAGCGCGTGCAGTTGCGCGCCCTGTTCGCGCGCTTCGTCGGCGAGACGTTGCAGCCGCGCGAAATGGCGCGGCGAAATGATCGACGTGTAATCGCAGTTGCGCGCGAAGTCCGGATACAGGCGCGCCATGCGCACGCGCGCCCGTTCGATGAACGCCTGTTCCTTGCCGCGCGGCACGAGCACGTAGTCCGGCGCGATGCAGGTCTGCCCGGCGTTGAGCGTCTTGCCCGCAACGATGCTGTCGACGGCATAGGCGAAGCGCGCGTTCGGCCCGACGATCGCAGGCGACTTGCCGCCGAGTTCCAGCGTCACGGGCGTCAGATGCCCGGCGGCGGCGCGCATCACATCATGACCGACCTTCGTCGAGCCGGTGAACAGCAGATGATCGAACGGCTGCGCGCTGAACGCGGCGGCAAGCTTTGCATCGCCATTGACCACGGCGATGTGATCGCGCGCGAAGGTCTGCGCGATCAGCTGTTCGAAGAGCATCGACGTGCGCGGCGTCAGCTCCGACATCTTGACGATCGCGCGATTGCCCGCCGTGAGCGCGCTGATCAGCGGACCGGCTGCAAGCAGCACCGGATAGTTCCAGGGCACGATGATCCCCACCACGCCGAGCGGCTGCGGCACGATCTTCGCGCGCGCGGGCAACAGCCATTTGTTCGTCGCCCGCCGCTGCGCTGTCATCCAGCGTTTGCCGTTACGCAGCGCGCCGTCGATCTCCTCTTTCACGAGCAGAAACTCGGCCAGCAGGATTTCTTCTTTCGCGCGATTGCCGAAGTCGGCATTCATTGCGTCCGCGAGTGCATCGCGATTGTCGAGCAGCACATCGCGCAACGCCTTCAGATGCGCGGCACGCTGATCCCACGACGGATACGGTGCGCGCAGATACGCGGCCCGTTGTTCGCGCAACAGACCTTCGAGTGCTGCGATTTCCGGCAGGTCGTTTTTCATCGTTCCTCTCTGTGTTGTTCTTCGTCTCGCGCGTCGTGCCGCGCAGTCAGCCCGCGAAACCGCGATCGACGATCGCCGCATGATCGAACGCGGACGGCAGCGTGCCATATACGCGGCCGCTCTCTCCGCAGCCCTCACCGAGCCGCGTCGCGATGAAGGCATCGGCGACGAACGACGGCGCATGTTGCGCGAGCAACACAGCCTGCGCGATCAGCACGATCTGCTGCGCGATGCGGCGCGCGGACGCCTCGCGCGCTTCGGGCGCCGACGTCAGCGCGCTCATCAGCCGTTCGATCGCCGCGTTCAGCGCCGGATGCGCATGCGCCTCTTTGCGCCACGCGGCCAGCAAGGCTTGCGCCGCGTCGGGTTCGCGCTCCATCGCGCGCAGCACATCGAGGCACATCACGTTGCCTGAGCCTTCCCAGATCGAATTCACAGGCGCCTCGCGATAGAAGCGCGCCATCGGTCCTTCTTCGACGTAGCCGTTGCCGCCCCACACCTCCATCGCTTCGCCCGTGAATTCGAGCGTGCGCTTGCAGACCCAGTACTTCGCGGCGGGCGTCACGAGCCGCCGCCACGCGCGTTCTTCGGGCGCGTTCGCAGTGTCTTCGAATGCGCGCGCGAGGCGCATGAACAGCACCGTCGCCGCCTCCGATTCGAGCGCGAGATCGGCGAGCACGTTGCGCATCAGAGGTTGATCGACGAGATGCTTGCCGAACGCGCTGCGATGGCGCGTGTGATGGACCGCCTGCACGAGCGCGGCGCGCATCAATGCCGCGCTGCCGATCACGCAGTCGAGCCGCGTGTAGTTCGCCATTTCGATGATGGTCGGCACGCCGCGTCCTTCGTCGCCGATCATGAGGCCGTAGGCGTCGAAGAACTCGACTTCGCTGCTTGCGTTCGAGCGGTTGCCGAGCTTGTCCTTCAGACGCTGGATGTGCACCGCGTTCTTGCTGCCGTCGGGTGCGAAGCGCGGCACGAAGAAGCACGAAAGGCCTGCTTGATCGCCGGTGCGCGCGAGCACGAGATGCGCATCGCACTGCGGCGCGGAGAAAAACCATTTGTGGCCGACGAGCCGATACGCCGCGCCGCGTCCGCCGCCGTTCGCCGCGAACGCTTGTGTCTGGTTGCTGCGCACATCCGATCCGCCTTGCTTTTCGGTCATGCCCATGCCGACCATCATCGAAGTCTTCTGATCGAGCGGCGCGTCGCGCGCATCGTGTTCGCGGGAATAGAGCTTGTCGCGCAGCGTGTCGAACAGTGCGGGCTCGCGTTGCAATACGGGGATGCTCGCGAACGTCATCGTCAGCGGACAGAGTGAGCCGGATTCCAGTTGCGCATGCAGGAAATAGCCCGCGCAGCGCGCAACCATTGCGCCTCGCTGCGGATCGGAAAACGGCAACGCTTGCAGGCCCTCGCGACGCAGCAGACTGAGCAGCGTGTGCCACGCGGGATGAAACTCGAGCGCGTCGATCCGTTCGCCGCGCGGGTTGAAGGTCGCAAGCTCGGGCGTATGACGGTTCGCGAGATCGGCGAGCGCGAGCACATCGGGTGTCGTCAGCGCGGCGCCGTCGCGCGCGAGCGCATCGCGATGCCACGCCGCGCCTTCGCGATCGACGGCGGCGGCGAGTGCGGCATCGCTCGAAAACAGGTTGTAGTTCGCGAGCGGCGGGACCTGATTGGTCACGTCGTGCGTCTTGCCGGGGCCGAACCGTTCCATCGCATGTCTCCGTTTGACGGACGCGCGCCGTTCATTTTTCGAGGCGCTGTTTGATTGGAGCGCGCAAGCCATGTGTACGGACAGCGGCGCGCGAAAGACCGTGTTAGAACGATGTCCGGGCGCGCGGCTTTGCGCGGACGGAAGCTTTCATCATAGGGGGCCGATGCGCGTTCCGTTTAGAGGGATCGCTCTGTCATCGATGCGCCGCGAACGGCCCTCGCTCCCTACAATGCGCAGTCAACACACGTAGACAAGTGTGCACGAGACAGATGCCACCGGCAACGCCGCGCGGCGTGAGCAGAGGAGGAGCGGATGCAATACGACTACGTGATCGTCGGCGCAGGCTCGGGCGGCTGTTCGCTCGCGGGCCGTCTTGCGGAGCGCTGTCCCGATGCGACGATGGCGCTCATCGAGGCCGGCCCGCACACCGGGCTACTCGTTGCGTGGCTTCGCGAAGATGGTGCCGGGCTTCGTCTCGTGTCTGTGAAGCGGGCGCGGCATGCTGACGAGCAACGTCGCGGAAGCGGGCGGCCTTCTGAAGAGCCGGCCGACGCTCGACCGGCCCGATCTGCAACTGCACTTCTGCACCACGCTCGTCGACGATCACAACCGCCACATGCACTGGGGACACGGCTATTCGCTGCATGTCTGCGTACTGCGTCCGCATAGCCGTGGCTCGATCACACTCGCGAGCGATGCGCGTGTCACGCCCGTCATCGATCCGGCGTTTCTCAGCGATCCGCGCGATCTCGATCTGCTCGTCGAAGGCGTGCATCTGTCGCGGCGCATTCTCGACGCGCCGTCGTTGGCGCTGTGCGGCGGCCGCGAGCTCTACACGCGTCCCGGTCAGACGGATGCCGAACTGCGTGCGACGATCGCCGAGCATGCCGACACGATCTATCACGAACGCGCCGTCGTCGATGCGCAATTGCGCGTGCGTGCCGTGACGGGCCTGCGCGTGGTCGACGCATCGGTGATGCCGACGCTGATCGGCGGCAACACGAACGCGCTGACGGTGATGATCGGAGAGCGCGCCGCCGATTTCATCGCGGCCACGCGCGGCGAGAGCGCGTCGTCCGTTATCGCGGATGAACCCGCTGGCGCAGCAGCTAAATAGGATTAGTCCGATAAAGCTCAAAATTCAGTCGTCGCTTCATTTCTGAGATTTTCCCGCTCCTATAATCGCGCCCCAATGAAGCGCATGTGGCCGCGCGCTCGAAATTCAGGGAAACGAATCGATGAGTGTCAATGTGATTGAACTGATCCGGTCGGCGTTGCCGGAAGCGGTGGTTCGGCAACTGTCGAACTGCCTCGGGTTGCCGCCGGAGGCGACGGCGAAAGTCGTGAATGCGGCCTCGCCGGCGCTCGTTGCAGGTCTCCTGAACAGGTGCGCGACGCTCGACGGCGCACGCGCGCTGTTCGCGACGATTCTCGGCCAGGAAGTCAATGCGGACATCGGCGAGCAGTTGCCGCGCATCTTCGCGAGCACGACGGGCGTCACGCAGCTGTCGTCGACGGGACGGCAGTTGCTCGAACATACGTTCGAGCGCCGCATCGACGGTCTGAGCGATGCCGTGTCGATGCAAACGGGCGTGCCCGCGCACGCGACGCACGCGGTGACGGGCATTGCGGGCAGCATCCTGATGGGCGTGCTGAAGCGTCATCTTCTGGCTCAGCAGGGCAATATCGGTCAGCTGCCGACGCTGCTCGGCCAGCAGTTGCCGGCCATCGCGCCTCATCTGAACGACGGTCTGACGACCGTGCTCGGGCTGGGTAGCGCGTCCGCGTTCGTGAACGCCGTCGGCTTGCACGTGCGCGCGGTGTCGGCGCATTTCGAGCGTCCGGCTGCGGCACCTGCGCCAGCTCGCGATGCTGCCGAACCGGCGCCGTCCGCGTCTGCGGCGGCTGCCGCGCCGGCGGCGCAGACGGTGCGCGAAGTGCGCTATGGCGGCCCGAAGGCGAAGCACTGGTTCGGCGTAGTAGCCTTGTCGGCGTTGCTCGGCGCGGTGGCCGCGATGCTGACGTGGGTCGCGCTGGCTTACTGCCCGTCGGCGGTGAATTTCCTCGGCCGCAATGCCGTCGCAGCAACGGCTCCAACGATCACGGCAGGCCCTTCCGCCGACACGCCGGATGTGGCAGCACAGTCCGCATCGGAAGCGCGGCCGGATGACGCGGCGAGCACGACGGGCAGGATCGAGCCACAGGCATCCGCGGCGGTGAAGGATTCGCGACTGATCGTCGCCGTCGACAAGCACGGCAAGCCGACGATTACCGCAACCGTGCAGAACGTCGCGGAGAAATCCGTTCTGTTGAACGCGCTGACGGCGAGATTCGGCGCGGGCAATTTCAACGCCGATATCACCGTCGACGACAACAACAACACGAAGGCCGCCGACTGGCTCGCGCACGTCGACGCGCTGTTGCCGTTGATGCAGACGCCGGGCGCCGAGATGAAGATCGGCGGCACGCGCGTCGAGCTGAGCGGCGCCGCCGCCGATGCGAAGGCAGGCTGGACAGACCGCCTGAAGGCGCTGTTCGGCGCGTCGTACCAGGTGAGTGCGTTCGGTGCCGCGCGCGCTACGCACGAAGCGCAAGCACAAGTCGCGCAAACGCAACGCGCGCAGAGACAAGCGACGAAAGCTCAAGCCCACGCGCAATAAGCGCTACGCGCCCGCAAGCGGAACAGCATGCCGCCCGACACAAACCGGGCGGCATTTTTCATTTCAACGTCGATTTCGGCCGATCCGGCGACGGCGCGGGCACGTCGAACGTCGGTGTGTGCGTGAAGTTGTCGGTGGTCAGTCCCGGCAGCGTTTCACGCGCGACGTCGAGCCACGCGCGCGCCGCGTGCGACAGATAGCCGTTGCGCCGCCAGCCGATCGCCATCTCCCACGGAATCTCAGGCTCGACGACGGGCAGGCAGGTGAACTGCGCCGCGTCGAGTCGACGGCAGTACGGCGCGGGCAGCAGCGCAATGCCGACGCCCGCCAGCACCAGCGCCGCCATGAAATCCCAATGCCCGCTGCGCCCGACGATCGTCGGCGCGAAACCCGCCGTACGGCAGGCAGTCAGCACGACGTCGTTGAGCGCGAGGCTCTCGCCGTAGAACACGAACGGCTCGTTCGCGAGATCGCCGAGCGGCACTTCGTGCAGCGCGTCCCACCGCGAGCCCCGGCGCGCGACGAGCCATAGCACCTGGCGTGTCATCGGCAGCACGTCGATCGTCTCCGGGTCGACCGGCTGCAGGACGCCGCCCAGTTCGAGTTCGCCGGAAATCAGCGCGGCCTCGATCGCCTTCGAGCCCTGCTCGAACAGCTTCAATTCGATTTTCGGATAGCGCTGCCGGAACGTGGCGATGGCGGGTGTGAAGAGCGAGCCGCCCATCGGCGGAATGCCGATCGTCAGCTCGCCGCGCCCGAGCGTGCCGAGATCGTTCAGTTCGGCCTGCAACTGCGCGTAGGCGGCGAGCACGTCCTGGCCGCGCTGATAGACGATCCGCCCGGCGTCCGTCAGCACCATCTGCCGGCCGTCGCGCAGCAGCAGCGGCGAGCCGATCTCGTCTTCCAGCGACTTCACCATCTTGCTGATGGTCGGCTGCGTGACGAACATCTGCTCGGCCGCCACGGTGAAGCTTTGCTGCCGGACGACCTCGACGAAATAACGCAAAGCGCGCAGTTCCATGTTCGCAGCCCTCGTAGCCTTAAAATTCCAATTTGGAATGGAGCGAATAATTCTAAGTCATTTTATTTATGTTGCGTAGCAACCTACACTGAATTCCATCGAAAAGTCACCTAGGGTTTGCCATGATCTCGCCGCTCATCGCTCGTATCGCCGCTTCCGTTCGCGTGGACGCGACGTCGCCGCTCGCGAGAATCAGCCGGATCGCCGTGCAGAGCGCCGCGATCGCGGGCGTCTGGTTCGCCGCCGATTTCGTCGTGCGCCGCTTCGGCTTGCCCGTGCCTGGCGGCGTCGTGGGGCTGGTCGCGTTGCTCGCGCTGCTGTTCTGCGGCGGCGTCGCGCCTCGCTGGGTCAAGGCAGGCGCCGACTGGCTGCTGTCCGACATGCTGCTGTTCTTCATCCCGGCGGCCGTCGCGGCCGTCCAGTACGGCGGCCTGTTCCGCGAAGACGGCTGGCGCCTCGCGCTCGTGGTCGTCGCGGGCACGCTGATGGTGATGGTGGCCGTCGCGTTCGCCGTCGAGCAGGCCGCTCGCCTCGAACGACGCCTCGCGCTGCGCCGCGTGATGGTTCAACGGGTCCAGCGCGGCCTCGACCGTCGAAGCTTCCGCTAATCGCTGCGAGTCATGCCATCATGAGCGCCCTCTACACATCCCTTTTCGCCGACGACGCGTCCCGGCTCATCGCCGCGGGCTGCTTCGTGCTGACGGTGGTGCTCTATTTCGCATCGAAGGCGCTGTACGCGCGCTTCAGGTCGCCGTGGCTGACGCCGCTCGTCGCGGTGCCCGCCGTGCTCGCCGCTATCGTCATGGTCACGCGCATTCCGTACGCCGTCTACTTCGAGGACACGCGCTGGCTGATGTGGCTGCTCGGCCCGGCCACCGTCGCGTTCGCGGTGCCGATCTACGAGTATCGCGAGCTGCTCAGGCGTCACTGGATTTCGCTCACCGTCGGCGTGACGGTTGGCATCGTGGTCGCGGTGGGCGGATCGCTCGCGCTGTCGAAGCTGCTGCATCTGTCGCCGGAACTGCAGCGCAGCCTGATGACGCGCTCCGTCTCGACGCCGTTCGCGCTCGCCGTGTCCGACAAGATCCACGCGCCGAAGGATCTGACCGCGCTGTTCGTGATCGCGACGGGCGTCTGCGGGATGCTGTTCGGCGAAATCGTGCTCGCGCTGGTGCCGTTGCGCACGCGGCTCGCGCGCGGCGCGCTGTTCGGCGCGGCGGCGCATGGCGTCGGGACGGCGAAGGCGCGCGAGCTGGGCAGCGAAGAGGGCGTCGTCGCCAGCCTGACGATGATGATCGCCGGCGTCGTGATGGTCCTGCTCGCGCCGCTTTTCAGCATGCTGCCGCTCTGACGCGAACGGCACGCGCGACCAAATCGAGATAAAAGGCGGCGCGTCGGCTTTATGATCGACGCACTGTCTTTTCCCGGCCGCCCGGTCCTCGCGATGCTGCCCATCTCCGTCATCATCCCCTGCTACAACGCCGACAAGACGCTCGCCCGCACGCTCGATAGCTGCGTCGCGCAGCCGGAGGCGGCGCAGATCGTCGTCGTCGACGACGGCTCGCAGGACACCTCCGCCGAAATCGTTGCGCTCTACGCGCGGCAGCATCCGCGTGTCGAGCTGCTGCGCATGCCGTACAACGGCGGCGCGGCTCGCGCGCGGAATTGGGGCGCGATGCATGCGCTTCATCCGCTGCTGGGCTTCATCGACGCCGACGACGAGTACCTGCCTGGCGCGCTCGCGAGCGCCGCCGCTTTCATGGCGGAGCATCCGCATCAGCCGTCGATCCGGCTCGACGTCGATTTTTGCGGCTTTCCCGCCGACATCACCGGGCATCCGCAATTCGAAAGCCACGCGGCCGTATTGAGCAACACGGTGCCGAGCAGCCTCGTGATTCGCGGTTCTGTCTATGCGGCGTTCGGCGGCTTTCCGCTCGATGACGTGTTCCGGCGCCACGGCGGCGAAGACGGCGCGTTTTCGCTGGCGCTGCTGAATATCTTCGGCAATCCGCGCCTCGACGACTGCAAGCGCGTGCGCATGCACTATCACCCGAACATCCACGCCGAGCGCTATTTCCGCATTTCGATGGGCATGCTCGCCGCGCCGGACGAACTGATCGCCGCCACCCGCGACGCTTCGTGGCGCTTCGTGCACCGCGCCTACGCAGCCGTAAAGGAACTGCGCGATGCGGAACTGGCGCCGCAACTGACGACGCCGCCCGCCGGCGCAGCGCCGGCAAGTCAACCGGTATAGGCCGAAACGCCCCACGCAAGCCATCTCGTTTTGCTACAATCGCCGTTCGTCTTCGAGGAGCGTTGCGACGGGTTCCGCCCGCCAGGCTCGAAGGCTTTCAATCGGAAGGATTGGACGCGCGCCGCGCTTACAAACCAACCGCATCGAACGGCGCTCACGTCACATTTCTAGTTATTTTTAGAAAGGAGGGCGTGATGAACGCCGCTGTTTACGATTCGAAAGATTCCCAGGATTTTGTCGTTGCCGACCTGTCGCTCGCCGACTGGGGCCGCAAGGAACTCGACATCGCCGAGACGGAAATGCCCGGCCTCGTGCAGATCCGCGAAGAGTACAAGGCGCAGCAGCCGTTGAAGGGCGCGCGCGTCGCCGGCTCGCTGCACATGACCATCCAGACGGGCGTGCTGATCGAAACGCTGAAGGCGCTCGGCGCCGACGTCCGCTGGGCGTCGTGCAACATTTTCTCGACGCAGGACCACGCTGCTGCCGCGATTGCGAAGGGCGGCACGCCCGTGTTCGCGTTCAAGGGCGAATCGCTCGACGAATACTGGGAGTTCACGCACCGCATCTTCGAATGGCCGAACGGCGAATTCGCGAACATGATCCTCGATGACGGCGGCGACGCTACGCTGCTGCTGATTCTCGGCGCGAAGGCCGAGAAGGACCGCTCGGTGATCGCCACGCCGACCAACGAGGAAGAAGTCGCGCTGTACAAGGCCATCGGCAAGCATCTCGACGCCGACCCGACGTGGTACTCGACGCGTCTCGCGCACATCAAGGGCGTCACGGAAGAAACGACGACGGGCGTGCATCGCCTGTATCAGATGGAGAAGGAAGGCCGTCTGCCGTTCCCGGCCATCAACGTGAACGATTCCGTCACGAAGTCGAAGTTCGACAATCTGTACGGCTGCCGCGAGTCGCTGGTGGATGGCATCAAGCGTGCGACGGACGTGATGATCGCGGGCAAGATCGCCGTGGTCGCGGGTTATGGCGACGTGGGCAAGGGCTGCGCGCAATCGCTGCGTGGCCTGGGCGCGACCGTGTGGGTCACGGAAATCGATCCGATCTGCGCGCTGCAAGCCGCGATGGAAGGCTACCGCGTCGTGACGATGGAATACGCCGCCGACAAGGCCGACATCTTCGTGACGGCAACGGGCAACTACCATGTGATCAATCACGATCACATGAAGGCGATGCGCCACAACGCGATCGTCTGCAACATCGGCCACTTCGACTCGGAAATCGACGTCGCGTCGACGCGCCAGTACAAGTGGGAAAACATCAAGCCGCAAGTCGACCACATCATTTTCCCGGACGGCAAGCGCGTGATTCTGCTGGCGGAAGGCCGTCTCGTGAACCTCGGTTGCGCAACGGGCCACCCGTCGTTCGTGATGTCGAACTCGTTCACGAACCAGACGCTCGCGCAGATCGAATTGTTCACGCAAGGCGGCGAGTACGAGAACAAGGTCTACGTGCTGCCGAAGCAACTGGACGAGAAGGTCGCACGCCTGCACCTCGCGCGCATCGGTGCGAACCTGACCGAGCTGTCGGCCGATCAGGCGAAATACATCGGCGTCGACAAGAGCGGTCCGTTCAAGCCGAACCACTATCGCTACTGATCGGCAAACAGGCGGCATGACGGATGCAGCCGCGTGCCACGGCATGCGGCTGCATCGCGCGAAGCAAGAAGCACGAAGCAGATGGCCGATGCGGCCGCACGCATAGGCTCACACGAGGCCGCATTTGGCGGGGCCCACGCGATGCGTCGCGCGGGCCCGTGCTTTGCGCATGCCCTGGCGTTCAACCCGGACTTCACGCCCGCAAGCGACGAGGAGCTGTAAATGACTGTATTGCTGACCTGGGTGATCAACGCGCTCGCGCTTCTGATCATCACTTATCTTGTGCCGTCGATCCACATCCGCAGTTTCGGCACTGCGCTGATCGTCGCGCTCGTGCTCGGGCTCATCAATGCCGTCTTGCGCCCGGTGCTGATCCTGCTGACGCTGCCCGTCACGATACTCACGCTCGGGCTCTTCATACTGGTGGTGAACGCGCTGTGCTTCTGGCTGTGCGCGTCGCTGCTGAAGGGCTTCGAAGTGTCGGGTTTCTGGTCGGCGTTCTTCGGCTCGATCCTGTACAGCATCGTTTCGTGGCTGCTGTCCGCGCTCATCTTCGGCAACCGCAGCATCGGCTGACGGGACTGCCAACAGGACCATGAACCCCATCGAACTTTCATTCGAATTCTTCCCGCCGAAGACGCAGGAAGGACTCGACAAGCTGCGCGCCACGCGCGTACAACTGTTGCCGCTCAAGCCCAAGTTCGTGTCCGTCACGTTCGGCGCCGGCGGTTCGACCCAGCAAGGCACGCTCGACACCGTGCTCGAGATGGGGAAGGACAGCGTCGATGCCGCGCCGCACCTGTCGTGCATCGGCTCGTCGAAGGAAAGCCTGCGAGCGATTCTCAACGAGTACCGCTCGCATGGCATCCGCCATATCGTCGCGCTGCGCGGCGATCTGCCGTCGGGCATGGGCGAAGTCGGCGAACTGCGCTACGCGTCGGAACTGGTGAGCTTCATTCGCGCCGAGTTCGGCGACTGGTTCCGCATCGAGGTCGCGGCGTATCCCGAGTACCACCCGCAGTCGCGTTCGCCGCGTCACGATCTGGAGAACTTTGCGCGCAAGGTGAAGGCGGGCGCCAATTCGGCGATCACGCAGTACTTCTTCAACGCCGACGCGTATTTCCGCTTCGTCGACGATGCGCACAAGCTCGGCGTCGATGTGCCCATCGTGCCGGGCATCATGCCCATCACGAACTTCTCGCAGCTGATGCGCTTCTCCGAAATGTGCGGCGCGGAAGTGCCGCGCTGGGTCGCGAAGCGGCTGGAAAGCTTCGGCGATGATCGCGACGCGATCCGCGCGTTCGGTCTCGACGTGGTGACGGACCTGTGCCGCCGTCTCGTCGACGCCAAGGTGCCGGGCCTGCATTTCTATACGCTCAACGGCGCGGCGGCGACGAAAGCCATTTGCGAGCGGCTGGGCATCTGATTTTTTGCGTCTGATCTTTCGTATCTGATCTATCTTTTATAGGCAGCAAATATGGGCGGCGTGCGCGCAGGCGTACGCCGCCCGTTTCATTTCACGCGTACTGTCGCGTTCATCGTTTCGATTCACTTTGCTGTCACGAAAGCGGAGTGAAAACCCATATTGAATCGGAATATTGGCTGACTATGATCCAAAGGCACTCGACCCAACTGCCTCGCGGAGAACAACATGTCAATGTCATCGACGCTGTCTGCAGTTCGCCAGTCCTGCCTGCCCATTCTGTCCGCCGTCGCGATTGTCGCGGCGTGCGTCGCGCCGAGTCTGAGCGCCGCGGCGTCGCTGCCCGACAAGACGGTCGTGTTCTGTTCCGAAGGTAGTCCCGCCGGATTCGATACCGCGCAGTACACGACGAGCGTCGAGTTCAGCGCCGGTTCGTACACCGTCTATAACCGGCTCGTCGAATTCGGTCACGGCAGCACCGACATCGAGCCCGGCCTCGCCGAAAAGTGGGACGTTTCCAGCGACGGCTTGCAGTACACGTTTCATCTGCGACATGGTGTCAAGTTCCACACGACGGCCTGGTTCAAGCCGACGCGCGACTTCAACGCCGACGACGTCGTCTTCACCTACACGCGGATGCTCGATCCGGAGCATCCGTTCCACAAGGCGTATCCGGTGTCGTTCCCGTACTTCAACGACCTGGGCCTCGCGAAGAACATCAGCAAGATCGAGGCGCTCGATCCGTACACCGTCCGCTTCACGCTGAAGGAAGTGGATGCCCCATTCCTCCAGCAGCTTGCGATGCCGTTCGCGTCGGTCCTGTCGGCCGAGTATGCGGATCAGCTGCTGAAAGCGGGCAAGGCCTCCGACATCAATCTGTTCCCGGTCGGCACGGGGCCGTTCATCTTCCGCAGCTACACGAAGGACGATTCGATCCGCTTCGACGGCAACCCGAACTACTGGAAACCGGGCGTCGTGAAGGTGAGCAAGCTGATCTTCGCGATCACGGTCGACCCATCCGTGCGTCTGCAGAAGCTCAAACGCAACGAATGCCAGGTGATGAGCTATCCGAAGCCCGCCGACATCCCACAGATCCAGGCGGACTCGTCGCTCGCATTGCCGCATCAGGTGGGCTTCAACCTGGGCTTCATCGCGTACAACACGACGAAGAAGCCGCTCGACAACGTGCTCGTGCGGCGCGCGCTCGATATGTCCGTCAACAAGAAGGCGATCATCGATTCCGTCTACCAGGGCGCGGGCCAGGCCGCAACGAACCCGATGCCGCCGACCCAATGGGGCTACGACAAGAACCTGAAAGACGCGCCATATGACATCGACAAGGCAAAAGCGCTGCTGAAACAGGCGGGCTACCCCGATGGCTTCGATCTCACACTGTGGGCGATGCCCGTTTCGCGTCCGTACAACCCGAACGCGCGCCTGATGGCCGAAATGCTGCAGGCCGACTGGTCGAAGATCGGCGTGAAGACGAAGATCGTCACCTTCGAATGGGGCGAGTACATTCGCCGCGCACACAGCGGCGAGCACGAAGCGATGCTGATCGGCTGGACGGGCGACTACGGCGACCCGGACAACTGGCTCGGCGTGCTGCTCGGCTGCGACGCCGTCAACGGCAGCAATTTTTCCAAATGGTGCTACAAACCTTTCGACGACCTTATCAAGCAGGCCCGCAGCACGACCGACATGGCCACGCGCACGAAGGACTACACCGAGGCCCAGGAAATCTTCAAGCAGGAGGTTCCTTTCACGCCCATTGCACACTCGACCGTCTATCAGCCACTGTCGAAGTCGATCACTGGCTTCAAGATCGACCCGTTTGGCCCGACGCAATTCTGGAACGTCGGCTTGAAGTAACGAATTTGCCGCTTCTTTACGCAAGTTCGCTCTAGTCCGGGATGGCTGCCGCGCGGCCCGCGGCAGTCCCCGGCACAGGTGTTTCCGATCGTCAACACAAGGAATTTCCTCCGCTTGTGGCCCCTGGCAAAGCTCAGTAATATCGCGCTACGCTGGTTTTTGCCGGCGCTGATCCTGGAGGAAACATGAAGCAAAACAAACTGTTGCGCGCGGCTCGGCTCACGATGCTGGTTGCGACGGCAGCGGCATCGATGGCGGGAGCCCAACTGGCGAACGCCGCCGATATTCCGAACAAGACCCTCGTCTACTGCTCCGAAGGCAGTCCAGCGGGCTTTGATCCGGCGCAGTACACCACGGGCGTGGACTTCACGGCCAACACGTTTACTGTCTACAACCGCCTCGTCGAATTCGAGCGTGGCGGCACGAAGGTCGAGCCCGGCCTTGCAGAAAAGTGGGACGTTTCGCCCGACGGCAAGACGTACACGTTCCATCTGCGCCACGGCGTCAAATTCCACACGACATCCTGGTTCAAGCCGACGCGCGAATTCAATGCGGATGACGTCGTGTTCACGTTCCAGCGCATGCTGGACCCGAACCAGCCGTTTCGCAAAGCCTACCCGGTGCAGTTCCCGTACTTCACCGACATGGGCCTCGACAAGCTGATCGAGAAGGTCGAGAAAGTCGACCCGTACACCGTCCGCTTCACGCTGAAGGAAGTCAACGCGCCGTTCATCCAGAATCTGGCGATGGAATACGCATCGATCCTGTCTGCTGAATACGCGGATTCGCTGCTGAAGGAAGGCAAGGCCGCCGACATCAACCAGAAGCCGGTCGGCACGGGCCCGTTCATTTTCCGCAGCTACACGAAGGACGCGACGATCCGTTACGACGGCAACCCGGACTACTGGAAGCCGAACACGGTCAAGCTGTCGAAGCTGATCTTCTCGATCACGCCTGATCCGGGCGTGCGCGTGCAGAAGCTCAAGCGCGACGAATGCCAGGTGATGAGCTATCCGCGCCCCGCCGACATCGCGCCGCTGAAGGCCGATTCGAACATCGACATGCCGTCGCAGCCGGGCTTCAATCTCGGCTATCTCGCGTACAACGTGAGCCACAAGCCCGTCGACAAGCTCGAAGTGCGTGAGGCGCTCGACATGGCGATCAACAAGAAGGCGATCATCGACTCCGTCTACCAGGGCGCAGGCCAGGCCGCGACGAACCCGATGCCTCCTACGCAATGGTCGTACGACAAGAGCCTGAAGATGCCGGCTTACGATCCGGAGAAGGCGAAGGCGCTGCTCTCGAAGGCAGGCTTCCCGAACGGCTTCGACATCACGCTGTGGGCGATGCCCGTGCAGCGCGCGTACAACCCGAACGGCCGCCTGATGGCGGAAATGATCCAGGCCGACTGGGCCAAGATCGGCGTGAAGGCGAAGATCGTCACGTACGAGTGGGGTGAGTACATCAAGCGCGCTCACGCGGGCGAAGACGACACGATGCTGATCGGCTGGACGGGCGACAACGGCGACCCGGACAACTGGCTCGGCACGCTGCTCGGCTGCGACGCGGTGAACGGCAACAACTTCTCGAAGTGGTGCTACAAGCCGTTCGACGAACTCGTGCAGAAGGGTCGCGAAACGACGGGCCAGGATGCGCGCACGAAGTTCTACACGCAGGCTCAGCAGATCTTCGCGCAGCAGCTGCCGTTCTCGCCGATCGCTCACTCGACGGTATATCAGCCGGTCAGCAAGAAGGTCGTCGATATGCGTATCGAGCCGCTGGGCTATGCGCGCTTCGACGGCGTGACCATGAAGTAAATCTCGCGATGCGGCGGGTTTCGTTGCCCGCCGCGTCCCAGACGCAGTACGCTTTTCGTTCGGTTAGAAGACTGGTCGAAATGGTCCGGCGACCGGGGTCACGAGCCCTCGTCGCCGGTTGCGTTTTTTCTCACCAAGACCATAGGGACGAACCATGTTCCGATTCGTTTTGCGCCGCATCGGGATGGTCATACCGACTTTCATCGGTATCACGATCCTCGCGTTCGCGCTCATTCACCTGATCCCGGGCGACCCCATCGAAGTGATGATGGGCGAGCGCGGCGTCGACCCGGCCATGCACGCAGCCGCGATGCATCGTCTCGGACTCGACGAGCCGCTGCCCATCCAGTACCTCCATTACGTCAGTCATGCGCTGCACGGGAACCTCGGTACATCGATCATCACCAATACCAGCGTGATGGACGAGTTCCTTGCGCGCTTCCCCGCCACCGTCGAGCTGTCGTTCTGCGCGATGCTGTTCGCGCTGATCGTCGGGTTGCCGGCGGGCGTGTTCGCGGCGCTGCGGCGCGGCACCGTCGTCGATCACGGCGTGATGGGCACGGCGCTCACCGGCTATTCGATGCCGATCTTCTGGTGGGGCTTGATCCTCATCATGATGTTCTCGTCGAAGCTCGGCTGGACGCCCGTGTCGGGCCGAATCGCGGTCGAATACGACATCCCGCACGTGACCGGCTTCCTGCTGATCGATTCGCTGTTGCCGGGCACGGACGAAGGCTCGTTCCGCTCCGCGCTTTCGCATCTGATCCTGCCCGCGATCGTGCTCGGCACGATTCCGCTCGCAGTGGTCGCGCGGATGACGCGTTCGTCGATGCTCGAAGTGCTGCGCGAAGACTACATCCGCACGGCGCGCGCAAAGGGCCTGTCGCCGGCGCGCGTGATCGTCGTGCATGCGCTGCGCAACGCGCTGATTCCCGTCGTGACGGTGATCGGTCTGCAGGTCGGCACGCTGCTCGCGGGCGCGGTGCTGACGGAGACCTTGTTCTCATGGCCGGGCATCGGCAAATGGCTGATCGATGCGATCGGCCGGCGTGACTATCCTGTTGTGCAGGGCGGTATTCTGATGATCGCAACGCTTGTGATCGTCGTGAACCTCGTCGTCGATTTGCTGTACGGCGTGTTGAATCCACGCATTCGCCATACGAGGTAACGAATATGTACCCCCACGCTCACATTTGTCCGCTGCCCCCCAAGGGGGCGCATGCCTCCCTTGAGGCGGCTCGGCGGGAGGCATGATGGCCGACATTCAAAACACCGTCCCCCAGGCAGTCACGCCGCCCAGTGGCCGTGCACTCGCCGCCCGTGAATTCTGGACCAACTTTTCGCGCAACCGCGGCGCCGTCAGCGCGGGCATCATCGTGCTGGTGCTGATCTTCGTCGCGGTCTTTGCGCCGTTGATCGCGCCGCACAGCCCGATCGAGCAGTACCGCGATTCCGTGAAGATTCCGCCCGCATGGCTCGACGGCGGCAACTGGAAGTTCATTCTCGGCACCGACGAAGCGGGCCGCGACATCCTTTCGCGTCTGATGTACGGCGCGCGCCTGTCGTTCTGGATCGGCTTCGTGTCGGTGATGCTCGCGCTGATTCCCGGCATCGTGCTCGGCCTGATCGCCGCGTTCTTCGAGAAGTGGGCCGACACGCCGATCATGCGCATCATGGACGTGCTGCTCGCGCTGCCGTCGCTGCTGCTCGCGGTGGCCGTCGTTGCCATCATCGGTCCGGGCCTGACGAACACGATGCTTGCCATTGCAATCGTCGCGTTGCCGGGCTATGTGCGTCTCACGCGCGCATCGGCGCTCGGCGAGCTGCACAAGGAGTATGTGATGGCCTCGCGCGTCGCGGGTGCGGGCACGCTGCGCCTGATGTTCTCGCAGGTGCTGCCGAACTGCACGGCGCCGCTGATCGTGCAGGCCACGCTCGGCTTTTCGTCGGCGATTCTCGATGCCGCCGCGCTCGGCTTCCTCGGCCTCGGCGTGCAGCCGCCGTCGGCGGAGTGGGGCGCGATGCTCGCGTCGGCACGCGATTACATCGACAGCGCATGGTGGATCGTCACCATGCCCGGTCTCGCCATCCTGATCTCGGTGCTCGCGATCAACCTGCTCGGCGACGGGCTGCGCGACGCACTCGATCCGAAACTCAAACGGTTGGCCTGACATGCAAAACGTTACCAGCGGAAATCTGTTGACCATCCGCAATCTCGCGGTCAACTTCAGCGGCATGCCCGCTGTCGATCGAATCAATCTGGACGTGGCGCCCGGCGAAGTGGTGGGCGTCGTCGGCGAATCAGGCTCCGGCAAGAGCGTGACGATGATGGCGCTGATGGGCCTCATCGACGCGCCAGGCAAAGTCACCGCCGACGAAGTCACGTTCAACGGCAAGGACCTGCTGAACGCGTCGCCGACGGCGCGCCGCAAGATCATCGGCAAAGATGTGGCGATGGTGTTCCAGGACGCGCTGACGAGCCTGAACCCGAGCTACACGGTCGGCTATCAGATCAAGGAAGTGCTGAAGCTGCACGAAGGCCTGCATGGCGACGCGCTGCACAAGCGCGCGGTCGAACTGCTCGACCAGGTCGGCATTCCCGACGCGAAGAACCGCATTTCGACGTTCCCGCATCAGATGTCGGGCGGCATGAACCAGCGCGTGATGATCGCGATGGCTGTCGCATGCAACCCGAAGCTGCTGATCGCCGACGAGCCGACCACGGCGCTCGATGTGACGATTCAGGCGCAGATCATGCAACTGCTCGTGCAGTTGCAGAAAGAGCGCGGCATGGCGCTCGTGCTGATTTCGCACGATCTGGCCGTCGTGTCGGAAGTCGCGCAGCGCGTGGCCGTGATGTACGCGGGCGAGATCATCGAAACGAACCGCGTGCCCGATATCTTCAGCGCGCCTCATCATCCGTACACGGAAGCGCTGCTGGCCGCGATTCCCGAGCACAACGTCGGTGCGGTGCGTCTTGCCGCGCTGCCGGGCATGGTGCCGGGACGCGACGATCGCCCGAAGGGTTGCCTGTTCGCGCCGCGCTGCAAGTACGTCGTCGACGACTGCAACAAGGCACGGCCCGCGCTGTCGTCAATGGCGGACCACGACGCCGCAGCCCAGGTTCGCTGCATCAAGCCACTGAACCTGGTTCGCGATGCCATTCAACACGGAGGCGCACGATGAATGCAGTACCCGAAACGCGGCGCCCCGATGATGGAGCCCGCAAGCCCGCCGGCGATCACGTGCTGGTCGCCGACAACCTCGCGCGTCACTATGACGTGAAGCGCGGCATGTTCGGCCACGGCACCGTGAAGGCGCTGAACGGCGTGTCGTTCCAGCTCGAACGCGGCAAGACGCTCGCCGTGGTCGGCGAATCCGGTTGCGGAAAGTCGACGCTCGCGCGTCAGCTGACGATGATCGAATCGCCGACGTCCGGTCGTCTGCTGATCAACGGCGAGGACGTGGCGGACGCGAATCACGAGAAAATCGCGCAACTGCGCCGCCGCGTGCAGATGGTGTTCCAGAACCCGTTCGCATCGCTGAATCCGCGCAAGACGGTCGAGCAGACGCTCAACGAGCCGCTCGCCATCAACACGCAGTTGAACGCGGTCGAACGCGCGGAGCGCATCGCGCACATGATGCGCATCGTCGGCTTGCGGCCCGAGCATGCGAAGCGGTATCCGCATATGTTCTCGGGCGGCCAGCGTCAGCGCGTCGCGATTGCGCGCGCGATGATTCTCGACCCGCAGATCGTCGTCGCCGACGAGCCGGTCTCCGCGCTCGACGTGTCGATCCAGGCGCAGATCCTGAATCTGTTCATGGACCTGCAGGACGAGTTCAAGACCAGCTATGTGTTCATCTCGCACAACCTGTCGGTGGTCGAGCACATCGCGGACGACGTGATGGTGATGTACTTCGGCGGCATCGCTGAACTCGGCGACAAGCAGCGCATCTTCAGCAAGCCGCGGCATCCGTACACGCGGGCGCTGATGTCGGCGACGCCGTCGATCTTCGAAGCCGATCGCCGCATCCAGATCAAGCTGCAAGGCGAAATGCCTTCGCCGCTCAATCCGCCGTCGGGCTGCACGTTCCATCAGCGCTGCCCGTATGCGATCGAGCGTTGCCGCAAGGAAGAGCCGAAGCTGCGCGAAGTGGATGGCCGTCAGGTGTCGTGTCATCGCGCCGAAGAGGTGGGAGACGACACGAATGCATGATGGGGTGGCGGCGCGTCGTCTTGCGCGCCGTCACGCGCGTCGTTCGCATGTCGATCATGCGCGCGGCGCGCGCGCTGTGTCGTTGCGGCGGCGGGCTGCACGCGTCTTCGCGTGCGCGATGCTCGCCGCCGCGCAGCTTTCGTTTCATTGGCTGGATGCCGTCATCGTGCCGGCGCACGCCGCGGGCGCTGCCGCGAACACGGCCGCGCAAGGCGCGCAGGCCAACCAGGCGGGACGACCCGCTGTTCCCGTGCCGGGTTCGCGCAATGCTTCCCAGCCGCGCGCGACGTTGCCCGGCTTCAATCCGCCGCCGTCGACGGCGAGTGGCACGACGGCAAGCGGCCCGGTGCGCGTGCAACCGGCGCGCATGCCTTTCTATGTCGCCACGCGCGGCACGACCACGATCTATCTGCTGGGCACGCTGCATGTCGGCGATCCGAACGACTATCCGTCCGGCCAGCCGTTCCGTCCGCCGATACTCGGCGCGCTCGCCGCATCGCCGACGCTCGCGCTCGAACTGTCGCCCGACGATCTGCTCGTCTCGCAGGACGATGTGTCGAAATACGGCGTGTGCTCGTACCGATGCCTGCCGAAGCTGCTGCCCGAGCCGTTGTGGCACAAGCTCGCGATGCGCCTGCACGGCAATCCCGCCGCACTCGACGAGATCAGGAAGATGCGGCCCTGGCTCGCCGCGCTGCTGGTGGAAACCTACGATTCGCTGAGCGCCGGCCTGCAAACCGAGTACGGCACGGAGGCGCAGTTGCAGAACGTGTATCTGCGGCAGAAGGGGAAGATCGTCGGACTGGAGACGCTTGCCGAGCAGATGCGCGCGTTCACGGGGCTCACGCTCGCGCAGCAGCGCGAAATGCTCGCGCAGGATCTCGTGCAGACGCCGGCTGACAACGTCGCCGATGTGCAGACCTTGCACCGTCTATGGCGCGTCGGCGACGCCGATGCAATCGCCGCCTGGGAAGCGGCGAAGTCTGAGAAGCTCGCGCGCGACAAGCGCATCTCCGCGCAGGTCGACAACAAGATCCTGTTCGATCGCAACCGGCGCTTCGTCAGCCGGATGCTGCTGATCGCCGCGCCGAACAAGCCCGTTTTCGTCGCGATCGGCGCGTTGCATCTGGGCGGTCCGAAGGGCGTGTTGCAGTTGCTGCGGCAGCGCGGCTTTGTCGTCGACGCTTACTGAACCTGACGTTGCGCGTGCATTCAGGCACGCGGCGCAGGCGGTCCGTATTTCATGGAAAAGACCGCCTGCCGTTTCGGTTCAGCCGGAGCGCTACAGCTACAGGAACATCAGGAAGTTCAGCAGGAAAATGTTCACGACGAGCAGCGGTAGCGCCGTCAGTACCTGCACCTTGATCACCGCGTTCTTGTCGGGCAGTTCGAGCAGCGCGGCGGGCACGATGTTGAAGTTCGCGGCCATCGGCGTCATCAGCGTGCCGCAGTAGCCCGAGAACATGCCGATCGCGACCATCACGGCCGGGTTGCCGTGAAATACGTTGACGAGAATCGGCACGCCAACGCCGCCCGTCATCACCGGAAAGGCCGCGAAGCCGTTGCCCATCACCATCGTGAAGAGCGCCATGCCGATGCAGTAGACGGCCACCGCGATCAGCCGGTAGTCGAGGCTGATGTACGCCGTCGTCACGTGCGCGACCGCCTTGCCGACGCCCGCATCCGAGAACACGAGGCCGAGCATGCCGAGCATCTGTGGCAGCACGGCCGCCCACGACAGCGCATCGACGAGACGCCGCGCTTCCTTCATCGACTGGCCGACGGTGTCGCGCGTCATCACGCAGGCAAACGCGAGCGCGATCACGCAGCCGATGCCGAAGCCGATCAGCGTGACATTCTTCTGCTCGATCAGCGGCGTGCTGCCGAACACCAGATGGCTCGCGCCGAGCGTGATGATCACCGTGACGACGGGAATCGTCAGCGCGGGAAAGAAGAGCTTGTTGCCAAGACGCGCAGCGCTCGCCTTGCGCGCGGCCTCCGACAGCACCTTCGGCTTGCCCGCCGTCACGCCGCCGAAGCCGGCGATCAGCGCCATCGCGATCACGAGCGCGCCGACGAGCTCGACCGGCAGCTTGTCGCCAACGAGAAAGATCACCGCATAGATGATCCAGAAGCCGCCCGCCGTGAAGCGGCGCGGATGTTCCTTGTCCGTGACGATCATGCCGCCGATCACCAGCAGCACGATGCCGACCAGCCAGAACAGGTAGTTGATGGTGAGTGTCATGCTTCGTCCCCGGTTGCTGCGCGTGTAGCCGATTGAGTGGTGTGCTTGCCTGCCGCGTTGTTGTCGTTGGTGTTCGGGCTCGCTTGCGATGCCGCGTTGCCGCGCAGTTCGCGCTCGAGCTTGCGGTCGAGCAGATAGAGCCGGAAGCCGTGAATCAGAAACGCGCTGATGGCCGTCGGAATGCCCCACACGGCGACGTGCATCGGCTCGACGGTGATGCCCGCTTCCTTCAGGAACGTGACCATCAGCACGATCGCGCCGAACGCGACGAAGATGTCTTCGCCGAAGAAGAGACCCACGTTGTCCGTTGCCGCCGAGAACGCGCGCAGCTTGTAGCGCACCGCGTCGCTGAGCTTGCCGAAGCGCGTTTCCGTCGCGCCTTCCGCCATCGGCGCGATCAGCGGACGCACCATCTGCGGATGACCGCCGAGACCCGTCAGGCCGACGGCAGCCGTCAGTTCACGCACGAGCAAATAGACGATCAGCAGACGCCCGACCGTCGCGGCCTTGATGCTCGCGATCCACGTCTGCGCGCGTTCGCGCAGCCCATGCCGTTCGAGCAGGCCGATCACCGCGAGCGGCAACAGGATGATGAGCGGGATGTTGCGCGTCTTGATGAAGCCGCTGCCGATCGCAGCGAGAATCTTGTCGGGCGGAAAGTGCCCGGCGATGGCGGTGATGACCGCGGCGGCGGCCACGATCAGCATCGGATTGAAGCGCAATACGAACCCGACGATGATGACGGCGACTCCCATGAGCGGCCACAGGTTGACGGTTGACTGCATCTAGATCTCCAGAGGTGGTCCTGCGTTGGGACACCGCGCGTGGCGGCGAACTCTCGTGACTCCGGGCCGTGTCGGCGCCGATGCCCTCTTTGCCGTGCGGCTCTTCGATGGCCGCTTGGCTGACTGCCTGTCGTTGCTGCGGGTACTTCTCGGGTACTACCGAACTTCTGGTGCTTCAAAAAATCGCCGGCAAGCGTTGCCGTTGCGTTTGGCAAACGCCCCGCGAAGGGCGGGGCGTCGCTTGCTGACTGGTGCGCGCGGCATGCGTGGCGGAATCAGACGCGCGCCGCGCTGGCCGCATGCACGCCGATGCCCGCGGCCTCGAGCGCCGCGCGGATGCGGCGCGCGAACGCGAGCGCATGCGGACCGTCGCCGTGCAGGCAGATCGTCTGCGCGTTGATGGGCACCCACTCGCCGCTGACGGCTTTCACGCGCTGCTCGCGCACCATCGTCAGCGTGCGTTCGAGCACTTCGTCTTCGTCATCGAGCAGCGCGCCCGGCTCCTTGCGCGGCACGAGCGAACCGTCGGCGCGATAGCCGCGATCCGCGAACACTTCTTCGACGGCGACGAGTCCCGCGTTGTGCGCGGCTGTCACGAGCCCGCCGTTCGCAAGCGCGAACACGACGACGGACGGATCGAAGTCGTGCACGGCGGACACGATCGCATCGGCGATCTTCGGGTCGCGCGCGGCCTGGTTGTAGAGCGCGCCATGCGGCTTCACGTGTGCGATGCGCCCGCCTTCGGCCTGCGCAATCGCCGACAGCGCGCCGAGCTGATACAGCACGCCCGCGTAGATTTCGCTGGCTGGCAGGTCCATTTCCTTGCGGCCGAAGTTCTCGGGGTCGTTGAAGCTCGGATGCGCGCCGATTGACACGCCTTTCTGCACCGCCCAGCGCACGCAGTCGCGCATCGCGTTGGGTCCGCCCGCGTGCCAGCCGCACGCGATATTGGCCGAGCTGACGAGATCGAGCAGCGCTTCGTCGGAGCCGCATCCTTCGCCGAGGTCGGCGTTCAAGTCGATTTCCATGATGTCCTCTTGGGGTGTTACACCGCTGCGAGCGCGGCAACGCGCGCGCAGCGTTCTTCATGCATGCCGATTGCGGCATCGATCTGCCGCAAGTACTTGCGTTCTTCGATCAGCGCCTGGCGTGCCTCATAAGGCGTCGCCGGAACGAAGCGCACCGCGCCGTTCAGGCGCACCTGCGCGAGCTTCCACAGATCCGCGTGAATCACGGCGCCGATCTTCGGATAGCCGCCCGTCGTCTGCGCATCGCTCATCAGGATGATCGGCTGGCCGTTCGGCGGCACCTGGATCGTGCCGGGCATCACTGCGTGCGACAGCAGATCGGTCTTCTGCGTGCGCTTCAGTTCGCTGCCCGACAGCCGGTAGCCCATGCGATTGCTGTTCGGCGTGACGAGCCACTCCTCGTTCCAGAAAGCCTTGTGCGCGTCGGCCGTGAAGCTGTCGTACTCGGGGCCTGGCAGCACGCGGATGGGCGGCGCCCACGCGACACCCGACGGATGACGGCCGCGCCGCACGGGCTCGTCGACGAGCACGAACTTGCACCACGCGGGCGCTTTCACGCCGAACTCGGGCGCATCCGGCGAAAAGCCCGAACCGGCGCCCGCGCGCGGCGCGCCGACGGGCAGCCGGTCGCCGTCGCGCAGCGCGCGGCCGCCGAGCCCGCCGAAGCCGGCTTGCAGATCGGTGCTGCGCGAGCCGAGCATCGGCAGCACGTCGATGCCGCCCGCGACGCACACGTAGCCGCGCATCCCGCGCTTCGCTGTGTTCAACGTCAGTTCCTGGCCGGCCTTGACAGGCAGGCTCCACCACGAATAGACGGGCTTGCCGTCGAGCGTCGCGCCGAACTCCGTGCCCGTGATCGCGACGCGCGTCGGGCGCAGAAAACGCAGCACGGTCGGACCTAACGTGATTTCGAGCCCGGCGGCATCGGGCCGGTTGCCGACCAGCCGGTTGCCCACTTCGAGCGCCAGCCGGTCGAGCGCGCCACCCATCGCAACGCCGAGATGCCGGTGGCCGTGGCGGCCGAGATCCTGGATCGTCGTCAGCAAACCCGCGCGTATCACGTCGATCATGGATGCAGTCCTGCGATGGTGAAGCGGACGCGATCGCCCGGTTGGAGAAGGGTCGGCGGATTGCGCGACGGGTCAAAGAGTTTGAGCGACGTGCGGCCGATCAGTTGCCAGCCGCCCGGCGACGTCGCCGGATAGATGCCCGTCTGCGCACCGCCGATGCCGACAGAGCCGGCAGGCACTTCGAGACGCGGTTCGGCGCGACGCGGCGTGTGCAGCGCGTCTTCGAGCCCGCCCATGTACGCGAAGCCGGGCTGGAAGCCGAGAAAGAACACGATGTACTCGCCGCCTGCATGCCGCTCGACGACCTGCTTCACCGAGAGCCCCGTGTGATCGGCGACGGCCTTCAGGTCGGGGCCGTACTCGCCGCCGTACTGCACGGGAATCTCCACGTCGCGGCCGGTGGCGGGCGCGGCGCCTGCCTGCTCCCAGGCGGCCTTGAGCTTCGCGGCCAGATCGTCGGGATCGGCTTCGAGCGGATCGAAGATCACCGTGAGATTGTTCATCCCGGGCACCACTTCGAGCACGTGCGGCCAGTCGCGCGCGGCCTGCGCGGCCGCCCAGACGCGGCGCTGGCAATCGAGCGTGGCAGGCGGCGGCGCCTCGCAGACGAGCGCGGCATCGCCGAACGGAAAGATGCGGGGTTCAGTCATCGAAATCCTGGATTGGGTCGAGAGCAGCAGATTCGTCGGACGATGTTCGCTCTCCTCGCGACGGGTAGCGTACATTCTCAATAAAATATCGACAATTTATCAATAAGCGATCTCCCCAGGCTCGCCCGGATCAGGGCGAAGTCGTACACTCCCACCAACCATCACGCTAAATAATCACCATGGCGCGTCATCCGACCAAAATCGTCTCATCGGAACATCTTGTTTCCGAGTTCAGTGCGGAACTGTCCGAACTGGAATATGGGCTGATCATGGCGAGCAACGCGTTCAACCGCTGGATGGTTCGTTGTATGGCGGCTGCCGGTGACAAGGACATGACGGCCATCGAGGTGTCGCTGCTGCATCACGTGAGCCATCGCGAGCGGCGCAAGAAGATCGCCGACATCTGCTTCGTGTTGAACATCGAGGACACGCACGTCGCGACCTATGCGCTCAAGAAGCTCGTAGCTAGAGGGTATGTAAAAAGCGAAAAGACCGGCAAGGAAGTGTTCTTTTCCGCGACGCAGGCGGGGCGCGATCTGTGCATGAAGTATCGCGAGGTGCGTGAGAACTGCCTGATTGCTACGCTTAAGGAAAGCGGTCTCACCAATGAACAGATCGGCGAGGCCGCGCAACTGATGCGTAACGCGTCGGGCATCTACGACACGGCCGCGCGCGCGGCCGCATCGCTTTGAGACTGTCAATGAAATTGCGGCCGCGTGCTCAGGCGGTCTCTTTCTCTTTCGGATACCACGCGGCATCGGTGACGATTGCGTCGAGCGGAATGTCGTGTTCTTCGTGCTGCAGCGTTTCCGCACGACACGCTTCATACGCAATGCCCACGGTAATGGGCACTTTCCCGGCGGCGCGAAACATCGCGAGTGTGCGGTCGTAGTAACCGCCGCCATAGCCGAGCCGATAACCGTCCGCATCGAAACCGACGCACGGCACGAACAGAAGATCGGGCGTGATCGCTTCGCCCGAGGTCGGTTCATGGATGCGATGTGCGCCGAGTTGCATCCGCATGTCCGGTGTCCACACATGAAACTCGAGCGGCTTTTCGCGACCCGTGATGACGGGCAGACTCGCGCGGCGCGTGGCGTCGGTCGCGAGCCAGATTGCGATCGCTGCGCGTATGTCGAACTCGCCTGATAGCGGCCAGTACAACCCGACGCTCTTCGGCGCAAAGCGCTTCAACGCATCGAGCACGCGGCGGTTCAGCGCATCGTTGATCCCTGCCCCGCGAGCCGCATGCAGACGCGCTTCTAGAAGCGTTGTACGCAGTTCCTTTTTGGATTTTGCGCCGAGGTTGCATGCTATGCTTGAGTTCAATTCGCGCTCCAGAAATAACGATGTCCAAACGCCTCTTCCGAGTATATCGCGCGGCCAGTCTGGCGCTCGCTGCGGCGGCACTCGTCGCGTGCAGCACGGCTTCCGCCGTCAGGCCCATTCAGCTTTCCCCACCCAGCAACGACGACCAGATTTTCATGCAATTGCGCGAGGCCGCGCGCAATAACGATGCTGGCCGCGCCGCGCAACTCGCTGCGATGATTCCGGATTACCCGGCGCCTTCGTATCTCGAGTACTTCCAGTTGAAGCCGCAGCTGTTCGACAACCAGGGCCATCCGCGTGTAGACGCGCCCGATGCCCCCGTACTGTCGTTCCTGCAACGCTATGACGGCCAGGCAATCGCGGATCGCATGCGCAACGACTACCTCGTCGTGCTCGGCGCGCGCCACGACTGGCGCAACTTCGACCAGCAGTACGCGCGCTTCGTTCTCGACGACGACACGCAGGTGAAGTGCTACGCGCTCGAATCGCGCGCGGCGAAAGGCGAGAACATCGCCGATGCGGCGCGCGCGCTGCTCGTCGAGCCGCGCAACTATGGCGACGGCTGTGTCGATCTGATCACCGCGCTCGCGATCAACCAGCAGTTCACCAGCAACGACGTCTGGCAGCAGATCCGTCTCGCGTACGAGCAGAATCAGACGAACACGGGCACCAAGCTCGTCGATGCGCTCGGCAACAACCGTCCCGATCCGACGCTCTTCGATCAGGCGGCGAGCACACCGCCGCTTTTGCTCGCGCGCGGCGTCGGCCCCGATCCGCAGTCGCATCAGCTCGCGTTGCTCGCGATCACGCGCATGGCCCGCAACGATCCGGCGATGGCAGCCGCGACGTTCGGTTCGGTCGCGCCGTCGCTGAACACGCCTGAACGCGCGATCGGCTGGGGCACGATCGCCTATCAGGCGGCCGCGAAGCAGATGCCGGGCGCCGTCGACTGGTATCGCCTGTCGGCGAATGCGCCGCTGTCGAATCCCGCGTACGAATGGCGCACGCGCGTGGCGCTGCTTGCCGGCGACTGGACGATGGTGCGCTGGTCGATCGAACAGATGCCGCCGTCGCTGCGCAGTCAGCCCGCGTGGGTCTACTGGCACGCGCGCGCGCTGAAGCAGGCAGGCGACGTGACGACGGCGAACCAGGAATTCGAGTCGATCGCGCAGGGCTACAACTTCTACGGCCAGCTCGCCGCGGAAGAGCTCGGCCAGAAGATCATCGTGCCGCCGAAGACGAACGTCTCGGATACCGAAGTCGAGCAGGCGGGCAAGACACCGGGCTTCGCGCTTGCTCAGAAGTTCTATTCGCTGAATCTGCGTCTGGAAGGCAACCGCGAATGGAACTGGCCGCTGCGCAACATGAACGACCACCAGCTGATCGCCGCCGCCGAGTACGCGCGCCGTATCGAGCTGTACGACCGCGCGGTGAACACGGCCGATCGCACGAAGAGCGAGCATGATTTCTCGCTGCGCTTTCTGTCGCCGTTCCGCGATATCGTCGAGCGCGACGCGCAGTCGAACGGGCTCGACGTCGAATGGGCATATGGTCTGATCCGTCAGGAGTCGCGCTTCATCATGAACGCGCGCTCGGATGTCGGCGCAAGCGGCTTGATGCAGCTGATGCCGGGCACCGCGCAACTGGTCGCGAAGAAGATCGGCCTCGGTCCGATTTCGCGCGCGCAGATGAACGACATCAACACGAATATCCTGCTCGGCACGAACTATCTGTCGATGATCTACAATGAATTCGACGGATCCGCCGTGCTGGCCACAGCCGGCTACAACGCCGGTCCGGGCCGTCCGCGCAACTGGCGTGCGTCGTTGACCCACGGTGTCGAAGGCGCGATTTTCGCGGAAGCCATTCCGTTCCAGGAGACGCGCGACTACGTGAAGAACGTGCTGTCCAACACGGTCTACTATGCAGCGTTGTTCGAAGGCCGTCCGCAATCGCTGAAGGCGCGTCTGGGTTACATCTCACCCTTGCAATGACGGTGCGCCAGGCCGCCGCCGCGTGACACGCGCACGCAGCGGCGTCCGACTTTCAGCCGTTGCCGCGGCTTCCTTCAGGGAGTCGAAAAATGCGACATCAAACCATCGCGATCATCGGCGGTTCCGGCTTCATCGGCAGTCACCTCGTCAACGCGCTCGTCGAACTCGGCAAGACGGTGCGTCTCGCCACCCGCAGACGCTATAACGCGCGGCATCTCACGCTGCTTCCCATCGATGTGGTCGAAGTCGATGTGTTCGATCCGATCCAGCTTGCGCGCTTCGTCGAGGGCGCGGATGCCGTGATCAATCTCGTTGGCGTACTGCATGGTCATCGCGGCGATCCGTATGGCCCCGAGTTTGCGAAAGCGCACGTCGAGTTGCCGACGAAGATCGTCTCCGCATGCGAAGGCAAGGGCGTGCATCGGCTGATCCATGTCAGCGCGATCGGCGCCGACCCGCGCGGACCGAGCATGTATCTGCGCTCGAAGGGCGACGGCGAGCGCGCGGTTCACGCTTCGTCGATGCTCGCGTCGACGATCTTCCGCCCGTCCGTCGTGTTCGGACCCGAGGACCAGTTCCTCAACAAGTTCGCGTTCCTGCAGCGCGTGTTCCCCGTGATTCCGCTCGCGAAGGCCGAGGCGCGCTTTCAGCCGATCTTTGTCGGCGATGTCGCGAAGGCGATCGTCAACGTGCTGGATCTCGACGCGTCGACGGGGCGTACTTACGAACTCGGCGGGCCGTCTGTCTATACGCTCGAAGCGCTCGTCGACTACTGCGGCTCGGTGATCGGCAAGCATGCGCGCATCATCCGTCTGCCCGACTCGCTTGCGCGGCTGCAGGCACTGTCGTTCGAACTCGCGCCCGGTGAGCCCGTCCTCTCGCGCGACAATCTCGACTCGATGAAAATCGATGCCGTGCTGAGCGCGCCGCTCGCACCCGAGCTCGATATCGAACCGGCCACCATCGAAACGATCGCACCCGTGTATTTGACGGGTTCGTCGTTCCGCTCGCGCTTCAACACGTTCCGCGAGAGCGCGGGCCGTTGAGCCCACAAACCCGTCGGTTCCCTTCAACTTTACTTCTGGCAAAGCATGAAACTCGTTATCGGTGACAAGAACTATTCGTCGTGGTCGATGCGGCCGTGGCTCGTGCTCACGCATTTCGGCATTCCGTTCGAAGAGGTGCGAATTCCACTGGCCGAAGAGCAGACGCAAGCGGCCATCCTCTCGCATTCGCCTTCGGGCAAAGTGCCGTGCCTGATCACCGACGATGGCGTCACCGTGTGGGACTCGCTCGCGATCTGCGAGACGCTGGCCGAGCGCTATCCGCAGCACGCGATGTGGCCGCGCGACGCCGCCGCGCGCGGGCGCGCGCGCAGTGTCAGCGCCGAGATGCATTCGGGCTTCGGCGATTTGCGCTCGAACATGTGGATGAACATCCGCGCGTCGTTCCCCGGTAAGGGCACGACGCCGGGCGCGCTCGCCGACGTTTCGCGCATCGACGCAATCTGGAGCGAGTGTCTCGAAACGTACGGCGGACCGTTCCTGTTCGGCGAGTTCACCATTGCCGATGCGATGTACGCGCCCGTCGTGATGCGCTTCAACACGTGGCAGCCGAAGCTATCGGAGGCCGCTGCCGCTTACGCGCGCCGCGTGACGGAGCAGCCGGCCGTGAAAGCCTGGATCAGCGATGCGTTGCGCGAAGGACATGACATCGCCAAGTACGATATTTGCGCATGAATATCTACGCAGTAGGCGGTGCGATCCGCGACGAGCTGCTCGGCATGCCCGTTCAGGATCGCGATTACGTCGTGGTCAGCGCGACGCCCGAGCAGATGATCGCGAAGGGCTTTCGCCCGGTCGGCAAGGATTTCCCCGTTTTCCTGCATCCCGACACGCATGAGGAATATGCGCTCGCGCGCACCGAGCGCAAGACATCGGCGGGCTATCACGGCTTCCAGTTTTTCTACGCGCCCGACGTGACGCTCGAAGACGATCTCGCGCGGCGCGACCTCACTGTCAACGCGATGGCCCGCGAAGTGACGCCGGACGGCGACCTGACCGGCCCGGTGATCGATCCGTTCGACGGCCAGAACGATCTGAAGAACCGCGTGTTCCGGCATGTCAGCGATGCGTTTCTCGAAGACCCGGTGCGCATTCTGCGCGTCGCGCGTTTCTCGGCGCGCTTTGCCGATTTCACCGTCGCGCAGGAGACGATGGCGCTGATGCGCAAGATGGTCGTGGCGGGCGAAGTCGATGCGCTGGTGCCCGAGCGCGTGTGGCAGGAAGTCTCGCGCGGCCTGATGGAGAAGAAGCCTTCGCGGATGTTCGACGTGCTGCGCGAATCGGGCGCGCTTGCGCGCATTCTGCCGGAGATCGACGCGCTGTACGGCGTGCCGCAACGCGCCGACTATCACCCGGAAGTCGATACGGGCGTGCACGTGATGATGGTCGTCGATCACGCCGCCGCGCAGAACTACGCGCTGACGGTGCGCTTCGCGGCGCTCACGCACGATCTCGGCAAGGCGAGGACGCCCGACGATGTTCTTCCGCGTCACATCGGCCACGAAGGACGCACCGTCGATCTGCTCAAGCCCTTGTGCGAACGTCTGCGCGTGCCGAACGAATGCCGCGATCTCGCGCTACTGGTCGCGCGCGAGCACGGCAACATTCACCGCGTGATGGAGACGAAGTCGGCGGGACTCGTGCGGCTATTCGAGCGCTGCGACGCGCTGCGCAAGCCCGCGCGTTTCGCGGAAGCCTTGCAGGCGTGTGAAGCCGACGCGCGTGGCCGGCTCGGATTCGAGGCGGCGGCCTATCCGCAGGCCGAGCGCTTGCGCGAGGCGCTCGTCGCGGCTCGCTCGGTCGATGCGGGTGCGGTCGCGAGCGCGTATGCGGACGACCCCGCGAAGATCAAGGATGCCGTGCATCGCGAGCGCGTGCGCGCGGTGGCGAAAGCGTTGAACGAAGCGTCGCCGGAAGATGCGTGAGGGAATAGGCGTGAGGGAACACGCGTGAATCAGAGCAGCCGGGCGATCAGCGACAGCAGCATCGACAGTATCAGCGTCGACATGAACGGAAACGGATACTCCTTTCCGAACAGGCGCAGCGTGACGTCGCCCGGCATCCTGCCGATGCCGAGCTTGCGTAGCCACGGCCAGCACGCCGACAGCACGGCCACGGCGACGAACGTGGTGAGCAGCCAGCGGATCATCGTGTTTGCCTCACAGCGTATGCGAACGGTCGCCGCGCGCGAACGCATCGAGTGTGCCGTCGATACCGCGCGAAAACGCGATCACCTTGAAGAGCTCGCCCATTTCGGCTTCCGATAGCAGCTTCTGCACCGCGTTCGCGGCGGGCAGGAAGTTGGGAATGTCGGACGGATCGATCGCGCTCAAGGCTTCCGTGATGCCCGCGTTCATCAGAAATCGCGCCTGCGACGTATAGCCGAGCAGATCCGCGCCCGCATCGACGCCCGCCTCGGCGATACCCGTGAATTCGACGTGCGACGTGATGTCCTGCAAGCCCGGATAGAGAAACGGATCGCCGTGCGCGCGGTGCCGGTAGTGGCACATCAGCGTGCCCTGCGCGCGCTGAGCGTGATAGTACTCGTGACGCGGAAAGCCGTAGTCGATCAGAACCGCCGCGCCGCGCGCGAGCATCGTGCAGACGGTGCGTGTGAACGCGAGGGCGGCTTCGTGCGTTTCCGTCACATAGTCGCCGTCGCCGTCGATTTCCAGATCGCGCAGGAACGCGGCATCGTGCGTCGACTGAACGGGACGGTCTGCGAAGCGCAACGCGCCGTTCTCGAAGGCGACGCCGCGTTCGTGCCATTGCCCGCCGCTGCGCGCGAACAGCCGCACGGGCATTGCGTCGAGCACTTCGTTGCCCACGACCACGCCTTCGAACTGCTCCGGCAACGCGTCGAGCCAGCGCACGCGCGCCGCCATTGCGGGCGCCCGCGCTTCGATCGTCTCCCGCTGGCGCTCGCGCAATTCTCCCGACAGATCGACGATCGAGTAGCTGTCGAACTGCGCGCCATCCGATAACGCATTGAGCAGGCCGGACGCCAGCTTGCCCGTGCCCGCGCCGAATTCCATCACGTGACGCGTGCCGCTCGCTTCGAGCGCCTGCGCGACGGGCCGCGCGAGTGTTTCGGCGAAGAGTGGCGACAGTTCCGGCGCCGTCACGAAGTCGCTGCCGTCCTCGGCGCGGCGGCCGAATTTGATCGCGCCGCCGCTGTAGTAGCCCAGTCCCGGCGCGTACAGCGCGCGCTCCATGTAGCGATCGAACGGCATCCAGCCGCCGTTCGCGTCGATCTCCGCGCGAATCCGCGAAACCAGCGCTTCCGACTGCGCGAGCGCGGTCGGGCCGGGAGCAGGTAAACTATCGGGTTGGTGAGCTTTCGGATTCATCCTTGCATTGTAAATGACCGCCTCGAACGACACTTCCGCCGCCAACGCCCGACGCGAGCGCGTCGTCCTTGTCACGGGCGCCTCGCACCGGATCGGCCGGGGGCTGGCCGTCGGCTTTGCGGCGGCGGGCTGGGACGTGGCGGTGCACTACGGCTCGTCGAAGGCGAAAGCCGACGACGTGGTCGCGGAAATCGCCGCGCTGGGCCGGCGCGCCGTCGCGCTGAGGGCGGATCTGTCCGTCGAGGTGGAAGTCGAGCGGCTGCTGCCCGATTGCATCGCGTCGCTCGGGCGTCCGTCGTGCATCGTGAACAACGCGTCGCTGTTCGACGAGGACACCGCGCTCGACGTCGGCTACGCGAAGTTGCTGCATCTGACGTCGATCAACGTCGGCGCGCCGCTCGTGCTCGCGCGGATGCTGCACGAAGTCACGCCCGAGGCGGCGCGGCACGACGAGGCGCTGCGCAGTGCCGTCATCAACGTGCTCGACCAGAAGCTGTACAACATGAATCCGGATTACCTGTCGTACACGCTGACGAAAGCCGCGCTCGGCACGGCGACCGTCGCGCTTGCGCAGGCGCTGGCGCCGAAGGTGCGCGTCGTCGGCCTCGCGCCCGGCCTCACGCTGCAATCCGGCGATCAGACGCCGGAGAGCTTCTCGGCCGCGCACAAGGTCACGCCGCTCGGCCGTGCGTCGCGCATCGAGGATATCGTCGCGGCCGCGCTGTATCTCGCGGATGCGCGGGGCGTCACGGGTACGACGCTGGTCGTCGACGGCGGTCAGCATCTCGTGCCGCTACCGCGCGATGTGATGTTTTTGACGGGCGCCTGACCTCGAGGTCGCGCCCCACCGGCGCGCCGCAACGCGCGCCCAATTGCAACTGCGTGCGTGCCGCACGCACCCTTTTGTACTGGAACGAACATGTCTGCCGCCTTGCTTCATCCCCGGCTCGCTGATTGCCGCCGGCTCTTTCTGCGCAACTACGAGGTGCACATCAACATCGGCGTGCATGAGTTCGAAAAGCGCGGCGAGCAGCGCGTGGTGATCAATGTCGAACTGTTCGTGCCGCTCGCGCTGTCGACGCCCGTCGAAGACAAGTTGCGCGAAGTCGTCGACTACGACTTCATGCGCGCGACGATTGCACAGCGCGTGAGCCAGGGGCATATCCATCTGCAGGAAACGCTCTGCGATGACCTGGTCAAAGTGCTGCTCGCGCATCCGCAGGTCCGCGCCGTGCGCATTTCGACGGAAAAGCCCGATGTTTATCCCGACTGCGATGCTGTGGGCGTCGAAGTCTTCCAGATCAAAGAGGACTGAGCGATGAACGCTCCCGAAACATTGACGGGCGTCGACGCGAACGCCGCCGGAGCCGAAGCGGCAGCCGCCGAGCGCAAGCACGCGCTCACGCGCCGCGAGCAGAAAGAAGCATACGAGAACAACAAGCTGTTTAAGCGGCTCGCGCGCCAGATCGGCCAGGCGATCGGCGACTACAACATGATCGAGCACGGCGACAAGGTGATGGTGTGCCTGTCGGGCGGCAAGGACAGCTATGCGATGCTCGATATCCTGATGCGTCTGCGCGAGCGCGCACCGATCGACTTCGAGATCGTCGCCGTGAACCTCGATCAGAAGCAGCCGGGTTTTCCGGAACACGTGCTGCCCGAGTACCTGAGCAAGCTGGACATCCCGTTCCATATCGAGAATCAGGACACGTACAGCATCGTCAAGCGCCTCGTGCCCGAGGGCAAGACGACGTGCTCGCTGTGCTCGCGTCTGCGGCGCGGCATCCTGTATCGCGTGGCGGGCGAGCTCGGCGCGACCAAGATCGCGCTAGGGCATCATCGCGACGACATCCTGCAGACGCTGCTGCTGAACCTGTTCTACGGCGGCAAGCTGAAGGGCATGCCGCCCAAGCTGCAATCGGACGACGGCAAGAACGTCGTGATCCGTCCCCTCGCGTATGTGAAGGAAACGGACCTCGAAAAATATGCGGAATTGCGCGAATTCCCGATCATTCCGTGCAATCTGTGCGGCAGCCAGCCGAACCTGAAACGCGCGGAGATGAAGGCGCTGATCCGCGAATGGGAGAAGCGTTTCCCGGGCCGCGTCGACAACATGTTCAATGCGCTGTCGAATGTGGTGCCGTCGCATCTGATGGACCACAAGCTGTTCCCGTTCACGAATCTGCGCGCGACGGGCGAAGCCGATCCGCAAGGCGATATCGCATTCGACGAAGAGCCGTGCTCCACCGATTCCGCTCCGGAAGGCACGCAGCAGAGCGCGTCGCGAACGATCTCTTTCGTGCAATTCGACGATCTTTGACAGATCGCCCGATTCCCCGCAAAGCCTTTCAGCACAGGCATTTGCGGGGATTTGTCGGTCTGCCTGGCAACGTTGCCGTCACGCGCAGCGTGCTAGAATCGCCCACTCCAAACTCGTCATAGATGCCCACGTCATGAATATCGTGATTCTGGCGGCAGGCACTGGCAAGCGCATGCGCTCCGCGTTGCCGAAAGTGCTTCATCCCCTGGCCGGTCGGCCGCTTCTCGCTCATGTCATCGATACCGCCCGCACGCTGAATCCGACGCGTCTCGTCATCGTGATCGGTCATGGCGCGGAACAGGTGCGCACGGCCGTCGCGGCACCCGATGTGCAATTCGCGTTGCAGGAGGAGCAGCTCGGCACCGGGCACGCGGTGCAGCAAGCTTTGCCGCTGCTCGATCCGTCGCAGCCGACGCTCGTGCTGTACGGCGATGTGCCCCTCACGAAAGCGGGCACGCTCAAGCGTCTGACCGATAGCGCGGGCCACGACGGCTACGGCGTGCTCACGGTGACGCTCGACGATCCCACCGGCTACGGCCGCATCGTGCGCGATGCGAACGGCAAGGTCGAGCGCATCGTCGAACAGAAGGACGCGACGCCGGAGCAGCAGAAGATCGCCGAGATCAACACGGGCATCGTCGTGATGCCGACGAAGCGCCTCGACGGCTGGCTGTCGTCGCTGAAGAACGACAACGCGCAGGGCGAGTTCTACCTGACCGATGTGGTCGAGCTGGCGATCGAAGCGGGCATCGATGTCGTCACCGCGCAACCGGACGAGGAGTGGGAAACGCTCGGCGTCAACAGCAAGCAGCAGCTCGCCGAACTGGAGCGCATCCATCAGCGCAACGTCGCGGACGAACTGCTCGTCGCGGGCGTGACGATTGCGGACCCGGCGCGCATCGACGTGCGCGGCTCGCTCGAATGCGGCCGCGATGTGTCGATCGACGTGAATTGCGTATTCGAAGGCGAGGTCACGCTGGCCGACAATGTGTCGATCGGGCCGAACTGCGTGATCCGCAACGCGACCATCGGCGCGGGCACGCGCGTCGATGCCTATACGCACATCGAAGGCGCGCAGATCGGCGCGCAGGTCGTGCTCGGCCCGTACGCGCGTCTGCGTCCGGGCGCGGCGCTCTCGGACGAGACGCATGTCGGCAACTTCGTCGAGGTGAAGAACGCGGTGCTGGGTCACGGGTCGAAGGCGAATCACCTGTCGTATATCGGCGATTCGGATGTCGGCGCGCGCGTGAATATCGGCGCGGGCACGATCACCTGCAACTACGACGGCGCGAACAAGTTCCGCACGATCATCGAAGACGACGTCTTCGTCGGCTCGGATACGCAGCTCGTGGCGCCCGTGCGCGTCGGCCGCGGCGTGACGATCGCGGCGGGCACGACGGTATGGAAGGACGTCGAAGAAGGTCTTCTCGTGCTCAACGAGAAGACCCAGGTGGGCAAGAAGGGTTACGTGCGCCCGACGAAAAAGAAAAGCTGAAGGGAGCCGCGCGCGAGGTGCGCAGCGGACCCTAACTCTGCAAAGGATCATGGATTATGTGCGGCATTGTCGGCGCGGTAGCGCAGCGAAACATCGTTTCTGTTCTGATCGAAGGATTGCGCCGCCTCGAATATCGCGGCTATGACTCATGCGGCGTCGCGGTGCTCGCGGGCGGCGAGCCGAAGCGCGCACGCAGCGTGGCGCGCGTCGCGGATCTCGACGAGCAGGTGCGCGAGACGCGCCTCGAAGGCGTGACGGGTATCGCGCACACGCGCTGGGCGACGCACGGCGCGCCCGTCACCGACAACGCGCACCCGATCTTCTCGCGCAACGAACTCGCGATCGTCCACAACGGCATCATCGAGAATTATGAGACGCTGCGCGAAATGCTGCGTGGCAAGGGCTACGCGTTCATCTCGCAGACCGATACGGAAGTGATCGCGCATCTGATCCACAGCCTGTATCAAGGCGATCTGTTCGCGGCCGTGCGCGAAGCGACGGGGCACCTGCACGGCGCTTACGCGATCGCCGTGCTGCACAAGAACCAGCCGCATACGGTGGTGGGCGCGCGCCAGGGTTCGCCGCTCGTGGTCGGTCTCGGTGAAGGCGAGAACTTCCTCGCGTCGGACGCGCTTGCGCTGGCGGGCAGCACCGATCGCTTCATGTTCCTCGAAGAGGGCGACGTCTGCGAACTGACGCTCGAAAAGGTCCGCGTGTTCGATCGCGACGGCAAGCCGGCCGAGCGCGACGTGCGCCAGGTGGCGGCATACGGCGGCGCGGTCGAGCTGGGCCCGTATCGTCATTTCATGCAGAAGGAAATCTTCGAGCAGCCGCGCGCGATCTCGGACACGATCCCGCAATCCGACGTATTCGATGCATCGCTGTTCGGCGAAGCTGCCCCGAAGGCGTTTGCGGAAATCGACAGCCTGCTGATTCTCGCGTGCGGCACGAGCTACTACTCGGGCCTGACCGCGAAGTACTGGCTCGAATCGATCGCGAAGATTCCGACGCAGGTCGAGATCGCGAGCGAATACCGTTACCGCGATTCGGTGCCGAATCCGAAATCGCTCGTCGTCGTGATTTCGCAATCGGGCGAAACGGCCGATACGATTGCGGCGCTCAAGCACGCGCAATCGCTGGGGCATACGCACACGCTGTCGGTGTGCAACGTCGCCACGAGCGCGATGGTGCGCATGACGGAGCTGTCATTCCTCACGCATGCGGGCCGCGAGATCGGCGTCGCGTCGACGAAGGCTTTCACGACGCAGCTGGTCGCGCTGTTCGTGCTCGCCGCGACGCTCGGCAAGATGCGTGGCCACATCGGCGCGAAGCAGGAAGCGGACTACATCCGCCAGCTGCGCCATTTGCCCGCGGCGCTCAACAGCGTGCTGGCGCTGGAGCCGCAGATCATCGCGTGGTCGGAAGAGTTCTCGCGCAAGGAGAACGCGCTGTTCCTCGGCCGTGGCTTGCACTATCCGATCGCACTGGAAGGCGCGCTGAAGCTCAAGGAAATCTCGTACATCCACGCCGAGGCCTACCCAGCGGGCGAGCTGAAGCACGGGCCGCTGGCGCTCGTCACGGAGGCGATGCCCGTCGTGACCGTCGCGCCGAATGACGCGCTGCTCGAAAAGCTCAAGTCGAACATTCAGGAAGTGCGCGCGCGTGGCGGTCAGCTGTACGTGTTCGCCGATGCCGATACGAAGATCGTCAACGACGAAGGACTGCACGTGATCCGCATGCCGGAGCACTACGGCTTGCTGTCGCCGATTCTGCACGTCGTGCCGCTGCAGTTGCTCGCGTATCACACGGCGTGCTCGCGCGGGACGGACGTGGACAAGCCGCGCAATCTCGCGAAATCCGTCACGGTGGAGTGAGGCTGTTCGCTCTGCGGTGAAGCTGTTGTTGTTGTGTTGCAAGCGTTCCCGATACGCCGCCATGTCGAGGTCGTATCCGGGAACGCCTCGAATTCAAGCTCCCCCTTCCTCCATTGCCTGACGTTCGCGCGCGAACGCTCAAGGCTTCGCCGCGCTGGCCAGCACGCACGGCATCGGTATCCGAACTTCGCCGGTGCTTTCATATCGCGCAGCCCCTTCGGTGATCGTCTTCTCGATCAAGTCCAGCGCCTCTGGCGTCTGCGCGTTCAGGATCGCGGAGATGCGCACGCCGCCTCGCCTCACCATGTCGAATAGCGCGCCCGGCGCTCGCGCGTGCAAGGTCAGACCGATTTCCTGGACATGCGGATCGAGAAAACCCGCCTCAACGAGCACACGCTTGCATTCGTCCCAGTCGCTGAACCGGAAGAACGGCGGGCCTGGCGGCAACTGGACATCCATCCGGCCATGTGCCTCGATCGCCTTCAGCACGATCGAGAAACCGGCCGCCTTGTCGGGCGTCGCCCAATTCGTGAAGCCAACCTTGCCTCCGGGCCGCAGCACCCTGAACGCCTCCAGAAGCGCCTTCTCGGGATTCGAGAAGTGCATCATCCCGAAGTTGATACCGACAGCATCGACACACTCGTCGGGAAACGGCAGGTCTTCCGCACTGCCGATGCGGAACGTCAGCGCGGGATAGATGCGCCGTGCCTGGTCGACCATCGATTCGGCAAAGTCGACGCCGACGGCATCGGCGCCGCGCCGCGCGGCCGCCGCGGCGAGATAGCCGGGGCCCGATGCGACGTCGAGGAAGCGGACGCCGCGGCGGACGTCCAGCGCGTCGAGCAATGGGCCGTGGGACTGAATGGTCAAGTTGCCGAAATACGTGTGATAAGGCTGTGCGGCCCGTTCCCAGCCTCGATGTTCGAAGGCGCCGAATTCGCTTTCTTCCATGTCGGTTTCTCCAGACGCTTTACGGCGTTCAAGACGATAGCGAGCGATGCCCGTCGTGGCAACGGCTTCATCCCGTCGCCGCAATTTCGCGCGATGAATTCCGTTATAGGCCCCTGGCGCGAGAGTGCAACGATCAATCGACGACGGTCTGAATTCACGTTGGCCCGACATCCGGATGTCCACACGATGCTCTGGACAACATGGGGATATCGCGGAGGCGATTGCTGTGGGCGGATTCTGGGTAAACACGCGACGCGTTCGAAACCGCCAAAAGTTATCCACGGCTACCGCCACGGGTCCCACGCTTATGCGCAGGGGTATTCGTTTCGCAATCGATTGAACGCAATGCGGATTTGATGCTTGTCCACAGAAAACGGCGATGCTTGTTAACTGCTACTACGTATACATATCGATGAGTTAAAAGCGTTGAGTAATGCATGCGTACCGGGTGAATGTGCAGCAGACGATGGAATTTGCCTGTTCCCTGGACAACACTGGATTGATGAGTCCGTCGTGTGTGAACAGCAGTGCCGCAGTGTCGGTTTTGGCAAGGGCAGAGAGGTGGCTCCGCTTGTTCGGACAGGGTCCCGAGATTTTTAAGTGGAATTGTTGAGGCAATCAAGCTGCCGATTTTATCGCTGGCAGCGTGGCGAAGTATGCTTCATCCGGCGTCTGATCGGCCAGCCTCGAATGAGGCCGATTCTGGTTATACCAGTTCAGGTAATTGCCGATTGAGCGACGCGCGTGGCCTAYCGAGTCGTACGCTTTCAAATAGTTGAGTAGCCCAGCGGAATCGCACCGTCAGGCCCTCCCAGAACTGTACGTGAGCCTCTCGACTCATACAGCTCCTATCGTCCAGCCGTGGCTCCGAGCGTCCAATGCGCGAACAGGGTCGGGCGTTGCGTTTTAAGACGCCGCAACCAATCCCATGCCCGCAGCTTGTGCGTGCGGAGTTTCTTGTATTTGCGCTGAGCCCAACGAACAATGAACGAATCCAGTGTACGCAAGGCCCCGCGAAGCGCAGAAGGCCGGAACCGCCCGTAGTAGCGAA
>NZ_WHNP01000139.1 GCF_009362735.1 Paraburkholderia franconis | reverse complement strand
GCTCATGCGTGGCCTGTCGACGACCAACATCATCGAGAATCCGAACGGCGCGGTGCGCCGTGTCGCGGGGCGCGTGAAGCGCTATCGTGACGCCGATATGGCCTTGCGCTGGACGGCCGCAGGCTTCCTGGAAGCTGAGAAGCACTTCCGGAAAATCCTCGGCGTGAACGAGCTCTGGATTCTCGCTGCCGCCTTGAAACGATCGACCTCAAAATCGATTGACCACGATCGGAAGGTTGCCTAACCTATGCCGCACCCGCCGTCCCAACCTTCAACTGTCTTCGGGACATCGCCAAAGAATTCCCATTGACAGTTCTGCAAGACGCGTCATGGCAGCCAGGAAAACTTCGTCAGGGTGTGAGAGAGCCGGAATACCGATGAGTGCGGTCGTGTAGCCGGCAAGCACAAACCCATATGAGCGAAAATTGCCGTTCAATGCCGCTCCGAATGTGCAAAGGCCAATCCAGATTGCAATTGAGAGCAGGAAAAGTTCGGGTGTCTGACTGAATGCAGCCGCTAGTGCAATGGTTACGACCACACCGACTACGGTGCCGGCGAGACGATAGAAGCTCTTGGCAAGCACCATGCCGGTTTGGGGTTGCATGACGATGAAAACCGTTACCATGGCCGTTCGTGGCGATGGCAGGTCAAGTCGCATTGCAAGGCCCATGACAAGCAGCGCGGCCACAACTGTTTTTAAAGTATGAAGCCAGTTGAGGCCTTCTTTGGCACCCCAACCCTTTAGCGCTGCACGCACGGAAGTAGTACGACGCGCGTGGGAAGAGACGCGGTCTGGAGTGCTCATCGGCTGACCACCATGGTCACCCGCCCAACTTGTATTGCGAGAGAGTTCATTTCGACAGTCTCCAAATCGCTCGATGCGCTTTCAGGTATGTCGTGCGCAAACACTGCGAAAGCGGTTGGACACCGCAAAGCTTGCGCGAGCGCTTCTGGAAGCTATGACAAGACCGCTATTACCTCGACATTGATTTCCAAGGCTTGGCAGTCCAGGCAAAGGGTGGCGCGACGCGATGTCAACTGCGTGAAATCCGTAAGTGCCGTGCTTGCGACTAGCCGCGGATTTTCATGCCGCGGAGCAGTGCGAGATGAGAGCGGGGTAGTCGAGCGTTCCAACGCGCACGGACTCTTCCATCTCACCTTCGGAGAGTACGAAGACGCAGTGGGCCGTGCATTTTACCGGCCGGCCGGGCTGCACGGCCGACCACACGTGATCGACCGTTCCGCCGAGACGATTTGAAGTTGGTTGCAGTCGCAACTCCGGGCAACGCAAGCTGACCGCTGTCCGTGGCATTTGCGATCTCTGTGGCCAGTTTGCGCAGTTCTGGATAAAACCAGCGTTCGCCCGTTGCCTCACAGTGCCGGAATGCTTCGTTGAGTGTTTCAAGTGCCCCGTCAATACAGCCGTAGCTGTTCAGACAGCGTGCGTATTGTGCGAGCAGCATCGTCAATGGCGCCAGATAGCCTGTCTCGCGCATGGCATCGAGAGCGTGACGGAAGTGGGGCAGCCGTAACGGGTCTGGGTGTATCGTCGAATTCAGATACTCTTCGTAGCCTGCACAACATGCGAGCCAGATCACGAAACCCGCCTGCCTCGCATGGTTTTCGAGGAGCGTAATGCCTTGCCGGGCAACCTCGAACGACCTTGTCAGCAGTGCGATCGGCACAAGACCTTCTGCAAGCACGTAACAGATCAATACGTCGTGCCCGCATTTTAGCGCCTCGTCGAGCGCACGCTGGGCGAGTTGGAGTGCCGCTTCACTATTGCCTTGCGTCCACAGTACCCGCGCGAGCGAGGCGCGCGCGGCGATGCCATGGTCGAAACGGAATCCGGCGGTGATCCGGAAATCGGTGAGGCGATCGTGCGTATTCAGCATTTCCTTGAACTGCTCACTGGCGGCGTCTGCTTCGCCGTTGTAGTGCAATGCGACCGCAACGAGCCTCTTTCCGACGATGCAGAACGTTGGATAATCGATCGATTGCGCGAGTGCGCAGAAGCGGCGTGCCTGCCGCAGAGCGAGCCGCGCCTCACCCCTGTACTGACGGACGGTCCACAGCCCCCAAAGCGCAAACAATTGGCAATCGCGATCTCGCTCGGCAAGCGCCTGCGATAGCACCTTGCACCACGCGTCGAATACTGCCTCGCACGGCCCATTGGTAAAAACGCGCGCTGCTGCATACATCGCCTGTATCCGCAAGCGCGTCTGCGACGGAACCGGATCGAGTTCGGGATCAAGCATTGCTTCGAGCGCGACGCGGGCTCTCTCGCTGCACTCGTCGACCAGCGACTCATTGAAGAGATACGGCGCTGCAACAGCCGCCAACGAGACTCCGACGACACGATTGCCGCCTGGTGAGAACGCCCAGTCGAGCGCTGCTCGCAAGTTGCCGAGTTCGAGGCGCAGATGAGCAAGCACTGCGCTCGAGGTCGGCTGGGACCGCCGTAGAGATGGCCCCTGGCTGAAGACCGCCTGGAAATAGATCGCATGTGCGAGCGCCGCTGCCTTCTGCTCCCCGCAGTTCTCGAGCTGCTGCAACGCGTATGCGCGCGTGATCGCGAGCAGCCGGTACCGGGGCAATCCGTCCGTGCATGCGCGGTTCACCAGCGACTTCGACACAAGGCCGCCTAACGCATCGAGCACCTGGGCTCGCGACAATCCACATCCATTCACGGCGTGATACGCGGCATCGAACGAAAAGCCGTCCATGAACACGCCGAGCCAACGCAGCAACGTGCGCTCGGGTTCCTCGAGCAGCCGATAGCTCCAATCGAGCGTCGCCTTAAGGGTTTGATGGCGCGGCAGCGCAGTTCGGAGTCCACCCGTAAGCATGCGAAACTGGTCGTCGAGATGATCGACCAGCACTTCCAGGCCCAGCACCGCAGCGTGTGCTGCGGCCAATTCGAGCGCGAGCGGAATGCCGTCTAGACGGCGGCATATCGAACCGATCAACCGAACACTGCGCTCGTCGAGAGAAAACTGGACGTCGGCAGCGCAGGCACGCGTAGTAAACAACTGGACAGCGCTTGCTCGCAGTATCTCGTCATAGCCGCAGCGTTCACCGGGTACGTCGAGCGGCGGAACGTGATAGAGCAGTTCGCCGGGCACTCGCAGCGGCTCACGGCTTGTCGCCAGCACGCAAAGATCGGTGCTGGCCTCGCTCATGGCACTGGCCATTTGTGCAGCAACGTCGATCAGGTGTTCACAATTGTCGAGGAGGACCAGAATGCGCCGTCCGGTGAGACTCGAGGCGATATCGGCAATTGAGATGCGGCCGGCCGGCATCGTGATGCCCAGCGTGCTTGCGAGCGCAGATATAGCGAAGCGCGGGTCCGATACCGCATCGAGCGGTACAAAGATGACGCCATCGGGAAAGAGCGCTTCGACGCGCGCGGCCACCGCGGAGGCAATGCACGTCTTACCAATGCCACCTGCGCCGACGAGCGTAACCATCTTCGCCGCGCCGACTGCGTCGATGATTTCAGAGATTGAACCTTCGCGGCCAAACAGCGTGGGCGAATGCACACGCGCGGAATGCTTTGGCCTCAGCGTCGAGCCGGCCGGCGTATCTGGTGTCGTCGCTGCAGTGCGGCACGTCGTAATGAGCCGGTAGCCGCGTCCCGGCACCGTGCGGATCAGATTGCGGTCGCCGGCTAGCGCCTTGCGTAATGTGGCAACGTGGACATGCAGGTTGTTTTCCTCCACCACGGAGTTCGGCCACACGCGGCGCATTATCTCCTCCTTGGACACCGTCGCGCCGTTGGCCCGAATCAGCAGTTCGAGTATGTCAAATGCCCGGCTGCCGATACGCAGCGACTCACCGTTCGATCGGATCTCTCGGTCGTCGATAGAGATCAGAAGCTGGCCAACCTGGATCATCTCAACCCCTTTTACCCCGATGCGCGAACGGGAACGAATCGACACTGGAGCGTTCAGCCCCGGGACGCTCATGCTAAGGTATTCGTTCCGCGCATGCAGATTAAGTATCCCTCTCGAATTCGCGTCAAATCTGGAATAGTTCCGGGGTATCCGTCAAGTGTTTGTTAGATCAAAGATGCGTGCGTGGGATTGAGAACTTCGGCTGAAATTCAATGCGAGCGATTGTCTGCGACGGACTGCTCGTCTGTCTGGCAAGCCCTTATTGATCCAGAGCTTGGCGGCCGAGCCGCCTATTGCGCGTAGCCAGGCCGCTTCACGCAGACAAACGTGGACAGGGAGAACTTGCATTGCCCTGCCGGCATAACGTATTGTGCATAGTCGTCCCGCAGTACGCGATTATTCTGGATATATTGGTAGTGGAAGCCGAGCGCCCGTGGGACGCCCATGTACCAGATCACGCCTGCTTTATAGTTTCCGACGAATGCGATCCGGTCGAATGCCTGCCTTGTGCCGGGGATTCTTACACCGCTGACCAGACCGAAGTGCGACGCCAGTTCGAGGTCGGCTGTTGCCGCCCCTAAATCCTGGAAGGGGTGTTCATAGAGGAGTATTCGGGATAACCGCAGCCGCACTTGCGTACATAACCTCGACGCGTTGGCCGTGTGTGGCCCGCTCTTGTCCTGAGCAATTGAGTCCGCTCGCATCATCTGCTTACCACGCACGTCGCAGTTCTGGCTCGCGATGTGAGAATCGCTAGCCAGCAGGTGGGAAAGTAACGCTCAGACCGAGTGGTGCTGGTAGGTAATTGCGGTGACGATCCTATCAACGGCAAATGCGAGACGGGCAGGAGCGTGCCGGCGAGGCCTTCGCGAGAGCTATTCCTTCTAGCGCTGTTGCCTCTGACCCGTCGATTGCATCGATGACGGCCTGAGTAACGTCCCGCGTCGTGATCGTCGTAGGCGAGTGTCCAGCCAGCAAGAGCCGACCACCGTTCCCCGAAATCCACCGTATCAACAGCTATGCTGTGCATTTAGCTGAATCGATTTAATTGCCGGCGCGTCACCCAATCCCTCATTTAAGAACGTTTCAGGTGCGGCTCAGGACTTTTGGAGACCAAGCTAGTAATGTGGATGTGGATATTCGAGCACAGGTCGACAAGACTTGACACGGCCAGTGCATAGCGATGTGTTCCGCCAACCCTGAGAGATACGGCAACGCTAAAGTGAACAGTGCTGACGCGGCTTTTCGAAGACGAGATCACAAGGACGAAGACCGCCCGTTCTCTTTCCATTCAGAACTCCGGCGCTTCCGACCTTTTTCAATGTGAACGAGGACAAAGGGCGGATACAGCTGTTTGCTTCTTTTGAACCTTGGAGGAAGTTCCGATGAATGGAAGCGTCGCGGGCGTCCCGATTCCAGGCAGCGCGATGGCGCGGGCCGCGGCGGAGTTCGCAATCACCGCCGCGCCCCAGATTCTTTATCGCCACTCGATGCGTGTCTTTCTCTTCGCCGCGCTAATAGGACAGCGTCGAGAACTCGCCTATGACCTCGAGCTGCTCTATGTGACCGCTCTGTTTCACGACATTGGCTTGACCGAGCCGTATCGCAATTCGCAGAGGCGCTTCGAAGTGGACGGCGCGGATGCCGTTCATTCGTTCCTCTCCGGGTACGGCGCGCTTGGCGACGACATTGCCGAAGCGTGGCGCGCGATAGCGCTGCATACGACATTCGGTATTCAAGCCGGCATGCCGCCGCTCACAGCGCTCATTGCGGCGGGCGTCGAGACCGATCTGCTAGGTCTACATTTCGACGAAGTAGATCGCACCACGCGTGATTCAGTGCTGAGCGCGTTCCCGCGCGGTACTGGTTTCAAGGGGCTGATTATCGAGGCGTTAGCGCAAGGCATGAAACACCGGCCTGCGACAACTTTCGGCACGGTAAATGCGGACGTGCTCGACCGATGCGATCCGGACTATCGGCGAAAAAATTTCTGCGGCCTGATTCTCGGATCGGCCTGGGATGATTGACGAAAAGCAGATCGATTTCGGGCACTAGAGAAATTCCATTTTCAACCGGCACCCAATGGAGGCCCATCATGCCTACAGCCAAAGCCCAGCCTGGCAAACTGCTGCTAGACCCCAGCAATCACACTCTGATCATGATCGACCATCAATCGCAAATGGCATTCGCCACGAAGTCGATCGACGCTGTATCGCTGCGCAACAATGCAGCGCTCGTCGCCAAAGCCGCGAGGGAGTTCAAGGTCTCGACGGTTCTTACTACGGTTGCTGAGAAATCATTTTCGGGTCCAATCTTTGACGAGATCAGTTCGGTTTTCCCTGATGATCCGGTAATCGATCGGACAACGATGAACACGTGGGAAGATCCCCGCATTGCAGAGCGCATCAATGCGATCGGCAAGGGAAGGATCGCGCTGGCCGGGCTGTGGACGTCCGTATGCATTGTCGGCCCGGCGCTCTCGGCCATCGACCAGGGATTCGAGGTCTGTGTGATCTCGGACGCCTGTGGCGACGTGTCCGTCGAAGCGCACGAGCGTGCCATGGAGCGGATGATCCAGGCTGGCGCGCAACCGATGACGTCGCTGCAGTATCTGCTGGAACTCCAACGCGACTGGGCACGCGCAGACACGTACGACCAGACGGTTGCCACGTCTATTGCGCACGGTGGCGCGTACGGTCTCGGCCTGATCTATGCGAAGACAATGTTCGGCGGGAGCGAAGGGCACTGACCTTCAAGTCGATCGGTCTCATCGGAGCATCGATCCCAAACTACTCCTGTCGGCGCCTGCCATCTGCCGCGGCGGGCGCGCCCACCGCCGCCGGACCTGGCCGCAATGGGCGCAAATTATCCAGGCATGATTTGATCAAGGAGCGAGTGATCATGGAAGGAATTACGAGCAAGCGTGCCGAAGTAAACGGCCTGATGCTGCATTACGTTACGGCGGGCAATTCGAGCCGTCCTGTGGTTCTGTGCCTTCACGGGTGGCCGCAAAATCACCGGGAATTTCTTCCGATCGTCAAAGCCCTGGAGAACGAGTACCGGTTCATCGTGCCGGATCTGCGAGGATACGCGGACAGCGATAAACCGTTTTCCGGTTACGAGCCCAAGACGATCGCTCAGGACATGCTCGACCTTCTGCAAGTGGAGGGTGTCGATCGGTTTCATATCCTCAGTCATGATCTCGGCGGTCCGCCGTCTGTGGCGCTCGCATATATGTCCGGCAAGCGCCCCATTTCACTTGCTACCATCGAGACGCCATTTTTTGGCTTGGACTTTCCGGGATACGTCGATCCTCGGGTGCCGTACTGGCATCTGAGCATGCATATGAATATGGATATCACCCGCTTTTTGATCGAAGGAAGAGAAGGTGAGTATCTGCGCCATTTTTTCCGGGATTTTGCATATAACCCTCAAGCTATTCCGGAGGAGGAAGTAGCGCGATACGTGCAGCAAATGAAGCAGCCCGGCAATCTGCGTGCAAGCCTGAATCACTATGGCTACATCCCTCAAATGGCAGAGCAGACAGCGGAACTGGCCAAGCAGAAGCTGCAGGTTCCGATGCTGGCGTATGGCGGAGTTCGTTCGTTCGGATCACACTGCTTCGATTGCGCGAACGCAATTTCGATCAACGCAAGCGGCGGTGTTATCGAAGAATGCGGGCACTGGGTCTTTGAGGAGAAAACCGAGTTTATCTGCAATGAACTGAAAACGTTCTGGGACCGCGCGGGTCGGGAGACAACATGACCTCGGCGCCCCGAACAGCCGCGACCGGCGCGAGACCCTTAGCGATCAGGAGCGTGGACCATACCGGAATTACCGTTTCATCGTTACAGGAATCGCTCAAGTTTTGGACAGATGTTCTCGGATTCGAGCACTTATATACGTGGCAGTTCGAGAACAGTCCATTTGTTGAAAATCTGGTCGGTGTGGCAGGTGCGTCAGTCGATCTGGCGATGGTGAAGGGCTACGGCCATCAGATCGAACTGCTGGAGTATCACTCCCCAGCCGACCGCACAATTCTGAAGCCGCGATCCTGCGATGTGGGTTCCGTTCATGTTGCGATGTATGTCGATGACCTCGACGCAGTGCTCAAACGGCTGGAAGAAGCAAACTGGACGGCCGTTGGTCCGGCACAACGAATCGAAGGCGGGGAGCGCGACGGCTGGAAGCTGGTCTACGTCCGCGATCCAGACGGCGTCACGCTTGAGTTTCTCCAGCCGGCGTCGGATTGGGAGCCGAGTGGCGCGTAATTGGCCCATTGGGATCGATGGACAAGGTCGCCCCGGGGTGCACTGCTGTCTGAATCGCGAGCCAACCATGAAATCAGAACATTTCTTTCATGGTGCATTGACCGGGAAAGCGTGAAACGTGAGAAGAGCTTTCGAGCCTGCTACAGCTGCTCGACGGGGCGTCGCATGTCTTCATCAGTCGGTCAGTAGCTCGCGAGCACTTGGTGAATCGTCATCTGAGGGGCGTTCCGCATGGAGTATGAAGGAAAGTTCAAGGGCCTGTCGGAGCAGGAGTTCGAACGGCTGAAATCGCTTCGGAACTTCGGGAAAGATACCGTTTAGCAAGCCCGTGTGCGGCCGAACATGGGCGGTGAATTTGACGCCTGAGCGTTTCGTAGCGCCCGTAATTTCATAGGAGAAAAGCGATGCCCGCGCTGACAGGAATGCAGTCGTTCCCGACCGATTTTCGGACGCAGGATATTCAGACGAACGGGACGACCTTGTCTGTTCGCGTTGGCGGCAAGGGTCCGGCCGTCGTGCTGTTACATGGCTATGCCGAGACGGGTGATATGTGGAGACCGATGGCCGTCGATCTCGCGCAGGACCATCAGGTGATCGTGCCGGACTTGCGCGGCCTGGGCCTCTCCTCGAAACCTGCTGACGGCTATGACAAGAAGACTCAGGCTGCCGATATGGCGGGCGTGCTCGATGCCTTCGGCGTGGATCAGATCGATCTCGTTGCACATGACATCGGCAACATGGTCGCTTTCCAGTTCGCTGCGCAGCATCCGGAGCGGATCAGACGGTTGGTGCTGATCGATGCACCCATCCCGGGAATCGGCCCGTGGGACGACATCTTGAAGAGCCCAATGCTTTGGCATTTCCGTTTTGGCGGGCCTGACATGGAGCGACTCGTCGCCGGTCGCGAGCGCATCTATCTCGACCGCTTCTGGAACGAATTCTCCGCCGATCCCGCGAAGTTCGACGAGGGAGCAAGGGTCCATTACTCCGAACTCTATGCGTTGCCTGGCGCCATGCGCGCCGGCTTCGCGCAATTCGCGGCCTTCGATCAGGATGCGGCCGACAACCGCGCGTGGCTCGCGACGGGCGCGCGGCTGCGGATGCCCGTGCTGGCCGTCGGGGGCGAGAAGTCCTTCGGCGCCACCATGGCCGTGGTGATGCGGTCCGCTGCCGACGACGTGCGAGAGAGCGTGATACCGGACTCAGGCCATTGGGTAATGGAGGAAAACCCACGAGCGACGATCGCCCTGGTTCGCGGTTTTCTTGCGGATGGCTGACTCAATCGTGGCAAACCACGCTTTGAACCGGCTTCACCATTGTCTGGACGACCTCGAGCCGGTGATGAGTTCGTGCATTAGTGTCACAGTTGCGGCTGGTTTCACTGGCCGCTTCTGCATTGGCGCGACGAGCCGTCAGGCGCATCACCTTCATCCATCCGCCAACATGAGTGGCGACCCGTTGTCGCCGTTTCCTATCCCCCCTGCGCTTGCGATGCACTCGCACGACGCGTGAACTACAGGAATACGAGCCAATGAAACTCTATCTTTTCTCCCTGCTTGCTGGCGTACTGGTTGGCGTGATCTACAGCCTCATCAACGTGCGTTCCCCCGCGCCGCCACTTGTCGCCCTTGTCGGCCTGCTCGGCATTCTCGGCGGCGAACAGATCATTCCCGTCGCGAAACAGATGCTGTCCGGCAGCGGCTTCCACACGGCGTGGACCGACTCGAAGTGCACGCAGCATATGTTCGGGTCGCTGCCCGGACGACGCCAGGCGAGC
>NZ_WHNP01000138.1 GCF_009362735.1 Paraburkholderia franconis | reverse complement strand
CGCTGCTGTCGACGTTCACGGGCGTGATGCCGTCGTCGTTGCCCGCGCTCTTTCCGACGAAGATCCGCTATGGCGCGCTTGCGATCGGCTTCAACGTGTCGGTGTCGCTGTTCGGCGGTACGACGCCGCTCGTTGCAGCGTGGCTCGTCGATCGCACCGGCAATCTGATGATGCCCGCGTACTATCTGATGGGCGCGTCGCTGATCGGTATCGTGTCGGTGATCGCGTTGCGCGAGACGGCTCGCAAGCCGCTGCTCGGCTCGGGTCCGTGCGTGGCCACGCGCGCCGAAGCGCTTGCCGTACTGCGCGGCGAACGCGAAGCCGCGGAGATCGAAGAAGCGTATGCAGCAACTGCGACGGCGCGTGCCTAACGCTTGACCGCATCGTCCGGACAGCAGATGCACAAGAAACGGGTCAGCTTTGAGCTGACCCGTTTTTTTATGCCGTCAGCGTGTGCAGCGTGGCTTCGACGCGGGCGCCATCGATCGTCAGCATGCCAGCGGAGATCGGCAGCTTGAACCGACGCGGCCCCGCGCTGCCGGGATTGACGAACAGCACGCCATCGCGTTCGGCGATCAGCGGCTTGTGAGAGTGCCCCGTCACGACGACACGCACGTCGTCCGCGTGCAGATCGAGCGGCACGTCGGCGATATCGTGGACCACGAGAATCTTCATCTGCTGCACGACGAGTGTTGCGTGCGTCGGAATCGATGTGGCCCATTCGCCCATGTCGTTGTTGCCGCGCACGACCGTCAACGGCGCGATCTGCGCGAGTGCGTCGAGCACAGCCTGATTGCAGATGTCGCCGGCGTGAACGATCGCGTCGCATCCGGCGAGATGCGCCAACGCTTCGGGACGCACGAGATTGTGCGTGTCCGAAATCAGGCCGATGCGGGAAGGGTGTGAGGGGCTTTGGGGCATCGTGCTCAACGCTCGTGATAAATCGCGAGCCACACAGTCTGCTCCTCGGCATGCGTCCACGCGATGCGATGCCGGCAATGCGGCTCGATCAGCACGTAATCGCCTGGGCGCATGTCGTGCAGCGTCGCGTCTTCTTCGAACTCGAGCACAGCCGCGCCCGACAGCAGCACGACCCATTCGGCGCGCGAGTCGTCGTACCAGAAGCCTTCGGGGCTCATGTGTCCCATCGACACGATCCGCTCCACGTTCAGCCGCTGCCCCGTCACGAGCACGTCGACCCGCTCTTCGCGGCCGCGCCTGATCTCACGATTGTCGACGCTGAACAGATTGCCAGTTTGAAGCTGCATGGCCGACCTCACTTCAAAGGCGCGAGACCGTCGAGCAGCGTCGGGATCAGTTCGCTGATCGTCGGATGGATGTGCATCGCGAATTGCAGCGTCGTGTACGGCGCGCGCGCCGTCATGATGTCGATGAACGTATGGATCGCCTCGTCGCCGTCGACGCCCAGGATCGTCGCGCCGAGTATCTGCTTCGACTGCCTGTCGACGAGCACTTTCATGAAGCCGTGTGTCTCGCCCTTCTCGCGCGCGCGGCCGACGCGTGTCATCGGCATCGTCGCGACCAGCGCGTCGCGGCCCGACTTGCGCACCTCGCTCTCGGACATGCCGACGCGCGCAAGCGGCGGATCGACGAACACGGCATACGCCATGATCCGGTCGTCGACGCTGCGCTTGCCGCCATCGAAGAGATTCGCCGACACGATCTGGTAGTCGTCATAGGACGTGTGCGTGAACGCGCCACGTCCGTTCACGTCGCCGATCGCCCAGATGCCCGGCACGCCCGTGCGCAACTGACCGTCGACGGGAATCGTGCCGTGCCCGTCGACGGTGACGCCCGCGGCATCGAGGCCGAGGTCGTCGGTGTTCGGGCGGCGGCCTGTCGCGAAGAGCAGATGCGACGCTTCGAGCGGCGCGGCATCGGCGCCGAAGAAGATGCGCACGGCATCGCCGTCCGCGTGCAATGGCTCGACGCGCGACGGCTCGCCGCCGAAGCGGAATTCCACGCCTTCACGCGCGAGCACGTCCTGCACGTTGCGCGCGAAGTCCTCGTCCTCGCGCGTCAGCACACGATTGCCGCGCACGATCACCGTCACGCGGCTGCCGAATCGGCGGAACACCTGCGCGAATTCGAGCGCGATATAGCTGCCGCCGACGATCGCCAGATGCTCCGGCAAGGTAATCAGTTCGAGCAGCGTCGAGTTCGTGTGATAACGGATGCGCTCGATGCCGTCGATCTGCGGAATGACGGCGCGCGTGCCCGTATTGATGAAGATGTGGTCGGCCTGCAAGTCGGCGATCGCGTTGCCGTTGGAGAGATCGGTGATCGCGAGCGCATGCGGGCCGGTAAAGCGCGCGTGCCCTTTGAACACGGTGACGTTCTCCGTGTGGCGCAGCCAGTGTTCGACGCCGTCGCGCGACTGTCCGATGATCGCGTCTTTGCGCGCCTTTACTTGCGCGAGATCGACGCTGACTTCGCCGGCGATGCGCACGCCGTAATCGGCCGCATGGCGCGCGACATGCGCGGCACGGGCGCTCGCCACATAAGCCTTCGTCGGCGTGCAGCCGACGTTCACGCAGGTGCCGCCGAATTTCTCGCGCTCGATCACGGCGGTCTTGCGGCCGCTTTGGGCAAGCCGCACGGCGAGCGGCGAGCCGCCCTGTCCCGTGCCGATCACAACGGCGTCGAAGTGCTGTGGCATGACGGATCTCCCGAAACGCGTGTCGCGTCGGACATCTTACGCCTGCCTCGCGTCATTCGAAGTGCGTGGTCGCGAATCCTTTTGAAAGCCGGCTAGAAAGAATTGCCCCGTGAGCGCGACAGCTCATGCGTCGCAGTGATGAAGCGAGCAAAGGAGTTCGCGCGAGCGTTGCAACGCGGCGCGCGCGCCCTGCGTAGCGACGACGAAGCCGGCCTGGCTCAGGTTGAAATCCACCTGCACCATGATCTGGATGAGCGACACCATCGGCAGCACCACTGCCGGGTGATAAAGCTGTCGTTCGATGATCGCTCTCATGGCCTTCTCCATCGCATGACGCCGTGTGTTTCTCGCGGCGCCGTTCTGCATACCTGTTTCGATGGATGGATTGTAGAGAGCCGATAGTTAGAGATAAATGAGCCAAACGCGAAGATAGTTGTCGCCGGATTAGAACAATCCGGGTACGCGCGGCAAAGCGTTGTCCGGCCGCGCGCGAACGGTCATTCGAGCGGCGCGGCGATGAACTGCGGCAGCGCTTCCGCCCGCGCCGAGAACGCGGACAGCGCGGGGTAACGCTCCGGATCGACGAGGCCCGGCAACATGTACTGCTGGAACCGCCACGCGACAGCCAACGTGATGTCCGGCTGCATCAAACGGTCGCCGAACAGCCAGCCGGTTGCGCTATGGCCCTCGATTGCCTTCTCCAGATAATCGCAGGCGGCGAAAAGCTGTTTCTGCACGCGCTCGATCCACGGCTGATGCTGCCGCTCGGCGGGCCGCAGATTCACTTCGTAGACGTTCTGCACCGTCTTCTCGCAAGCGGCGAGCGCGAAGCCGATCAAGCCCAGCGCCCGCGCGCGCATGCCCGTTTCGGCGGGCATCAGGCGTTTTTCCGGCGGGCTCAGATGATCCAGATAGTCGAGGATCAGCGATGACTCGATCAGCATCGTGCCGTCGTCTGCGATGAAGGTCGGCGCCTTGACCACGGGATTGACCTTCGCGAACTCGTCGAAGTGCCGGAACACCGACACGCTGCGGTGCTCGAACGGCAGGCCGAGCACGGCGAGCGAAATGGCGACGCGTCGAACGTACGGTGAATCCATCATGCCGATCAGTAGCATCCTGCTTTCTCCGTGGTTGTTGGGGCGCAGCGCCATACTGTAGACGAACGGTCTGCGTCTGGCCATGTCCGTCTGCCAACGGCGCGAGGCTTCACGGGACGCGCGGCGTGTGGGCCGCCGGGCGGGTCACAGCGGCTCGTAGAGCTTTCCCCGTACCATCAGCGTCCCGCACGCACGGCAAATCCAACGGACTTCGTCCATGGGCGTGCGCCACAAGAAGTGGTAGTGGCATTTGTGCATGTCGCCATCCTCTATCGCGAGTTGTTGCCTCCGGATCGCATCGTCGCGATTGTAGGGATTCAGGCTTATCGGGGGCTTAAGGGCTGGGCAAAGCGGGGGTTTGGACGCGGAGCGCGCGTCGGCTGAACGCAAGCTGGGTAGCGTGCTTTCAGATGACGTGAGCGCGCGTCGGGGAATCGTTGGGGAAATGCGTGGTGCCGGGGACCGGACTCGAACCGGCAAGCTGTTAAGCGGCGGATTTTCGTCACACTACGTCTTTCGACGCCGTCTGCCTCGACCACGGTCGATAACGATCGACAGCGATCGCCAACGACCCGATCGCTTCGGCAGCCACGTTCGTGCGCTGGACTATGCCTTCGCCATCGCGATGCGCGTATCGCACGCCACATCGCCTTAGGCGCCCCCCGTCTAGTCTCTACACCTTCCGGCGCCTTCCAACCCGCCATCGGCAGGAAGAAAAGAGAAAAACCGGCTTGGCTCGGCGTCGCCTCGAACGCGCCTCGCGCGGGTCAGGGGTTTCGCCGAATTTGAAGGGTTCTGCACCGGCCGTTTCCGGCTGGGCACTCAATGCTTTAAGTCCGCTATGTTTACCAATTTCATCACCCCGGCAGGGCGGACGCGATTCTACCATCGCGCCGCACCCTGACCAAACGGGCGCATACCCCAGTTCTCCGCGCGCCGCGCGCATTCATCGATCCGTCACAAACGTTTCCGATAATCCGCCGACGAAAACGTTTACAACAGCGCACGCCTGTCGACACGGATTGCGCGACACGCCACCAAGGGAACCCCGACGATGACACCCACGATCAAGGATGTCGCCGCCCACGCGGGCTTTTCGATCGCGACCGTCTCGCGCGCGATCAACGCGCCGCACACGGTCAACCCCGTCACACTCGAAAAAGTGCGTCAGTCGATCGACGCCCTCAACTTCCGCCCGAGCCCGCTCGGCCGTCAGTTGCGCGGCGAGCGCTCGCGCCTGATCGGCGTCGTGCTGCCGACGCTCGCCAATCCCGTGTTCGCGGAATGCCTGCAAGGCATCGACGAGCTTGCGTCGGCGCAAGGCTACCGGCTGATGCTGATGACGACGCAGTACGACGCCGACCGCGAGCGCCACGCCATCGAGACGCTGCGCGAACAGCGCGTCGAAGGGCTGATCCTGACGGTCGCGGACGCCGACACGCATCCGCTCCTCGACGATCTCGACCGCGACGGCATGCTGTACGTGCTGATGCACAACGATACGGTGCGCCGCCCGTCCGTGTCCGTCGACAACCGGCTCGCCGCGTACGACGGCGTGCGCATGCTGATCGCGCACGGTCATCGCCGCATCCTGATGCTCGCGGGCACGCTCGCCGCATCGGACCGTGCGCGGCTGCGCCATCTCGGCTACGCGCAGGCGATGCAGCAGGCGGGCCTCACGCCCGCGCCCGCGCTCGAAATCGATTTCAACGCGGACGAGCTCGCGCCCTCCGTGCTCAACCATCTGACGACGGGCCCGAATCGCCCGACCGCCCTCTTCTGCTCGAACGATCTGCTCGCGATGGTCGTGATGCGTGGCCTGCGCCGCGCGCGCTTCGAATTGCCCGGCGACATGTCGATTCTCGGCTTCGACGGTCTCGCGATGGGCGAGCTGCTGTCGCCGCCGCTTGCGAGCGTCTGCGCGCCGAATCGCGAGATCGGCTGCGCCGCGTGGCGCCGGCTGATTGCGCGCCTCGACGGCACGCAGCCATCAGGCTTCGACGACGCACTGAGCGCGCCGTCGCTGTCGCTGACCTTGCCGCACACGCTGCGCGAAGGCGCGACGATCGCCGCGACCTCCGACACGGCGGGCGCATCGCCGGATCGCAACGCGCGCTCGTTCGCGTGACGCCCGGATACGAGCACCACTGCAAACGAGCACCACCGCAAGCACCGCCGCCTTCAGAACAATTTCTTTTCCACCTCCGGGAGACCTGCCGTGAACCGCCGTTCCTCCATCGGTACCGCAGCGTTGCGTGTTGCGCGCGCCGCACTGGCTGCTTCTTCACTCGTGCTGACTTCATCGTTCGTGCTGACGCTCGCCGCGCCATCCGTCGCGCACGCCGACGAAACCGCGATCTGCTACAACTGCCCGCCCGAATGGGCCGACTGGGCGAGCCAGATCAAGGCGATCCAGCAGAAAACGGGCATCCACGTGCCGTTCGACAACAAGAACTCCGGCCAGGCGATCGCGCAGCTGATGGCCGAGCAGAAGAGCCCCGTGGCCGACGTCGTGTATCTGGGCGTGTCGTCGGCGTTCCAGGCGAAGGACAAGGGCGTGATCGCGCCGTACAAGCCCGCGCACTGGAACGACATCCCCGCGAACCTGAAAGACCCGCAAGGCTACTGGTTCGCGATCCACTCGGGTACGCTCGGCTTCTTCGTCAACAAGGACGCGCTCGAAGGCAAGCCCGTGCCGCGCTCGTGGGCCGACCTGCTCAAGCCCGAGTACAAGGGAATGATCGGCTACCTCGATCCGTCGAGCGCGTTCGTCGGCTATGCGGGCGCCGTCGCCGTCAATCAGGCGCTCGGCGGCAGCTTCGACAACTTCAAGCCGGGCCTCGACTGGTTCGCGAAGCTGAAGGCCAACCAGCCGATCGTGCCGAAGCAGACGGCCTATGCGCGCGTGCTGTCGGGTGAAATTCCCATCCTGCTCGACTACGACTTCGACGCGTATCGCGCGAAGTACAAGGATCACGCGAACGTCGAGTTCGTGATTCCGAAGGAAGGCACGATCGAAGTGCCGTATGTGATGAGCCTCGTGAAGGGCGCACCGCACGACGCGAACGGCAAGAAGGTGCTCGATTTCGTGCTGTCGGACGAAGGCCAGAAGCTGTGGGCAAGCGCGTATCTGCGCCCCGTGCGCGCGAACGCGATGAGCGCCGACGCCGCCGCGAAATTCCTGCCCGCGAGCGACTATGCGCGCGCGCGTGCCGTCGACTTCGGGAAGATGGCCGAGAAGCAGCAGGCGTTCGGCGAGCAGTATCTGCAGGTGATGCATTGAACGACATCACGTTCCCGCTGCGCTGGCGCATCGCGTTGATCGCGCCGGCGCTCGCCGTGTTCATCGCGTTCTGGCTGCTGCCGATGACGGCGCTCGTGCAGGTCAGCGCCGACGGTCATCTGCTGAAGACGTACGGCGCGATGCTCGCGAACGCGCGCTACATGAAGAGCCTGTTCGCAACGGTCGTGCTGTCGGCGGCCGTGACGGCGACGACGCTCGCGCTGTCCGTGATCTCGGGCCTGCTGCTCGCGCGCCGCGAGTTTCCGGCCAAGCGCGTGCTGCTCGCGCTGCTGACGTTTCCGCTTGCGTTCCCCGGCGTCGTCGTCGGCTTCATGGTGATCATGCTGGCGGGGCGCCAGGGCTTGATCGGTGCGCTGTCGCTCAAGCTCACGGGCGACAAGTGGGTGTTCGCGTATTCGATGACGGGGCTCTTTCTCGGCTATCTGTACTTCTCGATTCCGCGCGTGATCGTGACGGTGATGGCGTCGGCGACAAAGCTCGATGCGTCGCTCGAAGAAGCCGCGCGCTCGCTCGGCGCGTCGCCGTGGCGGATCATGCGCGAGATCGTGCTGCCCGCGCTGTCGCCGGGACTGATCGCGGCGGGCGCCGTGTGCTTCGCGACGGCGATGGGCGCGTTCGGCACCGCGTTCACGCTCGCCACCGACATCGACGTGCTGCCGATGACCATCTACACCGAGTTCACGCTGAACGCGAACATGGTGACGGCGGCCGGTCTGTCGATCGTGCTGGGCATCGTCACGTGGGTCGTGCTGTATGCGGCGCGCAGCGTCAGCGGCTCGGCCGTTGCGACGACGGCCTGATCCTCTTTCAAGTCCGATGAAAACACTCGCATGAATCCCGTTGCTCACGCTACCGACACGCCGCCTGCGAGCCGCAGGCGCGCATTCGCCCTGCCCTCGCTGCGCACGTGGCTCGCCGCGGGCCAATGGCTCGTGACGCTCCTCTTGTGCGCGTTCCTGATCGTGCCCGTCGTGATGTCGATACTCGCGGGGCTCACGGTCAACTACTTTCGTGGCATCGCGAGCGGCCTCACGCTGCGCTGGCTCGGCGAGGTGTGGACGCAGTATCACGCGTCCGTGTTCCTGTCGCTCAAAGTCGCGCTCGCGACGCTCGTCATCACGCTGCTGACGGGCGTGCCCGCAGGCTATGCGCTCGCGCGCAGCGAGACGCGTCTCTCGCGCATCATCGAAGAATTTCTCGTGCTGCCCATCGCATTGCCCGGTCTCGCGTCGGCGCTGGCGCTGCTCGTCGTGTACGGCGGATTCACGATGTTTCGCACGAGCGTCGCGTTCATCGTGGTCGGGCATGTGGTGTTCACACTGCCGTTCATGGTGCGCGCCGTCGCGGCCGTGTGCGCGAGCTCGGGATTGCGCACGCTCGAAGAAGGCGCCGCGAGCCTCGGCGCGGGCTTCTTTCAGCGCTTCGTGACGATCGTGCTGCCGAACGTGCGGCCCGGCATCGTCGCGGGCGCGCTCGCCGTCGTCACGCTGTCGATCGGCGAATTCAACCTGACGTGGATGCTGCACACGCCCGAAACGAAAACGCTGCCCGTCGGTCTCGCCGACACCTATGCGTCGCTGCGCATTGAGATCGGCAGCGCGTACACCATTCTCTTTTTCATCATGACGATGCCGCTGCTCGTCGCGATGCAATGGCTCGGCGTCGACGCGACGGGCCAGCGCAGCATCAGGCAGAAGGCGAAGCGGAAAAACGCGAGCGTCACCGATATGCAAGCGGGTGCACCGGACCAGCCATGAAACTCGACTCCATTCCCATCACGTTGACGCGCTGCGCGAAGACGTTTCGCGGCACGCGCGTGCTCGAACCGCTCGACCTCTCCATCGGCGCGGGCGAAACGCTGGTGCTGCTCGGCCCGTCCGGCTGCGGCAAGACGACGACGCTGCGCATGATCGCAGGGCTCGAACGTCCGGACGTGGGCGGCCGCGTCGCGTTCGGCGATGAAGACGTGACTGCGCTGCCCATCGAAAAGCGTCAGGTCGGCATGGTGTTTCAGAGCTATGCGCTCTTTCCGAATCTGACCGTGTGCGGCAATATCGGCTACGGCCTGAAGATCAAGCGCGTCAACGCGGACGTGGCACGCCAGCGCGTCGACGAACTGCTCGCGATGATGCGCCTCACCGATCACGCCGACAAGCCGATCGATCGGCTGTCGGGCGGCCAGCGTCAGCGCGTCGCGCTGGCACGCGCGCTCGGGCCGCAACCGCGCGTGCTGCTGCTTGACGAACCTCTTACGGCACTCGATGCAAGGCTGCGCGACACGCTGCGCAGCGAGATGAATGCGCTGTTGCGCGAGCTCGGCATCACGACCGTGTACGTGACGCACGATCAGGCGGAAGCGATGGAACTGGGCGACCGCATCGTCGTGATGAGCGCGGGACGCATCGAGCAGATCGGCACACCGCGCGACATCTACTACCGTCCCGCGAACCGCAACGTCGCGCAGTTCGTCGGCACGATCAACCGCGTGTCGGGCGAAGCGCGCGACGGCATGCTCGCGACGACGGGCGGCATGATCCCGCTGCCGCCGATGCACGCGACGCGCGCGCCGCACATCGCGAGCCACGGCGACGAAGTATTCTTCCGCCCTGAAGACGCGTGGCTCGCCAATCCGCAGAGCGCGCATTTGCGCGGCACCGTCGATGCTTCCGCGTTTCTCGGCGAACGCACGCGTCTGACGATCCGCGATGCGGCGCCCGATGCGCTGATCGTCGATGTGCCGGGACGCGTTGAACTCGCGCGCGGCACGCACGTCGGCATCACGATCGCGCAGGACGCGTTGATTGCGCTATCGTGAGTGGGCTTGCGCACGTGAGGTTTGGTTCTTGCTGGAGTCGTTGTTGGATCGTGTTTGTTTTGGTTCGCACGGCCCGC
>NZ_WHNP01000137.1 GCF_009362735.1 Paraburkholderia franconis | reverse complement strand
AGCCCCTACTCCCCCCGCAACCCCTCCAACGTGACCAGCAACCCCGGCCGCTCTTCATTCTTCTTCATCCGAAGCTCCGCGTGATGCCGCTGCGCGATTTTCAGCGCAATCGCGAGCCCGAGTCCGCTGCCATGCTCCTTGTTCCCCGCGCTCCGATAGAAGCGGTCGAACACACGCTCGCGCTCGGCCTCCGGAATGCCCGGACCGCTGTCCGACACGCCGACGCTGATCTCCGCGCCGCTGCGCGACAGAATCACATCGACCTTCCCGCCCGGCGGCGTATAACGAATCGCGTTGTCGATCAGATTGTTGAGCAGCACCTCGATGCCTTGCGCTTCCGCGCGAACCTTGTAGGCGTCGCTGATGCCATGAGCGTGCTGGCATTCCAGGCCGAGGTCGATTTGCCTCGCCTCCGCAATCAGCGAAAAATCTCCGACTGTGCGCTCGCACAGTCTGCGCAGGCTCACCGGCTCGAACCGCGCGCTGCGCTGCGCGTCCTCGCGCGCGAGCGTCAGCAACTGATGCACGAGATGAATCAGCCGGTTCAGGCGCCCTTCGATGCGCTCGAATGTCTGCTTGCTGCCGTTCAGCGAACCGTCGCGCTCCGCCGCCTGCAACTGCAATTTCAGCGCGGCGAGCGGCGAACGCAGCTCGTGCGCGGCATCGGCAACGAACGTGCGCTGCGACTGCGAGGCGATGTTCAGACGGTTCAACAGATCATTGAGCGCATCGACGAGCGGCTTCATTTCGACGGGCATGCGCCCATCGAGACGCAAGGGTTCCAGTGAATCGAACGAACGCGTCGCGAGCGCGCGCGAAATGCTGCCGAGCGGCGCAAGCCCACGCCCGACGACGAAGAGCACGATCAGAATGATTGCGGGAATGAGCAACGCCAATGGCCATAGCGTGCGCAATGCGAGCCGCAGCGCCAGGTCGTCGCGCACGGAGACGGGCTGCGCGACCTGCACGAAGCGGTCGCCTTCCTGAACGCCGAACACGCGCCAGTGATACTCATCGCGCTCGATCGTGCGAAGGCCCCCGGGAAAGCGCGAAAGGTCGATGCCGTCCAGCGACTTGTAGATGCTCGTGCCCGCCTGGTCCCAGACCTCGATGAAGAGACGATCGTCGGAAAGGCCTTCGAAATCCGGCGTGCCGTGCGCGAGCGTATCGGTACTGCTGATGTTCGCGGGCACGGAAAGCGCCACCGTGCGCAGCTCGTAGTCGAACAGTTCGCTTGCCTCTTCGCGCGCGGTGTGGAAGATGCCGTAACCCGCGATCAGCGCTGCAGCGGCCAGGCCCGCAATCAGCCAGCCCAGCAGCCAGCGCCGGATCGACGTCACTCGCACCTCTTCAGCCGATAGCCGACGCCGCGCACCGTCACGATCTGATCCGCGCCGATCTTGCGCCGCAAGCTGTGCACGTGCACTTCGATCGTGTTGCTGCCCACTTCCTCGCCCCAGCCATACAGTTTCTCTTCGAGCTCGGGGCGCGTGAAAACGCGCATCGGTTCTTCGATCAGCGCCTGCAACAGGCTGAATTCGCGCGGCACGAGCGAAAGCGGTTCGCCTTTGAGTGTGGCTTCATGCGTGGCGGGGTTCAGCGTCAGATCGCCGTGCGAATAGACGGGATTGGTTTGCCCTGTGCGGCGGCGTAGCAGCGCGCGCACACGCGCAGCAAGCTCGTCGAGATCGAATGGCTTGACGAGGTAATCGTCGGCGCCTGCGTCGAGTCCGACGATGCGGCTTTCGACGGCATCGCGCGCCGTCAGGATGATCACAGGCGCACCGCCGCCGCGCCGCCGGTAGCGGTTGAGCACATCGATGCCATCCGCCTTCGGCAAGCCGAGATCGAGCAGCACCAGATCATAGACATCGTGGTCCAGCGACAGCTCGGCTTCGCGTCCGTCGTGCGCCCAATCGATCGCATAGCCGGCGCGCCGCATCGTCTCCACGACGGGCTCGCCGATCATCTCGTCATCTTCCACCAGCAGCAAACGCATCGCGCTGTTTCTCCTGAATAGCCTCCATTGTCGGCGCCATTAGCTTAACGCGCCCTTAGCGACCTGGGCGGCGCGTCATGCCGACACGAAGATCGCAGCAATCCGCGTGCAGATGCCGCTTGTGCTGCTTCAGTCGTCGATGAAGAGGCGTCGCCATGACGGCGACGCGGCGTGAAAGATGGTTCGAAACGAATGCGTCAGCTGCCGCCCGCCCGTCGCGCCGATTCGACGGGCAAGCCCTCGCATTCGGCGCAGCGGCCGAAGATCACCAGATTGGAACTGGAGTAGTGAAAGTGATGCTCGGCTGCGATCTTCGCCTGCTGTTCTTCGAGGCCCGGATCGTACGCATCCTGGATGCGCCCGCAACGATTGCAGACAAGGTGATAGTGGCGCTTCCCGCGATTCAGTTCGTAGACGACGCGCGCGTCGCCGAGGGACGCACTGGAGATGAGATCGGCCTCATGCAATTGCGCGAGCGCGCGATAGACGCTCGCGAGACTGCACGCTTCCGTATCCTGCGAGAGCCTGCGGAACACCTGGTCGGCGCCGAAGTGCTCGTTCGGAAAATCATGGAAGAGCTTGAGCACGGCAGCCCGGCTGGACGTCGGACGCAAGCCAGCCGTTTTCAACGCCGCGTAGATCGCAATCATGTATGTGCCCCGTCATGATGGGCAAAGCCTCGTAGCGGGCTTCGCGACGCGACATTGTGGCCGTGCGAACCTTAAGAATCGCTTATCGGCGCTGACATGATGGTCGATCCGCACGACGATGCTGCGCGGCCTGATGCGCGCGGCGGACGCGGCTTCGCGCGCGAGAGGCGGGCCGCCCGTTGGGTCACATTCCGATGAGGTCGAGTGTCCGCTCGTCCGGCTCGCCGTCGAAATACTTCGCCAGTGCATTCACGAATACAGGGTCGCCCGGCGCCGCCTTCGAAAACAACGTCATCGACGAGCGGAACTTCAGATAGTCCGGGTAGCCGAAGATCGTCTCGATCGTCGACCCTTCGACTTCATTGACCGCCTGCGTGGCCTCCCTCAAACGGGGACCCAACACCGAATGTTGCAAATATGCGACAGCTTCGGGCAATGACGTGATGGCAAATTTTTGGGCCATCGGGCTCTCTCCGAGCCCCTGAATCTGGGGAAACACGTACCACATCCAGTGGCTTTGCTTGCGTCCGGCGCGCAATTCCGCTAGCGCCTGCGCATAAATCGGGGCCTGAGCATCGACGAAACGCCGAAGGTCGAACTGATCGTCCATCGCGTCCTCCGTAGTCCTCTCGCATGCCGCTCGTGATGCATCCGGCATACCCGCGAATTCCCTACAAACGACTTTCAAACACGATTTTTCGGCTGCGCAAACGCCCCGGAAATCGAAAAAATGCGGCATTGCGACACTATGTCTCACTGCTTACTGCGCAATAGTCCGTTCGCATCAAAGTGCTGTACTGCAACACGTGTTCTTCGTATTATGCGAGCGCTTATAAAAGGAGCAAGGAAATGCAAGCGTTCGTCTGTTTGATTTTGTAGAGAGGGCCGCGACGATGAAAAAAATCGCGGGCCGGTTAGTCGGTCTCGTTTCAATTGCCCCAGCGTTCCTGCTATCGGGGTGCAATCTTGAAGTGCTCATGCCGAAAGGGCCCATCGGCGCCGCCGAGAAGTCGCTGATCGCGACTTCGACGTGGACGATGCTGATCGTCGTGATTCCCGTCATCCTCCTGACGCTGCTGTTCGCCTGGCGCTATCGCGCCTCGAACAAGTCGGCCGAATACCGTCCGGACTGGGCGCATTCGACCGCGATCGAAGTAGCTGTCTGGACGATCCCTGCGCTGATCATTCTGTTCCTCGCCGTCCTGACGTGGAAGAGCACGCACGAGCTCGACCCGTACAAGCCGCTGGAATCGGACGTGAAGCCGATCAACGTGGAAGTCGTCGCGCTCGACTGGAAGTGGCTCTTCATCTATCCGGATCTGGGCATCGCTTCCGTGAACCAGCTGGCGATTCCCGTCGGTACGCCGGTGAATTTCCGCATCACGTCCGACACGGTGATGAACTCGCTCTTCATCCCGCAACTGGGCGGCCAGATCTACGCGATGGCGGGCATGCAGACGCGTCTGCACCTGCAGGCGAACGAAGTCGGCGACTATGCCGGCGCATCGGCCAACTTCAGCGGCAAGGGCTTCTCGGACATGAAGTTCCGCACGCTCGCCGAAACGCCTGAAGACTTCAACGCATGGGTCGCGAAGGTTCGCGCATCGACGGATCACCTCAACATGGACCGCTACTACAAGGTGGCGCAGCCTGAAGAGAAGGCACCTGTGTCGTACTTCTCGTCGGTCGATCCCAAACTCTTCAACAACATCGTCGCCCGCTACAACAACGGTCACGTCGTCGACAACATGAAGGACGCGAACTGTGGGCCTAACGGTACCAAGGGGTAAGCATGTTCGGTAAATTAACCCTCGCGGACATTCCGTACCACGAGCCGATCATCATGGTCGCGGGCGCGGGCATGATCCTCGGCGCGCTCGCCGTGCTCGGCGCAATCACGTATTTCGGAAAGTGGCGCTATCTGTGGACCGAATGGCTCACGTCCGTCGACCACAAGAAGCTCGGCGTGATGTACATCATCGTCGCCCTCGTCATGCTGCTGCGCGGCTTCGCCGACGCGATCATGATGCGCACGCAGCTCGCGCTCGCGTATCACGCGCCCGGCTATCTGCCGCCGCATCACTACGATCAGATCTTCACGGCGCACGGCGTGATCATGATCTTCTTCATGGCGATGGCCTTCATGGTCGGCCTGATGAATATCATCGTTCCGCTGCAGATCGGCGCGCGCGACGTCGCGTTCCCGTTCCTGAACTCGCTGTCGTTCTGGATGACGGCGATCAGCGCGGTCCTGATCAACATCTCGCTGCTGATCGGCGAGTTCGCGCAGGTCGGCTGGCTCGCGTATCCGCCGCTGTCCGAATTGCAGTTCAGTCCCGGCGTAGGCGTCGACTACTACCTGTGGAGCATTCAGCTCTCGGGTATCGGTACGCTGCTGACAGGCGTGAACTTCTTCGTGACCATCATCAAGATGCGCGCGCCCGGCATGACGCTGATGAAGATGCCCGTGTTCACGTGGACTTCGCTGTGCGCGAACGTGCTGATCATGGCTTCGTTCCCGATCCTGACCGTCGCGCTCGCGCTGCTCGGCCTCGACCGTTACCTCGGCATGCACTTCTTCACGAACGATGCCGGCGGGAACGCGATGCTGTATCTGAACCTGATCTGGGCATGGGGCCACCCCGAGGTCTACATCCTGATCCTGCCGGCGTTCGGCATCTTCTCGGAAGTCATCGCGACGTTCGCGAAGAAACCGCTGTTCGGCTACAAGACGATGGTCTGGGCGACCTGCGCGATCATGGTCCTGTCGTTCCTCGTGTGGCTGCACCACTTCTTCACGATGGGCTCGGGCGCTGACGTCAACGCTTTCTTCGGCATTGCGACGATGATCATCGCGGTCCCGACGGGCGTGAAGGTGTTCAACTGGCTGTTCACGATGTACAAGGGCCGCATTCAGTTCACGACGCCTGTGCTGTGGACGGTCGGCTTCATGGTCACGTTCACGATCGGCGGCATGACGGGTGTGATGCTGGCGATTCCGGGCGCGGACTTCATGCTGCACAACAGCCTGTTCCTGATCGCTCACTTCCACAACGTGATCATCGGCGGCGTGCTGTTCGGCTACGTCGCGGGCATGAACTACTGGTTCCCGAAGGCCTTCGGCTTCAAGCTCAACGAGAAGCTCGGCAAGGCAGCATTCTGGTTCTGGCAGATCGGCTTCTGGGTTGCGTTCACGCCGCTGTACGTGCTCGGCTTCATGGGCATGACGCGCCGTCTGAACCACTACGACAATCCGGCATGGCATCCGTGGCTGCTCGTCGCCGAAGTGGGCGCCGTGCTCGTCGCAATGGGTATCGCATGTCAGCTGCTCCAACTCGTCGTGTCGATCCGTGATCGCAACAAGCCGGAAAACCGCGACCCGACGGGCGATCCGTGGGGTGGCCGCACGCTCGAATGGGCGACGACTTCGCCGCCGCAGATCTACAACTTCGCGACGCTGCCCATCGTGCGCGAGCTCGACGCATTCGTCGAGATCAAGTCACGCCGCAAGGTGGAGCGCAGCGAGCCCGTGTACCGCGACATCCATATGCCGTCGAACACGAGCGCTGGTGTGTGGATCGGCGGGTTCAGCCTCGTGCTGGGCTTCGCGCTGACGTGGCACATCTGGTGGCTCGCGATCGCGAGCTTCATCGGCGCGATCGCGACTGTGATCGCCCGCAGCTTCGATAACGACACCGACTACTACATCCCGGCCGATACGGTTCAACTGATCGAAGAGCGCCACGGCGCCGGATCGGGTGCAGGCGCAGCCAAGCGCATGCCCGAGCCTGAGGAGATTGTCTGATGCTTCAAAAAGCTATTCTTGCGGAGCCGCATCACGACGCGGAACACGCTCCGTCCCATTCGGTGTTCGGCTTCTGGCTGTACCTGATGACCGACTGCATTCTGTTCGCGGCGCTGTTCGCGACGTTTGCAGTGATGAGCCATCAGTTCGCCGGCGGTCCGAGCGGCAAAGACCTGTTCGAGATTCCGGGCGTCGCGATCGAGACGGCAATCCTGCTGTTCTCGAGCATCACGTACGGCTTCGCGATGCTCGGCGCGCACAAGAACAACAAGAGCGCGACGCTCTTGTGGCTCGCGGTGACGTTCGTGCTCGGCGCGGCGTTCGTCGTGCTCGAAGTGCGCGAGTTCTCGCATCTGATCGCCGAAGGCGCAGGTCCGGACCGCAGCGCGTTCCTGTCGGCGTTCTTCACGCTGGTCGGCACGCACGGCCTGCACGTCTCGGCCGGTCTGCTGTGGATGATCGTGATGATGGTTCAGGTGGTGCGCGCGCACGACCTCGGCGAACGTGAACTGCGCCGCCTGACGTGCCTGAGCCTCTTCTGGCACTTCCTGGACATCGTGTGGATCGGTGTCTTTTCGTTTGTCTATCTTGCGAGCGTGATCTAAATGAGCAGCCATTCTCACTCGTCACATTCGGAAGAAAACCACGGCAGCTTCGGCAGCTACACGATCGGCTTCGTGCTGTCCGTCATCCTGACGGCAGCCGCATTCGGCGTCGTGCTGACGGGCGCGTTGACGGGCACGCAGGCGCTCTATGCGATCGCGGGCCTCGGCCTCGTGCAGATCATCGTGCACGTGATTTTCTTCCTGCACATGAACGGCTCGTCGAGCCAGCGCTGGAACCTGACGGCGTTCGCGTACACCGTGCTGACCGCCGTGATCGTGATCGGCGGCACGCTGTGGGTCATGCATAACGTCAGCATGAACATGATGTCGCGCTAAGCGCGTACATCGCCGATGCCGGTTGCACACGTCGTATCGTGCAGCCGGCACGTTCCCCTGCCCTTCTGCGTCAATAGCGCGTCAGTTGCGCCTCAGTTGCGCGCCAGCATCTCCGTCGGACGGCCGCGTCCCGTCACGAGACACCCCGACCTGAACGCCTCGCCCTGGCTGCTCGCGGCAGCGTCGTCGAATCCCCGGCCTAGCGCATCCAGCTTCACCTGCTCCGCGCCCTGAGCGCAAGCGAACGTGCTGGCTTCGCGAGCCTGCGCATGCAGCAGCGCCCGGTCAGCAACCAGCCAGGCTAAAACGGCAATAACGGCGATGTGGAAAACTTTTCTCATGGTTCGGCTCCTCGCGACTTAAGCGTATCGCGAACAACGGCCGCTTCAATCTAGGGCAAGCCCTGTAAGCAACCGTTGAGTTCGATGGTATGGAAACGCTTCCACTACTCTCTTTTTGTGCGGCGCAAATTGCCTGATCAGGCATGTAGATCAATGTCAATAGCGAGTTCTGCAACAAATTAAATTGGCTATTGTGGCAGCGCAACATTATTGTTTTGATGTATGCTCGTTAACCCTGACCGTCTCATGCGTTTTGGTTACACGCGTGCGCAAGTCTGCGCATCGTCCCGCTCCGCTCAGGGGCCGACCGTCGAAATGTCCATGTAAGGTTTTTTTTCCTCCCTTCGCCTTTTCAGGCGAGGGCCTGCTATTCGCGTCGAACGAGTAAATGCACTTCCCATCAGTCCTCGACCTCCTGATCTGGGTCCCGATCCTCGCCGGCATCGTCGTGCTGGCCGCCGGCTCCGAGAGCGCACCGAACCGCACGCGCTGGCTCGCGCTGGCGGGCGCCGCCGTGAGCATCCTGCCCGTCATCCCGCTCGTGTCGGGTTTCGATTCGTCGCTGGCGACGATGCAGTTCGCCGAACAGCTGCCCTGGCTGCCCGATTTCGGCATCTCGTATCACCTCGGCGTCGACGGCATCTCGCTGTGGTTCACGGTGCTGACATCCGTGACGACGCTGATCATCGTGATCGCATCGTGGGAAACGGTCACGAAGCGCGTCACGCAGTACTACGGCGCGTTCCTGCTGCTGTCGGGCTGCATGCAGGGCGTGTTCACGTCGCTCGACGGCATGCTGTTCTTCGTCTTCTTCGAAGCCTCGCTGATTCCGCTCTATCTGCTGATCGGCACGTGGGGCGAAAAACGCCGCGTCTATGCGGCCGTGCGTTTCTTCTTCTTTTCGCTGGTCGGCTCGCTCGCGATGCTCGCCGCGCTGATCTATCTGTGGGCGCAGTCGCACACGTTCGACATCGCCGCGTGGCGCGCGCTGAAGCTCGACTTCACGCCGCAGTTGCTGGTGTTCATCGGCTTCCTCGCTGCGTTCTCGGTGAAGGTGCCGATGTGGCCCGTGCACACGTGGCTGCCTGACGTGCACTCGGACGGCCCGACAGGCACGGCCGTGCTGCTCGGCATGCTGAAGATGGGCGGCTACGGCCTGCTGCGTTTCGCGCTGCCCATCGTGCCGGACGCCTGCCACTTCTTCGCGCCCGCGATGATCGCGCTGTCGCTTGTTGCCGTGATCTACGGCAGCCTGCTCGCGCTCGCGCAAACCGACATGCGCAAGCTGCTCGCGTACTCCGCCGTCGCGCACATGGGTCTCGTCACGCTGGGGCTCTTCACGTTCGACCGCATGGGCACGGAAGGCGCGGTCGTCCAGATGCTGTCGTACGGCATCGTGGCGGGCGCGATGCTGCTGTGCACGGGCATGCTGTTCGACCGCACGAAGAGCGGCGCGATCGATGCCTACGGCGGCGTCGCCAACTCGATGCCGAAGCTCGCGACGTTCGCGATGCTGTTCTCGATGGCGAACGTCGGCCTGCCGGGCACGTCGGGCTTCGTCGGCGAATTCCTCGTTCTGATGGGCGCGATCCGCTTCAACTTCTGGATCGGCGCAACGGCTGCGCTGACGCTGATCCTGAGCGCCGCGTACACGCTGTGGATGTACAAGCGCGTGATGTTCGGCGCGATCCGCAACACGCGCGTCGCGAACCTGCGCGATCTGTGCAAGCGCGAGTTCGTGCTGCTCGGCGCGATGGCCGTGCTGGTGCTCGCGATCGGCGTGCATCCGAAGACGTTCACCGACGCGATCGGCCCGTCGGCGGAAAACCTCGTCGCGCAGGCACAGGGCTCCGCGCTGCCGACGGGCACGGGCGTCGCATCGAACAACCATGCGACAGTGGCCGTTGCGAATCGCCTGCCGGGTTGAGCGCGGTTGCCCGCATTAGTTGCCTGAACAAGATCGGCATAGGGGACGGCCATGAGGCCGTACCCCTGCCACACCACCCGGCATGCGGGTCCGCACCGGGCGGTTCGGGAAGTTGAGGTTACGAGAGTCTTGGCACACCCAGCCGATCGAAGTATGCGAGGGTCAGCACGCGATTCAGGAGCTGGCCGCTGTTACGCCACCAGCGACGGCTGTTCGCCGCCACCTGGTGCGCCACAGCGGACGGTGCCCCCAGCGCCCGTAGCTCCCGGTAGATGGTCGGCCCGCGGCGCCATTGCTTAAGCTGGATGACGCGCAACCGGTGACGCAT
>NZ_WHNP01000136.1 GCF_009362735.1 Paraburkholderia franconis | reverse complement strand
GCAGGTCATGCATGACTTCCACAACGACGACGCCATCGAGGTTGCATTTGCGCCGTCATTCAGTATTGGAGAGCGTGTGGTCGCGCGCTCGGTAATCCGCAACGACGGTACATACACCGGCAAGAATATGGGCGAGATTCTCGCGAACAGGGGCGACGTAGGCTACGTCACCAGGATCGACACGTTCCTGCAGCGGTTCTACATCTATGCAGTTCACTTCGTTGAAACTGATCACCTGGTGGGCATGCGCGAAAAGGAGCTGTGCACGCTCGACCATCTTCCTGAAGACGTGCTCGCACGTGCGGGCGAGCGCGCAGCGACCCTTCGCCAGATCGGCGTCGCTACCAGAGATAAGGTGGCGATGGCGCGACGATAGCATTGATGCGTCGACACTGCGGAGATGCGTTGGATGAACATTTCATCCCTTCCGCCAGCGTATCGGTGGGATATGTACGTCGTTGCTCTGGACGACCTCTGCAACGATGCGGATATCCCGACCGGGGTGAAGATGAGTGTCTCGTGACGGCAAGTGGTTGAGACTGGCGAGCCGTTGTATCTCGTCGAGTTCGACGGGGTAGTGGTCGGCTGCGCGGACAACAAAATCGCGCTTGCACCAACAAGTTGGGATGTTACCCAGAGAAGGATAGCTAGGCCCATAACTGTCGATGAGTTGCTGCGCGGCATGGAGCACGTGCTCAAGCGTTGCAACGTCCGCTTTGCTTGTTATTCGAAGGCGACGCGGGGAGTTCAGCATAAGTTTCCCACACAGACCGAGGAGCTTCCGACGTGAAAGTGATGATCCGCAGGGATAGACGAGGCGCATTGACCGCATATGTCCCGAAGAAAGATCTTGAGGAGCCGATCGTTTCCATGGCGCGCGCGCAAATGTGGGGAGGGCTCATTACGCTCGCGAACGGCTGGCAGCTCGAGCTGCCCGAAATGGCCGCTGACACCGCGCTTCCCATCACTGTAGAAGCCCGGCGCGTGACGGGGGAAAAGGATTGATATGGCGCCGATTCCTGATTGGATCGATGTCGTGGAGACCTTGGGTATTGTCAACCCGCCACATTCGGGCGGACGCCTGGGTAAGCGGCAATCGCCCCTGAAACCGGTCGCCGGAGCTTTGGCAAGTTCATTGAACGGATGCAATTTGGCAAAGCGTTGGCCGAGTTCCGTGCGATAGAACGAAGCGCGCGTCAAGTGCCAGTTGAGCGAGAAGCACTGCTGGATTAAGACGACCCTTGTGAGAAAAGCCTGCCTGCGCTTGGGGTCGCGAAATCCACGGATGCGCCGCTCGCTTAGTTAATGACTATTCCTGGTGCCGGCGAACGGATCCGAGCGAAGAAATGAAGAAGGGCACGCAACGCGTGCGAGGAAGTCTCTTGCGCCGCATCGTCGTATACGAGATCTGCTTTCTGTCTGTGTCTAGTGATGCTTGTGTGTCGTACCACGAAATTCGATCCCGTGTACACAGCCTGTATAAGATTAGATAGGCCACATAGCAAAAAATTGATTCACGATAATTTTTTACAATTCAGTTAATTTTAGAGAAGACGATAAATATCGTATAGAAGATTGCCGATACGTGCTGCTATTAAAGACCGTTAGACTGACATCAGAAGAATTCATGTTAATGAGATGTCTCACTGTGGCAAGATGAGCAACAACCGGCCGGATGGAGTCGGTTGGTGAACGATGGCGCAGATGCCTGCGTATGTTGTGCCCGACTTACCGGTGTGCCGTTTGCCTAAAGTGATGAAAAGTCGTCTCGTGCGGCTGATTTCATCGCAGATTGTCGCGAAAATTGTGCGTCACCTCGCATGGCGGAAACAGATCGTCGCGCGGATGACATGACGTTTTACAGGTGAACGAACTGGTTCGGCTATTCCATAAGTCAGCGCAAGAGAGCACATTCAAGAGGCCTGAATATATGTTTCACGCCTTCAAATAATCGTCTTCGATCGTGGAGTGTTATACATGGCTGGACAGCATCGTTTTCTATTGACACCGGGGCCATTGGCGTTGAGCGATGAGGTTAAAGCGCAAATGCAATATGACCTCGGCTCGCGCGATGCGAGTTTCAAGACGATAACAGCTGAGGTGAGAAATCTAATAGTTGACTTGGTCGGCGGTAATGGTGCTTACTCAGCGATCCCGATGCAGGGCGGGGGATCCTACGGCATAGAAGCAGCGTTGGCTTCTTTTGTTGCACCCTCCGATCGGCCTCTCGTCTGTATCAATGGCATCTATGGCGAGCGGATGCTAAAAATGTTGCAACTCCGCGGTGTCCATGCCGTCAGCATAACTGTTCCCAGTGACCAACCACTTTCAATATCCCAGATCTCTGAATATCTGGAAAAGAATTCAAAGATTACACACCTCTGCTTCGTGCATTGCGAAACCACCACAGGCGTCATTAATCCGCTAGGACCGATTGTAGAACTTGCGAAGCAGCATGGCGTAAAAACGATCATAGATGCAATGAGTTCTTTCGGTGCAGTGGAGATTAATTCCAAGCAGGTGGAATTTGACATTCTTGTTACTTCTAGCAACAAATGCATCGAGGGTCCGCCGGGAGTATCGTTTGTTATCGCTTCGCTGGAGATGCTTAATAGCAACGTCGAACATATGAACTCCTTCGTCCTGGATGTTCGAGACCAATGGAATACTTTTGAGAAATCTGGTGAATGGCGCTCCACCCCTCCAACACATGTCATTCAAGCTTGCGCAAAAGCACTTGAGCGACTGACCATCGAGGGCGTGTCTCGCCGCGCTGAGCGTTACTGCTCTGTACGAGACGCAATCATACGCGCAACCGCGTCGTATGCCTTTCCTCTTTTAGACGCGCGAATACGGTCGCCGGTATGCCTCGCCCTTACAGCGCCTGATGTTATTCGTACGCAAAAAGACCTCGACGCGCTCTACGCCCATCTGGTGGACTACAACCTCTACATCTATACCAAGTTGCATTCTCCGAGCCGCAGTTTCAGGATCGGTTGCATGGGACGCATCGACCCGATGTGGATCCGCCTGCTGGCGATTGCATTTAAAGATTTTTTCGATGGCAACCGTGGCATCAGAAGACACCTCCCTGCGTCCAAAAACCGATTTGTGGAAAAGGCCTTGTGATATGTCGAGAAACAATGCCAATGTGCAAATGTGCAGAGAAACGGCACTTCTTTATGCCGGCTATCGCCATGACCCGGTTACCAAGGCGGTGTCGGTGCCCATTTACCAATCCACCGCCTATGAGCTTGAGGGCGATCTGGAAAAGATCGCCGGCATCTACAACGTCAAGGAAGATGGGTTTACGTATACCAGGATCATCAACCCGACGACGCGCATCCTCGAAAAGCGATTCGCTGCGGTGGAGGGTGCAAGCGACTCTCTCGCGGTAGCTTCGGGGCAGGCCGCAACCTTTCTTGCCATCGCTAACCTGTGCAGCGGAACGCGAGGCGATAACGTAGTTGCATCGAAGTACCTATATGGCAATTCCTGGAATCTGCTCTTCAATACATTTAAACGGCTGGGCATCGAGGCTCGGTCTGCGGATCCGAACGATATATCATCCTTCGAATTGCTGACCGATGACAGGACCATTGCAATATTCGGGGAGGCGTTTTCCAACCCGTGTCTTGTTCCTTTGCCGATTCCGGCGCTCGCCGAAATCGGCAAACGACATGGCGTTCCCGTCATCGTTGACAATACCACGACTCCTTTGATCTGCCGTCCAACCTCTTTGGGCGCGAACATCTCCACATATTCCGCGACGAAGTATCTATGCGGCCATGGGACGACGCTTGGCGGATTGATTGTAGATAACGGACGCTTCGCATTCGATGATGCAGCGCGGTTCCCGTTGTTCAACGGGCCGGACGAAGCGCATGGTGGCGTCCTCTGGAAAGAGGCTGTTCGAAAACTTGACGATCTTGGTGCGAGCCCCTATTTGCTGAAGGCGCGAATGACGTGGCTTCGTGACACCGGAGCCGCGATTAGTCCGTTCTCCAGCTTTCAGTTAATTCAGGGCCTCGAGACACTTCATCTTCGCATGCAGCGGCACTGTGAAAATGCCATGGCGATTGCTGAGTTCTTGAAAAATCATCCGAAGGTCAAGCGTGTGTCATATCCCTCGCTATCCTCCGGATACGAACGCGAACTTGTCGACGAGTTGATTGACGCGAGTGTTGGTTATGGCGCGATCATCATGTTCGAACTGATGGATGAAGCAGCCGGCCGCAGGTTCATCACCAACATTGAGCTCATGTACCACGTGTCAAACGTCGGTGATGCGCGAACATTGGTCACTCATCCAGTCTCGACGACTCACACGACTGTTCCCAAAGAGCAGCGTGAGGCCGCCGGCATTTTCGACGGCTCCATCCGACTGTGTGTCGGCATCGAGAACATAGACGATATCGTCGCGGATATTCAACGAGGACTGGACGCCGTCTGACGTCGATCTTTCAACGGAGGAAATTCAATCATGGAAATCTATGAAGCCTGGCAACTAAGAGGCAAACGATTCAGGACATCCCGCTTCTCGCGCGACATTACCCGAGATTTATCAGAATTAAAGCCTGATAACATCACTGGTGCGCTTTACATTTTGAAGGACTATCTGGTCATTCTTGCATGTGCTTATGCGACAGTACGAATTACATGGTGGCTGTACCCCATCGCAGTGCTCATAATTGGCGCACAGCAACGCGGGCTGACCACGATCGCCCATGACGCCGCACATCGGACGCTCGCAAAAAACACCCGCTGGAACTATTTGCTCGGAATTGTTTTCGCAGCATATCCTCTCCTTCAGCGTCATTGGGCTTATCGCTACTCTCATGTTCATCTGCACCATCCCCATCTCGGCGACCCAGAGAAAGATCCCGACTTGAAGTTCTTCATATCGTCGGGCGTATATGATGTCCGCCATCCGCGTGAATACGCGTTCTCCATCGTCTGGAAAGCGATGCTCGGCGGTGCAACGTTACGGTATCTCAGATATCTATGGAACTACCGGTTTCTCATTTCACGCGAAGGACGGAAAGACATCGACAGGCTGGGAGCCGCCATCGATACCTATGGATTTGCGGTATTCTGGCTGGTCGTTATTCTCGGCTTCATTCAGGCAAAATCGCTTGATATGCTCGCGTTGTTCTGGCTGATTCCTTATCTGACCACCTTTCAGGCCTTGGGCTGGTTCATTGAACTTGCTGAGCATTCTCCAATGTGCGAGACCGAAACCGACGATGTCTATTTGACGCGCAATCGCAAAGGAAACTTGATCGAGCGGCTACTGTTCGGCGCCAACCTTGACGAATATCATCTGGAACATCACCTCTCGCCTGGCATCCCTTTCTGGCACCTAAAACGGGCACAAAAGATCAGATTACGCGATCCGCAATATGCCGAGGTTGCCGATTCATGGGGCGGACTCTTCGCTCGCGGCCCCAAAGGGCAGCCCAGTGTCATCAGCCAACTGCTTGAGCGGAACCGGCGGCTTTACGAGACGCAGCTTGAGCGCGTGCCCGGCGAGGAGCGAGCGCAATGATGGACGAGCATCGTGATATGACTTGCGCTGTTGTGGGGGTTACCGCAAATCGCCATCTTCACGACGGCATTCACCGCGATTGGTTGCAGCGACGTTATATCCAGGCGCTGACGAAGTATGCTTCAGTCGAGTGCGTCATTTTACCGACGATAGACGGAGATCAGCCATCTGACGCGACTATCCGGACATTTCGTGAAGTGATGCGCCGTCTCGACGGCCTTGTGTTGACGGGCGATGAATCCGATCTCGATCCCAGTATCTTTTGCATGAACGAGCGCGTATGGGCGCGCGCCGATGACGACGTTGTCCCCGGAGAGACCGATCGTCCGCGAGACCGGTTGTCGTGGATGGCACTTACGGTTGCCAGAGAGCTTCAGATGCCCATATTGGGCATCTGCCGCGGCTTGCAGGAGATGAACGTTTATCGAAACGGCACGCTGTACGAAGATTTGTCGTTGTCACACAAAGGAATCACGCATTCCGAAAACGCAAACCTGCCTCGCGACGAACAGTACCTCCCCGTTCATTCGGTCAAAATTGCTCCTGGTGGGTTATTGTCGTCGGTCATCGAGAGTGGGGAGCTACAGGTCAATTCGTTGCATAAGCAAGGCATCGCCGAACTGGGTGGAGGTATCCAAGCGGAAGCAGTCGCAGACGATGGCATTGTAGAAGCACTTTCATATAAGAATTCATCGACATTTCAACTCGCACTTCAGTGGCATCCTGAATGGCACGCCTCCAGCGATGACAAGAGTCAAAAGATTTTCAGAGCATTCGGAAGTGCCTGTGACGCCTATCTGGTGCAGCGATCGACAACATAGCGATCAGGCCAGAGTTTTACGTTGTTGTTCCTCTCATTTCGCAGGTATTCAAACAGAATTGGCGGAGTCAATGGACTTGCATCTGTTCGCTTTGTTTCTCGTAGCGTTCACCGTTGCCGTGGCTATGCCAGGACCGAATGTCGCGTTTGCCGTTGCGCAAACACTTAAACATGGACTCAAAATTGCAATTCCGAGCGCCGCCGGATTCGGAATCGGTGCAGCAGTTCACGCCGCGGTTGTATTGTCAGGAGTGGGTTTTTTTATCCGAAGTAATCAATGGGTATTGGGCTATTTGCGATGGATGGGAGCGATATATCTTGTATATCTTGCCATTATTACATTCCGTGGAAAATCGGCGTCGAGTGACGAAGCGACGACCAATTGGAGCTCGAAACAGGTGTTTATCGATTCACTCTTCGTCTCCTTGGCCAATCCAAAAGGATGGATAGCCACATTGCTCACATATCCGAGCTTTATCAGCCCGTATGGTTCGTACGCCACTCAAGCGGTCTCAATGGGCATTGCCGCGACCGCCATTTCTGTCGCGATCTATAGTACTTACATGTTTGTTGCTGATCGAGCGAGTGTTGCTTTCAAGAACAAATCCTTGTTGGAAAAAATAACCGGCACACTGTACGCATGCATCGCACTTGGTTTGCTCCTTTGATATTGCTCAAGGCTCCGGCGTACCATCGAGCCGCTGCCTGAGCGCCATCCGTAATTCCACGCGCCGTCTAGATTGAAACGGAGACTGTAGATCCATGCCTATCAAAATCCCTAACGGTTTGCCCGCCACGACTGCGCTGCAGACAGAAGGCATCACAGTGATGGACGGCGACAGTGTATTTCGTCCGCGTGACCGGCCTTTGCACGTCGGTCTGCTAAATCTCATGCCCAACAAAATCGAGACGGAGATGCAGATTGCACGCCTGCTCGGGGCAACGCCTATACTCGTCGATCTTACGCTTATAAAAATCACCAGTCACTCGTCCAAAAATACATCTGCGAGTCATATGACGACGTTTTACAAAGATTGGGTCGATGTAATGGATCAGGCCTTTGACGGTTTCATCATTACCGGCGCGCCGGTTGAGTCGATTCCGTTCGAGGAAGTCGCCTACTGGAATGAATTGATCGAAATTCTAGACTGGACACAAACCAACGCTCACAGTTGCTTTAACATTTGCTGGGGGGCGCAGGCGGCGATGCATCATTTCCACGGTTTGCCCAAGTACGCGCTGAACGAGAAGGCTTTTGGTATCTTCAGGCATCGTAGCCTGGAATCCAGGTCGCCCTATCTGCAAGGTTTTTCCGATGACTTTTTCATTCCGGTTTCCCGATGGACGGAGATGAGAAGCGCGGATATTCCGTCGGGCAGTGGCATCTCCGTTCTCATCGAATCGCCTGAAACGGGCCTGTGCCTTCTTGATGACCCGAAGCATCATTCTCTGCACATCTTTAATCATATCGAGTACGACTCACAGACGCTAGCGGATGAATATTTTCGTGATCGATCAATCGGTCGACGCATAAATTTCCCAAAAAACTATTTCCCAGACGATTGTGAGGTTCTGCAGCCTAGGAATCGCTGGCGCAGTCACGCGCATCTCCTGTTCGGAAACTGGGTTAATCAGATATATAGGACAGCGCCTAATACGCGTTGTCGTTGACAAATCTTTTGCTGATCATGTTCCATTTCAATGGAATTGGGCTTGTGTGGAGAGTGGATTATCGATCCAAGGATATGAAATATGAGTCTTAAATTCGACATGTTGAAGCAAGCGGTTGCTTCTGGTGCCATTGATACTGTGCTCGTCTGCATGGTTGACATGCAGGGGCGCCTTGTTGGGAAGCGATTTCACGGCGACTTCTTCGTTAAAGGCGCTTATCTGGAAACGCACGCCTGCAATTACTTGTTGGCCAACGATATGGAGATGGAACCAGTCGCCGGCTACACCAGCGCCAGCTGGGCAGCGGGGTATGGCGATTTCGTGCTCAAGCCTGATCTTTCGACGTTACGACGACTTCCTTGGCTGGAAGCAACTGCACTGGTAATTTGTGATGTTCTCGATCAGAGCGGGCAGCCGGTTTCGCACTCGCCGAGGCAGATCCTGCAGAAACAGATTAGCCGTCTGACGGAAAGAGGGATGACTGCCTGTTTCGCATCGGAGCTCGAGTTTTACCTGTTCAATGAGACCTATGAGGAAACGTCGGTAAAGAAATACCGCGACCTCGTGACATTTGGAACATACAGTCAAGATTATCATATCTTGTCGACGTCGCGCCAAGAATCTGTCATGCGTCCGATAAGAAATGGGTTGCATGGAGCAGGAATCCCAATCGAATGCTCAAAGGGAGAATGGGGCGCGGGTCAAGGGGAAATTAACGTACGTTATGCTGATCCTTTGGTGATGGCGGATCAGCATACGATCATCAAGCATGGCAGCAAGGAAATTGCTTCGCAACAAAAGAAGGCAATTACGTATATGGCAAAGTGGAGCTACGAGTTAGCGGGTTCGTCGGGCCATATTCATTCGTCCCTTTGGACACTGGATGGAACCCCGCTTTTTTTTGACAAAGACTCGCCTTATGGTATGTCGGATCTTATGCGCCACTACCTCGCGGGGCTTCTGAGGTATTCGAGAGACATTACACTATTCTTGGCACCATACGTTAACTCGTATAAGCGATTCCAGAAAGGTACTTTTGCCCCAACGAGAACTGTGTGGAGCCCAGATAACCGCACTGCCGGATTTCGCGTTTGCGGCAAAGACTCCCATGCCGTTCGAGTCGAATGTCGAATTGGTGGCGCGGATCTCAATCCGTATCTCGCCTTCGCGGGGCTAATCACGGCTGGCCTTGCGGGCATCGATCATAAACTTGAACTACCGAGTCCATTGATCGGCGACGCGTATCTCGAGGGCGAAATGCCTGAGATTCCCAAAACATTACGAGAAGCGGTCGCTATAGCGTCAAACTCGACATGGCTACGCGAGGTATTTGGGGACGATGTCATCAATCATTACGTGCATGCCGCTCAATGGGAGCAGCTTGAATATGATCGCCGTATAACGGATTGGGAGTTGGCCAGAGGATTCGAGAGAAGCTAACCGCGCCACGTTGCACTGTATGAGCTGCGCGCAGCGGTGAAACCGGAGGCCTTCCTTCATGGCTTTGACGGGAAACATAACAGGTGAGACGCCAGAGGCAGTGGCGAACCGATCGATATTCCCTAACCGAAACCACGCGTGATGTGTTTGGTTATTTGCGGAAGGTCAACCTAATACTCGTCTAGCCCATGAAGGCGCTATATCGGCCACAACCGTATAGCACGTCTTAAGGCATTTTCGACTTGAGAGGGGCGTTGCGAAGCATCGCGGAATATTGCTTACGGCGTGAAAAGCGGTTCGACGCAGGCCGGGCGATGCATGGATTTGGTCGAAATGTTCGTCGTACTGCGCGGTGAAGGTTCTCTTCAGCGCGAAGCATTATCCGGCAAGACGTCACCCGGAATCCGTGGTTGCCCCGGTTGCGCAACGTACCGCCCGGTGACGGGGGACGATGCCCGGGCGGCGTCTCTGAGTCGGCCTACCATGCGCAGCAGCTGCAGTCCGAAATCGGTGGCCATGTCGAATGCGTTGCGCCCGTCGGGCGCCACCAGGCCGTCGCTCGCGCCGAGCGATATCAGCAGCCACATGAGCTCGACCCGGCCGCTGGCGGCGGCCTGCATCAGGCACGTGATGTCGTTCCCGTTCGCGTGATCAAT
>NZ_WHNP01000135.1 GCF_009362735.1 Paraburkholderia franconis | reverse complement strand
AGCCAGTACCAGTTGTACGTTGCTTCGATGACCACGCCCACGAGATCTTCGCGGTGCGGTGCCAGTGCTGCCCGGATCTGGATGGGATCGTTCGGCAAGCGCCGTTGGTAGAGCACCCGGTCAGCGTCATCGCTGACCACAACTACGCTGTTGTTCGAATGAAGGTCGATTCCACTAAACTTGTCCATGCCGGCCTCCTGTGCGTCAAGTGGGTGGACCAACCCTGACTTTACGCCCGCCGCCCTACGGCAACGGCGTGAGGCCGGCTACATGATTATCAGATCCGGCACCACGCACCGTATTTCCACCGGACGGTAGACATCGGCCTGATGCAAGTCAATTCCATCCACTTTCTTCATTGCGCGTTAGGATGATCGATGCGATTATGCTCCGTACTCCTCAGGTGAGCGCACAACGATCACGTCAATATGGTTCTGGAACATGATCACGCGCACGATCAACACCCGGCGGACGAAGCGCGCCTCGTCGAACACCTCGTCAAGCTCAACGAGCCGTTCGTGTCTTACTTCGTTGAAGTCGCGCACAGCGTGCGCGTGCCGGCACCGAATCCCTGAGACGGCTATGAGGGCACCGGTCGCGGCGATCACCACTGTGGCCGAAAGCGGCGCGCTCGCGTGAGCTGCACGCCGTCCTCCGCGCAGCGCGCGATGCGTCGCCGCGGCGCGATTCCCCTGATCCGGTAGTTCCCTGCATGAGGGCTCTATGACATTCGAATGGCCGTCGTCGTTGTCGCGACAGGACATGACCGAGCTGGTCGACCTGATGAATACGGTATCGACGCGCGAGACGACGCTCGGATTCTTCGAGCCCATCACCGCGTCGACCGGTCTCGCGATGATGGAGTCTCTCGATGCCGACCTCCGCGCGCGCGCGGTCGACCTGCTGATCGCACGCGAGCGGCCGGGCGGTCGGATCGTTGGCATGCTGACTCTCGCGCGTCAAGCGTTGCCCGCGCGGCGACACATCGTCGAAATGAAGCGCTGCGTGATCGAGCCTGGGTATCGAGGGCGGTTCGTGCTCAACGGCTGGCGGCTTGCGCTCGAACGTGTGAAGAAGATGGGCTGCGAAATGATCGTCATTGATGTACGCAGCGATGGTAAGGCCGAGCAGCTATGGCGTCGTCTTGGTTTCGTCGAGTACGGCCGACTCGACGACTTCGCGCGCGTGAACGGCCGCATGATCACGGGTTATTTTCTTCGCGCGTACGTGGACGACGTGATCGCATACCAGCAGCGCACGAAAACGTTCTGGCACCGCCCAGACACGCCGATTCTCGGCGAGTCCGAGTTCGAAATCACGTCCGTCCAGCAGGACGAATGACGCCGGCCCACGTTGGCGTCGCTCCGCGCGATGTGCGTGCAGGGTGCGTGGGCCGCTTATGCGAGCCATGCGTTCGGGCCGTGGATCGCGGGCCGCGCACGCGTGATGCACGGCATCTGCAGCTTCGGGATGACCTACGCGGCGACGCGGCTGATCAAGTGGCTGGCCCTGCGATTCCGGTGCGACCCGTCGGCGCCACGCGAAGGCGATCGTGCTCGCGATCGGCCTACACGATCGACCGCGTGGTGCTCGACGCGCGCCGTGCGGGCGCCGGCGTAACGAAAACAACCATCGACGCCGCTGCGGCCGTGACCGCGACCGTGGCCGTCACTCACAGTCCTACAGGAATGCATGACATGGCAAGGAAAATTGCGGTTCTGACGAATGATATGCAGTACGAGCTGGTCAACAAGAATCCCGAGCGTATTCGCGCCGTGGCCGACGCGAAGGACGATTTCTGCCGGTTTCTCGACGGCATGCGGAAGCGCGGCTGTGACATCGTGCACCTGCAACTCATCAATCGAGAAGACGACGCGAATGCCGAGCGGTACAACGGCTATCTGCCTGTGACGAAAGGTAGCGAAGGCGCACAGATAATCTCCGAGTTCCTCGCCGAATCGGATCTGGTCGTCGAAAAGAATAAGGACAGCGGCTTTTACGAGACAGATCTTCACGAAATGCTCCAGGCGCGCGGCGTCGACACCGTGGTAGTGACCGGCATGCAGACGCAGATCTGCGTGCAGACCACGGCGGCGGATGCGTTCTTTCGTGGATACAACATCTGGGTGCCGTCCGACTGTGTCGTCTCCGCGCAGGAAGCGGACAAGAAGCGAGCGCTCGAATGGCTCGACGGCTATTGCGCGACTGTGACCGATTCGACCGAGGTACTGCGCACGATCGACGAGTTCGGTCACCTGCCTCGCAAGGTGATCAAGACGCCTTGACGCACGGGCTCGCCGGGCGCGGTGCCGCGCACGCGGCAGGCGGACGAGCGCATTCATCCAAAAACTTTCGATTGAAGGATCCATGAATATCAATGATCTTTCGCGCTCGACGATCGTGCTCGACCACGGCACGGGTGCCAAACTGAGCCGCGAACTGGTAGAAATGATCGTGTCGGTGCTGGACGATACCTATATCGGCGAAATGGAGGACAGCGCGCTGCTCGACGTCGACGGTAGACGCCTCGCGATGACGACGGATTCGTTCGTCGTCGATCCACCGCTGTTCGGCAACGGCGACATCGGCAAGATTGCGGTGTGCGGCACCGTCAACGATCTGGCGGTGATGGGGGCGACACCGAAGTTCCTGTCGCTCGCGCTGATTCTCGAGACGGGCCTGCCGTTGAGCACGCTTGTGCGGGTGCTGGAGTCGATTCGCGACACGGCGCGCGAATCGAACGTCAAGATCGTCGCGGGCGATACGAAGGTCGTCGGCAAGGGCGAGGCGGATCGGATCTTCATCAACACGACGGGCATTGGATTCTTCGGGCGCGCTCCACTGCGGATGAAGCAGGTGCGGCCGGGCGATCGTGTGATCCTGAGCGGGTGGATCGGCAATCACACGATCCACCTGTTGTCGATTCGCGAAGGGCTCGGATTTGAGACGCGCGTGCTGAGCGATTGCGCGCCGCTCAACCGTATGCTGGCCGTGCTGTTTGACGCGATGCCGGAAAGCGCGCTGCGCTCGGTGCGCGACGTCACGCGCGGCGGCCTGTCGGCCGTGATGCACGAATATGCGTCCGCGCTCGATTCGACGATCGAAATTCGTGAAGCCGACCTACCGATCCAGGCGGAGACCGCGATGGCGGCCGATATGCTCGGCGTCGATCCGATCAACATGGCGAACGAAGGCTGCCTTTGCCTGTTCGTCGCGCCGGAGCATGTCGAGCAGGTGCTAACGGTGCTGCGCGGTCATCCATACGGCAGGCAGGCGGTCGAGATCGGCGAGGTGCGCGACGCGGGCGATCGCGCAGTCGTCATGCGCACCCGCAACGGCGAGCTGCGCACGATTGAGGAACTGGCGGGCGCGGAGTTGCCGCGCCTATGCTGACCGGCAACGCAACCGCCGTCGCTCCGCACGCCGGCGCGAACGGGCCGATTCGATGGCGCGTGCGTGTTACCGGCGTGGTGCAGGGCGTCGGCTTCCGGCCGTTCGTGTACCGGATTGCGACGTCGCGCGCGTTGCGCGGCTGGGTGCTGAACGATGCCGACGGTGTACTGATGGAGGTGGAGGGCGACGCGCACGCACTGGCCGATTTCGCTACGGCACTACGCTCGGAATTGCCGCCACTTGCGCGCGTAGCGTCGCTGCAGTCGCACTGCGTCGCGCCGCTGCATGACGCGACGGAACGCTTCGTGATCCGGGACAGCGAGCGTAGCGGCAGCCACCTAGCGCAACTGCCTGCGGATTCGCACGTGTGCGATGCCTGCTTGGGCGAGATGGCAGATCCGGCCAACCGGCGCTATCGCTATCCCTTCATTAACTGTACAAACTGCGGGCCGCGCTTCTCGCTGATCAAGGCGATTCCGTACGATCGCGTCAATACGACGATGCGCGCGTTCACGATGTGTACGCGGTGCGAGGCGGAGTACCGCGATCCGTCCAACCGCCGCTATCACGCGCAACCGAACGCGTGTCCGGAATGCGGGCCGCGGGTGGAGCTATATGATGCCGACCGGATGCTGTCGGCCGGCGACGACGCGTTGCGCGCGGCGATCGACGCGTTGCGCACGGGCCTGACGGTCGCGGTCAAGAGCGTCGGCGGTTTTCATCTCGTCGTGGACGCGCGCAATCCGGACGCGATTGCGCGGCTGCGCGACCGCAAGCGCCGCAACTCGAAGTCGTTCGCGCTGATGATGGCGTCGGTCGAGACGGCCCGGCGCTGGACCGACTGCAGCGAACTTGAGGCGCAATGGCTGAGGTCGCCCGGCCGGCCAATCGTGCTGCTGCGCAAGTTGGACGGCGGTGGCCTCGCGGAGAACGTCGCACCGCGCAATCCGAACCTCGGCGTGATGCTGCCGTCGGCGCCGCTGCATTACCTGCTGCTGTCCGATCCCGACCTGCCGGCACTGGTGATGACGAGCGGAAACGTGTCCGGATTTCCGATTGCGTATCGCAACGAGGAGGCGCTCGCGCGCTTGTTCGAGGTGTCCGACCTGGTGCTGCTGAATGACCGCGACATCGAGATTCGCATCGACGACTCCGTGATTCGTTGCTCGAACCACCCGCAGTTGCCCGAACCGCAGGTCAGTTTCCTGCGGCGCGCGCGAGGCTTCGCGCCATACGTAATAGAAGCCGGTCGCTCGATGGCGCCAGTAGTCGCCTATGGCGCGGAACTGAAGACGACAGTCGCGCTCACGGATCGCGAGCGAATCTATGTGAGCCAGCATATCGGCGATCTCGGCAACGACGACACGTTTCGTTCGCATCAGACGATCGCGTCGCACTTGGCCGATCTGTATCGCGTGAAGCCTACAGTGGCCGCCTGCGATCTGCATCCGTCGTTTCGGTCGACCCGGCTCGCGTCGGACACACATGTGTCGCGTCAGCAGGTCCAGCATCACCATGCACACATGGCGTCGTGCCTCGCCGACAACGGGCTCAATGGGCCGGCCATCGGCGTGATTCTGGACGGCGCCGGCTACGGCCTCGACGGCACGATCTGGGGCGGCGAGTTTTTCATCGGCGACGCGCGGGCGGTGCAGCGCGAGGGACACTTGCGTTACCTGTCGCTGCTGGGCGGCGACAAGGCGGTGCATGAACCGGTGCGCACGGCACTCGCACTTGCGCTCGAATCGTTCGACGGCGATGAAGGCATGCTGGCGAGCGTGCCCGCGCTTGCGGCGCTTGGCCATGAAGCGCGGCACGTGTACGCGACGATGTGGCGGAAGGGCATCAACGTGACGCGCGCGTCGAGCATGGGGCGGTTGTTCGACGGCGTCGCGGCGCTGGCGGGCGTTTGCTCGCGGGCGGAATATGAAGCGCACGGGCCGATCGAATTCGAGGGGCTGCTTGCGCGCGATCTGGCGATGAGCGAACCGTATCGTTACGCTTTTGACCCGTCCGCCGACGCGCCGGTCGAGCTTGACTACCGGCCGCTCGTGCGGCAGGTCGTGTCGGATACTGCCGGTAGCGTCGAGCTGGCGACGATCAGCCGGCGCTTTCATTCGACGATCGTACTGGCGATTGCGTCGCTGTGCGACCTGCTGCGCAGCCGGCATGCGCTCGACACGGTCGTGCTGAGCGGCGGCGTGTTCCTGAATGAATTCCTGCTGGTGAATGCGCTGGTCGAACTTCGGCGGCGAGGCTTCGACGTACATGCGCATCGCGACGTGCCGACCAACGACGGCGGTATTGCACTCGGGCAAGCGGTCGTCGCGAGCGCGAGAATCACAGCGGAACGCAGGGCCGTCATATAAATGGCTCTTTCAGGGATTGTACCGATGAACGGACCAGATGCTGAATTGTTCGATCTACCCGATATGTTCGAGTTAGTTCGGCAACGCCCGCGTGCGCACCTATCCGAACGCGCTGGGCCGCGTGTTCGTGAAAGGCCGGGGCGCGCACGTGGCCGACAGCGATGGGAAGGAGTGTCTCGACTGCCTGTCTCGCGCCGGCACGCTGGCGCTGAGCCACAACCACCCGTACGTCTGCGACCGCGTCATTGAATATCTTCAGTCCGACCAACTGCTCCAGGCGCTCGACCTCACGACGCCCGCGAAGAGTTGCTTCATCGAAGCGCCGTTCGACGCGCTGCCAGAAACATTCGCGCAGCAGGCCCGCATCCAGTTCTGCGGGCCGTCCGGCTCGGACGCGACCGAGGCCGTCGTCAAGCTGATGAAGACGGCCACCGGCCGGCGCTCGGTGCTGGCGTTTCACGGCGGCTATCATGGCATGACCGCGGGTGCGCTCGCCCTGACGGGCAACCTGAACGCGAAGACGGACGTCGCATCGCTGATGCCGGACGTGCATTGCGTACCGCTGCCTCTTCGGCACTGACGGGTCGGGTACGGAAGCACTCTCGCTAGCGTACATCGAGCGCGTGCTGAATGATCCCGAAAGCGGCATCGTCGCGCCTGCCGCGGTCATCGTCGAGGCGGTGCTGGGTGAAGGCGGGGTGATTCCAGCGCCGGCCTCGTGACTACGGGGGCGCGCGACCTTACCGAACGTTTCGGCATCCCACTCGTGATCGACGATTCAGACGGGATTCGGCCGGACCAGAACGATGTTCGCGTTAGAGCTGGCGGTGCATCGTGCCCGATGCGACCCTGATCTCGAAGGCCATTGGCGGCGGCTTTCCGCTGTCCGAAGTGCTGTATCAGGAAAGCGACGTCAGGTAGCCGACGATCTCCAACGCGGACTGCGGCGACATACGACCATCTGGGAGCTTCTCTACAACCACTACGTCATCGCGAAGAAGTTCGACGCGCCCGACATTGAAGCCTTTGCGGCCAAGGTAAGACCAGAGGGCCGGCGGGGCGATTACGGACCCAACAGCGGGGGCTTCGACTGGCCTGAATACGGAACCCTCACTTTCACCCTGAAGTGAAACGCGCTCCCGCCAGCACATACCGATCACCGTTGCGTGTTGCACGGCGGGGAATCCCGATCTGCGAACGAATATTGCGGCGCCCCGCGATACGTCGCTGGCGAGCATCGGCCTTTACTGACGTCGATGCCCGTGAGACAAATCCAACAGCCACCGGGCAGTCGTCCTGTTCATGCCTGCCGCTAGCGAGGACCGAAGGTCTGCACAGCTTTGAGAATAGATGAAGCTGTCGCGGCCCGATACGCGTAACCGACGGGTGCGAGTGAAAAAGCCTCGCCCTTTGCCGATCTGCCGGTGGTCTGGTCGTACCGGTTTGCGTTCTCATGGAAAGCGTAGACGTCGCCCGGCGAATCCAGGCCAACCTGAATGCTCTGGTTTGTCCTGAAAAAATAGTTGTTTTCCGAATACACAACGCCGCCGCTGCCAATCTGCAGAGCGTTGTACTGGGTCTCGTCTGACCCAGCCGCCGTGAGGCCAGTGGGTGTCGCCCCGTTATCGAAATAGTTGTCGTAGGCGTGAATCCAGCCCCGCAGCAGCGGACGTCCCTTCAGGTTCGGGCCGAACTGGTTGTGGTGCAACGTGACATGCAGCCTGTTCCCTCCATATTCATAGGAATCCTGCCGGTTTGCGCCAATCACCATCGTCAGACGTTCATTGGCCAAGTCTTGGTTCTTGCCCGCCCAGTTCCACATGGGATCGGGGTGCATCGTCAGCCATTCGCTGGTGAAATAGAACCGGCTATAGGAAACCGTCACCTTATCCGATGACAGTGTCACGCTCATTAGGTCGTCGCTCGTATCGTAGAAGGCACAATGATCGATCCACGCATTGGTGACCCGTCGAAGCGACACGCCTTCATAATTGATGCCGGCGTTGCTGGATGTGCCGTAAACCTGGGCAGGCAGGGCCTGAAGGTCCCGGATAACGCCATGAAAAGTGATGTTCCTGATCACGACATTCTGGATGTTCTTGCCTGCCGGCAGCATTTCGCCGTCAAATTTGAGCTGGATGTTTTTCAGCACTGCACTGCCTCCGCTGGCGCCTTCGATCGTGGTGTTGTCCCAGTCCGTGCTGGCGAAGGTGACGGTCGTCAGTCGCGGCCCGCCGTAGATTTCCCCCTTGACGAGGATGTGGTGCTGTCGCGCGTTGAATGCGGCCAGCAGATCAGCGAGGCTGGCAACCGTGACGGCGGAATCGTCTGACCCGGTCGCCGTTGCGAACCCGCCGGTGTTCGTCGGCAGGCGCGCGGTGATTGCTGCCTCAGTGGACCGCGAGCCTATCTCTGCTGAGGGATCTGGCGCAGAAGACGTCCCATGTGCGCTACCACGAGCGCACAGCAGATTTGCGATTAATATTGTCCTGAGTAGCCGCCAGTTCATTCGTTTCTTCCATTCGAGAACGCATAAAGTTAGGAGCCGGCAATGGGCAGATTCCGGCCCAAGGTGCATTCGGTTCAAACATCGGTGCACGCCCGCATCAGGCTGCGCAATCTGATGCGCGCATCGGCAACGTGAATGTTAACGCAGCCCTGCGAGCACCCAGGATTGTGACGGCGGGAAGTCATGCCCGTGAGCGCGAAAGGATTCCTATGTAATATTTTTGGCTTGCCATAGTCTGCGTATCCGGCACGCACGGCGGACACTGACGGCGCATCGGGGAAGGAGGTTGGAAGCCGGTGACTGGCGTCGGTATGTTATAGGTGCCGTAACAATGGGGAGGCGCTTTCGCGAAACTGGAGTTTCTCCAGAAAACGCATCTCTATCGATCACAGGGGTTAGCGACATGCGCCCAAAAGAATTTCATCGCCTACCGACAGCAGTCCGATTTGCACGTCACCCCATCGGGTAAAATGTTGGCCTCCCGGCGCCCGCCGAAATGGTTGCGTGCAAGCGCTGCATCGAGTTGCATGTCGGCGACAGTGACATACACAGGCGATCAGCATCGCGTCTACCGTGTACCACCGTGGGAATATCATGAATCTCGATCCCGAATTTGACGATCCGCTGACTGACGAAGAGTTTGGTGTGCTCGAATGCTTTCTTTCGAGCAATGCCGTTTGCGACGATGCGATGGACGCCGTCATGTTGCACGGCTTTCTGACCGCCGTCATCTCTGGACCGAGCATGGTCATGCCGAGTGCGGTTCTTCCGTGGATCTGGGATGCGCGGCACGCAACACGTCAGCCCAGATTTTTATCAGCCGGTCGGGCACGCAAGATTACCGGACTGATCATTCAATACTGGAACGACATCAACAACGCCCTGAATCAGTGTCCCGATCTGTTCGAACCTCCGCTGCACACGACCGAGTGGCAGGGTGAAGAGATTATCGTCCTCGACGAGTGGTGCGAGGGCTATTGCAAAGGCATCGAAATCGATCGGGAGGCCTGGGAGCTGCTGATCGAACGACACCCCGAGTGGTTCAATGTCATCCTGTTGTTTGGAACAGCCTCCGGATACCAGGCACTGGGGCAGCGAGATTACACCGTCGAGCAACGTCGGTCATTCGCAAACCTGCTCACGGCCGCAGCGCTCAATATCCATCGATACTGGGGTGAGGAGCGCCGAAAACTGATGGAACAGGGCGAGCGGCCGAACATGATCCCGGCGGTTTCAAGGCCGAAAGACAGGACGGGCAAGCATGCCGGACGCAGCGATCTGGATGCGCAAGACGGGAACGAGTCCGAAGACCTGTTCCTTGTCGATTCGCTCGGCCGGACGACGGAAGATGCGTTTCACCCGCTTGCATTGTCCCCACTGTCTACCAGCGTCACTCGCGAAAGCACGTCTGTCGATGTGCACGTCTATCGGGCCGGAAACGACAGCCGCGATGGCTGGATCCTGGAAATCATCGACTCGCACGGAACATCAACAGTCTGGGGCGACCCGTTTCCGACCGACGGAGCCGCGCTGGCAGAAGCGTTGAACACCATCAGCTCGCATGGCATTGCATCGGTAACAGCAGGCGTACCGGAGCACGTGACGAAGCACTGACCGCTCTTGACCCGTCTTGCGCCCTGAGCAAAGGCCCGGTCGCCGCAGCCTGCGGGTCAAACTTTGTGCGGCACGGACAGAAGCTTCATCCGGCAAGGCCGTACAACATGCCGGCGGAAGCCCAGCACCATGATCAGGAATCGCAGTTTTTCCCGGGGCGCAAGATATTACGTGATCTGCACGCAAGGCTATTTGCCGCCTGCAATCGAACCTGGTACTTCCCCATCGACCATCCATGTCTTTGACCGATAGCGATTGTCTCGCGCCCAAAATCACACCGGCGGGCCACCTCCTTGCAGCGCCGGACGTCGATGCGCCTCCCTTGCCAGATGACGTTGCGCTAGGCGCTTCCTTCAGGCGCGGCACGGGTCATGGGCTGCTCTATCTGGGGAGCGCAACCATAGGGCGTGCACTGCCGCCTGCGTGGGCATGGTGGCGCGACTTTGGCGCCCGCTATGTCACGTCTTTATGCACCACGTCAGAAGGCGAGGAGGTCACGGTTTCTCAACCGGACACAGGGGACT
>NZ_WHNP01000134.1 GCF_009362735.1 Paraburkholderia franconis | reverse complement strand
GCCCGGTTGAACAACCGAGCCGAAAACGGTCATCAGCCCACGCGTGAACGGGAGCGCCGCATGCGCGGCTTCCGCGATGCTGAACGTACGCAGGTCTTCCTGTCGAGCTTCGGGCCGATCCGGCAGCACTTCGCGCTCAAGCGCCATCTACTGCGCGCCTCCCTCTACCGCAAACAACTCGGCCAACGTTTTGCGGCGTGGCATCGCTTCAACGAGTTCGCCCAAAATCCATTCGCTTTCTGAGCGGATGTGCTTCCTCTGCATACCGCGTTGCCAGCAACTTAACGTGACAACGCCCTGGCATCGACCAGTCTGTGATAACCGCGTCCGGGCGCACGCCATCCATTGCGGCCAGCGCGGCGGTTCCGTCTCCGGCCACCATCACGCGGTAGCCGGCGTGCTCCAGGAGCATGCGCATCGGGTCGCGCATTGCGGGGTCGTCTTCGACCAGCAGCAGCGTAGTCATTTGCCAGCATCATCGTCCCGATCCTGCGCGGCACGAAGCATCAGGCGTGCCGAAATGGCCGCTTTTCCCTCACCCGCTCGGGAGCCGTCCGCACGGCGTTGCCGCCTGTTGCAACCACGGCGGCAACGGCTGCGACGGGCGGGCCGCCTGCAGTTTTGTCAACGTCAGGTAATTTCTCCCCGGCCGTCGCAGTGGTAATGGGGCTGCCGGCGCCGCCTCGCGGCCACCGGCCGCCAATCGCGGCACGGCCTGAGCGCACGATCTGCACCATCTGCAGCATCTGCTATTTCCCCTGGCGAATCTCGATCTTGCGCGCGGTCGAGCGCGCGGTGCCCGTCCTGGGCAGACGCACGTTCAGCACGCCCTTGTCGAACCGCGCGTCGACCCTGTCGACGTCGATGTCCTCCGGCAACGGAACCGTGCGCAGGAATGCCCCATAGGCTCGCTCGAGCCGGTAGCAGCCTTTCTCCTCACTGCGCACGTCCTGCTTTTTTTCGCCTCGCAGCACCAGGGTGCCGTTTTCAACCGTTGTATGCAGGTCCTCGCGTTCCACGCCTGGCAGTTCGGCCGTCACCCGTAGTGCGTCACCCTCATCGACGACATCGATATGTGGCTGGAAACGTGCCGGTGCAAAGTCGCCGAACCAGCGGTCAAGCGCTCCGAACCCCGCGTACGGGTCGTTCAGGAACTCATGCATCACGCGCCAGGGATCGGCATGCACGAGTCGCGCGACGTCGTTCCGTTCCGATGACGGCGCCACCGTGTCCGCGGGTTTCGCCTTCCCGTTTGCGCTCGTCCTGTCCTTGCGCAGGAATCTGAACGGGTTCCACTTTTGCAGATCGGTATCCATCGTTTTCTCCGTTTCAGTGTGAAGCTGCTGCGTCGAGCCTTCGGCCGTTACGCGTCAGCATCGAGTGCGGCCGGGGCGCCAAACACACCTCGATCAACGAGTTTGACCACGTACTCGAACGCAGCCTGACGCGCTTCGCCAGCGCTCGCCCAGCGCTCGCCAAAGCGTGGCAGATGCCAGTCGGCGAGGACAGTGCCGTCGGATTCGATGCGCACGATGCCGACGTAGCCATCAGGCGCTGATGTGCGCGACCCGATGTAACGCACGGGGATCGTGCAGATCCGGATCTCACGGCCTTTCCATGCATGATGTGTCTCTTCAGGCATCGAACCTCCCTTTCCAGCGTGCGGGCGGTGGCAGCGCGAGACTGCCGCCGCCCAACCCTTTCACCACTGGCGCATCAGCCCGTCTTGACCTCGATGCGCCGTGGACGCGCTTCCTCGCGGCGCGGGATGGTCAGCTTCAGGACGCCGTCCTGCAGACTCGCCTCGATCTTCGAGGTATCGAAGTCCGGTGATAGCGTGAAGGTGCGTGCGAAACGCGGTTCGCGGACTTCGGCATGCTGCAGGCGCAGGTTGGCAGGCGTCGGGACGACTGCCTCCGCCTCGATCGAGAGGTTGCCGTCGTGCACCCGTATATCCAGCTTGTCTTTGGTGACGCCGGGCAGATCGGCCCACAGCGTCACGGCCTGGCCATCCTCAAAGATGTCGACAGCAGGGGTAATCGTCATGCGGCGGGCGGACTGTTCGGCCTCCCGTCGCGCGAGTGCAGACTGATCGCGTTGAGTGAGTTCTGTGGTGTCGTTCATGATCGGCTCCCGGGTTACTGGACGGAAATGGCACGTGGCTTCGACGACTCGCGCTTACCGACAGTAATCGTCAGGCAGCCGTTCTCATAACGGGCCTGAACCTTGTCGGGGTCGGCCGTCTGCGGCAGTTCGATGACGCGCCGGAATGCGCCGGTGAAGCGCTCCTGCGTGTAGATGCGGGTGTCATCATTCACGTCCTGCCGGGACGGTTTGCGCTCACCGCTGATGCTCAGCACACCCTTGTCGATTGACACGTCGAGTCCGGCGGCGTCGATGCCCGGCGCGAACGCGACGATCTCGATGGAATCGTCGGTCGCGCCGATGTTGACGGCCGGGAAGGTGCCAAACCGGCTCGCGCGGATGCTGGACGGGAACGTATTAAACAGACTGGCCATCTGCCGCTGCAGCCGGTCGAACTCGCTGAACAGGTCGGTGCCGGAATAAAGATCGCTCATGATGCTGTCCTCCTCGAATCACGCATGGAGGCGAACGGGCCTACGCGCTCCAGTTCGCCTGCCAGCGCTGGCAAACAAATCGAAACACGCAGCGTGCGGCCGCCAGGGAACCAACAAGCACCGCACATCTGCCTGAGCGAAACCTAAGATAGGTCCTCCGGTGAAATTTTCAAGGGGCAAAAGCGAGCCTGATCTTGAAAATTTTTGGTCCGCTCCTATCATCGCTGACGAGGTGGTTTGACGATGGGAGGACGTCATGGAATTCGATACCGACTGGTTGACGCTGGGCCCGCATCGCGTGCGGCTGCGCTCCACGAAGGGCTTTCCGACGGAAGCGATGCGCAAGGCGGTGGAGGTCGTCCGCATCGCGGTCGACAACAACATGAGCGCCCGCGCGCGTCTGGTGGAAGTGGTCTGCCAGCAGGAAAAGATCTACGAAGTGACGATCGGCACGACCGTCGCGAAGGACAAGATCTGTGCGCCGCAACTTGAAACGTTCATCGCGGGCGTGCTCGGCCTGCCATCGGACCACATCAGCCTGATCGTCACGACCGTGGAGCAGTCCGAGGTGGATCTGCACTTTGGCGTATATGAAAGGATGCTCGCTGAAAAACTGGGCACGGCGCCGCCGATCCAGTGACACGGCACCGTTAAGGGCGGCGTCGTCCGGCAGGACGCGGACGGGGGGTCTCATCAGGTCACACCGCTGCGTTGGTCGCCCTGGCCAGATGCGAAAAGTTCTGAGGATTTTCCGCCGAAGGCGCGGGCAGAGAGGGTTGTAGCGCCGACGTGGGGGCTGACATGCGGCGCAGCGGCGTCAAGCATCTGAGTGTCACATGTACCTTGAAATTTTTAATCAGTGAAGCTAAGTTATATCCAGCTCAGGCAGTGTGCCCCATGATCCACGGGTTGCACACTGCGTGTTTCGATTTGTTTGCCCCGCAGCATGGCAGGCGAACTGGAGCGCGCAAGCCCGTTCTCTTCCTTGCTGCCTCTAAGGAGAAGACGATGAGCAACCTTCATCCACGCTCGGACTCCCGTCTGTTCGAGCGCCTCCACCGCACGACGGCCTCCCTTGCCGACGTTCTGCGACCGCTCCCGGAACACGCACGTCGCATGCTCCATGCACAGGTCAATGCGATGCGCTCCACGATCCGGCAGTTGAGATCGCGCATGCGCAGGCGCTAGCCGGGTAGTGATCGGGCAAGCATACGACATCAACGCCTTTCACCACACCGGCGAATGCGGCAAGGTGCGGAACGCTCGCATTGCCGCCGGCGTCACCCGGCAACGGCGGCATTGAGCCAGGTCATGACATGATGATCCGATGAAGACGGTCAGAATCGAGCAGTGCAACGGCTACGAGATTCGTATGCGAACGATCCTCGTGCACGACGCGCGCAACATGCCCTGCGCGGAGGCGCCTGCGGCAGCCGGCTATGCCGCGTTCGCGCAGATCGCCCGCGACGGTGAGATCTACGTGGACTGGCACCTGCCGCAGCGTCACAGACGCTGTGGTCGCGAGCAGGCCGAAGCACAGGCGCTGGGCTACGCAGTCAGGCTGGTCGAGCGTCGCCCGTTTGATGGGCCACCGCCGGATTTTCCTGAGGCGGCCTGACGCGGCCTGGCTGCACGTGAGCAGAGTACACAGTTCCGAAGGATGTCATGATGGAACTTCACATGCATTCACACCATTTCGATCGCCGCATGCCTGAGTGGCCGGCGGCCCTCATCGGCGGTTGCGTGGCAGGCGCGGTTTTCCTGGTGATCGAACTCTTCGCCATGCGGGTCGCTGGACAACCCCTGTGGGCGCCGCTACGGATGATTGCTGCGATCGTGATGGGGCGTGACGCACTGCAAGCCGCGCCATTCGCGCCGGGCGTCGTGGCGGTGGCGCTGGTCACCCACTTTGTGCTGTCAATTCTCTTCGCCGTCATTCTCGCGGTGATCATGGCACCTTTCAGCCTGGATTCGAGCGTCGGACTGGCGTCGCTGGTGGGTGTGGTATTTGGCGTGCTCCTGTACGTGATCAATTTCCACGGCATGACATATCTGTTCCCGTGGTTTGCCGATGCGCGAGGCTGGGCGAGTTTCCTTAATCACATCGTGTTCGGGCTGGTGGCGGCTGACGCGTATCTGGCTCTGGAGGGCCGGGAGTCAGACGTCAATGGAAGGACGGGCGCCGGTTGAGGAGAGGCGGAATAAGGATGGGCGCCTGGTGATGATTCGGGCGCATCGAGTGAGGGGTGGGTTCTCATGTGCGTGTCAAACATAAGCAGGATAACTAATGACGGTAAAGCAAGGCTGCCACGGATGACGAGGCATCAAGGGGTGCCGGGATGCGCTGAAAATTCCTGCTCGCCGGGGATGCCGGCTCTGCGTGCTGCGTAGGGTCGCGGACGGCCGGGCGATACCATTGAGGCGGTGGGCCATGGACAGGTTTGAGATGAAAACGGCGATCAGTTACCGTAATGTCGCGAAACTTTCCCGCCCCGGGCTGGAAGACCTGATCAGCCGGCTCACGGATCGGCGTCTGACGCCCCATCTGTCGCACTTCCCGTCCGGGCTGGTACGGCTGCAGGCGACGCTGGAAAGGAGCCTGCATCGCAGTCTCTACCGCGCCCGGCTCAGGCTGGTGCTGCCGGGTGCAACGCTTGCGTGCGGCCACGATGCGCCGGAGCCGGAGACGGCGATCGAGCATGCCATCAACGAAATGGAGCGGCAGTTGGAACGCCACGTCGCACACCTGCGTCACGAGGACGCCTGGCGTCGCAAGGAGCGGCGCGCCGGGTTGCGGCAACTCAGGACGGCGGTGGCCGAACAGGCGGACGCCGCGTCCACGCTGTTCGGCGAGACCGTTCGTCCGCTGCTCGCGTCGCTCCAGCGCTTCGTGCAGCGGGAACTCGCCTATCTTCAGACGCGGGGTGATCTCGCTTCGGACGACCCGTCGGTCGACGATATTGTCGACGAGGCGCTCGCGCGCGCCTGCGAGCGGTTTGCTGAGCGCCCGCGCCGGCTCGCACCGCTGCAGTGGCTCTACCAGATCGCCCTGGAACTGCTTGAAGCAGAAGTCGCACATCGGCAGATCGAGGAAGGCCGGTGCATCTCGCTTGAGGGCCGGCTGCCCGTCCAGCTGCACGAACCGCGTGAAGACGATGACGAGCTGCTGTTCGAGTACTGGCAGCCCGACGAAGTGCTGCGCCTTGAGGACGTGGTGCCGGCGACGGACGGCACGCCTGAGGACGCTGTCATCTCGAGGGAACTGCGCGAGCTGGTCGCCGCACTTCTCGCCGAGCTGCCAGAGCCATGGCGTCGTGCCGTGACGCTCTGCCGTCTTGAAGCGCAGCCGGAAGCCGCCGCGGCACAGGTTCTGGGGATCACGGAGGAGGAACTCCGGCACCGGCTTGCCCATGCCGACGCTTTTCTCAGGGCGAGGCTCGGTGATCTGCGGCTGACACCGCAGCCGTCGGTCGAGCCTGCCGGTTACATCGCGCGGGGCACGCTGCCGCCTGCATCCGGGCTTTCCAGGGATTTTGACGAGGCGACGCGGCGCGATACCCCACAGGGGGCGCGGCCCGTTCATGATTGAACGCGGACGCAGGAATGTCCCAACCATGACGGAGGGCGACGATGAAAACCGCTGCGAGAACGACGCCAGGCCATTTCGATGACGTCGACAGAAGGCTCGACGAGGCGCTGGAGGAAACCTTCCCCGCGAGCGATCCCGTTGCGTGCACGACGATCCCTTCGATCAGGCCGTCAGCCGTGCGATCGCACAAAGCCCGGGCAGACCGGCCCGCGCGCAGTCTGGAAGCCATATGCGAACCGGTCACGGGAGCAGGATCATGAAACTCATGCCCTTGCATGACCGTGTCGTGGTCAGGCGCGTGCAGCAGGAGCGTACGACCGCAGCCGGTATCGTCATCCCCGAGACTGCTGAGCGAAAAGCCGGACCAGGGGGAAGTCATCGCGGTAGGCCCCGGCAGGCGGCTTGAGGACGGCCGCCTTTGTGCGCCCGACGTGAACGTCGGAGACCGCGTACTGTTCGGCCAATACGCTGGCACCGCGGTCAAGGTTGAAGGCGAGGAACTGCTGGCCATGCGCGAAGACGACCTGCTGGGCGTGGTCACATCGGGCCCAGCCGAATAGGCCCCGCGCCCGGTGCAACTGTGCTTCGTTTGACAGGTCAGGAGGTAGCGCGAAATGTCCGCCAAAGATGTCAGGTTCCACGAACCCGCCCGCCAGCATATTCTCACTGGCGTCAACATCCTTGCCGATGCTGTCAAGGTCACGCTCGGCCCCAGGGGGCGAAATGTCGTCCTTGAGCGCGCGTACGGCGCACCAACCGTCACCAAGGACGGCGTGTCGGTCGCGAAGGAGATCGAGCTGCGCGACCGGTTCGAGAACATGGGGGCGCAGATGGTCAGGCAGGTGGCCGCCAAAACCTCGGATATTGCCGGTGATGGTACGACGACGGCCACCGTGCTCGCCCAGGCCATCGTCCGGGAAGGCATGAAGTATGTCGCCTCGGGCCTGAACCCGATGGACCTCAAGCGTGGCATCGACCAGGCCACCGCAGCCATCGTCGAGGCGCTCAGGAAGCTTTCCCGGGCGGTCACGACCAGCCGCGAGATCACGCAGGTGGGCACCATCTCGGCCAATGCAGATGAGGAGATCGGCAGGCTCATCGCGCAAGCGATGGACAAGGTCGGCAAGGACGGCGCCGTCACCATCGAAGAGGGCAAATCCCTGCAAAGCGAACTGGAGGTCGTCGAGGGCATGCAGTTCGACCGCGGGTGGCTGTCCACCTATTTCATCACCGATCCCGACAAGCAGTCCGCTGTGCTTGAAGAACCGTACATCCTCCTGCACGACAAGAAGATCTCGTCGATCCGCGACCTGCTGCCCGTGCTGGAAGCGGTGGCCAAGGCGGGCAAGCCGCTTCTCATCATTGCCGAGGACGTCGAGGGCGAAGCCCTGACCACGCTGGTGGTGAATTCAGTGCGCGGCGTCCTGAAAACCGTGGCCGTGAAGGCACCCGGTTTTGGCGACCGGCGCAAGGCGATGCTAGAGGACATCGCGACGCTGACGGGCGGGCTGGTCATCTCGGAAGAAACGGGCGGCAAGCTCGAAAACGTCAAGCTCGAGGACCTCGGACGGGCCAAGCGGGTGGAGATCGAAAAGGAGGCGACAACGATCATCGATGGCGCCGGTGACCGGAAGACGATTGATGGGCGCGTCCAGGCGCTCCGTCGGCAGATCGACGAGACGACGAGCGACTATGACAGGGAGAAGCTGCAGGAGCGCATTGCGAAGCTGTCCGGTGGCGTTGCCGTCATCAAGGTCGGCGCCGCGACCGAGGTGGAGATGAAGGAGCGCAAGGCACGGGTCGAGGACGCGCTGCACGCAACGCGCGCGGCGGTAGAGGAAGGCATCGTGCCCGGCGGCGGCGTCGCGTTGCTGCGTGCCCGGGCCAGCCTCGGCGATGTGCGGGGCGCCAATTCCGACCAGGACGCGGGCATTCGCATCGTGCTGCGCGCACTTGAAGAGCCGCTGCGCCAGATTGCCACCAACGCGGGCGAGGAGTCTTCGGTCGTGGTCAACAGGGTGCTTGGAGAAACGGGCAATTTCGGCTGGAACGCGGCTTCGGACACCTACGGCGATCTGGTGGAGATGGGGGTGGTCGACCCGACCAAGGTGGTGCGCACGGCGCTGCAAAATGCCGCGTCGGTGGCCGGCCTGATCCTCACCACCGACGCCGTGGTCGCTGAACTGCCGAAAGACGAGGCAAAGGCAGCCGTGCCTCCGGTAGTCGATTATTGATACGGGTGTCCGCACGGCGGCAGAGCGCGTCCGCCTGAGCGGGCAACGCAGGGCAAAGACTGAGCATCGGCAAAGACATCATGGGCAAGATCATCGGTATCGACCTTGGCACCACCACTCGTGCGTGGCGCTGATGGAAGGCAAGCAGGTCAAAGTAATTGAAAACGCGGAAGGCGCCCGTACGGCGCCGTCGGTGGTCGCGTATCTCGACGACAACCAGATACTGGTCGGGGCACCCGCCAGACGCCAGGCCATCACCAATCCCCGCAATACGCTATTCGCAGTGAAGCGTCTGATCGGCCGCCGCTTCGAGGAAAAGGAAGTCCAGAAGGACATCGGCCTGATGCCCTACAGGATCATCAAGGCCGATAACGGCGACACGTGGGACGAAGCCCACGACGAAAAACTCGCGCCACCGCAGGTATCTGCAGAGGTGTTGCGCAAGATGAAGAAGACGGCCGAAGACTACCTCGGCGAGCCAGTCACGGAAGCCGTGATTACCGTGCCAGCGTACTTCAACGACAGCCAGCGCCAGGCGACCAAGGACGCGGGCCGTATCGCGGGGCTCGAAGTCAGGCGGATCATTAACGAGCCGACCGCAGCTGCCCTCGCGTTCGGTCTGGACAGGCAGGAAAACCGTATCCGCAAGATCGCCGTATTCGACCTTGGTGGCGGCACCTTTGACATATCCCTGATCGAGATCGCCGACATGCGCGGCGAAAAACAGTCGAGGTACTGTCGACGAACGGGGACACGTTCCTCGGCGGTGAAGATTTCGACCAGCGCATCATCGACCATCTCGTCGGCGAGATCAGGAAGGAGCAAGGCATTGACCTGTCGAAGGACGTGCTCGCACTGCAACGCCTGAAAGAAGCGGCCGAAAAGGCGAAGATCGAACTGTCTTCGAGCCAGCAGACCGAGATCAACCTGCCCTACATCACGGCAGATGCCTCCGGGCCGAAGCATCTGAGCGTGAAGCTCACGCGCGCCAGGCTCGAGGCACTCGTCGAGGACCTGATCGAGCGCACGATGGAGCCGTGCCGCATTGCGATCAAGGACGCCGGGCTGTCCACGGACAAGGTCGACGACGTCATCCTCGTTGGCGGCATGACGCGGATGCCAAGGGTGCAGGATGCGGTCAAGGCGTTTTTCGGGCGCGAACCCCGCAAGGATGTCAATCCCGACGAGGCGGTCGCGGTGGGCGCGGCGATCCAGGGAGCCGTGCTGTCCGGTGAACGAAAGGACGTGCTGCTGCTTGACGTGACGCCGCTCTCGCTTGGCATCGAGACGCTCGGCGGGGTCATGACCAGGATGATCGAAAGGAACACCACCATACCGACCCGGTTCTCGGAGGTTTTTTCGACTGCCGACGACAACCAGTCGGCAGTCGGCATCAAGATCTATCAGGGCGAGCGCGAGATGGCGAGCGGCAACAGGCTGCTCGGCGAGTTCAAACTGGAAGGCATCCCTCCTGCGCCGCGCGGCATGCCGCAGATCGAGGTGATGTTCGACATCGATGCGAATGGAATCCTGCACGTGTCGGCCAGAGACAAGGCGACGGGCAAGGAAAACCGGATCACCATCAAGGCTTGTTCGGGCCTGTGGCAGTCATCGTTGCCGGTATGGTTGGGCTGCGGATCTGACGCTCGGTACGCGCCAGGAAGTCAGGATCGGTTACACCCATTCGAATCCCTAAAGACCGGTCGTTCATACATGACCACCGGTTGCCGGTCGCAGTCGGACGGCATGCCGCCTGGAGGCGTCCCTCGCTTTGTCGCCGCTCGCTGTTTTTGGCAGGCACGGCACCTTAAGCCGGTCTGAGCGCTTTCACGAACGCTGATAGGCCGGTGAATCACGCTCCTGATATTGGCAGAACCTCGTGCGCCCATGCCTTCGAAGAATGGGTGTTATTCGCCCGAGCTATCTACCGGCGCGACGCTCGTTCTCCGATGATGAGACCCAGGACGAGCCCACGGCTCGCCGACCTTAACCGATACCACTGAGTAACGAACGGGAGACCCATCATGTCGCTTCAGGACAAGCTCGACGCATTCAAGGCCGATTTCAAGGCGGGCAAGCCGCCGTACAACGCACCGCCCGAAATCCATCCGATCATGGAACGCGCGACGG
>NZ_WHNP01000133.1 GCF_009362735.1 Paraburkholderia franconis | reverse complement strand
CTGCAGAAACGTCGCGATAAGGCTGCAGCAAAGCGCTTCTTCAAACGCGTGCTGGCCGCCTGTCCCGAGGCGCCACGAAGGATTGTCACCGATCAGTTGCGCAGTTATCCGGCCGCGAAGGCCGGAATTCCAGAATTGGCAAACGTCAAACACGTCTTCGTCAAGGCCAGTGCACGGGTGAACAACCGTGCCGAAAATAGCCATCAACCTACGCGTGAACGCGAGCGCCGAATGCGTGGCTTCCGCGATTCTGATCGCACGCAAGCATTTCTGTCGCGCTTCGGACCGATTCGCCAGCGCTTCGCGCTCAAGCGACAGTTACTGCGCGCATCACTCTATCGCAAACAGCTCGCCACACGCTTTGCCGCATGGCATCGCTTCACTGGCCTCACCCAAAATCCATCCGGTTTCTGAGCGAGCGGTGCCTTCTATCAGCTATTGCGTCATCAACACGACAACGTGACAGTGCCCTTCGCCCGCAAGCGGCTCGCCCGTCGGTGCGGACAAGGGCGCTTTTCTCGCCTTCAACCGGTGAAACGCCAGCGACTGGTCCGAATGCTCGATCATCGCGCCCAGCCGCAATTCGCTCTGAGGATGAATAAAATCCAGCGGCGAGCTGTGCGGCATGCCGAACAGCAGTTCGGTGATCGCCGTCTTGATGGTGGACTTGCCGGCTTCGTTGGGTCCGACAAGAAAATGAAAGTCGTGCGACGAGCGGGGAAACGCCACCGTTTCGTCCGAGAACTTGCCGTAACGGATCAGTTCGAGGTTGCCAATACGCATATGTCAGTTCGCCTTCGCCACCTGTTCGACCAGACCGACGCGCACTTCACGCACCAGTCGCGTCAGATCGCCGTTGCGCACGTCGGAGAGCGCGGGCACCATCTCCTGCAGTTCGTGGGGCGAATGCGTCGCCAGCCCGATCAGCCGCTCTTTCAGCATCGCGAGAAACTCCGGATCGGACTCGGCTTCGACGAGCAGGTTGTGCAGATCCGCGATGGCGTCCGCGCGATCCAGCACGGCATCGCTATTGCCCGGCGGGCTGGTCTCGATGCGTACTTTCTCGAGCCGCAGACGGTCGTGGCTGAGACCCGCGATCTGCGCGAGCACTTCGGCGCGCAACTGCGGCTCGAGTCCAAACAGCTCGCCATGCGCTGCGGTCGTTCCCGTGACGGTCACGCGGACGGCGTGTGGCACGGTCATCGACGCCGATCCTGCGAGCGTTTCCAGATGCGTGCCTACCGCGCGCGCGACATCGTTGAGCGTCGTGCAGGCCGACGCATCGACCTCCACCGCTTCCCAACGCAACACATCGACGAAAAGACGCTCCACTTCGACGTCACCCAAGTCGTCAATCGTCACGATCACGGCGCCGCGCCGTCTCGCGGATACTGCGGCCTTGCAGATTGCCCGGAAACACGACTGTCGATCCATCCCGCCACATCGCAAACTCGTGAACGTGCCCGAGCGCCCATTACTGATAGCCCTTGCCATGCAGTTCCGCCAGCGAACACGGCGCATAGCTCGCATGGGCCGCATTGCCTTCGAGCGCCGTGTGCAGCACGCCGATATTGAAGTAGCCGGACTCAGGCGCCGGGTAACCCGTGACGAGGTTGGCGGTGGTCGCCCTTTCCTTGAAGCTGTGGCCGTGCAACGCGACTTTCAGCGCGTCGATCTTGAACGTCTCCGCCTTGCGCGTCGATAACGTGCGGACGTTGTCGGGCAGTTGCAACTGCTTCGTCATTTCGCTTTCGGCGTCGTGATTGCCGAACAGGACGAACACGGGAATCTCCGCGCGCCGCAGCCGGCCCATCTCCCTGCAGAAATAGATGCACGTGTTATGGTCCCGCCAGCTGCCGTCGTACAGATCGCCCGCGATCACCATGAAATCGACCGATTCGTCGATGGCGGTCGTCACCAGCGACGAGAAAACCTCGCGCGTCGAATTGCGCAGCATCGCCGCGGGCGCGTCCGCATAGGCACTCAGGCCGTGAAGCGGGCTGTCGAGATGAATATCCGCCGCATGGATAAACCGCATGCTCACTCCCGGATTGAACGAATGGCTATCGACGCGCGCCGCAAGGGCCCGCCGATGCCGGACGTCGATTCTAAGCGAAACGCCAGGCGCATCGACGATAGCGATGTATCGGCACAAATCGGGCAGCCACCCCTCCCTGTCGACATCGCTTGTGATGCGCGCGCACGGTCCAGATCGACGCGAGGCAGTCGCCATGATCAACGGCGCGCTAACGCGCGCATAGGACGCAATCGAAATTCAGGGGGTACCCGGCCACGGAGAGAGGCGACGGCGGCCGTCATCAAAGTGACGATGTGAAGGTGACCGTTTCGTCGCTGACGCGCAGGTCAAAGTGGACTACGTCTTCGACGGCACCTCGATCCCGGCACCATTTTTCTCCGACCCTCGAGGCACCACCGGCATGTCGAGATGACAGCGTCTGAGCGGATGGCCCTCCCTGGCTTCGACAGCGCCGGCGGCGCCTGGTCTCGCCGCTGGCACGACGGGCTCCGCCGCGCCTCAAGCCTGAACACCAATAATCGCCTTAAACAGTGGCGCAGTAGCCCGCACGCGCACCCGGCACTCCGGGCAGCGACGCTGGCAGCGGCTCATCGGGTTCGGCGCTCGGCTTTTGATGGCTGGCAAGGACTCGGTGGGGTCTGGTTAGCTGCCTGAGTGGCTTGAAGCGGTCCTTGAAGTCTGTACGCTTCTCGAAGCTCGAACAGCTCGCTGTCGATCTACGCCGTGCGACGTCGCGGGTTCGTTCTGGCGTTTGCCTTGTCATTCAGATCAGGAGTCCACAGGAAGTGAACCACTGCCTGCGCCCTGCCTGCGTTCGAAGAATCGGCGCTACGCCAGCTTCACCACGAAGTCGAACCGCGCCACCTTGCGGTCGCCGCGGTCTTCGACCGTCATTAGCAACCTTCGATCGAACAGGAGATCGCGCCCATTGCGCGGTTCGTCGGGAAAATAGAGTTGTGTGGTCAGGATCGGCCAGTGCGGCGCCTGCACCTTCACATGGAAGTGGCGCGTGCGCCCCGGATAAAGGCCCGGGACGATGGTCTCGAGGCGGTAGCGTCCGCCGCTGTCCGTGAACTGATGGCCGCGCATCCGGAAGCCTTCCATGTCGTATCTGCCGTCGCCATCCGCGTGCCAGAAATCAAGCAGCGCGTTCGCCACCGGGATGCATCGCGTGGACAATACGCGGCCGCCCAGGACAATCCTCGAACCGTGAATCCCCGGTTCGAGCAGCGACCTACGCTGAGGCGAACCCGGCACAAAGAACGGCCCCTCCGTTTGCTGCTGCGTCTGTTCCGTATCGTCCGCGCACGCGAGCGTGGGTGATAGCTCGCCGGCCCGTACCTGCCCGCCATCCCACGCCCCCAGCAGGACTGAAGACGCCATTGCGCCGGACTGGCACAGAAAGGCACGGCGCCTCTTTCCCGATCGTACGATCCGCATCATGCGTCTCCCCGTATCCACTTGCCACTTCCGCCGTACACGTGAGTCGTCTGCGCTCACGAACACGTTCGAAGGTCGTTGTAGGGAAAGAAAATTATAATGCCGCCACCCATTCACTTTCGGATCGGCGACATGATGTGTCCCTCTCATGCCGCGCGAGCGCATCGGGCGTCCTGATTTTGTTTGCATCGTTGACCCTTCTCTGCTCGCGCTGATCCCCTATTCAACCATGCATACCCAGTTCCGCTTTTTCTCTGCGGCTTTCGTGCTTGCGCTTGCGAGCGCACTGTCTGCATGCTCGACGCCGAAACCGCTTTACCAGCAAGAACAGTTCGACTCGGCCGATAGCCCCTATATGCACAGGTTCGACGCGAAGGCCGAGTCCACCTGCGAAGCCGCCCGCCGCGCGTTGCTCAGCCAGGGATATATCGCCGGTTCAGCGAAGTCCGATTCGGTCGACGGCTCGAAAAATTTTCAGCCCAACAACGATTCGCATGCGGTGATCGAAATCCATGTTGTCTGTACAGCTGACGACCCGAAAAGCAACCACAGTACCGCGTACGTCAACGCGGTGCAGGATCGCTACGCGCTGAAGAAGAGCAACACGTCGGCGAGCGTCGGACTGAGCGTGTTTGGATCTTTGTCGCTGCCGATCGGCTCGAGCGATGACTCGATGGTGAAGGTCGCGAGTGAGACGATTCCTGCCGGAGTCTTCTATCAGCGTTACTTTGCGCTAGTCGAGCACTACCTGAAGGCCGACGCTGTCCGGCCGGCCAATGCTGCTACGGATGCGGCTGCGGCGCCGCACGAGCCGCACGAGCCGCACGAGCCACAGATCCTGCCATCGATGAACGACGCCGTGCCGTCGATCGGTGCAGCCCTGACAGGTAGCGATCCGGAGAAGGCGACGAGCGACAGGTAAGCGTCGCCGTATCGGCGCTCATATCGTGTTTCGTCCGCTCACTTGGCAGCCAGCGAGGAAAACGAGATTAGCCTGGTGTGCAACGTTGCAGCGATCGGACGCTACTGTGGATGACAACGCGGCGCACAGCAATTGGCGACAGCGATACCGAAGATTTGAAACGTGAGCGAATATCAATATTACGAATTTGCCGCAGTCGACCGTCCGCTTACCGGGCAACAGCAGGCCGAGTTGCGAAGCCGCTCCACGCGCGCGACGATCACCGCTTCCAGCTTCCTCAATGAATACCACTGGGGCGACCTCAAGGGCGATCCGCTTGACTGGGTGGACCGTTACTTCGACGCCCACGTCTATTCCGCTAACTGGGGCAGCTGCCGGCTTCTTTTGCGCTTGCCACGGGCAATATTCGACGCACGGTCGCTGCGCGGTTACACGGGGCGCAGCGCACGCGCGACACGGTCGCAGTTTGCGAAGGCGTTCGATGCCATTGACACCGACGAACATTGCCTGCTCGACTGGTGGTTCAACGACGACTCTGGTGAGCACCTTCGTTTCACGGAGGAAGCTGACGGCGCGGGGTGGATGGCGCGGCTGCTGCCCATCCGCGATGAACTGCTCAGGGGCGATACACGTCCGCTTTATCTCGGCTGGCTAGCCCGGCTTGGCAACGGCGAATTGCGCGATGACGATCGGGAGCCAACGTTGCCGGACGGACTCAAGACGCTGACGCCCGCGCAGGGCGCCCTTGCTGAATTCCTGATGCTCGATCCGGACTGGCTCGCCGCCGCGGCAGAAACGAGCGCACCACTGGCTGCCGGGTCAAACGATAATGACCGGCTCGATCCCTGGCTGCTCGAGCTGACAGAAGATGAAATGCGGGCCGCGCTGCGCATGCTGCTCCAGGGACGAAGCCAGGATGCCGAGCGAACCCTTCGGCGCAGGTTCGTCGCATGGCAGCAGGCACAGGTGCCCAATTGCGCCACACGTGCCGAACCCCGGTGTGTGAGCGAAATTGCGGCCCGGGCCAGTTTTCACCGTGACGTTCGCAAACAACGGGAATGCAAAGCGCGCGAGGTTGCTGAAACGCGACGCAAGGCCGAGCGCGCGGCCTACCTCAAGTCGCTTCTTGAAGACGCGGACAGGGCCTGGTCCGCCATCGACTCAAAGCTCCAGCGTGGATCAGGATCCTCCTATGATCAGGCTTTCCGGGCGCTGCTGGAACTTGCCGAAGCATATGCAGGCGCCAAAAAGGCGAGACGACATTTCGACGCCGGCTGGGACGCCTGATGACGCAGCACGGGAAACGCGGTGCCTGGGTTGCGCGGTTGTCGAAGGCCGGTTATATCCGGGAGCCAAAGCGATAAGCAACGCGAGCCCCCGAGTACCCTTGGCGCAGAACGATGAGGCAAGGGAAACCCGCATCGAAAGCGCATCCTGACATCGATTGTCAGTTGGGCGCGTCCTGTCAGATATATACAGATCCGCAGTACGAGTAATCTTTGTCAAAGCCATTTTGAAATGTCTGTCGCTGGTCCGTCAGCGGGTGTCATGTCAAGCGGCGGTACGTCCTCTACCCTCTGCCGGGCAGGCCATGCCGGCTGATCGGCCAAAGCAGCCACTGGTGTGACCGCCGCCAACGGCTGCTATGGTGAGCTTTGCTGACTTCAGGGCTGCGACTAGATCGAATGGCAGTTTTCTTCACGCTGCGAGGACAGCAAGCGACCCGTTACCGACGCCGACTCCCCGTCAGGCATTCGATCATGTGTCGAAACACGGGCGCTGCCAGCATTCGTCTACCGCCTTCATCGAATCGCGGCAACAACAAAGCAGAGCGGTACACCTCACTCGCCCCGGCAACGCCTTTGCCGCACCGGACGCGCCCTTAAAGAGAGACTCATCGAGACTGTCCTTCGAGCGATCGCGATACGCGCATTGACAACGCTCGTGCATCAATGTTTCCAAAAATCGCACTTCTACTCTTTGTGCCGTAGCCAACGAAGCGAACTGCACCTGCTCAGGCATGCGCGGCCGTGAAGGGACGTGAGCAGATCGCGCGCGAGCAAGTACGGTCATTGTTGAGTGTGTTCAATCGACCCGCGGTTCTCCCTGCCGAAGCGACGGACCGCCTGGGGCGGTTGCCCAACGGTCCGCAGGAACGCTCGCCTCATTCGCTCCCGATCAGAGAAGCCGACTTCGTTCGCGATCACGTCCAAAGACAAACGCCCTTTTTCCAGCAACAACCTCGCCGCTTCCACGCGCAAATGTTCGACGGCTTTAGCAGGCGATTGCCCCGTTTCAGCACTGAAAGCGCGACTGAACTGACGTGGGCTCAGACCCGCGACGTCGGCCAGTTCCTCGACAGTCAGTGCATTGCGCAGATTGGCGTTCGCATAGTCGATCGCCTTCTGGATACGGTCGGACTTGGGTTCGAGATCAAGCAACGTGGAGAACTGCGATTGCCCGCCGGTGCGGCGATGATAAACGACAAGCTTGCGCGCTACGGCGCGTGAAACCTCCTGGCCATGATCCCTCTCGATCATGGCGAGCGCCATGTCGATCGTGGCCGTCATGCCTGCCGACGTCCAGACCGGTCCATCGACAATGAAAATCTGATCCTCTTCGACCGCTATGGTGGGAAAGCGGCGCTGCAGATCGTTGGCAAAGCGCCAATGTGTCGTCGCCCGACGACCGTCCAGAACCCCTGCTTCGGCGAGGATAAAAGCGCCCGTGCATGGCGCCGCGATGCGCCTCGACGTTCTCAGAGCGCGCCTGACGAACGCAGTCAATGCGCCAGAAACGATGTCGATCTCGACGCCAGAGCCAAACATCACAGTGTCGAATTCGGCGTCGCCGAAGCGCTGCGTTTCTACACGGACGCCTGCCGAAGACATGACGAGTCCCCCCTCTTCAGACAGGACTGTCACTTCGTATGCCGGTTCTCCGAGCACGACGTTCGCCAGTTCAAAGGCGGTCACTGCCGCGAAACCCAACAGATAGAAGTTCGGAAACACCACGAAGCCGATCGTGTGCATAGCTCGCCCAAGTCATGTCATGAATTGCATGTATATATGGCATTTGAGACACGGTCAACAACGATTATTCTCTACCCATGCCGTTCCGGCGCGAAAAGCCGTCCAGGCTGATGCGGCCTTCGCGCGCCAATCAATTCGCGACGCGCGTCTTCTAACGGAACTTCAAACCGCTTATCGCAAGAACGTTGTATGGATCGTCGACTATTGATACTGGCCGTGGGCATGTTCGCAATGGGTACCGACAATTTCGTTGTCGCCGGTATTCTTCCTGGCGTCGCCGCATCACTGAGTACATCCGTCAGCCTCGCTGGACTGATGGTCACCCTCTACGCGTTGACCTACGCGGTGGCTGCCCCGGTGATGGCCGCGCTGGCGGGCGGTTGGCCGCGCAAGCTTTTGCTGGTTTTCGCGCTCGGCATTTTCGTCGCCGGCAACATGCTCAGCGCGCTCGCCACGGACCTGCACTGGGTGTTATTCAGCCGGGCGCTGTCTGGATTCGGCGCAGCGCTGTTCTCCCCTACCGCATTGGGCGTTGCCTCTGCGCTTGCACCGCCTGAAAAACGTGGCCGTGCGTTAGCGTCAGTGACGGCCGGATTGACGGGTGCGACCGCACTCGGTTCGCCGATCGGCACGTTCATAGGCGGATTCGGAGGCTGGAGAACGACACTCTGGTTCGTCACGTTGCTCGGGATTGTGGCAATGATCGGCGTCTGGGCGATGCTACCGTCCGGTCCCCGTCCTGCATCCATCACATTGCGAGAACGGCTTGCACCGGTGCGTGATATGCGCATAGCCCTAACCTTGCTCACTTCGTTGTTCGCCTTCGGCGGGTTTCTCATGGTCTACACGTATGCGGGCGTGGTGCTACAGCGTGTCACGCACGGCGACGAACGCGTACTTGCCGCCATGTTTTTGCTTTGGGGCGTCGCGGCGACGGCCGGGAACCTCCTGTCAGGCCGGCTTGTGGACCGATTCGAAACTCGCAACATCATCAATGCAATGCTGTGGGTTGCCATCATTAATTTCTGTGCGTTGCCGTGGACATCTGCAGATGCATTCAGTTCTGCGGTTGCGCTGGCGATCTGGGGCGTATGCGGATGGGGGCTCATCGTCCCCCAGCAGCATCGGCTGGTACAACTCACGCCAGGCGTAGCACCACTGCTGCTCGCGCTCAACAATACCGCGACATACATCGGGCTTGCCTGCTCCGGCGTGCTTGGCGGTGCCGTGCTCCCCTCGATCGGCGGACAGTACCTCAGTCTCGTCGCGGCCGCGCTGATTGCGATTGCTTTCCTGCTCGCCGAAGCCGCGCATCATCGGATGAGCCGGTCATACATACGGCAACGCGCGACGTCCAATCGCGAGACGGAGTGCGCCTGATCGGCCACGAACACCTCGCAAATCATCGTCACCTGAACGGCTCCTATTGTCATGAACACACGACCTTTCATTGTTGCGGCATGCGCCGCGATAGCCTTCCTTGCCGCTTTGCCGGCTACCGCACAAGGTACTGGGGAAACAGTCACGCCGAACTTCAATCGAGTGATACCCAACATCCCCGGCAAGTCGCTCGTCGCGGTCGTCGTCGACTATGCGCCGGGTGGCGCTTCTCCGTCGCACGTTCACGCCAGGTCGGCGTTTATCTACGGTTACGTCGTCTCGGGCGCGATCGAATCGCAAGTGAACGATGGGCCTGTACGCGTCTATCGCGAAGGCGAGAGTTTCTATGAGCCGCCCGGCGCACGTCATCGAATCAGCCGCAATAACAGCAAGACGCGCCCGGCCAGATTACTTGCCGTATTCATCGTCGATACCGACGACCAAATCCTGACTACACCCATCAAACACGGAGAGTGACATGAAACGTCTTGACTACAGCCAGGTTGCACCCGCAGGCATGAAAGCCCTTGGAGGCGTGTATGGATACGTCATGCAGAGCGACCTTCCGCCGATACTTGTCGATCTCGTCTACCTGCGGGTCTCCCAAATCAATAACTGTGCGTACTGCCTGGATATGCACACCCGCGATCTGCTCAAAAGAGGACAAAACGTGGAGAAGCTCGCGCTGGTGCAAGCATGGGCCGAAGCCGGCATGCTCTTCGATGAACGCGAGCGTGCAGCCCTCGCGTGGGCGGAAACTGTGACGCGCGTGGCCGACACGGGCGTTCCCGATGACGCATACGAAGCTGCGCGAAAGATATTCGACGAACGCGAAATCGTGGATCTCACGATCGCGATAGGCTTAATGAACGCGTATAACCGAATGGCAATCAGCTTCCGGAACCCACCGCTGGCTGCGCTGGATGCGGGAAAATTGTGAATCCTGGGCCGGTTTTACGACCTGAGAGTAGCGTAGGATCCTCGATATAAATCGGCCAATCGGTTCGATCCCGAATCGAAATTTTGGTGTAACGATTCCGAACCGAAATACACGATCAACTTATCTGGTCTGCGCTTCTCATCTCAGGTGTTCTGCTTTAAAGCAGAAGAGATGTTCGAAGGGTACGCCAGCCCTCCATAGATGGACTAACCAGATGAAGGAAGATAGAACTGTGCCAACGACCGGAATTTCTAGCGTCACGATCCCTGACAGTAAATTGGCGCGCGAGGTCACGCAGCTAATTCGCGACACCGAAAGTGAATTGCTGTTTAGCCACTCCACTCGCGTGTACCTTTGGGGCGCTCTGCTCGGGAAACGAAAGGGCCTGATCTTCGATCCGGAGTTGCTTTACGTCGCAGCTATGTTCCACGATATCGGCCTGACATCGATCTATCGTGAGAGCCACCTTCGCTTCGAGGTGGATAGCGCGAACGCCGCGCGCGATTTTCTGCGAAGCCATTACATCTCCGAGGGAGACATAGATAAGGTTTGGACTGCAGTTGCTCTCCATACGACTCCAGGTATCCCAGAACACATGCACGGAGAAATCGCCTTGGTGCACGCCGGAGCGGGAATGGACGTGGCTGGACGTGGCTTTGAGCACTTCACAGACGAACAACGCGACGCGGTGATTGCTGCCTTTCCCCGCGGCACCGATTTTGCCAACAAGATGATCGATGCTTTCTATCACGGCATGAAGCATCGACCCGGCAGTACGTTCGGCACCTTCAACGATGATTTCCTCGCCCACAAGGATCCGGCCTTCGAGCGAGTGAACCTGTGCAGCATCATCTTGAACTCAAATTGGGCGCATTGAACTTCCCGCTCAACGCCCCAATTTTGAGAGCTTTGGTGTCTTCCATCAATCGCAACGGGCATCCTGGATGTCGTATGAAATGCGTCCAGACGGCAAGAAGAGGAATGCGATCAACGCGCCACCCTTGGCCTCCGGGTAATGGTGGCTACCTGGCGCCGGAGCAGTCCAGCCAGCATGCCTCCACCCGAGTCTGGCATTTACCCACTTCTTAAGCGTTGCCAGGTTATTCGTTTTGCCGAAAGATCCGGTATATCTCAGTGATCTCATGCAGCGAGAGGAAGCCGCGCCATATGACGGTCGGTCCAGGGGGGCGATCATGCTTGCGATTAAGATAACCGCCGGGGCTGGCAATCCACAGCACGACCTGAGCCAGCGATGGGATCTTGGTGGGCAGTTTGGTCGTGCCATGGACTCGACAGTACAGCGCGCGCCATTCGACCGGTTGCAGTAGCACTTCACATGGCAGATCGCCGTCCGGGCGGGCGAGCAGGATCGCATAGAGAATGCGCCAGCTGATCACCGCAAACAGCGGTTTTGTCGCGGTGACCTGCCCCCGGTTTTAGTCCGGACCGCTGTTAGAGTCCGAGGTTAAAAGCTGCTTCGCTTCATGTGCCTGTGTGAACTGCCTGGGCGTCAGATATCCGAGTGGGCTGTGAGGCCGTTCGGTGTTGTACTCGTTTCTCCATTCTTCAATCAGGCGTCTGGCATGACGCATCGAGACGAACCAGTGCTCATTCAGGCATTCGTCACGGAAGCGTCCGTTGAAGCTCTCGATGTACGCGTTCTCGACGGGCTTGCCTGGCCGGATGAACGACAGCGTGACGCCGGCTTCGTAAGCCCATGCATCCAGCACCTTACCCGCGAATTCCGGGCCGTTGTCTACCGTGATGGATGCAGGCAATCCACGCATCTCGCCTAACCGTTGCAACACGTGCTTTACGCGCAGA
>NZ_WHNP01000132.1 GCF_009362735.1 Paraburkholderia franconis | reverse complement strand
TGTGGCGCGCGTTGATCGATTCGCTCGTCGACGAGGGCGCAGTCGCGAGAAGCGGGCCGTGGTTGCATCTGCCGGCGCATACGGTTTCGCTCGATGCGCGCGAGCAGGTTCTCGCGAGTGCGCTGCTGCCGCTGATTGCGCAGGGCCGATACGATCCGCCGTGGGTGCGCGATCTCGCGAAGACGACAGCGCGCGACGAAGACGCGGTGCGCCAGGTGCTGCGCAAGCTCGCGCGGCAGGGCGACGTGTATCAGATCGTGCGCGATCTGTTCTATCACCGCGAGGTCGTGCATGAACTCGCGCGGCTCGTTGCCGCTATCGCCGGGGATGGTGGCGGCGCGCTGGGCGCGTCGGCGTTTCGCGACGCGACGGGTTTGGGACGCAAGCGCGCGATTCAGATTCTCGAGTTCTTCGACCGCGTCGGGTACACACGCTTTCAGCGTGACGTTCACTGGCTGAGGCGGGATTCACAATTGCATGAAGCGTTGGCGTGCGAAGCGGCTGTGTGACGCCGATGGTCGGTTGCAGGCGCAACGGGCTGACGGTGAGTGACCGCTATAATCGGTTGCACAAAGCCGGGCGCGTTGTGTTGATTTGTTTTCGTTGCACGGCTGGTCAAAAGTTGGACACGGAAGGCATTCGTATCTGGTGGTGCGGCTCGGCTTCAAACCCAGTGAGGGGTGTCAGCCACTCCTCGGTCGGTTCGACTCCGGCTGCCTTCCGCCCCTCGGGCCTTCTGGGCTCTTCCAACCTCCTCCTCCGCAGACGTTCCCTAGGTCGCCGATGTTAAAGCGGTATATGGGTAACGACATGCTTGCGGCTACCGTTGACGTCCCGGAGAGTTTTGCGAAACGCTTAAGCAATACGGCAAACGCTGGCGCCACACTATCGATTGTCCCTGAAACTCATCGCATCAACAACATGACGTCGTGCATTCTTAGCTTAGCTGAATCGTCGAAATCGCGATGCCATCGTCACGAAAGATGTCATTTAAGAAGGTTTCAGGTGCTGCTCAGGATTTTTAGACACCAGACTAGTAATATTGTTATCGCGATGTTCAAACGACCAGAGTCTGGCAAGACTTGGCGGAAACTGGATGGCGGTATTCGTCAACCCCGAGGCATACGATCATGAATGGTAAGGCGAACGGCGCTGACATGATCTTATTCAATGACAGGATCGCAAGGACGAAGACCGCTCAACGTACTTGGAGGATCTATGACGGTCAGGATTTTGGCGATCAGTGGCAGCGCACGACGGGATTCATTGAATCGAAAATTGCTAAGAGTCGCTGCAACTGGGGCAGCCGAAGCGGGGGCGGACGTAACTTTCGCGCGCCTCACCGACTTTAACCTGCCGTTGTACGATGGGGACCTCGAAGCTGAACGCGGTATCCCGGAAAGTGTCCGTTCGCTCCAGAAACTTGTCGCGAGTCATCAGGCACTTTTGATCGCGTCGCCTGAGCATAATGGCGGTTACACGGCGTTGCTAAAAAACGCGATCGACTGGATCAGTCGGCCCAGTGAGGACGGTAAAACTGGCGTAGCACTCTTCGCTGGGAAGGCTGCTGCGCTAATTTCTGCTTCTCCTGGGCCGTTGGGCGGCATTCGTTCTCAAACAGATATGAGAGCGGTGCTAGACAAGCTCGGGATGATTGTTGTCCCTCAATCCTTCGCGTTGGGTTCGGCGCATGATGCGTTCGATGCGGATGGACAACTGTTGAACAAGAATGTCGCGCAACTCGTGGCTGACGTCGGTGCGGCGCTGTATAGGGTTTCATCACGCCTGTCGTGATGTCCCTGAGATTCTGTCGTGCTGAAGAGAAGCAAGCACGTCTGGTTCATCAGGCCGGATTGGTATGCTAAATATCGATGGCATCCGGCGAAGGTGGTCACGTGCGAAAAGTTTTCGAACACATCACATCGACTCTAGGCAGGCGAGCAGCGGGCCGGTTGAGCGGCCCGTTCGCACGCTACATCCCATGCATCTCTATTGGAGTCATCTCATGCTCGATTGGAAAAAGACGATCCAGGACATCAGTTCTCGCATCAAGGAACTGTCCACACGCACGCCGGACACCCTTCGCGGTTTTGGCCTCATTGCTGGCGCGGGTGCCAACACCAACCATCTCGGCGCGAAGACGCGTGAGCTCATCGCGCTGGCCGTCGCCGTCACTACGCGCTGCGATGGTTGCATCGCTTTCCACGCGGCCGAGGCCGTCAAGCTCGGCGTGTCCGATGAGGAGATCGCAGAAGCGCTGGGCGTGGCGATCAACCTGAACGCCGGCGCTGCCATCACGTACAGCACGCACGTGCTGGATGCCTTCGACAAGCTGAAGCAAGCCTGAATCGTCCCGACACACAGACAGGAGTTCATCATGAATGACCCCAAGCTTGAAGTACTGACGCCGGAAAACTCCCAGATGCTTTTCATCGATCATCAGCCGCAGATGGCATTCGGTGTCCAGTCCATTGACCGGCAGGTGCTGAAGAACAATGTGGTTGGTCTCGCCAAGGCAGCAAAAATATTCGGCATTCCGACCACCATCACGACGGTAGAAACGCAAACTTTCTCGGGCTTTACGTATCCGGAGTTGCTCGACGTATTTCCCGGTCAGCCGCTGCTCGAACGCACCTCGATGAACTCCTGGGATGACCAGAAGGTGCGTGACGCGCTGGCTGCGAATTGACGCAAGAAGATCGTGGTTTCCGGTCTGTGGACAGAGGTTTGCAACAACACGTTTGCACTCGGCGCCATGCTGGAAGGCGGCTACGAAATCTATATGGTTGAAGATGCCTCGGGTGGCACGTCGAAGGACGGGCACGACTATGCGATGCAGCGCATGATCCAGGCAGGCGTCGTGCCAGTGACGTGGCAACAGGTGATGCTCGAATGGCAGCGCGACTGGGCGCGTCGTGATACCTACGACGCCGTCATGCAGGTAGTGCGGGAACATTCCGGTGCGTACGGGATGGGCGTGGACTATGCCTACACCATGGTGCACAAAGCGCCACAGCGCGCGGCTGGTCACCACGAGATCGTGCCCGCAGTTCCGGCCAGGTAATCGGTTGCCCTCCATCTCATTTGATGTCCCGACGCTGGTCGTGCGGCGTGACGCCGCCGGCCGGCAGGAGTCGTTGCGCTATCTGATTCAGACAAGCCCGATCTGACGCTGCCCGCTGCAAGAGAGATTGAATCCAATGAAAGTCTATCTGTTTTCACTAGGTGCCGGCGTTCTCGTCGGTGTCATCTACTACCTGATTGGCGTACGGTCGCCGGCCCCACCGTTCATTGCACTGGTCGGCCTGCTCGGCATTCTCGCTGGAGAGCAGCTTGTTCCAGTCAGCGAGCAATTTTTCTTTGGCCGTATTCCCTCAACGGTGACGCGCGCCTCAGACAAGGCAACCGCGGCATCCGGCGCATTTCAGCACGACATTTCCGACGCCACGGCTGTTCGAAAGACTGCTAGAAACGAGGAGCCCCGCTCATGACCGCTGACGAGGACATGAACATGAGCAGCATGCGATGCAAGAAACACAATGGCCTGTCCTGCTGAATTTCCGCCACCGACCAGCAGCACGGTTTCGTTGCGGCAAAGCCGGGCCTCGATCGACGTCGCCCAGTAATAGACGCCGTGACCTTCGAAGCGCGCAAGCCCGCTCACTGCCGGACGCCGATACTCCGCGCCGCTCGCGACGACTACCGTCCGTGCCGCAATGCGCCGCGAACTGGCAAGCTCCACCTCGAGCGGGTATACGTTGCAATGCAAGCCCTTCACCTCGACGGGAATCGCGATGTGCGCGCCGAATTTCTGCGCCTGGTTAAATGCCCTGCCGGCTAGCGCTTGCCCCGAAATGCCGGTCGGAAAGCCCAGATAATTTTCGATGCGGGCACTCGTGCCTGCCTGGCCACCCGGCGCGCGGCAATCGAAGACGGCGACTGACAAGCCTTCGGACGCCGCATAGACGGCTGCCGCCAGGCCAGCAGGCCCGGCGCCGACGATCGCGACGTCGTAAACATGTCCGGGATCGAATTCCGGCACGAGTCCAAGGTACGAGGCGAGCTGCCCGTCGTCGGGATTGCGCAACACGGTGCCATCCGGACACACAACGAGCGGCATGTCATCGCGCCGAGGTGTCATGCGCTCAAGCAATGCAATGGCATCGGCACCGCCTTCGTCAAGCGTCATATGCGGGTAAGCATTGCGTTGCAGGAAATGTTGCAGCGCGACGAGTCGCTCGTTGTCGGGCGGGCCGACGAGCACCGCCCCTTGCCCGCGCTCGATCGCGGCGACGCGCCTCAGGATCAGCGCGCGCATGATTCTTTCACCGAGTTCCGCCTCGCCAATCATCAGCGCACGCAGCTTTTCCGGCGCAATCACGAGCGCCTCGACATCTTCGATAACCTCGGCATCGACAAGGCCGGGCTTGCCTGAGAGCATGCCAACGTCGGAGGTGAATTCGCCCCGCTTGGCTTGGGAGCGAAGCAAACGTCGATGGCCCAGTCCGTCGCGTGCCGTGTATCGAATCGTGCCCGACAACAGGACGAACATGCCTGGACTCATACCACCTGCGCGATACAGGAATTCGCTGGCGGCGTAGCGCCGTACCGCACCAAAACGACTTATCCGATCAATCTCGGCGTCGGTCAGTACCGGAAATATCTGATGCCAGCGCGGAGTGCTATCCGGGGTCTGCGCATCTGCCTCGGCAGAACGATCGACACCGTTCGCGCTGGCTTCCATGTGGTTTTTCTGTTCGCCGCGTGGCGAAGCTGCGTCGCTGTTCATCGTGAACCTCTGACTACGTGCGTTGAAACCGACCGGCGGAGAGCCACGCCCCTGGCCCCTTGGATAACCCACATACTAAATGCCGCCCGATGATTCAAGATAGGCTAGCCGTTAACATGCCGCAAACAGGCAACGCCAAACTTGCTCATGTCCGAGCTCTCGTGATACTCCCGGCCGGCCAAGCGGACTTTTTGGCGCGCTTAGTTGCACGTTCATGAAATGGTCAGTACTTTTTCAAGTCCATGCTCAGGTATTTGCTAATCGTGTTGCGCGACAGGCTTGTGAGACGCGCGATCGCGCATCGATGACGATTTCAATCGGGCTGCAGCCAGTTTCGCGAATCAGGACGCGATGCTTCGAAACGCATCGGCTGTGCTATACAGCATATCGCCGCGTTTCAGTCGAGCAGGGAAAGGGTGTTCAGATATCGCTGTCGTCTTCGACGAGCTTGTGACGAATCGCGTAGCGCACGAGCGCGTTCTCGTTAGGGATCTGCATCTTTTCGAGCACACGCGTCTTGTGTGTGCTGACCGTCTTGACGCTGACACACAGTTCGCGCGCGATCTCCGTAATGCTCTGGCCTGCCACGATACGCCTGAAGACATCGAATTCCCGATCGGAGAGCCGTTGATGCGGTAGCGCTTCCGCGGATTCGTTCAGGTTCTGTGCGAAGCGCTCGGCCATTGCGAGGCTGACATAGACACCCCCAGCGGCGATCTTCGTGACGGCGCCGACGAGTTCCGCACTCGCGCTTTCCTTGGTCAGGTAGCCGGATGCGCCCGCCTTGAATGCACGTACAGCGTACTGTTGTTCAGCGTGCATGGTCAGCACGAGTATGCGCAAAGAAGGTTTTTCGTCCTTGATCTGCTTGATCAGTTCAATGCCGTTGCGACCCGGCATTGACAGGTCGAGAACCAGCACTTCCGCTTCAGTGGACCGGATCAATGCGATCGTCGTCACGCTATCCCACGCCTCGCCGGCCACTTCGAAGCCGCTCGCATTTTCTAGAATATGGCGCAGCCCGTCACGCACGAGCGTATGGTCATCGGCCAACAATACCCTGGTCATGTTGAGCCCTTTCCTGTGGTACGGATGGCAGGAGAAACGTGACTGCTAGTGCGAAGCCCGTCTCTCCGCGCTTTCGATGTGTATCCGCCGGGCGCCCTCGACCAGTGTCCCGTCGGCGTTTCCGGCAACGTTCGTCAGCGGCTTCAGAGTTGCCGCTCCGCGAGCGTCGCGCAGCCCGCACGCGGCGCACGTTTGTCACTCCCCGAACACGCCGACGATTGGCTGACAACTCGCGCAATTCTTCGCGCGATGGCTTCCGCGTGTTTCTAATTTTACGCGTTCGGACGCATCGCGCAGAACGACCGCGGCACACGCTGTCGTCAGGCAGAAGTTGCGGACGGGTATTCGAGTGGATCGGCTAACGGGCAAATACGACTCGGAAAATTCCTACTGCACATCCTCGTCGACTACGTGCGTTTAAAGTGCCGCTGATTTCAATTGGTGGGGGCCTTTTCAATAATGTGTTTAACCACCTCTGAACGACGGTTGGTCACGGAACAGGTAGATCGAGGAGCACGAGATGAACGGCAATGGCATTTCACTTAGAGCGCTTGTCGACAAATGGCTCGCGCCCACACGGTCTATTCCAGCGCGGGTAATCCAGGTCGGACGTTTCGGTTCAAGCGGCGTGCGCTACGTTCGACTCGAAGGCCAGATGGCGACGGGCCCGTTGAGCATCGTATTCTTCCGTCACGGCGATCGCGCATGGGATGTCTTCCCGCCTATGCCCTCGTCGCCTGCGATGGCCACGCGGATCTTCGCAGCTTGATGGCTCCATGGACCGCCACCCCGTCCCAATCAGCACTGAGCGTCAAACGGAAACTCCGGACGCGATCTCAGAGAGCCGCTTGTAGTACAGCATGGTCTGCGAGGCATAGGCAGGCAACATCAGCGGCCCAATTGCAGCGTAGTCGAGGACGTTTTGCGCTGTTGCCATGCGCGTGCACATCACCGTCCAGAGTGCCATCCATTTTGTGAGTGCTTCGGAATGCGCGAGTGCGAGCGCATGCAAGGTTGCGGCGTCACAAGGCGGGCCGTACGCCGGCGTAGTGCCCCACGGAGGGGTTGATATCGTGGCATGAAGGTTGGCAGGGGCGGTGTCCATGAATGTCTCCAGAACACGTGATGAATTCCCGTCTTGCTACGGGGTTGGCGACGACAGCGATGCCTGTCGTTTAACTCCATAACGTTCACGCCTGACTCTGTTGAGACGCATCAAATCGACTGGAGCATTTCTGCGGCGGCACGGGCATTCCCCGATTGAACATCGGTGACATCGACGGTTGATACAAGTCAAGCCTGCAATGGTGCGAGCGCCGAAGATGGGAACATGTCCGGCACCCGGCGCCGGCGATAGCGAGCATTGCGAGCGGAGCGGGCGATGAACGGCAAGTCAACGAGTACCGCACCAGCCTTTGCGTTCAAGCGCGTAACCGTTGCCTCGGAAGGGGGAACAGGTCTGGTGCCGTTGACGCGTTTCGCGTTGCGACTCGCAGCCCCGGATGCCTTCGTTCGGCTAACCGAGGTGGTATGCAATCCGGCCGCCCTCTGTCCGCGGTTGTTGATGTCCCGTCCGGACTGGCGCGAAGCACATCGCGCGATACTGCATGAAGCAATCACACGGTTAATGCTGGCTGCTCATCAAGCTGCCGCATTTGTGGCGAAGGCGGAAACCGACTTAATCGATCTTGCGGCGATGCATCGGCAAGCAACGGAAGCGCTCAGCCGGTCGGCCCGTGAATGGCACGCGGACCTGATCGCCGTGGCTTCGCATCCGCGAAGTCATCGCTGGGCGTGCAGACTGAATCCCGAGGAACTCGTGGCGATGTCCCATTGCCCCGTGCTGCATGTGCCCTCCGCGCACGTGTGCACAAAGGACGCCGCGGTAACGAGAGTTCTGGTGGCAGTCGATGGGTCGTCGCCGTCGCTCACGGCGCTGCATATTGCGGCGAGTGTCGTACCTAAAGGGAGCGTTTTCAGGCTTGTCTACGTATTGGATCGTCCAGCCTGGCTTGGCGAACTGCTGCCGCGCGAACTGTTCGGCCTCGATGGCGAACAGGCGCTCTGTCAGGCCAAAAAGATCATAAAGGGGACGTCGGGCCCGGTGGAGATAGCGGTCGTCGAAACGGAAGCCGCATCTGACGATATTTCGAGCACCGTTCTGCGCGAAGCGAAGCAATGGCAAGCCGACCTTCTGGTGATGTCGACCAGCAGCAAACCGAAGCTCGTGCGTCCACTACCGGGGCACGTCGTTGCTCAAACGCTGCGCAACGCCGAATGTCCCGTTCTGGTGTGTCCTTCAACGATCGACGCAACGGCGAGTGTCGCGCAACACAATCAACGTCCTTTGCAGTCGGCATCAAGAGGCGCTGTTTCACCGTCCGGCTTTCTCTGACGGGCGGCTGCACGAATACATCAACGAGGAGTTCACCATGTACACGCGGATTCTGGTTGCGCTGGATGGCAGCAAAACATCGGCGCGGGCGTTAAACGAGGCAGTAGCAATGGCGGGTCTCACGCACGGAACGATTCATGCCGTGTACGTTGTCGACAAGACGCCGCTCTTCAACTATGGGGGGTACTACGATCCTGTGGCGCTTCTCGACGCGTTACGAAGAGATGGCCGCATTGCGCTCGAGAGTGCGCACGCCGAGTGCGGCAAGGCAGGCGTCGCCTGCGAGATCGAGATGATCGAAACGGAGCGCATGACCGACGACGTCGCGCAGACGCTTCAGCGCTGCGCCGAACGCGCGCGCGCCGAGCTTGTTGTGATGGGCACACATGGTCGCAGAGGCGTGAGCCGCATCGTGCTCGGCAGTGTCGCCGAGAGATTCGTGCGCGTTTCGCAGTGTCCCGTCCTGCTGGTTCGCGGCACCGAACCCGAACACGCGGCCGCAAGCGAAGCGTGACAAGTGGGAGGCCGTGGTGCACCAGCAATACCGGATCGTGCTTGCGTTGATCGGCGTGTTCATTTCGCCGGACGCACTCGTGTGGACGATTCACGGGCTGATCTTCGACGACTCGCTTGCGTTCAGATGCGGTGTCGTCATCGTGACCGCAATGATTGCTGGCGTCGTCGCGCTACTCAACCTCACGTCGAACGGAAGTCGATAACGGTGCGCACCTTCATCTGCAAGCGCGGAGGATCTCGCCTATGAAGAGCATATTGCGCCTCGCGTTCACGCTGCTTTCAATGACAGCGCGAAGTTCACTGCGCTCATTGTTGGCATTACGTTCACGGTGTTTCGGATGATCGAAATGACGTCGCTCTTCGCCGGCATCCTGAACAAATCGTCGTCGACAGTGATCAATGTCGGCGCGAAGATGTGGGTGATGGACCCCGCGGTGCAGACGATCGCAAGCAGCATTGGAATGCCGGACTATGTGCTTGACGCCGCGCGCTACTGTGTCACCGCGTTCGATACCTGTTGCCCGCAAACCTCCCGCTACACTTCCAAAGCTTTGTGACGCAATTCGCTGTATGTGACGCGCGTTTCGTTGAAGGAGCGTCGATCAGTATGAGATGCGTGCGCGCGCCGTCGTGCGACGCGTGCCATTGCAGTGTTTCACACAGCGTCGATGTAGTCCGTCGGCGTATTGGCGGCATGAACTTCGGACTGCCGGGCAAGCTCGACTATGGATGAGGGTTTGTTCGGTGCCGTCTTGATCTGTTCGAACGAGTGCAGCGCCCGCAACACATCGCTTATGCAGTCTGCCCGCGCAAAAACGTCGATGGGCAGTTGCGCGCGAATGCCTGTTCGACGCGCGAGAGGAGTTCGGCACACGCGAGACTGCCTAATCCAAGCTCGCTTTCGAAGCGAGTCGCGAGCGTGATCTTGTTTGGCTCGAAGGCCGCTCGCTGCAATTCCTTCGCGAGCTCGCTGACGATGGCAAGCAGGCGTTGGTCAGCCGCACGTTGTGCAAGGGCGCCATCAGAATGCAGGGCTGGAAGCGACATGACTACACCCCGATAGACATCGCAAACGCGGTTGGTCACACCGTTGCCGGATACGGATAGCCGCGTCCCGAGTCTTTTATAAGTCTTCGAGCTCGACCGTCTGCTGATAGACCGGTACTTCGCACGGCCACCCGAATGTCTCGGAGATGCGCCGACGCATCGCGTCCGCCGCTACGGGCTCGCCGTGCGTGACGAAGACGCGCGACGGCGCGTCCGTCAGACTCGACAGCCATTGCAGCAGTTCGCGGTAATCGGCATGCGCCGAAAGCGACGCGATCGACTCGACGTTGGCGCGCACGCGTACATATTCGCCGTGTACCTTGATCGACGGTTCGTGGGCGGCGAGGGCCGCGCCGCGCGTGCCTGCCGCCTGGAAACCGACGAGCACGATCGTGTTGCGAGGGTCCGACGCATACAGGCTCAGGTGATGCAGCACGCGGCCACCCGTCGCCATTCCACTGCCGGCAATAATCACCATCGGTCCCTGGTGTGACGCAATTGCCTTTGACTGATCGACGGTTCTGGTCTGGATCGCCGCCTTGTCGATAGCACTCGCTTCGGACATGGTCAGCCGATGTTCGTCGAGATGTTTTCGATAGACCTCGGTGACGCTCGTCGCCATTGGACTGTCCAGGTACACGGGGACGTTTGCCATGCGTCCGTTCTCTTTGAGCTTCGAAATGTAATAGAGGATCTCCTGCGCGCGCCCGACCGCGAAGCATGGGATCACGACCACGCCGCCTTTGGCAAAAGTTTTGTTGAATATCCGCGCGAGTTCGTCTTCTGGATTCGTGTCCGGGTGCAAGCGGTCGCCATAGGTCGATTCGACGACGAGGTAATCCGCGTGCGCGAGAGGCGCGGGCGCGCGCATGATGGGATCTTCCTGGCGGCCGACGTCGCCGGAGAACGCAAGCACCTTGTGATTGCGGCACATCACGACGCTCGCTGCGCCGAGAATGTGACCAGCGGGCAGGAAGCGGAAGCTGATTCCGCGCATCAGGTCAATCGGGTTGTCGAAAGGGCACGGCACGAACAGACGCAGCGCGCGCTCCGCATCATCGAGCGTATAGAGCGGCAGCGCGGGGTAGTGCTTCGAAAACCCATGCCGGTTTGCGTAGTCGGCTTCTTCTTCCTGCAGTCTCGCGCTGTCGCGCAGCATGATCTCGCACAGCGCAGCCGTGCCGGGCGTGCAATAGACGGCACCGTGAAAGCCATTGCGAACGAGCAACGGCAGATAGCCGCTGTGATCGATATGCGCATGAGTGAGTATCACGGCGTCGATCGAGTCGGCCGGGACGGGCAGCGGGGCCCAGTTGCGCAGACGCAGGTTCTTGACACCTTGAAACAGCCCGCAATCGATGAGGATGCGTACGTCCGGCTCTTCGAGCAGGTACTTCGAACCGGTGACGGTCTCGCTTGCACCGAGAAAAGTCAGTTTCATGGATTCCCCCGCTTCATAGAGATGCGGTGCCTCACAGCCTCAATTGCATCCCATGCGAATGTGAGGCCATTGACCTAGTACAACATCCCGTAAATTGCTTGATTAATTATCCGGCTGTAAATAGGGCTGCAAGAGCGTGACGACGACATTGGCCATCTCCTCGAGCGAGCCGGTTCCGGGCAGCGGTTCCCAACGACCACTATGGCTGCGGAAGGCAGCGCCATAACGATTGCGGCCGAACTCTGTGAGGCGCGCCACAACAGTGGGCTCCTCATCGTCCAGACGTTTGATCAGCAGGTGACGTCCGTAGGCTTGCGTAACAATTTGGTCATGGCCGAGCAAGGTGCGTAGTTGACGCTGAAGTTCGGCC
>NZ_WHNP01000131.1 GCF_009362735.1 Paraburkholderia franconis | reverse complement strand
CGCAGGCCTTGCGTTCGATGAACGCTTCGTGCTTCGGGCATCGATCGGACTGAGCTGCTCGTAGGCCTTCTCCAGTTGTTCGCTGGAATAGCGGTTCGGCTCAAAAGCGAGACGTACTCGCCAGTGTTTGCTTCGTCTCCGTGTCATCGATTGGGCTCCCGGTTAGCGGGAGCAACGGCCTCAAGCACGAGAACCGCATCAATGGCAGGACGTTCTCTGGACCATGGCGCCAGACACTCCCTCGACATGCGAAGGCCCCATATTACCCGCGAGTTTGCTATGTTGTTGCCGGAGCTACCACACCGCCCTGGGGTGTACCCCGCATCCGGGGCAGACTCGCCGTGCTGCGCGCTTGGTACGCCGGCGTGCCCGTACGGCAGGCCGTGGCGCGTTACCTGCCCGCCGCACTCGGTAACGGGCAATCGGCCCGCGGCGTCCTCGGGCGCATCCGCAGCAAGCTGCTGGATGTCGCGCGCACGGCCCATCGCGACGATCTCGTAGCACTCCTCAGCCATTCGGCGTCGGAACGCGAGCAGCATGCGAAAGCCGTCGCACAGGCCATCGAGACGCTGCGCATGGCGCGGCCACCGGAGCCGCAGACCGCCGACGACATCACGCAGTGGTTCACCCCGCGTTCCGTGCGAGTACTGCACGCGCATGGCATCCGGACGCTCGCTGATCTGACCGTGCGCATTCCGCGCCGCCGTCAGTGGTGGAAGGCCGTGCCGGGACTGGGCGCCGCAAGCGCCCGCTCAATCGAGGCGTTTTTCGCCGCGTGGCCCGGCCTCACCGAAAAAGCGCGTGCCTTGATCGTCGCCAGCCAGCGCTGGCGACGTCGTACCGTGGGAAACTCTCAAACTGCCGCACGAGGTCGACGGCTCCGACGGCACGTTCCGGGCGCCGCGCGCGACCTGCACGCTCGATGCCGCCAACGACTACGAAGCGGTGCAGACCTGGCTGTCGCTGCACGAGTCGCCGGCCACGCAGCGAACGTACCGCAAGGAAGCCGAGCGGCTGATCCTGTGGGCCATCGTCGAGCGCGGCCGCGCGCTGTCGTCGCTCACCACCGAGGATGCCATCGCGTATCGGGGTTTCCTGCGGCACCCTTCGCCTCGCGCTCGCTGGATCGGCCCGGTACGGCCCCGCACGTCGCCCGAATGGCGGCCCTTCAACGGCAGCCTGTCCGCGCGCTCGGTCGCGCACGCACTGTCGATTCTCGGCGCGCTGTTCCGCTGGCTCGTCGAACAGCGCTACGTGCTGGCCAATCCGTTTGCGGGCATCAAGGTGCGCGGCGGACATACCGCAACGGCACTCGATGCCTCGCGCGCCTTTACCGACGGCGAATGGACGCTGATGCGCACGATCGCCGACGGGCTTGAATGGTCTTACGGCTGGGCGGTTCCGGCCGCGCAGCGGCTTCGCTTCCTGCTCGATTTCGGCGTTGCAACGGGCCTGCGCGCGGGTGAACTGGTCGGCGCGACGCTTGGTCACGTCGAGACGGACGCACGCGGCGAGCACTGGCTGCGCGTCACCGGCAAAGGCGGCAAGATGGCGCGGGTGGCGCTGCCGCCGCTCGCGTGGGAAGCCCTGGCCCGCTATCTGGCCGAACGACGCCTGCCGGTTTCGGCAGTACGCTGGCGTCCGGACACCCCGATCATCGGCAGCCTCGAAGCGGACAGTGACGCGGCGATCAGCAGCGTGCGACTGTGGGGCGTCCCCGAGCGCTTTCTGCTGCTTGCCGCCAATGCGATCCAGACTGACCACCCGCCCCTCGCGGAGAAGCTGCGCCGCGCGAGCCCGCACTGGATGCGGCACTATCTTCCCTGCCGGACTATGTCGGGCGATATCGATGAGAGTTCATATTGGCCCAAGGATTGCGCGCCTCAGAACAGAAGCATCGCCCCGATCACCCAACATAGTTTCGTGACCCTACAGGCTATTCAGAAAGCCGAGCAGTTGGTCTGTCGGGCGGAAGCGCCCCGCCTTGCCGCGTAGCGGCGACATCTTCGCAAGGGCCTGCTCCTTCATTGCAAGCGTCGCCTCGAGATAGATCTGCGTTGTTTCTACCGATTCGTGCCCGAGCCACAACGCAATCACTGAGCGAGGAACGCCCGATTGAAGAAGGTCCATAGCCACCGTATGCCTCAAGCAGTGGACAGTGATCCGCTTCTTGTTCAAGGAGGGACACACTCTTGAGGCCGCTTCTCGATGTTTGTTTAGCAGATACTGCACGCCGTGAACACTGAGACGTCCTCCCCTGGCGTTCGGAAACAGCACATCACCATCACCGCGCTGCGGCTCATGCAACCAGGATTTCAATACGGCTCGCGTAGACCTCGTGACCGGCGTGCAGCGTTCCTTACGGCCCTTGCCGATTACGCGCACATGAGCGCCGGCACCCAGAACAAGGTCCTCGCGTTTGAGTCCGGTCATCTCGGATAAACGCAGGCCGGTCTGCGCAGCCACCAGCAGGAAGGCATGATCGCGTCGGCCGGACCAGGTACGTTGATCTGGCGCGGCAAGGAGTGCGTCGACCTCCGGACGGGTCAGGAAGTTGACGAGCGTGCGGGTGAAGCGCTTGCTGGGAATGGCAAGCACGCGCTGAATCTGTGCGGAATGCTCCGGGGCTTCGAGTGCTGCGTACCGGAAGAACGAGTGAATTGCCGTGAGGCGGAGATTGCGGCTGCGAACGCTTACGTCATGGTGCTTCTCCAGGTCGTCCAGAAACGCCGCGACCAACGGGGCGTCAATCTCCTTGAAGTCCATACCTGACGGCGGCTTATGCAGGCGTTGCTCGGCGAACTTCAGAAACTGGCGGAAGGTGTCTCGATACGAGATGATGGTGTGAGGACTGGCCTGCCGCTGCTGCATCAGGCGCTGTATAAAGAACCGTTCCAGAAGGGAAGCAAAGCTGGCAGACGTGTTCATGAGCGGTTCTCCCAATGCCGCTCGAGTCGGCGCATCGACTCGCGCATGAGTTCCGGCGAAGCGTTGAGGTACCACTGCGTATCGGCCACATGGACATGACCGAGGTAGGCCGACAGGATGGGCAGACGACGCTCGGGGTCCTGTCGGACCGGTACCAATGTAAAAGCGTTCTCGTCGCAAAGACGTGCCTCATGTCATGCAGCCGTGGCCCGTGACTGTCGAATTCGCCGCGCAGCCCAATCTGGCGGGAGAGTCGATAAAAGGCGCGATGAATCTCGCTGTTGTCCAGCCGGTTTCCCCTGTTGGAAACGAACACGTAGGATGACACGGTTCGCCCGGTCCAAAGACATTCCCGGCGTGCAATGTAGGCGGCCAATACCTTGCAGGTCGAAGCATGTAAAGGCACGAGTCTCGACTTGCCGAACTTGGTGCCGCGAATCGTCAATATTCCTGTCGTCAGATCGACGTCTTCAAGCTCAAGGTTTCTGACTTCACCCAGACGCATACCCGTTACGCTGAGGAGCCCGAACAGGCAATGATACGTCCATGGCTGCAGTTCATCCCGTTCGAACCTGCATGGCATATGAAGTGCTGCGTCCAGCAGCGCTCGGATCTCGCTGTCCGAATATAGATATGGTCGTGCCCGCGTCGGCCGAAACGGAAGTAGGCCCTGTGCTGGGATCTGGGTGCGTGGATCGGTTGCACTGCGATAGCGCGCGAACAAACGGACAAAGCCCAGCCTCTGTGCCCAGCTTGCGGGTCGCTGGTGTGATGGTTGTTGAGCCCATTCGAGAGCGAGCGATTGCGTGATGTACGAGGCGCGGCGTCGTCCCATGAACGCGACAAAGTCGCGCAATCCCTTCTCTGCCTCATTCAGCTTGAATCCCAGGGCTCGTCTCACGGTAACGTACTCCTCGACCGCTTGCCGAAGCGTGTTCATCGCACACCTCCCGGCCATGGCACGGCCAGCGTACGCAGCGCTTTGATATCGACCTTCGTGTAGATCCTCGTGGTCTGTGGGTGCCTGTGTCCAAGGAGTTCGCCGATCTCGCCGAGCGACGCACCGTGGTACAGCATCTCGGTGGCCAATCCGTGGCGAAATTGGTGTGCTCCCATAGTCGGCGCATCAATGCCAGCGCGCTGGAGCGAATGACGCACAACGGAGCCGACCGCACAAGCGCTCCGAAAACCAGTGAACGGAGCCCTTGAGCGCAAGAATACCCGCCGACAGGGGCCGGGCGGTCGATCACGACTCAGATATGCAGCGATCGCTCTACCGACGTCAGGGGGCAAGGGCAACTCGTTGCGCAGCCCGCTGTTGTTGCGAACAGTCAGGCATCCCTTGGTCCAGTCGATGTCGCTGAGTTCGAGGAACGCTACTTCTCCCGACCGCAATCCAAGTCTGGCAAGCAGGAGCAAAATGGCATAGTCGCGACGACCAACCGCGCTTCGTCGATCGATGCTTGCAAGCAATCGTCGGGTTTGAACCGGTGCAATCGCGCGGGGAATCGCAGGCATCGACCAGTTGGCTACAACAGGAACAGCTGCGGCGAGATCGAGCGCCACGTCGCCCCGATAGCTCGCATAGCGCAAAAAGGATCTCAGCCCAGCGGTCATGAGCTTCGCTCGCTTCGGGTGCAAACGTGGTGCCTGACGTCGTACGAATCTCACGATATCGATCGCGCGCAAACGGGAAAGCGAGACCGGTTGGTTGCCGAAGCAGTCCTCCAGGAAACTGCGGACAAAGGGCACGTAGTTGCGAATGGTCGCTTCGGTCAGGGCGCGCGCTTCGCGCAAGTACGCTACGTAGTCCTCTATACTTCGCTCAATAGGCGACAGTTGGGAAGCCGGCACCTTCTCAGCGGGAATCAACTGCCTGCTGCGTAGAAATTCCATGAGATGTCCGAGCGCGGCGCGATCTCCGCGGCACAGTCGAACGATTCGTGCGCGATGTCGCAAATACCGTGTTGCATGGTCAGTGCAGATGTGGTGTATTCCGATACCTTTGTGTGCAAGCCATCTGCTGAAGTCGGCTGCAATGCGCACTTGTCGATGCAGGGAATACGCACAGTATCCCTGATCACTCAGCGCTCTTGCAAACAAGACGAGAGGCGCCGCAAGTGGCCCTTCAGGTGGTCGTGAAAGGACCGCCCGATCATGGATCACGTACTTCACGTTGAGCTCCTTCCCCGATGTTGGGGTGCAGCGGAAAGGAGCCTCAGACTATCTCTATATGGCTTCGCACATTTGCCCCGAAAGGGGCAGCATCGCAGTCTTACAAGACATAGTCCGGCAGGGAAGATAGTGCCGCCTATCTCGTTGAAGAGATAGGCGGCACACGCACGCCACGTATGCGCTCGGACACGGTGCAGAACTGACGACCGTGCGCGACAACCTGCGGCACGCCTCGGTGTCGACCACGTCGATCTATCTGCACAGCGACGAGGTCAAGCGGGCGCGGCAGATGAGCGACGCCTTTGCGAAACACAAATGACCTTGTCAGCCTACCTGCGGATCCGCCGCCATCCTTAGGCGCAGGAAACGACGACCCTGCCCCTGAAACCGCACGATGTATGCAAAAATATCTGTCGCGCGTATCGATGCGATGCCCCCTTTAGCTATGGAAACCATTGATCTCGAACCTCGCGTACTCGCGAATCGCCGCGGCGTCGCGTTTGCGCTCGCAAACGGAACGGTGGAATGCGTGATCACGCTCACGGCGCTACAGGCTTACTTCTGGCTGGAACCGCAGGCCAGTGAGACTCAGACCCTGAAGAGGTTCCGGGATGGATACGGGCGCATCCGCGCGATCGCCGAGCGCAAGCTGCGCGCTCATCCCGCTGCGCGTCTGGAACTGACGCCGGATGATTTCGCGCGCCCCTGACCGCCAGACGCGAAACGGTGTATTGCACGCGACGAAGATCTGCAGAACGAAGCTGCATTCCGGCCAGAACGTCCCTGTGTCCTGGTGACATCATGTCAACCCTCTGAGCCGCGAGGATGACGTCCGCGTTGAGATGCCCGATTATCTCGTGGTCGGGGAACCTGTTTCGCTGGTACGAACGGGTGACTGGCTCAAGATCGCGCACCTTGTTGAACTGGCCCGCCTCTGGGTGAACGCCAATAGGGGACTATGCGACTGGCAGGAGCATGCGGCAATCGCAAGAGCATGGCAACCGCCCTCACACCCGATGAGCTGGCAGCGTTCAGTCTCACGACAGAAAAATGCTGGCGCCACGGTTCACGGATGGATGGCGCCTCGATTACCGGCAGCCAGTCGTCTGCGAGACTCACACCTGCGCATCCTGAATGCGCCGGCCCTGGATTCGGACCAGTTGGCTAACCCTGTCGCCTGCCTCCCGCGTTTTGCGAAGGTACGATGGGTGAACACCGGATAGCGCGGAGCCAAACATGAGCGACGGAAAGCCACAAGTCACGGCACATACACCCGGCACGCCCGGCCAGTTCAGCGTGCTTGCCACCCACGCCAGAGATGCAACGGGTGCGGCGTGTACGGCCATGGTCGTAATCGATGCTGCGGGCAATGGTGGCTACAGCGTCGCGGGATCACTCGAAGCACAGCTGCTCATTCCGGCTCTGCTTGAGCAGGTAGCGCGTGAACTGCGAACACAGTTAGCCGGTTCGGTCCAGTGACCGGCTCTGAAGGTCGCACGGAGCTCCCGGTTCAGACGTCGCCGCGTGCCGCACGCATGAACACCTGGGTCAGGCAGCGTTGACGGCGTCCTTGAACGCCTTGCCCGCCGTGAATTTGACGGTCTTCGCTGCGGGGATGGTGATGGTTTCACCCGTCGACGGATTACGGCCACTACGCTCGGCACGTGCGCCCGTCGAAAACGATCCGAAGCCGACGAGTTGCACTGTCTCACCACGCGTCACGGCGGCCGTCACGGCCTCGATGATGGCATCAATGGCTTCACCGGTGCTGGCCTTGCTTTCGCCCGTGCCGGCCGCGACCGCATCAATGAGTTCCTGCCTGTTCATGTGTGAGCTCCCTTTAGAAAAATGCCCGCGCGTCGCGGAACAGGACGCTCACCCTATCGCATGTGTGCGGTGCCACGCAACCCGCAAGGCTTTCGGAAGGGCATCGCCACTGTATGTGCTTTATCAGGCGGACCAATTCGCTGACCGCCCGTCCCTGTCGGTGCGGTTCTGGCGAAGCTGGGGAAGCAGGTGCCAGCGGCTGACGGTTAGTTGCGTGATATGCATGTGACGTGTCGAATGCGAACGGCTGCCGCGATATGCTTCGCAGCTGAACGGCTTGACGAAGATCGAGACGTACTAAAGGGAAACGACACAATGCGACTGCGACGTATCACTGCACGACGCTCATCGGTGCATGGCAAGGGACTCTTTGACCTTGCCCCTGTTTCACGAATCCCATAGCCGAGGGATTTATGCGGCCGCACCTTGCTGAGCGGCGAACCAGTTCTTCTCGAACGTCATGGGGCTGACGTAATTGAGCGTCGAGTGTAGCCGATGCGCGTTATAAAAGTTGAGCCAATCGACCACTTCGTCCATTGCCGCACGTTTGGTCGGGAAGTGTCGACCGTGCAGGCGTGCAACTTTCAGCGAACCCCACAGACTTTCGGTCGGCGCGTTATCCCAGCAATCACCACGTCGACTCATCGATGAGCGCATGCCGTATGCTTTCAGCGTGTCCTGGAACAGACCGCTGCAATACTGACTGCCACGGTCGCTATGAACGATTACGTCGGCTTCAGGGTGGCGGCGGAACCACGCCATACGCAGCGCATCGGTAACCAGCTCGGCCTTCATGTGTGGCTGCATCGACCAGCCCACGACCTGCCGGCTGAACAGGTCGATGATGACGGCCAGATACAGCCAGCCTTCAGCCGTCGCAACATACGTGATGTCACTCGTCCAGACCTGATTCGGCGCCGTCGCCGTGAAGTTGCGCTCCAGCAGGTTCGGCGCGACAGGCAAGCCATGATTCGAGTTTGTCGTCGCAATGTACTTGCGTTTGTGCCGGGCACGAATGCCGTGCTGTGCCATCAGCTTGCGCACGCGCTCCTTGCCTACGCGCACGCCGCGCGCAAGCAGCTCTTTCCACATGCGTGGCCAGCCATATTCGCCCTTGACCTGTGAGTGAATTGCCTTGATATGCGCCAGCAGGGCGTCGTCGCTCACACGGCTTCTGCCCGGCTTATCCTGCGCAGTACGTTGCCGGCGTTGATGATAGCCACTGGGGCTGACGTCGAGCACCTCGCACAACACCGAAATCGGCCAATGACGGCGATTACGTTCGATGAAGGCGTACTTCACGTCGACTCCTTCGCGAAGTACGCGCACGCCTTTTTTAGTATGTCCCGCTCCATCTTCAGGCGGGCCACTTCGGCACGCAGTCTCGATAATTCCATCTGCTCTGGACTTACCGGCTTTGTACCGGCTCCGCCGAGCTTGCCTTCGTGCTCAGCCTTGACCCAGTTGGAAATCGATTGGGTCGGCACGTCCAGCGTCGCAGCCACCGCCGCAATGCTCTGGCCGGCTTTGACCAGCCGTACCGCTTCCAGCTTGAATTCGAGCGTGTATCGCGCCCACTTTGTCTTGCTCATCTTCTTGTTTCTCCTTGCATGAGTTTAAACGCTCAGCAAGGGATTCGTTTTTCGGGGGCAAGCTCACTTTGCGCTACAGCCCATCGCCGCAGGCGAGCGGCTCATTCAGTACAAGGGTGAAGTAACCAGATGGCGACCCGCCGCTGCCCGTCAGCGGTCCGACGTGGGACATACTTTCGTCTTTGGTCTGTCGGACGGCCGCGTGATCGATGGCAGTCGCGGCGGCAATAGCGCCCGCTTCCTGAATCATGCGTGCGCACCCAACTGCGAGGCAATCGAGACGGGCGATCGCATATACGTTCATGCACTCACCGACATCAAGCCCGGCGATGAGCTGTTCATCGACTATGGCCTTGAGATCGAAGGTGAGATCAGCGAGGACATTCGGGCGCAGTACGTATGTCACTGTGGCGCCTCCACGTGCCGGCAGTCCATGATCGGCCACCGCGCAGAGTCATCCTGACTACGGCGTGCTACCGTGCGAACACCGTCGACGGACGATCCGCTTTACCGTAAGCGACTTTGCATGGCACTGCGAATCTTCAGAGTGGCGCACGCCGTCCGGTAAGCGGCTGGTGACTCGTTGCCGCCGGTCTCCATCCTCCTACCCGTGGCGCTTTACGGGGTACAACGGTCGTTCGCCCGACAACCCGTCGACGAGTTATCGGCCATTGCCGACATTGAGACAGGTTCTGTTAAGGTCAGCAGTCGGGTGGACTGCTGACATTGGCGGCCTCGCGCGGGAGGACCGCAACAACCTGCATCCGCGAACTCACACTCACGACCCGTTTCGGTCTTTCCTGTGTCAGGAGCCAAGGCCTGCTGCGCAGCGGTTGCTGCCGGTCTGCTCTTGCAGGGGAACTCACCCTGGGTCATCCCAAACGGTTTGCGGCCTTGGCCACAGTGACCTACGTGAAGGTCAGTTGGCCGAGGTACTGCCGTCAACTGTCTACGACATCAGCGCCAAGCACTGGAGACACTGAATGCCGATGCGAGGTGGGACACTGTTAGCCGGCATTTGAAACTTATGGATACGCGCCGCGGCCTTTGGACCTGATTAAGCCCTCGAGGTTCGGCATGACATTGGCGTCAAGGTGGTGCTGCATCCGCCGGCTCAGATGGTGGTCACTGGGAAGATCAATGCCCACCTGACGCGCCCAGTCCCGCAGCACGCCCAGCAATACCATGGAGACGCTTTGGCCGTCATCCATGTACTGGAGCAGGAAAGCCTTTAGCCTTCCCCGGCCTTCATCGGAATGAAGATCCAAACCGCCGGGCACGTCATGTAGCCTATGCGCGATGACATTGCGGTATTGGAGGAAGCGATCCAACTGGTCGTCGAAGGCGGGATGAAGATCTACCCGCTGCCGCAGCGCATTGAGCAGTTTCCCCAAGGTGGCTTTCGAATGCCGCTCAAGCAAGGCTTGAAACTGTTCCACGGTCTGTAGTGGCTCGCCGTGCAATGCGAACGTCAGGCAGGTGCTCATCAGGCGTTCGACGCCCTGTCCCGCGATTACCGCCAAGCCCAACGTCTTCAGCAAATCGTCCTGTACAGGCTTATAGCCTGATTGCACTTCGTCTTTCAAAACCTCTCCTCAATTAGAGCAACGCGCACCAAATAGCTGCGTCGCTGCGCCGGAGATTCCCGCCGCGAGTCGACGAAAGCCCTGTCGCCGGCGCACTGGTCCGACGACTCGGGGGCAGTTTTCAGGTCAGGCGGAGTGCAGCCGAAGGCCAAGGCTGCCTAAGCCAGACTACGCGTGTCACTGTACATATGGGCATACAAATCAGGCAGTGCATATAGCCGGCATTTTCGCAGTCAGCGGCCAAACCACTTCCGCATCGGACGCTGGCTGTTTGAAATCACCTAGGCTGAAGCGCAGCGTATCAGGGCGACAAACGGAGTAGACGCTCTCGCGCTTATCGATCCCCCACATTGCAGCCCGAGCCTTGAATTTCTGACCTTCGGCGTGCCGCTCCCAACTCAACGTCGGCATGATGCCCGACGGGCTATCGCGATCAAACGTTAGCAAAGTGTCAGACCGACGATTTCTGCTGTCGAGGTAGTGATAGTGGTAGCCCCAGTGACCATGTGTTTCTCGGGTGAGTTGGTCTCTCGTTCCCGGTACAGTGACCAAATACTCCACGACGACGTCTGGAAGGCCTGGTGCAATAGGCTCCGTCCTGCGAAGTTCAATATCTCCACGCAGAATAGGACGCTCTTCTATTAGAAACTCGACCGCCCCAAGGATCCAAATTTTCCCACCGACGTGGTCTTGTCTCGCACCGCCACTGTCGGGCCGACCTCGTCGCCAAGGCTGGCCACAGCGCCTAGCGATGCCTGCCGCAGATTCCTCGATTGAGGCTATCAGCTCCCTCGCAGCCCTCTCGTACTCAGCACCAACGACCACGCGCTCGAACTCTGGATGCAGTCGCAACCGCCGCTCGAATATCGACCGCATGTTTTGGTCGGCCCGGGGCACACGAAATCCATCGACTGCGTTTCGGAGTGCACGGTCAAGTGCATACAGTCTGTCGATGGTTGTCGTTACCTCAACGTCGCCCTGCCGACCGACTACGTCATTCATATCCACCTCCTCAGCAATACAGAAGCCGCCGACCAACGTCTGCTCTTGGCCGAGCCCTACGTAACGAGGGATATTAGCCTTTTTGGCCTTCGCGAACATCCGACAAACCTACGTAAGCGCCCGGCAATGTCGCCTTGAACCAGCGTGTTAGGGAAGCGACGATCGTGTCCACCTATTTTTTAAATGGACACGTGTACGCTATGGACGAGAATGAAGCGATTTCGGAAGTGGTGCAGCCGACGCGGCGACGCCGCCACAGCAAGGAGTTCAAGGAGAAGGTGATCCGTGCGGCGATGCAGCCGAACGTGTCGATCGCCGCGGTCGCGCTGCATTACCAGTTGAATGCGAATTTGCTGCGTCGATGGGTGGCCGCGCAGGAGGAACAGCACGCCGCGCGGGAGGCTCACCAGTCGATGAGCGTGCCGCTGGCGGAGTTTGTTCCACTGCAAGTGGAGGCGCCGGGCGCGGCAGTCGTTTCGACAGAGATCCAGATCGAGGTGCGCCGCGGGGCGGCGACCGTGACGGTACGCTGGCCGCTGTGCGCGGCGGCCGATTGCGCAGCCTGGTTGCAAGGGTGGCTGCGATGATCCGTATCGACGCGATCTGGCTGGCGACCGAGCCCATCGATATGCGTGCGGGCATCGACACGATCCTGGCGCGTGTCGTGAAGGTGTTCGGCGCGGCGCGACCGCACCACGCCTATCTGTTTGCCAATAAGCACTCGACGCGTATAAAGGTGCTCGTGTATGACGG
>NZ_WHNP01000130.1 GCF_009362735.1 Paraburkholderia franconis | reverse complement strand
CTCCTGATCTGCGCTCAGGCTGCGTCCGGTACCCGACGGACGACCGCGAGGCCCGACATCCACGGCACGCCAGCCGCCCGCCTCGTACGCCTTGCAGGCCGCAATCACCGTCGTGGGCGACATCTCGCAACGCAGCGCCACCTCTTTCAACGCTACGCCTTCGATGCGCATCTTCACCGCGCGGCGACGGCGTTCATTCAGTGCCGCCATCGGCAAGGTTCGGGAGTCGATTTTTTCCATAACACTTCCGACCATGTGTTGCGCTCAAAGTTTCAATATTTTATTGCCGGATCAATAGTGAGAGGGGGATTTTGCTGCGGTTCGGATCGGGCGTCGACAGGTGTTATATCAATCACGGGCCGAGCAGGGTTCAGCGAATGGCTGTGAGCGACCCGTTCCCGCTATTCGGGCTGGCAGCTTCAATGGCCGCTTTCTGGGCCACAGTGATTACCTGATCGTTCGCGGCAGGCGGCCCGTGAGCTGTCGGTGACCATTGAGGTGTGCCGCGAACAACGTATTGTTTCGAAACTGCTGGTGATGCTTTATTGGGTTGTGGTCGGGTAGCGTTAAAGGATCAGGAGCCAGCGTCAGACCGTCTCACATGGGATGCGATCAGTTGGGAGATTCTGCGGGCCAGCGTTTCCCACCTGTTCAGTTCTCCCTCCAACATGGCCAGTTCGTTCCGTTGTACCAACGTGGAGACGTCCATCCTTTCCAAGAATGCCGAATATTCCCGATGCTGCTGCACTTGAATCCGGCGCAGTGCGACCTCCCTGCGAGCCACGTCCAACTGTTGCATCAGCTCGTCAGTGTTGCTCATGACAGTCCCTATCGACGCGGTTAGAAAAACGCCCATTAACGAATCTGCGGCGCAAGTTGATGGAGAAACCAGATTGCACAGTCCGATCCAGTCAACCTGCGAGACCACGTGAATGTCCGGCGCTGCGCATCCTTCCCCAGCTAGCATATCAATACAAGGTCTCGTCGTGGATGGCGACCGGGGTGTACGAAACGCCAGATCAATGAACAACGCCTGCTGCAGAACGCCGGCGAGGTGGGTGAACGCGTACTGCCGGCCCATCTACGATCGCTCGCCGGCTTTTTAACATAGCCGTTTAAACGGCGCTTCTGCCTTGGCGACGGACATTCGAGCGCCAATCGTGGTCGCCGCGTTGCGGCGAGTCACGAAAGCGCCTCGTCTTCGGCACTATTTATCGACTGGCGTCTCCACAAGTGTCCCGATCAGGCGCAGAAGTTCGGCATGCTCCGGCCCTTTGCCATCTCGAACAAGGAAGTCGCCAATTGAAATGTCGGTCGGCCGGCCACCTGACGAGAGGTTGGGTTCATGTCGGACGAAAACCTGACAAGTGTCGTATTCGTGGACGAGCGACCAACGGTCTCCGTTCGCGCTCCTGTAAAGCTCTCGCGCCTTTTCAGTCATGACCTCTCCTATTTGCGGCCAGGCATACAGCAGCGAGGGACGTCGATGATAGCGTGTCAATCTCATGGCTGTGTGCCGTCCGTCCGAACTCGACGTTCATTGCATCCCGACAACTGCGCCACGCATGGTCATCCAACGGGGCGCACAATGCACGATCCACCACTCGCAGGTCGCGATACCGCGGCGCCCGGATCGCTGCGCCGGCTAGCGTTCGTTTCCACCGCAGATGTATCTGCCGCAGGCCGCCATCGCTTCTGACAGGAGAACCACCCAGGGTCGCCCCGCTGCGCCGGCACGAAAATTCGCGCGTGCTGCCGTCGACAGGACCGGTTCGCAGCCGGCGGACAAAAAACCGGGCGTCCTGATAAGCGCCCGGCTTCCAAACGGTTCTGAACTGGCGAGGAGCACCGTCAGAACCGGCTACCTGTCCATGTTCAGCATCCTCCATGCCTGACGATGACGGCGACGGCTGACACGGGCGCCGCCTTGGCATCGCTGCCTCTGGCGCATGGGATTTTCCGACCCTGATCGCTGTCGCGCTCGTCAACGGAAGCCACCTGTCGGGCGCCCGTCAGCACATGGATGGATGCCATGCGTTCGTGGGTGCCATTGAACGCAGGTCTTTCCGCGTGATTGCGCGCTGGTGGGCACTTTTCCGGCGGCGTGAACAGCGTTAGGCGCGACAGCGTCGAGTGCACCGTCACTTGATGACGGGACACCTGATGCCGGCACTTGTCGCGAGACGTCTTGGTGCCCGAATCGAGCGACTACTTGTTGCATCCACCGGTTGAATCCGCCCTGTCAATGAATGAGTCTTCCCCAATCCGTCAATGTCTTTCAGCTTACACATTGGCTCCCGCTCATCAAAAACTCAAGCGTACAGACCGACGCATCCGGATTGCACCACAGCCATTTACATTTGGCACGGTGTATGCATGACTGAGCATCTCACCTGGTCATTCCGGGGGGACATCATGCTGACCCGAAAATTTACCTACGTAACCTGTCCGTGCGGACATCGCGGTGTCATCGTCGAGACCGGAAACGCTGAGCAACGTGCCGCCTGGTACATGGCTAGCCTGCGCGATCTCGAGCACAAGGGTGCTTACGACGGACTTGATAATCTATTTGCGGAGATGAGCCCGTCCTGCCCGAAGTGTGGTGCCTCGCTCACGCCGAGCCATATTTCTTCACAGACGCTGCGAGGGTTTGCATCCCGCGGCGAATGTGCGATGTCAAGTGTTGTGGGTGTAGGGTCTCGCCCGTGATAAGACGGGACGCTCGCCTTGTAGGAAGTACACGCCGGCGGATCGCCGTCTCCCATGCGGCGGTCAACACCCACTTAAACGAACGACCATCTTCAGAAATCGCCGCTAGCCGCAGTCAAACATCGTCATCTCCCACTCCGCGGCGACCTCGTCGTGGCGCAGGATATAGACGGCGGCATCATCGCCTCGGACCTTGAAATAGCGGTGGTCCGTCGCAAGCCAGCGGTCGAGTACCTCCACGACCCGGATCCGGCGTTTTCCAAGAAAGAACACACGCGGTGTCTCCTCGCACCGATAGCCGGCGTAACACTCCACCCGAATGCCCATATTGATTTCCTCCTGCTGATCCGGTGATTCCGGGCTAACCCTGGTTTAGGGTTTAGGCGGCTTTAGGCGGTAGAACTCCGGTGTCGTGCGGATGCTCCGGGACGGTCAGTTCGGCGTGGCGATTGAACTGGAGAGCACGTTTGTGCCTGCACAGCCGGTACGCGGCGGCACCTGGCAACCTTTAACGCCTTTAACGTCGGCGAGTATTCCAGCCGATGACGCAGATGATCATGGATGCGCGTGGTCGCGGTGTTTGCATGCCCCAGCCATCCCTGGAGCTTCGCGAAGTCCGCCTCGTGCTCGAGCGCGTTTGGCCGCCGGCGTCGCGCCCAATCTGTGCACACCGAAGCCGTTGATCACGATCTTTGCGGGCGCTGCGCAAGCCACCGCGGGAAAGAGCGGACGACGGTCGCCGCAAGGCGGCTGAAGCAACGCTGGCCTACGCACTGGCGGTCACTGCAAGCCTCTGTTTGCGCCGCAGGCATTATTTGAGCGGTCACGCCCGCAAAGGAGATCGTGCACTGCCGACTTTTTCCGGGCGTCAGCCAGTCACGTCCTGTTCCACATGCTTCAGCGCCTGCAGAAACGATGAACACCACCAGTGAACGTCGAGCTTGCGAATCCGGCTCAGCAGCGCCTCGTGCCGCTTGATCCGTTCTTCGACGGGCATAGTGAGCGCACGCTGGATCGCCTCCGCCGTGCCCTGTGTGTCGTACGGATTGACGAGCAACGCCTCCTTCAGTTGCTCTGCGGCGCCCGCGAAGCGCGACAGCACCAGCATCCCCGGGTCGGCCGGGTCCTGGGCGGCGATGAATTCCTTCGCGACCAGGTTCATCCCGTCGCGCAAAGGGGTGACCAGTGCCACCCGACTCGCGCGGTATAGCCCGGGCAGGCGCCTGCGGGCGACATTGCGATGGATGTAGCGCACCGGCATCCAGTCCAGTTCGCCGTAGTCGCCATTGATCGCCCCGCACAGGCTGTCCATCTGGCGGCGCAGATCACCGTAGGCGCCGACGTCCTCGCGGCTCGGCGAAGCAATCTGGATCAGGGTTGCGCTGTTGCGGTTTTCCGGATAACGCTCGAGCAATGCCCGGAATGCCTGGACACGTTGTGGCAGCCCCTTCGAATAGTCGAGGCGGTCGACGCCGAGCAGCAGGCGGCGCCGCGCGTATTCCTCGCGCATCCGCAAAAACGTCTCACGCCCTTCCTTCGCCTGCGTGAGGCGAAGGAAGTCGTCGACGTCGATGCCGATCGGGTAGGCGCCCACCCGGAGTGTCCGGTTGAAGGCGCGGAACCGTTCGGGACTCAACTGCTCGGCCTGTGCTTCCGCTTCAATGTAGTGGGAGAAGTGCGTCACGTCCGTTTCGCTCTGGAAGCCGACCAGATCGTAGGCGAACAGCGAACGCATCAGCCATTCGTGCTCCGGAATCGCCGCCATGATCAGGCGCGGCGGCATCGGAATATGCAGGAAGAAACCCATGCGGTTGCCACATCCCAGTGCGCGCAGTTCGGCGGCCAGGGGAATCAGATGGTAATCGTGCACCCAGATCAGATCTTCAGGCTTCAGCAACGGTAGCAGCTTCTGCGCGAACAATCGGTTCACACGCCGGTAGCCCGCGGCGAAGCGGGTATCAAAATTGGCCAGGTCCAGGCGATAGTGGAACACAGGCCACAGCACGCCGTTGGCGTAACCGAGGTAGTACGCGTCGTGATCTTCCTGGCTCAGATCCAGCGTCGCCAGCGTCACCTCGCCGGCAGACTGGAAGTGAAGCTGGCCTTGGCCGGCAGGGTCGGTGACCGCTTCGTGCTCAACCCGACCGCTCCAGCCAAACCAGAGCCCCCCGGTCTGCTGCAGGCTTTCCCGCACGGCCACCGCGAGTCCACCGGCGGCAGGTTTGCGGGGATCGGCCGTGCGATTGGAAACGACGACGAGGCGACTCACGGATTCCTCCTGTTCGCGCGCGAAGGCGAAGCGGGCGGGAGCACAGGGAGCAGCATTGCCCGGACTTGCCACGGCTAGGTGCAGCGGCTCGGTAACATCCGAGGCAGGAACCGATTACATCGCGGTTTGTAGTTTGTAGAACCACTTAGAACCACATTAGCTGAGAATATCGGGACGCGTGGGACCACGTTACCTCAGAACGGGCCCGCTTTATCTGATAACAGCCTTATCCTATATAAGCGAGCAGGGCAAACGCGATGGGCTGGCTGTGGCTGTGGACCTGGGGCGGCACGAGCTTCGGCTACCGCGAAGGCGACGATCTCTGGACCCATGACGGCCGCCATGTGGGCCGCTTCACCGGCCAGGAGGTCTACGCACCGAACGGTGTCTATCTCGGCGAACTCATCGGCACCGACCGGCTGATCACCTGCCAGGTCAAGCGCGGCCGGCGTCAGGCGGGCTTTACGCCGTTTGCGCCGCGAACCGCCTGTACGGCGCCCGGTGCCCTCGGCTACGCGATGTATGCGGGCCACGAGGACTTTCCCGCGCCGGAGTCGCTGCGATGAGGCAGCGACATCGGCCTGATCCGCGCGCGGCTGCTGAAGCTGGGGCGCTGCTGTAACCGCCGTGCGACCGGCCAGGCCGGCGACGGCATCACCACACAGACGGAGCCGGCCATGGATCTTCAGACAGAACTCGACGACCTGCATCGGGCGGACCGGCATGTCGCACTGATGCGCCGCTGTGCATGGCGGCAGGCACAGATCGTGGAACGGCTGCGCGAGCAGGGGCGTGACACGGCGCTCGCCGAGCGGCTGCTGGCCACGATGCAGGACACCGTGACCGTCGCCTGCGAACATCGCGCACTCATGGCAGGCCTGGTCACCTGGTTCCAGCAACAGCGCAGCAGGACCGTCGCTGCCCTACAGGCGCCCCGATAACAGGACATCTGGAAGACCTTATACCGATGGATCGCGCTGTCACCCTCTTTTCCCCGGCCGCGCTGCCGGCACTCATCAGGACGGCGGGCGAGCGGGCAGGCATCCGCTTTGTCGAATTCTTCGCGTCGGCGATCCGCAACCCGCACACCCGGCGCGCGTACGCGCGAGCGTCCGGTGACTTTCTCGCGTGGTGCGCCGGCGCCGGCGTGCCGTCGATCGCGGCCGTGCAGCCACTGCACGTGGCCGCGTGGATCGAGCGGCAGACCCAGACGCACGCCGCGCCGACTGTCAAGCAGCGCCTCGCCGCGATCCGCCACCTGTTCGACTGGCTGGTGACTGGCCAGATCGTGCCGCACAACCCGGCCGCTTCGGTGCGGGGTCCAGCGCTTTCCACGAAAAAGGGCAAAACGCCGGTGCTCGATGCGGGCGAGGCGCGGCAGCTGCTCGACAGCATCGACGTGACAACGCGCGGGGCTGCGCGACCGCGCGCTGATCGCACTGATGGTGTTTTCGTTTGCGCGGGTGGGCGCGGCGCTGGCGATGCGGGTCGACGATGTCTACGTGCAGCAGCGACGGCTGTGGGTGCGCCTGCGTGAAAAAGGCGGCAAGGCGCATGCAATGCCCTGTCATCACACGCTGGAGGCGTACTTGCACGCTTATCTTGACGGCACCGGTATCGCTAATGACACGAAGGGGCCCCTGTTCCGCACGGTTGCACGCGGCACCGGGCAGCTGAGCACCACCCCGCTGCCGCAAGCCAACGCCTATGCAATGGTGCGCCGGCGCGCACTCGCGGCCGGCATCGGCACGAGGATCGGCAACCACACGTTCCGCGCGACCGGCATCACCGCCTACCTGAAAAATGGCGGTACGCTCGAGAATGCGGCGGCGATGGCGAATCACGCGTCGACGCGCACGACGCAGCTCTATGGCCGGCGCCGCCGCGACGACATCAGCCTCGACGAGGTCGAACGGATCCACGTTTAAGTTTTTGAACTGGCCGCCAGATCGGCTGCTCGGCTGCTCGGCTTTCCCAAAGCACAAGTGACATGCGACCAACACCTGGGTGATTCGGTGATTCGTCGCAGTATCGGAGACGATATGAGCGAAAAGAGTTCGCGAGTGACTATCCGGGGAACGCCATTTGCGGCGCGAGCCTGAATTCCGCTAGCAGCACAGGTAATACAACAATTCTCCAGAGGCGAAATCCGTGAACCTTGAATCCGAATCTGTCTTACGCATCATTGCAGGCGCATTCGCGATAATCGTCATCGTCTGCGCGGCGCTCTGGCAATTGCGCTCCAGGCGCAAGGACTGAACAAACGGCCATGTCCGGGAGTCCGAAGTGGCGGTGATTCAGGGGGAACGGTTCGGCGCCTTTTTCGCCGTGGCATCGGTCTGACAGTCGTTACCCAGACCGCCGAAAGGTGCCGTTTCGGCGTCATGTCAGAGCTTCCACTGCTGCGCGCCATGCAGAATCCGTATAACCACAACGGCTACATCTTCGATGCGATAGGCAACGATATAAGGTGTGCGGGCGATCACCAGCTCTCTCGTCCCCGGCACACGACCGAGGCGCCCGAGGTTTGGATGATGCGCCAACTGGTCCACCTGTGTCCGGATTTCCATGATTTGAGCCAACGCAGCTGACGGACTATCGATCGCTATATGGTCAGCAATGTCCAGCGCGTTCAGCTCGGCCTTTCCGGTCCACTCAACCCGCACGCTTGGCCGCCTGAGCAATGCGCATCTTCAGGCGCTCTTCGACCTTATCCATGACTTCCTGGTGCGGGGTGCGTGGTTTCGTCTGATCGTCGGCTTCGCGCATGCCCTGTTCGACCTGTGCCCGAAACCACGCGTCATGCTCGCGGGCCGAGCGCTGTCGCTCGATGAACTCACGCATGAATTCGCGCACGAGTTGCGAGGCGGGCCGGTGAGTGGCTTCGGCTTCGGCCAGGAACTCATCGCGAAGGTCCGGCTCCAGCTTTACTGTGAAAACAACGTCTTTGCCCATGATGCCTCTCCTAGGTATGTCGTCGACTATACGTCGACTATACCTCAGTGGCAAGGCTGCCGATTTATCGTTATGTAACGTAAAATAAAGTCTCCAGACAGGCAGAAGACGAACATGGCGCGTGGCAAAGACATACAGGATCGTCCCGTACCGGAAAAACGCGGCCGGGGCCGGCCACCAAAGCCCGATGCCATGACGAACGCACAGCGCCAGGCGGCATTTCGGACGCGGCACAAGGCGGCAGGAAAACCCGTTACAGTAACGAAAAAAGAGCATGATGAGCTTGTGCTCGAATGCGAGCGACTGCGCGAAGAACTGGCGCAGGCGTGTCGCGCGGTCGCAAAGCACCGCCGCCGCGAGGTGGGCGACGGCGTACTGCGTGCTGCGTCAGCGGTATTGGTCCAGCCGGTGCCGGACACGACCGAACTGGACGAGAAGCGGCTGGCGGTGACGCTTGGCGTGCGCGAGTACTTTTCACTTGATCGGCTGGCGGTACATCACGGTCTCACGAAACGCGCGGTGATTGAGCGGCTGCTCTGGTGGGCCGATGACAGCATCGTGCGGTCCTTTGGAGACGATGATGCAGCGTTTAACCGTTACCTGAATCGCGTAACGAAAAATCTGGAATGAGGGATCCAACGGACACTGCTACGCGCGATATGGGGTGCCCTCGAGATTCGGACTTTTTCGTACGCTAGGCGCCCGGAACGGGCGTTTCGAATGTCTCAGCTCGGACCCTGAGCAGCCACCCGATCGGCTAATACAAATGACTCAAGTCCAACAGGGAGCGGCCATCCATCTCTTCCGTCCATCTTTTACTTTTGTCTGCTCCCGCGCGGTATTAGTGCGTGCGAGCCGCCAGGGAATTGTTCAACGATGTTCTCGCATGGCGATCGCGACGACCACGCCCGAAATGAACGTGACCACGGCGATTGCCAGAATGGCGTCGGCAAAACCAAAGCGATCAGCGATGACGCCCGCTGAAAGCGCGCCAATCGCGTACCCGAGGTCTCGCCAGAACCGGTACACGCTTAGCGATCGCGACCGCCAGTTCGGCTGCGAAGCATCCGACACTGCTGCAATCAGGCTCGGATAGACCATTGCGGTACCGAGACCCAGCAGCACGCTTGCGACCAGCCACCACCCGAACTGTCCGGTAAGCGCGGTCAGGAAAAGCCCGGCAGCCTGGACCCACATGCCCACGACAATCAGGCCTTTACGGCCCCACCTGTCGCTTAATGGGCCGGTCACAACCTGAAAGATCCCCCACACGATCGGATAAACGGCCTTAAGGATACCGATCCGTTCAACCCCGAGTCCGAGACCCGTAAAAAACAGCGGGAATATGCCCCAACTCATACCATCGTTGAGGTTGTTGATCAGTCCGGCCTGCGACGCCGCGAACAGGTTGCGGTCCTGTATTGAGGTCAGCAGGAAAACATCACGAAACGACAGTGATGACGCTTCCCTGGGCTTGCCAGCAGCCTCCAGCCGAACATGCTCGCGCGTATCACGCACCATAAGGGTCGACAGCGTCAGGCCGGCTGCCGCATACAAGATCCCCAGGTAGATCGGGATCGGTCGAAAGCCGTACCGGCTCGCCAGATAGCCAGTAAGAAACGCAGTCAGGCCAACCGCAAAATAGCCTGCAAACTCGTTGAGCCCGACCGCCAGACCTCGTCCTTTCGGACCAACCAGCTCGACCTTCATGAGCACGGTCATCGACCATGCAAAGCCCTGACTGGCGCCAAGCAGGACGTTGGCCGTGATCACCCACTCCCAATGCGGCGCGGCAATGATCATGAAGGGCACGGGAAGCGCAAGCAGCCACCCGACGACCAGCACACGCTTGCGGCCCCACGTGTCGGCCAACTGACCGGAAACGAGGTTGGCAAAGGCCTTGACCACGCCAAAGCTGACGATGAAAGAGGTAATGAGGGTCGTCGACCCGATGTGAAATTCTTTCGCGCCGATCAGCGGCACGACCGTCCGCTCGATGCCGACCATGCCGCCCACGAAGGCATTGATCAGCACGAGCAAGGAAAACTGCCGCCAGTTTTCCTTCAGCCCCAGCCGGACCGGGGGCGGTGCAGACGACACGGCGGTGTGTCCCATCCTGCTACGCCCCTATTACGCCGCGGCCGGCATTGATCGCACGCAGTGTGGCCGCTTCCGGCGGTGCCGGCGGCACATCGTCGAGCATGAAGCGGATGAATGACTCCTCGCTCTCGATGCCGAACGCACGGTTGTGCCGCTTTTCGAAACCCAATGTCGAGGTTGGGTTCGCGCTAAGACTGCGCCCACAGGCCGAGCCGGCGTAGGCACCGGGCAAGACCTCCAGATAGTCCGGAAGCGCCCTGAGCTTCTGCACGCTGCCGAAAAGGTCTTTCGCGCCTTCTTCCGCGCTTACGGCCAGCTCCGTGCGGCCGAGGTCGCCAATCATGAGCGTATGGCCAGTCACGACCAGCCACGGCTCGTCTGCGCGCGTACGGTCTGTCACGAGCAGACAGATATGCTCGGGTGTATGACCGGGTGTGTGGAGCACCTTGAGGACGACGTTGCCAAGCGGGATCTCGTCACCGTCCTCGACACCCTTGAACGGAACCGCGATATCGGCCTTCGCCGAAAGCACATATTCAACGCCTGCCGCGCCAGCGAGCGCCCGGCCAGTCGACACGTGGTCAGCGTGCACATGCGTGTCTATCACGTAACTGATTCTCATCCCCGTAGCCTCAGCCGCTTGCAGATAGCTGCTGGGCTCGGCCACGGGATCGATCACCACGCCCGTCGCCTTTCCGCCGCAGCCCAGCAAGTACGAAATCCCCACGGGATCGGAATGGAGGAATTGCCGTAGGATCATGGAATTGCTCCTCGTTCATGAGGATGATATCATTCAATCGATAACGTGAATGATTGTCCAACTAGTTGGGAGTGTCAAGCATGGGACCGAAGCAAGCGATCTTTGAGCGCCTCGCAGAGATAGCGCAGGCGTTCGGCCATCCAGGTCGGCTTGAGTTGCTGGAGCACCTCGCGCAGCGCGAGCGGTCCGTCGAGGATCTGACTGCGCTGTCGGGCATGAGCTTCCCGAACACTTCGCGCCATTTGCAAATTCTTCGGCGAGCGCGCCTGGTGGACACCGAGCGACGCGGCAAGAACATCGTTTATCGCCTCGCTGGCGATAACGAAATCGTCGGTCTGATGAAGTACCTTGGTCTGATCGGCGAGCGAAACCTGGCGGAAGTCAATCAGACGCTGAATGACTACTTCCGCTCGCGCGATTCGATGGACGCCGTATCACGAGAGGAGTTGGCCCGGCGTCTTGCCGATGACCTCGTCACCGTGCTTGACGTGCGTCCGCAGGACGAGTTTGCCGAGGGCCATCTGCCCGGTGCACGCAATATCCCACTGGGCGAGCTGGAGCGACGCTTGAACGAACTGCCGTCCGACACGGAGATCGTTGCGTACTGTCGCGGACCCTACTGTGTGCTGGCGTTCGAGGCTGTCGCCGCGTTGCGTGCAAAAGGCTTCAAGGCGGCTCGTCTCGAGGATGGTTTTCCCGAATGGAAGGCCGCCGGTCTCGCCGTCGAGACCGCGGCCGCAGTCTAGCGTCAGGCATCGCCTTGTTTCGGTTGCGCGGTCCGCTCTGAGGCGCCAGGCAGCCCTTTCTGTGCAGTTTGCCGCCGTCTGAAACTGGCCGACACGTGCCAGAAGCGATCAGCCGTTCGCGCCCCCTCTGAGACGTTCGTTGCGTCTTCCGTCGAACGGCAGGTCCCGGGTGCAACGACCGTTGGCTATGACCGTTGGTCGGGCAGTTCCTTGGCCTGTGCCGCTGTTGCACATGATCGTTCTGCCCCGGCGAAATGCTCGTCAACGTGTGGTGTCGCAATGCGATCGTGCTCAAGGGCGCTCACCTATGAGCAACGTGGCTTTAAGTTGCCCTGAAGTTGACCCGGCAAAACGGACACCTATCCTTTTACAGGAGGTGCCGAAATGGGCAAGACTCGTACACCGTACCCGGCGGAATTCCGGGCGCAGATGGTGGAACTGGTCAAGGCCGGGCGCACACCGCAGGAGCTCGCTCGCGAGTTCGAACCGACGGCGCAGACCATCACCAACTGGGTTGCGCAAGCCGAACGTGATGCTGGGGTGCGTCATGACGGGCTGACCACGGCCGAGCGGCAGGAGCTTACGCGGCTGCGCCGTGAGAATCGCCAGTTAAAAATGGAGCGCGACATC
>NZ_WHNP01000013.1 GCF_009362735.1 Paraburkholderia franconis | reverse complement strand
GATGCGTCACCGGTTGCGCGTCATCCAGCTTAAGCAATGGCGCCGCGGGCCGACCATCTACCGGGAGCTACGGGCGCTGGGGGCACCGTCCGCTGTGGCGCACCAGGTGGCGGCGAACAGCCGTCGCTGGTGGCGTAACAGCGGCCAGCTCCTGAATCGCGTGCTGACCCTCGCATACTTCGATCGGCTGGGTGTGCCAAGACTCTCGTAACCTCAACTTCCCGAACCGCCCGGTGCGGACCCGCATGCCGGGTGGTGTGGCAGGGGTACGGCCTCATGGCCGTCCCCTATGCCGATCGTCGACACGCGATCAGCAGGTTTGCATCGTCGCGAACATAGCGTCAAAACAAGGCACGCGGTTCGACCGTCTTACCGGTCGAACCGCGCGATCGAACCGCGCCCCGCTACCTCAGCCCAGCCACTTGCGCGCGTTCTGGAACACGCGCATCCACGGGCTACCGTCCGTCGCGCTGTCCTTCCACGCCTGCGGATGCCAGCTCATCTGCACGTTGCGATGCACGCGCTCCGTGTGCGGCATCAACACCGTGAAGCGGCCGTCCGGCGTCGTGACCGACGTGATGCCGACAGGCGAGCCGTTCGGGTTGAACGGATACTGCTCGGTCGGCTGGCCGCGGTGATCGACATAGCGCATCGCGACGGCAACACGCGACGCGTCGCCCTGCTGCGAGAAGTCCGCGAAGCCCTCGCCGTGCGCGACGGCGACGGGAATGCGCGAGCCTTCCATGCCGGCGAAGAAGATCGACGGCGACGACTGCACTTCGACCAGCGAGAAGCGCGCTTCGAATTTCTCCGACTTGTTGCGCGTGAACTTCGGCCATGCATCCGCGCCGGGAATCATCGACGCGAGGCTGCTCATCATCTGGCAGCCGTTGCAGATGCCGAGCGCGAACGTGTCGCTGCGGCCGAAGAATGCCGCGAACATATCGGCCAGTTGCGCATTGAAGCGGATCGTCTTCGCCCAGCCCTCTCCCGCGCCCAGCACATCGCCATACGAGAAGCCGCCGCACGCGACGGCGCCCGCGAAGTCGGCGAGCGTCGCGCGCCCCGACAGCAGATCGCTCATGTGCACGTCGTGCGCATCGAAGCCCGCGCGGTCGAATGCATAGGCGGTTTCGAGGTGCGAGTTCACGCCCTGCTCGCGCAGGATCGCGACGCGCGGACGCGCGCCCTTGCCGATGAACGGCGCGGCGACGTCCTCGATCGGATCGAACGACAGGCGCGGCTGGATGCCGGGGTCCGAAGCATCGAGCAGCGCGTCGAACTCGGCATCCGCGCACGCGGGGTTGTCGCGCAGACGCGAGATGCGCCAGCTCACTTCGCTCCACGTGCGATGCAGTTCGGTGCGTGGCGCTTCGTAGATCTTCTTTGCGTCGCGCCAGATTTCGATCGTGTCGCGCTCGTTCGGCTTGCCGATCACATGCGAGCACGCCGACAAACCATGCTCGCGCAGCGCAGCGAGCACGGCGTCGCGATCGGCGGCACGCACCTGGACCACTGCGCCGAGTTCTTCGTTGAAGAGCGCGCGGATCGTGCGATCTTCGCGACGGCCGCTCGTCTGCTTCGCCCAGTCCTTCGCGTCGCCGTAGTCGAATTCGTGATCCGGGTCGAGCGTCAGCATGTCGACGTTCACCGACACGCCGACGTGCCCCGCGAACGCCATTTCGCACACGGTCGCCCACAGGCCGCCGTCCGAACGGTCGTGGTACGCGAGCAGCTTGCCGTCCGCGTTGAGCGTCTGGATCGCCGCGAAGAAGCGCTTCAGGTCCTCGGGATCGTCGACGTCGGGCACTGTGTCGCCGACCTGCTGCGTGACCTGCGCGAGGATGCTGCCGCCCAGGCGCTGCTTGCCGCGGCCGAGGTCGATCGCGATCAGCACGGTGTCGCCTGCTTCCTTGTGGCTCAGCAACTGCGGCGTCAGATGGCGGCGCACGTCTTCAACGGGTGCGAACGCCGAGATGATCAGCGACACGGGCGCGATCACTTCCTTCTCGACACTGCCGTCGGCCCAGCGGGTGCGCATCGACAGCGAATCCTTGCCGACGGGAATGCCGATGCCGAGCGCCGGGCACAACTCCATGCCGATCGCCTTCACCGTGTCGTACAACGCGGCGTCTTCGCCCGGGCTGCCGCACGCGGCCATCCAGTTCGCCGACAGCTTCAGCTTGTCCAGCGAAGCGATCGGTGCCGACGCGATGTTCGTCACCACTTCGCCGACGGCCATGCGGCCCGACGCGGGCGCGTCGATCACGGCGAGCGGCGTGCGCTCCGCCATCGTCATCGCCTCGCCGCGGAAGCCCGCGTAATCGACCGTGGTGATCGCGCAGTCGGCGACGGGCACCTGCCACGGGCCGACCATCTGGTCGCGCGCCGTCGTGCCGCCCACCGAGCGGTCGCCGATCGTGATCAGGAACGACTTGCTCGCCACCGTCGGATGACGCAGTACGTTGATCGCTGCCTCATGCAGCGCGAGATGCGTGACGTCGACGGGCTGCAGCGGCGTCGATGCGCGCTTCACGTCGCGGTGCATGCGTGGCGGCTTGCCGAGCAGCACTTCCATCGGCATGTCGACGGGCTGGTGCGCGCCGTTGTCTGCGTTGTCCGTGTCGATCAGCTTCAGCTGACGCGCGGCCGTGGCCGTGCCGACCACTGCGAACGGGCAGCGCTCGCGTTCGCAGAGCGCGGCGAATTCTTCGAGGCGCGCAGGCGGAATCGCCAGCACGTAGCGCTCCTGTGCTTCGTTCGACCAGATTTCGCGCGGCGACAGGCCACTCTCTTCGAGCTGGACCTTGCGCAGTTCGAAAAGCGCGCCCTTGTCCGCGCCGTCGACGAGTTCAGGAAACGCATTCGACAGACCGCCCGCGCCGACATCGTGAATGCTCAGGATCGGATTGCCCTCGCCCATCTGCCAGCACGCGTTGATCACTTCCTGCGCGCGCCGCTCGATTTCCGGGTTGCCGCGCTGGACCGAATCGAAGTCGAGCTCGGCCGTATTGGTGCCCGTCGCCATCGAGCTGGCCGCGCCGCCGCCCATGCCGATGCGCATGCCCGGACCGCCGATCTGGATCAGCAGCGAGCCCGCCGGCAGATCGTGCTTGTGCGTATGCTGATCGGAGATGTTGCCGAGGCCGCCCGCGATCATGATCGGCTTGTGATAGCCGCGCACGCGACCCGCGACGTTCTGCTCGTAGGTGCGGAAATAGCCGCCGAGGTTCGGACGGCCGAATTCGTTGTTGAACGCGGCGCCGCCGAGCGGCCCGTCGATCATGATCTGCAGCGGCGACGCGATGCGGTCGGGACGTCCATACGTGTCGAACTGATCGGCGCTGTTGCGATGGCCGACGGGCTGCGTGGCGTCGCGGGCGTTTTCCCACGGCTCGCGCGCATCGGGCAGATCGAGGTTCGACACCGTGAAGCCCGTCAGGCCCGCCTTCGGACGCGCGCCGCGGCCCGTCGCGCCTTCGTCGCGGATTTCGCCGCCCGCGCCCGTTGCCGCGCCCGGGAACGGCGAAATGGCCGTCGGGTGGTTGTGCGTCTCGACTTTCATCAGCGTGTGCGTCAGCTCGACGTGACGGCCATAACGTTCGCCGGGCTCGCCGTCGCTCGCTACCTTGCGCGGGAACCAGCGCTCGGCCATGCCGCCTTGCATGATCGACGAGTTGTCCGAGTACGCGACGATGGTGCCCTGCGGATTGAGCTTCTCGGTATTGCGGATCATGTTGAACAGCGACATGTCCTGCGCTTCGCCGTCGATCGTCCAGCTCGCGTTGAAGATCTTGTGGCGGCAATGCTCGCTGTTGGCCTGCGCGAACATCATCAGTTCGACGTCGGTCGGATTGCGGCCGAGCTTCGTGAACGCATCGACGAGATAGTCGATTTCATCGTCGGCGAGCGCCAGGCCGAGTTCCGTATTCGCCTTTTCCAGCGCCTTGCGGCCGTTCGTCAGCACGGCGACCGTCTGCAGCGGCTTGGCGGGCAGCTCGTCGAACAGATGCATCGCGTGATCGCGCGACGGCGCGACGCTTTCCGTCATCCGGTCATGCAGCGCAGCGGCGACGGCAGCGCGCGCTTCGTCCGACAACACCTTCTTGCCGCCCAGCAGGCCACCCTTCAGCACGACCGTGTATTCGATGCCGCGCTCGATGCGACGCACGTGCGTGAGGCCGCAGTGATGGGCGATATCCGTCGCCTTGCTCGCCCACGGCGACACGGTGCCAAAGCGCGGCACCACGAGGAAGTTCTCGACAGCGCCTTTGTCCTTGCCCGAGTCGAACGGGTCGCCGTAGTGCATCAGCGCTTCGATCTTCGCGCTGTCTTCCGTGGAAAGCGGCGTCTGCGCGTTCACGAAGTGCAGATACTGGCCGCGCACGCCGACGATGTTGGCGTCGATGCGCGACAACGTATCGAGCAGGCGGGTTTGACGGAAATCGGAAAGGGCCGAAGCGCCGGGAAAACACGAGAAGTGGGCCATGGACTTGACGTTGCGTCGATCGGTTGCGTCGCCGGATGCCGCGTGCGATTGCTTGGGCAATTGCTCGGACAGTCGCGCGTGGAGGCGACGTGAGGCGTAAGGAAGTCCGGGATTATAACCCGGGAAGGCCCGGCAGACCTGGCCTGGGTAGCGCGTCTGACGCGCTCTGCGCATGTTTGCGCCTCCGGCGCGCGGCGCTCGGGCAACGCACGGCCATTTCAGGATGCGTTCCCGTCAGATTGTGCCAAGCGTCGCGCGGTTTCGCCGGAAGCACTAAGCCGAACGCGGGCGTTGTTCCTATCCCAACGGCACGATGCCGGGCGACTCATTTGACTGCTATCATTCCGCCTTTCATCAGATCGGCGCAGCATGGGCAGCCATTCACGCTGCGCCGCATGTCACGCATACGGAACACGCCTGGCCTCACGCGCGCCGCGGGCAACTCGAATTAACCATGGATGTCATTGTCATCGGCGGCGGGATCGTCGGCGTCGCCACCGCCTACCAGCTTCGCGCGGCGGGTCATCGGGTGTGCGTCGTCGAGCGGCACGCCACCGTCGCGCAGGGCGCCACGTATGGCCACGGCGGCACGCTGCTGCCCACTCCCCTCGACGTCTGGTTCGGCCCGACCTTCATGCAGCATCGCCAGGCGGCGAAAAGCGGCGTGATCAGAAAAACGGGCTTCAATGGCCCGGTGCGCGAATTCATCCGCAAGCTCGCCACGCTCGCCGAACCCGACGCGTTCAAGAAGCAGTTTGCGCTGCTGCGTCCGCTGATCGAATCGGCGCGCGAGTCGCTCGCCGACATCGAACATCACTTCAACCTCGAATTCGAGCAGTCGAAGGGGCAGTTGTACCTCGTGCGCGGCGCGCAGGACTGGGAGCTGACGGAGCCGGCGCTCGAACTGCTGCGGCAATTCGAAGTGCCGCACCACGTGCTGAGCCCCCAGGAATGCCTGGACATCGAGCATTCGATTCCGCTCGATCCGCACTTCGCGGGCGGCGTGCTGATCGAGGACGAAGGCACGGCGAACTGCCCGCTGTTCGCGAAGCTGATCAAGCAGACGCTCGACGCGCAAGGCGGCGTGCAGTTTCAGTGCGGCCGCGAAGTGACGGGCATCCGGCTCGACAACCAGCGCGCGGCCGTCGAACTGGCGCCCGCGAACGGCGAATCGGCGCGTTCGCGCGAAGTCGACGTGATCAGCGCGGATGCCGTCGTCGTGGCGGCGGGTGTCGGCAGCCTCGCGCTGCTGGAGAAGCTCAGGCTCGATCTGCCGCTGCATCCGATGCGTCTGCACAATCTCGTCGCGCCGATCGCACGCGAGGAGTTCGCGCCGCATACGACGGTGATCGATGCCGTCAAGCGCATCACGATCACGCGCAGCAATCACCGGCTGCGCATCGCGGGCGGTGCGGTGCTGCAAAGCGCGAGCCAGACTAAGCAGCCGCTGCCCGAACCGCTGACCAAAGAAGCACTCGCCCTGCTCGGCCAGGCGACGCACGACTGGGTGCCGGGCTCCGCGCGCATTTCGGCGGCGCTGCCCTGGGAAGGCGCGAAGCTGCTGTCGCCGGACGGCCTGCCCGTGACGGGCAACGCGCTGCATCCGCGCCTCTTCGTGAACGCCGGGCATGGCCCGGTCGGCTGGGGCCTCGCGTTCGGGACGGGCAAGCTGATCGCAAACCTCGTGTCGGGCGCGCCGTCCGGACTGCCGCCCGATACGATCGCCGCGCTTCGCCCGGAACGCTTCGGCGAATAATCGGGACGGTCATTCGTCCTAGGCCATTGCGCGTGCTGGCATCGGCACGTGCAATGCCACTACCATGAACGTATCTCGTCGCTGTCGACGCTTCCCTACGTTTCCGCTATGTTCCGCCACGCTGCCATGACCGATGCCACCCTGCCCGTCTCGCATTCGATCCTAGTCAATCCTCACGACCGGCCGCTCGCGCTCCTGAGCGTGGCCGAGCTGCGCGCGCTCGAAAAGAGTGCCGAAGCAGCCTTGCCCACCCATACGCTGATGGGCCGTGCGGGACACGCGGCTGCCCGTTTCCTGCTCGAACAGTTTGCGCATGACGGTTCCGTCGATACGCGCCATCCCGTGTGGCTCGTCGCGGGCCCCGGCAACAACGGCGGCGACGCGCTAGTCGTCGCGGCAGAGCTTCAGCGGGCGGGCGTCGCGGTGGAAGTCTGCATGCCCGTCGACGTCAAGCCCGACGACGCCCGCTGGGCATTGGCCGAAGCGCACGCGGCGGGCGTGCCGATCTCGGGCGCCGTGCCCGCCTCGCTGAACGGCTACGGCTGGGTCGTCGACGGGATGTTCGGCATCGGCCTCGCGCGGCCGCTGGAAGGCGTTTACGCGTCGATTGCGCAACAGCTGTCGGCGCGCGCGAAGACGCATGGCCGGGTCCTCGCACTCGATGTGCCGAGCGGGCTCGATAGCGACACGGGCAATGTCGTCGAAGGCGGCATCGCCGTGCGCGCCACGCATACCGTCACGTTCATCGGCGCGAAGCCGGGGCTTTTTATGGCGTCGGGTCGCGATCTCGCAGGCGAGGTGACGGTCGCGCCCATCGGCGTCGAAGCGCCTCGTGAGCCCGGCGCCCGGCTGAACGCGCCCACCCTGTTCGTTCCGCACTTCCCGCCGCGCGATTACTCAACGCACAAAGGCACGTTCGGCAGCATTGCCGTGGTGGGCGGCGACACGGGCATGTGCGGCGCGCCGATTCTCGCGGCGCGCGCAGCGCTATACGCTGGCGCGGGCAAGGTGCATGTCGCGTTTCTCGGCTCCGGCAGCCCGCCGTACGATCCGCCTTACCCCGAACTGATGCTGCATCCGCTTGACGATCTACCGCTCGACCAGATGGACGCCTTGTCGATCGGCTGCGGGATGGGCAAGCGCGAGCGGGCTGTCGAGGTGCTGCGCAACGTGCTGCCGCTCGATGTGCCCAAGTTGTTCGACGCCGATGCGCTGAACCTCATCGCCGCGCACGCCGATCTGGCGGATGCCGTGAAGCAGCGCGGCGCATCCAGGACTGGACCGACGACGGGATCGGCGGCCGATCCGTGCGTGCTGACGCCACATCCGCTCGAAGCCGCACGCCTGCTCGGCACGGACGCGAAAGCCGTGCAGAGCGACCGTCTCGGGGCCGCGCGCGAGCTCGCCGCGCGCTACTCGAGCGTCGTCGTGCTGAAAGGCACAGGGACCGTGATTGCCGCGCCCGATGGCCGCGTCGCCGTCAACCCGACGGGCAATGCGGCGCTGGCAACGGGTGGCACGGGCGACGTGCTCGGCGGCCTGATCGGCGCGCTGCTCGGCCAGCGCCTGCCGCCCTATGAAGCAGCACTCGCGGGCGTCTATCTGCACGGACTCGCCGCCGACGCGCTCACCGCTCGCGGCGAGGGCCCCGCCGGGCTGACAGCGGGCGAACTCGCGCCGATGGTGCGCAAGCTGCTGAACAGGCTCGTGTATCCGCGACGGGACTGAGCGTTTCCGGACGTGGGCTCAGGCGTTCCACGCATGTGTCCGGGAAACAATCCCGCCCATGCTTCCCTCTATCTGGCGTACCGGCCCCATGCATGCCGGCTGTCATCCGGGACCGCTATACTGATTGACTGCGTCGGTCGGCCACGCTTCGGCCAAGACGCAACCTGCAGACGCCCGCTGACGGGGCACGAGGCGCGCCGCCGCGCATCCGGCGACCGTACCGCTCAGCCGACTGCGCGTCTGCAGATCCCTCCCGGCACGCACGATGCGCGGCCGGCCATTCGTTTTCCTTCGTTAGACGGACGGTTATGACTCTCAACTCGCTCCCCGCCTGGAACTCGCTGCAAACACACTACGGACAGATTCGCGATGCGCGCCTGCGCGACTGGTTTGCCCCCGAGAACGATCCTGCGCCGACACGCGCCGAACGATTCACGCTTGCCGGCGGCGGTCTTGCGGCCGACTTTTCGAAGAACCGCATCACCGATGAAACGCTGCAACTGCTCGTGCAACTCGCGCGCGAGGCCAACGTCGAAAAGCGCCGCGACGCGATGTTCGCGGGCGACATCGTCAATCCGACGGAAGGCCGCGCGGTGCTCCATACGGCACTGCGCGCGAGCAGCCCGACGGCGCCGTTCTACGGCAAGGTTCAGGCCGAGCGCGCGAAGATGGCCGCTTTCGCAGACAAGGTCCGCAGCGGCGACTGGAAGGGCTACACGGGCAAGCGCATTCGCCATATCGTGAACATCGGCATCGGCGGCTCCGACCTTGGGCCGAAGATGGTCGTGCACGCGCTGCATCACCTCGCGACGCCGGACATTTCGACCCACTTCGTCTCGAACGTGGATGGCGCCGATCTGTATCGCGTGCTCACGCAGATCGATCCCGAAGAGACGCTCGCTATCATCGTCTCGAAGACATTCACGACGCTCGAAACGATGACCAACGCCAACTCGCTGCGCGACTGGTTCATCGAGAAGGGCTGCCCGCAAAACGAGCTGGCGAAGCACTTCGTCGGCGTGTCGGCGAATACGGCCGAGGTCGTGAAGTTCGGGATCGCGCAGGACAACGTGTTCGAAATGTGGGACTGGGTCGGCGGGCGTTATTCGCTGTGGTCGGCCGTCGGTCTGTCGATCATGATCGCCATCGGCCCGAAGCAGTTCGACGAACTGCTAGCGGGCGCGAACGACATGGACGAGCATTTCCGCAGCGCGCCGCTCGAGCGCAATCTGCCTGTGCTGATGGGCATGATCGGCATCTGGTACCGCAACTTCTTCGGCTCGCAGAGCTATCTGGTCGCGCCGTATTCGGAGGCACTGCACTTTCTGCCGTCCTACCTGCAGCAGCTCGAAATGGAAAGCAACGGCAAGCAGGCGTGCCTGGACGGCTCGTTCGTCAGCTACGACACCTCGGCCGTCACGTGGGGCGAGCCCGGTACGAACGGCCAGCACGCGTTCTTCCAGATGCTGCACCAGGGGCCGACCATCGTCCCGATCGACTTCGTCGCCGTGCTGACGCCCGAGCATCCGCTCGCCTCGCATCATCCGAAGCTGCTCGCGAACTGTTTCGCGCAGAGCGAAGCGTTGATGCTCGGCCGCACGCGCGAAGAGGCCGAGAAGGTCGCGGGTCCGGACAAGTCCGAACTCGTGCCGCACATCATGTTCCCCGGCAACCGCCCGACCACGACACTGCTCGTCGACGCCCTCACCGCCCGTTCGCTCGGCGCGCTGATCGCGCTGTACGAACACAAGGTGCTGGTGCAAGGCACGGTGTGGAACATCAACTCGTTCGACCAGTGGGGTGTCGAGCTGGGCAAGATTCTCGGCAAGGTCGTCGAAGCCGATCTCAATGCGGCGAGCATCGATGAGAAGAAGCACGATTCGTCGACATCGGCGTTGATCGCGCGTGCGCGTTCGGCGTTGAAGCGCTGATCGAGCATCGCCAGGCACACAAACGCAAACAGGCCTTTGATCTCAAAGGCCTGTTTTGCTTTTTGCGCCTCAGTTGGGACAGCCGTTGCGGCCCGCGCTCAGATAAGGCGCCCTGCTTCGATCGTTATCGTCGTATCGCAGCGGCGCGCCAGCTCGACGTCGTGCGTGACCAGCACGAGCGTGGCGCCGTTTGCGCGGTTCATCTCGAACATCAGGTCGATGACGGCGTGCCCCGTCGCGGCATCGAGGCTGCCCGTCGGTTCGTCGGCGAAAAGAATGGCGGGGTGCGTCGCGAACGCGCGCGCCAGCGCCACGCGCTGCTGTTCGCCGCCTGACAGCAGCTTCGGATAGTGACGCATCCGCTCGCCCAACCCGACTTGCGTAAGCAGCGTCCTCGCGCGCGCGTTGATGTCGCGTGGCGACAGACCGCCTTGCAGTTCGAGCGGAAGCGTGACGTTTTCGAACGCCGTCAGATGCGGCATCAATTGGAACGACTGGAATACAAAGCCGACTGAACCATTGCGCAACGCGGCGCGGCCGTCTTCGTCGAGTTCTGTCAGTTCGCGGCCGAGCAGACGAACCGAGCCCGATGTCGCGCTGTCCAATCCGGCTAGCAGTCCAAGCAGCGTAGACTTGCCCGAGCCCGATGCGCCGACGATTGCGACGCGGCTGCTGGCTCGAATCGACAGGTCGATGTTATCCAGGATCGTCAACTCGCCTGTCGCGTCCTTAACCCTCTTGCACAAACCCCGCACTTCGATGACTGGATCGGTTTTCTTTTGCATGGTGAAGCGTAGGTTGAAAGTGCGCGCCGCTGCGTCGGTCGGGGCGCTGACGGCGGCAGGTGTTTGCCTCGCCTTCGCCGCGACGTTTTGCGCGTGCGCCCAGGCTGCCAATAGCTCAAACGCCGGCGCCAACTCCGCCGCCACGGCAGCGACGGCTGCAGATACCAATACGCAGCAGTCAAAGCCGACGATCATCGTGCTCGGCGACAGCATCTCCGCCGAATACGGGCTGCCTCGCGACACCGGCTGGGTTTCGCTGATGCGTCAGCGTCTGTCGCGTGATCGGATCGATTATAACGTTGCGAATGCGAGCATCAGCGGCGACACCACGAGTGGCGGGCGCGCGCGCCTGCCCGCGTTGATGCAGCGTCTCAAGCCCGCCATCGTGATCGTCGAGCTCGGCGCCAACGATGCGCTGCGCGGCGTCCCGCTCGGCACGACTGAAGACAATCTTCGCGCAATCATCAAGGAAGCCCAGCAGGGCCACGCGAAAGTCCTGCTGATCGGCATGTACGTACCGCCCAATTACGGCCTCGACTACACGCAAAAGTTCCACGGCCTGTACGGCGAGCTGTCGAAGCAGTTGCGCGTGCCGCTCGTCCCATTTCTTCTCGCCGGAATCGAAAACAAGCCGGACATGTTCCAGTCCGATCAGATCCATCCGACGCAACAGGCACAGCCCCTGCTCCTCGACAACGTGTGGCCGGCGCTGAAGCCGCTGCTCCACACCACGTCCCAATGAACGCGCGTCCGTTCATGCCGGTCCGTGACGGCGCGCCGACAATTCGTCTCGAATAATGGGAAACGTGATCGGGTACGGTCATCGGAGGGACCTGCCTGATTTCCACTACCGGCTCGACTCGAGCGATTTCTGGAAGGAGATAACGTGAAATTCTTACCGCTTGTCGCTATGGCTGTCGCCATTTCCGCTTGCGCAGCGCAGCCCGCCGGCGTGCAGTCCGTCGGCACCAGCCAGCAGCCACCGAGGGCCGTCGGCCAATGCATCGCGAAGAAGTGGGCGGACAACTCGCAGCAGCAGGTCGTGGCACAGGATACATTGGCCAACGACCAGGCGCTGGACGTCTACGTCCCCGGCCAGCAGCCGCCGAACGGCGCCGCCGCGATTGTGCGTCCGAACTACCGGGGCACGGGCACGTGGGTTGGGTTCCGCGCCGCGGGCGGCGCTGGCAGCGACGCAACGAGCGATATCAGCGCCTGCCTGTAACGCCACGCTGCTCGTCGCGAAACAAAAAGCCCCGCACGTGCGGGGCTTTTTGCTGCCTCATGAAACCGCCTGGACGGCCTCATGCATCGATCGAAGCGGAGTTTTACTCGCCCGACTGGCCGCCCTCGAGCGAGCCGTACATTTTCACCTTCGAACGCTCGCGCAACGCATCGAGATAGGCTTCCGCTTCGGCCTGCGCGTTCACCGATGCAATCTGCTGCTGCGCGGCCGCGAGACGCTTCGAATCCGTCGCAGCCGGCGGAACCACGGCATTCACGCGATAGATCACGTAGCCGTCAGCACCGAGATCCACACCGACGTAAGCCGGCAACTTTTGTGCATCGGCCTTGTAAATTGCACCCAATGCGGCAGCCGGCACGCCCTGCGCGTCGTTGCGCGACACCTTCAGCGAAGACGAGAAACCGTCCGTCGACTTCGACTTCTGCAGATCGGCCAGCTTCGCTTCGCCTTCCTTGCGAGCCAGATCGGCGGCCTGCTGCACGACGAGCTTCTGACGCACGGCATCCTTGATCGCGGCGAGCGCGGGCACGGCGGCCGGCTTGTAGTCGGTCACGTGTGCGGCGACCAGCGTGTTGCTGCCGACGTCGATGGCCTGCGTGTTGTTGCGGTCCTTCACCGAATCGTTCGCAAAGACGGCAGCGAGGAACTTCGCGCTGTTCAGCGGGCTATCCGGCGGCAGCGCGGTGTTGGCCTTCGGCGTGACTGTCGCGGTCTGGATCTGCAGCTTGTACTTGTCCGCGGCCGGCTGCAGGCTCTTCGCCTGTTCGTAGACCGTCGACGTGAAGCCTTCCGAATCGTCGCTGAACGCCTTGGCCGCAAGCTGCGTCTTCAGGTCCTTTGCGATCGAGTCCTTCACTTCGTCGAAGGGCTTCGTCACCGACGGCTTCACGTCCGTCACCTTGACGATGTGATAGCCGAAGTCCGACTGGATCAGGTCGCTGATCTCATCCTTCTTCATCTTGAAGACGGCATTGTCGAACGCTTTGCCGCCCGCGATCATGCCCGGGCCGAAATAGCCGAGATCGCCGCCCTTCGATGCCGAGCCCGGGTCTTGCGAATCCTGCTGCGCGAGTTGTGCGAACTGATCCGGATGCGCCTTGACCTGCGCGAGGATCTCCTGCGCTTTCTGCTTCGCCTTGTCCTTGTCGGCGGCGCTCGCGTCCTTAGGCGCCGCGATCAGGATGTGGCTCGCGCGCACTTCGGCCGTCGTGCGGAAGTGCGAGATGTTGTCGTCGTAGTACTTCTTGAGATCAGCGTCGCCCGGATTCGTCGATGCAGCGAGCGTGGCAGGTGACATCACGAGGTACTGGATCGTCGCCGTTGCGGGCGTCGCGAAATCGTTGCTGTGCGCATCGTAGTACGCCTGGATTTGCGCGTCGGTCGGCTTCACCTTCGACTCGTACTCCTTCGCGTGGAACGCGAGACCCTGCACTTCGCGCTGCTGTTCGGCGAGTTCGGTCAGATGCTGCGCGAGCGTCTTGGGCGTGAACGCCGTCTGCGTGATTACGGCCGGCAACTGCTGCATCGCCATGCCGTAGCGGACCTGCTCCTGATATTGATCGGGCGTGAGGCCCTGCATCGCAAGGAGTTCTTTGTATTTGTTGAGGTCGATCGACCCATCCGGGTTCTTCAACGAACCGATCACGGGGTCGGCCAGCAGCGCGCGGCGCAGCGCATCGTCGGAGACCGTCAGATGCAGGCGTTGCGTTTCGTCGGCGAGCACGCGCTGTTGAATCAGGCCGTCGAGCATATCCTTGCGGCGCTCCGGCGTGTCGAACACCTTCGAGTCGAACTGGGCGCCGAGCATCTGACGCGCGCGGTCCATCTGCTGGCGCCACGCGTTGTCAAATTCGCCGCGCGTGATCTTGTGACCGTTGACGCTCGCGACGTTCGAGCTCTCGTCAAAGAAACCGCGGAAGCCCTGGATACCCACAAAGCCCAAACCCGGCAGAATGACCAGGATGAGCATGAACATCATCAGACGTTGGTGATTGCGGAAGAAATCGAGCATGCTTGAGGAGGCGATAGTCAGGTGCCAAAAACGGAACGCCCGATAGTACAACAGCGGGCAATAAAAAAGGCGAACCGGAGTTCGCCTTTCTAGGATACTGGCGGAGTGGACGGGACTCGAACCCGCGACCCCCGGCGTGACAGGCCGGTATTCTAACCGACTGAACTACCACTCCTTTTGCTGCATATGCTGCAGCGTGTCACTTTAATCTGGAACTGGTGGGTGCTGAGAGGCTCGAACTCCCGACCTACGCCTTGTAAGGGCGCCGCTCTACCAACTGAGCTAAGCACCCGCTCCGAGATTGCCGCCGCCTGATTGCTCATGCCGATTTGCATCAGCAATCTCATCAAGCAGCAAGCCTATTAGTTTAACGCATCCTTCAGCGCTTTGCCAGGCCTAAATTTCGGGACCTTGGCTGCCTTGATCTTGATCGCCGCACCCGTGCGCGGATTGCGGCCCGTGCGAGCCGTGCGCTTGCCCACGGCGAACGTGCCGAAACCGACCAGCGTGACCGAACCACCCTTTTTCAACGTGCCTTTGACGCCACCGATCACGGCATCCAGCGCACGGCCCGCTGCCGCTTTCGAAATATCGGCTTGCTGTGCGATGTGATCGATTAATTCCGTTTTATTCATTTAAAGCCCCCGAGTGTGTAGTTGGGCAATCATGAAAGCGCTTAAGCGCCCGGTTATCTGCGGCACGGCATAATTTGCCGGCCACTCATTAGAATGGGCCGAAACCCTTGTGTCAAGCGGGGTTGGGCCTGATTCGAAGGGTACGTCGAAGGCTTGTCGATCACAAAATCTTGCGAAGAGACCGATGCAGATGCAACGAATCGTGCGGGTTAAAAACGATATTCAGGAGAGCGCACACAAAAAAACGTTTGCGCAGTTTCTTCGGCATACGGAAATAAAAAACCCGCGGACCAGCCCGCGGGTTTTCATTTGCTAACAGGACCGGCTGCCGCCGGCAGATCAGAGTGCTTAGTGCTTCACGACATCGCTGGCGCCGGCATCCTTCGATTCGCCGACGGGCGCAGCCGCCTTCGGCTCTTCTTCAGGCAACGGCGACGGCACACGTTCGAGCGCCAGTTCGAGGACCTTGTCGATCCAGCGGACAGGGACGATCTCAATTGCGTTCTTCACATTGTCCGGAATCTCCGTCAGATCCTTGACGTTTTCTTCCGGGATCAGCACGAGCTTGATGCCACCGCGATGCGCTGCCAGCAGCTTTTCCTTCAGCCCGCCGATCGGCAGCACTTCGCCGCGCAGCGTGATTTCACCCGTCATTGCGACATCCGCGCGCACGGGAATGCCCGTGAGCACCGACACCAGTGCCGTGGTCATCGCGATACCGGCGGACGGACCGTCCTTCGGCGTCGCGCCCTCTGGCACGTGGATATGGATGTCCTGCTTCTCGAACGCCTCGTCCTTGATGCCCAGACGGCGCGAACGCGAGCGCACCACCGAGCGCGCGGCTTCGACGGATTCCTTCATCACGTCGCCGAGCGAACCCGTGCGGATCACGTTGCCCTTGCCCGGCATCACGGCTGCTTCGATCGTCAGCAGATCGCCGCCGACCTCTGTCCACGCGAGGCCCGTAACCTGACCGGTCTGGTTTTCCTTCGCGGCCAGACCGAAGTCGTACTTGCGCACGCCGAGGAACGTGTCGAGGTTGTGGCCGTCGACCGTGACCACGTTGTCCGCCTTCTTCAGCAGAAGCATCTTCACGACCTTGCGGCAGATCTTCGATATTTCACGCTCGAGCGAACGCACGCCCGCTTCACGCGTGTAGTAGCGAATGATGTCGCGGATAGCGGCTTCCGTGACTTCGATCTCGCCAGCCTTGAGGCCGTTATTCTTTTTCTGCTTCGGCAGCAGATAACGTTGTGCGATGCTGACCTTCTCGTCTTCCGTGTACCCCGACAGGCGGATCACCTCCATCCGGTCAAGCAGCGGCGGTGGGATGTTTAGCGAGTTCGACGTCGCGACGAACATCACGTCCGACAGGTCGAAGTCGACTTCGACGTAGTGGTCCGCAAACGTGTGGTTCTGTTCCGGGTCGAGCACTTCGAGCAGCGCCGACGACGGATCGCCGCGGAAATCCATGCCCATCTTGTCGACTTCGTCGAGCAGGAAGAGCGGATTGCGCACGCCGACCTTGGTCAGGCTCTGCAGGATCTTGCCCGGCATCGAACCGATGTACGTACGACGGTGGCCGCGAATCTCGGCTTCGTCACGCACGCCGCCCAGCGCCATGCGCACGAACTTGCGGTTCGTTGCGCGCGCAATCGACTGGCCCAGCGACGTCTTGCCGACGCCCGGCGGCCCGACGAGGCAGAGGATCGGCGCCTTCACCTTGTCCACGCGCTGTTGGACCGCGAGGTACTCGAGAATGCGTTCCTTGACCTTTTCTAGTCCGAAGTGATCTTCGTCCAGCACGCGTTCCGCATTCGTGAGGTCGTTGTTGACCTTGCTCTTCTTGCGCCACGGCAGGCCGATCAGCGTATCGATGTAGTTGCGCACGACCGTCGCTTCCGCCGACATCGGCGACATCAACTTGAGCTTCTTCAACTCGGCGTCGGCCTTCTTCTTAGCTTCCTTCGGCATGCGCGCGGCCGTGATGCGCTTCTCGAGTTCTTCGAGATCGGCACCCTCTTCGCCTTCGCCCAGTTCCTTCTGGATCGCTTTGACCTGTTCGTTCAGGTAGTACTCGCGCTGGCTCTTCTCCATCTGACGCTTGACGCGCCCACGGATGCGCTTTTCGACCTGCAGGATGTCGATCTCTGCTTCGAGTTGCGCGAGCAGATGCTCGAGGCGCTCGATGACCGGGAACATTTCGAGAATCTGCTGCTTCTGGTCGAGCTTGAGCGGCAGATGCGCGGCGATGGTATCGGCGAGACGCCCAGCCTCGTCGATGCCCGACAGCGACGTCAGTATTTCCGGCGGGATCTTCTTGTTCAGCTTCACGTACTGGTCGAACTGCGACACGATCGCGCGGCGCAGCGCTTCCGTTTCCGCGCTGTCGGCGTGGTCGGGCTCGAGCGGCATGACTTCGCACGAGAATTGCGTTTCCTGCTCTTCGACCGTCAGCGTTTTCGCGCGCTGCAGGCCTTCGACCAGCACCTTCACGGTGCCGTCGGGCAACTTCAGCATTTGCAGGATGTTGGCGACACACCCTACTTCATACATGTCCTTTTCGGTCGGCTCGTCTTTGGCCGCAGTTTTCTGGGCGACAAGCATGATGTGCTTGCCGCCTTCCATCGCGGCTTCCAAGGCCTTGATCGACTTCGGGCGACCCACGAAGAGCGGAATCACCATGTGCGGGAAGACGACTACATCGCGCAGCGGGAGCAGCGGAAGTGTGATGCGTTCCGGCGGGAGGAGTTGGGTTCCTGACATTTCATTTCCCCATGAGTGGAATCAGTTTGTTCGGTAGTTGAGGCCGCATAAAACGATTGCAAGCCTTCGCGTGTGGGAAAAGTTCAGTGACTCCAGAAAAACATTCCGTCCTGACGACACGATAAACGAAAAAAGCCGTTCACGCGCCATGAACGGCTTTTTTTCAACAATCGGGAAGCCGATCAATTCGAGCCCGCCACCTTCGGAGCGTCTTCGTAGATCAATAGCGGCTTTCCGTCACCTTCAATGACATTGTCGTCAATAATGACTTTGCTGACGCCCTTCATTGCCGGCAGTTCGTACATCACGTCGAGCAACGCCTGTTCCAGAATTGAACGCAAGCCACGTGCCCCCGTCTTACGGCGGATCGCCTTGCGCGCAACGGCCTGCAACGCGGCCGGACGGATCTCCAGCTCGACACGCTCCATGTTGAACAGCTTGTGATACTGCTTCACGAGCGCGTTCTTCGGTTCGACCAGAATCTTCATCAGCGCGGCTTCGTCAAGCTTGCCGAGCGTCGCCACGACGGGCAGACGGCCGATCAGTTCTGGAATCAGGCCGAATTTGATGAGATCTTCCGGTTCGACTTCGCGCAGCACCTCGCCCGCGTCGCGATCCTGCTTGCTCTTAACGCTCGCGCCGAAACCGATCCCCGTTTTTTCCGTACGGTCGACGATGACTTTTTCGAGGCCATCGAACGCGCCGCCGCAGATAAACAGGATGTTGGTCGTATCGACCTGGATGAAATCCTGGTTCGGATGCTTACGACCACCTTGCGGCGGCACCGACGCCATCGTGCCCTCGACCAGCTTCAGCAGAGCCTGCTGCACGCCTTCGCCTGACACGTCGCGGGTAATCGACGGGTTATCCGACTTGCGGCTGATCTTGTCGATTTCGTCAATGTAGACGATGCCGCGCTGCGCCTTGTCGACTTCGTAATTGCAGTTTTGCAGCAGCTTCTGAATGATGTTTTCGACGTCTTCGCCGACGTAACCGGCTTCCGTCAGCGTGGTCGCGTCGGCGATCACGAACGGCACGTTCAGAAGGCGCGCAAGCGTCTGCGCGAGCAGCGTCTTGCCGGAGCCCGTCGGGCCGATCAGCAGAATGTTGCTCTTCGACAACTCGACGTCGTCCTTCTTGTCGAGGTGCTTGAGACGCTTGTAGTGGTTGTACACCGCGACCGCGAGAATTTTCTTCGCGCGTTCCTGCCCGATCACGTATTGATCGAGAATTTCGCGGATTTCCTGGGGACTCGGCAGATCGGACTTGGACAGACCTGTTTCCAGACCCGCGCCCGCTGCTTCGTCGCGAATGATCTCGTTGCACAGGTCGATACATTCATCGCAAATGAATACCGACGGGCCAGCAATCAGCTTTTTGACTTCGTGCTGACTCTTACCGCAGAACGAGCAATACAACAGCTTTTCGCTGTTAGAACCTTTTTTGTCCGCCATAGATGTGTGAGCCTCCGGACACTCGAATGACATGATACGCCGTTTGCCCACCCCGTTCAGTTCGGGGTAGGACGGATGCGCAAAAGCTGTGACGGCGTTTGCCGCAGGCGTTCAGACGGGTCTTATTATTTCACAAGGTTTTGCGCTGGCGCTCTTCCCCCAATTTGAAGGAAAAGCGCTCCGGATCAGTCACGTTTCAGCGAATTTTTACGGGCGCTTATGCAGAACCTGATCGACAAGACCATACGCCTGCGCGTCGTCGCCAGACATGAAGTTGTCGCGGTCCGTGTCGCGCTGGATCCGCTCGACGGGTTGACCGGTGTGATGCGACAGCAACTGGTTCAGACGCTCCTTCAGGTACAGGATTTCGCGTGCCTGAATTTCGATATCCGATGCCTGACCCCGTGCGCCGCCCAGCGGCTGGTGGATCATCACGCGCGCATTCGGCAACGCAAAACGCTTGCCCTTCGCGCCCGCTGCGAGCAGGAACGCGCCCATGCTGGCCGCGAGACCCATGCACAGTGTCGAGACGTCCGGCTTGATGAACTGCATCGTGTCGTAGATCGCCATACCCGCCGACACCGAGCCACCCGGGCTGTTGATGTAGAAGCTGATGTCCTTGTCCGGATTTTCACTTTCGAGGAACAGCAACTGCGCGATGACGAGGTTCGCGGTCTGATCATTCACTTCGCCGACCAGGAAAACCACACGCTCCTTCAACAGGCGCGAGTAGATATCGTAAGAACGTTCGCCGCGACCGCTCGTTTCGACGACGATCGGCACGAGGCCGAGCGCTTGCGCTTCGAGATCCCGATCCCATGACGACTGGGAGGTCAGCGTGTCCAGCATTTGAGCGCGAAAGGTCATGCAATGGATCCTTGTCAGGAAATGTTCTGATAACCGGTTCTAAACAATTGGGTGCGGCCGCGCATTTCTTCAAGTGCAAAAACCGCCGACGAGCGTTTTTTTAGCACGAATCGGCCACCGGTACGGTTTCTCAGTACGTAAAAACGGCGTGCGGGCCGTCGCTCGGACAGCCGGCACGCCGTTGCAGCGATGCTTAAGCTTGCGCGGTCGCGCTTGCCAGCTCTTCGAAGCTCACTTCCTTGTCTGTCACCTTCGCCTTGCTCAGCACGAAATCGACGACGTTGGATTCAACGACATACGCTTCCATTTCGGCAAGGCGTTGCTGGTTCGAATAATACCAGCGGACGACTTCCTTCGGGTCTTCGTAGCTCTTCGCGAATTCGTCGACTTCCGCGCGGATCTGCTCGGGCTTCGCCTGCAGCTCGTTGGCCTTCACCAGCTCGGCCAGCACGAGGCCCAGCTTCACGCGGCGCTCGGCCTGCTCGGCGAACATTTCGGCGGGAATCGGCGCGTCCTTCGCGTTCGGCACGCCGCGCTGCGCCAGGTCCTGGCGCGCCATTTCGACGAGGCGCTGCTGGTCCTGCTCGATCAGCGCCTTCGGCACGTCGAGTTCGGAGATCTTCAGCAGTGCGTCCATTACCTGGTTCTTCACGACAGCCTGCGTGCGACGCTTCGCTTCGCGCTCGAGGTTGTCCTTGATTTCGTTGCGCATCTTCGTCAGATCGCCGTCCTCGATACCGAGCGACTTGGCGAACTCGCCGTCGATTTCCGGCAGGTGCGGCCACTCGATCTTCTTCATCGTGATCGTGAATTGCGCCGTCTTGCCTGCGACTTCCTTGCCGTGATAGTCCTCGGGGAAGTTCAGGTCGAACTCCTTCGACTCGCCGACCTTCAGGCCGAGCGCCGCCTTTTCGAATTCCGGCAGCATGCGGCCTTCACCCAGGACAAACGCGAAGTCGTCCGCGCTGCCGCCCTGGAATGCTTCGCCGTCGATCTTGCCGACGAAATCGACCGTCACGCGGTCGCCGTCCTTCGCAGCCGTGTCCGCGCCGCCGTCGCCGTGCTCGCCGGCTTCGCCGCGCGCGTGGAAGTGCACGCGCTGCTTGCGCAGGATGTCCAGCGTGCGGTCGATTTCCGCATCGCTGATCGTGGTCTTCGTGCGCTCGATTTCAGCCGTCGCCACGTCGCCCAGCTTCACTTCCGGGTAAACCTCGAACGTGGCGTCGAATGCGTAGGCGCCTTCTGTGGCATCCGTCTTCGGGCTGAAGCTCGGCTGGCCAGCAACGCGCAGATTTTCCGCGCGGCTGATGTCGAAGAATTCCTTGCCAACCTTGTCGCTCAGCACTTCGGCTTCCACCTGACCCGCATACTGCTGCGTCACCATCTTGAGCGGCACCTTGCCCGGGCGGAAACCCGGCATGCGCACGTTCTTCGCGAGTTGACGGATACGCGCGTCCACTTCCTTCTGCACGGTGTCCTTCGGCAGGGAAATCGTCACGCGGCGTTCGAGCTTGCCGAGGTTTTCAACAACGTTAGCCATGGCTTCAATCGTCCTAAAATTATTCGAGCGAATCAGTTATCTTGTCTGCGCCGCCTTTCGATGTCCGCTTTGCGTCTTGCGCCCGACACTGCGTTTTGCATTCGCTTTAGCGCAGGGTCGCCGCGTCGCTTCGCTCACTCACGTGTGACATCGATCGCGTGCCTCTCGCCGCGGGCTGCGAGGCCGCCGGCAGCACAGTTTGGGTCAGAGAGCCAAATATTCTAGCAAACTATTTGCGCGGCTAGCCGCGATTCGCTGTTTCGCGGATTCCGAGCGACTCCCGCACTCTGATCTGACCTGTCGCACAGGTCGCCGCAAGTGCTTTGGCCTCCTCCCGACGCGCGCCGCAATCCGTGAAGCAAAGTCAATTCTGCCTATACCTTCCGGTATATTCAGTCGCGCACCGCATGCTGATAAGCTTCTCCACAACCTGATACGCTGCTGCGCGCGCAGAGGCGTTCCGGCCGCTCCACATCGCATCGCGTGATCGCGTCGATGGCTTCCATTCCAATTCAACAGAGACATCATGCCGAATACGCCGCCCGCGCCCATCGTCGTCATTGCACCCGACTCATTCAAAGGCTCGTTGTCCGCCGAGCAGGTCGCGCAGTCAATTGCGACGGGCATCCTGCGCGCGAGAGCTGATGCGACCATCCGTGTCTGCGCGATGGCGGACGGTGGCGAAGGCACGCTCGACGCCATGCTCACGCGCGGCGGCGAGCGCCGCATGCTCACGGTGCGCGGCGCGGCTGGCCCGTCGCGTGAAGCCGCAACGGGGCTGCTCGCAGATGGCAGCGCGATCATCGAAACGGCAGAGATCGTCGGCATTACGGATCCTGTCGGCATGGGCGTCCCCGTCGAAACGCGCAGCACGCGCGGCATGGGCGAAGCGATTCGCTCGCTGCTCGACGCGGGCGTGCGGCGCTTTTTCGTCGCGCTGGGCGGCAGCAGCACGAACGACGGCGGCGCGGGTCTGCTCGTCGGCCTCGGGCTCAAGCTGTTCGACGCGCAAGGACATGAGCTCGACCCGACGCCCGAACAGGTCGCGCAACTGACGCGCGTGGACGCATCCGGGCTCGATGCACGTCTGCGAGAAACGACGTTCATCGGCATGTCGGACGTCGACAATCCGCTGACGGGCGACCATGGCGCGACGGCAATCTTTGGTCCGCAGAAAGGCGTGACGCCGGAGCAGGTTGGGATCATCGACGCCGCCCTCGCCCGCTTCGCCGACCTCGTCGAACCTGCGATGAATCGTGTCGCGCGCAACGAGCCTGGCGCGGGCGCTGCAGGTGGGCTCGGCTTCGCGCTGCATATGCTGGGCGCCGAATTTGAGCCAGGCGCGGAAGTCGTTGCGCGCGAGATCGGTCTCGATGCGGCGCTCGAAGGCGCCAACTGGCTCATCACGGGCGAAGGCCGCTCGGACGTGCAGACGCTGCATGGCAAGGCGCCTTTCATCGCCTGCCGCCATGCGCGCGCGGCGGGCGTGCCGGCCACGCTGCTATCGGGTGCCGTCGACCCCGCCGCATTGCCGAAACTCGCCGAGCACTTCAGCGGATGCTTTTCACCGGCTCCCGGTCCCATTACGCTCGAAGTGGCGATCCGCGATGCGGCCACCCTTCTCGCGAACGAAGCCGAGCAGATGACGCGACTAAGGTATGGCCCGCGTTGACCGCGCGAGCGGATGCAGCAACAATCACATCGCGGGACTGCATCCACTCACAACAGGAAGACCATGAAGGCCTCCGATAAAGCCGGACTCGAACAGTTTCTGACGTATCGTCTGCACGTGCTGAATAAACTTTCCGAGCGGGGCATCAGCGAACGGTATATGGCCAAGCTGGACGTGACGCTGCCCGAAGCGCGCGTGATTGCGTCGGTCGGATCGTTCGGGCCGTTCTCGATCATGGACCTCGCGCGCCACGCGAACCTCGACAAGAGTCAGGCGAGCCGCGCAGCCGAAGCGTTGATCAGACAAGGACTCGTACAACGCGAAGCGAGCGCGCAGGATGGCCGTGTCGTGCTCGTCTCGTTGACGACGGAAGGCCGCGCCCTGTATCGCAAGATCATGCCCATCGCACGCAAGTGGAACACCGATCTGTTCGACTGCCTCGACGATCGCCAAAAGATCGCGCTTAGCGAGGCGCTCGACAAAGTGATCGAAAGCGCGATCGCGCGAAACGCCGAATAGCAGCCTGACGAAGCACTCAGGTCAGACTACGGGGTTCGAGCCATTCGATCGACGGTGCGTTGGTTGCGCCGTCGACTCCGCCGTTTCGTAATTCCTTAAACACTCATTCACAAGCCATCGGCCAGCCTATGCGCGGGATGGCTTTGCCTTCGTGCGCGCGAGACATGAGTCGATTCTGAAACGCCAGAACGGATCGATCTTGTCGATCCGGCGCAGCCGGATTTTGCAACGACGCGCGTACCGTAGCGCACTTGAAGTCGTGATGCGAGACCATCTCGTGCAGCCGCGCCCGAATAGCAATGTTTGTTTTCGAGGTGCACTTGCAAACGGCAACGGCGAGTCGCGCAGTCGTATGCGCGTGCATCATCCAATATGTATCGGGCAGTGCGCGATGGATGATGGACTGCGGCGTGCATGACGAAGCCGGTCGGATTCACAGGATGCACAGTGTGCTATCAGCATATTGCCGCTTACGCCCCCCGCCTTTCTTATGCGCCAGCCATATCACGGATCACGCGCATCAGATCAGCACGGGAGTATCTCGTTGCACCCGCAACCGGATGCCAAGACCTGCGACGAATCGCCCTGCAAATGAAGTGCGAAACGCGTTGCATAGCACCGGTGTTGAAGGAAATCGTAATGCTGGCTTGCTACGATGACGGCTCGCTTTTTCTCTGACTTCGAGGATCGAAAAATGAAGAAGGTTGTTCTGGCGCTGATCGCTGCAGCCGCTGGTTTCGCCGGCATGTCGTCGGCATTCGCGTATGACCATCATCCCGTGTGCCACAAGGTACACGTGCATCACCACTGGGAGAAGCGCTGCCACTAAGCAGCGGCGAAGCGTCAGTGTGATGTCCGATGCCCCGCTCTCGTGCGGGGTTTTTTGTGCGCGTCGATTTCCAGTGCGAAGTGTGGTTGTGCACGGTGAGCGTCGCGCGCGGTCTTGCGGCGAAATGCGCGCGGCATGCAGCGCGGCGCAAAAACGAAAAACCCCGCTGGTCAGCGACAAGCGGGGTTTTCTACATGGTGCAGCGTAGAAACAAGTGGTGCGAGGAAGGGGACTCGAACCCCTACACCCTTGCGGGCGTCAGGACCTAAACCTGGTGCGTCTACCAATTTCGCCATCCTCGCAGCCGGGTGTTGCCGCAAACCTGCGGCACCCGATATTTCGCCAGCGGCCGAACGTTGCGTTTTTTCACCGCAACGTCATCCGCGCGGAGGACTCTGAACGTGCCGGAACCGGCCCGCCGAGCCGCGAACGTTTGCATTGAAAATGCGTGCCCGAAAGCGTAAGCGCGAGATTCTAACCGATTGATCTGCGCTTGTCTTCATCTGTCGAATACCGTCGATGCTACAATTTTCGGTCTTTTGCGCACAACCGTGTGCGTCCGCATTCCCCAAGCGAATCCAGTGAATTTCGACGAATATTGCCTGCAAAAAGCAGCGCCTCCCGGTTCGAGCACTTACTACGCGCTGCGCCAGGCGCCCGTCGCGCGGCAACCGCTGCTTACGGCGCTGTTTGCGCTGCGTCGCGAGTTCGAAGAAACCGTAAAGGAAACCACCGACCCCGCCGTGGGTCGCACGAAACTCGCCTGGTGGCAGAAGGAGGCGGCCGCGCTAGCGTCCGGCGAGCCGACACATCCCGTGTCGCAAGCGCTCGCTGCGCATTGGCCCGACGTACAGGCCGAGTACCCGGCGCTGCAAGCGATGATCGCCGGCTTCGAGATGGATCTGGACCAGGCCCGCTACCTCGATTACCCGAATCTGCGCCGGTATATGGCTGGCGTCGGCGGCACGTTCGCGTCGGTGGTTGCGCGCGCGACGGCGCGCGATCCGTCGCAGGCGTCATCGTGGGCCGCGCCGCTCGGCGAGGCGTTGATGCTCGCGCAGATCGTCGTGGAACTCGGCAACGACGCGCGCCACGGACGCATCTACATCCCCATCGACGAAATGCAGCGCTACAACGTGACAGCTGCTGATCTGATCAACCGCAAATACACGGACGCGTTCACGGAGCTGATGCGCTTTCAGACGACGCGCGCCCGCGATGCGATTCGCCAGGCGCTCGACGGTCTGCCCGCGGGCGAGCGTCATTCGCAGAGCACGCTGCGCGCGTTGGCGGCGTTGGCGCTGGCGCTGCTCGAAGAAATCGAGCGCGACGGTTATCACGTCCTGCATCAACGCATTGCGCTCACGCCGATCCGCAAGCTGTGGGTTGCGTGGCGAGCGGCACGCAAGCATTGACGTCGACGCGCGTCAGGCACGCAGCAACGGCAGCGGTTTCACGTCGTCCTGCAAGATGCCTCTTGCGTCCAGCGCCCAGAACGGGCCGAGCACGGTTGCGTACAACCGTCTGAAGTCGATCGCGACAGGCAGTTGCCCGGTGCCGTCGAGTCGCGCGAGATCGGGAGGCTGTCCGTACATGCCTCCCCTCACCCGTCCGCCCATCATGAAGTGCGCGGCAGCGCCACCGTGTTCGGTGCCGCGCACCATGTTCTCGCGCGCGGACCGGCCGAACTCCGAGTACGTGATGATCAGCGTGTCGTTCCAACGGCCGTGCCGCGCGAGTTCCGCGTGAAGCGTCGCGCAACCCTGCGCGAGCTCTTCGAGCAGCGCAGCATGGCGCCCGGGCTGGTTGGCGTGCGTGTCGAAACCATCGAGCGTCACGCGGATCGCGCCGTATGAACCCGGTTGCGCGCTATCGCGCGCGGTGCGCAACGCGGCGTCAATCGAATCGGGAAACGTCGCCGGGCGCGTTGGCGGAGCAATCGAGGCATCGAAGGCGTCGCCCGTCACGCGATCATCATCGGCCAGATTCACGTTGCTTCGATTGAAGCAACGCGCGTCGTCTGGGTTAAGGACGTGCGCCCAGGAGTCGCGCGATGCGTGAGCAAACGATAAACCTGCAAACGGCCCCGCCTCGACGCGACCGAACGTCGCAGCCAAAGCGCTAACCTGCGGCACCCGCCACTGCGCGAATGCGCGAGCCAGCCAGCCATCGCGCCGATACACATCAGCGCGCGAGCCCGTGTCCCAGATTTCCATCGACCGGAAATGCGACGGATTCGCCTGCGCGCAGCCGACGCCTTGCACGACGGCCAGCTGCCCGCCACGCCACAACGGCAACAGAGGACGCAACGACGGATGCAGCGCCATGCGCTCGTCGAGCGCGATCGCCCGATCGCGCGGGATGGCGATGTGTCTGCGCAGCGCGTAATAAGCGGGATCGGCAAACGGCACGACGGTATTCAATCCGTCGTTTCCGCCCTTCAGTTCAATCAGGATGAGCAGCTTGCCGCGATGGCCGGCAGCCGTTGCGCATGCATACGGTTGCGGCACTACGCCGCTCGTGGGGACAGACGCACTGAACGCGCGGGGCATCGACAGCACAGCGCCCGTTGCAGCCGCCATCGAAAGAAACTCGCGTCGTTTCATCCACGCCTCACGAGAGGTATCGCGTGTGCTTCGCCAAAAGCGAAGCCGCCGCGCGAGAACGCATACGATTGCGCAGCACGCGCAAGGCAAAAAACCTGTCAGCGCTTGTACAGTTCGCGTACGGCGTCTTCGATATGCTGCCGCAGCAGACGCCTTTCTTCCGGCGTCATATGTCCGTCACGCCGGCGTTGATCGAGATCGGGCGGCACGGCGGTGGCGCGGACGATGGCATCGGATGCGGGACGATCGGCGTTGGGATTGCGCGGTTGACGCGCGGTGCGCATATGCGGACGCTGGACTGGGCGCGACTCGATTGTACGTTCCGTCGAAGATTCGGCATGGGCAGAGATGGGACCCGCAGCGCTCACGAACACGATCGCAACTGCCACTGCAATCACGCTCAGGCGCATGTTCGGCCAGACCCCTCCCTTCATCTTGTTCCCTTCGTGGCGCGGCAACCGGCAACCTCAGATACGTGTAATGACTCCGGCTTGAAAACCGGGCGCAAGAGCCTTATTCGAGTGAAGTATCTACCGAACTGGCGCAAACAGTAAAGGAGTGTAAGCGCCAAGGCTTTACGTCGTGCCACGGGCCCGGTAAATTTTGTAACTGACTGTTACGTGACAATTGGTGCAAACTCGCTCCCTATTCTAATCGCGCTAAGATGCCGACCATGGAAACCAAAAACCCTTCGAAAATCCTCGTCGTCGACGACGACCCGCGTCTGCGTGACCTGCTGCGCCGTTATCTCGGCGAGCAGGGTTTTAACGTTTATGTTGCTGAGAACGCACCCTCGATGAACAAGCTGTGGGTGCGCGAACGTTTCGATCTGCTGGTGCTCGACCTGATGCTGCCGGGCGAAGACGGTCTCTCGATCTGCCGCCGCCTGCGCGGCAGCAATGATCGCACGCCGATCATCATGCTCACCGCCAAGGGTGAAGATGTCGATCGCATCGTCGGCCTGGAAATGGGCGCCGACGATTATCTGCCGAAGCCATTCAATCCGCGTGAACTCGTCGCGCGCATCCACGCGGTGCTGCGCCGCCAGTCGCCGTCCGAGTTGCCGGGCGCGCCGTCCGAGACATCGGAAGTGTTCGAGTTCGGCGAGTTCGCACTGAACCTTGCGACACGCACGCTCACCAAGGCCGGCCAGGAAATCCCGCTGACCACGGGCGAATTCTCGGTGCTCAAGGTGTTCGCGCGCCATCCGCGTCAGCCGCTGTCGCGTGAAAAGCTGATGGAGCTGGCGCGCGGCCGCGAGTACGAAGTGTTCGACCGCAGCCTCGACGTGCAGATCTCGCGTCTGCGCAAGCTGATCGAGCCCGATCCGGGCAGCCCGCGTTTCATCCAGACAGTCTGGGGTCTGGGCTATGTCTTCATCCCCGACGGCGCAGCCTAAGCCTGCCGTTGCAGTTCCTCCTCCTCGTCGACAAGAAGGTCGCATGCGGATCGACCGGCGCCTCCTGACGCTCGCGTTCGGCGGCCTTTTCTGGCGTACGTTCCTGCTGATCGCGCTGCTGATCGCGGTGAGTCTCGCCGCATGGTTTCAGAGCTTTCGCGTGATCGAGCGCGAGCCACGCGCACAACGCGTGGCGCTGCAGCTCGTCGCGATCGTGAAGCTCACGCGCACCGCGCTTCTCTATTCCGATCCCGATTTGCGGCGCGCGCTGCTGCAAGACCTGGAAAGCAATGAAGGCGTGCGCGTGTATCCACGCGAAACCACGGACAAGTACAAGCTCCAGCCCGACGAATCGCTCAATCGGCTGATCGAGCATGACATACGCGGGCGGCTCGGCGACGACACGATCATCGCGCAGTCCGTCAACGACATTCCCGGCGTATGGATCAGCTTCAAGATCGACGACGACGATTACTGGGTCGCGCTCGACCGCGATCAACTGGATAACGTGACGGGCCTGCAATGGGCCGGCTGGGGTATCTTCGCGCTCGCGCTATCGCTGTTCGGCGCGGCGTTCATCACGAGCCTGGTGAACAGGCCGTTCGCTCGGCTGGCGCTGGCCGCGCGCAAAGTCGGCTCGGGCCAGGCGCCCGAGAAGCTGCCTGAGCGCGGCATGGGCGTCGCCGCGGAAACGAACCGAAGCTTCAACCAGATGGTGCAGGACCTGGAGCAGCTCGAAGCCGACCGCGCGCTGATGCTCGCCGGCATTTCGCACGACCTGCGCACGCCGCTTGCTCGTCTGCGTCTGGAAACCGAAATGAGCCCTTCGGACCAGGCGACCAAGGACGCGATGATCGACGACATCGAGCAGATGGACATGATCATCGGACGCTTCCTCGATTACGCGCGTCCTGTTCAGAGAAATACGGAACCGGTCGATCTTTCCGTAATCGCGGGAGAACTGGCCGCACGCATGTCGAGCGAAGACGGCATGCGGCTGGTCACGCGGCTTGCTCCTTCAGCTGTGATCGAGGCGGACGAGACGGACATCCGGCGAGTCGTCGGCAATCTGATCGAGAACGCCCGCAAATACGGCCTTTCCGAGGACGACGGCATTCCGCGCGTGATTCTCGAGACTCGGGTCTCGCATTCCCGGGTCGAACTGTCGGTCGTCGACGAAGGCCCGGGCATTCCCGAGGACCAGCTCGCGCTCGTCACGCGGCCCTTCTATCGCGTGAATTCGGCGCGGACGCAGGCCAATGGCACAGGTCTCGGCATGGCGATCGTGCAGCGTCTCGTGGGCCGGTATCGTGGCGCATTGCGGCTGCGCAACCGTACGCCACTGCCTGGCCTCGAAGTGACGATCGAGTTTCCGCTCGCCAAGAGCGTCTGACACGCTTCGGGCACGTCGCGGCCGGAAGGCGGCAGTCGGACGGCGCTCAGGGGCCGTTTTCCGCTGCCGCTTTTTTGGGCAAAACCTGTTCCCGAACTCGGTGCAAAACGCTCGTTCCAATATGGGCTATCGGCGTCTTCGAGAAAATCTATCCGAATCATTAGATAAAAACTATTGATTCCATCGTCTAATAGAGTTATAGTTTAGGCTGTGTAACGCGTTCGTTACAGCCAGCAGGTAGTTTGAGCGGGTTGTTTTTCGAATCTCATTTGCCAATTCACAAGGAGCAAGCGCATGAAAACTGTCGGCGATAAACTCGAAGCTTTCACCGTCACCGCTGCAAAGCCGGGTTTCAATAACCACGAAGAAAACGGCGTGTCGGCGTTCGAAGAAATCACCGAATCGTCGTTCCCCGGCAAGTGGAAGATCATCTATTTCTACCCGAAGGACTTCACGTTCGTTTGCCCGACGGAAATCGTCGAGTTCGGCAAGCTGCAGAAGGACTTCGAAGAACGCGACGCCGTTCTGCTGGGCGGCAGCGTCGACAACGAATTCGTCAAGCTCGCATGGCGCCGTGAGCACAAGGACCTGAACAAGCTGAACCACTACGCGTTCGGCGACGTGAAGGGCGAACTGATCGACCAGCTCGGCGTGCGCGACAAGGAAGCAGGCGTTGCACTGCGCGCGACGTTCATCGTCGATCCGGACAACACGATCCAGCACGTTTCGGTGAACAACCTGAACGTCGGCCGTAATCCGGAAGAAGTCCTGCGTATTCTGGACGGTCTGCAGACGGACGAACTGTGCCCGTGCAACCGCGCAGTCGGCGGCGCGACGCTGTAAGTACGTGCAGTCGAAAGCCCGCTAAGCTTGAAAAGGCCAGCGGGCTTTTTTATCGGCAAAATGATAGGAGATATCAATGGAATTCATCGCGGCGATTAAGGGATATATTCCCGACTACGCTAAAGACATTCGCCTGAATCTCGATGGCACGATTGCGCGCTCGTCGCTGGAAGGCAACGATGCCGTTGGCGTCGCGCTGGCCGCCGCGTTCGCTGCGAAGAGCCCGAAGATCATCGCCGCGATTCGCGAAGCGGGCGTGCTGTCGCCGGAAGAAGTCAACGGCGCGCTGACGGCTGCCGCGCTGATGGGCATGAACAACGTCTGGTATCCGTACGTCGAGATGACAGGCAACGCCGATCTCAAATCGCAGCCGGCTGGCTTGCGGATGAACGCTTACGCGTCGCACGGCGGCGTCGACAAGCGCCGCTTTGAGATGTACGCGCTCGCCGCGTCGATCATCGGCAAGTGCCATTTCTGCGTGAAGTCGCACTTCGATACGCTGGTCAACGAAGGCATGAGCTCGACGCAACTGCGCGACGTCGGCCGTATCGCGTCGGTGATCAACGCGGCTGCGCAAGTGATCGTCGCCGAAGGCAAGTAAGGGCGAGCAAGCCGTAAGCGCTTGCGTATGAAAAAACGCCACGCGATGCGTGGCGTTTTGAGTTTCTACGTACGGCTGCGACACATGGCTTTTCGACGTACGCGCGATGAGCCCAGACTCAGCCGCGCAGCAGCAGAACAGCGGCTTGCGCTTCGATCCCCTCGCCTCGACCGAGATAGCCGAGCTTCTCGTTGGTCTTCGCCTTCACGTTGACGCGCTCGATGGGCAGGCTCAGGTCTTCCGCGATATTCGCACGCATCCCGTCGATATGCGGCGCGAGCTTCGGTGCCTGCGCGATCACCGTGCTGTCGACGTTCTGGATCGCGAAGCCCGCCTTCGCAATGCGTGCCGCGCACTCGCGCAGCAGCACGCGGCTGTTAGCGCCTTTGAACTCGGTCGCGGTATCGGGAAAGTGACGGCCAATATCGCCGAGCGCGGCGGCGCCGAAGAGCGCATCGGTGATCGCGTGCAGCAGCACGTCCGCATCCGAGTGACCGAGCAGCCCACGCTCGTACGGAATCGTCACGCCGCCGATGATGAGCGGCCGTCCCGGCACCAGTGCGTGAACGTCGTAGCCTTGTCCGATTCTCAAATCCATATGCGTGAAGTTCCGTGATGTCGTGAAAGCGTTACTGCGATGAAGCTCCGATTGTGCGACGGCGCGCGCCGCTCAACCCGCGGTGCCGCGGCCGAGAATCGCCTCGGCCAGATCGAAGTCTTCCGGATACGTGACCTTGAAATTGCGCAAGCTGCCCTGAACCAGTTTAGGCGCATGGCCGGACCATTCGATTGCGCTCGCTTCGTCGGTGAGGTCGTGGCCGTCGCTTTGCGCGCGCAGGATCGCCTCGCGCAGCATGCCGATGCGAAACATCTGGGGCGTCTGCGCCTGCCACAGGCCGTCGCGCGGCTCGGTGTGATCGATGCGATGGTCGGTGCCGCGCGCCACGCGCTTGAGCGTATCCGCGACGGGCAGCGCCATGATGCCGCCCACGGCGTCGTCCTTCAGCACGCTCACGAGCGCACGGATCAGCGCGGGCGTGATGCCGGGACGCGCGGCGTCGTGCACGAGCACCCAGTCGTCATCGCGCGCGCCGAACTGGGCGAGCGCATGCAGCCCATTGAGCACGGACGCCTGCCGCGATGCCCCGCCGCAACGCTGCACGGCAAAGCGCAGCCCCGCGAAGCGGCGCGCGTCGAAATGCTGGTCGTCGGGCGCGAGGACGACGAGCGTCTGCGCAAACTCGCTGCAAGCGTCGAACGCGGCGAGCGAGTAATACATCATGTCGCGACCCGCGACGGTTCGATATTGCTTGGGCATCGGCGCGCCGGAACGGCTGCCGGTGCCGGCGCACGGAATCAGGGCAAACAGGCGGGAAGTCACGGAAAAGACGCGGCGCAGTTCAAAGTGAAGGACGGATTTTATAATAGGTCCTCGGCACGCATGCCCCGACACGCGTAAACTTGCCGCTCGTGTTCCGCCAGCGACACACCTTCGAGGCGTCCGCTGGCGCAGTCCATTGGCCGGGCGCGTCGCGAGCCGATGGTCTCACGCTGGTAATCGACAGGTTGCTCATTTGCGTCACCCTTCGCGTCACCCCAAAGGCCGTTTCCCTTTTATGCCCGACATCGCCGCATCCACGCAGTCCTTCAATGAACCGCCCGTCGCGCTGGTCAAGGCCGGCCAGCGTTTCGTTTTCGACGGCACGCACGGCTCGTCCGATGCGCTGCTGATCGCCCGCTATCACCTCGCCTATCGACAGCAGATGCCGCTGCTCGCCGTCGTCTGCGCGAGCGCCGTCGATGCGCAGCGGCTGTCGCAGGAACTCGCGTTCTTTGCGCCGAATGCGCGCGTTCGTCTGCTGCCCGACTGGGAAACGCTGCCTTACGACTCGTTTTCACCGCACCAGGATCTCGTGTCCGAGCGCCTCGCGACGCTGCACGATCTCGGCGAAGGCCGTTGCGACATCCTGCTCGTCCCCGCGACGACCGCGCTCTACCGGATGCCGCCCGCGTCGTTCATGGCCGCGTACACGTTTTCGTTCTCGCAGGGCGAGCGGCTCGACGAAGCGAAGCTCAAGGCGCAACTGACGCTCGCCGGCTACGAGCACGTGAGCCAGGTCGTGCGGCCGGGCGAATACTGCGTGCGCGGCTCGCTGATCGACCTGTTCCCGATGGGCTCGCCGCTGCCGTACCGGATCGACCTGTTCGACGATCAGGTCGACTCGATCCGTGCGTTCGATCCCGACTCGCAGCGCAGCCTGTATCCCGTGAAGGACGTGCGCCTGTTGCCCGGCCGCGAGTTTCCGTTCGACGAAGCCGCGCGCACCGCATTTCGCAGCCGCTGGCGCGAAGTGTTCGAAGGCGATCCGAGCCGCGCGTCGATCTACAAGGACATCGGCAACGGCGTGCCGTCGGCGGGCATCGAATACTATCTGCCGCTGTTCTTCGAAGAGACGGCGACGCTCTTTCACTACTTGCCCGAAGGCGCGCAGCTCGCGTTCGTCGGCGACCTCGACACCGCGATACGGCGCTTCACGGCCGATACGAAGCAGCGCTACAGCTTCCTGTCGCATGACCGCGACCGGCCGATTCTCGAACCGCAGCGGCTCTTTCTGTCGGACGAAGATTTCTTTGCGTTCGCGAAGCCTTTCGCGCGCCTCGCGCTGCCCGGCAACGCGGGCGGCGGCTGGGCCGTTCCGCTGCCGAATCTGGCGATCGACCGTCACGCCGAAGACCCCGTGTCGGGGCTGCGCGCGTATCTCGACACGACGCCGAACCGCGTGCTGTTCGCAGCCGAATCGGCGGGCCGCCGCGAGACGATCGCGCAACTGCTCGCGGAAAACGAACTGCGCCCCGCTTCCGTCGACAGCTACGAAGACTGGCTGACCGCCGACGCGCGCTTCACGCTCGGCGTCGCGCCGCTAGCGAGCGGCTTCGCGATTCCCGGCGAAGGCGCGGCGATCATCACGGAAACGGAACTCTACGGGCCGCTCGCGCGCCGTGCGGGACGCCGCCGCCAGGAACAGGCGAGCAACGTCGATTCGATGGTGCGCGACCTGTCGGAGCTGAAGGTCGGCGACCCGGTCGTGCATTCGCAGCACGGCATCGGCCGCTACATGGGCCTCGTGACGATGGATCTCGGCGAAGGCGAAACCGAGTTCCTGCACCTCGAATACCAGGGCGACAGCAAGCTCTACGTGCCCGTCGCGCAACTGCACGTGATCTCGCGCTATAGCGGCGCCGATCCCGAAAGCGCGCCGCTGCACGCGCTCGGCTCGGGCCAGTGGGAAAAGGCGAAGCGCAAGGCCGCGCAGCAGATCCGCGACACGGCCGCCGAGCTGCTGAACCTGTACGCCCGCCGCGCGGCACGCGAAGGCCACGCGTTCAAGCTCGATCCGCGCGACTACGTGAAGTTCGCGGAGACCTTCGGCTTCGAGGAAACGCCCGACCAGGCGGCCGCGATCGCCGCCGTGATCGGCGACATGACGAGCGGCAAGCCGATGGATCGCCTCGTGTGCGGCGACGTCGGCTTCGGCAAGACAGAAGTCGCGTTGCGCGCGGCCTTCATCGCGGTGATGGGCGGCAAGCAGGTCGCGCTGCTCTCGCCCACGACGCTGCTCGCCGAGCAGCACACGCAGACCTTCACCGATCGCTTCTCCGACTGGCCCGTGCGCATCGCCGAGCTGTCGCGCTTCAAGACGGGCAAGGAAGTCAGCACGGCCATTCAGCAGATCAACGAAGGCAGCGTCGACATCGTGATCGGCACGCACAAGCTGCTGTCATCGGATGTGCAGTTCAAGCGGCTCGGGCTCGTGATCATCGACGAAGAGCACCGCTTCGGCGTGCGCCAGAAGGAAGCGCTGAAAGCGCTGCGCGCCGAAGTCGACGTGCTGACGCTCACCGCGACGCCGATCCCGCGCACGCTCGGCATGGCGCTCGAAGGGCTGCGCGATTTCTCCGTGATCGCGACGGCGCCGCAAAAGCGGCTCGCGATCAAGACCTTCGTGCGCCGCGAAGAAGACGGCGTGATCCGCGAAGCGATGCTGCGCGAACTGAAGCGCGGCGGCCAGGTGTACTTCCTGCACAACGAAGTCGAAACCATCGAGAACCGCCGGCAGATGCTCGAAGCGCTCGTGCCCGAAGCGCGCATTGCCGTCGCGCACGGCCAGATGCACGAGCGCGAGCTCGAACGCGTGATGCGCGATTTCGTTGCACAGCGCGCGAACGTGCTGCTGTGCACGACGATCATCGAAACGGGCATCGACGTGCCGAGCGCGAACACGATCCTGATCCATCGATCGGACAAGTTCGGGCTCGCGCAGTTGCATCAGTTGCGCGGACGCGTCGGCCGTTCGCATCACCAGGCCTATTCGTATCTCCTCGTGCACGATCCGCAGGGTTTGACGAAGCAGGCGCAACGGCGGCTCGAAGCGATCCAGCAGATGGAAGAACTGGGCGCGGGCTTCTACCTCGCGATGCACGACCTCGAGATTCGCGGCACGGGCGAAGTGCTCGGCGACAAGCAGTCGGGAGAAATTCACGAGATCGGCTTCCAGCTCTACACCGACATGCTGAACGACGCCGTCAAGGCGCTAAAGAACGGCAAGGAGCCGGACCTCACATCGCCTTTGGCCGCGACGACGGAAATCAACCTGCACGCGCCCGCCATCCTGCCCGCCGACTATTGCGGCGACGTGCAGGAGCGCCTGTCGCTGTACAAGCGCCTCGCGAACTGCGAGCACAGCGATTCGATCGACGGCATTCAGGAAGAGCTGATCGACCGCTTCGGCAAGATGCCGCCGCAAGCGCATGCGCTCGTCGAAACGCACCGCCTGCGTCTCGCGGCGAAGCCGCTCGGCATTTCGAAGATCGATGCGGGCGAAGCGGTCATTGGCTTGCAGTTCGTTCCGAATCCGCCCATCGACGCGATGCGGATCATCGAGATGGTCCAGAAACACAAGCACATCAAGCTCGCGGGCCAGGACAAGCTGCGCATCGAGACGCGCAGCCCGGACTTCTCGGTGCGCGTCGCGACGGTCAAGGAAACGCTGCGCGCGCTCGGCGCGCCGGCGAAGGGCGCGGCGGATCAGCGCGTCGCGTCCTGAGCGGACGCGTCGCATGACGGCCACGAGCGACACGGCATCGATCGTCGATCTGCTGACGGCGCTCGTGCGCATCCCGAGCCGTGGCGGAATCGATGCGTGCGCGTCCGTGCTCGCCTGTCTAGAAGCATGGTGTAGCACGCATCAGGTCGCCACGCGGCGGCTCACCGGTGACGACGGCGATCCGCTCGGGCTTTACGTCGAGATACAAGGCACGGCGAACGCGCAGCGACGTCCGTACTATCTGCTGAACGCGACGCTCGACACCGCGAGCTTCGGCGACGAATCCGCGTGGACGTACCCGCCCCTCAGCGCGCAGATCGCGGACGGCTGGCTGCACGGCCGCGGCAGCGCGGACAGCAAGGCCGCGGTAGCGATCTACGCGCATCTGGCCGCCGCGCTCGCACGGCGCACCGATGAATTCGCCGGCACGCTCGGCGTGCTCTTCGATCTCGACGAGCACACGGGCCGTTTCGGTGGCGCGCGCGCCTTCTTCGATGCCGCCGACGCGCCCCGGCCCGACGGCGTGTTCATCGGCTATCCGGGCATCGATCGCATCGTCGTGGGCGCGCGCGGCTTCATCCGTGCACGGCTCGTCGTGCGCGGCATCGCTGCGCATTCGGGCGGCAGCAGCGCGCGCGGCCTCAACGCGGCGATACGCGGCGCCCATCTCGCCGCCGCGTTGAACGACGCAAAGCTGCCCACCGATCATACTTTCGAGCGCCCCGCGCAACTCACGGTGACAGGCATCCGCACGGGCGACGGCACGTTCACGAACGTGCCCGACCGTTGCGAACTGAGCGTCGATTGCAGGCTCACGCCGCGCTTCGATCAACGCGAAGCACAACGCTGTATTGCTGAGATCGTCCGCACTCACGATGCGGGCTACGACGCGTCGCTCGCGACGACGATCGAGTGGATCGCGGGCTGGCCCGCGTATCGCGTGGACGCATCGCATCCGATCGTCATGGCGCTATATCGTGCGGCACGAGACGAGCTCGGCGTGGAACTGCCATGCGCCGTCGCGGGGCCGTCGAACATCGGCAACTATCTGGCGTCGCTGGGCGTGCCCGCGTTGTGCGGTTTCGGCGTGCGCTGCGAGGGCATTCACGCGGCCGACGAACGCATCGAACTTTCGAGCGTCGCGCCCGTCTATTGCGTCTACGAACGCGCGTTGCTCGCGCTGCTGGCCTGACGGTCGACGCGCCGAAAAACGGTCAAAGCTGGTCGAAGTCCAAAGCGCGGACGAAAGCGCTTCCATCGCCCGCCAAACGATTGCTGCATCGCGCAAAGCCACGCCCCGCAAGCACCTGGCGCATCGAGCTTTGGATTATTAAGTGCTTTTTGGGTATCATCGAATGACACACAAGCTGGAGCCAAGGTCATGTCACAGGTCGCTGATAAAGCGCTGTCCGCACAAACGTCTTCCTCTTCCGCTGTTGCCTCCAACGCTTCGTCTCCTGCTTCGCTTCCCTGGGTTGAACGCCTCGTGTCGATGGACACGGTCAGCCGCAATCCGAATCTCGGCCTGATCGAAACCGTGCGCGACGCGCTGCGCGAGCGCGGCATCGACGCGACGCTCACGCACGACGAAAGCGGCAAATGGGCGAACCTGTTCGCGACGATTCCGGCGCACGACGGCGAGACGAATGGCGGAATCGTGCTGTCGGGTCACACGGACGTGGTGCCCGTCGACGGTCAGCAATGGGACAGCGATCCGTTCCGGCCCGAAGTGCGCGGCGACAAGCTCTACGGGCGCGGTACCTGCGATATGAAGGGCTTTATCGGCGCGGCGCTGACGCTAGTCCCGCAGATGCAGCAGACGAAGCTCGCGAAGCCGATCCATCTGGCCTTCTCGTTCGACGAAGAAGTGGGCTGCGTGGGCGCGCCGCTGATGATCGCCGACCTGATGAAGCGCGGCGTCAAGCCGGACGGCTGCATCGTCGGCGAGCCGACCAGCATGCGGCCCATCATCGCGCACAAGGGCATCAACGCGTATCAGTGCTGCGTGCGCGGCCAGGCGGCGCACTCGTCGCTTACGCCGAATGGCTTGAACGCGATCGAATACGCGGCGCGGCTCATCTGCTTCATCCGCGACATGGCCGACCAGTTCCGCGAGCAAGGCCCGTTCGACGAACTCTACGACGTGCCGTTCACGACGGCGCAGACCAGCACGATCAAGGGCGGCAATGCGATCAACACAGTGCCCGCCGAATGCAGCTTCGAATTCGAGTTCCGCAATCTGCCGACGCTCGATCCCGAGCCGATCTTCGCGCGCATCGACCAGTACGCGCGCGAGACGCTGCTGCCGAAGATGAAGCGCGAGCACGAAGCGGCCGCGATCGAGATCACGAAGATCGCCGCGGCGCCCGGTCTCGACGCATCGGAGCAGGCGGCCATCACGCAACTCGTGCGTGCGCTCACGGCCGATCAGGACAAACGCAAGGTCGCCTACGGCACGGAAGCAGGCCTGTTTTCGCGGGCAGGGATTCCGAGCATCGTGTGCGGGCCGGGCGACATCCAGCAGGCGCACAAGGCCAACGAGTTCGTCACGCTCGACCAGCTCGCGCAGTGCGAACGCTTTCTGAGCAAGTTTATCCATAGCATGTCGGTCGACGCGCACGCGCATTGACGGAAGCAACGCATAACAACAAGCGACGACAACCGACGACAAGACATCGAACGCGGACCTCCCCCACAGACGAGTAACGCACGCCATGTCCACTGCCACGCAGCACTCCGACCGCACGATCGACGGCGAGCCGATACCGACGCTCGACGACATCGCCTCGCAGCATTTCGCGTTGACACCGTGGGTCGTGCGAACGCCCGTGTTCGACCGGATGGATTTCCCGACGCTCGAAGGCACGCTGCTCAACTTCAAGTTCGAGCTATTGCAGGCGGGCGGCAGCTTCAAGGCGCGCGGCGCGTTCACGAATCTGCTCGCGCTCGACCCGGCGCAGCGCAGCGCGGGCGTCACCTGCGTGTCGGGCGGCAATCATGCCGTGGCCGTCGCGTATGCGGCGATGCGCATGGGCATCAGCGCAAAGGTCGTCGTGATGCATGCGGCGAATCCCGCGCGCATCGCGTTGTGCCGCAAATATCGCGCGGAAGTCGTCGTCGCGGAGAACGTGACGGAAGCGTTCGAAATCGTGCGGCGCGTCGAAGCCGAGGAAGGCCGCTACTTTGTGCATCCGTTCAACGGCTACCGCACGGTGCTCGGCACCGCGACGCTCGGCTACGAATGGGCGACGCAAACACCGGACCTCGACGCGGTGATCGTGCCCATCGGCGGCGGCGGGCTCGCGGCGGGCATCTCGACGGCGCTGCGGCTCGCCAATCCGCGCGTGCATGTGTACGGCGTCGAACCGGAAGGCGCCGACGTGATGAACCGCAGCTTCGCCGCGAATCACACGGTCAAGATGAGCCACATGCATTCGATCGCCGATTCGCTGATGGCGCCGCATACCGAGCAATACAGCTACGAGCTGTGCCGCCGCCATATCGACCGCCTCGTCACCGTCACCGACGACGCGCTGCGAGCCGCGATGCTCACCCTCTTCACGCAGCTGAAGCTTGCCGTCGAGCCCGCGTGCGCGGCCGCCACAGCCGCCCTGCTCGGCCCGTTGCGCGAGCAACTGCAAGGCAAGCGCGTCGGCGTGCTGCTATGTGGGACGAATACCGATCCCGTGACGTTCGCCGCACATATCGAACAGGCGCGGGCCGCTGAAGTCTGATGGGCCTGCCGATATAGCGGCCTCGTCGCGCGCGCTGTGATCGCGTGTTCTTGCTGCGCGCTTTCTTTCGTTAGCGCTTCAATGCGCATGTCTTGCGTCTGATTCTTGCATCCGGTTGCCCGTGCGCTCGTCAAACCGACATGTCACGCGGCGTGCTACAGCCCATCACATGCCATGGCTTCGGCCATCGGCGTGATTCGTCCTGCACGGGCACGACAATCGCTTCCTGCGTCATGCCGTGGCGCATCGCGATGAATCCCCAAATGATTCCCCGCTGCGCCGAACGTTGGCTATCATGTCGCCATCGACTTCAAGGAGAACTGCCCGATGAGCCTAGTCGCGGAATTCAAGGAATTTGCCCTCAAGGGCAACGTAATGGACCTCGCTGTCGGTGTGATCATCGGCGGCGCGTTCTCGACGATCGTCAATTCCGTCGTGAAAGACCTGATCATGCCTGTCGTCGGCGTTGCGACGGGCGGCCTCGACTTCTCGAACAAGTTCGTCCTGCTCGGCCACATACCGCCCAACTTCAAGGGCAATCCTGATTCGTACAAGGATCTGCAAACGGCGGGCGTCGCAGCGTTCGGCTATGGCTCGTTCATCACGGTCGCGATCAACTTCGTGATTCTCGCCTTCATCATCTTCATGATGGTCAAGTTCATCAACAAGCTGCGCGCCCCGGCGCCCGCCGCGCCCGAAGCACCGCCGCCCACGCCGGAAGACGTGCTGCTGCTGCGCGAGATCCGCGACTCGCTGAAGAATTCGCCGCGAAGCTGACCGCGTGCGAGCGAGGCGGCACCGCTTCGGCGCCACTCGCAAATGCCACATAAAGTGAAGGGCCTGTTGCGTACGTCGATGCGCAACAGGCCCTTCGCTTTTTATCGAATGCCTTCTATCGAATGCGCGCTCGACGCACGCGCCTAGCCCGCTTTCGCCTCGCCTGCATTTCTCTGCGCTTTCGCTGCCGCCGCGCCTTCGATCACCTGTTCGAGCTGCGAGAAGTTGACAGGCTTCGTCAGATGCGACGTGAAGCCCGCTTCGAGGCATTGGCGAATATCTTCGTCACTGCCGAAGCCTGTCAGCGCGACAGCGGGCGCATCGTCGCGCTCGCGGAACGCCTTGATGAAATCGAGGCCCGTGCCGTCCGGCAAGCCGACGTCGCTGACGATCAGATCGAACGGCGCGCTCTGCGTCGCGGCGAGCGCGTCGGCGACGCGCCCGACGACGGTCACTTCATGCCCCAGCGTGCGCATCAGTTGCGCCATCACTTCGGCGGTGTCGGCGTGATCTTCGATCAGCAGAATCGTGAGGCCGCCTGCCGGCTGCGCACTCTCGGCGACGGGCGCAGCGGGCTCGGCGAGCCGCTCTTCGGCGGTCGGCAGCGTGATCGTGAACGTCGCGCCGCAATGCGCGCCCGGACTGTGCGCGGTGACGGTGCCGCCGTGCGCATCGGTGAGCGCCTTCGTGATCGCGAGCCCGAGTCCCAGCCCGCCGAACTGCCGCGACATGTTCTGGCTGCCCTGCTCGAATGCGTTGAAGAGCTTGCCGATCTGCTCGGGCTCGATGCCGACGCCCGTATCCTCGACCGATATCTGCACATGCATTCTTTCGTCGCGCGTGCGCACGAAAATATGCCCACCGTCCGGCGTGAACTTCGCGGCATTGCGGATCAGGTTCCACAGCATCTGCTGCAAGCGCGCGCGATCGGCCAGCACGTAGTGATTTTGCGCCGTCTTGCTGACGCGAACGTCCTGCTGCTTGGTCTGGATCTCGCTGCGAAACAGATCGAGCACGCTGTCGATCACCTCGTGCACATCGACCGTTTCCAGCGACAGCCGCAGCTTGCCGTTCGCCACGCGCGTGAGATCGAGCAGATCGTCGATCAGGCGCGCTTCCAGTTCGACGTTACGGCGAATCATCACGACGCCCGTACGCACCGCTTCGGGCAGGTCCGGCATCATCTCGAGCATGCGCGTGCCCGCGAGCACAGGCGTCAACGGTGTGCGCAATTCATGCGACAGCATCGCAAGAAAACGATCCTTCGAACGGTTCGCTTCTTCCGCCGCCTGACGCGCGGCCTGCTCGGAGGCGAGCAACCTTTCGCGCTCCTCGATGGCTTCGCGCTGCGAATGGATGTCCGTGCAACTGCCGAACCACTTGCTGACCGTGCCGCTCGCGTCGCGCACGGCGGCAATGCGCGCATCGAACCAGCGATACGCGCCGTCGTGGCGGCGAATGCGCAATTCGTGGCGGTAAAAGGTGGCTTCGCTGCGCACCGTCTTGAGCCAGGTGCGGCGCACGTCTTCGCGGTCGTCGGGATGCACGGCGTCGAGCCACGCCAGCCCGAGCGCATTCGCGCCGTCGAGGCCCGTGTAGTCCACCCACTGCTTCGACAGAAAATCACAGTCGCCATTCGCGTTGCAGGTGAGCACGAGATGCGGCAGCGCTTCGGACAACGTGCGGTAGTGCGCCTCGCGCTCGCGCAGCAGCAGCGCTTCCGCGGAGGCCCGTTGCAGCCGCACTTGCGACAACACGCGTTCGACGGCTTCGGGCAGATAGTCGAGATAGTCGCCCGCTTTGGGCACGACGTCGGACACGCCGGAACGCAGCGCTTCGATCACGCGCGATTCGTCGGTGAAACCGGTAACGAGTATCGCGGGAATGCGCACGCCTTCGTGGCGCAGACGCCTGAAAAAATCGAGCCCCGTCTCCGCGCCGTCGAGCTGATAGTCGAGCACGATCAGGTCGGGCGCGTTCGCGGCGATCGCGCGATGCGCGCTTTCGACGCTATTGCAGAGCTCGACGCGGCAGCCGGCGCGCTCCAGCGATTTGCGCGCAAGCCGCAAGATGCCCTCGTCGTCGTCGACGACGAGCACGTGCGCGGCGAGCGGCGTGGATCCGTCTTCAGTCATGCCAGATGGTCAATCGTCAATTGGACTGCTTGCGGCACGGACCGCCCTTTGATGAGCGAGCACTGCGTGCCCCTTCGTGCATTCATGCAGACGCGTAGCGTTGCCCCGGCGGCAGCTTCACGACCTGCAGGAAGAAGCCGAGCCGGCGCACGGCTTCGATGAACGCATCGTATTCGACCGGCTTCGTAATGTAGACGTTGCAACCCAATTCATAACATCGCTCGATTTCACGCGGATCGTCGGTGGTCGTGAGCACGATGACGGGCATCGACGCCGTCGACGGCGTTTCCTTCAGACGCCGCAGCACTTCAAAGCCGTCCACGCGAGGCATCTTAAGGTCCAGCAGCACGACGTAATTGGCGAGATCGTCGCGCGATGGAAGGCCTCTCGCGTGCTCGCCAGGCGTCGGCTCGCCGAAGAAATAGTCGAGCGCCTCCTGGCCGTCCGCAAAGCGCATGAATCCGTTTGATATGCCAGCACGCCGCAGATTGCGCTCGACGAGCGTCGCGTGTCCGTCATCGTCTTCGATCAGCACGATGCCAATCGACTTACCGACCGCTTCCCCGTGTGACATCGTTCCCTCCGGCGCGCTTGCATTGCGCATCACGCGTTTGTCACGACCTTCTCCGATTGCGCGCCAACCAGTACGACTCGATGCAGTGCGACTCGATGCAGTGCGACTCGATGCAGTGCGACTCGATGCACGCCATTATGCGTTGCTCAGCTTACGACTTCTTGCACTGCGCTTCGTGCACTGCGTCATCCAGCGATGCCACGCTGCGCGCATTCATGTATTCATCAGGCCCGCAACGGCTGATCGGGCAGCGTGACGAAGAATGTCGAGCCCGCGCCCTCCGCCGATTCGACCCACACGCGCCCGCCGTGCCGCTCGAGGATGCGGCGCACCAATGCAAGCCCGACGCCCTCGCCCTGCGCGACATCGCCATGCAGCCGCTGGAACGCGCGAAATACTTTCGACATATACGCGGCTGGAATGCCCATGCCATTGTCTCGCACAAAATACGTGCGTGTTCTTTGAGGCGGCGCGATCGTGCTGTTTTCATGCACGTGATCGGCCGCATCGAGCGCGCCCACTTCGATATGTCCCGGCCGCGCTGGATCGAGAAAACTGATCGCGTTGCCGATCAACTGGCTGAACACCTGCTCGATCGCGGCGGGATCACCCCATGCCGCCGGCAACTCGCGCACGACGACCACCGCCTCGCGCTCGTCGATCCGCTTTTGCAGCGCATCGACGGCCCGCGCGACGGCACGGCCCACGCTCACGCGCTGCCAGTGATATTCGAGCCGCCCGGCGCGCGCGATGCGCAGCAGCGCATCGATGATCGCGGCCGCGCGCGTCACCGATGAGCGCACGAAGCGCAGCGACTCCTGCACGTCGCCGTCGAGCACATCGGCAAGCCGTTTGTGTTCGTCGGCGGGCAGACGGGCGTCGACGATCGTCGCGCGCAGTTCGTCGCACGAAACCTGCAGTTCTTTCGAGAAACCCTGCGTGTTCACGAGCGGCGAACGCAGATCGTGCGACACGCTGTAGATGAACATCTCGTTGTCCTGCGTCTCCTGGCGCAACGTTTCGTTGACGCTCGCCAGTTCCGCCGCGCGCGTCTGCAGCGACGCCTGGAGCGCCGCCTGATTCAGATCGGCGGCACGCAGCAGCGCGCTCGTGCGGTGCAGCGCGGCATCGAGCGCGGCGATTTCGTCGTTGCCCGCGAGCGGCGCCGGCAACGGCTTTCCGCTGCCGAGCCGTTGCGCGTTCGACGCGAGCACATCCAGCCGACGGCCGATGCCGCGCGCAAACGCGAACGCCGTCGCGGCCCAGATCAGCATCGAGCCGAGCACGGCGCACACCAGCGCGATATGCTGGCGCGTGCGCGTTTGCGCGAGCGTCGCGTTGTGTTCGGCTTCGAGCCGCGTCGCTTCGTCGAGGAATGCGTGCAGCGCGTCACGAAAGCGCACGGCTTGCGCGGGCAATGCACCGCCTTCGAGCGTCGCGAAGGGCTTCATCGTCGCGCCCGTGCGCAGCGATTGCGCAACGGACATCGCCTGCTGCCGATAGCTGTCGACGGCTTCGCGCATCTGCCGCACGCGAGCGGCCTGCTCGGGTGTGTCCGCAACGGCTTCTTCGAGCCGCGTCAGCCGGTCGGCGAGATCGCCCCACGCTGCATGACGATCCATGAACGACGGATCGCCCGCGACGATGCCCGCGCGCAAGCGAGCCACTTGCCACAGCATCGGGTTTTCGAGGGATGCAGCCTGATACAGGATCTGCCTGCTGTCCGACGAGCGTTCGACGGCCTGCGCTGTTTGTGCCTGCATATCGGACACGACGCCTAGCAGCGCCAGCTCGACGGCACTCGGCAATGCGATCAGCAACAGGCCCTTTGTGAACAGTTTCATCTACGCATCGCGCGATGGCGGCGGAAACAGCGAGAACGGCGGAAAGCAGCGAGCGTGGCGCACGAGCAGCGATTCGTTTCGCGCATCGAACTGTCAGCACGGCTCTTGCCCCGACGGCGACTGCACATGCATGCAGGCCCGGCGACGCATTTCCCGGCATGCAGAACCGGCACGAATCATGAAACGCACGCAGGCATCATCGCAGCATGTGAAGCGTGGAACGCCGACACGCACCATGCGCCATTGATGATTTCACTCATGCGCGCCGCTCATCGATTCGACACAGCGCCGTGCGCTGCGTCCGAAGCCGCGCCGCGACTAGGACCGGGCCATTATCGACGGGCACAAAAGATATTTCAACGTGCGCACAGAAGGGGCTGGCGCACACAAAAATGTCTTTTTTTAAGGTGCCGGAAACACGTCACGCGTGGGTGAGTCTATTATTGAGACCAGATGCACAGGGATGCGAAAGCGCACGGCGACGCGATTCGGCCTGGTTCGCACGGGACGATGGAGTGAGACAGACGAATCACCGTGTATCCGGCATTTTCGTATGCTATAAAAGATCGACGTGCGGCGCGCGAAGCCGGGAGTGGTCGCATGAGGACGCTGCGTTTCTTGCAATTCTTTTTCAGGCGAGTTTTTATGTCCTTCCCGAAAAAGCGCAGGCGCGCGAAGGTGGACGGCGACGAGTCGTTCCTCGCGGTGCTGCGGCACTTCAAGCCCTTCGGTCAACTCGATACCAAGATTGCGCGCGCTCGCGCGCAAGACGAGCCGGTGCTCTACGCACATGTGCTGCCAGGGCTCGACGTCCTGTTGTGCAGTGTGCGCGGCGCTCAGCCGCCTTATCCCGCTGTCGCCGAGTTGCGCCGCCGCTGCATCGAATCCATTGCGAATGCGCTCGAACAGCCGCTAGACGGACTGGAGAACGGCGGCTACTGGTACGAGGCCGACGGTTTCGGTTTTCTCGTGTTCGCAAGTCGCGCGCGAGCGCGCATCTTGCCGGAATTCGGCGCGACGCGTGCTACGGCTGCAGGCACGCGGCGCGGCGTGCGGCGCCAGGATGCCGCCGGCGACGCGACGCCTCGCTCGCTGCGCTAGATCCGCAGAACCCATGAAACACGGCCGCGAAATTCGCGGCCGTGGTGTTTTCGCGTGCTGCACTGCTGCTCTATTGCACAGCGCTCAGTGGCTTTCGCCGCATCGAATATGCCGATGGTGTTTCACTGCTACGTCGACGGCTAACCGACACGTTCAACTTCCCTTGTAGTCGGCGGCATGCGCGGGCCCCGGCAGCGACGCGCCGCTAGCGGGCACAGCGGGCTTCTTCGACGACGCGGACGACTTCTTCGATCCGGATGTCGCAGGCGCGGATGGCTCGACGGCCGATGCACCCGGCGTGCCCGGCGGCAATACGGGGCCCTTCGCCTTTTCGCGCTGTCCCGGCGGCGGCGCAGTCGGGGGCTGCGCCTGCATCGCCGTCATCAGCTGCTGGCATGGCAGAGGATGGATGTTGCTCGGCGCAATCAAAGGAATCAGCGCGGCGAACGGATTGATCAGACCGAGGCCGACCATTGCGCCACCGCGCAGCGCGAGCGCCGCCGCGTTCACGCCCACGCTCGGGTTCTTGAACGTCCCCTTCACGTACAGCGGCGAGCGCAGCGTGAACACGCGAAAGCCCTTCGTGTGCGGATGCACGCCAAGGTCCATCGACTCGTCCTTCATGTCCACCGTGCCGTCGATATTGATCACGGCGTCCTGCGTATCGAGCGCGAACACGCGCGAATCGAGCACGCCGTTCGTCACGACGAAATCGCCGGCTGCGCAATTGATCTGCACATCGCGGTTGCCGAAGAGCTTTTCGTAGACCACGTTCGCAACATTGAGCCCGGCTGCTTCCATCAGCAGGCGGCTGATCGTGCCATCGGTGACAAGCAGCTTCACTTCGCCATTCGATGTGCCCGCGAGCGCCGCCGGCGAATTGCCCGTCGCCGACAATGCCGCGTCGCCGTTGATTTCACCGAGCGCGCTTTGCATCGACTTCACAGTCGGCAGCAGCTGCTTGAGCTTCAGGTGGCGCGCTTCCGTCGAGAAGCGGCCCTTGAGTGGCGTCGCGCTGCCGTCGAGATGAATGTTCGACGCAAGCGAACCGCCCGCCACGCCGAACTTCAGCGGCTCGAGCGACAGTACGCCGTCCGTCATCACGACGTGCGTGTCGAGATCGGTGATGGGCAGCGCCGGGTCCTTGACGATGCGCCGGCCCGTAAACCTGACGTCGGCATCGATGGCCTTCCAGCGGTCGGTCTTGAACTCCTCGGTCGGCAGCGCCTTGTTCGAAGGCTGGCGTGCCTTCTCGCCACGCTTCTTCTTGCTCGCGTTGGTGTCCGCGCCGATGACGGGCGCAAGATCCTTGAACTGGAGCAGGTTCGACACGAGCGTGCCCTGGAGCAGCGGACGTGTTTCGCGCTGCGTATAGACGACCGTGCCGTTCACATCGCTGCCGCCGACTCGGCCTGTAAAATTTTCATACCTGAACACGCTGCCGCCCCGCTTGAAGTTGCCGATCAGATGGCCTTCCGTCGCATATGGCGGCGTCTGGGGCAGCGTGATGCCCGTCAGCTGATACAGCTGGTCAGCGCTCGTGCCTTGCAGCCATAGACGCAGATCGACAGCGGCGAGATGCGCGGGATCGGTGACGGTGCCGACCATCGCGATGCGCAAGTCGCCTGCTTTCACATCGGCCTGCACCGGGAACGGGCGCGATGCGTCCTGCAGCGCGAGCACGCCGCCGAACTTCCCGCTGCCCGACACGGGCGAGCGGTTGTACGTGCCCTTCACGGTCCAGCCGATTCCATATTGCGGCGCACCCGGACGTTGCGCGACGACGGCTGTGCCCGTTGCGCTCGCAGGCGCGCTGCCCGATGCGGCGACTGCCGCCGACCCGCCCGCGCTGGCGCCCGTGCCGGCGCTCGCGAGACTCGACGCGCCGACGCCCGCCGGCGCGGCAGGCGCCGAAGCGCCCGGTGCAGCCGATGCCCCAGATGCCCCCGGCAGAGCAGGCGCGGCGGACGCGGCGGACGCCTCGGAAGCGGCCTCTTGCTGCACCTGCGCATTCAGCCGTTTTGCGCCCTGCTTGCCGACCACGTCGGCGGATGCGTTGCGCGACGTCTGTTCCTGCTGCTTCAGCGCTTCGCCGATCGGAATCGGCTGGCCAAGCGTATCGACGACGGCCTGCATGTCGATCTTCTTCTGCTGGTCGTTGAACGCGACATTGCCTTTGTTCAACTCGATGTCGTGCAGATCGAGCTTCCACTCCGACGGCCCCGCCGACGACTTCAGCTTGAAGGTCCAGTTGTTGCGTCCATCGACGAGCCGTTCGAGATCGACGGACGGATTCACGAGATTGATCGCCGGAATCACGATGTCATGCGTGAGCAGCGGCAGCACCTTCACCTGAAAGTCGATTTCGTCGAGCGTCGCGAAGTGCTGTTGCTTCGCCCAGTCGGGATTGGCGACCGTGATGTTCTGCGCGGAAAAACGCGGCCAGGGCACCCACGCGCGCCAGCCGGTTTCGCCGAGTGGATGCCGCCATCCGACCTTCAGATCGCCCTCGATCGCGAACGGCCGGCCGATGGCTTCGCTCACCTTGTCGTTAACGTACGGACGCGCGCGATTCCAGTCGAATGTGAGGACGAACACCGCAAGCGCGGCGATCAGAACGATCAGCACGCCGATGAGCCACGCGAGAATCTTGCCTATCGTTTTGCCGATGGATAATCCAGTCGGGTGCAGCACTGCCATGAGGGCTCCGTAAGGAATACGACCATCGATAGTCAGCGCAGCACGAGATGTGCCCGCCCCACGCGCCCGCCATGATGATGCGCTGCGACAGATTTCATTTGCCCATGCCCCACAATACCCACCCCACGGACGCACCGCTCGTCCATGCGAAAGACATCGTGCGGCGCGATGCGACGCGCGGCGAGACGCTGCTGCACGCGACGAGCGTCGCCATCGATGCCGGCGCGCGCATCTCGATCACGGGTCCATCGGGCTCGGGCAAGAGCGTGTTCATGCGCGCGCTTGCGCTGCTCGATCCGCTCGACGGCGGCGAGGTGCTGTGGCGCGGCAAGCGCATCGTTCGCGCGGCGATTCCGCGCTACCGGCGGCATGTCGCGTATATCCGTCAGCGGCCCGCGCTGCTCGACGGCAGTGTCGAAGACAATCTGCGCTATCCGTACACGCTGCACGTCTATCGCGACGTGCGCTTCGATCGCGAGCAGGCCGCGACGCTCGCGTCGCAGGCCGGGCGCGCGAACGATTTCCTCGACCGTCGCGCAAGCGAGCTGTCGGGCGGCGAAGCGCAGATCGCCGCGCTGATCCGCGTGCTGCAACTCGCGCCCGACGTGCTGCTGCTCGACGAGCCGACGGCATCGCTCGATCCCGAATCGGCGCGCGCGATCGAAGCGCTGTTGCGCGGATGGTTCGACGCCGCGCCGGATGCGCGCGCGTGGCTGTGGGTATCGCACGATCTCGCGCAGGCCGCGCGCGTGAGCAACCGCCATCTGACGATGCGTGAAGGCGTGCTCGGCGAAGCGCAATCCGGCACCCTGGCGGGCATTCACGCGAACACGTCCGCCGACACCACAACGGAGATCAAGCGATGACCCTGCAAAACCTCAGCCTGTGGGATGTCGGGTTCGCGGCGCTGCTGATCGTCGTGAACGGCGCGGTGTCGGTGGCGCTGAAGCTCGATCTCGAACGCAAGCTCGCGTGGGCCGCCGTGCGCACCGTCGTGCAACTGCTCTCGATCGGCTATGTGCTCGCATGGGTGTTCGCATACGACCGCTGGTACGTGGTGCTGCCGCTGATGATCGTGATGACGCTGATCGCGGGCTTCGCGGGCGCGGGACGCGGCTCGCGCACCTACGCGGGACAGCGCGCCGACAGCATCATGTCGATCTGGGCGAGCGCATGGCTCGTCGCGGCCATCGGTCTATTCGCGGTGATCCGCATTCGCCCGTGGTACGAGCCGCAATACGCGATACCGATTCTCGGGATGATTCTCGGCAACACGCTGACGGGCGTGTCACTCGGCATCGAACGCATGACGGAGGAGCTGACGGCGCGCAGAGACCGCGTCGACATGGCGCTCGCGCTCGGCGCGACGCGCTGGGAGGCGGCGCAGGGACCGGCGCGCCAGGCTGTGCGCGCGGGCATGATCCCGACGCTCAACCAGATGGCCGTGGTCGGCGTCGTGAGCCTGCCGGGGATGATGACGGGCCAGGTGCTCGCCGGACAATCGCCGTTGCAGGCCGTGCGCTATCAGATCGTGATCATGTTCCTGATTGCGGCGGCGTCGGCGCTCGGCACGGTGGGCGCGGTGCTGCTCACTTATCGGCGGCTCTTTTCGCCGGAGCACCGGTTTCTCGCATCGCGGCTCGTCGAGCGCGCTTCGGGGCGAAGCTAGACGTCAGGCGGGCTAATGCGCGTAGTCACGCGCGGCCCGTCGCGAGCGATCATCGCCGATACATGCACGCCGCATGCAATCATTCAACCCATTCAACGCATCCAACGCATGCGGCGCGCGAACGATCGCGCCGCTAGTGCCGCTAGTGCCGCTGGTCCGCTAACGCTTCGCCGTGACCGACACCTGCGAGCCGTCGCTCAGCGTCAACGTCTTCGTGCTGCCGTTGGTCGGCATCGTGAAGCGCAGCACCTGGCTCACGCTCGTGTAGTTCGGACACTTGAGCGACTTGCCATTGTTCGTCACCATCTTCGTGCCCTTCGGCGTTTGCGCCTGGAAGTTCATCTGCACGGTCGCGGTGCCGTCCTTCGCGACGACGGGCGCAAAGCGGATCTGCGTCTGGCGGATCATCGCGCCGTTCGTATCGACGGGCAGCGACGACATGTTGGGGCAATCGCCATCGGCCGCGACGGGGCCGCCGGGCGGCACCGTCTTCCACGTGAAGTCGTCGGATTCCCCGGAGCGGATCGTGCGCGTTTCCTGCGAGTTGCCGAACTGCTTCGACGTCACCTTGACGGTATAGCGGATGGGACCGTCCGTGGGCGCCTGCGACGTCACGGTGATCGGCGTCGCCGCGCGCGCGGGCGCCGGCGTCGCGGCGAGCACGAAAGCCGCGCATGCGAGAGAAATCACAACAGAAACGGCGGGAAGTTTGACGCTGATGCCCATACTGTCACCTCGTTGTTGTGCTGCCGCGCGGCCATGCGTTGCGGACGCGTCGAAGGCGCGCGGCAGGTTTGCATGATGCAGAAGCAGTCTAACGCCAAGCGGACGGGCGCGGGCTTCGCTCGAATCGGGTATTACCCCGCTTGCGCAACCGCACGTTTGTGCATGCGCGATCTGTCTGCGATCCGTCTATTTGACAGTTGTGGTGTGCAGGGATTCGACGCGGCATCGGGACGACGGGTGAATGGCGAGACATGTCCAGTGCATGTCCGGCGCATGAAGGGTGCATGAAGCGCGCATGACGGTTCATGCGCCCTTCACTTGCAGCGGCAACGTGGTAACAGCGTCAAACGCGCCGCATCAGAAGCCGCTCAGCACCAGCTTGCCGATCGCACGCCCTTCCTCGAGCAGCTTGTGCGCGCGCCGCAGATTCTCCGCGTTGATCCTGCCGAGACTCTCGCCGACCGTCGTGCGCAGCGTGCCCGCGTCGATCAGGCGCGCGACTTCCGTCAGCAGCTTGTGCTGCTCGATCATGTCCGGCGTGCCGAACATCGAGCGCGTGAACATGAACTCCCAGTGAAACGCGGCGCTCTTCGCCTTCAGCAGCTCGATGGGCACGGGCTTCGCGTTCTCGACGATTGTCGCGATGCCGCCCTGCGGCTTGATGACGGCAGCGGCGGCCGGAAAGTGGCGGTCGGTGTCGTTGAACATCAGCACGTAATCGACCTGCGCGAAGCCGAGCTCCTTCAGCTGCGCGGGCATGTCGCCGAAGTGGTCGACGATATGATCCGCGCCGAGCCCCCTCGCCCATTTCGCCGACTCGGGGCGCGACGCCGTCGCGATCACGGTGAGCCTGGCCAGCTGCTTCGCGAGCTGAATGCCGATCGAGCCGACGCCGCCCGCGCCCCCGATGATCAGCACCGACTTGCCCGCGTCCGCGCCCTGCGGCGACACGCCGAGGCGATCGAACAGCGCTTCCCACGCGGTGATCGCCGTGAGCGGCAGCGCGGCCGCCTGCGTGAAATCGAGCGACGCCGGCTTGCGGCCGACGATGCGCTCGTCGACGAGATGGAACTCGCTGTTCGCGCCTGGCCGCGTGATGCTGCCCGCGTAGAACACGGCATCGCCCGCCTTGAACAGCGTCACGTCCGGGCCGACGGCCTCGACGATGCCCGCCGCGTCCCAGCCGAGCACGCGCGGCGTCTTCTCGACCGTGTCCTTCGGCGCGCGGACCTTGTAGTCGACCGGGTTCACAGAAATCGCCTCGACCTTCACGAGGATGTCGTGCCCCGTCGGCTGCGGCTTGTCGATTTCGATATCCACCAGCGACTCGGGATTGTCGATGGGCAAGTAACGGGTGAGGCCTACGGCTTTCATGACGGCTCCTTGATTCGTGTGAAGTCTTTGACGGGATTCGTGCTTCGGCGACAGGCGTAGCGCCGTTTGCATTGACTGAATCGTAGAAAATTCTTTACCCTCTGAAAACCGGCGTAATGACTGAAACATTTTCTGGATTTTCCGAATAATCGATGAAGCCCGATGCTGCCGCGTTCCCTGTTTCGTCTTCCGCCGACGAGTGCGACCGGCTCGATCTGCTCGACGTCGCGCTCTTCGTGCGCGCCGCGCTGCTCGCGAACGTGTCGGCGGCGGGACGGGAGTTCGGACTGTCGCCCGCCGTCGCGAGCGCGCGCATCGCCAGTCTCGAGCGGCTGCTGGGCGCGCGCCTGCTGCACCGGACAACACGACGCGTCAGCCTCACGCAGGACGGCGAAGTCTTCATGGCGCGCGCCGAAGCGCTGCTCGACGCGGCGTCGGCCGCGCGCGCGTCGGTGGGCCGCGGGCAGGCCGAGCCGCAAGGACGGTTGCGCGTGTCGATGCCATCGTCATTCGGCCGGCAGCACGTGTCGCCCGTCATCGCCCAGTTCTTGCGCCGCTATCCGGGCGTGAGCGTCGACTTGCGGCTCACGGACACAATCGTCGATCTCGTCGATCTCGTCGATGCCGGCGTCGACGTCGGCATCCGTCTGGGCGCGCTGAAGGATTCGTCGCTGGTCGCGCGGCGCATCGCGGTGAACCGGCGCGTGATCTGCTGTGCGCCGTCGTATCTCGCCGAACGCGGCACGCCGCGTCATCCGTCCGATCTTGCGCGGCACGAATGCGTGATCCTCTCCGGTCAGCGCGACTGGTCGTTCGTCACGCCGACGGGCCCGTTGACCGTGCGCGTCGGCGGCCGGCTCGCGACCGACAACGGCGAAGTGATCCGCGATGCGCTGCTGGCGGGCTTCGGCATCGCGCTGAAATCGACATGGGACGTCGCGCCGTATCTGCGCAGCGGCGAACTGGTGACGGTGCTCGACACGTATCCGCTGGCCGAGACAGTCGCGATCTGGGCGGTGTATCCGTCGCGCGCGTTCGTGCCGCCGAAGACCGTCGCGTTCATCGATTTTCTCGCCGCGCATTTCGGCGATCCGCCGTACTGGGATGCCGATCCTCAGTGAAACGATGCGGCACGCGCTTTCAGGTGAGGCACGGCGCGCGCATCGCGTGCCGCTCGATCAACGGCGCTTGCCTTGGTTCGTGGACTTGCCCTGCTTGCCTCGCATCGCCGAATTCCTGTTCGCGTGCGCGTCGTTCTGCGTGCGTGCCTGATAGTCGCCGCCGCCGCGCAGGTCCGTGTCTTCGAGACCGTGTTCGAGATCGCTATGCGCCTGCTTGCCGACGCCGCGCGGCTCGTGCTCTTCCTGCGATCCGGCGCTCTGATCGTTCTCATGCGGCAACGGCGCGGCCTTGCCCTCGAACGAACGATTCGGCACGTTCGAATTGTCGTTGCCTTCCGGGCGCTCCGTCTGCCGTTGATGATCGTCGCCTGTCGCGTGTTGCTGCGATGTCTTCATGATCCTCTCCATGATTCAGGTGCGGTACCGCTTCGTGCATGACATGCATGAGCACATTGCGCGCCTCGCTGTCGTCGAGCCTCCGATGAAGTCGTTCGCTCCGATGAAGTCGTTCGAATACGCAGCGCTCATTCATGCTCCGCTGTATCGAGCCTGCGCCGCATCTCCGCGGTGATGCGCTGCTTCGTGTTCGCGTAGGCGGCCCACGGATCGCTCTTCAACGCGTCGAGGCGTTCATGCACGTTGGCGATATTCCACTGATCGCCTGCCGTCGTAGCGGACACTTCGTCCCACGCAAGCGGCACCGATACGCCCAGCCCCGGACGCGCACGCAACGAATACGCGCACACAGTGCTCGACCCGCGGTTGTTGCGCAGATAGTCGACGAAAATCTTGCCCTTGCGATTCTGCGCGCCCATCTTCGCGGCGAAGTGCTTCGGCAACGCGTTCGCCATGTGCTGCGCGACGGCTTGCGAGAACGCCTTCACGTCGTCCCAGCCCAGCTGCTTCGCGATCGGCACGACCAGATGCAGCCCCTTGCCGCCGCTCGTCTTGCAGAACGCCGCGAGGCCGAGTTCTTCGAGCAGCTCGCGCGTGAGCTGCGCCGCCTCGATCATCCGCTTCCAGCCGAGCGCCGGGTCCGGGTCGAGATCGAACACCATGCGGTCGGGCTTTTCGATGTTCGCGGCGACCGCGTTCCACGTATGCAGCTCGATCGTGCCCATCTGCGCCGCGCCGACGAGCGCCGCCTGGCTCTCGATCGTCAGCAGCGGCGGGTGATCCGGGTCCAGCCCCGGATGCTGCGTGATATTCGGAATCGCCAGCTTCTGGCTGTGCTTCTGAAAGAACAGCTCGCCACCGATGTCCTCGGGCGCGCGCACGAGCGCGACGGGCCGGTCCCTCAGATGCGGCAGCATCCACGACGCAACCGACTCGTAGTATTCGACGAGTTCGATCTTGCGCACGCCGGTGCTCTTGTCGATTACGCGCTCGGGGTGCGAGATGCGCACGCCCGCTACCGTCGTCGTTGCGCCCGAGCGCTTCGTCGTCGAAGCGTTTGCGGCTTGCGCGTCCGGATTCTTGGCCGTCGATGCTTTCGATGTCGATGTTTTCGATGTCGATGCTTTCGATGTCGATGTTTTCGATGTCGATGCTTTCGATGTCGATGCTTTCGATGTCGATGCTTTCGATGTCGATGCTTTCGAGATCGATGTTTTCGCCGTTGACGTCTTCGCGTTATCCGAGTCCGGCTCTTCGTTCATCTGCTCCACGTCGGCTCCATTGTGCGGCGTTTCGTGAACGATCTGCTTCGCAGGCTTGTCACTGCGCAAGCTGACGAACGACGCCTGCCGCACGACGCCGTCGCTCGTCCATTCCGCGAAATTGCATTCGGCGACGAGTTCGGGCTTCACCCAATGCACGGGTGTGCGGCTACGTTCGCGCGGCTCGCTCGCGAACGGCATCTTCGCCGTTTCGCGCGCATCGAGTTGCTGCTTCACCGAGCGCAGCAAGGCCGCGTCGAAGCCCGTGCCGACGCGCCCCGCGTATTGCAACTTGCCCTTCGTGTCGTACACGCCGAGCAGCAGCGCGCCGAACGCTTCGCGGCTGCCCGCCGGCTCCGTATAGCCGCCGATCGCGAACTCCTGGCGCCGCCGGCACTTGAGCTTGATCCACGACGGCGTGCGGCCCGACGTGTAGTGACTGGCGCGCCGCTTGCCGATGATCCCTTCGAGGTGCATCGCGCATGCGCTCTTCAGCAGTTCATCGGCGTCGTAGCCGAAGTCGTCGGAGAAACGCAGCGTGTCGTCGTCGACGGTTTCCATCAGCGCGTGCAGAATCGCGCGCCGTTGCACGAGCGGCACGCCGCGCAAATCGTAGCCGTTCAGATACGGCAGATCGAACAGGTAGAGCGTGATGTCCTGCGGCCGGTTTGCGTCGAAGGCGTTTTGCAATAGCTGGAAGCTCGGCACGCCGTTGCTGTCGAGCACCACAGCCTCGCCGTCGAGCCATGCGCGGTCGAGCCCGATCCGCGCGAGCGCCTGCGCCTGCTTGCGAAACTTCGCGGTCCAGTCGTTGCCCGCGCGCGTGAAGACTTTCACGGGCTCTTTCGCGTGGTGATCGATGCGGGCGAGCGCCCGATAGCCGTCGAACTTGATCTCGTAGAGCCAGTCGTCACCGGCGGGCGCGGTATCGACGAGCGTCGCGAGCTGCGGCTTGAGCGTCGCGGGCATCTTCGCCTCGACAGCGCCTTCGATCGACGGATGAACGGCCAGTTCGCGCAACGACTCCGCACTGCGCGTCGCGACGATGTCGGGATGCCCGTCGGGCGAGCCTTTGGCTCTGCGCGACGTGGCTGCCTTCGCCGGCCCGGCCGATACGTTTGCGCGTTGCGCCTTGGTCTTCCACTTGCCGGCAGCGGACTTGTCGCTACTATCCGCACCGCCGCGCGCGCCCGGCGCGTCGGATATCACGCTGCCCTGCATCGCTTCGAGCACGTCGAATTCGGCCTCGCTGCGCGCTTCGTCGTCGCGCTCCTTGATGAGCAGCCACTGCTCCTTGCCGCCGCTGCCTTGCATATGGCTGCGCACGAGCGTCCAGCCGCCGTGCAGCTTGTCGCCGTCCAGATGGAACTTGAGCTTGCCCGCCGCATACGCTTCGCGCGCGCCCGTTTCACCGCCGATGGGCTCCCATGTGCCGCGGTCCCAGACGATCACCGAGCCCGCGCCGTAGTTGCCCTCGGGAATGTCGCCTTCGAACGATCCGTATTCGAGAGGATGATCCTCGACGTGCACGGCAAGCCGCTTCACCGACGGATCGAGACTCGGCCCTTTCGGCACGGCCCACGACTTCAGCGTGCCTTCGAGTTCGAGACGGAAGTCGTAATGCAGACGACGCGCGTCATGCTCCTGGATCACGAACGACAGCGCGTGCTTCGAGGCCGCTGTTGCCGGCGTCTTCGGCGTGCTCTTCGTGCTCTTCGTGCTCTTCGTGCTCTTCGTGCTCGGCGCGCTCTTTGCGCTCGGCGCGCGCGCGGTGATCCCCGACGGTTCAGGTGTCCTGTCGAAACGGCGCTTGCGATGATAGGTCTCGAGCTTGTCCGTCATGGTGACTGTTTGCGCTATACGTTGCTTACGTTGCGTTCGCCTCGCACTGCGGTATCACGCCGCGCGACGCTTGCGCGCCGTGGACGACGTGCTCTTGCGCGCGGCCGCGCCCGTCGCGCGGCGCGCCGATTTCTTCGCGGGCGCGCGCGATTTCCTGGACGCCCGTTCGGCTTCTTCCGCCTCTTTGTCCCTGCCCGCTGCTTCTGCCTGTTCGGCGTCCTCCGTATTGGGCGTGGCGCGTGCCGCCGGTTTGCCCTTGCCGCGTCCAAGGCTGCGCTTCAACAGATCGGACAGGTCGAGAATATCCGCCGATGGGCGCGATTGGCGCGGCGTCTCGATGTCCATGACTTCCTCGATCTTGCCCGCGCGCACCTTCTTGTCGACGAGCGCGAGGATGTCGTCGCGAAACGTGTCCTTGTACTTGGACGGATCCCACGTATCGCTCATGTCATCGATCAGCTTTTTCGCCATATCGAGTTCGCGCGTCGTGACGCCCGACTTCTTCGCGCTTTCGTCGGGCAATTTGAATTCATCGAGGGAACGCACTTCTTTCGACCAGCGCAGCGTATTGAGCGCGAGCACGGGCCCGACGGGAATCAGCGCGGCCAGATGCTGCCTGTTGTGCAGCACGACGCTCGCCACGCCGACCTTGCCCGACTGCTTCATCGCGTCGCGCAGCAGCGCGTAGACCTTTTCGCCCTTGCGGTCGGGCGCGAGATAATACGGCGTGTCGAGATAGAGGAACGAGATGTCAGGTGCCTCGACGAACGCGAGTATGTCGACCGTTTGCGTCGACTCGGGGTTCGCCGCGCGAATCTCTTCATCGGTCAGGACGACGTATCTGTCCTTCTCGTACTCGTAGCCGCGCACGATGTTGTCGCGCGTCACTTCCTTCCCCGTGCGCTTGTTGATCTGCCGATAGCCGATGGGATCGATCGTGCGCTTGTCGAGCAGATTGAAGCCGACCTTCTCGGACCTCGTGGCGGGATAAAGTTGCACGGGCACATGCACGAGGCCGAAGCTGATCGCGCCTTTCCAGATCATATGAGGCATAGCGCGCTCCCCGAAGTTGAACTTCATGCGAAGCAGCAAGCGTGCCCAGACGTTCTGCGAGTCCGCTCGCGCCTGCTTCCACGCATCGCCGCGACGGCCGCCAGCGACGCTGTAAGTCTTGCGTGCGCGCGGAAAAAGCTACGGGCGCGCGCCTGAAGCCGGCTGGCTTGCCGGCCTTTGGATCTTCAGCTCGCTTCTGCTTCAGGCGACGGCGCACGGCACCGCTACGTAGCCGCGAAAACGCACGCGTCCGCCGCGCGTCGGCTCGCCGCTGATTCTGTACGACGGAAAGCGTCGCACGAACCGTCCGATCGCGATGCGTGCTTCGAGGCGCGCAAGCGACAGTCCCGCGCACTGGTGAATGCCGAAGCCGAACGCGAGATGGCGGTTCGGCGCGCGTCGGATGTCGAAGCGGTCGGGCTCGTGAAACTGCTCGGGATCGCGATTCGCCGCGCCGATGCACAACGTGACGGGCGTGCCCGCCGTCACGGACACGCCGCCGATCTCCGTGTCGATCATCGTCATCCGGTTGCCGAGCTGGTTCGAACTCTCGAAGCGCAAGCACTCCTCGACGGCGCTTTCGATCAGATCCGGCTCGCGCAGCAACGCATCCCGCTCGGCCGTCCACGCGCTCAACGTGACGAGACCGTTGCCGATCAGGTTCGTCGTCGTTTCGTGGCCGGCGTTGAGAATGAAGATGCAGTTCTGCAGCAGCTCGACTTCGGACAGCTGCTCGCCGCCCTCCTCACCCTGAATCAGGCGCGTGAGCACATCGTGCTGCGGATCGCCGGGCTTCGCGCGGCGTCGCGCGACGAGATCCTTCAGATACGCGACGAACTCCGTCACTGCGCGGTTGCCGCGTTCGTGCTGAGCCGGCGTGAGCGTCGGCTCGAGCGCACCGAGAATCGCCAGCGACCAGTCGCGCAATGGCTCGCGTTCGTCGTGCGGCACGTCGAGCAGATTGCCGATCACTTCGACGGGAATCGCGGCCGCGAAATCGCTGATCAGATCGATCTCGCCGCAAGCCGCCGCGCGATCGAGCAGGCCGTCGACGAGACGGACCAGGCCGTCTTCCATCGCGGCGATCGCGCGCGCCGTCAACGCGCCCGCGATCAGCTTGCGCACGCGCGTATGCAGCGGCGGATCGTTGAACACGAGGCTCGTCGTGTGATGCTCGAAAAGCGGCGTCGCGCCGTACTTGGGCGCGAACTCGACTTTCTTGTCGGAGCTGAAGGTCTTCGGATCGCGATAGACGGCTTGCACGTCGCGATAGCGCGTCAGAAAGAGCGAACCGTCGGCCATGCGCTTGACGGGCTCGTGCGTGCGCAGTGCGCGATAGACGGGATACGGGTCGGCGTGAAACGACGCATCGAGATGCCGCAGGTCGAAATCGCGGGCGATGTCGGCATCGGTTGCCGTGCCGTGAGACGGGTTCATCGGTGTCTCCTGTCTGTTCTTCGCCGCACGTCGCGGCTGAATGCTTCGAGTCGCCAGTATGAACCATGCCGCCATCACAATCACCGCCGCTCCACCCGCCGACCGGCCATCGCGCGCGGAACCGTTACAATAGCCCGATTTCCCGTGCTGTCCCGCTGCACAATTCACGCGCGCATGCCACGCATTGCGCGCTTATTTCCCGCGTCGACATGAATCTCGTCATCCAAAGCCTCGCGCCCCTTGCCGCCGAACACCACAAGCCGCTCACCGCGTTGTCACGCGGATCGATCCTCACCGTGATCGATCCGCACGCGGTGCGCATCGACAATGCCGACGTCGCGCAGCGCGCCGATCTCGACGTGTACTGCGCGACGCATTCGCTCGACTATGCGTTCGTCGAAGCGGGCCGCCGGCTGACCGACTTCGGCCTCGTGGCGATGGACATGGACTCGACGCTGATCACGATCGAGTGCGTCGACGAGATCGCGGATTTCTGCGGCCTGAAGGCCGAAGTGGCGGCCATCACGGAAGCGGCGATGCGCGGCGAGATCAAGGATTTCAACGAGAGCCTCACGCGCCGTGTCGCGCTGCTCAAGGGTCTCGACGCGAGCGCGCTCGACAAGGTCTACGAAGAGCGCCTGCGCCTGTCGCCGGGCGCGGAGAGGATGCTGGCGGGCGCGAAGGCGGCGGGTCTGAAAACGCTGCTCGTGTCGGGCGGCTTCACGTTCTTCACCGAGAAGCTGCAGGCGCGCCTTAACCTCGATTTCACGCGCGCGAATACGCTGGAGATCGTCGACGGCAAGCTGACGGGCCGCGTGCTCGGCGAAATCGTCAACGCCGATGTGAAGGCGCGCACGCTGCGCGAAGCGTGCGACAAGCTCGGCATCGAACCGTCGCGGGCAATCGCGATGGGCGACGGCTCGAACGATCTGAAGATGATGGCGGCCGCGGGCCTGTCGGTCGCGTTCCGCGCGAAGCCCGTCGTGCGCGAGGCCGCGAGCGTCGCGTTCAATCACGTCGGGCTCGATGGACTGTTGCGGCTGTTCTGAGCCGGCGCGCTTGCATCACCGGATGATGTGAAAACGCGAAAGGCCCGCGCGGAAACGAGCGGGCCTTTCTGTTTGCGTTGCCGTTTGACCTGAAGCCAGGCGGTGAATGCGGCCGTCAGGCGGCCAGCGCCGCGAGGCAACGCTCGATATCCGCGCGCAGATCCGCTTCGTCTTCGAGGCCGACGTAGAAGCGCACCAGCGTGCCGCGATGCGCCCACTTCGACTCGGTGCGCATCGACGCGACGTTGTACGGCATCGCGAGACTCTGCGCGCCGCCCCAGCTCCAGCCCAGCGAGAACAGTTCGAGCGATTCGCAGAACGTGTCGATCTGCGCGGGCGTATAGCGCTCGTTGAACACGACCGAGAACAGCCCGCCCGCGCCCGTGAAATCGCGCTTGTAAAACTCGTGGCCCGGGCAGTCGGGCAGCGCCGGATGCAGCACGGCCGCGATTTCGCGCCGCGTCTTCAGCCACGTCGCGAGTTCGAGCGCGCTCTTGTCATGCTGCTCGAAGCGCACTTTCATCGACGGCAGGCTGCGCAGAATCAGCGAACAATCGTCCGACGACACGCCGATGCCCATGCGCATGCGCGCGAGCTTCAGCTTCAGATGCAATTCGCGGTCGACGGTGATCGTCGCGCCCATCAGCACGTCGCTGCCACCCGACTGGTACTTCGTGAGCGCCTGCATCGAGATATCGACGCCGTGATCGAACGGACGGAACGCGAGGCCCGCCGACCACGTGTTGTCGATCGCGGTGATGACGCCGCGCGCGCGGGCGACGGCCGTGATGGCGGGAATGTCGGACACTTCCATCGTCACCGAGCCCGGCGCTTCGAGCCAGATCAGCTTCGTGTTCGGCTGGATCAGGTCGGCGATGCCCGCGCCGATCAGCGGATCGTAATAGCGCGCGGTGATGCCGAAGTCTTTCGCAAGCCACTCGGCGTGGTCACGGTTCGGCGAATAGACGTTGTCGGGAATCAGCACGTCGTCGCCCGATTTCACGAGGCCGAAGTACACGTTCGAAATCGACGACAGGCCGGACGGCTGCAACAGCGCGTGATTGCCGCCTTCGAGTGCGGCGAGGCGCTGCGCGAGCGTGATCGACGTCGGCGTTGCGTGCAGGCCGTAGCGCCACTGCGCGTCGTCGCGCCAGTCGAGCGTGCGCATCGCGGCGAGATCCGGAAAAACGACCGTCGATGCGCGCGCAACGGGCACCGAGAACGATTCGAAACCGGGTGTCAGCTGATCGGCGGGCTGGACGATGCGTGTTTGCAAGCCGTGCTTCGGAGTCTTTTGAGTCATGGTCAGTTGGTGTTGGATTCGAAGTACGTGAGGTAGTACGTCAGTGATGCGCGCGGCGCGCCTATTCGCCCGTCGTCAGATTGCTCACGCCGTTGACGGGCTGGCCGCCCTTGTGCGCCTGAGCGGGCGGTTGCTGGGGCGGTTGCGCCGGCTTCTGTGCTTGAGCGGGTGCTTGAGGGGGCAACTGAGTTGCTGCGCTCTTGCCGGCTGCACCAGCCGCTGCCTGTCCCGCCGCGAGCGGCCGCAAAGAGAACGCTTGCGGATCGGAATCGTCAACGTTCATCCGCTCGCCTTCGAGCGAGCCGTCGGCGGCAAACTTGCCGACCCAGTTGCCCGTGATGTGCGTGCCGTCGTTCGACTCTTCGACTTCGAGCGTGTCGCCGTCGCGATCGCCCGCGATCAGGATCACCTCACCCGAATCGGCGAACTGATACTCGCCGTGCACGCCGGATGGGTCGTCTGTCTTCGCGCCCAGCCGCAGCACGATTTGCCGCTTGCCGAGCGTGCCCGCATATTGCGGAAACTTCGCGAACTCGGGGCTCGGCTTCAACGGCAACTGGATCGGCGGCGGCGCCGCGAGTTCCTTCACGGCATCGCTTTGCGCGTGCGTGACGGCGGGCAGCGCCATCGTGACGGCCAATGCCGCGGCTGCGATCATCGCGGGCCACGACGCCCTCTGTTTCGACCTCATCTTCTGCATCCGTTGTTTCCTTTCAACCGGCCTGTGATGTCCCGCCTTTCGACGTCACGTTGTAACGTCTCGCGTGGCGGGAACCGGCTTCGACCGGTTATACCGCAAGTTCGTTCAGCGAGGGAACAGCCGTCCCCTTTTCACGCGTCATTTCCTCGTCAGATGCGCTCGAAGATCGCGGCGATGCCCTGGCCGCCGCCGATGCACATCGTCACGAGCGCGTAGCGCCCGCCGATGCGCTGCAGCTCGTACAGCGCCTTCACCGTGATCAGCGCGCCCGTCGCGCCGATCGGATGACCGAGCGAAATGCCCGAGCCGTTCGGGTTCACCTTCGCGGGGTCGAGGCCCAGTTCCTTCGTCACGGCGCACGCCTGCGCGGCGAATGCCTCGTTCGCCTCGATCACGTCGAGATCACCGACCTTCAGGCCCGCACGCTCCAGCACCTTTTGCGTCGCGGGCACGGGCCCGATGCCCATGTAGTTCGGATCGACGCCCGCATGCGCGTACGCGACGAGCCGCGCGAGCGGTTTCGCGCCGCGCTTTTCGGCGACGCTGCGCTCCATCAGCACGACGGCCGCCGCCGCGTCGTTGAGGCCCGACGCGTTGCCCGCCGTGACCGTGCCGTTCTCCTTCGCGAACACCGGCTTGAGCTTCGCGAAGTCGTCGGCGGTTGCGTTCATGCGGACGTGCTCGTCCGTGTCGAAGACGGTGTCGCCCTTCTTCGACGCAATCGTGATCGGGAGAATCTGTTCCTTGAAATAGCCGCCTTCGATCGCCTTCGCGGCGCGGCGATGCGACTCGAGCGCGAGCGCGTCCTGTGCTTCGCGCGTGATGTCGTATTTCTTCGCGACGTTTTCGGCCGTCACGCCCATGTGGATCGGTTGAAACGGATCGTGCAGCGCGCCGAGCATCATGTCGACCATGCTCGCGTTGCCCATGCGCTGCCCGAAACGCGCCGTCGGCATCATGTACGGCGCGCGGCTCATGCTTTCCGCGCCGCCGCCGATCGCGACGTCCGCGTCGCCGAGCAGCACGCTCTGCGCCGCGGAGACAATCGCCTGCAGCCCCGAGCCGCACAGCCGGTTCACGGTCAGCGCGGGCGCGTGCTGCGCAACGCCGCCGTTCAGCGCCGCGACGCGCGCCAGATACATGTCCTTCGGCTCCGTGTGGATCACGCTGCCGAACACGACGTGACCGACTTCGTCGCCAGCGACGTTCGCGCGCGACAGCGCCTCGCGCACGACGCGCGCGCCCAGGTCCGTAGGCGCAAAGTCCTTCAGGCTGCCGCCGAAATCGCCGATTGCGGTCCGTACGCCGCTTACCTCCACCACTTCACGTTGCATCGCTTGCTCCTCTCTTGTGTCTCAGATGAATGCCGCGCGCTTCATGACGACAACACGCGGCGATGTCCCGCTGAACCTGCCTGAGTTGCCGGATTGGCGCATTGCGCCCTGACGCTATTGTGCAGCGGCCGCCGTGCGATGCGCTCAAGCGCCGAGGAGTTTTTCGACGGTCGCGCGATCGGGAATCGGCGCGACGGCGCCGAAGCCTTGCGTCGACAGCGCCGCCGCGACGTTTGCGTAACGCGCGGCCTTGAACGGGTCGTCGCCCGCGACGATGCGCGCAATGAACGCCCCGCCGAAACAGTCGCCCGCGCCCGTCGCATCGACGGCGTTGACCGCGTGCCCCGGCACGACGCGACGCTCATCGGGCGTCGCGACATAGGAGCCTTCCTTGCCGAGTTTCAGCGCGACGATACGCGGACCTTGCGCCAGCAGGAAATCGACGATGTCGTCGCGCTTCGTGAGTCCTGTCAGCTCGGTGACGTCGTCCCAGCTCGGCAGGCAGATGTCCGTCAGGCGGATCGCTTCTAGCATCACCGCGCGCGCCCGCGCGAGCGGCCAGAGCTTGAGGCGCAGATTCGTGTCGAAGCTGACGAGCACCTGGTTCGCGCGCGCGTGTTCGATGGCGGCGAGCGCGGCATCGCACGCGCTCACGCTAATCGCGAGACTGATGCCCGACAGATGGATGACCTTCGCGGCGGCAATCGCGTCGAGCGGCAGATCGCGCTGCGCGTAGCGGCTCGCGGCGGAACCGGCGCGCAGATAGTCGAACTGATGGCCGCACGGACCGTGCGACACGAAATACACGCCCGTCGACGCCTGATCGTCGATGCGCACGAACGACGTATCGACGTGCTCGCGTTGCCACAGATCGAGCAGCAGACGCCCGAACTGATCGCCGCCGACAGCCGAGACGAAACCCGTCGACGCGCCCTGACGCGCGGCCGCGATGCAGAAGTTCGACGTGTCGCCGCCGAAGCCCTGCAGATACATCGGCTGGTCTTTTTCCGACTGGTTGAACTCGACCATCGCTTCGCCGAGTGCGAGGACGGCCGGCGTGCCGGCGAGCGCGTTCGACGCCATCGCTTAAACCTCGCCCCACAGGTCGTGGCCGTCGGCGCCCGTGATCTTCACCGACACGAAATCGCCGACCTTGTAGCGCTTCGACGCTTTCGTCGCGGGCGCGATATACACGACGCCGTCGATCTCCGGCGCATCCGCCGCTGTGCGGCCGATTCCGCCGTCGGCGTTGATTTCGTCGACGAGCACTTTCAGCGTCTTGCCGACCTTGCACGCAATGCGCTTCGCCGACACTTCTTCCGCGACTTCCATGAAGCGCGCGCGGCGCTCCTCGCGGACTTCGTCGGGCAGCGCGCCGTCGAGCTCGTTGGCCGTCGCGCCTTCGACGGGCGAGTACGCGAAGCAGCCGACGCGATCGAGTTCCGCCTCGCGGATGAAGTCCAGCAGCGTTTCGAACTGCTCTTCCGTTTCACCGGGGAAGCCCGCGATGAACGTGCTGCGGATCGTCAGGTCCGGGCAGATCTCGCGCCATGCGCGCACGCGCTCGAGCACCTTCTCGGCGTTGGCAGGACGCTTCATGCGCTTCAGCACTTCCGGGTGCGCGTGCTGGAACGGCACGTCGAGATACGGCAGCACGTGGCCCTTCAGCAGACCTTCGGCCATCATCGGAATCACTTCGTCGACGCTCGGATACGGATACACATAGTGCAGACGCACCCACGCGCCGTATTGCGCGGCCAGTTCGCCGAGCGCGCCGACGAGATCGGTCATGCGCGTCTTGATCGGCTTGCCGTTCCAGAATCCCGTGCGGTATTTGACGTCGACGCCGTACGCGCTCGTGTCCTGCGAAATGACGAGCAGTTCCTTCACGCCGGACTTGAACAGGTTCTCCGCTTCGAGCATGACTTCGGCGACGGGTCGCGAGACGAGATCGCCGCGCATCGATGGAATGATGCAGAACGTGCAGCGGTGATTGCAACCTTCTGAAATCTTCAGATACGCGTAGTGACGCGGCGTGAGCTTGATGCCCGCGGCGGGCACGAGATCGACGAACGGATCATGCGGCTTCGGCAGATGGCTGTGCACGGCCTGCATCACTTCGCCGACGGCATGCGGGCCCGTCACGGCGAGCACCTTCGGATGCACTTCTTCGATCAGATTCGAGCCGCTCGCGCTTTGCTTCGCGCCCAGACAGCCGGTGACGATCACCTTGCCGTTCTCGTTCAGCGCCTCGCCGATCGCGTCGAGACTTTCCTGGACGGCTTCGTCGATGAAACCGCACGTGTTCACGACGACGAGGTCCGCGCCGTCATACGTGCCGGAGATCTCGTAACCCTCCGCGCGCAACTGCGTGATGATCTGTTCGGAGTCGACGAGGGCTTTCGGGCATCCGAGGGAAACGAATCCGACCTTCGGAGTCGAAGCGGTCGGCGCGGCGGGGGTTGAAGTCTGCGACATAGAGAGTGGTCCGGCGAGAAGCGATGAGTGGCGCGATAGATGAAGGCCTGGGCGTGCAGCCCGAGCGCCAAACCGCGGCAAACGTGGGTGCACCGTGCGGCGAAAAGAACAATTACGGGCCGCCGCGAATTGGGGCCATGTGGACCGGATTTGTAGCGCGATGCACGGTCGACGCCTGATCGGAATGGCCCCGCGCAAGCAACCGCATATTATACCGTGGGTGGGGGATGGCGGGATGATGTGGAGGGACGAGCTATCGACGCCCCTTCGTCAAGACACATGCAGGTCCACACATGGCCTCTGTCAACGAACGCGGCCCCTCTGTTGCCGATCGTGGAGATTTGACAAATGATTACACCGCCCTGATTCATTTACGCCCGCGCATTCATTATTTTCTTATCCGCAGTCCTTCCGGAACGTTTTCGATACGAAAGGCTAAATCGCGGCATCAGAATAATCAGCAGACAAGGACAAATATGAGCGCACGGCATATTCACAACCACAGGCCAATCAAACATTCGAAACGATCCTGGCAAGAAAAGTCGACGAGTGTCGTACCGCTCTACGTTCAGTCGGCGCTCAGAACGGCGATTGAGCTCGAAGGCGTTTCATCCGCCGATTTCAACGATCTTCTCTGGATCATGGCGCAAGAATCCGCCGGGATTGTCGACACGCGCAATGGAGCATCAACAGCGCGGGGCCTCTATCAGCTGCTCCGTGCTCAATACGGTTTAAACCCGCATGGCGAGCAATCCTTCGGCAATACCGTTGAAGAGTGTCAGGGCGGCATCCGTTACATTTATGGCCGATACCACTCAGCTAAATCGGCGAAAGATTTCTGGAAGAGACATCACTGGTATTGAACGTTATGCGCCTCTCATTGTGTTTTCTTTCGATCTTATGTGCCGTGTCGATTCGGTGTATCGCGTCCGACGATTTGCCAAAATTCGAAAATTGCACAGCCAAACCTGAAACGGTGCAAAAGCAAGCGCGCCTGAGACTTACGACAGCAGAGACCCGTCGCTATGCGACAAAGTTGAGGAAAGCACAGAAACGTCCCGTCGATTTCGCCGGTCATTTCATCATGGCCAGTTGGGGATGCGGCGCGGGGTGCGTCATGGCCGCGGCGATCGACGCGAGGACGGGCGCCGTCACGATGGTCCCGTTCACGGTTTCGGATTGGCCACTCGACGTGACCGAGCCGCTTTCATACCGGAGGGACAGTTGCCTGCTAGTCGTCCACGGCAGCCGAAATGAAAACGGCCGCGGCACGTACTACTACCACTTCGATGGCAAGGCCTTCCACCTTTTCAAAGCGGTCGAAGAATAGACGCACACCCAACGCCGCACCGCCCGGCGCGCCGCCGGGCGGACTCATCGAGGCGTCCTGGCCGGAAAACTCGAGAAGAAACTTTCCCGCCTGAAGAACCGCTCGCGCCGGTTACTTCTTCTCCGGCTCCGGGTTCCCTTGCGGCGCAGGCTGCGTGAACGGGAACGAGCTGAACATCGTCTTCGCCTGGTTCTGCATCTGCTCCTGCATCTGCACGAACATGTTCTTCGACTGCTCGATATAGCTCGTCATCATCCCCTGCATCATCGGGGCCTGCATGTTCATGAACTGCGACCAGACCTCCGGATTCATCGTCTTGCCTTCGTACAGGCCCTTCGACTGATCCGCGAGCTTGTTCTGAATATCGATGAACGCCTGGATGTTCTTTTCCAGGTACGTTCCCATCATGCCCTGCATCGCATGCCCGTAAAAACGGATGATCTGCGACAGCATCAGCGAAGAGAACATCGGCAGACCGCCGCTCTCCTCTTCGAGAATGATCTGCAGCAGGATGCTGCGCGTCAGGTCTTCGTTGCTCTTGGCATCGATGACCTTGAAATCCTCCTGATCCAGCACGAGCTGCTTCACATCAGTCAACGTGATGTAAGTGCTGGTCTCTGTATCGTACAGTCGACGGTTCGGATATTTCTTAATGAGTCGTTCGGCTGTTTTCTTTGTAGTAGTGGTCATGTAAAGCCTTTGAGCGCGAATGAAGCGCAGAAACGGCGTCCTGTCGCACGCGCAGCATGACACTGCGCGTACAAGACGCCGCCAGAAACATCTGAACCATGCAACGTCCTGCTTCGTCCTTGCTACGACAAAGCGGAACGCCCACGGATCAGCCCATATGCAGGCCGCCGTTCAGCGAGAAGTCGGCCCCCGTCGAGAAGCCCGACTCGTCCGACGCCAGCCATGCAACGATCGACCCGATTTCATCCGGCGTGCCGAGACGGCGCACCGGAATCGTCGCGACGATCTTTTCCAGCACATCGGGGCGGATCGATTTCACCATGTCCGTGCCGATGTAACCCGGCGAAACGGTGTTGACCGTCACGCCCTTGGTGGCCACTTCTTGCGCGAGGGCCATCGTGAAACCGTGAATGCCGGCCTTCGCGGTCGAGTAGTTCGTCTGCCCGAACTGACCCTTCTGCCCGTTCACCGACGAGATATTGATGACACGGCCCCAGCCGCGCTCGACCATGCCGTCGATCACCTGCTTCGTCACGTTGAAGAGGCTGGTCAGGTTGGTGTCGATCACGGCCGTCCAGTCTTCGTGCGTCATCTTGCGGAACACGACGTCGCGCGTGATGCCCGCATTGTTGACCAGCACGTCGACTTCACCGATTTCAGCTTTCACCTTGTCGAACGCGGCCTTGGTGGATTCCCAGTCACCCACGTTGCCTTCCGAAGCAACGAAGTCGAAACCCAGAGCCTTCTGATCTTCGAGCCACTTCACGCGGCGCGGCGAGTTCGGGCCGCAGCCCGCGACCACCTTGAAGCCATCCTTGTGCAGACGCTGGCAAATGCTCGTGCCAATGCCACCCATGCCGCCCGTTACGTACGCAATTCGTTGTGACATAAAACACACTCCATTATCGTTTTACGAGACGCCAGCCGCCTCGTGCTTCGCCCTTCGCGATATCCACGGCCATGGGGCGGATTGCGCCGCCCGCAAGGCCATTGGACCGCGCCACGCACCGACCGCCCTCTGGCGAACGCCGGCCTGCGTGGCGGCCTCCTTGTGAAACGGTCCTGCTTACGGACGCTCGACAGCCAGCGCCACGCCCATGCCGCCGCCGATACACAGCGAGGCCAGACCCCTCTTCGCATCGCGCTTCTGCATTTCATGCAGCAGCGTGACGAGAATGCGGCAGCCCGACGCGCCGATCGGATGGCCGATCGCGATCGCCCCGCCGTTCACGTTGATCTTCGACGTGTCCCAGCCCATCTGCTTGTGCACGGCCAGCGCCTGCGCGGCGAACGCCTCGTTGATCTCCATCAGGTCGAGATCATTCACGCTCCAGCCCGCGCGCTCCAGACAGCGGCGCGACGCCGGCACGGGGCCCATGCCCATCACCTTCGGATCGACAGCCGCGTTCGCGTATGCCTTGATGCGCGCGATCGGCGTGAGACCCAGCGCCTCGGCCTTCTTCGCCGACATCACGACGACAGCGGCTGCGCCGTCGTTGAGGCCCGACGCGTTCGCGGCCGTCACCGTGCCTTCCTTCGAGAACGCCGGCTTCAGGCCCGCAAGCGATTCGGCCGTGACGCCGTGGCGCACGAACTCGTCGGTCGTGAACGACAGCGGATCGCCCTTCCTCTGCGGAATCTGGATCGGCACGATTTCATCATCGAAGCGGCCGGACTTCTGTGCGGCTTCCGCCTTATTTTGCGAAAGTGCCGCGAACTTGTCCTGGTCTTCGCGCGTGATCCCGTATTCCTTCGCGACGTTTTCGGCCGTCACACCCATGTGGTACTGGTTGTACACGTCCCACAGGCCGTCGACGATCATGCTGTCGATCAGCTTCGCGTCGCCCATGCGGAAGCCATCGCGCGAGCCCGGCAGCACGTGCGGCGCGGCGCTCATGTTTTCCTGGCCGCCCGCGACGACGATGTCCGCGTCGCCCGCGATGATCGCGTTGGCTGCGAGCATTACGGCCTTCAGGCCCGAGCCGCACACCTTGTTGATGGTCATGCCGGGCACGGCCATCGGCAGGCCGGCCTTGATCAGCGACTGGCGCGCCGGGTTCTGACCCGAACCCGCCGCCAAAACCTGACCCATGATGACTTCGCTCACCTGCTCGGGCTTCACGCCCGCGCGCTCCAGCACGGCGCGAATCACCGTGGCGCCCAGTTCCGGCGCCGCGATCTTCGCCAGCGACCCACCGAATTTGCCGACAGCCGTGCGGGCCGCCGATACGATCACTACGTCAGTCATTTCGATTTCCTTTGGGGCTGCGGCGTGTCACTCCACAGTAGCCCGTCAAGTTGTTAATCCGGTCAGTCAGCGTTACTGCGATACAGCGTCTGTCTCACTCCGTCGTCACTCGTTATTCGTTGCGGCGATCGCTCATTGACTTCGACGGCGATCGCTTGTGAATTGCTTCGACGCCCGAACGATTACTCGCGCACCTGCACGTACCGTCCGGGCGCGGGTTCTATCACGGGGAATTCGGCCGAGCCCGGTTCCGTGGGCGCCTTCACCTTCTTGCCGCCGTACTGGTCGAGCCAGTTCGTCCATTCGGGCCACCAGCTGCCCGGCGTTTCCGTCGCGCCTTCGAACCAGTCGTCCGGGTTCGTGGGCAGCGCCTTCTCGTCGCCGGCCACCGACCAGTAGCTGCGCTTCTTCTTCGACGGCGGATTGATCACGCCGGCGATGTGGCCCGACGCGCCGAGCACGAACTTGCGCGGCCCCGTCAGCAGCGGCACCGACGCATACGCCGATTGCCACGGCACGATGTGGTCTTCGCGCGAGCCGTAGATGAACGTCGGCACGTCGATGCGCGACAGGTCCACCTTTTCGCCGCACGTCGTCAACGCGCCGGGCTCGCGCAGCCGGTTCTCGAGATACGTGTTGCGCAGATACCAGACATACATCGGACCTGGCAGGCTCGTCGAATCGCTGTTCCAGTACAGCAGGTCGAACGGCATCGGCGTGCGGCCCTTCAGGTAATTGTCGACGACGTAGTTCCACACGAGGTCGTTCGGACGCAGGAACGAGAACGTATTCGCGAGCTCGATGCCGCGCATCAGGCCCGGGGGCATACCACTCTTGCCGCCGATCGTCTGCTCGCGCATCTGCACATGCGCTTCGTCGACGAAGATGTCGAGCACACCCGTATCGCTGAAGTCGAGCAACGACGTGAGCAGCGTCATCGACGCGGCGGGATGCTCGCCGCGCGCTGCCGCGACCGCCAGCGCCGCTGCCAGCAGCGTGCCGCCGATGCAGAAGCCGAGTGTATTGATCTGCTCGCGGCCGCTGATCTGGCGCGCGGTATCGAGGGCCTTCAGCACGCCATCGGAGACGTAGTCGTCCCACGTCTTTTGCGCGATCGACTGGTCCGCGTTGCGCCACGAAATCAGAAAGACCTGATGACCCGACTCGAGCGCATGCGCAACAAGCGAGTTGTCGGGCTGCAGATCGAGAATGTAGTACTTGTTGATGCACGGCGGCACGATGAGCAGCGGCCGCTCGTGGACCGTCGCCGTGCGTGGCTTGTACTGGATCAGCTGCATCAGATCGTTCTCGAACACGACGGAGCCTTCCGTCATCGCGAGGTTCTTGCCGACGCCGAAACGGGATTCGTCCGTCTGCGAGATCTTGCCGCGCTGCATGTCGCCGAGCAGGTTCATCACGCCCTGGCGCAGGCTCTCGCCGTTGCTTTCGAGCAGCGTCTTCTGCGCTTCGGGATTCAGCGCGAAGAAATTGCTCGGCGATGCGGCGGCCGTCCATTGCTGCACGGCGAAGCGGATGCGCTCGCGCGTCTTCTGGTCGGTTTCGATCGCGTCGACGAGTTCCTGCAGATAGCGCGCGTTCAGCAGATACCACGCGGCCGTGTACGTGTAGACGGGGGTCGTCTTCCAGGCGTCCGAACTGAAACGCCGGTCCTTGAGCTCGATGCCCGTCGACGCTGCCTGGGTCGCCTGCTGCAGCAACTGCATCGCGTCACGCGAATAGTCGGACTGCAACTGCTGAAGCCGCGCGGGCGGAATCGACGCGCTCGGCACCATCAGCCCCGTGAGCTGCTGCGTGAACTGTTGCGCAAACTGCGGCGCGAACTGTTGAGCCAGCTGCGGATTGAACGCCTGTCCGAAGAATGCGTTGAACGGCTGGCCCGAAGCCTGACCGTCCGATTGGCCCGGCGTCTGGGCAAACTGCCGGGCGATCTGCTCGACGAAGGGATTGAAAAATGGCAGAGAACCCGCCTGGGCCGTCGCCGCTTTCGCGAAGTCCGGCATGGGAGGAACGCTGAACGGATTGCCATTTGCTGCGGCCGGCGCACCTAGCGAACGCCATGCGTTCATCCATGCGTCGAACCATTGCTGAACCCCTGCCGCATTCGCTTCTTGCTGAGCGCGGTCTGACGAGGTGTCCTTGCGAGAAGAATTCGAGGAAGTTTGAGATGCAACCATGCCTGCTTTTGACCGAAGAGTCCTCGCGGACGGGTTGAGAGGCAGGTACAGGCGCGGAGATCGCGATCGGATCACGACCACGTGGCGCCCTTGCCCTGTGAAGAACATTCTTGCGCCCCATCGCAAGGCATGTCAATGCTTGCTCCCGATTTTGCCGCAGTGCGGGATTTTTTTCATTATCGTTTTCCCGATGTGCAGCAAGGCGTTTCGCGCTCGGGTGCACGGTCGTGCTGTGCAATGCAAAAAGAGCCTGCCATGACGGGCTCTTGTCCTGATCCACACAGGCACGGAACGCTTATGCGCTGCGCAACCGCATAGGTCTTCTCACGTTCGCGCACCGCAGCATAAGAAGCTCGCGAAGCGCCTTCGCGATGTGTCGGATGCAGCAAAAAGGCCTTTGCGCAGCGGGACTTAGAGCGCCCCATTATCGTCCGCGAGCCAGATCATCGCGGCCATTCGGCCCGTCTCATGATCGCGTCGATATGAGTAAAAGCGCTCGCGTTGAGTGAACGTGCAATGGTCGCCGCCCGTCACATGCGTCACGCCGAGTTGCGCGAGCCGCAGACGTGCAAGCCTGTGCAGATCCGCAAGGTATTTGCCCGCGTTCGCGGGGTGATCGACGAAGGCGCTTGCGACCTCATCGCGTTGTGCGCCACCGACACCTTTCATGAAGGCGTCACGCACGTCTGGTCCGACCTCGAAAGCCTCCGGACCGATGCACGGACCCAGGTAAGCGTGCAGCGCTGACATGTCAGTGCCCGCGAGCGACGCGACACGCTGCGCCGTATTTTCGACGACACCTGCCGCGAGACCGCGCCAGCCCGCATGTGCTGCGCCGACCGCGCGGCCTTGCGGATCGCACAGCAGGACGGGCATGCAGTCCGCGATCATCACGACGCACAGCGCGCCCGTGCGGTCGGTCACGCTCGCGTCGGCCTGAACGGGCGGCTCGCCGCGATTTGCGGCGGCGAGCGCGTCGTCGGCGTTCACGACGGTCGCGCCGTGAACCTGCGACAGCCACGCCGCTTCGTCGAGCCCTGTGAGCCGCAGCACGCGCGCGCGGTTCTGTTCGACATGCGCGAGATCGTCGCCCGACTTCTTGCCGAGATTCAGCCCGCCCGGCCCGTCGGCGCCATCGCGCCACGTGCCGAACGGCGGCAGGCTCACACCGCCGTTGCGCGTCGTGACGAACGCATGCACGCGCGGCGACACGCGCCAGTCGGGCCGCAGCACGTCGTTCATCGTCAGGTCAGGCAGCGTCATGCGCGATCGTCCTTGTCGTGTGATCCATCTGCTTCGTCTGCTTCGTCTTCGTCGACGTAGTCTTCCGCATCGGGCGATGCATCGGTTTCGTCGTCGTAGAACGCTTCGTATTCGTCGTAGTCGCCAGCGTATTCGTCTTCGTGCTCGCGGCCCAGCCCCAGTGCTTCGGACAAGGCAGCGATATCGTCGGGCACGTCGGCGCGCCATTGCATCGTGCGGCCCGTCCGCGGATGAACCAGCGCGAGCCGCCACGCATGCAGCGCCTGTCGCGCGAAGCCGCCCGGCAGCGGCGTCACCGAGCGCTTGCCGCGCGCGCGGCCGTACACCGGGTCGCCGAGCAGCGGATGGCCCACATGCGCGCAATGCACGCGGATCTGATGCGTGCGCCCCGTCTCAAGATCGCAATGGATCGCCGACACGGGCTGACGCTCCCACAGCGTCGAATCGATGCGCCTGAAGTGCGTGCGCGCGGGTTTGCCCGCCGCGCCCGTCACGACGGCCATACGGGTGCGCTCGCGCGGATCGCGGCCGATGGGCGCGTCGATCGTGCCTTCTTCCGGCATGTTGCCCCACACGAGCGCGAGATAGCGGCGCTTCACCGTGCGCGCCTGCAACTGGCGCACGAGATCCGTTTGCGCTTCGAGCGTGCGCGCGACCACCATCAGCCCCGACGTTTCCTTGTCCAGCCGATGCACGATGCCCGCGCGCGGCAAGCCCGCGGCGGCGTCGCCGTAGCGGTGCAACAGGCCGTTCAGCACGGTGCCGCTCCAGTTGCCGGCGGCGGGATGCACGACGAGCCCGGCAGGCTTGTTGATCACGACGAGCGTCTCGTCTTCATAGACGATATCGAGCGGCACAGGTTCCGGCGTGAATGCGAGCTGCTCGGGCAGCAGATCGGGCACGAGCTCGATCATCGCGCCGAGCGGCACCGGCTGGCGGATCTTCGCGGGCTGTCCGTCGACACGCACGCGCTGCGCCTCGATCCAGCTTTGCAGGCGGCTGCGTGAAAACTCGGGAAAGACCTTCGCGAGCACCTTGTCGAGCCGGTCGCCCGCAAGCTCGGGCGGTACCGTGACGACGCGCGGCGCTTCGTCCGCGCGCGGCACGGCGCTTTCGGCATCGGTGTTCGGGGCTTCGGAAGAGAGTGCGTCGCCGCCGAAATCGTCGTCGAGCGCATCGCTCGCGCTATCGTCCGGCAATGCGTCGGCGGGGTTGGCGCTTGGGCTATAATCCTTGTTGCTCTTCCGCGCGCCCTTTGCGGGGCGCGGAGTATTGGAACGGGTCATCGAGACTGGGTCACCTGGACGTAAAGCTAGACTGGAAAATGCGAGCCTTGAACATCATTACTCAAACTGTTCGAAAGACAGTGGCCCAACAGATGGCCAGAAAGGTGGCCAGCTATGTCGCTTGCGCGGCAGCCGTGACGCTGGTGGCGGCCTGTCATGGCCTGCCTCAGAAGACGGACGAAACGGCGACGTGGACCAACAATAAATTATATACGGAGGCGCAAGACGCCCTGAACGGCGGCGACTTCGGCAAGTGCGCGAAATACTTCGAAGCGCTCGAAGGCCGCGACCCGTTCGGCCACTTCGCGCAGCAGGCACAGATCAACGTCGCGTACTGCAACTGGAAGGACAGCGAAACGGATGCCGCCGACCAGGCCGTCAACCGCTTCATCCAGCTGCACCCAGACCATCCGGACATCGCGTACGCGTATTACCTGAAGGGCATGATCCACTTCAACGACGACCTCGGTCTGTTCGGCCGCTTCTCGGGCCAGGACATGAGCGAGCGCGATCCGAAGTCGCTGCGCGAGTCGTATGACGCGTTCAAGGTCGTCGTCGACAAGTATCCGCAAAGCAAGTACGCGCCCGATGCGGCTCAGCGCATGCGCTACATCGTGAACGCGCTGGCCTCGCACGAAGTGCACGCGGCCGACTACTACTATCGCCGCGGCGCGTACGTGGCCGCGATCAACCGCGCGCAGCTCGCGATCAGGGAATACAAGAACGCGCCCGCTATCGAAGACGCGCTGCACATCATGATGCTGTCGTATCAGAAGCTGGACCAGCCGCAGCTCGCCGACGATACGAAGCGCGTGCTGGCAGGCACGTTCCCGGACAGCCCGTATATCACGGGCCATGCGCGTCCGGGCAAGGAAAAGGCGTGGTGGCAGTTCTGACCTGCTGATCGTCAGCCGATATGAAAAACGCCACGGTTCGATACCGTGGCGTTTTTGTTTGTGGCGGCCCGCTTTGGTGCCCGCTTTCGTGTCCGCTTTGGTGCCCGCGCATTGATGCCCGCTTTACGCGGACGCGCTTCATGACGGGCGCGGTTCCGTTCGCGTCGGTCACGCCCGGTCAGTCACGCTCGAAGAGCGCGATCGACTCGACATGCGACGTGTGCGGGAACATGTTCACGACGCCCGCGCCCTTCAGCCGATAGCCGGCTTCATGCACGAGCAGACCCGCGTCGCGGGCGAGCGTCGCCGGGTTGCAAGACACATAGACGATGCGCTTCGGCAGCGGCCCTTCGCCGCTCTGCGCGATGTCCGCGAGCGCCTTCGATACGGCAAGCGCCCCTTCGCGCGGCGGATCGACCAAGTACTTGTCGAAGTGGCCGAGCGCGCGGATGTCGTCGGCGGTGACTTCGAACAGGTTGCGGCACGCAAACGACGTGTGGCCATTGACGCCATTTTCCTTCGCGTTTTCGAGCGCGCGCGTGGTGAGCACGTCGCTGCCTTCGATGCCCACCACTTCGCGCGAAACCCGCGCGAGCGGCAGCGTGAAGTTGCCGATGCCGCAGAACAGATCGAGCACGCGATCGGTCTTTGCGGGCGCGAGCAGACGCAGCGCGCGGCCGACCAGCACGCGGTTGATCTGGTGATTGACCTGTGTGAAATCGGTCGGACGGAACGGCATGCGGATGCCGTACTCGGGCAGCGTGTAGTCGAGCTGCCGGTCGAGCGGATAGAACGGATAGACGGTATCCGGCCCCTTCGGCTGCAGCCAGAACTGGACGTTGTGCTGATCGGCGAAATCGCGCAGCAGCTGTTCGTCGGCGGCGTTGATCGGCTCCAGGATGCGCAGCACGAGCGCCGTCACGGACGAGCCGACGGCCAGTTCGATTTGCGGCATGCGCTCGCGAATCGACAGCCCTTCGACCAGATGGCGCAGCGGCACCAGCATGTCCGACACATGCGGCGGCAGCACTTCGCAGCTCGTCATGTCGGCGACGTAGCTGCTCTTCTTCTCGTGAAAGCCCACCAGCACGCCGCCTTTCTTCACGACGTTGCGCACCGTCAGCCGCGCGCGATACCGATAGCCCCACGACGGGCCGTGGATCGGCCGGAAGATGGTTTCCGCGCGCAGCTTCGCCAGATGCATCAGATTGTCTTCGAGCACGCGCTGCTTCACGGCGATCTGCGCGCGCACGTCGAGATGCTGCATCGAACAACCGCCACACGTGCCAAAAAACTTGCACTGCGGGCGGGTACGGATCACGCTCTCTTTAAGAATATCGACGACTTGCGCCTGTTCGAAACTAGGCTTCTTCCGGTAGCTCGAATAGGTGACGCGTTCGCCGGGCAGCGCGCCCTCGACGAAGATGACCTTGCCGGGCGAGCCGTCTTCCGTGACGGTGCGGCCGACGCCGCGCGCTTCCATGTCGAGCGAGTCGATATCGAGTTCGGGCGCCTTGAACGGGCCAGCGGCCGCCTCGTCGCGCGCCTGCCTGCTCTTGCGGGGCGAGCGCGTTTTACCAATGGGGGTAACAGATTCGGACACCTGCGACTTCCTGACAGACTGTGTAAAAGTGGGACCCGAAATGAAAAATCAGCGGGACCAAACCTGAGATTGTAGACGAACGACAAACACCGACGGAGATTTGACGATGCGACTGATCAGCTGGAACGTCCAGTGGGGACGCAGTGCGCACGGGGACGTGAACCTGTCGCGCACGATCGACGAAGCACGGCGGCTCGCCGATTTCGACGTGCTGTGCCTGCAGGAAATCACGCGCGGCTTTTCGGTGCTGGCGGGCCATCCGGGCGACGACCAGTTTGCCGAGCTGGCCGATCTGCTGCCCGGCTACACGGTGCTCGGCGCGATCGGCGCGGACCTCGCGCCGCTCAAGCTCGACGCGCCCGCCGCGCCGCGCCGCCAGTTCGGCAACGCGCTCGCGACGCGTCTGCCCATCGAGCGCGTGATCCGTCATTCGCTGCCGTGGCCCGCCGACCCGGAAGCGCCGTCGATGCAGCGCGTCGCGCTCGAAGCCGTGCTGCGCGCGCCCAGCGCCCCGCTGCGCGTGATTGTCACGCATCTGGAGTTCTATTCGCTCAAGCAACGGCTCGCGCAGGTGAACCATCTGCGCGCGATGCAGCAGGAAGCGGCCGCGCATGCCGCGCACCCCGCGCCCGCCGAAAACGCAATCGGACCTTTCACCGATACGGGGCGGCCTGTCAGCGCAATCGTCTGCGGCGATTTCAACAGCGCGTACGACAGCGAAGCGTACAAGCGCATGCTGGAGCCGCTCGACGGCAGCCCGTCCTTCGTCGACGCGTGGACGGCACTGCACCCCAACCAGGCTCCGCCGATGACGGCGGGCGTCTACGACAAGGCGCAGTGGTCGGACGGGCCGCTCACGTGCGATTTCCTGTTCGTCACGGAAGACCTGCGCACGCGGCTACGAAGCTGCGAGATCGACGGCGCGACGCGCGCGTCCGATCATCAGCCGATCGTGCTGGAGATGGATTGACCTGCCCTGTGTGCACGCGGCGCCCGCGCATCATTCGCGGCGCGTGCACGCGAGCGCACGCTGCGATCAGTTCTCGAACGCAGCCAGATATTCGGCCCAATGCGGCGCCGACTCCTGCGCGAGCGAATTCTTCACGAAGGCAATTTCGTCCGCGTACTCTTCGGGCGAGAAGCCGCCGCGCATCAGCTGGAAACGGCAGTACAGCAGATACGTGTTGACGACGTCCGTCTCGCAGTAGTTGCGGATTTCATCGATGCGGCCCGCCACGAACGCATGCCACACCTGGCCCCCGTCCATCCCCAGCTTGCCGGGAAAGCCGCACAGCTTCGCGAGCGCGTCGAGTGGCGCGTTCGCGCGCGCCTGATACATCGCAAGCACATCCATCAGATCGGTGTGACGCGAGTGATAGCGGCTGATGTAGTTGTTCCACTTGAAGTCGCGGTCGTCTTCGCCGAGGTCCCAGTAGCGGTTCGCACGAATGCCGTTGACGAGCGCGCGATAGTGCAGCACGGGCAGATCGAAGCCGCCGCCGTTCCACGACACGAGCTGCGGCGTGTACTTCTCGATGGTCCGGAAGAACGACTGCACGAGCGCCGCTTCGCCGTCTTCAGGCGTGCCGAGCGAGCGCACGCGAAAACCGTTGTTGTCGCGAAACACGCATGAAATCGCCGCGACGCGCTGCAGGTGATGCGGCAGGAAATCGCCGCCCGTCTTCTCGCGCCGCGCCGCGAAAGCATGCTCGGCGACTTCTTCGTCGGACATCGTGGCAGGAAGACTTTCAAGCCGGCGAATGCCGGCGACATCGGGAATCGTCTCGATGTCGAAAACCAGAATTGGAGTCATTGTTTCTAAAGAACAGCGTCCTTACGCACGCCATTGGAGGCAAAGAAGCGCTTCAGACGCACGAGCGCCTCTTGCTGGATCTGGCGCACACGCTCCCGCGTGAGGCCCATTTCGTCGGCAAGTTCTTCGAGTGTGGCCGGTTCGATGTGATTGAGACCGAAGCGGCGCTCGATCACATGCCGATGCTTGTCCGACAGCCGCGCGAGCCAGGCGCGCGTCAGCGTTTCGAGTTCGCGATGCTGCACTTCCGCGTCCGGCGACTGGCTCTGGTCGTCCGACAGCAGATCGAGCAGGCTGCTCGCGGGATCGAGATCGAGCGGCGCGTCGAGCGACGCCGTGTGTTCGTTCAGCGCGAGGATATCGGTCACTTCGTCCGTCGTCTTGCCCGTCAGGTACGCGATATCGTCGATGCTCGCGTCGCGGCGGTCGGCCGCCTCGCCCGAGTTCATCGAATTCTTTTCGAGATGGCGCTTCGCGCGCAGCACCTGGTTAAGCTCGCGGATCACATGCACGGGCAGCCGCACCGTGCGCGCCTGATTCATGATCGCGCGCTCGATGCTCTGGCGAATCCACCACGTCGCGTAAGTCGAGAAGCGAAAGCCGCGCGTCGGATCGAATTTTTCGATCGCGTGCATCAGGCCGAGGTTGCCCTCTTCGATCAGATCGAGCAGCGGCACGCCGCGATTCAGATAACCCTTCGCGATGCTGACCACCAGCCGCAGATTGCGCTCGATCATCACCTGACGCGCTTCGAACTCGCCCGCTTTCGCGAGACGCGAGTAGCGCTGCTCTTCCTCGACGGTGAGCAGCGGCTTCACGCTGATCCGGTTCAGGTAATGCTGGATCGTGTCGGCCGTGAGTTCGGCCTGCAGCAGCGCGCGGAAATCGTCGGCGTCGGGAGCGGAATCGTTTGCGCCCTCGCGCGACTCGGGCTCCTCATCGGAACCCGTTGCGCGTTCGTCGAGATCGTTGGCGGTTTCGAGATCGTCGACCGCGTCGTCCTCGACGTCGGAAGCGCCAGCGTCGTCCACCGAAACATGCGTGGCACGGCTGAGTGACTCAGTCTCTGCTTGCGGTGTGCGGCGCTTCGATTTCGGCATGGTCGTATCGCTTCGCTTGGCTTATTGCGGCGGCAAATACTTCAATGGGTCGACAGGCTTACCCTGGCGGCGAACTTCGAAATGCAACATCACGCGGTCCGAATCACTATTGCCCATTTCGGCGATCTTCTGACCTTTGGTTACCGCGTCACCCTCTTTTACCATCAAAGCACGATTATGTGCATACGCTGTGAGATACGTTGCGTCATGTTTGATGATAATGAGATTGCCGTAACCGCGCAGCCCATTTCCTGCATAAACCACCCGGCCATCAGCGGAAGCCTTTACCGGTTCGCCCGCTGAGCCCCCGATGTTCACGCCTTTGTTCTTCGAGTCGTCGAAGCCGTTGAGCAGCGGCCCTCGAACCGGCCACGCAAACGCCACGTTTCCATTCGACGCCGTCGTATCGCTGGCGACCTGCGGCGGAATCGTCGTCGCCTGCGTGCCCGACGCGCCCGGCGCTGCGCCGAAGAGCGGCGGCTGGTTCGCCTGCGCCGCCTGCGGCGCGCCGTTCAGCGGCGCGCTCTGCACTGCACCACCGCCGATCGGCGCCGTCGCGACACCCGGCACGACAGGCGCACCGTTCGCGCCCGGCGGCGCCACGCGCAGCAACTGGTCGACCTCGATCTGGTTCGGGTTCGTCAGGTTGTTCCACGTCGCGATGTCGCGATAGTTTTGACCGTTTTCGAGCGCGATCCTATACAACGTGTCGCCCGGCTTCACTCGGTAGTAGCCCGGAGGCGGCGGACCGAGCGGCACGGCAGGCTGCGCGCCGGGCGCACCACCCGCTTGCGTGACGGTGCCGAGGTTGCCGGAGCGATCGACGACGGGCGCCTGATCGAGGCGCGTGGCACATGCCGCCAACACGGAAAGCATGGCCACGCAAACGCTGCGCTGAGCGATGGTCAACGGGACATTCTGGCTGGTTCTTTGCATCGCGCGAAACATACTCATCAGGTTCAAATCACTCCGGATTTTAAGGGGACAAAGAAAACGCGATCAAGCCGCGATTCGCGCCATTGCGCGGGCCCCGTGCGCTCGACGAGCGTGAGCACCTGCGACTGTCCATCCTGCGATCCGACGGGCGCCACGAGCCGCGCGCCGATGGCGAGCTGCTCGAGCAGCGCCTGCGGCACATCGAGGCCCGCCGCCGCGATCACGATCGCATCGAACGGCGCCGCCGACGGCAAACCGACGCGTCCGTCGCCGTAATGCAGACGGATGTTCGGGATGCGCAGCGGACGCAGGTTCGTCTTCGCGCGCTCGTAAAGCGGTTTGATGCGTTCAATCGAATACACGTCGCGCGCGACCTGGCTCAGCACGGCAGCCTGATAGCCGCAGCCGGTGCCGATTTCGAGCACGTTCGCGAGCGTGCGGCCCTGCGCGGCCAGCTCGATCATCCGCGCCACCACGGATGGCTTCGAGATCGTCTGGTGATGGCCGATGGGCAGCGCCGCATCTTCATACGCCTGCGTGGCGAGACCGGGGTCCACGAACATGTGGCGCGGCACCATCGCCATCGCATTGAGCACGCGCGAGTCCGACACGCCGTTCGCACGCAGCCGTTCGACCATCCGCTCGCGCACGCGTTCGGAGGTCAGCGTCAGCGCGCTGCTGAGCGCAACGTTCGGCGCGCCCGTGCGATCCGACGATGTCGTCACGGGACGCGGCAACTGGTTGCGCGCGCCGTCGTTGCGGATCGCAGTCGTGCTCTTTGTATTGACGATTCCCGCCGTGTTTTTTGCAATCGAAGGCGTGCGCGCGGATGCGCCGGCGTTCGCGTTTTTCGCGCCCGGATTGAGCGCGCCGACAACGCCCTTCGCGCCCGCCGGCGACTTGACGCCCGCCGTGCCGCTCACGCCGCTGCGCGTGCGGCCTGCCGGCGAGTTCGCGTTCGATGCCGCCGGCTTGACGGGCGTCTTCGCGCCGCGCGCATCGCCCGCGCGCGCGTCGGCCCGGCGCGGCTCGCGCACCAGGTCTTCGAGTCCAAGCGGGAAGCGCTTTGCGCGCTCGCCAGTCATGAAGTGCCGCTCCCCGCGCGCACCCAGTCGCACGCCGCGGGCAGCATGGCCGTATCGGTCAGATCGAGTTGCAGCGGCGTGATCGACACGAAGCCGTTCGCGACTGCATGGAAGTCGGTGCCTTCGCTGGCATCGCGCGCGCCGCCCGACGGACCGATCCAGTAGATCGGCTCGCCGCGCGGATTGGTCTGCCGGATCACCGGCTGCGACGGATGCCGCTTGCCGAGGCGCGTGATGCGCCAGTCGCGCAACTGTTCGTAAGGCAGGTTCGGTATGTTGACGTTCAGCAGGGGATGGCCCGGCAGCGGACGTTCGAGATAGTGCGCGACGATTTCGGTGGCGACGCGCGTAGCGTCTTCGAGGTGCACCCAGTCTTTATCGACGAGCGAAAACGCGATCGCGGGCACGCCGAACATGATGCCTTCCGTCGCGGCGGCGACCGTGCCCGAGTACAGCGTGTCCTCGCCCATGTTCTGACCGTTGTTGATGCCCGACACGACGAGGTCCGGCGTATGGTCGAGCATGCCCGTCAGCGCGATGTGGACGGAATCGGTCGGCGTGCCGTTCACGTAGTAGAAGCCGTTGGCCGAGCGCAGCACCGACAGCGGGCGCGAGAGCGTCAGCGAGTTCGACGCGCCGCTGCAATTCTGTTCGGGTGCCATCACGGTGACATCGGCGAGCGGCTTGAGCGCTTCGTAAAGCGCGGCAAGGCCGGGCGCCAGATAACCGTCGTCATTGCTGAGTAGGATTCGCATGCGCCGATTGTAACCGAGGAAACAAGGCACGCGAACGACACGCTGGCCTGCCGCATGCCTATGTCTGAACGCATGGCTTCATGGGCTTCGTGCCGTAGCGGAAGCGCACGGTCGTTCGCGCTTGCTTTACACTGCTTCGCTGCGAGGGTTCGTTTTATTGCTGGCGCTTCATTGCCTGAACAGCGTATGAAGATCGCGGCAAGCATGCTGATCGACAGCACGCTTATGAGCCCGTCAAGCTTGCAATGGACACTTATCGACTGGAGACACGATGCGCGCAATCCGCTGCAACCACTATGGTCCGCCCGAGACACTCAGCATCGAGGAATTGCCCGATCTTCAGCCGCAAGCCGGCCAGATCGTGATCGACGTGAAAGCCGCAAGCGTCAATTTTCCTGACGTGCTGATCATCCAGAATAAATATCAGTTCAAGCCGCCCCTGCCCTTCACGCCCGGCGCGGAAGTCGCGGGCATCGTGCGCGCGGTCGGCGACGGCGTCACGCAGTTCAAGCCGGGCATGCGCGTGGTGGCCTATACGCAGCAAGGCGGCTTTGCCGAGCAGGCCCTCGCCGATGCGAGCGCCTGCGTGCCGCTGCCCGACGACGCCGACATGGAGACGGCCGCCATCTTCACGCTCGCATACGGCACGTCGCATCATGCCGTCGTCGATCGCGCGGCGTTGAAAGCGGGCGAAACGATGCTCGTGCTGGGCGCGGCGGGCGGCGTCGGGCTCGCGGCCGTCGAGATCGGCAAGGCGCTCGGCGCGCGTGTGATCGCTGCGGCATCGAGCGACGAGAAGCTCGCGACCTGTGTCACGCATGGCGCCGACGCGACCATCAACTACGCGACGGAAGACCTGCGCGAACGCATCAACGCGCTGACGGACGGCAAAGGTCCCGACGTGATCTATGACCCGGTCGGCGGCGGTTATGCGGAGCCCGCGTTTCGCAGCATAGGATGGCGTGGGCGCTATCTCGTCGTCGGCTTTGCGAACGGCGAGATTCCGAAGCTGCCGCTCAATCTCGCGTTGCTGAAAGGCGCGAGCATCGTCGGCGTGTTCTGGGGCGATTTCGCGCGCCGCGAACCGCAGCGCAACGCGGCTGCGTTCCAGGAGATGATCGGCTGGATTCGCGAAGGCAAACTCAATCCGCTGGTATCGGCGCGCTATCCGCTCGAAGATACGCCGCGCGCGCTCAACGACATGGCGCAGCGGCGCGTGCTCGGCAAGATCGTGATCACGCCGTAAGCACGTCGTACCGGCTGCTCAACGACAAACGGCGCGTGGCCCTTGCAGGTCACGCGCCGTTCTTCTTTCGATACACCGGCGATCAGATCTTTTCCGTCTCGCCGCTCTTCGGCTGCCACTTCATCAGGCGCCGCTCCAGCATGCCGACGATCGCATCGAGTATCAGCGCGAAGGCCGTCAGCACGAGAATGCCGGCGAACACCGTGTTGATATCGAAGGTGCCCTCGGCTTGCAGGATCAGATAGCCGACGCCGCGCGCCGAGCCCAGGTACTCGCCCACCACCGAGCCGACGAACGCGAGTCCCACCGACGTATGCAGGCTCGAAAACACCCAGCTCATCGCGCTCGGCAGATAGACGGCGCGCAGCAGCTGCTTGCGGTTCGCGCCGAGCATGCGTGCGTTCGCGAGCACGACGGGGCTCACTTCCTTCACGCCCTGATAGACGTTGAAGAACACGATGAAGAACACTAGCGTCACGCCGAGCGCGACCTTCGACCAGATCCCCAAGCCGAACCACACGCCGAAGATAGGCGCGAGAATCACGCGCGGCATCGAGTTCGCTGCCTTGATGTAAGGATCGAACAGCGCGCTCGCGAGCGGCGATAGCGCGAGCCACAGGCCGACGCCGAGCCCCAGCACCGTGCCGAGCGCGAACGCGAGCACCGTCTCGATCAGCGTGATCCACAGATGCAGATAGATCTCGCCGGACGCGAACCACTCCCAGATTCGCACGAGCACTTTTTGCGGCTCGCCGAAGAAGAACGCGGCCTTGTTCGGATCGTCGAAATAGAACGCGGGCAACAGCGTCGGACTCGTCAGCACGTACCAGAGCACGAAGGACAGCACGAGCAGCAGCCACTGCCAGATCACGAGATTCGCGCGGTTCGGACGCAAGACTTTCCACATCTCAGTTGTTCTCCTGCACAGCCGTCAGTTGCTGCTGATAACCCTTCAGCACTTCATCGCGCAGCACGCTCCAGATCTGAGCATGCAGTTCGACGAAGCGCGGATGCGAGCGCACTTCGGCGACGTCGCGCGGACGCGGCAGATCGATCGTGAACTCGCCGATGGGCCGCGTGCCAGGCCCCGCCGACAGCACGACGACGCGATCCGACATCGCGATCGCTTCGTCGAGATCGTGCGTGATGAACAGCACGGCCTTGCGTTTCGCGGCCCACAGATCGAGCAGCTCGTTTTCCATCAACTGGCGCGTCTGGATGTCGAGCGCGGAAAACGGCTCGTCCATCAGGATGATGTCGGGATCGAGGATCAGCGTCTGCGCCATCGCAACCCGCTTTCGCATGCCGCCCGACAGCTGATGCGGATAACGGTCTCCGAAGCCGCCGAGGCCGACGCGCTTGAGCCATTCTTCCGCACGTGAGCGGGCTTCGGCGCGCGGCACGTTATGGAAAGACAGGCCTGCGATCACGTTGTCGAGCGCCGAGCGCCACGGCATCAGCGCATCGGCCTGGAACATGTAGCCCGCGCGCCGGTTGATGCCCGACAGCTTCTCGCCGAACACCGTCACCGCGCCCGACGACGGCTCCAGCAGCCCCGCGCCAACGTTCAGCAACGTCGACTTGCCGCAGCCCGTCGGCCCGACGACCGATACGAATTCGCCCGGCGCGATGCGCAAGGTCGTGTCCTTGACGGCGGTGTATCGCTGGGCGCGATTCTCACGCGACGCAAATGTGCAGGTGATGTTTTCGAGCGCCAAGGCAGCAACGGTCATCGTTCGGCTCGCTTCTTCGATGCTTTGATGGTTCGAGGTTTCGGACAAGGATGTGACGGCGCGACTGCGCGTTCTGCCTGAAAGGCGAGCGCGACGCAGGCGCTCGCCCTTGTGCCTGTCGTTGTCCTTGCGCCAGTGCGTTACGCCCTGACCGTCGTGAGCGCTTTCTTCACGAAGTCGTTCGTCCAGCTCTTCGACAGATCGATCGGCTTGCCCTTCACGGTGTCGTCGAAGGCCTGCAGCGTCTTGAGCGACGTCGCGGGGCCGTCGGCGGGCATCAGGCCATCGGGCGACATCGCCTCTTTCACGTGCTGCCACGAATCCAGATACAGTGCGCGGTCGCCGAGCAGGTACGACTCGGGCACGGTGTTGATTAGTTCGGTGCCCGTCGCTGTTTGCAGCCACTTCAGCGCGCGCACCATCGCGTTGGCGAGCGCCTGCGTCGTGTTCGGATTCTTGCTGATGAACGCTTGCGACGCATACAGGCAGCCGGCAGGCATGTTGCCGCCGAACACCGTGTGCGTATCGTTGAGCGTGCGCGTGTCGGACACGACGCGAATCTCGCCCGAGCGTTCGAGCTTCGTCATCACCGGATCGAGATTGGCGAGCGCGTCGATCTGCCCCGATTGCAGCGCGGCGATCGCCCCCGCGCCGGCGCCGACGCCGATGAACGACACGTCTTTCGCGGTCAGCCCGGCTTTCGCGAGCACGAAGCTCGCCATGATCGACGTCGACGAACCCGGAGCAGTCACGCCGATCTTCTTGCCCTTCAGGTCCGCGATCGACTTGTAGTTCGCCATCGTCTTCTTCGACATGGCGAGCACGATCTGCGGCGCGCGCCCTTGCAGCACGAATTCACGGAAGTACTGGTTCTTCGCCTGCAGCAGCAGCGTGTGTTCGAACGCGCCGGAGACGACATCTGCACTGCCGCCGACAGCCGCCTTCAACGCCTGCGAGCCGCCCGCGAAGTCGGAGATCTCGACTTCGAGCCCTTCGTCCTTGAAGAAATTACGGCGCTCGGCAATCGTGAGGGGCAGATAGTAGAAAAGATTCTTGCCGCCGACGGCGATCGCAACTTTCGACGTCTCCAGCTTGCCTTGCCCGAATGCGAGCGGCGAGCCGACGAGCGATGCGCCCGCGAGCGCCGCGGTGCCTGCGAGAAAGCTTCTTCGTTGCATGGTCCTGTCTCCGTTTCTTCTATCGTTGTTCTGTCGCCGGCCTGGTCGGCCGGTCTGCACGCGCGCTTTGTGCACTGTTCGCGCGCGCTCACGCGCTGGTCCGTTCCCCGTTCAAACGATCTGTTGCGCGTGCAACCTTGCGATGTGGTCCGCATCATAACCCAGCGTTTGCAGAACTTCATCCGTATGTTCACCCAGTTCGGGCCCGAGCCAGCGCGTTTCGCCGGGCGTTTCGGAGAGTTTCGGCGTGACGCCCGGCAACGCGATGTCACGGCCGTCCTGCCATTTGAAGCTCTGGATCATCTGGCGCGCGGCGTATTGCGGATCGGTGAACATGTCCGCGACGCTATAGATGCGGCCCACGGGTACGTCGGCCGCGTTCAGCACGTCGAGCGCTTCGTCGATCGTGCGATCCGCGAGCCACGCCGCGATCGCGCCGTCGATCTCCTGTGTGCGCGGCACCCGGCCATCGTTGTGCGCGAGCGCAGGATCGTTCGCGAGGTCGTCACGGTCGATCGCGATCATCAGTCGCTTGAAAATCGGATCGCTGTTGCCGCCGATCACGATGCTGCCGTCGCGGCACGGATAGGTATTCGACGGCACGATGCCCGGCAATGAAGCGCCCGTGCGCTCGCGCACCATGCCATAGACGCCATACTCGGGCACCACGCTTTCCATCATGTTGAAGACGGCTTCGTACAGCGCGACATCGACGATCTGCCCTTTGCCGCCGTTCACCTGGCGGTGATGCAGCGCCATCAGCGCGCCGATCACACCATGCAGCGCCGCGATCGAATCGCCGATCGAAATGCCGATGCGCGGCGGCGGCAGATCCGGATACCCGGTGATATGACGCAGACCGCCCATCGATTCCGCGATCGCGCCGAAGCCCGGACGGTCGCGATACGGCCCCGTCTGCCCGTAGCCGGACAGGCGCACCATCACGAGACCGGGGTTGTCCTTCGACAGCACGTCATAGCCGAGCCCGAGCTTTTCGAGCAGCCCCGGCCGGAAATTCTCGACGACGATATCCGCTTCTTGCGCGAGCTTGCGGACGATTTCCTTGCCTTCGTCGGCCTTGAGATTGATCGTCACCGACTTTTTGTTGCGCGCCTGCACGGCCCACCACAGCGACGTGCCGCCCGCTTCGGGATAGAGCTTGCGCCACTTGCGCAGCGGATCGCCGCCCTTCGGGTCTTCGATCTTGATCACGTCCGCGCCGAACTCGCCGAGAAAGCGCGCGGCGAACGGCCCGGCGATCAGCGTGCCGAGCTCGAGCACCTTGACGCCCGCGAGCGGGCCCTGGGTTGGTCCTTTGTGTTGTTCTTCTGGCGTTGCAGTCGATGTGCTCATGTGTCTCCCGATCTTCTTGTACTTGCCAGACGAGGCCGATGCATCCGTGCGCTACGCGTTCAATGCGGGTTCGATGCTCACTAGCTGCTACATCGAGCGCCTGTCGAGCATCGCGCGCGCGATGGTGCCCGCATCGACATACTCGAGCTCGCCGCCAACGGGCACGCCGCGCGCGAGACGCGTCACCGACAGGCCGCGTGCCTTCAGCGTTTGCCCGAGGTAGTGCGCGGTCGCCTCGCCTTCGTTGGTGAAGTTGGTCGCGAGCACCACTTCCTTGACGACGCCATCCGATGCGCGTTTGACGAGCCGGTCGAAATGAATCTCTTTCGGGCCGATGCCGTCGAGCGGACTCAGGCGTCCCATCAGCACGAAATAGAGCCCGCGATAAGTCATCGTCTGTTCGAGCATGATCTGATCGGCGGGTGTTTCGACGACGCACAGCAGCGTCGGATCACGTTCGGTATCGCTGCAGACCTCGCAGATCTGCGCTTCCGTGAAGGTGTTGCACTTCTCGCAGTGCTGCAGATGCTCGGTCGCGAACAGCAGCGAGCGGCCGAGCTTTTCGGCGCCGTCCCGATCGTGCTGCATCAGGTGGTACGCCATGCGTTGCGCCGACTTCGGCCCGACGCCGGGCAGAACGCGCAGCGCTTCGACGAGCGCCGACAAGGCGGAAGGTTGTTTCATGCTGGAACGGCGGCGTCGATGGTGGGTTCGGCGAGGCGCGCACGGGCTGCGGGCGAAGCGCCCGGTGCCCGCGCGCGAACAGCCCGTGCGATCAGAACGGCAGCTTGAAGCCCGGCGGCAGCGGCAGGCCCGAGGTCATGCCGCCCATCTTCTCCTGCGCGGTGGCTTCCGCCTTGCGCACAGCGTCGTTGAACGCAGCCGCCACGAGATCTTCGAGCATGTCCTTGTCGTCGGCGAGCAGGCTCGGATCGATCGACACGCGGCGCACGTCGTTCTTGCAGGTCATCGTCACCTTGACGAGGCCCGCGCCCGACTGCCCCTCGACTTCGATCTGCGCGAGTTGCTCCTGCATCTTCTTCATGTTCTCTTGCATCTGCTGGGCTTGCTTCATCAGCCCGGCGAGTTGACCTTTCATCATGGACTTGCTCCTTCGTAATGGTGAAATCCGGTTGACGCGCGCTCATCCGGCGCGCGCGGGAATCAGTGGCTGGCGGCGTTGTGACCGCCGTCGGCGCCCGGCGTGACGGGACGCACCGAGCCCGGCACGATGCTCGCGCCGAACTCGCGGATCAGAGATTGCACGAACGGATCGGCGCCGATTTCGCGCTCGGCTTCCCGTTGACGCTGCGCGCGCTCGACCGCATCGAGCACCGCAGCCGTGCGCTGCACGGGACCGACTTCGACCTGCACGTCGATCTCGCTGCCGAGCCGTTCGGCGAGCGCCGCTTTCAGCTTCACGATCTGCGCAGGCTCGGCGTAGAGCTGGACCGCGACGTTGAGCTTCAGCGTCTTGCCCTCGACGGCCATCAACTCGCTGTTGAACGCGAGCTGATACGAGATGCCCTTGAGCGGCAGCGTGACGGCGAGCGCCGGCCAGTCGCCGTCGAAACCGATCGCATTGAGCGGCACGGCGGGCGGCAGCGTGCGGATGTCGACGACGGGCGCGGCTGCGGGCGCCGCGGCGGACGCACTGCCTCGCGCGACGACCACGTCATCGGGGCCGCTGTCGAAGACGGGAATGAAGTTGTCGTCGGAAGGTGCGAAGAACGCATCGTCCGACGAAGCGGGAATATAGTCGTCGGGCGGAATGTCTTCCCACGGCGGAACGGACGAGCCACCCTGCTGTTGCGCGGCACGCGACGGCTGGGCTCGCGCGGTGGCCTCCTGTTGCGCGGCGGCGGCGCGGCGCGCGGGATCGGGTGCCGGCACGCGAACGGCGACGCGCGGCGCGGCGGGCTTCGCCGTCGCCGCGGGAGACGCTGCTGCGGCGGGCGCAGCGGAAGCCGAACGGGCCGAAGCGCCGCGATCCGTCGACACCTTCATGCCCGCGTTGCGCAGCACGTCGAGCGCGGCGCGGGCGCCGCCCGCGCGACGCGGCGCAGCTTCGGGCTGACGTTGCGGCGCGGCTGCGGCTTGTGCTGGCGCGTTGTCGTCCGGCGTGGCGGAGTCGGTTGGCAAATCTTCCGAAGCGTTTGGGGCAGCAGGTGCTTCGTCGACGTCCTCGGACCCGGCGGTGGACGCCATCGGTGTCACGCCAATATCGACCGTTGCAGCTGCTGCGATTTCAGGTGCTTCGCTGACTGCTTTCGGCTGAGCGGGCACGGATTCGGGCTTCGGTGCAGCGGCCGGCGTCTCAATCGGACGAGCCTGTGCCTCGCGCACAGGAGCCGCCGCGACGGGCGTGCCCGCACGCTTCGATCCAGCCGCAGCCGGAACCGTCGAGCGTCCCGCAGGCGCCACGCCACCACCGCCGCCATTCGGCGCCGGCTCGAACGCGAGCATCCGCAATAGCGTCATCGTGAAACCCGCGTATTCGTCGGGCGCGAGGCCCAGCTCGCTTCGGCCGATCGTCGCGATCTGATAGAACAACTGAACCTGCTCGGGGCTCAGCGCATCGGCGAAACGGCGCAGGTCGGCGGCCTCCGGCCACTCTTCCAGCACCGACGACGGCGCGAACTGCGCCCACGCGATCTTGTGCAAAAGACCTGCGAGGTCTTGCAGCGCGGTCGAAAACGACAGACTGCGCAACGCCATCTCGTCGGCGACAGACAGCACCTCGGCGCCGTCGCCCGCGACGAGCGCATCGAGGAGACGAATCAGATAGCTCTGGTCGAGCGCGCCGAGCATGCCGCGCACGGCTTCCTCAGTGACCTGATTGGCCGAGTACGCGATCGCCTGGTCGGTCAGCGACAGCGCATCGCGCATCGAACCGTCCGCGGCGCGCGCGAGCAGGCGCAATGCCTGCGCCTCGTGCGGAATGTTCTCTTCGCCGAGGATGCGTTCCAGGTGCGAGACGATATGCCCTGCCGGCATCTGCTTCAGGTTGAACTGAAGGCAGCGCGAGAGCACCGTGACAGGAATCTTCTGCGGGTCGGTCGTCGCGAGGATGAACTTCACGTGCGGCGGCGGCTCTTCCAGCGTCTTCAACATCGCGTTGAACGCGTGGTTCGTGAGCATGTGCACTTCGTCGATCATGTAGACCTTGAAGCGCGCATCGACGGGCGCATACACAGCGCGTTCCAGCAGCGCGGCCATTTCGTCGACACCACGGTTGCTCGCCGCATCCATCTCGACGTAATCGACGAAGCGCCCTTCGTCGATCTCGCGGCAAGCGCGGCAAACGCCACACGGCGTGGCCGTCACGCCCGTTTCACAATTGAGCGCCTTCGCGAAGATACGCGAGAGCGTCGTCTTGCCGACGCCGCGCGTGCCCGTAAACAGATAGGCGTGGTGCAGACGGCCACCGTCGAGCGCGTGCGTGAGCGCGCGCACCACGTGCTCCTGTCCGACGAGCGAAGCAAAATCCTTCGGCCGCCATTTGCGTGCGAGAACTTGATAGGTCATCCGGAAATTGTATCAGCAACGCTGACGCGAAAAGACGAATCGATCGCGCGCTCGCGCAAGGCGTGACAACGCTCTGACGCTCATTGAATTTCGCGACGCCAGCGCCTGAACATGCCGCGTTTCGACCAACGCAGATGACGAGAAATACCGGGGGAAAGTGAGACAGAAGGGAAGAAAGGAAGGTGACGAGCCCGACCCTCGGCACTGGCGGAAAACGGCTGTGGCTGCTTCGTTCCCGACCTGACCAGGTTGACCGCCCCTCCATGCGAGGAGGCCCGTCACGTCGTATTCTAACATCGCTTGCTGCGCTGCGCGAGAGGCATCGGGACAAAAGCCGCCGTAACGGAGCCGCAACAGAGCCGAAACTTCGGCACATCCCTCCTCTTGTCTTCGCGCGCACGATCTCCAGATAGGGTTTGTCACGACGGGTTGCAGCGTGCACGGCATACGCGCGCGAGGCACTCGGGATATGGGCCGAAGCCTTGCCAGTGCTGCCGCGCGCGGCATGAAACCCTACCGTCGGAAGGCGTACTATCACGGCGGGCAACGCATAGCAATTTAGGCTAAACTGACGTTCAACTGACCCGCAAAGCCAAGCCAGGTCGCCTTCCCGAAACTGTCCCCACAGTGCTTCGCGCGTCGGCTTTCATGGTTTGTCCTGTGGCAAAGCGAACGGAAAGTTTTCTGATTTTGTTGTATCGTGGCGGGCAATCAAAGCAGGCCTCGAACCGAAAGAGGTATTCACACAATGAGCGAACACATCAAGCATATCAGCGACGCATCGTTTGAACAGGACGTCGTCAAATCCGATAAACCCGTGCTGCTCGACTTCTGGGCGGAATGGTGCGGCCCGTGCAAGATGATCGCGCCGATCCTCGACGAAGTTGCGAAGGACTACGCTGATCGCCTGCAGATCGCCAAGATCAACGTCGACGAACATCAGTCCACGCCCGTCAAGTTCGGCGTGCGCGGCATCCCCACTCTGATCCTGTTCAAGAACGGCGCCGTTGCTGCACAGAAGGTCGGCGCACTGTCGAAGTCGCAACTCACCGCGTTCCTCGACGGCAATCTTTAATCGGCCACACGCAGACACGGCACGCATGCATCGCATGCGCGCCACCCGGCTCGCAAAACTTGCAGTGAGTTGATGCATCGAGCGAGCCGCATGATTCTTGTTGTCGTGGGACAACAAGAATCATGCGTCAAGTCTAACCAGCCGCGCAGGCTGGAATTGGCGTGTGCTATGCTAGAATCCATAAAACGTCTAAAAGACGAGTAAGTCCTTGAGCGGTTCCGCTCACTTCTCCTCCCAGATTTCATTTCAGGTCGCACCTTCTCTGCGGGTTCTCCGTATGCATTTATCCGAGCTCAAGACGCTACACGTGTCCCAATTGATCGAGATGGCCAATGGTCTCGAGATCGAAAGTGCGAACCGCCTGCGCAAGCAGGAACTGATGTTCGCCATTCTGAAAAAACGCGCCAAAACGGGCGAAACGATCTTCGGTGACGGCACGCTCGAAGTGCTGCCTGACGGCTTTGGCTTCCTGCGCTCGCCGGAAACCTCGTATCTCGCAAGCACGGATGACATCTACATCAGCCCGTCGCAGATTCGCCGCTTCAACCTGCATACGGGCGACACCATCGAAGGCGAAGTCCGCACGCCGAAGGACGGCGAGCGCTATTTCGCGCTGGTGAAGGTCGACAAGGTCAACGGCCAGCCGCCCGAGGCCTCGAAGCACAAGATCATGTTCGAGAACCTGACGCCGCTGCACCCGAACAAGGTGCTGCTGCTCGAACGTGAGATGCGCGGCGAAGAGAACGTCACGGGCCGCATCATCGACATGATCGCGCCCATCGGCAAGGGCCAGCGCGGCCTGCTCGTCGCGTCGCCGAAGTCCGGCAAGACTGTGATGCTCCAGCACATCGCGCACGCAATCAAGCAGAACCATCCCGACGTCATCCTGTTCGTGCTGCTCATCGACGAGCGTCCGGAAGAAGTGACGGAGATGCAGCGCTCGGTGGCGGGCGAAGTGATCGCATCGACCTTCGACGAACCCGCCGCGCGTCACGTGCAGGTCGCCGAAATGGTGATCGAAAAGGCGAAGCGCCTCGTCGAAATGAAGAACGACGTCGTGATTCTGCTCGACTCGATCACGCGTCTCGCGCGCGCGTACAACACGGTCGTGCCGGCATCGGGCAAGGTGCTGACGGGCGGTGTCGATGCGAACGCGTTGCAGCGTCCGAAGCGCTTCTTCGGCGCGGCGCGCAACATCGAGGAAGGCGGCTCGCTGACCATCATCGGCACCGCGCTGATCGAAACGGGCAGCCGCATGGACGACGTGATCTACGAAGAGTTCAAGGGCACGGGCAACATGGAAGTGCACCTCGAGCGCCGTCTCGCGGAAAAGCGCGTCTATCCGTCTATCAATCTGAACAAGTCCGGCACGCGTCGCGAAGAACTGCTGATCAAGCCCGAGATCCTGCAAAAGATCTGGGTACTGCGCAAGTTCATTCACGACATGGATGAAGTCGAAGCGATGGAATTCCTGCTCGACAAGATTCGCCAGACGAAGAACAACGCTGAGTTCTTCGACATGATGCGCCGCGGCGGCTGATCGCCGCCCAGCGCTTCGAATCTTCGAACACGAAAACGCCTGCCATCGCGCAGGCGTTTTTTTTCGTCCGCACGCCTTGCGCCCAGCACTACGTCCACACGCAATCCTGTACGTGAACGTACACGTTAATCTATAATGCCTCGCATTACGACCGACATGTGAAGCATCGCCATGCCGAACGACGAGCCCCCCACTCTGCTGACCGTGCGCGACGCCGCCGAACGTCTGAACGTCACGCCGCGCACGCTCAAGTATTACGAGGAACGCGGCCTCGTCACGCCAAGCCGCAGCGAAGGCCGCTATCGCCTGTACGACGAAGACGACCTCGAACGCTTTGCGCGCATCCTGCGTCTGCGCGCGCTGGGCTTCTCGCTCGCGGGCATCACGGAAATGCTGAAACGCCCGCTCGAAACGACGGAAGGCGGACGCAACCGCTACTCGATGGACTCGCTGCAGCAGATTCGCGACGGCCTCGCACAACAGATCGAATCGCTCGACGCGCGCATCGAATCCGTGCGGCGCGAGTTGAAAGAAGTGCAGAAGCTCAAGGCCGAACTCGCCGACGACCTGAATTACGTCGAGCGGCGTCTCGCCGGCGAAAGCGCCGATGAACTGATCAGGCAGCGCCACGCCACAGCCGCCAGCAAACGTGCCGGGAGCAAGGGCACGAAAGCATGAACGCAGGATTACCGCTCGCGCAGATCTTCAGCGCGGAGAAACTGCGCGGCGATTTCTTCCCGTGGGTGCTGGCCGTCGTTACCGGCCTCGACTACTTCGACAACGCGATCTTTTCGTTCTTCGCCGGCTACATCGCGGGCGGCGTCAACGCGTCGCCGGACGAACTCGTGTGGTCGTCGAGTGCGTATGCCGTCGCGGCCGTGCTCGGCATCCTGCAACAGCAATGGTGGGTCGACCGCGTCGGCTACCGGCGCTACGTGGCCGGCTGCATGCTGCTCTATGCGGTGGGCGCCGTCGCAGCGGCGCTGTGCGATACATCGTTCGGCCTGCTGTTCGCGCGCGGCTTTCAAGGCTATTTCATCGGCCCGATGATGGGCACGTGCCGCATCCTCATCCAGCTGAGCTTCACGCAGCAGCGGCGGCCGGCCGCAACGCGCGCCTTTCTGATCCTGATCGTGCTGTGCAGCGCGCTCGCGCCGCTCGTCGGCGGACAGCTGGTCGCGCATTTCACGTGGCGCGCGCTCTTTGCGTGCACGGCGCCGTTCGGCGTGCTGTTCGCGGTGCTCGCGATGCTTGCGCTGCCCGATTCCGGCGGCCGCACGCCGGAAGAACGCGGCGCGACGCACTTTTGGCCATACATCATCTTCGCGTTCGCACAAGGCGCGCTGCAAATCGTGATGCAGCAGGTGCGCTTTCAGCTCTTCAGCACATCGCCGAATTTGCTCATGCTGACGGCGGCGGGCATCGCGGCGCTTGCGTGGTTCGTCTGGCATCAATGGCACCATCCGTCGCCGCTCGTGCGGCTGCATGCGCTGCGCGAAAAGACCTTCCAGGTCGGGCTCGTGCTGTACATGTTCTACTACTACGAGTCGACGGCGTTCAGCTATCTGATCTCGCGCTTCCTCGAAACCGGCCTCGGCTATCCCGTCGAGAACACGGGCCAGCTGGTCGGCGTCACGTCGTTGATTTCGGCGACGGCGCTGTTCGCGTATGTGCGCTACGCGAAACTGCTGCCGCGCAAGAAATGGATCATCGTGCCGGGCTTCGCGGTCGCGGCGTTCGCGGCCGCGTGGATGACGCGCATGTCGCCCGCCGTCGGCGAAGCAGCGTTGATCCTGCCGCTTCTCCTGCGCGGCTTGCTGCTGCTCTTCATCGTGCTGCCCGTCGCGAACCTGACGTTTAGAATCTTCGCTATCGAGGAGTTCTCGCACGGCTACCGGCTGAAGAACATCGTCCGGCAACTGACGATTTCATTCGCGACGGCGTCGGTGATCATCGTCGAGCAGCATCGTCAGGCGCTGCATCAGACGCGGCTCGCCGAGTTTGCGAATCCGTACAATCCGGCGTTCGAGAACACGATCGCGGCGCTCACGCACGGCTTTACGGCGGCCGGCCGCTCGGCCGCCGACGCGCATGCGCTGGCCGTCGTCGAGGTGAGCCGGATGGTCGCGCAACAGGCGAGCTTCCTCGCATCGCTCGACGGGTTTTACTTTCTGATCGGCGTGGCCGTATGCGGCGGCGTTTTCGCCGCATGGCAAAAGCAGATCGACTAGAGTCGTATCGACAACGTTAGCGAAAACGGGTAACTGCGAGGCAACCGCGCGATGCTTTCGAAATTCACTCAATGGCTCGACACGCGCCGCCGCGATCGCGCGCTGCGCACCCACGCGATCGACGACGCGCTCTGGCAGGCGACGCTCGATGGCCTGCCGTTCCTCACGCGTCTCGGCGCCGCCGACCTCGCGCGCCTGCGCGACATGACAAGCCTCTTTCTCGCGCAAAAGGAGTTCTCGACCGCGCACGATCTCGAGCTGACGGATCAGATCACCGTCGCGATCGCCGTGCAGGCGTGCCTGCCCGTGCTGAATCTCGGGCTCGATCTGTATCGCGGCTGGGTCGGCGTGATCGTCTATCCGGGCGAGTTCGTGATCCGCAAGACCGTCGAGGACGAGGACGGCGTCGTCCATGAAGTCGAGCACGATGCGAGCGGCGAAGCGTGGGAAGGCGGGCCCGTGATCCTGTCATGGGAAGACGCGCAGATGACGGACGGCTCGGACGCGTACAACGTCGTGATTCACGAGTTCGCGCACAAGATCGACATGGTGACGGGCGAAGCCGACGGCCACCCGCCCCTCTTTCGCAAGCTGCATGCGCCGCTCGATTCCGCGCAATGGGCGGACGTGTTCGACCACGCATACGACCAGTTCTGCGCGAAGGTGGACGGCGTGCCGGAGCGGCGCTGGGCCCGCTTCGAACGCGAATCGCTGATCGATCCGTACGCCGCCGACCATCCATCGGAATTTTTTGCCGTGTGCAGCGAGGCGCTGTTCGTGAAGCCGCGCGAGTTCGAGGCGGAATACCCGGAGCTTTACCGGCTGCTCGCCCGCTACTACCGTCAGGACCCGGCGCATACGGGCGCGCTCGGGCAGTCGGACGCGTAGCGCATCGCAAGAAACGGGCAGCCGCCGAAGCTTGCGAAAAAACCTCCACGAACTTCGTCAAACGTCTGATTTTCTGGCATAATCACCGTTTTTCGACCTTAGGCAAGTGGCTCGCGGTTGCGGAATTCTCCGGCTCCCGGGTTGGCTACCGCCAGATTAAAGGAAAGACCATGAAAGAAGGCATTCACCCGAATTACCGCGAAGTCCTGTTCGTCGATATGTCGAACGACTTCAAGTTCGTAACGCGCTCGACCATCCAGACGCGTGAAACGGCCGAATTCAACGGCAAGACGTACCCGCTGGCGAAGATCGAAGTCTCGTCGGAATCGCACCCGTTCTACACGGGCCAGCAGAAGATCATGGACACGGCAGGCCGCGTCGAGAAGTTCAACAAGAAGTTCGGCGCCCGCGCTTCGGGCAAGGCCGCGAAGTAACCGGCAGTACAGGTGTTGCAGGCCCCGACTCCTGTCCGGGCCGCCACGATGCAAGAAGGGCAGCGCAAGCTGCCCTTTTTTGTCGGCGGAAGGTTTGTTGGGCTGGGTTGGGCTCTCTGGCCGCGTGCCCCCGCTTCGCCCGATACGGCATTGCGCCACGTTACATGCGGGTTGCATCCATTGCTATCGATGCCTACGCGTCGCAACGGCTGCCGGCACGACAGCAGACCTCGAAGCAAAGTCCGCCTGAAGCCCGCCGCAACACCCGTCTGGCCCACGTCGAACGGCGCCCCGAAAGCCCGCTTCTCTGCCCTTTCGCTGCCCTGCTCCCATCCGCCGCGTCGGCGTGCGTTTGTGACGGGCACCGTGCCGCGCGACTACAATGCCGCATGCTGATTCAGAGACGCCTCCTGCGCTCCATCAATAACTCACGGCTGCCGCCCGGTCAGCCTCACACGAACACCGCATGAGATCAGTCGTTCGCCTCACTGCTTCCGCCACCAGCGCGCTGCCGCGCTGGCTGCTGCTCACCATCTGCGTCGTGTACGCGTCGTTTGGCCTGTTCGGCCGCGACCCGTGGAAGACGGAAGACGCAGCCGGCTTCGGCGTCATGTGGACGATGGCCAACGGCACGCTGCACGACTGGATGCTGCCCAATCTCGTCGGCAAGTACATCACGTCGGATGCGCCGCTCGGCTACTGGCTCGGCGCGAGCGCAATCCGCGTGCTGGACCCGCTCGTCGACGCGAGCAACGCGTCGCGCGTGTTCACGGGCCTGCTGTTCTGCGCGGCGTGCGCGTTCGTCTGGTATGCGGCCTATCTGCTCGGCCGCCGCCCCGAGGTGCAGCCGTTCAAGTACGCATTCGGCGGCGAGCCCGAGCCGCGCGACTATGGCCGCACGCTCGGCGACGGCGCGCTGCTGATCCTGCTCGCGATCTTCGGCCTCGCCGAGCGCGGCCACGAAACGACCCCGCAGATCGCGCAATTCGTCTGCATCGCGATGCTCGTCTACGGCCTCGTGCGGATGATCGACAAGCCCGTCCAGGGCGCGCTGATCTGGGGCTGCGCGATCGGCCTCGTCGCGCTGACGAGCAATCCCGTGCTGGTCGGCGCGCTGCTCGTCGGCACATTCGCGATGCTGATCATCGTGCACGAAACGCACTGGCGCACGCTGATGCTCGCGGGTCTGCCCGTCGCGCTGGCGCTCTCGGTCGTGTGGCCGCTCACGGCGATCGCGCTCTTCCCCGACGACGCCGTCTGGTTCCTTCATCAATGGATGCGCACCAGCCTGCACGCGTTCGCCGGCCCGTACGGCTCGACGCTGCGGTATGCCGTCAAGAACCTGCCGCTCTTCGCGTGGCCCGCGTGGCCGCTCGCGATCTGGGCGTGGTTCAGCTGGGCGGGGCTGCGGCGCGCGCCGCACATTGCGATTCCGCTGTCGGTGATCGCGCCGCTGCTGATTCTCGTCGTGCTGCAAAGCCAGGGGACGAACCGCCTTTTCACGCTGCTGATGCCCGCGCTCGCGGTGATCGCGGCATTCGCGCTGCCGACGCTCAAGCGCGGCGCGATCAACGCAATCGACTGGTTCGCGGTGCTGAGCTTCACGGTGCTCGGCACGTTCGTGTGGCTCGTGTGGCTTGCGGGCATGACGGGCTTTCCGCATCAGCTCGCGCGCAATCTCGCGCGGCTCGCGCCGGGCTTCACGCCGCAGTTCAAGATCCTGTCGTTCCTGTGCGCGGTCGCGGTGACGATCTGCTGGTTCGCGCTCGTGCAGTGGCGCGTCGCGCGCCATCCGAAGGTGCTGTGGCGCAGCGTCGTGCTGTCGAGCGCCGGCACGACGCTGATGTGGGTGCTGCTGATGACGCTCTGGCTGCCTGTCGTCAACTACAGCCGGACGTACAAGGACGTGGCCGAGCAGATTTCCGCGCACCTGCCATCCGACTACAACTGCATTGCGCCCGTGCGTCTCGGCGACGCGCAGATCGCAACATTCGCCTATTTCGGCGACATGCATTTTTCATTCGATGAAGATTGCGACGTGATCCTGCGCCAGGACACGCAGGACTTCGGCGAGCCGAGCTCGATGTCGAACTTCGTGTGGAAACTCGTGTGGGAAGGCCGCCGCGCCGCCGACCGCGACGAACGCTTCCGGCTGTACGTGCGCATCGACCGCCCGCAGCCGCCCGTCAAACGCCACCCGTGGCGCCCGAAGAAACACGGCTGACGATGTTCGCCGATGTGCGGAAAATCGCCGGGCTCGCATGGCCCGTGCTGATCGGCCAGCTGGCGATTATCGCGTTCGGCGTGATCGATACGGCGATGGTCGGCCGCTACTCGGCGACGGATCTGGCCGCCCTCGGCCTGGGCTCATCGATCTACATCTCCGTGTATATCGGACTGACGGGCATTCTGACGGCGTTGCAGCCGATCGCGGGCCAGCTGTACGGCGCCGCCCGCTACGACGAGATCGGCGAGGAAGTGCGCCAGGCGCTATGGCTTGCGTTTGCGCTCGCCCTCATCGGCTTTCTGATTCTCTACTTCCCTCATCCGCTGCTGCAGCTTGCGCGTGCGCCCGAAGCGCTGCGCGAGCGCACGGTGTCGTACCTGCAAATAGTCGCGTTCGGATTGCCGGCGAGCCTTGCGTTTCGCGTCTATAGCTCGCTGACGAACGCCGTCGGCCAGCCGCGGCTCGTGATGATCCTGCAGATCGGCGCGCTGATGCTGAAGCTGCCGCTCAACACATGGCTGATCTTCGGCGGACTCGGCGCGCCGGCGCTCGGCGGCCCGGGCTGCGCGCTCGCCAGCACGCTGATCAACTGGACGCTCGCCGTCGTCGGCATGCTGGCGATGACGAAGCTCGACGTGTTCCGGCCGTTCGCGATCTTCGCGCATTTCTGCTGGCCCGTCTGGCGCCGTCAGGCCGCGCTGCTGAAGCTTGGCATTCCGATGGGACTCTCGTATCTGATCGAAGTCACGTCGTACACGTTCATGGCGCTCTTCATCGCGCGTTTCGGCACGACGACACTGGCGGGGCATCAGATCGCGGGCAACATCGGCGCCGTGCTGTACATGACGCCGCTGTCGATCGGCATCGCCACGTCGACGCTCGTCGCCCAGGCGCTCGGCGCGCATCGCTACGAAGCGGCGCGCACGCTCGCGCGGCACGGCATCGCGATGGCCGTTGCGATTGCGTGCTGCTACGGCGTGATCGTGCTCGCGCTGCGGCCGCTGATCATCGCGGGCTATACGCCGGATGCGCGGGTCGCGGCGGCGGCGATGCCGCTGGTGCTGATCGTCGTCTTCTACCATCTCTGCGATGCGTTGCAGATCACGTCGGCATTCGTGCTGCGCGCGTATCGCGTCGCGGTTGTGCCGACCGTTATCTACGCGGTCGCGCTGTGGGGCGTCGGACTCGGCGGCGGCTATGCGCTCGGTTTCGACGTCGGCGGATGGGTGCCCGTATCGTTCACGGGCGCACGCGGCTTCTGGCTGGCGAATACGGCAAGCCTGGCGATTGCGGGCGTCGGTCTCGCGCTCTATCTGCGCTGGATCAGCGGGCGGTCCGTGCGGATGGGCGCGCAGATGCAGGCAGATAGCGCGGCCTGAACGACCAGGCGCTTTTCATGCTGACGGCATGCGCATCGATCGATGTTTCAGATGCGCTGGTGCGGTCCGCTTGGTCGTGCTGGTCTGCATTTCGGCAAACCAGCAGTAAACGCCTTCCCATGAAGCCGCGACATCCGGCTAAAGACAACGCCTCACGTGCATGCCGCTCACGTCGCGTTGGGGTGAGGGATAAAAACAGACCGTTAGTTGCACCTTAACCCTTCCCTGAACCCGCAATCGCCGCAGATACCGCCTACGCGGCCCCCTCTTCCTCGTCGCGCTGAGCGAACACCTCATGCGCCGCGAACAACGCATTCAACGCCGCCGGAAAGCCCGCATACACGGCCATCTGCATGAACACCTCGACGATCTCGTCGCGCGTGCATCCGACATTGAGCGCCGCCTCGACGTGCACCTTCAGTTGCGGCTGCGCATTGCCGAGCGCGGCCAATGCGGCGATCGTCGCGATCTCACGTGCGCGCAGGTCCAGTTGCGGGCGGCTGTACACATCGCCGAACGGAAACTCGATCAGCAGCCGCGCGAAATCCGGCGCAACGGACGCGAGCGACGCGATCACCTTCTCCCCCGCCGTGCCGTCGATTTCCTTCAGCTTGTCCCAGCCGCGCGCATAGCGATCGCCGCGTGCTCCCGCTTGCATTTGCTCTTGTGCCTTTGCATGTGCGTCATTCATTGCGAGTCCTCACTCAAGTCGTGCGTTTCCGATATGTCCTGCCGATGCCGCCTCACGCTCGGCCGCCTCGTACACTGCGATCTTGTCGGTGATCGCGTCGAGATTGGTCTGCAACTCCGCGATACGCGCAAGCACGGCCTCGCGATGCTCGATCAGCATCACGCGCCGCGCGCCGATCGTCGCATCGCCTTCCGCGCGCAGCGCAGCGAACGCCTGCATGCCCGCAACCGGCATCCCCGTCGCTTTCAGGCGCATCACGAAGCGCAGCCAGTCGAGATCGGCGGGCGAATAAAGACGATGGCCCGCGTCCGTGCGGCCGACGGGGCGCAACAATCCCGCCTGCTCGTAATAGCGCAGCGTATGCGCGGAGACGCCGCTCGTCGCGGCGACCTGACCGATGGTGAGAGCTTTCGACATGACGAACTCAGGTTAGGACTTCGAGTGAACTCTAAGTCAAGCACGATCTGCTGACCGACAAAATTCAACGCAATCCTACAGCGCATCGAGGCTGAAACGACGGGTGCATCGGCTAGAATCGGCGGCGGCAATCCGCAAGAAAAACGAAACCGGGAGCGCAGTCGATGCAAAGCGGCACCATCAAACGTCAATGGATAGGGGCAGCCGCGACGGCTGTGACGGCTGTGACGCTAGGCCTTCTCGCCACGCCCGCATGGCGCGCCGATGCAGCCCTCATCACACAGGTCTCTCCGCAAGGCAAGGTCGCGCAGGTGCGCCAGGTCGTCGTCAAGTTCGACGAACCGATGGTCGCGTTCGGCGCGCCGAATCTGCCCGCGCCCGCGCGTATCAAGTGCAGCGACGCGTCCGCGAGCGTCGGCCAGCCGCGCTGGATCGACGACAAGACCTGGGCCTGGGACTTCGCTGCCGATCTGCCGCCAGGCGTCGCATGTTCCGTCGATCTGAACGACGGCCTGAAGTCGTCGGCGGGCCATGCGCTGACGGGCCCGCATCACTTCGCGTTCGAAACGGGCGGCCCGTTCGTGCAGAGCATCGAGCCGTACGGCGGCGAAATCGAAGAGGACCAGGCCTTTGTCGTCCATCTGAACGGACCGGCAACGGAGGCCTCCGTAAGTCAGAACGTATGGTGCGAATCGAGCGGACTCGGCAACCGCATTCCCATCAGGAACGTGGATGCCGCCGCGCGCACGGCATTGCTCAAACGCTTCAGGCTGCAAAAGGAAGCGGCGCGCGTGCTGACGCTGCAATGCCAGCAGGCGCTGCCGTCGGGCACGAAAGCGCAGCTCGTCTATGGCAAGGGCGTCGCGAGCCCGAGCGGTAACGTCAACGACGTCGAGCGGCGCTTCGACTTCACCGTGCGCGAGCCGTTCGCCGCTAGCTTCAGCTGCGAGCGCGAAAACGCGAAGGCGCCCTGCACGCCTTTGCGTCCGCTGCGCGTGCAGTTCAATGCGCCCATCCTGCGCACCGACGCCGAGAAGATCCGCATCAAGGGGCCGAATGGCGAGATCAAGCCATCGTTTGGCTCCGACGACAAGGACCCGCAGACCACCACTGTCGAATTCGCCGCGCCGCTGCCCGAACGCGCCGAGCTGACCATCGAGGTTCCGTCGAATCTGAAGGACGCCAGCGGCCGCGCGCTGACCAACGCGGACCTGTTTCCGCTCAAGACAAACACCGCCCCGCTGCCGCCGCTCGCGAAGTTTTCGTCGGGCGCGTTCGGCATCATCGAGCGTTTCGCGGAACCCGACATGCCCGCGCTCGTGCCCGTCACACTGCGCAATGTCGAGGCTGACCTGCATATCGCCGGGCTCAATGCGGGCAACGCGCAATTCACGAAGCTGCACGTCGATGCCGATGGCGACATCCGGCGCTGGATGCGCAACGTCGACCGGTTCGACGGCTTCATGATGGATCGTCATTCGATCGATCAGCAGATGCCGGAACTGCTCGCGCACAATCCGCATCCCGTGATCGTGCCGCGCAATGCAGAAGACACCAACCCGGCCGAAGACCGCAAGAATCCGCTGATCGACGTGCGCTCGCTGTCGTTGCTCGCCGGCCAGCCGAAGGTCGAGACGCTCGCGCTGCCGAAGGCCGATCCGAAAATGCTGCGTCCGTTCGAAGTGGTCGGCGTGCCGGTGACGAAGCCCGGCTTCTATGTGATCGAACTCGCGTCGCCCGCGCTCGGCGCCTCGCTGCTCGGCAAGCACGCGCCGATGTACGTACGCACGACCGTGCTCGTCACGAACCTCGGCGTGCACTTCAAGCGGGGCCGCGAGAACAGCGTCGTGTGGGTGACGACGCTCGACAAGGGCCAGCCCGTGCCGAACGCCGACGTGCATGTGAGCGACTGCAACGGCGATGAAGTCGCGTCCGGCAAGACCGACGCGCACGGCGTGCTGACGATCAACCAGTCGCTGGCTTCGCGCCGCGAATGCAAGGAAGAGAGTTACGAAGGCTTTTTCGTGTCCGCGCGCATCGACGATCCGAAGACGGGTCACGACATGGCGTTCGTGCGCTCCGACTGGAACCAGGGCATCGAAGTGTGGCGCTTCAACGTGCCGACGGATACGAGCGTCGATCAGACCGTGCGCGCGCATACCGTGTTCGACCGGACGCTGCTGCGCGCGGGCGAAACGGTATCGATGAAGCACATGATCCGCGTCGAGACGATGCACGGCCTCGCGTTCCCGAAGGCGTATCCGGCGCGCCTGACGATCCGCCATCTCGGCAGCGGACAGACGTGGCACATGCCGCTCAAATGGGCCGCCGACCACACGGCCGACTCGACGTTCGCGATTCCCGCAGCGGCGAAGCTCGGCGAGTACAGCGTGTCTCTCGACGACGGCGATGCCGCCACGACCTCCGCCGAAAGCACAACGGAAAGCAACGACGACGACAGCGACGCCGCTTCGCCACGCCACAGCTATGCGTCCGGGAGCTTTCGCGTCGAGGAATTCCGTTTGCCCGTATTCAAAGGCACGATTGCCGTACGCGATGCGAAGACTCATCCGCTCGTCGCGGCGAAGGAAGCGCCGCTCGCGTTGCAGATCGACTATATGTCGGGCGGCGGCGCATCGGGCTTGCCCGTGCAGGTATCGGCGCTGATGAAAAACACGACGCCCGCCTTCGCCGGCACGTATCCGGAATTCAGCTTCGCGCCGTACAGGAAGCGCAACGAGAGCAGCGAATCGTCATCTTCGGATGACGAAGAAAGCGAGCCGCAATCCGACGACGACACGTCGAAGCTGATCGCCGACAAGGAACCCGTCACGCTCGACCGCAACGGTGCGGGCAGCCTGACGCTGAAGAACCTGCCGCATGTCGATGCGCCGAAGCGCCTTGCGCTCGAAGCCACCTTCGCCGATCCGAACGGCGAAGTGCAGACGATCAGCGGCGACGCGACGTTGTGGCCGGCCGCCGTCGTCGCGGGCGTGAAGTCGGGGCAATGGGTGTCGGCGGGCAGCACAGTGCCCGTGAAGGCGCTCGCCGTCGATCTGCAAGGCAAGCCGCGCGCGGGCGTGCCGCTCGACGTGCGCGGCATTGCGCGCATCACGATCACGTCGCGAAAGCGCATGGTCGGCGGCTTCTACGCATACGACAACCGCACGGAAACGAAAGACCTCGGCACGCTATGCAGCGGCAAGAGCGACGACCACGGACTGATGAACTGCGACGCGAAGCTCAAGGAAGCGGGCAACGTCGATCTCGTCGTGACGGCGAAGGACGGCGACGGCAATCTGTCGACGGCGGCGACGTCCGTGTGGGTCACGCACGAAGAGGACCTGTGGTTCGGCGGCGAGAACACCGATCGCATCGACGTGCTGCCCGAAAAGACGGCTTACGAGCCGGGCGAGACGGCGCGCTTTCAGGTGCGCATGCCCTTCCGCTTTGCGACTGCGCTGGTGGCTGTCGAACGCGAAGGCATCGTCGAAACGCATGTCGTGAAGCTGGACGGCAAGGACCCGACCGTCGAGCTGAAAGTGAACGAAGCGTGGGGGCCGAACGTGTATGTGTCGGTGCTCGCGCTGCGCGGGCGCATTCGCGAAGTGCCGTGGTACTCGTTCTTCACGTGGGGCTGGAAAGCACCGCTCGAATGGGCGCGCGCGTTCTGGTACGAAGGCCGCTACTACGAAGCGCCGACGCCGCTCGTCGATCTGTCGAAGCCCGCGTTCCGCTATGGCCTCGCCGAAATCAAGGTCGGCACAGCCGCGCACAGGCTGGCCGTCACGGTGACGCCCGACGCGAAGTCGTACACGGTGCGCGGCAAAGCGCATGTGAAGCTGCGCGTGCAGATGCCGGGCGGCAAGCCTGCGCCGGCTGGCACGCAGATCGCCGTCGCAGCCGTCGACGAAGCGCTGCTCGAACTGATGCCGAACAACAGCTGGGACGTGCTCGACGCGATGCTGCAACGGCGCGCTTATGGCGTCGAAACGGCGACCGCGCAAATGGAGATCGTCGGCCGCCGTCACTTCGGACGCAAGGCGGTGCCTGCCGGCGGCGGCGGCGGACACAGCGCGCAGCGCGAGCTGTTCGATACGCTGCTGCTGTGGAATCCGCGCGTGACGCTCGACACCAACGGCGAAGCCTTTGTCGACGTGCCGCTCAACGATTCGCTGACGAGCTTTCGCATCGTCGCAATAGCGGCTGTCGGCGACGGCACGTTCGGCACGGACAGCACGTCGATTCGCAGCACACAGGACCTGCAACTGATCTCCGGCCTCCCGCCGCTCGTGCGCGAAGGCGATCAGTTCCGCGCGCAATTCACCGTGCGCAACACGACGACGCGCGCGATGAAAGTCGTCGTGACGCCGAACGTGCCGGGGCTGTCGTTGCAGCCGCAAACAGTCGACGTCCCGGCGGATTCGGCGCGCGAAGTCGCATGGACGGTGACGCCGCCCGATGGCCTGTCCGAGGCCGCATCCGCTGCGCTCGCGTGGAGCGTCGGCGCCACGGAGCAAGGCGCGCCGCACGCAGCGGACGCGCTGAAAGTCACGCAGCGCGTGACGGCAGCCATCCCCGTCACCGTTCAGCAGGCCACGCTCACGCAGGTCGATGGCTTGTTCTCGCTGCCCGTCGCCGCGCCGCCCGACGCGACAATGACACAAGCGGGCGCGCCGCGCGGCGGCATCGCGGTGTCGCTGCAATCGAAGCTCGCCGACGGCCTGCCCGGTGTGCGCCGCTGGTTCGAGCGCTATCCGTATAGCTGCCTCGAACAGCAGACGTCCGTTGCGCTCGGCTTGCGCGATCCGGCGCGCTGGCAGGCCGTTGTCGCGCGCATGCCCGTCTATCTCGACAAGGACGGACTCGCGAACTACTTCCCGCCCGCCGACGACAGCAGCAACACGGGCAGCACGGCGCTCACCGCGTATCTGCTTTCCGTCACCGACGAAGCCGCGAAGCTCGATCCACGTTTCGCGTTGCCCGACGACCTTCGCGCAAAGCTCGAAGGCGGCCTCGTGAATTTCGTCGAAGGCCGGCTCGCGCGCGATGTCTGGGCGCCGCGCAAGGATCTCGATCTGCGCAAGCTCGCCGCGCTTGAAGCGTTGTCGCGTCATGGCGCGGCGCGCTCCGGCATGCTCGGCTCGATCGAGATCGCGCCGAACCAGTGGCCGACGTCGGCCGTCCTCGACTACTACGCGGTGCTGTCGCGCGTGAAGGACATTCCCCAACGTGCAGAAAAGCTCGCGCAAGCCGAGCAGATCATCCGCTCGCGGCTCACGTACCAGGGCACGCGCCTCACTTTCTCGACAGCCGATAACGACGACCTCTGGTGGCTGATGACGGGCACCGAAACGAACGCCGCGCGCACCGTGCTCACGTTCGTCGAGACGCCGGGCTGGAAGGACGAGATGCCGCGCCTCGTCGCGGGTCTGCTTGCGCTGCAGAAGAACGGCGCATGGCAGACGACGACGGCGAACCTGTGGGGCTCGATTGCCGTGCAGCGTTTCTCGCAGGTCTTCGAGAGCGCGCCCGTGACGGGACAAACGAAGCTGCAACTCGGCGCGACCGACAAGGTGATCTCATGGAGCCAGCCGGTATCCGCTGCAACGAACGACGCGTCCGCGACGTCCGTCGCGAAGGCAGCCGACGTGCGCAGCCAGTTGCTGCCATGGCCGGCCGGCGCACGCAGCGCGCCCGTCCCGCTGACGCTCGCGCACGACGGCACCGGCAAGCCGTGGGCGACGATCGAAAGTCTCGCCGCCGTCGCGCTGAAAGCGCCGTTCGCAGCGGGCTACAGAATCACGAAGACGGTCACGCCGATCGACCCCGCCGTGGAGGGCGCGAACACGCGCGGCGACATCGTGCGCGTGCATCTCGACATCGACGCGCAGACGGACATGACCTGGGTCGTCGTCAACGACCCTGTGCCCGCTGGCGCGACGATCCTCGGCTCGGGACTGGGCCGCGATCCGGAAGCGGCGACGGAAGGCGAAAAGGCGAAGGGCTATGCGTGGCCGTCGTTCATCGAGCGCGGCTTCGACGGGTATCGCGCGTACTACGACTACGTGCCGAAGGGCAAATTCTCGGTCGAGTACACGATCCGGCTGAACAACGCCGGCACGTTCGGCCTGCCGCCGACGCGCGTCGAAGCGCTCTATGCGCCGTCGACGTTCGGCGCGCTGCCGAATGCGCCCGTCGTCGTGAAGCCTGCGGCGGCTGCGAAGTAACGAGGAGCGCATGACGATGAATGGCACGCACGCGATGAGCCGCAATCGCCCGCTGAATAGGCGGTGGCGCATCGCGTCCGCGCGCGTCGTGCTATGCGCGCTGCTGATCGGCACACCGCTCGCCGCGCATGCGCTGCCGACCTTCGACGATGTCCGCACGCAATGGCGCAGCTCCGACTGGCTGCTGCTGTCGCGCGACGGCGTGCCGCTGCAGCGCACGCGCATCGACAACACCGAACGGCGCGGCGACTGGGTCGCGCTCGCAGATGTGTCGCCCGCGCTGCGCGAAGCGATCGTCGTGTCGGAGGACAAGCGCTTTTACGAGCACAGCGGCGTCGACTGGCGCGGCGCAGCGGCGGCCGCATGGGCGAACCTGTGGAACACGCGCACGCGCGGCGCATCGACGGTCACGATGCAGCTCACGGGTCTGCTCAACGACGACCCGCAACGCTCCGGGCAACGCTCGATCACGCAGAAGGCGAGCCAGGCCGTGAGCGCGCTATGGCTCGAACGCACGTGGCGCAAGGACCAGGTTCTCGAGGCGTACCTGAATCTCGTGCCGTTTCGCGGCGAGACGATCGGGCTGTCCGCGCTGTCGAACACGCTGTTCGGCAAGGCGCCGTCCGGCCTCGACGAACGCGAAGCCGCCGTTGCCGCCGCGCTGATCCGCTCGCCGAATGCGGCGTACACGAAGGTCAGCGATCGCGCGTGCCGCATTTTGCGCGACATGAAGGCGCCCGAGCGCTGCGCGAATCTCGCGAGCTTCGTGCAGCTCGCGTTTGCGCGCCCGGCTCCAGCGCTGCTGTCGGTGTCGCCCGATGCGCCCGTGCTCGCACCGCATTTCGCGCGGCGCATCGCGAGCGAAGCGCACCCTGCGGCGGGCGCGCGCGTCACGAGCACGCTCGACGCGAAGCTCCAGCGCTTCGCCAGCGACACGCTCACGCGCACGCTCGTCGAGCTCAACGCGCCCGCGCATCCGCGCAACGTGCACGATGGCGCTGTCGTCGTGCTCGATAACGCGACGGGCGACGTGCTCGCGTGGGTCGGATCGTCGGGCGGACTGTCGGGCGCGCGCGATGTCGATGCCGTGCTCGCGCGCCGCCAGGCTGGCTCGACGCTCAAGCCGTTTCTCTACGCGCAGGCCATCGACGAGCGTCGGCTCACCACCGCCTCGCTGCTCGACGATGCGCCGCTCGATCTCGCGGCGGGCGGCGGGCTCTATATTCCGCAAAACTACGACAAGGACTTCAAGGGCTGGGTGAGCGTGCGCACGGCGCTCGGCTCGTCGCTGAACGTGCCCGCCGTGCGCACGCTCGTGATGGTCACGCCGCATCGCTTCGCGAAAACGCTCACCGCGCTCGGCCTGCCGCTTTCGCAAAGCGGCGACTACTACGGCTATTCGCTCGCGCTCGGCAGCGCGGACGTGACGCTGCTGTCGCTGACGAATGCGTATCGCGCGCTCGCCAACGGCGGAATCGCCTCGCCGACTTTCGACGTGCCGCGCCATGCGCCTGCATCGAGCCCACGTGAGCTTGCCGCGAAGCAACGCGTCTTCACGGAAGATGCCAGCTACATCATCACGACCGTGCTGTCGGACAACAACGCGCGCACGCGCACGTTCGGCTTCGACAGTCCGCTGGCGACGCGCTTCTTTTCGGCCGTCAAGACGGGCACCAGCAAGGACATGCGCGACAACTGGACGATCGGCTACACGTCGCGCTACACGGTCGGCGTGTGGGTTGGCAATGCGGACGGACAGCCGATGTGGGACGTGTCCGGCGTGACGGGCGCGGCGCCCGTCTGGGCGGCCATCGTCGGCTATCTGCATCGGCGCGTGCCGAGCGTCGCGCCGCGCGCGCCCGCCGGCGTCGTGCAGACGCGCGTGACCTTCGACCAGAACATCGAGCCCGCGCGCGACGAATGGTTCGTGAGCGGCACGCAAACGCGCGTGATCGGACTCGCCGCGAATGCCAGCAATACGGCCAGCGCGCGTGCCGTGTCGCGGACGCCGCGTTCAGCGGCGCTTGTGCGTGCGTCGAACGGTTCCGGCACGTCGTCATCGAACGGCGCGCCGCGCATCGGCTCGCCGACAGACGGCACGCTCTTCGCGCTCGATCCCGACATCCCCGCCACGCGTCAGCGCATCGTGTTCGAACGCGCGAGCGGTTCGTCCGCGAGCAGCACATGGCGTCTCGATGGCCGTTCGCTCGGCCACGACGAACGCGTGCTGTGGCTGCCTTGGCCCGGGCGTCACGTGCTCGAACTCGTCGACGCGGATGGATCGAGCGCCGATTCGGTGCGTTTCGAAGTGCGCGGCGCGACGGCGCGCGGCCCTGCGAAAGCAGGCACGAACAAAGCGGGCACGACTGGAGCGAGCACGACGGCGCCGCGAACAGCGAGCCCCGGTCCCGCCACATCCCCCGTCAAATTCCCCTGACATCCGTACGCGATGTCAGCCCCGCGAGTAGGCAAAAGCTTTAAATTTGGTGCGGGCCGATTGTGTTGTCACGGACGCACCGGTATAAATCGGCCGTTTCGCGCAACGTCGCGCGCCGTTCGGCGAAAGAGAACAGTAAATGTTCTATGCTTGAGCGCAGTGCTCGCTAACGTGAAAGCGTCGTCCGTTCCGGCTACCTGTTTGCCCTCAATGGAGTGATTGCCATGTTGAAAAAGCTGTTGATGCTTTGCGCCGTGCTGATGCTGTCGTTGTCGGCGGGATTCGCGTCCGCCGTCGAAGTCAATACCGCCGACCAGGCGGCGCTCGAATCGGTCAAGGGCATCGGCCCTGTCCATGCGAAAGCGATCATCGACGAACGCACGAAGAACGGCCCGTTCAAGGACGCAGACGATCTCGCGAATCGCGTCAAGGGCATCGGCGAGAAGTCGGTGAAGAACCTCGAAGCCGCGGGCCTGACGATCAACGGCTCGTCCACGCCGCCGACGGGCGCAACCACCAAGCCGGCCGCGACGACGTCGAAGCCGATGGCTGCGCCCGCAACCACGGCACAAACTCCGCCTTCCGCGCCTGCCGAAGCCGCATCGGGCGCGAAGGCCTCGAAGTCGAAGAGGAAGAGCAAGGCGGACGCCGCTGCGGCATCGGCACCCGCTGCTACGGCGGCATCCGCGCCTGCGATGGCATCGGAAACGACCGCCTCGAAGTCGAAGAAATCGAAGAAGAGCAAGGCCGCGTCCGCTGCGTCGGGCGTATAAGGACTCGAATCGGGACGCACTTCGCTGTGCGTCCGATGGCCTCACTGCTTCACGTCTGCGTCTGTCAAGACTATCGGTGCCGCGCTCGCGCGGCGTTTCATTACCCGCCGGCGCACGCTTTCACGAGTATCGCGCCGGCTCCTACAGAGAGAGATCGTCATGAGCCTACTCGACACCCTCGGTTCCATGCTCGGCGGCGGCAATACGCCCGAAGGCGGCGGCCAGCAGGCGCTGGTCGCCGCTGCGCTCGAATTCATCAACAATCAGCCGGGCGGCCTGAACGGGCTGATCCAGCGCTTCCAGCAGAACGGCGCGGGCGACATCATCAACTCGTGGGTCAGCAACGGCGAGAACCAGCCGATCGCCGCCGACGCACTGCATAACGTGCTCGGCTCGGAAGCCGTGACCAACATCGCGTCGAAGGTCGGCGTCGAACCGTCGGCGGTGACGGGCCTGCTGTCGCAAGTGCTGCCGCACGTCGTCAATGCCGCGACGCCGAACGGCGAAGTGCCCGCCGACGGCAAGATCGACACGGGCGGCCTCGCGGGCGCGCTCGGCTCGCTGGGCGCGCTGGCCGGCCTGTTCAGCGGCAACAAGAACGCCTGAGCGCGTTACTTCTGCGCGCCTTCCGCAGCGCTTTTGCATTGCTTCGACATGCGTAGCGCCTGACGCGCCGCGCAAAAACAAAAAGGCAACGCATCGCTTCGTTGCCTTTTCGCTTTCTTGCTTTCGATCGGAAGCGGATACGCAGGTTGTCAGCGCATCCGTTCCAGTGCGGCTTAGTGCACCACCCGATCGAACACGAGCTTGCCGTTCTCCACCTCGACGGGAATCACGTCCTTCGGTCCGAACTTGCCGGCCAGAATCAGCTTCGCGACCGGGTTCTCGATCTCCTGCTGGATCGCGCGCTTCAAAGGCCGCGCGCCGAACAGCGGGTCGTAGCCGACCTTGCCGATCAACTCCAGCGCCGCATCCGACACGACCAGCTGCATGTCGAGCTTCGCGAGCCGGTCGTGCACGCGTTCCAGCTGGATCTTCGCGATCGACTGGATGTTGTCGCGGCCGAGCGCATGGAACACGACGACGTCGTCGATCCGGTTCAGGAACTCCGGCCGGAAGTGCAGCTTCACTTCTTCCCAGACGGCATCCTTCACCGCTTCCTGCGACTCGCCGACCATCGCCTGGATCACCTGCGAGCCGAGGTTCGACGTCATCACGATCACCGTGTTCTTGAAGTCCACGGTGCGGCCCTGGCCATCCGTCATGCGGCCGTCGTCGAGCACCTGCAGCAGCACGTTGAAGACGTCCGGGTGCGCCTTCTCGATCTCGTCGAGCAGGATCACGCTATACGGCTTGCGGCGCACCGCTTCCGTCAGATAGCCGCCCTCTTCGTAGCCGACATAGCCCGGCGGCGCGCCGATCAGACGCGCAACGCTGTGCTTCTCCATGAACTCGCTCATGTCGATGCGGATCAGATGATCTTCCGCGTCGAACAGGAAGGCCGCCAGCGCCTTGCACAACTCGGTCTTGCCGACGCCCGTCGGTCCGAGGAACAGGAACGAGCCATACGGACGGTTCGGGTCCGAGAGCCCGGCGCGCGAGCGGCGGATCGCATCGGCGACGGCGCTGATCGCTTCGTTCTGGCCGACCACGCGCTCATGCAGCTTCGATTCGATCTGCAGCAGCTTCTCGCGCTCGCCCTGCATCATGCGCGACACGGGAATGCCCGTCGCGCGCGACACGACTTCCGCGATTTCCTCGGCGCCGACCTGCGTGCGCAGCAGCCGTGGACGCGTCGGATTGTTCTGCTCCTGCGCCTCGGCCTGCGTGACCTGCTTCAGTCGCGCCTCGAGCTGCGGCAGCTTGCCGTACTGCAGTTCGGCGACCTTTTCCAGCTTGCCCTCGCGTTGCAGACGCGTGATTTCCGCGCGCGTCTTCTCGATCTCTTCCTTTAGCTGCGCGCTGCCCTGCACGGCCGCTTTTTCCGCCGTCCAGATTTCTTCGAGATCCGAATATTCGCGATCGAGCCGCTCGATTTCTTCCTCGATCAGTTGCAGACGCTTCTGCGACGCTTCGTCCTTCTCCTTCTTGACGGCTTCGCGCTCGATCTTCAACTGGATGCGGCGGCGGTCGAGCCGATCCATCTCCTCGGGCTTCGAGTCGATTTCCATCTTGATCTTCGACGCCGCTTCGTCGATCAGGTCGATCGCCTTGTCCGGCAGGAAGCGATCCGTGATGTAGCGATGCGACAGTTCAGCCGCCGCGACGATTGCCGGGTCGGTGATGTCGACGCCGTGGTGCAGCTCATAGCGCTCCTGCAAGCCGCGCAGGATCGCGATGGTCGCTTCGACCGTCGGTTCGTCGACGAGCACTTTCTGGAAGCGGCGCTCCAGCGCGGCATCCTTTTCGATGTACTTGCGATATTCGTCGAGCGTGGTCGCGCCGACGCAATGCAGTTCACCGCGAGAGAGCGCCGGCTTCAGCATGTTGCCCGCGTCCATCGCGCCTTCGGCCTTGCCCGCGCCGACCATCGTGTGAATCTCGTCGATGAAGACGATGGTCTGCCCTTCGTCCTTCGCGATGTCGTTCAGCACGGCCTTCAGACGCTCTTCGAATTCGCCGCGATATTTCGCGCCCGCGAGCAGCGCGGCCATGTCGAGCGACAGCACACGCTTGCCCTTGAGCGTCTCCGGCACTTCGCCGTTGACGATGCGCTGCGCGAGACCTTCGACGATCGCCGTCTTGCCGACGCCCGGCTCGCCGATCAGCACCGGATTGTTCTTGGTCCGGCGTTGGAGGATCTGGATCGAACGGCGGATTTCGTCGTCGCGGCCGATGACGGGATCGAGCTTGCCTGCGCGGGCGCGCTCGGTCAGATCGATCGTGTATTTCTTTAACGCTTCGCGCTGGCTTTCGGCATCCTGGCTGTGCACCTGCGAGCCGCCGCGCACTGCGACGATGGCCGCTTCCAGCGACTTGCGCGACAACCCACGCTCGCGCGCAAGACGCCCGGCTTCGCCCTTGTCGTCGGCGACGGCGAGCAGGAACATTTCGCTCGCGATGTAGGTGTCGTTGAGCTTCTGCGCTTCCTTGTCGGCCTGGTTCAACAGACCCGTGAGGTCGCGGCCGATCTGCACGTTGCCGTCCGTCCCCTGCACTTGCGGCAAACGCGTGATCGCGTCGTTCAACGCGGTCTGCAAAGCCTGGACATGGACGCCGGCACGCGACAGCAGCGAACGCGCCGAGCCGTCCTGTTGCGCGACGAGGGCCGCGAGGAGGTGCACGGGCTCGATGTACTGATTGTCATGGCCGACGGCAAGGCTTTGCGCATCGGCCAGCGCTTCCTGGAATTTAGTGGTGAGTTTGTCGATTCTCATCAAGAGACCTCCAATTTCGATTACCACCAAAATGAGGCGTTTTAGGCAGGTTTCAAGCGCTTTTTTGCATCAGGGAGAGAGAATTCGCACGGCGGGCGCGTTGTCGCGCCCGGCGCGGGACACAGCGCAGTTTAGCCCCGCGTACAGCACGGGAAAAGCAAGGGCGGAGATTGCGGACAGAGGTTCGCAGCAGGGACGGGAGAACGGCGTGAGCCTGCCCACAAGCCGTTCATGCGCGCAGAGTGCAACCTCGAACGACGGCCGCACGGGCGACCGATCGTGCGGCTGGCTCAGGTGCCCGTCGGTACGGCGGGCGTGACGGGCACGATAGGCACGACGGTGGCCGACGGCTTGAGCCCGAGCAGCGACATCAGCGGCGATGCGGGCTCGGCGATATCGCGGATCGTAAAGCCGTCGAGCTCGCGGAAAAACGCTGCGCGCGCCGCTTCGAGCACGCCCTTCAGCCGGCATTGCGACTGAATGACACATTCGCGATGCGCGCCCGGATCGCCGCCGTTGAAACAGCTGACCAGCGTGAAGTCGTTCTCGGCAGCGCGCACCACTTCGCCGATGGTCAGCGCCGACGAATGCTCGAACAGCCGCAGACCGCCGTTGCGCCCGCGCACAGTCTCGACCCAGCCGAGTTCCGCAAGCCGCTGAACCACCTTCATCAGATGGTTCTTCGATATGCCGTACGCGTCCGAAATGTCCTGGATCGTAGCCAGTCCTTCGGAACGGACTGCGAGGTAAAGCAACACGCGCAGCGAGTAATCGGTATAGTCTGTCAGTCTCATTGAAAGGCAAGTCGCGACGGGGATCACGTGCGGAATGTTCACGCCTCCCCATAAACGCCGGTGCTGCAGCGCGCAATATCATGCGTGGAAAACACATCTTATTGCCGCGTTTATCTCGTTATTTCGCGTAACTATAAACGCTAACTTTCGTTTGAAGCGCACTTTTTCTGACTTTAGATGAGCGCGCCCAACGTTTGCGACGGGGTTTGCGTCGGCTTTGCGTCGGAGTGCTTGCCGCGTCTCACTTATTTCAGCTATGAAGTCCGAAATTTCTTCCACTATTCCCGCTGCCGAACGCCTCGCCACGCGCTACGCCGAACCCGACGAAGAGAACATCCGCGAACTCGTCTACGCGTTCTACGACCGCGTGCGCGCCGACGCGCTGCTCGGTCCCGTGTTCGAAGAGAAGCTGGCGGGCCGCTGGGACGAGCATCTGCCGAAGATGTGCGTGTTCTGGGGATCGTTGGTTCTGGGCGCGAAGCAATATCGCGGCAACGTGCAGCAGGCGCACATGCCGCTCGCCGGCGTCGAGCCGCAGCACTTCAGCCACTGGCTCTATCTGTTCCTCGATACCGTCGAGTCGCGCTACGAACCGGCCGCCGCCGTGCGTTTCATGGAGCCGGCGCTGCGCATCGCACAGAGTTTGCAGTTGAGCCGATTCGGCTGGGACTATCAGATTCCCGCCGAACAGCAGGCGCTGCTGGAGCGCATCGCGCCGCGCCGTCGTCCGCGCGAAGAGCATGAGGCGGAGCATGCGCGACCGCGCGGCGAGCCGTTTCCGGCAAAAATCATCGGCAAGTCGCGCGACGACGATTGAGCCGGGCTTCGCTCAATCGGCCTTCGAGTTCGACGAGTCCAGTCCCCATCGGGCGAGCGCTTCGTCATCGGTCACGCGGGCATCGACCCAGCGCTCGCCGCTTTCCGTCTTTTCCTTCTTCCAGAACGGCGCCTGGGTCTTCAGGTAGTCCATCACGAATTCGCACGACGCGAATGCGTTCGCGCGATGCTTCGACGTCGTCGCGACCAGCACGATCTGATCGAGCGGCATCAGCTTGCCGACGCGGTGCACGATCAGCACCTCGGTGCCCGGCCAGCGCTCACGTGCGGCGTCGACGATCGCTTCGAGCGACTTCTCCGTCATGCCCGGATAGTGCTCGAGCTCCATCGTGTCGACGGCTTCGCCCTCGTTGATATCGCGCACCGTGCCGACGAAGCACGCCACCGCGCCGACCTTCGGATTCTGCGCGCGCAATGCGGCGACTTCCGTCGTCAGGTCGAAGTCTTCTGTCTGCACGCGCACCGTCATCGTTTGCCCTCCCGCTTCAATGGCCCGGTTCAGCCGCCCGTGACGGGCGGAAAGAACGCGACTTCGCAGCCGTCGGTGATGCGCGTGCCCGCGTCCGTCATCACGTGGTTGCACGCCATGCGCAGCGCGCGGCCTTCCGCGAGCGTCTCGGCCCACACGCCGCCGCGCACGCGCAGCCAGGCGCGCACGTCGCCGACCGTCGCGATGCCTTCGGGCACGTCCACGGATTCGTCTGACCGGCCGAGCGCTTCGCGCACGCTCGCAAAATATTTCAACTGGATCTTCATTCTCGGTAGCGGCCCTATAACGGCCACGCTCAGTTCAGCAATTCGGAAAACGGGATGAAGCGCACGGTCTCGCCGGCGCTGATCACATGATTCGGCGGATTGTCGATCAGGCCGTCGCCCCAGACCGTCGACGTCAGCACCGCCGAACTCTGATTCGGGAACAGATCGAGACCGCCCGCGGCGTTCACGCGCGCGCGCAGAAATTCGTTGCGGCGGTCGCCCTTTTGCTGCGTGAAGTCGGCGCGCAGCGACAGCGCGCGCGGCGTCACGGTCCGCACGCCCGCGAGGCGCAGCAGGAACGGACGCACGAACAGCAGGAACGTGACGAACGTCGATACGGGATTGCCCGGAAGGCCGACGAAGAACGTTTCGTTCGCCGCGCCCGATGCGCCCGATACACCCGCCCCACTCGCTGCCGCGCTTTCGCCCTGCGCCGACGCGCGACGAATCGCGCCGAACGCGAGCGGCTTGCCCGGCTTCATCGCGATTTGCCACATCGACAGACGCCCTTCGGCCTCGACGGCGGGCTTCACATGATCTTCCTCGCCCACCGACACGCCGCCGCAAGTAAGGATCAGATCGTGCGCCTGCGCCGCCTCGCGCAGCGTTTGCCGCGTCGCGTCGAGCTTGTCGGGAACGATGCCGAAATCGGTGACTTCACAGCCGAGCTTCCGCAGCAGGCCCGTCAGCGTGAAGCGGTTCGAGTTGTAGATCGCGCCGGGCTTGAGCGGCTCGCCGGGCATCGTCAGTTCGTCGCCCGTGAAAAACACGGCGACCTTCACGCGGCGCATGACCTCCAGGCTCGCGCATCCGACGGACGCCGCGAGTCCCAGCGCCTGCGGCGTGAGCCGCGTGCCGGCGGGCAGGATCGTCGCGCCCTTGCGGATGTCGGCGCCCTGCTGCGTGATCCATTCGCCTGCTTTCGGCGTGTGCAGGATCGCTACTTCATCGCCGGCTGCTTCCGTTTGCTCCTGCATCACGATCGCGTCCGCGCCGGGCGGCACCGTCGCGCCCGTGAAGATGCGCGCCGCCGTGCCTTCCGCGAGCGGCTGCGGCGCGTGGCCCGCCGGAATGCGCTGCGAGATGGACAAGCGCCGCTCGCCTTGCGACAGCTCGGCTACACGCACCGCATAGCCGTCCATCGCGCTCGTGTTCATCGGCGGCACGTCGAGCGGCGAGATCACGTCGGCGGCAAGCACGCGGTTGGTCGCATCGAGCGTCGGCAGCGTTTCGGTGCCGTCGATCTGCACGGCGGCGCCGAGCAGCGTGGCGAGCGCGTCGGCCGTCGACAACATCGGCGCGCGCGGCGCGGACTGCGGAGACGTAGGTGTGGACATCGATCGGAAATGAAGCGATTCGAAAACAATCATTGTAGCGGGCGCAGCCGCGTCGCGTTGCTGGGCGCTTTTATTCGGGCGTGACGGATAGCTGCGGGACGGCTGCGCGGATCGACGCGCGCGCAGCAAAACAAAACGGCGCACGTCGTTGAACGTGCGCCGTCTGCGTGACCGAGCGGCTATCGCGCCGGCTACCGCGCTGACTGGCCGCTCAAGCCCCCGTATGCGCCGCGACGAAATCCTTCACGCGCTGCGCGTCGTTCGGCAGCACCTCGAAGCGCTGCGGCAGGTCTTCGATCCCGCTGAACGCCGCGGGGCGCTCGGGCTCGCGCTCCAGTGCCTCGCGGATCGTCTCGCCGAACTTGATCGGCTGCGCCGTCTCCAACACGATCATCGGAATGCCCGCCTGCAGGTGCTCGCGCGCGACCTTCACGCCGTCGGCCGTGTGCGTGTCGATCATCGTGTCGTAGCGCTGGAACACGTCGCGAATCGTCTCGACGCGGTCGTCGTGGCTGCTGCGCCCCGATACGAAACCGAACTCCTGCACGCGCGCAAAATCGCCGCTCGCCTGCAGATCGAAGCCGCTTTTTTCTTCGACGTCGCGGAACAGTTGCAGCACGCGCTTCGGATCACGTCCGAGCAGATCGAACACGAAGCGCTCGAAATTCGATGCCTTCGAGATGTCCATGCTCGGGCTGCTCGTGTGATACGTCTCCGACGACTTGCGCACGCGGTAAATGCCCGTGCGGAAGAATTCGTCGAGCACGTCGTTTTCGTTCGTCGCGACGACGAGCTTTTCGATGGGCAAGCCCATCATCCGCGCGATGTGCCCCGCGCAGACGTTGCCGAAGTTGCCCGACGGCACCGTGAACGACACGCGCTCGTCGTTGCGCTTCGTGGCCGCGAAGTAGCCCTTGAAGTAGTACACGACCTGCGCGACGACGCGTGCCCAGTTGATCGAGTTGACCGTGCCGATCTTCTGTTGCGCCTTGAACGCGTGATCGTTCGACACGGCCTTGACGATGTCCTGGCAATCGTCGAACACACCGTCGATCGCGACGTTGAAGATGTTCGGGTCTTGCAGGCTGTACATCTGCGCCGTCTGGAACGCGCTCATTTTCTTGTGCGGCGACAGCATGAAGACGCGAATGCCCTTCTTGCCGCGCATCGCGTATTCGGCGGCGCTGCCCGTATCGCCCGAAGTCGCGCCCAGAATGTTCAGCGTTTCGCCGTGCCTTGCGAGCGTGTACTCGAACAGATTGCCGAGCAGCTGCATCGCCATGTCCTTGAACGCGAGCGTCGGGCCGTTCGACAGTTCGAGCAGCGACAACGGCGCGCCATCTTCGACGCCGAGCGTCTTGAGCGGCGTGATCTGCGCGGCGTTCTCTTCGTCGCGGACATTGCAGTACACCTGCGCGGTGTACGTGCGGCGCGTCAGTTCGCGCAGGTCTTCGGCGGGAATGTCGTCGCTGAACTTACGCAGGATCTCGAACGCGAGATCGGCGTACGGCAGCGTGCGCCAGCGCGCGAGTTCATCCGCCGACACCTGCGGATATTCGCCCGGCAGATACAGGCCGCCATCCTTCGCGAGACCGCCGAGCAGGATGTCGGAGAACGTATGGCGCTCGCCGATGCCGGCGCCGCGCGTGGAAATGTAGTTCATGAGCTTGCCTCGTTGCGAGTGTGCGTGTCGTGCGTCGTGTGCTTTTCGTGCGTCAGTTCAGCGCTTCCATGCGCAGCTTCGTCACCTTCGACACGACCGTCTTCAGCGCCTCGATATTCGCGATCGCCGCGTTGACGTTCTTCTCGACTGTCTCGTGCGTGATCAGGATGATGTCGGTCTCACCCTTCTTCGACACGTCGACCTGCTCCGATTCCTTTTGCAGCAGCGCGTCGATCGAAATGCCCGTGTCCGCGAGGATGCGCGTGATGTCGGCCAGCACGCCCGTCACGTCGGCGACGCGCAGACGCAGGTAATAGCCGCTCGTCACTTCGTCGATGGGCAGGATCGGCGTGCTCGACAGACGGTCCGGCTGGAACGCCAGATGCGGCACGCGGTGCTCGGGGTCGGCCGTGTGCAGGCGCGTCACGTCGACGAGATCGGCGACCACGGCGGACGCCGTCGGCTCCGCGCCCGCGCCCTTGCCGTAATACAGCGTCGTGCCGACGGCATCACCGCGCACGACGACGGCGTTCATCGCGCCTTCGACGTTCGCGAGCAGGCGCTTCCCGGGGATCAGCGTCGGATGCACGCGCAGCTCGATGCCTTTGTCGCTGCGCCGCGTGATGCCGAGCAGCTTGATCCGGTAGCCCAGTTCTTCCGCGTATCGGATGTCGATCGCGGCGAGCTTGCTGATGCCTTCGACGTACGCCTTGTCGAACTGCACAGGCACGCCGAACGCGATCGCGCTCATGATGGTCGCCTTGTGCGCGGCATCGACGCCTTCGATGTCGAAGGTCGGGTCCGCTTCCGCGTAGCCGAGTTCCTGCGCGGCCTTCAGCGCCGTCGCGAAGTCGAGGCCGCGGTCGCGCATCTCCGACAGAATGTAGTTCGTCGTGCCGTTGATGATGCCCGCGATGTACTGGATGCGATTCGCCGTGAGGCCCTCGCGCAGCGCCTTGATGATCGGGATGCCGCCCGCGACGGCCGCTTCGAACGCGACCATCACGCCGTTCGCGCGCGCCGCCTCGAAGATCTCCGTGCCGTGCACGGCGAGCAGCGCCTTGTTGGCCGTCACGACGTGCTTGCCGTTCCTGATCGCGCGCAGCACGAGATCGCGCGCGATGCCCGTGCCGCCGATCATTTCGGCGACGATGGCAATTGACGGATCGTCGACGACCGAACCGAAGTCATCGGTGATCGCGACCGTGCCTGCCTCGCTGCCAAGCGCCGCCGTGGCCTTTGCGGGATTGCGCACGGCAATGCGCGCGATCTCGATGCCGCGGCCCGCGCGTCGGTTGATTTCTTCCTGGTTGCGGCGCAGTACCGTGAAGGTGCCGCTGCCTACCGTGCCGAAGCCCAGCAGTCCAACTTTGATCGGTTCCATGCAGCGTGTATGTCGAGTGAGAGAGTGGAAAATCGGTTCGGGCGCTGATGCACGCCCTCAGGCCGCGTGGCGTTTGCGATAGCCGTCGAGGAAGCGCGCTATCCGGTGGATCGAATCGGCGAGGTCGTCGACGTTCGGCAGGAACACGACACGGAAGTGATCCGGCGCCTTCCAGTTGAAACCGCTGCCCTGCACGAGCAGCACGCGCTCCTCCAGCAGCAGATCGAGGATGAACTGCTGGTCGTTCTCGATCGGATACAGCTTCGGATCGAGGCGCGGGAACATGTACAGCGCCGCCTCGGGCTTCACGCAGGTCACGCCCGGAATGGCCGTCAGCATGTCGTACGCGAGCTGGCGCTGCTTGTAGAGCCGGCCGCCCGGCGCGATCAGATCGTTGATGCTCTGATAGCCGCCGAGCGCCGTCTGGATCGCGTACTGGCCGGGCACGTTCGGGCACAGGCGCATCGACGCGAGAATGCCGAGGCCCTCGAAGTAGTCTTTCGCGCGGCGGCGGTTTTCGCCCGTCAGGCCCGACACCCACATCCAGCCCGCGCGATAGCCGCACGAACGGTAGCTCTTCGACAGACTGTTGAACGTGACCGTCAGCACGTCTTCGGAGAGCGCCGCCAACGACGTGTGCTTCTTGCCATCGTAGACGATCTTGTCGTAGACCTCGTCCGCGAAGATGACGAGACCGTGCTGGCGCGCGATCTCGATCAGCGCGAGCAGCAGTTCGTCGGAGTAAAGCGCGCCCGTCGGGTTGTTCGGGTTGATGACGACGATCGCCTTCGTATTCGGCGTGATCTTCGCGCGGATATCGTCGATATCCGGCATCCACGCGTTCGATTCGTCGCACACGTAGTGCACGGGCGTGCCGCCCGACAGGCTCACACCCGCCGTCCACAGCGGATAGTCGGGCGCGGGCAGCAGCACTTCGTCACCGTCGTTGAGAAGCGCCTGCATCGCCATCACGATCAGCTCGGACGCACCGTTGCCGATGTAGATGTCCTCCAGCTCGACGCCCACGACGCCCTTTTGCTGCGCGTAATGCATGATCGCCTTGCGCGCCGCGAACACGCCTTTCGAGTCCGAATAGCCCGACGAATCTGGCAGATTGCGGATCATGTCCTGGATGATTTCGTCGGGAGCGTCGAAACCGAACGGCGCGAGATTGCCGATGTTCAGCTTGATGATGCGATGGCCTTCCTCTTCGAGGCGCTTCGCGTGTTCGAGAACGGGCCCGCGAATGTCGTAGCAGACGTTCAACAGCTTGTTTGATTTGAGTATCGGTTTCACGACGGGCACTTCATCCTGGGTAAATGAGCGGGACCACTGAGCTGCGCCCCATGCAGCGGGCACACCATGAGGACGGGGTTTGCGCAGCCGGCCGGCGAGCCAGCGCGGGCATCGTGCGGAACGCGGGCGGCGCGGCGCGCAAGGCCATCGAGCGGCTGAGCGGGCGCGGACATGCCGCCTGATGCGTCGTCGCGTATGGCATGGGCACGGCGCGCGTGTTGCTGGCGCGGTCTGCTCGCGAGTTGCTGCCGTTTTGCTGGCCGCTTTGCTGGCTATTCGCGCGCGTTGCCGGCACATCGGACGCCTCGGTCGACACCTCATCGACGCGCTGGCGGGCGTCTCGTTGACGCCTGTGCCGGCGCGTTCCGGGCACCCCACTGCGGACGGCGGGCGCGGTCGCCAGCCTTGCGGGCGCGGCTTGTGGCAGCGCGCGGACCTCGAGGGGAGCCGCCGAGCGGCTAAAAAGTTATAATTTAGCGGATATTGGCCGACTTCCGCAATGCACCACGCAAGGCCAGGATGCCCGCGCACGAGGCATCGAACGGCATCAACCCGCATTGAAGCCGCGAGTTGGACCCGCGCATTGAACCCGCGCATTGAACCCGTTGTCGCGCCTGCCGGTCGAAACGCGACACACGACGCACGCAGTGCATGCCTTACGACGACCACGGAAAACCAGTTTGAAATTACACCAGGATTCAAGCGGCGCCCTGAACACCGTCACGGGTTATGGCGTCGACTATGTCGAAATCAATCTCGAACGTCATACGGGCAGCATCATCGTGCTGCCGCAAGGCCCCGTCATGAGCTGGCCTGTGTCGTCGTTCGAGGCTCTCTCGCCCGAGCACTTCGCGCTCTTGATCGAACCGGCGCCGGAAGTCGTCATCTTCGGCAGCGGCGAGCGCCTGCGCTTTCCGCATCCGCGCCTCACGGCAGCCCTCGCGGCCCAGCGGATCGGCGTCGAAACGATGGACTTCAAGGCCGCCTGCCGGACCTACAACATTCTGATGGCGGAAGGCCGCAAGGTCGCCGCCGCGCTGCTGATCGAAGGCTAGCGGGGCTCGCGGCGCATCGGGCCGAGGGCTGAACGGCGTTTTCGCAGGGCACACACCGGCACCTTTTGGCGGGCGCGTCACGCGGATCAAGTACACTGCGCGCCTGCGCGCGCTCCGGCAGCCGCGGCACCGCACGGCGCGCTCGCGAAGGCCTGCCCGCAAGCGGGCGCAGGCGCTTGCCGCAAAGCTGCGGCATAAGGGTGTCGTAAGCGTCGACGATGGACAATCGCCGGCTGCCACGCGTCACGGGTCCGATAACGCGCCGCCTGGTGCCCGCCGACGCACCGGCCGGGCGCTGCGCACCGCATGCCCGCTGGACGCACCGTAAGAACCGGACCCCTCGTCCGGTCGAAATAAGAACGAAGCCGCGCGAGCGGCGCCGAGAAGGGTTGAACAACACATGAACGACAAGCCGTCCGGGCTGACGCTCAATCGCACGACGGTCCTGCTGCTCGTGCTCACGCTGGCTGTGATCTGGTTCGTGCCGCTGGGCTGGCGCCATCTGCTGCCGAGCGACGAAGGCCGCTACGCCGAAATGGCGCGCGAAATGTTCGTCACCGGCGACTGGATCACGCCGCGCTACAACGGCTACAAGTACTTCGAGAAGCCGCCGCTGCAAACCTGGGCGAATGCGCTGTCGTTCGCGTGGTTCGGCATCGGCGAGTGGCAGGCGCGCCTCTATACCGCGCTCACCGGCTTCGCGGGCGTGCTGCTGGTCGGCTACACGGGCGCGCGCGTGTTCAATGCCGCGACGGGCCTGTTCGCCGCCCTCGTGCTCGCGAGCGCGCCGTACTGGAACCTGATGGGCCACTTCAACACGCTCGACATGGGCCTGTCGTTCTGGATGGAACTCACGCTCTTCGGCCTGCTGCTCGCGCAGCGTCCGGGCCTCGCGTCGCGCGAGCAGCGGCTGTGGATGTGGGTCGTGTGGGCGTCGATGGCGCTCGCCGTGCTGTCGAAGGGTCTCATCGGCCTGATCCTGCCGGGCGCCGTGCTCGTGCTGTACACGCTGATCGCGCGCGACTGGGCGATCTGGAAACGCCTGTATCTCGTGAGCGGCCTGATCGTGTTCTTCGCGGTCGTCACGCCGTGGTTCCTGATCGTGCAGGATCGCAACCCCGAATTCTTCAACTTCTTCTTCGTCGTCCAGCAGTTCAGGCGCTATCTGACGCCCGAGCAGAATCGCCCCGGCCCGTTCTATTACTTCGTGCCCGTGCTGATCGTCGGCTTCCTGCCGTGGCTGTCGGTGAGCGTGCAGAGCGTGCGCAACGCGCTGCGCATGCCGCGTCAGGCAAACGGCTTCTCGCCCGTGACGATGCTGTTCGTGTGGACGGTCTTCATCTTCCTGTTCTTCAGCGCGTCGCACTCGAAACTGCTGTCGTACACGCTGCCCATCGCGCCTCCGATCGCGCTCGTGATCGGCCTGTACCTGCCCCTCGTCACGCGCGAGCAGTTCCACCGGCATCTGACAGGCTATGCGGTGTTTCTCGTCGCGGCGGGATTCGGCGCGGTGTTCCTCGGTCATCTGGGCGACAAGCGCAACCCGAATGCGCTGTACCTCGAGTTCCGCGTCTGGGTATTCGCGGCGCTCGCCGTCGGCTTTGTCCTCACGCTTGCGGCGATCTGGTTCAACTGGCGCACGCGCCGCGCCGCGAACGGCTCGTCCGCGGTCCTCCAGGCGGGCGCGCAGAACGGCGCGGCGCGGACTTCGGGCGCGGGCCTCTTCGGCGCCGCGACGATCTTCGGCTTCGGATGGGTGCTGCTCGCCGTGATCGCGGGCACGGGGCACGACGCGTTCGGCCGGCTGTCGTCGGGCGCGCCGCTCGCCCCCGCCGTCAAGGCCGAACTCGCGAAACTGCCCGCCGACACGCCGTTCTACTCGGTCGGCGTGCTCGATCACACGGTGCCGTTCTACATCGGCCACACGATGATCATGGTCGAGCATGCGGACGAACTGGCCTTCGGCGTGTCGGTCGAACCGCAAAAATGGGTGCCGACGATCCCGCAATGGATCGAGCGCTGGAAAGCCGACCGCTACGCGATGGCGCTGATGTCGCCGGACCGCTATGAGGAACTTAGCGCGCAGCACTTGCCGATGACCGTCGTCGCGCGCGACGCCCGCCGGGTGATCGTCGAGAAGCCGGGCTCCGAACAGGCGGGCACGCAACAGCAAGGGCAAGGCGCCGCCGCGCCGGCCAGCGCGCAACCCGCCGCTGCGCAGGCGGCCTCCGGACCGCGGCAAGCGCAATGAACGCCGAGAGCGCAGCAGCCATGACCGCATCCATCACCCAAACGTCTAATCGATGAATCCGATTTCGCTCTTCTGCATCCTCGCGGGCGTCGCACTGAACGCGACGGCCCAGCTGCTTTTGAAGGCCGGCACGAATGCCGTCGGCCACTTCGATTTCACCATCGCCAACATCATCCCCATCGGGTTCAGGATCGCGACGCAGCTGCCCATCATCGGCGGGCTCGCCTGCTATGTGCTGAGCGTCGTCGTGTGGATCGTCGGACTGTCGCGCGTGGATGTGTCGATCGCCTATCCGATGCTGTCGCTGGGCTATGTTGTAAACGCGTTTGCTGCGTGGTATCTGTTCGGCGAAGTGCTGTCGGCCCAGCGTCTCGTGGGCATCGGCGTGATTCTCGTGGGTGTGTTTCTCGTCGCACGCAGTTGATGGACAAGTTGATGAACGCGGGGGCGTGACGCCTGGCGAGGCGGCGCGATCGCGCATTATGGGGATCATCGGTGCTATCGACGCTGCTCCGCCGCAGAATATCCCCTGGCAAGCCCGTTCGCGTCTGCTAATGTCTCTTGAATTGTTTCGACCACTGGACATTGGTGCAGAAGTCGCACATTATCGCCGCCGCGTCGAGGCACCGATTAACGCAGGCGCGGCAGATCAAGCCTGAATTAAGCCGATTGTTAGCATTGTGTCAGACCGTGCCCTTTTTATATCGAGCAAATCCATCCATGACCGAGTCATCCGTTCCGTTCCTGCCGTTCGTTCGTCCCGAGATCGATGAAGAAACGATCCGCGGTGTTGCCGACGTGCTCCGCTCCGGCTGGATCACGACGGGCCCGCAGAACCAGGCGTTCGAAAAGGCGTTGTCGGAATACTGCGGCGGCCGCCCGGTGCGCACGTTCAATTCGGGCACCGCGACGCTGGAAATCGGCCTGCGCATCGCGGGCGTCGGAGCCGGCGACGAAGTCATCACAACGCCGGCGTCGTGGGTCGCGACGAGCAACGTGATCATCGAGGTCGGCGCGACGCCCGTGTTCGTCGATATCGACCCGGCAACGCGCAACATCGACCTGGATCTGATGGAAAAGGCGATCACGCCGCGCACGAAGGCGATCATTCCCGTCTTCCTGTCGGGCCTGCCCGTCGACATGGACCGTCTCTACGCGATCGCCCGCGCGCACAAGCTGCGCGTGATCGAAGACGCGGCGCAGGCGTTCGGCTCGACGTGGAAAGGCGAGCGAATCGGCAAGCTCGGCGACATCGTGTCGTTCAGCTTCCACGCGAACAAGAACCTGACGTCGATCGAAGGCGGCGCGCTCGTGCTGAACAACGAGGAGGAAGCCGTCCTCGCGCAGAAGTACCGCCTGCAAGGCATCGTGCGCACGGGCTTCGACGGCATGGACTGCGAGCTGCTCGGCGGCAAGTACAACCTGACGGACGTCGCCGCGCGCGTCGGCCTTGGCCAGCTGCCGCACATCGAGCGCTTTCGCGCGCAGCGCCACGCGCTCGCGCGCGCCTATTTCGCGGACTTCGAAGGCGGCGCGGCCGTCAGGCTCGGCATGGGCCTGCCGCTAGCGGACTTCGAGAACTCCAACTGGCACATGTTCCTCGTCACGCTGCCGCTCGCGCGCCTGTCGATCAGCCGCGCCGGCTTCATGGAGCAGCTGAAGGAGCGCGGCATCGGCACGGGCGTGCACTACCCGGCCATCCACCTGTTCTCGCTGTATCGCGCGCGCGGCTTCAGGGAAGGCATGTTCCCGCATGCGGAGCACTATGGCGCGAGCACGGTCACGCTGCCGCTCTTCACGCAGATGACGGAAGGCGATGTCGAGCGCGTGTGTCGCGCGGTGAACGAGATTTGCCAACAATACGGTCAATAAAGCGGAAACCTAGCGGAAATGAATCAAACGGACCCACGCCCGGTCGTCCCCGAACTCTCGGTCATCATCCCCGTGTACAACGAGGAGGCGGGACTCGGCGCCCTGTTCTCGCGCCTGTACCCGGCGCTCGATGCGCTCGGCACGAGCTATGAGGTGATCTTCATCAACGACGGCAGCCGCGACCGGTCGGCGGCGCTGCTCGCGGAGCAGTTCCGGGCCCGTCCCGACACCACGCGCGTGATTCTGCTGAACGGCAACTACGGGCAGCACATGGCGATTCTCGCGGGCTTCGAGCAGTCGCGCGGCGAGATCGTCGTCACGCTCGACGCCGACCTGCAGAATCCGCCTGAAGAAATCGGCAAGCTGTGCTCAAAGATGCGCGAAGGCTTCGACTATGTCGGCACGATCCGCATGCAGCGCCAGGACAGCCTGTGGCGGCGCAAGGCGTCGCTCGCGATGAACCGGCTACGCGAGCGCATCACGCGCATCAAGATGACCGACCAGGGCTGCATGCTGCGCGCGTACAGCCGCCATATCATCGATACGATCAACCGCTGCGGCGAAATCAACACGTTCATCCCCGCGCTCGCGTACACGTTCGCGCAGAATCCCGTCGAGATCGAAGTCGCGCACGAAGAGCGCTTCGCGGGCGAATCGAAGTATTCCTTCTACAGCCTGATCCGCCTGAATTTCGACCTCGTGACCGGCTTCTCGGTCGTGCCGCTGCAATGGCTGTCGTTCATCGGCGTGATCCTGTCGATGGGCTCGGCGGGCCTCTTCGTGCTGCTGCTGATTCGCCGCTTCATCATCGGCGCGGAAGTGCAAGGCGTGTTCACGCTCTTTGCGATCACGTTCTTCATGCTCGGCGTGATCATCTTCGCGCTCGGCCTGCTCGGCGAATACATCGGGCGAATCTATCAGCAGGTGCGCGCGCGTCCGCGCTATCTGGTGCAGACCATTCTCGAACAGCGCGAAGGCGACCCCATGCCGCCGCCTCGCCAGCCGGCCGGACAAGGTGCGCAAGGCATGCACGGCGGGCAGTCGACGCACTCAGCGCAGGCCATCAGCGCCGATCAGGGGCCGAGCAAATGAAGCCGCGCGCCGTCGTATTCGCTTATCACAACGTCGGCGTGCGCTGCCTGCAGGTTCTGCTCGCGCGCGGGGTCGACGTCGCGCTCGTCGTCACGCACGAAGACAATCCGACCGAAAACATCTGGTTCGGCAGCGTGGCATCCGTCGCCGCCGAACACGGCATTCCCGTCGTGACGCCCGCTGATCCGAAGAGCCCTGAGTTGCGCTCGCTCGTCGTCAACGCGCAGCCCGACTTCATCTTCGCGTTCTACTACCGGCACATGCTGCCCGTCGATCTGCTCGCCGTCGCGCCGCGCGGCGCGTACAACGTGCACGGGTCGCTGTTGCCGAAATATCGCGGACGCGTGCCGACCAACTGGGCCGTGCTCAACGGCGAAACCGAAACGGGCGCGACGCTGCACGAAATGGCGGCAAAGCCCGACGCAGGCGCGATCATCGCGCAGACGCCCGTCCCCATCCTGCCCGACGACACGGCCGCGCAGGTGTTCGACAAGGTGACGGTCGCCGCCGAGCAGACGCTGTGGCGCGCGCTGCCCGCGCTGCTCGCGGGCGAAGCGCCGCATCTGCCGAACGACCTCGCGCACGGCAGCTATTTCGGCGGACGCAAACCCGAAGACGGGCGTATCGACTTCAGCCAGAGCGGCCAGCAGGTCTACAACCTGATTCGAGCCGTCGCGCCGCCGTATCCGGGCGCGTTCACGGACATCGACGGCGAGCGGTTCGTCATTGCGCGAGCGCGACTGGCCCAGCCCGGCGCGGCGGGCGCGGATTTGCCGCCCGGCGTCCACGTAGGCGATAATGGCATTTTTGCGACATGCGGCGATGGCCGCGTCATCGCCATCCACGAATTGCGGCATCAGCGCGACGGCAAAGAGCGCGTCGTCTCCCCCGCCGAATTCACCCAGCTCACTCAATCTTCCCGTAACGCATGAAAAAAGTCCTGATTCTGGGCGTGAACGGCTTCATCGGCCATCATCTGTCCAAGCGCATTCTCGAAACGACCGACTGGGAAGTGTTCGGCATGGACATGCAGACGGAGCGCCTCGGCGATCTCGTCAACCACGAGCGCATGCACTTCTTCGAGGGTGACATCACGATCAACAAGGAGTGGGTCGAGTATCACGTGAAGAAGTGCGACGTGATCCTGCCGCTCGTCGCCATCGCCACGCCCGCCACGTACGTGCAGCAGCCGCTGCGCGTGTTCGAGCTCGACTTCGAGGCGAACCTGCCCATCGTGCGTTCGGCCGTGAAGTACGGCAAGCACCTCGTGTTCCCGTCGACGTCCGAAGTCTATGGCATGTGCGCGGACGAGCAGTTCGACCCGGACGCGTCCGCCCTCACCTACGGCCCGATCAACAAGCCGCGCTGGATCTACGCGTGCTCGAAGCAGCTGATGGACCGCGTGATCTGGGGCTACGGCATGGAGGGCCTCAACTTCACGCTGTTCCGTCCGTTCAACTGGATCGGCCCGGGCCTCGATTCGATCTATACGCCGAAGGAAGGCAGCTCGCGCGTGGTCACGCAGTTCCTCGGCCATATCGTGCGCGGCGAGAACATCAGCCTCGTCGACGGCGGCGCGCAGAAGCGCGCGTTCACCGATATCGACGACGGCATCAGCGCGCTGATGAAGATCATCGAGAACAAGGGCGGCGTCGCGACGGGCAAGATCTATAACATCGGCAATCCGAAGAACAACTTCTCGGTGCGCGAGCTCGCGCACAAGATGCTGGCGCTCGCGGCCGAATTCCCAGAGTACGCAGATTCGGCGAAGAAGGTGCAGCTCGTCGAGACGTCATCGGGTGCGTACTACGGCGCGGGCTATCAGGACGTGCAGAACCGCGTGCCGAAGATCGACAACACGATGCAGGAACTCGGCTGGGCGCCGCAGTCGACGTTCGACGAAGCACTGCGCAAGATCTTCGAAGCGTATCGCGGCCATGTCGCCGAGGCACGCGCGCTCGTCGAACAACAGTAAGGGCTGCCGCTCTTGGCCTTGATCGTACTGAAGATCGACGTCGATACGCTGCGCGGCACGCGTGAAGGCGTGCCGAATCTCGCGCGCATCTTCGACCGCTACAAGGCGCGCGCCACGTTCCTCTTCAGCCTCGGGCCCGACCACACCGGCTGGGCGATGCGGCGCGTGCTGCGCCCGGGCTTTCTGAAGAAGGTGTCGCGCACGTCCGTAGTCGAGCACTACGGCGTCAGGCAGTTGATGTACGGCGTGCTGCTGCCCGGACCGGACATCGGCGCGCGCGCCCGCTCGGAAATGCGCGCGATCCACGAAGCCGGCTTCGAATGCGGCATCCATACGTGGGATCACGTCTACTGGCAGGACAACGTGCGTTCGCGTCCGCGCGACTGGACCGTCGCGCAAATGCAGAAGAGCCACGACCGTTTCGTCGACATCTTCGGCATGCCGCCCGTCACGCACGGCGCGGCCGGCTGGCAGATGAACGGCCACGCGTTCGAGCAGATCGACGCATGGGGCATGCGGTATGCGTCCGATGGGCGCGGGCATACGCCGTACTTCCCCGTCGTCGGCGGCCGCACGCTCTCGCATGTGCAGATGCCGACCACGCTGCCGACGCTCGACGAAGTGCTGGGCGTCGACGGCATCGACACGGACAACGTCGCCGCGTGGCTGCTCAAGCGCACCGAGAACAACCCGCACGACCAGGTGTTCACGCTGCACGCGGAACTCGAAGGCCAGAAGTTCGCGCCCGTGTTCGAGCAACTGCTCGCCGGCTGGCGCGCGCAAGGCCACACGTTCGCGACGATGGGCGATTATCACGCCGCGCTAGACCGTGACACATTGCCGTCGTACCCTGTGACGTGGGGCGAAATCCCGGGCCGCTCCGGCGAGCTGATCGTTCAGCCCGACTAGCAATGCGACGAGGTGCGCATCGTTTGTCGTCTGCCGAATGCGCGCCCGTTTATGCAAGCCAGCGACAGCCAGCCAGCAGCAACCAGCCAGCACGTCATCAGGCCGCGGCGCTCCTGTCCGGGAGCCGCCCCGAAGCACCCAAGCAACCCAGAACAAAGCGTTCAGTCAGACCGCAATCGCGGCTGCCGATCACGATAACAACCGGAGGACCACGTGCCCATCGCAGTCGATCAATCCGTTCCCGACTTCACCGCCCCCGCAACGGGCGGCGACTTTACGCTGTCCAGCCTGCGCGGAAAGAAGGTCGTCGTGTATTTCTATCCGAAGGACAACACGCCGGGCTGCACGACGGAAGGCCTGCAGTTCCGCGACCTGTACCCGAAGTTCAAGAAGGCGGGCGCGGAGATCGTCGGCGTGTCGCGCGACAGCGTGCGTTCGCACGATAACTTCAAGACCAAGCTCGAACTGCCGTTTACCTTGGTATCGGACCCCGACGAAACGCTGTGCACGCTCTTCGGCGTCATGAAAATGAAGAAAATGTATGGCAAAGAAGTACGGGGCATTGAGCGCTCCACATTCGTCATCGACGGTGAAGGCGTGCTGCGCCGCGAATGGCGCGGCGTGAAGGTGCCGGGCCACGTCGACGAGATTCTGGAGGCTGTACAAGCGCTTTGAGGCGCGTTATATTGGGCCGCAATGAGTGCCTGTTCATCTAATTTTTCGCGCAGTTGCGCTGCAGATCGCGTCTTTGTCGTCGCTGACGGTACGGCAATGAGGCGAGTCATCAGGCGTGATGCGATCATTCAAGTCGAGCCGCTTGCCCCGTTTGCCGGGGCGGCGGCTTTTTTTATTGCGCGCAGCAGTTCGCGTCGTTCGCAGCGCACCTTCGTCAAGGAGCCGATCGAAAATCAGGCGAACCGGCATTACTAATCCGACACGCGCCACCGGACGCAAATTGCAAGCACACCATGCACGACAGTTTGCGGCAGGCGGCGAAGAACTGTGACCCGATTTACTTGAGGGAAACCATGCCTTTGCCTACCCCACCCAGCAAGCTCGGCAATCTGTTGCCGCCTGATGAATACAAGGCCAAGCCTGCCAAACCTGCTCGAAAACAGGCGCATGAAGGGGAGCAAGCCGCATCGGCCGAATTCGGCCGCGCCAATGTCGCCACACCGATGACGCACGCCGCCAACGCCGCGACCACCCTGCGTCCCGTCCCGCCGATCGCCGCGTCTTCCGCTTCCGCGTTGCCCGAGGCCGCGCCGTCGCGCAGCCGCAAGGCGAAGCAGACGGCCGCGTTGCTGCAGCCGGTGCCGTCCGTGTCCGCTGAAGACGACGAGGCGATTGCGCCCGTCGTCGCGCGCCGCGGCAAGGGTTCCGCCGAAGCAGAGGCGGAAACCGCTGCGCCCGCCGCGCCGACGCGCGCCGGGACGAAAAAACGCGTGACGCGCGGCGCGGAAGCCGAGGTTCGCAAGCTGTTCGTGCTCGATACCAACGTGCTGATGCACGACCCGACGTGCCTCTTCCGCTTCGAGGAACACGACGTCTATCTGCCCATGATGACGTTGGAAGAGCTCGACAATCACAAGAAGGGGATGTCGGAAGTCGCGCGCAACGCACGCCAGGTGAGCCGCACGCTGGATTCACTCGTCGCGAACGCCGGCGAGATGGCGGAAGGCATTCCGCTCGCGCGTCTGGGCAGCCTCGAAGCGCTGGGACGTCTGTATTTCCAGACCAAGCTCACGGACATCGAGCCCGTCGAAGGCCTGCCGCAAGGCAAGGCCGACAACCAGATTCTCGGCGTCGTGCGCGCGCTGCAGCGCGACCGGCAGGACCGCCAGGTCGTGCTGGTGTCGAAAGACATCAACATGCGCATCAAGGCGCACGCGCTCGGCCTGCCCGCCGAAGACTACTTCAACGACCAGGTCCTCGAGGACAAGGACCTGCTCTACTCGGGCATCCGTCAGCTGCCGCAGGACTTCTGGACGAAGCACGCGAAGGGCATGGAAAGCTGGCAGGACACGAAGACGGGCACCACGTACTACCGCGTGACGGGTCCGCTGTGCGCGTCGATGCTCGTCAACGAGTTCGTCTATCTGGAGCCGCAGAACGGCGAGCCGGCGTTCCACGCGCTCGTGCGCGAGTTGAACGGCAAGACGGCGCTGCTGCAGACGCTGCGCGACTACGGCCACCACAAGAACAACGTGTGGGGCATCACGGCGCGCAACCGCGAGCAGAACTTCGCGCTGAACCTGCTGATGAACCCGGAAATCGACTTCGTCACGCTGCTCGGCCAGGCCGGCACGGGCAAGACGCTGGTTGCGCTGGCGGCGGGTCTCGCGCAGGTGCTCGACGACAAGCGCTACAACGAGATCATCGTGACGCGCGCGACAGTGCCCGTCGGCGAAGACATCGGTTTCCTGCCAGGCACCGAAGAGGAAAAGATGCAGCCGTGGATGGGCGCATTCGACGACAACCTCGAAGTGCTGCAGAAGACCGACGACGCGGCGGGCGAATGGGGCCGCGCGGCCACGCAGGAGCTGATCCGCTCGCGCCTGAAGATCAAGAGCATGAACTTCATGCGCGGACGCACGTTCGTCGACAAGTATCTGATCATCGACGAGGCGCAGAACCTGACGCCGAAGCAGATGAAGACCCTCGTCACGCGCGCGGGTCCGGGTACGAAGATCATCTGCCTCGGCAACATCGCGCAGATCGATACGCCGTATCTGACGGAAGGCAGCTCGGGCCTCACGTATGTCGTCGACCGCTTCAAGGGCTGGGCGCACAGCGGCCACGTGACGCTCGCGCGCGGCGAGCGCTCGCGGCTCGCGGATTACGCATCCGATATTCTCTGAGCGCTTCGCTGGATTTCGAAGCCGCGGGTCAAAGCCGCTTCAAAGTCCCTTTCAAAGCCGCTTCCGGTTGTCGCCGGAAGCGGCTTTTTCTTTGCTTTTCTCTTTGCGCGTTGCGTGCGCGGGTTACGCGCGTTGAATCGCCGATTGTTGGGCAATGTGCGCGCGTGCCGTCCGCGCGACGCAACATTTAGCGCGTAAACTTCAAGTCATTTCTCAAGAATTCTTGCCGGAGGCCCGCGGCAAGGCTACCATCGGGCATCGTCGGCCATTGCCGGGCGTTGTCGCCCGGCTTCGCTTTCATGCTCCGCCTCGCGCTGTCACTGCTCATCGCCGCCCTGCTCGCCGCCTGCTCCGGCGCGCCGCAGAAGACCGCGCGCGGATCGGGCGGGTCGTATGCGTCGTCCGGCGGTGCGTATCGGACCACGCCGCCGGGCCTCCCTCATTTCGTTGATCACAGCATCGGACGCGAGGAAATCTCGATTCAGGCGATGGGCCTCGTCGGCGTGCCGTACCGCTGGGGCGGCAATACGCCCGACAGCGGCTTCGATTGCAGCGGCCTCGTGCACTACGTGGTGCAGCGCGCGGCATCCGTGAATCTGCCGCGCACGACGGCCGACATGAGTTCGCGTGGCGAATCTGTCGAACCGGATGAGATCGCGCCCGGCGACCTGATTTTCTTCAACACGACGGGGCGGCCGCATTCGCACGTCGGGATTTATGTCGGCAAGCTGCGCTTCGTGAACGCGCCGTCGACGGGCGGCACCGTGCGGCTCGACTATCTGACCAATCCGTACTGGGCCAGGCGCTTCGACGGCATACGGCGTGTCGCGCCGGCGCTGAGCAAGCCGACGACGACGCCGTTTGACGCGCCGAGCTATCAGGCCGCGGCGCCTGTGCCCGTGGCGCCCGCAGTTGCCACTGTCGCGCCGTCGAAGCCGGCGGCAGCTTACGACACGGCGAACACGCAGCGTGAAGCAGCAAGCCCCAACGCCGCCGCCAACGGATACAAGCTGGGCAGCGCGTATGCCGTGCAATCGGTCCAACAGCCGTCGTCGGCGTCCGTGGGCACGTCGGCCGTCGCGCCGCCCGCGACGGCTGCAGCTTCCGCCGATCCGTTCGAACCGCCGCCTCCGGGGATGAGCGCGGCGCAGATGCAGGCGCGCGCGGCAGGCGCGGTATCGCCGGCTGCCGCCGCTTCGCCGGCACCCGCTGACGCGCAAGCGCCCGACGCGATCGACGCCGCCGCCGATGCCTACGAGCCGCCTCCACCCGCCGCCATCGCGGCACGCCAGGCCCGTCAAGCCCGCGACGCGCAACCATCGACGGATTCGGGCGGCGTGCAGATCATGCGCGCGTCGACGGCTTCGCGGCCCGTTCCGGCCCCGACGCATACGAACGACGACCCGATCGCGGGCTTTGCCAACGGCAGCTACTGATCGTGTTTAAACGCTTGTCTGACGGGCGCCTGCCTGCCGCTGCACGCACACGATTCATCGCGAATCCCACCACGTGACAAAGCCGCCGCCGGCCGATTCGCCACCCGCCCGGTCGCACGTCTGCTATCGTTTTCGATATTTCTCTGATGGCGGGTGACGACGATGGATCTCGGACTCAAAGACAAAGTGGTCCTGGTGACGGGCGGCAGCAAGGGCATCGGTCTCGCATGCGCGCGCGCTTTCGCAATGGAAGGCGCGAAAGTGGCGATCGTTTCGCGCGACCCCGCCAATCTTGTCCGCGCCCGCGAGCAGCTTGCTAGCGAAGGGCTGCATATCCATCTGACGCGCGCCGATCTTCGCGAACCGCACAGCGCCACCGATGTCGTCGACGAAGCGACGGGCGCCGTCGGCCCGATCGACATCCTGATCAACAGCGCGGGCGCCGCGCGCCGCTACGATCCCGAAACGCTCGACGCCGATGCGTTCAAGGCGACGATGGAAGCCAAATATTTCCCTTACATCTATCCGCAGCAGGAAGTGCTGAAGCGCATGGCCGAGCGCGTCAAATCCGGCGCAGCGAAAGAGCCGGGCGCGATTGTGAATATCATCGGCATGGGCGGCAAGATCGCCAGCGACATCCACATCGCCGGCGGCGCGGCGAACGCGGCGCTGATGCTCGCTACTGTCGGCCTCGCGCACTATTACGCGCGCTATGGCATACGCATCAACGCGATCAATCCGGGGGCGACGCTGACGGATCGCGTCGAGGAAGCGCTGAAACTCGAAGCGTCGCGCGAAGGCATCCAGCCCGCCGAGGCGCTGTCGCGCGGCGAAGCGCGCGTGCCGCTCGGGCGCTTTGCGAAGCCGGAGGAAATTGCGGATGTCGCGCTCTTTCTGGCGAGCGGCCGCGCGAGCTATGTGACGGGCGCGATCGTCCCGATGGATGGAGGCAGCGCGCCGCTGATCTGAGCGCGGCGCGCGTTGCCTTGTGCGAAGGCTTACAGGAAGCGGTGCCCGAGCCACCAGCCGGCCGCCGCGAGCACGGCCGACGCCGGAATCGTCAGCACCCACGCCCAGACGATATTGCCCGCCACGCCCCAGCGTACGGCCGACAACTTCTGCGTCGCGCCGACGCCGACGATCGCGCCCGTGATCGTATGCGTGGTGGAAACGGGAATGCCGAGGAACGACGCGAGAAACAGCGTGATCGCGCCGCCCGCCTCCGCGCAAAAGCCGCCGACGGGCTTGAGCTTCGTGATCTTCTGTCCCATCGTCCGGACGATGCGCCAGCCGCCGAACAGCGTGCCGAGACCCATCGACAGATAGCACGCGCCGATCACCCAAAGCGGCGGCGCGTCGCCCGTCGCCGACGCGTAGCCGGTTGCGATCAGCAGCATCCAGATGATGCCGATCGTCTTTTGCGCGTCGTTGCCGCCGTGGCCGAGACTGTACAGCCCCGCCGACAGCAGCTGCAGACGGCGGAAGCGCCGGTCGACCTTGCTCGGCGGCGTGCGGAAATAAAGCCACGACACCATCAGCATGAAGAACGAGCCGAGCACGAAGCCGAGCAGCGGCGACACGATGATGAACGTGATGGTCTTGAGCAGCCCGTCCCAGTTGAGCGCGCTCCAGCCCGATTTCGCGAGCGCCGAGCCGACCAGCCCGCCGATCAGCGCGTGCGACGAACTCGACGGAATGCCGTAGTACCACGTGACGATGTTCCACCCGATCGCGCCGACCAGCGCGCCGAACACGACGTAGTGATCGACGATCGCGGGATCGATCGTGCCCTTGCCGACCGTCTGCGCGACTTTCAGGTGAAAGATGAAATAGGCGATGACGTTGAACGCCGCCGCGAACGCGACAGCCTGTTGCGGCTTCAGCACGCCCGTCGAAACCACGGTGGCGATCGAGTTCGCCGCGTCGTGAAAACCGTTCATGAAGTCGAAGACGAGCGCGACGACGACGAGCGTCGCGACCGCCCAGATGGCGAGTTGTATCGAATGCATTACGCGTTTTCCAGCACGATGCCTTCGATGATGTTTGCCACGTCCTCGCACTTGTCGGTGATCGACTCGAGCAGCTCGTAGATCGCCTTCAGTTTGATCAGCGTCTTGACGTTGTCTTCTTCGCGGAAAAGCTTCGACATCGCAGAGCGCAGCACGCGGTCGGCTTCCGATTCCAGACGGTCGATGTCTTCGCAGGCCTTCAGGATTTCGCGCGCCTGCTTCATGTCCGACAGCATGCCGACGGCCGCCTGCACGCGTTCGCAGGTCGCCGTCGAGATGTGCGCTAGCTGGCTCGCCTCCGACGTGACGGCCTGCACGTCATACAGCGAAATGGCCGTGGCGACGTCCTCCATCAGGTCGAGGATGTCGTCCATCGTGGTGATCAGCTTGTGGATCTCGTCGCGGTCGAGCGGCGTAATGAAAGTCTTGTGCAGCAGATCGATCGTTTCGTGCGTCAGTTTGTCGGCCGCTTTCTCGGCCGTCTGCACGTTTTGCTTGTGGATCTCGGCATCGCCGAGGTTATCGATCAGGAGTTCGAGTTCGCGGCTGCCCGAGACGATGTGCTTCGCGTGAGCGTTGAAAATTTCAAAGAATTTGCCCTCGGTGGGCATGAATCGACCAAACATTGGGTTCCCAGAAAGTGGTCACGGTGAGGCTGTCATAAAACGGCAATATTGTACCGTTAGGGACCACTTTCAGTGCGGCGCGTCGCCGCGTTTTAGGCGCGCGCGCAACGGGAAGCGCAACCCGGTTTTCCCGTTCGCGCTAAGTTGTGCTACTCGCCGCCATAGAAGTTCTGCGGACCCGCAAAATTATCGAACTTCGTGAATTGACCATGAAACGTGAGGCGAACTGGGCCGATCGGACCGTTACGCTGCTTGCCGATGATGATCTCAGCGGTGCCCTTGTCGGGGCTGTCCGGGTTGTACACTTCGTCGCGGTAGATGAAGAGGATCACGTCCGCGTCCTGTTCGATTGCACCCGATTCGCGCAGGTCCGACATCACGGGGCGCTTGTTCGGACGCTGCTCCAGGCCTCGGTTCAACTGCGACAGCGCGACCACGGGCACGTCGAGCTCCTTCGCAAGGCTCTTCAGCGAACGCGAGATTTCGGAGATTTCGGTCGCGCGGTTTTCGCCCGTCGATGATCCGCTCATCAGCTGCAAGTAGTCGATGATGATCAGGCCGAGCTTGCCGCACTGGCGCGACAGGCGACGCGCTCGCGAACGCAGTTCCATCGGGTTCAGGCCGCCCGTTTCGTCGATGAAGATCTGCGCCTCGCTCATCTTTTGCACCGCGTGCGTGAGCTTCGGCCAGTCTTCGTCCGTCAGGCGCCCGGTTCGCATCCGGTGCTGGTCGAGCCGGCCGACCGAGCCGAGCATACGCATGATCAGCTGCGTGCCCGGCATTTCCATCGAGAACACCGCGACGGGCAGTCCGTACTCGACGGCCACGTATTCGCCGATGTTCATCGAAAACGCCGTCTTGCCCATCGACGGACGCCCCGCCACGATGATCAGTTCGCCGCCGTGCATGCCGGAGGTCATCCGGTCGAGATCGACGAAGCCCGTCGGCGTGCCCGTCACGTCGCTCGGATTGGCCGTGTGGTACAGGGTGTCGATACGCTCGACGACCTGCGTGAGCAGCGGCCCGATTTCCAGGAAGCCCTGCGTGCCACGCGCGCCGTCTTCCGCGATCGAGAACACCTTCGATTCCGCCTCGTCGAGCAGCTGGCGGACCTCCTTGCCCTGCGGATTGAAGGCGTCGGCGGAAATCTCGTCCGCCACCGACACGAGCCGGCGCAGCACCGCGCGGTCGCGCACGATTTCCGCATAGCGCCGGATGTTCGCGGCGCTCGGCGTGTTCTGCGCAAGCGCGTTCAGATAGGCGAGCCCGCCGACCTCTTCCGCCTTGCCCGACGTGGTCAGCGCTTCATAGACGGTCACGACGTCGGCAGGACGCGTCGCAGCGATCAGCCGGCCGATGTGCTCGAAGATGATGCGGTGGTCGTAGCGGTAAAAGTCGCTTTGCGCGAGGAAGTCGGCGATGCGGTCCCATGCGCCGTTGTCGAGCAGCAGACCGCCCAGCACCGATTGCTCGGCCTCGATGGAATGGGGCGGGACTTTCAGCGATTCGAGTTGAGGATCTTTCGACGGTGCGTTCATGGGGTGGAATTATCAAGCAAATAGAGGACAGCAGCAAAGCGTTCGGCAGCGAACACCCGGGCGCGTAAACAACGATTGCGGACAATAAAAAAGGCAGAGGCCGGTTTCCCGGCCCCTGCCCTTGTAGCCGGAAACTTCCCGGCAACCTCACATCCTGTCTACGCGTGCAGCTTAGACGTGCTCGCCCAGCACCGACACCGTGACGTCGACAGTGACGTCCGTGTGCAGCGAAACGTGCACGGGGTGGTCGCCCACCAGCTTCAGCGGGCCTTCCGGCAGACGCACTTGCGCCTTTTCCACTACGAAGCCTTGCTTGGTCAGCGCGTCGGCGATGTCGGCGTTCGTCACCGAGCCGAACAGACGGCCGTCGACGCCAGCCTTCTGCGCGATCTGCAGCGTCAGGCCAGCCAGCTTTTCGCCTTGAGCCTGGGCAGCCGCCAGCTTTTCAGCAGCGCTCTTTTCCAGTTCTGCGCGGCGAACTTCGAATTCGGCGATCGCTTCCTTCGTTGCGCGGCGAGCCTTCTTGTTCGGGATCAGGAAGTTACGTGCATAGCCGTCCTTCACCTTGACGATGTCGCCCAGGTTGCCGACGTTCGCGACTTTTTCGAGAAGAATGATTTGCATTCGGATGCTCCTTATGGCGTCGTCGGGTTAGGCCTTGTGCTGGTCGGTGTATGGCATCAGCGCGAGGAAACGCGCGCGCTTGATAGCCGTGTCCAGCTGGCGTTGATAGTGGGCCTTGGTACCCGTGAGACGCGCCGGCGTGATCTTGCCGTTTTCGCCGATGAAGTCCTTCAGCGTATCGATGTCCTTGTAGTCGATCTGTTCGACGCCAGCTGCCGTGAAACGGCAGAACTTCTTGCGCTTGAAGAGCGGGTTTTGTTGCTGACGACGCTTGTCGAATTTCTTACCAGTGGGGCGGGCCATGTTCAGTCCTTTCCAATGTCCTGCAATTCTGTGATGTGAAACACCAGAGTTCTCGCGTTGCGGCTTTTCTTCGCCAGGAAGCCGGTGAAGAGCGTATCGACGCCCATTTCAACCCGTTCCAGCCTGCCGCTCGCCTCGCCGGCCGCTACCGCCTGCATGGTCAGCTCGACGGTTCGGGCAATGCCCGCTTCGACGACCTGCGTGCGGTGTTGCAACGTACAGCCTGCAATCGGAACGCCGGCGGGGGTGTACCGCACCGGTTCGCGTTCGACGACGCTTGCCGTGAGTTGCAGCCGGTTCATCGGTTCCTTCTAAGGATGTCCGCGTGGTGTACCAATGAGCGGCGCGTAACTCTGATGGCTTAACGGTTCTGCTTTAAGCCTGCGCTTCGGTCGACTGCGCTGCAGCCGCCTTCTTGGCTTCTTCGCGCTGCACTTCCTTCATCATCGGCGACGGGCCGGTTTCGGCCTTCTTCATCTTGACGATAAGGTGACGCAGAACGGCGTCGTTGAACTTGAACGCGTGTTCCAGCTCGTCGAGCGTGGTCTGGTCGCATTCGATGTTCATGCAGACGTAGTGAGCCTTCGCGAGTTTCTCGATCATGTAGGCCAGCTGGCGACGGCCCCAGTCTTCGATGCGGTGGATCTGGCCACCGTGCGACGTGATCGTGGACTTGTAGCGCTCGATCATTGCGGGCACTTGCTCGCTCTGATCGGGGTGCACGATGAATACGATTTCGTAATGACGCATTACACACTCCTTGTGGATTGAAGCCACCCGGGCGTCGGAACCGGTGTGGCAAGTGAGAAGCCCGAAACTATAACCTGAATCGACACTGCCTGCAACACGAAACGTGTATCGCACGGCCGATTCGAGTTTGTTTTCAAGGGCTTAGGGAATCGGGCAGTCCTCGGCTGCCCGCTCAGTCGTCGCTCAACTGCCCGGATAGGGCGCGCCGGGCGCTTCCCCGTGCAGCCGCGCGCTCAGCGCCGCTTGCAGCGCCGTCAGGGATTCGGGCGCGGCGTCGGTGACGGCCCACCACATCATGCCGTCGTCGCGCCAGCGGGCGAGCGCGTACCCGTCGCGCACGAGCGCCGGGCCGGGCTTGCCAGCCGCCGGATCGTCCTCGGGAAACACGTAGACGTCGATCACGTGCTTCGCGTGACGGTACGTGAGCACCGCCACCCGCCGATGCCCGACGTAATCAAGCCGCCCGCCCGCCAGCGGAAATCCGCTCGCCGCCAGATCCTCGACGGGTGGCGCATAGTCGAGCTTGCCGTTGAACCACGGCTTCACCGTGTGCTGATCCGACGATACGACGTCGATATCGTGCCCCGACAGTTGCGCGCGCACATGGCTCGCGACCAGTTGATCGACGAACGGCGCCGCCTCGCCTGCGCGATGCAGCGTCACGGCGATCCCCGCCGCGACGAGCGCGCATAGCGCGAGCGCCAGACCGCCGCGCCAGGCCGTGCCCGCGTGCCATCCGGCGACACTTCCGGCCCGGCTGCCGGACTGATTTCCCGATCCGCTCGCACCGCCCTCGCCCGCCAGCGCCCCGAAGCCGCCGCCCTGCGGCAGCCGCAGCCAGTCGAGCCAGCCTTTGCGGTGCCTCCCGCGCGGCTCCGCTTGCCGGTCGCTTTCGCGCGCCCGCCATTGCGGCTCGGCGACGTCCACGGGAGGCAGCGCCGCCATGATCCTGGCGCGCAACTCGTCGGGCGCGCGGTGATAGGCCGCCGTGCGCACCGCGCCCTTCATCGCCCGCACCATTTCGCTTTCCCTCCGGCAAGCCTCGCAGCTTTCGATATGCCGCTGCACGTCAAGCGACTGTGGCGGCGTGAGTTCGTGGTCCGCATTCGCATCGAGAAGCGGCCGCGCTTCGTTACAGTCCATCTGGCGCCTCCTTTGCGATTCCGCCCGGCAACGCGCCGGGAGCGTGCGGCAACCAGCCGCTTTCGGTTTTGCGCGGACCGTCGGGCACACCGCCAGAAGCGCTGCCTTGCGCCAGACCCGCCGGACCCGCCGGCTGAGCCGACGCGCGCACCGCGGGCCGCGCCCCCGGCACATCGCCTGCCCCGTCCGGCGCACGCCGCCCGCCGCCCCCGCGCGCGCCGCTTGCCGTCCGCGCGCTCCCCTGCGCCAGCAACGAGGTCAACGCCGTCGCGAGCTTCCGCCGCCCTCGCGCGAGCCGCGACATCACGGTGCCCACGGGCAAGTCCGCGATCGTCGCGATCTCGCGGTAACTCAACTCCTCCAGTTCGCGCAAGATCAGCACCTCGCGATATTCGACGGGCAGCTGCTCGAGCGCTTCGTGCACGAGCCGCGTGTCCTCGTCGCGGACCATCAGCGTTTCCGGATCGGGCGAGCTTCCGCTCCAGCCTTCGAACGTCTCGTCGTCGAGGTTCTCGTCGAATTCGACCGTCGCGTGCACGCCCGAGCGCCGCCGCCATTCCGTGTACCAGGTGCGCCGCACGATCGCGAGCAGCCACGGCCGAGCCGTCTCGCCATGGAACGTGTCGAAGAAGCGGAACGCGCGCATGAACGCTTCCTGGACGACGTCATCGGCGTCGTTCGGGTTGCCGCATAGCCAGCGCGCCAGGTTGTACGCGGCATCGAGATGCGGCAGCGCCATCTGCTGAAAGCGCAGACTGCGCGCCGCCTCGGCGCGCGCGTCACCGGCATCGCCCGCAGCAGCAGATTTTCCCGTCTCAGTCACCGATCCCCTCCAGCTCGCCCAGACCTCACGGCTGCAATACCGGTCTCCAATCCAGTTTATTCCCGGCTTTTGCACGCGCCGAAAAAAATGAAACCGGGAATAGAAAGCGGTGCAGCGCGGTACAGCAGACGAGTCCCTAACTCGCGAGGTTCCCCATGCAAAACGATCTGAAAGACCCAAACCGGCGGGAAGGCCTGAGCCGGCGTGATTTCCTGCGGCTTTCGGCCGTCGGCGGCGCGGCATTTGCATCGGCGCTGCCCGGCTTCACCTACGGACGCGACGACGATTTCTACTTTGTCCAGCTTTCCGACGCCCACTGGGGTTTCGAAGGCCCCGGCGTCAACCCCGATCCAAAGGGCACGCTGCCCAAGGCGATCGCCGCCGTGAACGCACTGCCGGCGCCGCCCGATTTCGTGATCTTCACAGGCGACCTCACGCACACCACCGACGACACCGCCGTGCGCCACGAGCGCATGCGCCAGTTCCAGCAGATCGTCGCGCAGCTGAAAGTGAAGCCGCTCTATCTGATGCCGGGCGAACACGACGCGAGCCTCGATGCGGGCGCCGCGTACAAGGAGCATTTCGGACAGACGCATTACACGTTCGATCACAGAGGCGTGCACTTCATCACGCTCGACAACGTGTCGGACCCGGCAGGCCGCGTCGGCGCGGAGCAGATCGCGTGGCTCGCCGCCGATATCGACCGCCAGCCGCAGGACGCGCGCATCGTCCTCTTCACGCACCGGCCGCTCTTCGATCTCGCGCCGCAATGGGACTGGGCGACGCGCGACGGCGCGCAGGTGATCGACGTGCTGAGCCGGCGCAAGTACGTGACCGTGTTCTACGGGCACATCCATCAGGAGCATCACATGATGACGGGCGGCATCGCGCATCACGCGGCGCGCTCGCTGATGTTCCCGCTGCCGCCCGCGATGTCGCAAGCGAAGAAGCTGCCCGTGCCGTGGGACGCGTCGGAGCCGTATCGCGGGCTGGGCTGGCGGCGCGTGGAAGTCGCGCCGCAATCCGGCGCGCTCGCGCTCAACGAGATGCCCATCAGGACGACATAAAGAGGAGACCACTATGCAATCGCTTGCCATCGACGGAAAACGACGGCGACTCTTCACGCTGATCGGCATGGGCGTAGTGCTCGCCGTCTCGGGCCGTTTCGACGCCCAGGCCGCCGAGCCGCGCGTGATCAGGATTCACGCGCGCAGGTTCGTCTTCACGCCCAATCAGATCAAGCTCGCACCCAATGAGAAGGTCGTGTTCGAGCTGACGGCGCAGGACACGGTGATGGGCTTCTCGATCCCGCAGTACAACGTGCGCGCCGACGTGCCGCCTGGCGCCGTCGTGCGGGTGCTGGCGCAGGCGGGGCCGGCGGGCAACGTCGATTTTCTGTGCGACATCTTCTGCGGATCGGGACACGAGACGATGAACGGGATGATCGTCGTGGGGTAACGCGCTACGCGTTTGCCTTACGGGTTGGTGCTACGCGTGGGCCCTACGCATTCGCCCAGTAGTCGGGCCGCGCGTACACCTCTTTCAGATAGTCGATGAAGTAGCGCACTTTCGCGGGCACATAGCGCTGCTGCGGATACACGGCGAGGATGTCGTAATCGGGCAGCGCGTATTCGTCGAGCACCGTTTCGAGCTCGCCGCGCGCGAGCTGCTGATCGATCTCCCACGTCGAGCGCCAGCCGAGCCCGAGCCCTTCCGACACCCAGCGGTGCAGCAGCTCGCCGTCGTTGCAATCGAGCGTGCCGCCGACGCGCACCGTCGTCAGCTTGCCGTTGCGGCGGAAATACCAGCCGCGGTTCTGGCCGCCCTGCAGGTTGAACGCGAGACAGTTGTGCTTCGGCAGGTCTTCGAGCGTCTTCGGCTTGCCGTGCTTGCGGAAGTACTCGGGCGTGCCGCACACCACGCGCCGGTTCGTCGCGAGCTTCACGGCGACGAAGTTCGGATCGACGGCGCCGCCGATGCGGATCGACAGGTCATAGCCCTCGCGCACCAGATCGACGACGCGGTCGGTGAGATTGAACGAAACCTGCAGCTCCGGCTTGTCCTTCAGGAATTCCGGCGCGAGCGGCGCGACGTGCTTGCGTCCGAACGCGGCGGGCGCCGACACGATCAGATGTCCGTTCACCGAGCGCCGCCCCGCCATCAGCTCGTTTTCCGCCTGATTCCATTCGCTGAGCAGTCCCCGGCAGCGCTCCAGAAACGCTGCGCCTTCTTCGCTGACGACGAGCCGCCGCGTCGAGCGGTACATCAGCTTCACGCCCAAGCGCTTTTCGAGCGCGTCGATGCGCCGCCCGAGAATCACGGGCGACACGCCCTCTTCGAGCGCCGCCGACGCGAGGCTGCCCGCGTCCGCGACGCGCACGAACGTTTCGATCTGTTTAAAGCGGTCCATCGTCGTCTCTCCTGTCGGCCAGAGTTGGCGCTTCAGCGCCTTACTCCGGTCCCACGCAACGCGAGTCGACCGGAGTTGGCGCTTCAGCGCTTACTCCCGTCCCATACAGCGCTCTCCCATGCGATACGGCCGCACGCCCATGCCACGGCCATTTCCCGGCGCCCGACCCAACCGGCACGCCGCCCACATTCCATACTTTTTGTTTTGGAATAAGCGACCGTGAATGATCTTATCAAACCTTGGATGCAATCTTAAAGTATTCCCAACACCCTTTGACACATCGGCAAGACAGACTTCAGGAGACACACATGGCCAAGATGAGAGCCGTCGACGCAGCAGTGCTCGTGCTCGAAAAAGAAGGCATCGACACGGCTTTCGGCGTTCCGGGCGCCGCTATCAATCCGTTGTACTCGGCCATGCGCAAGGCGGGCAACATCAGTCACGTGCTGGCGCGCCACGTCGAAGGCGCATCGCACATGGCGGAAGGCTATACGCGCGCCGCGCCGGGCAATATCGGCGTGTGCATCGGCACGTCGGGCCCCGCAGGCACCGACATGATCACGGGCCTCTATTCCGCTTCCGCCGATTCGATCCCCATCCTCGCGATCACGGGCCAGGCGCCGCGCGCGCGTCTGTACAAGGAAGACTTCCAGGCCGTCGATATCGAATCGATCGCGAAGCCCGTCACGAAGTGGGCCGTCACCGTGCGCGAGCCGGCGCTCGTGCCGCGCGTGTTCCAGCAAGCCTTTCACCTGATGCGCTCGGGCCGTCCGGGCCCCGTGCTGGTCGATCTGCCCATCGACGTGCAGCTCGCCGAAATCGAGTTCGACATCGACACGTACGAGCCGCTGCCCGTCTACAAGCCGGCAGCGACGCGCAAGCAGATCGAAGCGGCGCTCACGATGCTCAACGACTCCGCCAAGCCGCTGATCGTCTCGGGCGGCGGCGTGCTGAACGCAGCTGCTGAAGACCTGCTCGTGCAGTTCGCGGAAACGCTCGGCGTGCCCGTGATCCCGACGCTGATGTCGTGGGGCGCGATTCCCGACGATCATCCGCTGATGGCGGGCATGGTCGGCCTGCAAACGTCGCATCGCTACGGCAACGCAACGATGCTCGCGTCCGACTTCGTGCTCGGCATCGGCAACCGCTGGGCGAACCGTCACACGGGCAGCGTCGAGGTCTATACGAAGGGTCGCAAGTTCGTGCACGTCGACATCGAACCGACGCAGATCGGCCGCGTGTTCGGCCCGGATCTCGGCATCGTGTCCGATGCGAAGGCCGCGCTCGAACTGTTCGTCGAAGTCGCGAAGGAATGGAAGGCCGCCGGCAAGCTGCAAGACCGCGGCGCATGGGTCGAGGAATGCCAGGCGCGCAAGCGCACGCTGCAACGCAAGACGCACTTCGACAACGTGCCGATCAAGCCGCAACGCGTGTACGAAGAGATGAACCAGGTGTTCGGCCGCGACACCTGCTACGTGAGCACGATCGGCCTGTCGCAGATTGCCGCGGCGCAGTTCCTGCACGTGTTCAAGGCGCGCAACTGGATCAACTGCGGCCAGGCGGGCCCGCTCGGCTGGACGATTCCGGCTGCGCTCGGCGTGCGTGCCGCCGATCCGCAACGCCCCATCGTCGCGCTGTCGGGCGACTACGACTTCCAGTTCATGATCGAAGAGCTGGCCGTGGGCGCGCAGTTCAAGCTGCCGTATGTGCATGTCGTCGTGAACAACTCGTATCTGGGCCTGATCCGCCAGGCGCAGCGCGCGTTCGACATGGACTACTGCGTGCAGCTCGCGTTCGACAACATCAACGCGCCTGAAATCGAAGGCTATGGCGTCGATCACGTCGCCGTGGCGGAAGGTCTCGGCTGCAAGGCGATCCGCGTGTTCAAGCCGGAAGACATCAAGCCCGCGCTTCAAAAAGCGCAGTCGATGCTCTCCGAGTTCAACGTGCCCGTGATCGTCGAAGTGATCCTCGAGCGCGTGACGAACATCTCGATGGGCACCGAGATCGACGCGATCAACGAGTTCGAAGATCTCGCCCTGACGCGCGCCGATGCACCAAGCGCCGTCAGCCTGCTCGACTGATCGCCGTATCCGCTTCACCTGGATGGATGCGCTTCGAACGAAGCGCGTCCGTCCGCACCACGTTGTTCAATTTGACCGACCAGAGAGAAAAGCAACATGCCGAATTTTGCCGCCAATCTCACGATGCTGTTCAACGAAGTGCCGTTCCTCGACCGCTTTGCCGCGGCTGCGGATGCGGGCTTCGACGCTGTCGAATTTCTGTTCCCCTACCCTTATCAGATCAACGAACTGTCGGAGCGTCTCGAGCAGAACAAGCTGAAGCTCGTGCTGCACAACCTGCCCGCGGGCAACTGGGAAGCGGGCGAGCGTGGCATCGCTTCGCTGCCGGACCGCGTCGGCGAGTTCCAGGAAGGCGTGGGCCGCGCGATCGAATACGCGAAAGCGCTGAAGGTGCCGCAACTGAACTGCCTCGTCGGCATTCCGAAGGGCATCGATGCCGACAAGGCGCGCGCGACGATCGTCGACAACCTGCGCTTTGCAGCTGCCGAGCTCAAGAAGGAAGGCATCAGGCTGCTCGTCGAGCCGTGCAACTCGTACGACATTCCGGGCTTCGCGCTGAACCGTTCCGCGCAAACGCTCGACGTGATCGACGCCGTCGGCTCCGACAACCTGTTCCTGCAATACGACATCTATCACATGCAACGGATGGAAGGCGAACTCGCCGCGACGATCAAGAAGCACTTCGCGCGCATCGCGCACATCCAGCTCGCCGACAACCCGGGCCGCAACGAGCCGGGCACGGGCGAAATCAACTATCGGTTCCTGTTCGATCTGCTCGATTCGCTCGGCTATCAGGGCTACATCGGCTGCGAGTACAAGCCGCGCACGACGACCACGGAAGGCCTCGGGTGGCTGGAAAGCGTCGCGGGCGTGAAGCGCGCGCATGCGTCTGCCTGAGATCGCGGCCTGACCACGTCGGCACACGAGCACATTTTTCGAACCTCATTTCTGGAGACTTATTCAATGGCAAAGATCGGATTCATCGGCCTCGGCATCATGGGCTCGCACATGGCGCGCAACCTCATCAAAGGCGGCCATTCGCTGTTCGTCAACGGCGCGTACCCGGTGCCGGAAGATCTCGCCAAAACGACCACGGTCGTCGCCGATTCGACGGCTGTCGCGCAGGCTGCCGACATCGTCGTGGTCATGGTGCCCGACACGCCCGACGTCGCGAACGTGCTGTTCGCCGATGACGGCGTCGCGAAGGGTCTGACGAAGGGCAAGCTGGTGATCGACATGAGCTCGATCTCGCCGCTCGACACGCAGGCATTCGCGAAGAAGATCAACGAACTGGGTTGCGACTATCTGGATGCGCCCGTATCCGGTGGCGAAATCGGCGCGCGCGATGCGACGCTGACGATCATGGTCGGCGGACCGGAAAAGGCCTTCGATCTCGCCAAGCCGCTGTTCGATCTGATGGGCAAGAACGTCTCGCTGATCGGCGACAACGGCGCGGGCCAGACCTGCAAGGTTGCGAACCAGATCATCGTCGCGCTGAACATCGAAGCCGTCGCGGAAGCGCTGCTGTTTGCCGCGCGTTCGGGCGCCGATCCGGAGCGCGTGCGCAAGGCACTGATGGGCGGCTTCGCGTCGTCGCGCATCCTCGAAGTGCACGGCGAGCGCATGACGAAGCGCACGTTCAATCCGGGCTTCCGCATCGAGTTGCATCAGAAGGACCTGAACCTCGCGCTCGACGGCGCGCGCAAGCTGGGCATCGCGTTGCCGCATACGGCAAGCGCGCAGCAACTCTTCAGCGTCTGCGCGGCGAACGGCGGCAAGGCATGGGATCACTCGGCGATGGTCCGTGCACTCGAAATCATGGCGAACTTCGAAGTCGCGCAGGCGCCCGCTGCCGATCAGAAAGCGGCCTGAGTTTCAGGGCCTCCTTTACCGGGTAGAAGCAGGCAACGCAAGCTGCCGTGTCGATGTTCACGGCAGCGCACTGGTGGGGCGCCCGGTCCGGCGCGCGGCACGCATCGGATCGGGCAAATCAAGCCGCTCTGGGCTGAGGGCGGCAAGTGGGGTCCGCAGCGGCACCCGGCGATGCCGGGGAAGCCTTGGTCGGTCAGACGTCATCGTCGGGTGTCCTGCTGTCGGATTGTCGAGCCGGTTATCGAGCCGGTTGTTGTTGTCGGATTGGCTGCCGCACCAGATGCGGGTCAATGGCTGATGCTGTGTCAGAACGCTGCCAGCTTCGCGATATGCGCATCGGACAAAGTCTTCGCGACCGTCGACATTCTGTCGTTCTGCCGCGCACCCGTTTTGAAATCCCGCAGCGCCGCGATCAGATAGCCGTCGTTCCGCCAGGCGAGGCCTTCATTTCGCGTACGAAATCCGATAGATCGCGCCCGCGTAGTCGTCAGATACGAGCAGCGAACCATCCGGCAACTGCTGCACGTCGACGGGACGCCCCATGTACTCGCCGTTCGGCGTGAGCCAGCCTTGCGCAAACACCTCCGTCTCGCCGACGCTGCCGTCATCCTTGACAGGCGTGAACATGATGCGCGCGCCGACCGGTTTCGTGCGATTCCATGAGCCGTGCTCGGCGTCGAAAATGCCGCCCTGGTACTTCGTCGGGAACATCTTGCCCGTATAGAACGTCATGCCGAGGTCAGCCGCATGCGCCGCGTATTCGACGACGGGGAACACGACGCCTGCGGGCGGCGTGTCCTTCTTGTACTCTTCCGTGCGCACCTTGCCGCCGCCGTACCATGGAAAGCCGAAGTTCTCGCCTGCCTTCGTCGCGTGGTTGAGTTCGCCGGGCGGGATGTCGTCGCCCATGCCGTCCACCTGGTTGTCGGTGAACCAGAGCGTCTTGTCTTTAGGGTTGAAATCCAGGCCCACCGAATTGCGCACGCCGTGCGCATAGACCTCGCGGTTCTTGCCGTTCTGGTCCATGCGAATGATGCCTGCCAGACCGTTCCTGTCGAGTTCGGCGAGCTTGTCCTTGGGCGGCACGTTCCAGGGCTGGCCCAGCGCGATATACAGCTTCTTGTCCGGCCCGACGCGGCAGTAGCGCGCGCCGTGGTTGAAGCTTTCGAACTGCGTCGGAATCAGCTTGCCTAGCGGCACGACGACGGCGGCCGCGACGTCGGGCCCGCGTTCGCCGAAGAACTGCGCGGCGGGAAACGCCAGCACGCGGTTCTGCTCGACGATGTACAACACGCCGTCTGCCGAGAAGCACACGCCGTTGGGCACCTTGAAGTTCACGGAACTGGCGAACTGCACGACATCGTCGGCGACGCGCCGCTTCGTGCGGTCAGTCACCTGCCACACATGATCCTTGTACGTACCGACGAAGACGACGCCCGTCGACGGCTCGATCGCCATCGCGCGCGCCTCGGGTACGACGGCATATAGCTCGATCTTGAAGCCGGGCGGCAGCTTGATCGCCTTCAGGTTCTCGCGCAGCGCTTCGGCGCGCGAGCCTGTCTGCGGCACGACTTCGGCCGGCTTGGTATTGCCCGTCGCCTTGAAGTTCGACAACGCCTGGACGTTGTCTTGAGCCGCCTGCGCAGCGGGCAGGACCGCGAGCGCCGCGCTGACAGCGAGCGGCAAAAGCCTCGGAATAGCGTTCATTCTGATGTCTCCACTAATCGTGATGCCGTTTGTTGGAATTGCAACTACTGGAAAGACATGAACGTTTCGGGCGCTTCAGGTGATGAAGGTGTGCGTGCGTCAATCGTCTGGCTATTGACCGTTATAGACGATGTTGCAGCAAACGTAGGGATGAATGGCGGCCTGCATCGACGTGACCAGGGCCATCGCCGATGCAGGTTACGTATCTTGCGGGAACATGAAGGGAAAGCGCGCGCGACGGCGCTGACGTCGCGGCGGATGCAACGGACGAACGTGACAAGGCTTACGTAAAGCGATATGCGATATGACCAGCGGCCTTCGCGCGAGACGGCTCAGTAAGTATCGAACACTCGTTGTAATGCAGCCGGCGTCGCGTGTCCCGCCGACAGCGCGAGCATCAGCAGCACGCGCGCCTTGTATGGATTGAGCGCGCCCGCCGTCACGAAGCCGAGCGCATCGTCGGACGCGGCGCCGTTGCGCATCACATGCCCCGAGCCGACGCGCGACGAGCGCACGATCGCCACGCCCTTTGCCGTGGCCTCGGCGAGTGCGGTCTGCACGGTCGCATGGATCGAGCCGTTGCCCGTGCCCGCCACGACGATGCCCTTCACGCCCGCGGCCACGAGCGCATCGACGGCGATGCGCGACGCGCCCGCATAGCTCGCCACGACTTCGACGACGGGCCATTGCGCGCCGATCGAGCCGATCGCGAACGGCGTCGCCGTGGTATGCGGCCGCACGACGGCACGCTGAAACTCGACGCGTCCGTCCTGCACCCAGCCGAGCGCGCCGATTTCCAGCGAGTGAAACGCATCGACGGCATAGGTGCTCGTCTTCACAACATCGCGCGCACTATGGATGCGGTTGTTGAACGCAACGAGCACGCCCTGCCCTTTGGCATGCGCGCTGCCCGCGACCGTCACCGCGTTGAGCAGATTCAGCGGACCATCGGCCGACAATGCCGACGACGGCCGCATCGCCGCCGTCAGCACGACGGGCTTGTCGGTCTTCACAGTGAGGTGCAGCAGATACGCGGTTTCTTCGAGCGTGTCGGTGCCGTGCGTGATGACGACGCCGTCGATCTCGTCGGATGCCAGCAGTTCGTCGACGCGCTGCGCGAGCTTCGTCCACAGCGCGAGCGCCATGTCCTTGCTGTCGACGCTCGCGACCTGCTCGGCCTGCACGTTCGCAACCGTCGCCAGCGACGGCACGGCCGCAAGCAGTTGCCCGACGCCGACGACGCCCGCCTGATAGCCCGACGTATTGGTGGCATCGGGCGCCGCGCCCGCGATCGTGCCGCCCGTGGCGAGCACGGCGATACGCGGCAGCGCGGACGATGTAGAGGTAGTCGTGGAAGTATTCATGGCGGCGATTGTAAGCGATGCGCTCGCCGCCGCCATCGATGAAAACGCGAGCCTTCGCGCGAGGCTCGCGACGCCTGCGATGCTTATGCCGCTTCGCGCAACTGGCTCGCGATGTCCGCTTCGTGCAGTTGCGGCGCGAACATCTCGATCAGCCGGTACGCGTAGCCGCGCAGAAACGCGCCCTTGCGCAAGCCGACACGCGTCGTGCTCGCTTCGAACAGATGCTGCGTGTCGAGCGCCACCAGTTCGGTATCGCGCTTCGGATCGAACGCCATCGCCGCGACGATGCCGATGCCCATGCCGAGCTCGACATAGGTCTTGATCACGTCGGCGTCGATGGCCGTCAGCACGACGTCGGGCAGCGCGCCCGTCTTCGCGAACGCCTGGTCGATGTGCGAGCGGCCCGTGAAGTCCTGGTCGTACGTGACGATGGGATACTCCGCGATCTCTTCGAGCGTCAGGTTCTCGCTGCCCACGAGCGGGTGATCCTTCGGCACGACCACGACGTGATGCCACGAATAGCACGGGAACGTCAGGATGTCGGGATAACGGTCGAGCGCTTCCGTCGAAATGCCGATGTCCGCTTCGCCGTTGATGATCATCTGCGCGATCTGCTGCGGACTGCCCTGGCGCAGCGCGAGATGCACCTTCGGATAGACCTCGGTGAACTGGCGCACCACTTTCGGCAGCGCGTAGCGGGCCTGCGTGTGCGTCGTCGCAACGACGAGATGGCCGTTGTCCTGATCCGCGTATTGACGCGCGACGCGGCGCAGGTTCTCCGCATCGAGCAGCATCCGCTCGATCAGCTGATGCACGGCCTTGCCGGGCTCCGTCAGGCCCGTCAGGCGTTTGCCGCGCCGGATGAAGATGTCGACGCCCAGTTCGTCTTCGAGGTCCTTGATCTGCTTCGACACGCCCGACTGCGACGTGTACAGCACGTTCGCCACTTCCGTCAGGTTCATGTTCTGCCGCACGGCTTCGCGCACGAAACGCAATTGCTGGAAATTCATGTTGAAGTCTCCGGTTCGGCCAGAGTCAATGTGTTGTTAGCTGCATCATGGGAAACAAACGCGCCAATCACTGCGCGGGAAACACGCGCAGCGCGCGCGGCACGGCCGTCGCGCCATCGCCGACGGCCAGATGCAGGCCGCGCCATGCCTCGCGATCGAGTTCCGCTTCGAGCACACGGCCTTCGCGCGCTTCGAGCTCGACGCGAACCGAGCCGCCCAGCGTCACCACGCGCCGCACGCCGACGACGATACCTTCGCGATGCCCCGCCGACTGCGGATACAGCACGAGATCGTGCGGACGCACATATGCGAACGCCGGGCCCTGAAAATGCGCGTCGATCGCGATCGGCTGCGCCGCGCCGTCGACGACGAAACCCTTGCCGTCGACGCTGCCATGCAGCCGGTTCGCCGCGCCGAGAAACTCGTAGACGAACGACGTCTGCGGATGATCGTACACGTCCTGCGGGCTGCCAACCTGCTCGACGTGCCCGTGATTCAGCACGACGATGCGGTCCGCGACTTCGAGCGCTTCTTCCTGGTCATGCGTGACGAAGATCGTCGAGATATGCAGATCGTCGTGCAGGCGCCGCAGCCAGCTGCGCAGTTCCTTGCGCACCTTTGCATCGAGCGCGCCGAACGGTTCGTCGAGCAACAGCACTTTGGGCTCGACGGCCAGCGCGCGCGCCAGTGCGATCCGCTGCCGCTGTCCGCCCGACAGCTCCGACGGATAGCGTTGCGCGAGCCAGTCGAGCTGCACAAGCTTCAGCAGCTCGTGCACCTTCTCGCGAATCGTGGCTTCCGAAGGACGCTCCTTGCGTGGCTTCACGCGCAGGCCGAATGCGACGTTCTCGAACACCGTCATATGACGGAACAGCGCGTAGTGCTGGAACACGAAGCCGACGTTGCGCTCGCGCGCGCCCACTTCCGCGACGTCCTGGCCTTGCAGCAGGACCTCGCCCGCGTCCGCGTATTCGAGGCCCGCGATCACGCGCAGCAGCGTGGTCTTGCCGCAGCCCGAGGGTCCCAGCAAGGCGACGAGTTCGCCCGGCGGAAAATCGAGCGAGACGTTGTCGAGTGCGGTGAAGTCGCCAAAGCGTTTTTGCAGATTGCGTACGGTAATGCCCATCTTCGACCACTCTCCTTACTGAACCGAATGTGCCGCCCGTGCGTGCGGCGCCGCGCTGGAGGACCCAACGGGACCGGCGCGCGCGGGCACGTCGCGCGCGCTCGACAATTCCGCCGACAGATGACGCTCGGCGAGCAGCTTGAGTCCGAGCGTCACGAGCGCGAGCAATGCAAGCAGCGACGCCACGGCGAACGCCGCCGAAAAGTTGTATTCGTTGTAGAGAATCTCGACGTGCAGCGGCATCGTGTCCGTCTGCCCGCGAATGTGGCCCGACACCACCGACACCGCGCCGAACTCGCCCATCGCCCGCGCGTTGCACAGGATCACGCCATACAGCAGGCCCCACTTGACGTTCGGCAGCGTGACGCGCCGGAACATCTGCCAGCCCGACGCGCCGAGCACATGCGCCGCCTCTTCTTCGTCGTTGCCTTGCGCCTGCATCAACGGAATCAGCTCGCGCGCGACGAACGGGAACGTCACGAAGATCGTCGCGAGCACGATGCCCGGCACCGCGAAGATGATCTGCACGTCGTGATTCGCGAGCCACGGGCCGAACCAGCCTTGCGCACCGAACATCAGCACGTAGATCAAACCGGAGATCACGGGCGACACCGAGAACGGCAAATCGATCAGCGTGGTCAGCAGCGCCTTGCCGCGAAACTCGAACTTCGCGATGCACCACGACGCCGCGAGACCAAACGCGAGATTGAGCGGCACGGCGATCGCGGCCGTCAGCAGCGTGAGCTTGATCGCGGACACGGCATCGGGATCGGCGAGCGATTCGAAGTAGTACGCGACGCCTTTGGCGAGCGCCTGGTAGAACACGGCGACGAGCGGCAGCACGAGAAAGAGCGCGAGAAACAGCAGCGCGATGCCCGTCAGTATCCATCGCACGGCGCGCGGCTCCGTCACGGGATCGGGACGGCGCGCGGCACTCGCGTTGCCCACGGCCGTGCGCGCAATCATCGCGGAATTCCGGCTCATTGCGCACCTCCCGTCAGCGCGGCGCCATGCGTCGCGGCGCCCGGCGCAGAAGGCGCCGTGCGCGCGCGGCTGGTGCGTCGCTGTAGATACCACTGCAACGTGTTGATCAGCAGCAGCATCACGAACGACACCACCAGCATCACGACGGCGAGCGCCGTCGCGCCTGCGTAGTCGTATTGCTCGAGCTTCGTGATGATCAGCAGCGACGTGATCTCCGATTTCATCGGCACGTTGCCCGCGATGAAGATCACCGAGCCGTATTCGCCGAGCGCGCGCGCGAACGCCAGCGCGAAGCCCGTCAACAGCGCGGGAAGCACGGCGGGCAACACGACGCGCCCGAACGTCAGCCAGCGCGATGCGCCCAGGCACGCGGCCGCCTCTTCCTGCTCGCGCTCGAACTCTTCGAGCACGGGCTGCACGGTGCGCACGACGAACGGCAAGCCGATGAACGTCAAGGCGACGAGCACGCCGGCGGGCGTGAACGCGATCTTGATGCCGAGCGGTTCGAGAAACTGGCCGATCCAGCCGTTGCCTGAATAGATCGCCGCGAGCGAAATGCCGGCAACGGAGGTCGGCAGCGCGAACGGCAGATCGACGATGGCATCGACGATCCGCTTCAGCGGAAACCGGTAGCGCACCAGCACCCACGCGACGAGAAAGCCGAACAGCGCATTGATCAGCGCGCCGCCGAGCGCCGCGAAGAACGTCAGCCTGTACGACGCGAGCACGCGCGGCGAAGTGACGGCGCGTACGAACTGGCTCCAGTCGAGCGTCGCCGTCTTGAGGAAAGTGGCCGCCAGCGGAATCAGCACCACGAGGCTCAGATACGCCACCGTGATACCAAGCGTCACGCCAAAGCCGGGAATCGCGCTCGGCTTGCGCAAGTTAAACGTCGTCATGCTCAATGCCCTTCAGGGTGATGCGTCGCGATGAGCGGATAGCCCATGCCTCGCCCGCATATGTGCTACTCGTCTGTCGCCGAAAGCGGCCGACAGCGCGCCTCGCGGACGCGCCCCGTTCCGACGTCACAGCTTCGCTACGTCATTGCGGCTGGTAAATCGAATCGAACACGCCGCCATCGGCAAAGTGCGTCTTCTGCGCATTCACCCAGCCGCCGAACGAGTCGTCGACCGTGTACAGCTTCAGCTTCGGAAACTTCGCGGTCAGCGCGGCGGGCACCTTGTTCGAACGCGGACGATAAAAATTCTTCGCGGCGATCTCCTGGCCTTCGTCGCTATACAGGAAGTTCAGATACGCTTCCGCGAGCTTACGCGTGCCGTGCTTGTCGACCACCTTGTCGACCACGGCCACGGGCGGCTCGGCCAGAATGCTCGCCGACGGCACCACGATCTCGAACTTGTCCGCGCCGAATTCCTTGATCGACAGGAACGCCTCGTTTTCCCAGGCGATCAGCACATCGCCGATGCCGCGCTGCACGAAGCTCGTCGTCGCGCCGCGCGCGCCGGAGTCGAGCACGCCCGCGTTCCTGTACAGCTTCGTGACGAACTCTTTCGCCTTCTGGTCGTTGCCGCCCGGCTGATGCGCCGCATACGCCCACGCGGCCAGATAATTCCAGCGCGCGCCGCCCGAGGTCTTCGGATTCGGCGTCACGATCGACACGCCCGGCTTCACGAGATCGTCCCAATCCTTGATGTGCTTCGGGTTGCCCTTGCGCACGAGGAACACGATCGTCGACGTGTACGGCGACGCGTTGTCGGGCAGGCGCTTCTGCCAGTTCTTGTCGACGATGCCCTTCGTGGCGAGCGCGTCGATGTCGTAGGCAAGCGCCAGCGTGACGACATCCGCCTGCAGGCCGTCGAGCACCGAGCGCGCCTGCGAGCCCGAGCCGCCGTGCGACTGCTTGAACGTCACCGACTCGCCCGTCTTCGCCTTCCATTCCTTGCCGAACGCCTGGTTGACGTCCTGATACAACTCGCGGGTCGGGTCGTAGGAGACATTCAGCAGCGTCGTGTCGGCCTGCGCGTGCGAGATCATGCCGACAGCCGACGCCACACCCAGCGCAAGCGCCGCAATGAACCGCTTCGCGCCGCTGTCTTTCGCCACGCGCGGCGCCGTGCGCAGCGCCTTTACCGTCACCGCATCTGCGAACCCCGTATTCCGATTGCCCATCGACCTTCTCCGTCTTGTTGGTTTGATTTCGCTCGTCCGGCGTTTCCGCTGCCTGCCGAAATTCGCTGCTTCGCAAGCTGGAAGCGGCTTTGGCGCGGCTTCTGCGCTGCTTTTGCGTCAGTGGAGGCCAGTCTATCGAAGGGCTTTCATCATTAAAAATAATGTTTCTTCATTTTTTAATATGCAAACGTGGTAAAGAACCGCTTGCCGTTCGCCGCGACGCCAAGTGGGCTGTCACAACGCCGGTTTTCGATGCTTGCACGTCACCCGCCGCGACGAACTTAAAGTAAAGCTTGAAATGCGCCGAATACTGTATAAAAATACAGTCACCTGTCTATCCATACAGTGGCGCCATGACCAAACTCACCGCACGACAGCAGCAGGTTTTCGATCTGATCCGCCGCGCCATCGAGCGCACGGGCTTCCCGCCCACTCGCGCCGAAATCGCGGCGGAACTCGGCTTCAGCTCGGCCAACTCGGCGGAAGAGCATCTGAGGGCATTGGCGCGCAAAGGCGTGATCGAACTGGCGGCAGGCGCGTCGCGCGGCATTCGGCTCATCACGGGTTCGGACGACTCGCCGCACCAGTTCACGCTGCCGCACGCGAGCATCATGCAGCTGTCGCTGCCACTGATCGGCCGTGTCGCGGCGGGCAGCCCGATCCTCGCGCAAGAACATATCTCGCAGACCTACACCTGCGACCCGGCGCTCTTCTCAAGCAAGCCCGACTACCTGCTGAAAGTGCGCGGCCTGTCGATGCGCGACGCCGGCATCTTCGACGGCGACCTGCTCGCGGTGCAAAAAAAGAGCGAAGCGAAAGACGGCCAGATCATCGTCGCGCGTCTGGGCGACGATGTGACCGTGAAGCGCCTCAAGCGCCGTCCGAACGGCATCGAGCTGATCGCCGAGAACCCCGATTACGAAAATATTTTTGTTCAGGCCGGCAGTGCGGAGTTCGCGCTGGAAGGCATCGCGGTCGGGCTGATCCGGCCGACGGAATTCTAATTATCTGAACACTGTCTGGAGAGACTCATGGACCGTCTTGCCCGCTTGATGCCTTTTCGCCAGTTCGGCCGTCTGCGCCATCTGCGCAGCCTCGTCCCTTGCGAGCCGCTCGTCGCGCTGGCGTCGAATGCCGCATCCAGCATCAAGGGCCGCACGGCATCGCTGTTCGATGAAGAACCTCAGCCGCTGCCGTCTGCGCAACCGGCGTTCGCACGCGTGTCGCTGAACTCCGCGCTCAATGCGGAGCCCGCACGGCGCGCGCCGGTGCGGGTCTATCACGGTCCGTCGCGCACGATCATGGTCGGCACGATGGAAGCCGTGTGCCGGATGATCGATCACGCGATTGCCGAGGAAGACGATCGTCTGGCGAGGCAAGCGGCTTGATGCGCGCAAGTGACGTTGCCGTAGTCGCTCGCTCATGCGTGAACATCGCGAACTTCGTCGAAACGTCATTCGCCATGCAAGCGCTGCGCGTGCAACATAAAAGCCGCAGAACATGTTCGGGCGTTCAACTTTGCGGGATCGTTTTGACGTCGATCGGGTCCACATCAAATCGACACTGAAAACGGAGAGTCCCGCGCAATGGCAGGTCTGGTACGCACGAAAGGCCGGGTAAGCCGGCCGCTGCTGATCACGCTGATCGTGATCGTCATCGTCGCCGCGTTGGGCTTCGCGTACACGTCGCCGTATATCTCGCTCGACCGGCTCAAACGCGCCGCCGATGCGCGCGATGTCGAAACGGTCAATGAGTACGTCGATTATCCGGCGCTGCGTGAAAGCCTGAAACTGCAGGTAACGGGACTGCTGACGCGCCGGCTCGACGTGCAGCACAACGGCAATCCGCTTGCCGCAATCGGCGCGATGATCGGTGTAGCGTTGATTGGTCCGCTCGTCGATGCGTATGCGACACCCGATGGCGTCGCGGCGTTGCTCAACGGCATGCCGCCGCGCGGCGAACCGGGCGAGCGCCCGCCACCACCGCCTGCTGCGCCGCCCGACAATTCCGCGCAGCCTCCCGCGCCGGGCGCAAGCTCATCCAATAGCACGAACAACAACACGTCCAACGGCACGCCCCCGCCTCAGCCGCCGGAAACCAGCGCGGGCTATCGCGGCATCAACGAGTTCGTCGTCATGTATCAGCATGGTGTCGGTGATACGCGCTATTCCGCGATCTTCCGTCGCCAGGGACTCTTCAGCTGGAAGCTGTCAGCCGTCGATCTGAACGGCTGACGCGCATCCGTTCAATCGAGCCGAACCGCTAGCGGCGCTTCAGGCTGCCGCTTGCGCCTCTTCGGCAGGCGACGAACACGCGACGAGAATGCTGCACGACACGCGATCGAGCAGCGGCGTGTTGCCGGCGCCCATCCACCAGCGCGACAACCCCGTGCGGCAGCGATGCCCGACGACGACGAGATCGACATGCAACTCGTTGGCGAGCGACGCGATTTCATCGATAGGATGACCAAACGCGAAATGCCCCGTCGCCCGCACGCCGCGCTGTGTGAGCCAGTCGACGCCTTCCTGCAATATCTCGCGCGCCGTCTTCTCGAAGCTGCCGCATGCGACATCTGTCAGCAGGCCTGCGCTTTGCGCAATGCTCGAGCGCATGTCGACAACCGACAGCAGATGCGTTTCCGCCTGCAGATCGAGCGCCAGATCCGCGCCGCAACGCAGCGCCTTGCGGCCTTCGCGCGAGCCGTCGTAACACAGCAGAATCTTCTTGTAGCTCGCCATTTCGCTTTCCCCTTCCACGACCATCGCGGTTTCTCTTGCATCATGGTGCGCCGCAATTCGACATGCAAGGGATGGAAAACGCTAAGTGCGTGGCAGCGCGCAGTCGGGCATGACGCACCGCAAGATCGCGCATGAGCCGCCAGCGATGCGCACGCGCGCGCCAAACGCTGCGAGCCCGATGTCCTAAAATAGGCAGCCGACTTGCGCTTTGCACCACATCGTGCAGCGGCCGCGCACATTCATGGAGCATCCGTCTTCGTATGTCTGAAGCTGCAATCGAGTTCCACCGCGTCGAGAAGCGCTATGGCGGCAAAACCGTCGTCGACGGCTTGTCGTTTCACGTGCGCGCCGGCGAATGTTTCGGACTGCTGGGTCCCAATGGCGCGGGCAAGACGACGACGTTGCGCATGCTGCTTGGCATCGCCGCGCCTGACGCCGGCGCGATCCGGCTGTGCGGCGAACCGATTCCAGGCCGCTCGCGTTTCGCGCGCGCACGCGTCGGCGTCGTGCCGCAATTCGACAATCTCGATCCCGACTTCACAGTCCGCGAAAACCTGCTCGTCTTCGGCCGCTACTTCGGTCTGTCCGCCGCGAAGTGTCGCGAGATGGTGCCGACGCTGCTCGAATTCGCGCGGCTGGAGAGCAAGGCTGACGCGCGCGTCAGCGAACTGTCGGGCGGCATGAAGCGGCGTCTCACGCTCGCTCGCGCGCTGATCAACGATCCCGATGTGCTCATCATGGACGAGCCGACCACAGGCCTCGATCCGCAAGCGCGTCATCTGATCTGGGAGCGGCTGCGCTCGCTGCTCGGACGCGGCAAGACGATTCTGCTCACTACGCACTTCATGGAGGAAGCGGAGCGTCTGTGTCACCGGCTATGCGTGATCGAAGAAGGACGCAAGATCGCGGAAGGCGCGCCGAATGAACTGATTGCTTCCGAAATAGGCTGCGACGTGATCGAGGTGTACGGCCCCGATCCTGTCGCGCTGCGCGACGAACTGGCGCCGTTCTCCGTGCGCACGGAAATCAGCGGCGAGACGCTCTTCTGCTATGTCGACGATCCGCAGCCGGTTCATGCGCGGCTGAAGCAGCGCGCGGGGCTGCGTTATCTGCACCGGCCGGCGAATCTCGAAGACGTGTTTTTGCGGCTCACCGGCCGCGAGATGCAGGATTGACGCTCACGCTACGATCGCAACGTAACGCATAAGCAAGCGACACCACGACAATGGACGCACGCACGTACGACACCCCCGAACATACCGAGCCGATGCGCGAGCGCTTCGCCGCGCTGCCGGCGAACGCCGTCAACTGGATTGCCGTGTGGCGGCGCAACTATCTGGTGTGGCGCAAGCTCGCGCTCGCGTCGATGTTCGGCAACCTCGCCGATCCGATGATCTATCTGTTCGGGCTCGGCTTCGGGCTCGGGTTGATGGTCGGGCATGTCGACGGCGTGTCGTACATCGCGTTTCTTGCGGCGGGCACGGTCCCGTCGAGCGTGATGATGTCAGCGAGCTTCGAATCGATGTATTCGGGCTTTTCGCGGATGCACGTCCAGCGCACGTGGGAGGCGATCATGCACACGCCGCTCACGCTCGGCGACATCGTGCTCGGCGAGGTTGCCTGGGCGGGCAGCAAAGCCGTGCTGTCCGGCGTCGCAATCATGCTGGTGGCGGGCGCGCTCGGCTACGCAAGCTTCCCGTCGATGCTGCTCGCGCTGCCCGTCATCGTGCTCGCGGGTCTCGCGTTCGCCAGCACCGCGATGATCGTGACGGCGCTCGCTCCGTCGTACGATTTCTTCATGTTTTATCAGACGCTGGTGTTGACGCCGATGCTGCTGCTGTCGGGCGTGTTCTTCCCGCTCTCGCAGTTGCCGCCCGCCGCGCAGTTCGCGGCGCAACTGCTGCCGCTCGCGCACGCGGTGGACCTGATCCGCCCCGCGATGCTTGCGCGTCCGCTCGACGATGCCGCACTGCATGTGGCCGTGCTGGCCGCGTATGTGGTGGTGCCGTTCTGCGTGTCGGCGGTGCTGTTCCGCCGACGGATGATGCGCTGAGGGCGCAGCGCGCAGGCTATTCACCCGTGCGCCGCGCCCTCGGGCAGATCGAATCACATTACTCTTCGTCGTCCGACCACGGCACGTCGACGTCGGAGATGAATTCGACGGTCGCGAACGGGCCGCCTTCCTGACGCCCGATCTTGCCGTCCGCGCGATGCCACTCGACGCGAAACATCGTGCCCGGATCGTCGGAGCGCAAGCGGATCGTGCGCAATTCTTCGGGGTCGGCTTCTTCGACGGGGCCATCGAGCGAGACCAGCAACGCCTGCGGCCACAGGCCGTCGACGGGATCGTAAATGCGGTCGCCGTCGGGAATCGACGTGTGCGCCTCGACGCCGATCGTCGCGGACGCGTCGATGATCATTTTGCCCAGTGCGCGCAGCACTGCCGTCGCGCGCGCCGAGTTGGCCTGACGGATGGCGAGATCCCCGCGCGTCAGCGCCTGCTCGAGTTTCGGATTGGTCTTTTGTTGGGCCATGCGTTGTCCTGGATTGGCTGATTGGCGGTTGTTCACCGCTATGCTGGTGCGCTGCCGCGCTGCAATGCCACGCGATTTACCACACGAATTGCCACGCGAACGACACGCGGCTATCGCGCCGTTGCCGCGCATTTGCGCGCATTTGCGCGTTAGCCAGCTTCAAGGGGCGCCATCGTACCACTCGACGCGCCCCCTACGCGCCTTACCGTGCAGCAAACCGTGCGCCAGTTCCCTGTTTCCCAGTTTAGGTCGAGATTCGGCACAACGACGCCGGGTTTGATATCAAGCGATTCGTCAGAATCGCAACGCCACGGCCAGCAGCCCGCCGACGATGCCGAAGCCGACCACCGAAACGGCCACGATCGTCAGCACACGAGGACGGAACGAACGCGCGAGCATCGCCAGCGACGGCACGCTGATGGGCGGCAGCGTCATCAGCAGCGCGCCGGCGGGGCCGACGCCCATGCCGAGCGACAGCATCGCCTGGATGATGGGCACTTCGCCCGCCGTCGGGATCACGAACAGCATGCCGGCGACGGCCAGCGCGACGATCCACACGAAGTCGTTGCCGATCTCCGGGCCGACATGCGGGAACAGCCACGCACGCGCCGCACCGAGCAGCAGGACGAGCACGATATATTCCGGCACGAGGCGCACGGCCATCCGCACGAAGATCGACACCCAGCGGACGAACGGGCTGCCCGAGCGCTGCTCGTCGACGAGCTCGATGAGGCGCGCATCGGCCGCTTGCGCTTCGCCGGGGCTGACGAACCTGTTCACCAGATAGCCGAGCCCGAACACCATCGCGGCGCCGAGCACCACGCGCAGCCCGGCCCACTGCCAGCCGAGCACGAAGCCCATGAAGACGAGCGTCGCCGGGTTCAACACCGAATTGCCGAGCCAGAACGCGATCGCGCCGCCGGGCGATGCCTGCCGCTCGCGCAATCCGGCGACGACGGGCGCCGCGCAGCACGTGCACATCATGCCTGGCAACGAGAGCAAGCCGCCTGCCGCGACGCTGCCGAATCCCGTCTTGCCGAGCAATCGCGCGACCCAGTGCGCGGGCAACAGCGCCTGCACCGCCGAGCCGAGCAGCAGGCCGAGCACCATCGCCTGCCAGATCGCCTTGCCGTAGGCGAGCGCGTAGCCGAGCGCTGCGCTCCACGACGGCGCGGGCGGGCTCGCCGCGCTGCCCATCAGGATCGACGCGCCGATCGAATGCGTCGAAGCCGCGGTGAACGCGCGGTTGTAATACGGAAACCATTTGACGTAGAAAAGCCCGGCAATGGCGAGCAGCACGAAAATCGGCCATGTCGAGGCGGCGATCGGAGTGGTGGAGCGCGAGGTGTTCATCGTCGTGGTCGGTTCGCTTGGATTTCGCTTGGGTGTGTTGCCGGAATCGCGCCGGTGCCCGTCCGTTCGGCGCATGCAGGGTCAGCATCGTGCATTGTATGCCGCGCGTGGCCCATGCACAGAAATGGGTGCGCGGCACCGCGCACGTCACGCGGAGCGGGCAAGCGGCTGTGGAAGGGAGATCGGATGCGGCGGCCGTTGTGACGGCCGGTATCGCGAAGGCGCGTGAAAACGCTTGTAAATATGTAAGCGCGCTATCGTACGCGAGTTTGCACGGCGATGTGCCGCCGCGCGTGTCTTGCCGGGAAGCCTTGTCCTCGAGTGTTGCTTTCTGGTCCTGCCATGCGGCCGTTCGCGATGAACGCGCCGCGGCACGCATGCCGCGGTGCACTAAAACCAGACGAAGCGCTCAGGGCGCCGGATTTGGCTGCAGTTCGTGCAGCGCGTCGATCTCGGCGAGCGCTTCTGGCGACAGCTTCACGTCGACGCTCGCAATGTTCTCCTTGAGCTGATCGAGCGACGTTGCGCCGATCAGATTGCTCGTCACGAACGGCCGGCTGTTGACGAACGCGAGCGCGAATTGCGCGGGCGACAGGCCGTGGCGCTTCGCCAGTTCGACGTAGCGTGATGTTGCCTGGATGGCCTGCGGCTTGCTGTAGCGCTGAAAGCGCTCGAACAGCGAAATGCGCGCACCCGCCGGACGCGCGCCGCCTTCGTATTTGCCCGACAGCCAGCCGAACGCGAGCGGCGAGTACGCAAGCAGACCGACATGTTCGCGATGCGCAAACTCCGAGAGCCCCGCTTCGAACGTGCGGTTCAGCAGGCTGTACGGATTCTGGATCGACACGATGCGCGGCAAGCCGAGCTTCTCCGACGCGCGCATGAACTGCGCGACGCCCCACGGCGTTTCGTTCGACACGCCGATATGACGGATCTTCCCTTCCTTCACGAAGTCGGCGAGCACGGAAAGCGTTTCTTCGATGGGCACGGTGTACGCATCGTCGATCCACGGATACGCGGGACGACCGAACGTCATCGTGCTGCGATCGGGCCAGTGCAGCTGATACAGGTCGACGTAGTCCGTCTGCAAACGCTTGAGGCTGTCGTGCAGCGCCTCGGTGAGATTCTTGCGATCGAACTGGTTGCCCTCGCCGCGAATGTGACGCGGATTGTGCGGCTGGCGCGCGGGGCCGGCGATCTTCGTCGCGAGCACGATCCTGTCGCGTGCGCCGCGATGCTGCGCGATCCATGTGCCGATGTAGCGCTCCGTCGAGCCCTGCGTTTCGGCGCGCGGCGGCACGGGATACATTTCGGCGGTGTCGATCAGCGTGATGCCGTGGTCGAGCGCGTAGTCGATCTGCGCGTGCGCGTCGCGCTCCGTGTTCTGCTCGCCCCACGTCATCGTGCCGAGACCGATCAGGCTGACCTGCACATCCGTATCGCCGAGTCTGCGGTATTGCATCGAACTGTTCCCCTCTTTCTGATGTTCCTGGTCTTGTCGAGTGACAAAACGGCAAGGGGCGAAATTACCATGTCCGCGCAAAACGCGTGCGTGGCTAGAATGTCGGTTGGCCGCGACGCGATGCGGCCGGTTTCGATGCGCTTACAACCTTCGGAGTGTCATGTCGATGTCAGATACGCCGACTGCGCGGTCCGGTTCTGCGGACAGGCGGCAGTCGCTGATCGTCACGCTCGTCGCCGCGGCGTTCTTCATGGAGAACCTCGACGGCACGATCATCGCCACCGCGTTGCCGCAGATGGCGCGGTCTTTCGGCGTGCATGCCGTCGATCTGTCGATCGGCATCACGTCGTATCTGCTGACGCTCGCCGTGTTCATCCCGATCAGCGGCTGGGCCGCCGACCGCTTCGGCGTGCGCAACGTGTTCGCTGCGGCGCTCGCGGTGTTCACAGCGGCGTCCGTTGCGTGCGGGATGACCAACGGGCTCGTCGAATTCACGGCGGCGCGCATCGTGCAGGGCATCGGCGGTGCGATGATGGTGCCCGTCGGACGCCTCGCCGTGTTGCGCGCGACGCCCAAAGACGACCTGATGCGCGCGATTTCGATTATCACGTGGCCGGGGCTTGTCGCGCCCGTCATCGGACCGCCGCTCGGCGGCTTCATCACGACTTACTCATCGTGGCGCTGGATCTTCTATCTGAATCTGCCGCTCGGCATCGTCGGCATCGTGCTCGCGTGGCGCTTTATCGGCGCGGCGCGCGACACGCAGATGCGCCCGTTCGATACGGTCGGCTTCGTGCTGTGCGGCATCGCGGGCACGGCCGTCATGTACGCGATGGAACTGCTGGGCCGCTCGGATGCGCCGTGGCGCGAAGCGCTCGCGTTTCTCGCAGGCGGCCTCGCGGCGGGCGTGGCAGCACTGCTTCATCTGCGCCGCAGTCCGCATCCCGTCGTCGATCTGTCGGCGTTTCGCGTGAAGACGTTCGCCGTCGCAATGGGCGGCGGATCGCTCTTTCGCGTGTCGATCAGCGCGGTGCCGTTTCTGTTGCCGTTGATGTTTCAGCTCGGCTTCGGGATGAACGCATTCCAGTCGGGCCTGCTGACGCTCATGGTGTTCGCGGGCAATCTGTCGATGAAGCTCGTGACGACGCCCGTGATGCGGCGCTTCGGTTTTCGGCCGGTGCTGCTCGTCAATGGCGCGCTCGCCGCGCTGAGCATTGCGGCGATGAGCCTGCTGACAGCTTCGACGCCGCTCGTGCTGACGGGTATCGTGCTGTTCGCGAGCGGCCTGTCGCGCTCGCTGCAATTCACGGCCGTCAATACGCTCAGCTTCGCCGATGTGCCTAAGCCGCAGATGAGCGGCGCGTCGACGCTATCGAGCACGCTCACGCAGATGACGATGGGCATGGGTGTCGCGCTCGGCGCGATCGCGATGCGGCTCGCCGCGTGGCTGCATGGACACGATGCGCGATCGGTGACGGCGGCCGATTTCAACGTTGCGTTCCTGCTGGTTGCTGTCGTCGGGCTGCTTGCGATTCTCGATGTGTTCGGTCTCGAGCGCGATGCGGGCGCGCATGTGAGCGGGCATCAGCGGAAACGGACGTAGGCGGTGTGCTTTATCTTTGTCTTTGTTTGAATGCGATTTGGCGATGAATGTCGAACAGTTCGAATTGCTTGTGACGCGTGTGATGCCGTATGGCAAGTACAAAGGGCGCGTGATCGCGGATCTGCCGGGGCATTACCTCAACTGGTTCGCGCGCGAAGGATTTCCGCCCGGCGAGATCGGGCGGCTGCTGGCGTTGATGCACGAAATCGATCACAACGGCTTGAAGAGCTTGCTGGAGCCGTTGAGGAAGAAGTGAACGGCGTTTGGCGTGTGCGAGGGGCGCGCGATGGTTCAACGTTCGATGCTCTGCATCGAACGCGATGAGCCCTGAAAACAGGGACCCAAAACAAAAACGGCACCGCGATTTTTCGCTGTGCCGTTTCTCGATACCGCTGAATTCTCTGGGGTGGCTGATGGGACTCGAACCCACGACGACAGGAATCACAATCCTGGACTCTACCAACTGAGCTACAGCCACCACTGCCCTACACCTTCGCTGCTCGCCGCTGAATGCTGCTCAGCAACGAAGAAGCGAGATTATACAAACACGAATCGTATTTGCAAAGCCCTTTATTCAAACATTTCGCTGGGTTCGCGCAAGTGCTGTCGCGCCTCGTCGAAAATTGCAAGATCGCGCGCCGCCAGCTTTTTGCTGTCCGATAACACGCGCCGCCATCCGCGCGAACCCGCGACGCCGCGATACAGCCCCAGCGCGTGACGCACGATCGCGCCGAGATACGTGCCGCGCGCCAGTTCGGCGCGGCAGTACGCGATCAGCTTCGCTTCCGCTTCCTCGCGTGTCGGCGCCGGTAGCGTCGAGCCGTAGAAACGCGCGTCGACGTCCGCGAGCACGTACGGGTTGTGATATGCCTCGCGCCCGAGCATTACGCCATCGACGTGCTCCAGATGCGCGTCGACTTCGTCGAGCGTCTTGATGCCGCCGTTGATGATGATCTCGAGCTGTGGAAAGTCCCGCTTCAACCGATAGGCGTAATCATATTTGAGCGGCGGGATCTCACGATTCTCTTTCGGGCTCAGACCTTTGAGGATCGCATTGCGCGCGTGCACGATGAACACGTCACAGCCGGCCTCGGCGATCGTGCCGATGAAGTCACGCACAAACGCGTAATCCTCGACATCATTGACGCCGATCCGGTGCTTGACCGTCACGGGCACCGAAACCACATCGCGCATCGCTTTCACGCAATCGGCGACGAGTTGCGGCTCGCTCATCAGACACGCGCCGAACGCGCCGCGCTGCACGCGCTCAGACGGGCAGCCGCAATTCAGATTGATCTCGTCGTAACCCCATTGCTCGCCGAGCTTCGCCGAGCGCGCCAGATCGTCAGGCTCGCTGCCGCCGAGTTGCAGCGCAACGGGCGCCTCGTCGGCCGTAAACGCCAGATGGCGCTCGACGTCACCGTGAATCAGCGCCCCCGTCGTCACCATTTCCGTATACAGCCAGGTGTGCCGCGACAGCGTGCGGTGAAACGAGCGGCAGTGGCGGTCGGTCCAGTCCATCATCGGCGCGACGGACACGCGGCGGGGACTGGCAATGGGCTTCGAAGACATGGGGCAGAAGACAGAACGAAAACGACGAAGGAAACGCGAACGCAAAAATGCGAACGACAAACGCGTAAGAGCCAAGGCCGACGCATAAGAACCAAGGCCAACGCGTAAGAACCAAACCGCCTATTTTACCGCAAGCCGGGCCCCCGCCCCTCGTTCCACGTCGCAGCAGCCCTGGAAGCCCATGATTTACATGAGGTTTTTCCGAGCGGTAAGAGCGGCTTATCAGGGCACATACACGCGGAACCCCCACCGGACGGGCGTCTCAGCATTGTTTCCGATCGAAGAATAGTAATTTCAAATTATCGGCACAAAGAATCGATAGTAGGGGTATACACTGCATTCCATCGACGTTGCGAACAGACCCAAGCACCACGCAACGTCTTACTGAATCAAATATCACGGAGAGTTCACCATGAAGACCAAGCTTATCGCCGCAGTTTTGATCGCCGCTTCCGCCACGCTGGCTGCTCCCGCTTTCGCAAGCGGCTACGGTCCGGCTCCGCATTACAACCCGACGATCGGCGCGCCGTCTTCGCAGCAAGGCCAGAGCGCACAGACGCTGGCAGCGGAACAGGCACAGCAAGCCAACGTCGCGTATGGCGGCGTGCAAAACGGTTCGTCGCAAGGCGGCAAGCATGAGCCGCAGACGGGCCCGGGCTCGGTGTTCTTCGGCCACTAAGACGAAGCTGGACCGGCAGCAGATTTCGTATCAGGCAGTACCACGCAGCACAGGTAGTACGCAGTTCTGGCAGTACCCGGTAGCGTTGAAATTGCAGTTCCAGAAGTGGCAGTACCGCAGTCGAAGCAGTCAATAAGTGCCGTTGATGGTGCAGTTCGAAGTACCAGTACCACGCAGTTGCCGTACCCTGTAGTACCACGCAGTCTGTTGTTGCACGTGCAGTCGAGCCGGATGTTCTCCACGGAGCATCCGGCTTTGTTTTTGCGCGATCGAATGTGACGCCGGGTCTTATCCGCCCGCGGCAAGCAGTTCGGTATTGATCGCTTCGCGAGCGGCCTGAAAGCCCGCTTCGGCAGCGGCATGCTCCGTCGGCCAGAAGCGGTCGATGTGCACGAGCCGCCAGTCCAGCATCACCGCTTCGCCCTTGAGCACGCGGAAATGCGCCTTCACGCCCGTCAGCACCTGCTCGACGGCGACCTCCATATCGAAGTCCTTGTAGCGTTCCTGGTAGTCGCCCATGTCGATGCCTTTCGGCTCCATCGCGCCTCCCTCTTTCCGCAGTATCCGCAGTGTCGTTTTAGCGTCGGCATCTGCCCGCGCTCAGTCGCAATCGCCGGACAGGTATTTTCTGCCGTCACAGGTGATCTCGACACCCGCACCCTTCGCCGATTTCGCCACCAGCCCCGCGCCCAGCAGTTCCTTCTCGACGACGGGCTCGACGGCAGGCGGCGCCTGTCCCGTCCCGACATCGTTCAATTGCCGCAAGGTATCGATTGCATCCGTACTCAGGGATTTCGTCATCGCCGCCTCCGCACGCGCTGGCGGCACACCGCCCGTCTTGCGATGCGCCCGTCGACGCTCAATTCATCGCTCAATCCATGCTAGCACTTCCAGCCGGGATTGCTGGTTGCGCGGCGTCGACGGGAAACGGATGAAAAGGGTCCGAAACCCGCGCAAATACGCAGAATTTCCACGCGAGGGCGCGGTCTACAAGAGAACGGCACACGTCGCGCGCAGGCTGGCACGCGCGTCGCAACGGAGCCAAAAAGAAACAGCATGGAGAACGCGATGATTCACACGATCAACACGCTCAGGCCATTCGGGCGGAAGGCATTGGCGCGAATCGGCGCGGCCGTCCTGCTCGCAGCGTCCGCAGGCGTTGCGGGGACGGCGCTCGCGCAGAATGCGGCGTCCGAATCCAGCGCGCCGATGGTGAAGCCCCCGCCCGCGGCGGCGTCGGGCACCGCAAGCGCGACCAATCCCGACAACATGCCCGTCAAGAAGCCGCGCAAGCCGACCAACGACAAGATGATGCACAACCCGCCCGCCAGCGCGACGAACGCAAGATAGCGACGCGTCGCGCGTCGCGCGTCGCCGGCGAGGGAAGCGTGGACGGCACGCGTCGCCCGGCGCGCACGGGGCGAACGCCGAACCATGCCGTTCACGCGCACAAACGTTCACAGCCTGGCGAGCGACACCTCCGTCGACTTCACGAGCGCGACGACTTCCGCGCCGACCTTCAGTTCGAGTTCGTCGATCGAACGCGTCGTGATCACCGACGTGACGACGCCGAACGGCGTATCGACGTCGACTTCCGACACGACGGGTCCCCGGATGATCTCCTTCACTTTGCCTTTGAACTGGTTACGTACGTTGATGGCGGAAATGCTCATATCGGATGGCTCCGTGAGTGGGTAGAGAGGTTCCAGCGAGGTTCCAGCGGCCAGCGCTCATACCGCCCAGCGGACGTCGCGCGGATGCACGCTGACCGGTTCGCTCGCCGCCCTCGCGCTCGCATCGATTGCCGGGGACTCGTGCGGCGCGCGTGTTTTCATCACGCGCTGCAAGACGCGCTCTTCGAGCCTCGCGAACGCCGCCGACGCCCTTTCGCGCGGACGTGCGAGCAGCACCGGTTGATCGAGCGCGATCCGGCCGTCTTCGATCAGCAGAATGCGGTCGCCAAGCGCGACAGCTTCCTGCACGTCGTGCGTGACGAGCAGCGCGGTGAAGCGATGCTCGCGCCACAGCCGTTCGATCAGCGCATGCATTTCGATGCGGGTCAACGCGTCGAGCGCGCCGAGCGGCTCGTCGAGCAGCAGCAGTTGCGGCTGATGCACGAGCGCGCGAGCCAGCGCGACGCGCTGCCGCTGGCCGCCCGACAACTGCGCGGGCCAGTCGTTCGCGCGCTCGAGCAGACCGACTTCGGCGAGCACCGCGCGCGCAGCGTCGCGCGATGAACGGCCAAGGCCCAGCATCACGTTTTGCAGCACCGTCTTCCATGGCAAGAGACGCGCGTCCTGAAACATGATCCGCGTGTCGAACGGCTGCGAGCCGTCCGCGCGTTTGTCGAGCGTGCCCAAGGTCGGCGCTTCGAGACCGGCGATCAGCCGCAACAGAGTCGACTTGCCGCAACCGCTGCGCCCGACGATCGACACGAAGCTGCCGCGTTCGATCGACAGATCGAAGTCCGCGAGCACGGCGCGCTCGCCATAGCGCTTGCCGACGCCGCGCAATTCGACGGACGCATCGATCGCATCGCGCGCGGTCTTATCACGCGCGGTCTTATCACGCGCGGTCTTATCACGCGCGGTCTTATCACGCGCGGTCTTATCACGCGCGGTCTTATCATGCGCGGTCTTATCATGCGCGGTCTTATCATGCGCGGTCTTGCGCAAAGCGACTGCGTCGGCCTCGGGCGAACGGCCGGTCACGTCATGCCGCGCATCTGCATCGCGCTCGACAGAGTCGATAGCGGCAACCGCTGTTTCAGTCGATGCACCCTCGTGCGCGCGCGGCTGCCGTCGTTGCGCTTCGAGATCCGCGCGCGCGGCGCCGCCGAACGATGCCGGCAATGTGCTTGCGCTCATGCTTTCGCTCCTTGCTGATAAGCGGGATGCCAGCGCAGCGACACGCGCTCAAGCGTTTTCGCGAGCATGTCGGCGAGCTTGCCGAGCGCCGCGTACAGCAGAATGCCGACCACAACCACATCCGTTTGCAGAAACTCGCGCGCGTTCATCGTCATGTAGCCGATGCCAGATTGCGCGGAGATCGTTTCCGCGACGATCAGCGTGACCCACATCAGCCCGAACGCGAAGCGCACGCCGACGAGAATCGACGGCAGCGCGCCCGGCAGGATCACGTCGCGATACAGCGCGAATCCATTCACGCCGTAGCTGCGCGCCATTTCGATCAGATTGGTGTCGACGGAACGGATGCCGTGATACGTGTTCACGTAGATCGGGAAGAACACGCCCAGCGCGACGAGAAACACCTTCGCTTCTTCTTCGATGCCGAACCAGAGGATCACGAGCGGAATCATCGCGAGCGCCGGGATGTTGCGGATCATCTGCACGGTCGTGTCGAGCGCGATATCGACGGGTTTGAAGAGACCCGTCGCGAGCCCGAGCACGAAGCCGATGCCGCCACCGATCGCAAAACCCGACACCGCGCGCCACGTGCTCACCTTTACGTCGGCCCACATCTCGCCCGACTCGATCAGCGACCATGCGGCCTTCACGACGGCGAGCGGCTCGGGCAGCACGCGCGTCGACAGCACGCCGCTGCGCGCGGCGAGTTCCCATGCGATGAGGATGACGAGCGGCACGATCCACGGCGCCGCCTTGCGTGCGAGCCGCACGAATGCGGCGCTCGCGATGTCCTTGCCGGAAACGGTCGGCATAAACGACTCCTTTGCGCGGACGACGCGTTCGATCACGCATCGCCCGCATGCGTCAGATCAGGTCTAGCTTTGCGCCGCCTTCGGCACATAGTTGTTGCCAACGATCTCGCCGAACGGCCCCGACAGCGGACCGCTCGCGCTCGCGCGCTGGCGGCCCGGCAGCAGCGGGAACACGAGTTCGGCGAAGCGATATGACTCTTCGAGATGCGGATAGCCGGACAGAATGAACGTCTCGATGCCGAGGTCCGCGTATTCCTGCATGCGCGCGACGACCTGCTCCGGGCTGCCGACGAGTGCCGTGCCCGCGCCGCCACGCACGAGCCCCACGCCCGCCCACAGGTTCGGATAGACCTCGAGTTCCTTGCGCGTGCCGCGCTTGCCGCCGTGCAACGCGGCCATGCGCCGCTGGCCCTCGGAATCCATCTTCGCGAACGAGGCCTGCGCGCGCGCGATCGTGTCGTCGTCGAGCTTGCTGATCAGCTTGTCCGCGGCGGCCCACGCTTCCTCTTCCGTCTCCCGCACGATCACGTGCAGACGGATGCCGAATTTGATCTTGCGGCCATGCTGCGCGGCGCGCGCGCGAATGTCCGCGATCTTCTTCGCGACGGCTTCGGGCGGCTCGCCCCAGGTCAGATACGTGTCGATGTGCTCGCCCGCCATCTCGTGCGCAGCCGGCGAGGATCCGCCGAACCACAGCGGCGGATGCGGATTCTGCACGGGCGGATACAGCAGCTTGCCGCCCTTCGACTTCAGATGCTTGCCGATGAAGTCGATCGCTTCGCCGCCATGCGCGCTCGTCAGCAAGCCGCGCCAGATGCGCAGGAATTCGTCGGTGATTTCGTAGCGCGTGTCGTGATCGACGAAGAGCCCGTCGCCTTCCAGCTCGGCGGCATCGCCGCCCGTCACGACGTTGATCAGCAGACGCCCGCCCGACAGCCGGTCGAAAGTCGCCGCCATGCGCGCCGACAGCCCCGGCGACGCGATGCCCGGCCGGATCGCGACCAGAAACTTGAGCCGCTGCGTGACGGGGATCAGGCTCGACGCGACGACCCATGCGTCTTCGCACGAACGGCCCGTCGGCAGCAGCACGCCCTCGTAGCCGAGCGTATCGGCGGCGACGGCGATCTGCCGGAAGTAGTCGTAGTCCGCCGCGCGCGCGCCTTGCGACGTGCCGAGATAGCGGCTGTCGCCGTGAGTCGGAATAAACCAGAACACATTCATGGGCTGCTCCTGCGTTTGTTCGAGTTGATGTCAGTCGATGCCGGACGGCTGGTCGGTTGCGTCGCCCGCCTGCTTTCGCGCTCGCGTGACGGCGTGGCCGCGTTTCGAACGGACGTGACCGCGCATTGCCGCGCGCGAGGCGGCGCATCGAAGCGAACGGGGAAACGGATAAGACCGCGTGAAGAAATAACCGCGGAAGAGCGCGTCAGCGGCGACGGCGCGGCGGCCTGCGCGCGACGCATGGATCGCGTGCCGCGCACGAAGCGGCTGGGCACGCGCGAATCGGCATCGGATCGGACATCGCGACAGCTTCTCTCATGTGAATCACGTGGAACGCGCGCGCAACGCGCGGCGTGTTAATCCGCCGGCAGTGCATGCGCCTGAGCACGCCGCCGCCGTCTGCATGGAAAAAGAGTCTATGGATCGCGCGCTTTCTTTTGAACGATTTTTTTGAGCTTAGGTTTTCCACTTTCGTGATTTACCTGACGCCGCAGCATACGTCGCGCGAGCATCATCGCCGCATGTTCCGCGCGCGCTCGCCCCAAAACAGCAGCGCGCCGCCGATATAATGGCGCTCGATCCCGATCAACCTGTGCGGGCGTAGCGCTTTGTCGTCGACGCCCAGCGACTGACGCCGTCAAGCATGCAAAAAATCATCCTGCCGTTCGTGTCCGGCTTTCTCGCGTCGCTGTTCTTTCACGAGTCGACGCTCGCGCTTCTGCACGCGGCCGGCCTCATCGACCCGACAGGGTTCTCGACGGCTCCATTCGCTCCCATCGGCCTGCCCGAATTCATCGCGAACGCGATCTGGAGTTCCGTGTGGGCCGTGCTGATGGCGTGGCTCCTGCGTGTGTCGCCCGAGCGCCCCGCGCCGTGGATTCCCGCATTCGTGTTCGGCGGGGTCGTGCTGACGGCGGCGACCGTGTTCGTCGCCGATCCCGTTCGCGGCATCTGGCCAACGGGCAACATGCTGCCGCGCCTCGCGCTCGGCTTCGCATCGAATGCGATGTGGGGATGGGGCGCGCTCGTCTTCATGCGCGCCTTCATGACAGCCGAGGACTGAAACCGCTGCGTTTTTTTCTTCGGGCCTGAGTTCTGGTCATGGCCTGAGTTCTGGTCACGGCCTGAGTTCTGTTCGGGCCTGCGTCCTGGTCCGGCCTGCGTTGGCCTCAGCCCTGCAGGTCGCGCAACGGATGCTCGTGCGCGGGCCACGGGCTTTCGAACATCTCCTCGACGTCCGCGCGCGTCACGTCTTCGATGCACGCAAAGCGCCAGTCCGGCTTGTTGTCCTTGTCGATGATGCGCGCGCGGATGCCTTCCGGCGCGTCGCCCCGTTCGAACGACGAGCGCGTCAGATCGAGGTCGCGCCGCAGACATTCGGCCATCGTCCCTTCGGCGCGCGTCACCACTTCGAGCGAAACGGCCATCGACAGCGGCGAGCGCTCGCGCAGCACGGCGGCCGTCTGCTCGGCCCAGTCGGCGCTCGCGCAATCGCCTTCGAGATCGAGCGAGCGGACAATCTGCGCGACATCGCGCAACGCAAAGTGCCTGTCGATCAACGCGCGCGCGTCGGCGAGCGGCGAGATGTCGGGCGTCGGCGCGACCTTGTGGAACTGCGCTTCGCGCTCCACGCACGCAACGACGTCCGCGCCCCGCTCGAAGCTCTGCGTCTTGAGCCCGTCGATCAGCGCGGCGATCGCATCGTCGGGCAAGTACACGTCGGCGAGACCCGCGTAGAGCGCGTCGGCGGCGCCGATCGTCTCGCCCGTCACGGCCAGATAGCGGCCGATCGCGCCCGGCGTGCGCGCGAGAAACCATCCCGCGCCGACATCGGGAAAGAGACCGATGCGCGTCTCGGGCATCGCCATGCGCGTCGACGACGTCACGACGCGCAGGCCGCCCGTGCGATGCGCGCCCTGCGAAATGCCCATCCCGCCGCCCATCACGACGCCGTTCATGAACGCGATAAAGGGCTTCGTGTACGCGAAGATCGCGTGATCGAGCCGGTATTCGTCGATGAAAAAGGTGTCGACGGCTTCGCGGTCGCCGCGCCGGAACGACTCGTACAGGTATCTGATGTCGCCGCCCGCGCAGAACGCGCGCTCGCTCGTGCTGCGCACGACGACGGCGAGCACGCCGGGATCGTCGCGCCATTGATCGAGCGCCGCATGCATCGCGCGCATCATGCCGAGCGATAGCGCGTTGAGCGCCTTCGGCCGGTTCAGTTCGATGAAGCCAATGCGATTGGCGACATAGGCGATGAGTTCGTCGGAGGCGCTGCGCGATTCGGATGTCGACATGGTTCGTACGAAAGGCGGTTGAATGGACGTGCGGCACACACGTTAGCACGCGGGCGAATTCTTCAGCGACAGCGGCGGTCGTGCCCGCAGGATAAGCGGACGGTATTACGCGGCCTTGGTTTTCGATGAAGCCGCGCGGCGTGCTTCCGACGCTTTCGATGCTTCTGACGTATTCGCGTCGCCGGCTGGGTTCTCCGCCGCGCTCGCCTCCGCGTCGCCGGATGCGTCCGCGTGCTGCGCGCCGAACCACGCAACGAGCGCCGCGTCGACCACGGCATCGAGCGGCGCGCGCGGAAACACGGGGCAAGTCAGATGCAACGCGACGATGCCATGCATCGTGGCCCACAGCGCTTCCGCGCAGACCTGGCTGTCGGGCGAACCCGGCAGACGCCCCTGCGCCTTGAGCGCATCGATCGACTCGACCATCAGACGAAACGCGGCATCGCCGGCATCATCATCGGACGCGCCGGCGTCGCCGACCAGCGCGGCGCCCGTGTACGACGGATCTTCCATGAAGATCAGCCGGTACGTCTGCGGATTCGCGACGCCGAACGCGACATACGCGCGCCCGATCGCACGCAGCCGCTCAGCGGGATCGGCGATCGGGATCAGCGGCTCGAAGGTGGCCAGCAGTTGCGCGTAGCCTTCCGCGCACAGCGCGCGCGCAATCGCGTCGCGGCTTTCGAAGTGCAGATACAGCGTGGCGGGCGAATATTCGATCGCCTCAGCGATCTTGCGCATCGACAGCGCGGCAAAGCCTTCGCGCATGACGATACGCCGCGCGGCATCGAGGATGCGCTCGCGCAGCTCCAGCTTCTGACGTGTCTTTCTTTCGGCGATTCCCATGCAGGCAATTTTCGGGTTGACAAACTGAAAAGTCAAATTAAACTGAACACCGTTCACTGAACACTGTTCATCAAATTTCTTGCGCTCAGTGCGGAGCTGTTTCGACAGGGCCGAAATCGGTGGCGCGTTTGCGGGAGTCATCATGGACAATGCAGGACAGATCGGCCTGTTCGGCGCGGCGGGCGCCGCGGGACAAAGCATCGCCCACGCGCTGAACGCGGCGGGCCGCCACTATCGCGTGATCGGACGTGGGCGGGCAGCGCTGCAAGCGTCGTTCGGTCACGATCCCCTCGCGGAAATCGTCACATGGAATCCCGACGATCCCGCCTCCGTCGCGTCGGCCGCCGCCGGATTGCAAACGGCCGTGTATCTCGTCGGCGTGCCCTATCACCAGTTCGAAAAGCATCCGGTGCTGATGCGAAAGACACTCGACGGCCTGCGCGCGGCTGGCGTGCAGCGGCTGATCCTGATCGGCACCGTGTATCCGTACGGCCGGCCGCGCAGCCGGCCCGTCACGGAATCGCACCCGCGCGAGCCGCACACGTTCAAGGGCAAGATGCGGCTCGCGCAGGAAAATCTCGTCATCGATGCGCATGGACGCGACGGGCTCGAAACGCTCGTCTTGCGCTTGCCCGACTTCTACGGTCCGGGCGTCGAGCGCAGCTTTCTGCATGGCGTATTCGAAGGCGCGGCGCTCGGCAAGCGCGCGCAGATGATCGGCCCCATCGACGTGCCGCACGAATTCGTCTTCATGCCGGACGTCGGGCCTGTCGTCGAACGGCTGTCGCGCACGCCGGAGGCTTTCGGCCGCGTGCTGCATCTGGCGGGCACCGGCACGATCACGCAGCGCGAAATCGCCGAACGTGCGTATGCACTCGCGCAACGCGAGCCCAGGCTGATGGTCGCGGGCAAGACGATGCTGCGCGTGCTGGGACTTTTCAACCCAATGCTGCGCGAGCTGGTGGAAATGCACTACCTGCTGGCGGACCCTGTCGTGCTCGACGATACGGCGCTGACCGCGCTGATCGGCCCGATCATGAAGACGTCGTACGAAGCAGGCATCGCGCAGTCGTTTGCGGCGGCGCGCCAGGCTGCACAACAGGCTGCGCAGCGCGCGGAGGCACGGCAGCCCGCGTAACAGACGCGAACCGCGCCCGTCTGACGAACGGACGAAGACCGGACCAGGAACGGAACAAGCGGGGAAGATCGCGCACCTGGCGCTTCGCAGACGGACGGTGCTTACGCGCCCGCCAGATTGCCTGGCGGAAAGTGGCCGCTCTTGAGCAGAACGGGCGTGCCATTGCTGATCAGCAGATGCTCGCGGGCGACGGCTTCGATATGCGCGCGGCCGGCGTCGAACGCGCGGCGCCATCCTTCCGTATCGTTCGATTTGGCGCCGAAATGATCTTCGAGCGCTTCGACGGAAATCGCGCACGGCACCCGCTCACCATCGACGAGCGCCGGAAACACCAGCGTCAGGTTGAAGTCGCGGTAATCGGGTGCGTCCGCGGGGAAACGAATCTCCATGGTGACCTCATCGGGAAAATTCGGCGGAAAAGGCCAGCGGCCGCATATGCGCGCGAACGGCGCGAGATGCGCTCGGCTGGCCCGGTCAGCGGGCTTTATGGTACTCGTAGCGGCATACGGCGGTCCAGCGCGAGTCGCGCTGCGGACTACGGACTGCGTGCCTGCCGGTTTGCGCATCGGCGAACGCGTAGCGCGCGGCCTTCGCGCGCGCGTGACAGTGCGCGGCATGCGCCGCATCCGGCCATTGCCCGCGTGCGCTCAATGCCCGTCGAGCAGCCGGTCGACGTATGCGCGGCCCGCCTGTTCGACGAAAGCGAGCGCCTCGTCTTCCGTCGAAAAGCGATGTTCGTCGCCGATTTCGACGAGCGTCTCGATCCGGTGCGGATCGTCGGGCCCGCGCTCGGACAGGCTGACCGCCCCGACGTACAGGCCTTCGCGCTCGCCCGCGCGGCGTGCCTGCTCGTGCGGCGGCACGAGACGCGCCGACGCGCTGATGTAATAACCCCGGTAAGGGCCGCTGACCCTCTCAGCCATACTCGCCTCTCGTTCTCTCAGTTACGGTTTGGTTGGATCGAAAGCACGGGGCACGCCACGTGCGATACACAGTAAGTCCTTCCGTCGCGCGATAAGTTCTACGGCCAGTTCGGGCGCATCCAGCGCCGGCCCGCAGTGCGCGCACTTTCAGACGTGCATGCAGTCGAACGCGCTCCGCGGACACAACGCCAACCCGACGCGCGCAACGCGAATCCAGGGGAAAGCATTCGCAATTTCCGGACGAGCACCGACGATATGGGAAAATATTTTCTTCGAGACAGCGAAATCGCCGAGCCGGATGCAGCCAATGCGTGGTTTGCATACGCGGAAAGTCATGGGATCGACATTCCGAAGGCGATCAGCATCTGGGAAGACGCCGCGACAGAGGGAGGCGCCGGCAGTCGGCGCCTCGTCGAACAGGCGGGCATTCGCATCGACGTGTCCGAAACGGGACACCCCAGCCTCAGACCCGAAGCCTGATGTCCGTGCAAGGGCACGCCTTGCCGCCATCGGCGCTCATCTGCGGGCCTGCCCTCCTCCCGGCGACGGTTTGCGCCTGCGCGTCGCCGGCGCTGCCACGGCCATGGCGGCCTCGCAGCGACCGCCTTGCGACTCTTCGCTCACACCCTATTTCTTGAAGGAAAACACAATGAAGTCGAAGTCGACTGCTGTTTCGTCCCGCGTGAAGCGACTTGCCGCCCTGCCGGCGACCGCCCTTGCGGCATTGGCCGTGCTTGGAATCGCGAGCCTCGGCGGATGCGCGTCGTCCAACAACACGACGCTGATCAATCTGCCCAACGGGGAATCCGGCTTCGCGGTCAACTGCAGCGGCGCGGACGCGGCGTCGAGCTGGGCATCGTGCTATGTGCAGGCGGGCAAGGCGTGCGGGGCGACGGGCTACGACATCGTGTCGAAGGACACCGACGAAGGCGGCACGGCGGGCGGCGGCATCACGAACGTGGTGTCGGCGAACGTGAAGAACCGGTCGATGGTGATTCGCTGCAAGTAAGCGAGCCTGCTGACCCGTTCCGCCCAATTTCGCCGGGGGAAACGGCTTGTCGGCAGAGGCAACGTGGGCGGCCGCACAGGCAGACACGACAACGTGGGCGGCCGCACAAACGGGGCGTGAACCCAAACGGCACAATCGGTCCGGTGAACCTGATCTTCTGGCGGCAAACCCTGACGCCAGCACAGTTCGATCTGGGGCCTTGGCTCGTTGAACCGCCCGCGTTCGATGCGGCTTCGCTTCGCCTGGCTGCAATCGAAGCCACCAACGTGCGCACGACGCCCTTGCCGCGAGAGAAATCCGCCTCGAGCGCCGGACGCGGAATCGACATGAGCACAGCGCGGCCGCCATCCGGCGACCCACAGGAGAACCAACGTGATCACAGGAACGCCCGCCGCCAAGCCTGACGCTCTGGTTCGGGGAAGCGATTCGATCCTGTGGCTCGCCGGCATCCTGGTGTTCGCGTATGCCGTCGCCGTGCTCTCGGGGCCCATCGTCGCGGGCCACGATACGTATCTCTCGTTCTCGCGCGTCGAGACCTGGACCACCGCGATGCGCGCCGGCGATTTCATGTCCGTATGGACGCCGGCCCATGCGAATGGCTTCGGTTCGCCTCTGCCGTTCTTCTATCACAAGCTATTCAACCTGGTCGCCGCCGCGCTGACGATCGCCACAGGCGATATCGTCGTCGGCTTCAGGCTCGCCGTTCTACTGTTTTCGGGCGTGATGTTTTATGGCGTCTATCGCTGCGCGGCGCTTCTCGGCGCATCGCGTCAAACGCGCGTCGTGACGGCCGTGGCGTGCACGATGTCGCCGTATGCGCTCATCTGCATCGTGGAGCGCGGCGCGGCGGCCGAGTATTCGGCGATGGCGCTCGTGCCGCTATGCGCCGCGTACGCCGCGGAACTGATCCTTCGGCGCCCGAAGCCCTGGCTCGGCGTCAAGCTGTTCGTCCTGCTGTGCCTGCTGGCGCTCGCGCACATCGTCACATTCGCGGTGACGGCGTGCCTGCTGGTGGCGTTCGCGTTGGCGCTCCTGAAGTATTCGCCACGGCGGGCGCTCATCCTGCTTGCTGCAAGCGTCGGCGCGCTGTTGTTGTTCGTGATCCTGATTTACGTGCCCTTCATCGTGTGGGGAAGCTATTTCAGCCCGACTCAGGCGCGCCTGCACGGCCTGCCTGCCGATAACGCCGTGCCGCTGATCCGGGTCCTGTCGCCCAATCCCGCGTCGTGGTTCGGCTGGCCCGTGCTCGCGCTGCTGGTTGCGCTCGGGTTTCTGCTGCGTCATCGGAAGGACAAACGTGTGAAGGCCCCGCTCGTGACAGGCCTCGCGGCGCTCGCATTGATCCTGCTGACCACGCGTGTCAGCGCGCCGATGTGGCGAATCTCGGAGCAATTGGACTTCGTCCAGTTTCCATGGCGTCTGCTTTCGATCGCGACGCCGCTGATCTTCATCACCTTCGCAGGCGCCGTCGAGCGGCTGCCTGCGATCCTGAAGCGACGCACGCTTTTCGCGATCCTTGGTTTGAGCGTGATACATGCCGCCGGCATGCTGTACTGGGTGCACAGCGTGTTCACGACCATTCCTTCAGCCGAGCTACGCCAGTCGAGCCCGTCGACAGGCCCCGGCCCCGACGCCGGCGGCGAGTACTTTCCTGCGCGATACCGCGATGCGCTCGCCGCAACGCCGGATATCCTCGCGACGGGAGCCGCGTCGGCGCTGCCGGCGCGCCGCCCGTTCGCGGACAGCACGGGCGGATGCACGCTGAACCCGCCCGCCAGCGTCACCTATGTTCAGATACTTCAGATCGTCGTGACGTGCACGTCTGCGGGCGCGGCTCGCATCAACCAGTTCGATACGCCGTTCCTCGAAACGCGGGTGACGAGCAATGACCACGACAAAGGCGGCGCAATGCGCGTGCGCCGGATCGAAGGCGGGCCGATGATCGAATTCGCGCTGCCGCCCGGTGACTGGACGCTGCACGTGCGGCAGCGCACCTATCTGGAACTGGTCATCTTCGCGTGGCGGCAGGAAATCGAATACGGCAGCCGCAAGTGACACAGCAGAGAGCGTCGGCAAGCGACCCGCGCGTGTCTTCGGCCGATCGCCGGTCAAGCGCGGCCCGATTGCCCTTTCTGCCGAAACGTCCAGACGGAGTTGATCGAAAAGGTCGCGACGAGCACGACACCCGTGGCGACCATCTGCGCGACGAGGTAGTTGATCCCGAGGTCGACAGCCAGCCACTTCATCACAAGACCATTGATCAACATGCCGAAGCATGCCGTCGCCGCGAACTTCGGCAGCGTGAGGATGATGGGTTCGCCTGTGGAAAAGGTATATCGGCGGTTCAGCTCGTAGTTGACGACGGCGCCCACGACGGCCCCGCTCACCGAGCCGCCGACGGGCCCCGTCACGCCCGATGCCACGAGCGCGACGAGCGTGCAATATTGCGCGGCCGTACCGACTGCGCCGACACCCGCGTATCTGAAGAGGCGCGTTGCGAGCGGCGCCAGGTGCTTTTGGCGCGCGTCAGACATTGGACGCGCTATTCGCCTGGTAGCGGTCCCTGATCAGATACACGGGACGCTTCTTCGACTCGACATAGATGCGTCCGATGTACTCCCCCAGCACGCCGATGCCGATCAACTGCACGCCGCCCAACATCAGCACGACGGTCAACATCGATGCATAGCCGGGTACGGCGACGCCGAGAATCAACGTCCGCGTGACAAGGAACGCCGCGTACATAAAGGCGAAAGCCGCGACCGCGCAGCCCACGTACGTCCACACACGCAATGGCAACGTACTGAAACTCGTGAATCCTTCGAGCGCGAAGTTCCATAGTTTCCATCCGGAGAACTTCGACTCGCCCGCTGCACGCGGCTCGCGCACGTAATCGATAACGGCCGTCTTGTAGCCGACCCATGCGAAAAGCCCCTTCATGAAACGCCGTGTCTCCGGCAACTTCCTGAGCGCGTTGGCCACGTCGCGCGTGATCAGCCGGAAATCGCCGACGTTCTCGGGAATCCGCGTGTCGCAAACGGCGTTGTGCATCCGATAGAACATCGAGGCCGTCCGGCGCTTCAGGTACGAATCGGAATCCCGGTTGCTGCGCCTTGCCAGCACGACGTCATAGCCTTCGCGCCATTTGTCCACCAGTTGCGCGATCACACGCGGCGGGTCTTGCAGATCTGCGTCGAACGGCACCAGCACATCGCCCAGCGCCTCGTCGAGCCCGGCCGAAAGCGCGGCTTCCTTGCCGAAGTTGCGCGTCAGATCGATCACGCGGATACGGCGGTCGAGATCGGCGCGCGCTTGCAGCATCGCGAGCGTATCGTCGCGACTGCCGTCGTTCACGCAGACGATCTCGAACGTGATTCCGTCGATGGCTTCGAGAACGGGAATGGTGGCGGCGAAAAAGTGGTCCATCACCGCTTCTTCGTTGTAGAACGGCACGACCAGCGACAGCAAAGCCGCGTTGCGCGCTTTCGGCGCCGATGCGTCCGCTGCCGGCGCGGCGTTCGATGAGTTGCCCGACGCATGGGGACCAAGCTCATCCGCATCCATCTCGCGCCGTAAAGGCGAGTCGAACTGTTCGCGGCCGATATAGTTCATGATTCATTCCCCGACAAGAAGGCATGGCAGCCGCGGTCGCTCATGTACGCAAGCTCAGTGCTCGCGCACGGCTGCGTCGAAGCCATTTCGCTTGGGCTATTTGGCTTGGGCTATTTGGCTTGGGCTATTTGGCTTGTGCCATTGGTCCGGGCCATTTGAGCCTGGGAACCAATGTAATGCCGTTCGGACCCTGCGTTTGTTCGCCACCCCACTTTCCGCGCGCGCGAAGCCCGTGGACGAAGGGCCGCCGGAGTGTCGCAGATGCCCCAATCGGTCGCGCTCCGTTCGCCGTCGAACGATCCGATCACGACGCTGCGTGGAAGATTGCAATGTGACAGCGCGCGATACGCGAGACCGCCATTGCGTTGGACAAGGGGGGGACACGCAGAATGGATCAGCATCTGGCAAACCTGGACGTGCACGAGGCGTGGCGCATCGTTCCCGTCCTCGTCGTGCTTTTCGGTGCGATTTCCGTGTTGCGCTGGCGCGGACTCGATGCGCAGGAGATTCGCGCAGACGAGCGCTCCCGCTACATCGACGGTCTGCGTGGATTCCTCGCGTTGGGCGTATTCCTCGCGCACGCTTCGGGCTACTACACCTACATGCGCGCGGGATTCTGGGGACCCGGACCTGACCTGTTCTTCAATCAGCTTGGGAATATCGGCGTGTCGGTGTTTTTCGTCATCACGAGCTACCTGTTCTGGGGAAAGGCGATTACCGCATCCACGCGCGTGCACCGCGCCGCCGACTATCGCGGATATCTGTTCTCGCTTTACCTGTCGCGCTTTTTTCGCGTCGCCCCACTCTTCTATTTCGTGCTCTGCCTCACGCTTCTGATCGTATTCTCGGCGACGGGTCTGCATCTGAATGTGAGTCCCGCGAAGCTCACGAAGGAAATCGTCAACTGGATGGCGCTCGGCCTCGGCGCAAACGTATGGATTAACGGAAGCCCCGAGCCGCCCGTGATGTTCGGTATGGTGTGGACGCTCGCGTGGGAGTGGTACTTCTATTTCTCGCTCGCGGTGACATCGCTGATCGCCTTCGTCCCACGGCTGCGCACCGCGTTTGTCGTGCTGCTTTTCGGCGTATCGGCGGCGTTCAGTGTCGATGCCCGCTTCGGCGTGTGGTCGTATCTGATGCTCTTCAGCATCGGCATGATGGCCGCTTCGTTGCCGCGTAGCAGCCTTCGGCTCGACGGGATACCCGTGCATGTGCGATCACTGGTTGCAACCGCATTGATCGCACTCGCGTATGCCGGCGTCGGCGTTTCGAACGCGCTGGTTCAGAACCTGCTGATCGCCGCGTTCTTCTATCTGGTTCTGACGGGCTGCGACCTCTTCGGCCTGCTGAAATCGCGGGGTGCCCAGCGGCTGGGCGCCATCAGCTACGGCATCTATCTGACGCACGGTGTCTGCCTGCATCTGGTGTTCGCGAATCCGTCGCTGCGGCAGTTCTCGACGGGTTCGATCACGCAGTATTGGGCCGTCGTGCTGATCGCGGGTGTGCTGGTCGTCGCGATGTCCTGTGCTACCTATGTGATGATCGAACGTCCCGGCATTGCTCTGGGGCGTGCGCTACTGGCGCGTCGAGGATGGAGAGAGAAAACGCCGCAGTCCGGAACGGACGCGCAGACTGCGGCGGCAACATGAGTCGAGCCGGGTTGAACGCTCGGCGCGCCGTCAGTGCGCCTGCATCTTCGAATAGAGATTGAGCACGACCACGCCCGCGACGATCAGGCCGAGCCCCGCCACGGCCGCGAGATCGGGCACCTGGCGATACAGCACGATCGCCACCAGCGTGATTAGCACGATGCCGACGCCCGACCAGATCGCATAGACGATCCCCACGGGCAGGCTCTTCAACGTCAGCGACAGGCAGTAAAACGAAATGCCGTAGCCGAGCAGCACGACGAGCGCGGGGACCGCGCGCGTAAAGCCTTCCGACGCACGCAGCGCGGAGGTTGCGATCACTTCGGCGACGATCGCGATCGCGAGCAGCACATAAGGCGGCACGCGCATGCGTCACGCCTTCGCAAGCGCGAGCTTGCTGTAGTCGTGGCCCAGTTGCGCGCACAGCGCCTCGACGACGAGTTCGTGATCCGCGCGTTGCGGCAGTCCCGACACCGTCACCGATCCGATCACGCCCGCGCCCTTCACGGTCAGCGGAAACGCGCCGCCATGCGACGCATAGTCGGATACGGCGAGGCCGTGCTTGTCCGCGAGCGTCGCGCCCGACTGCTGCAACTTCAGTCCGACGCCGTACGAACTGCGGCGGAAATGCGCGACGGTGTTGCCCTTGCGGCGCGCCCAGTCGACGTTGTCGGGCGTTGCGCCTTCGAGCGTGCAGAAGAAGAGCGGCTGGCCGAACGTGCGAATGTCGATCGCGAGCGCGAGGCCGCGCGCTTTCGCGATCTCGTGCAGATACGCGCCGAGTTGCCACGCGCTGTCGGCATCGAAATGGGGGAAGACGAGCGCATGTTCCTGCGCGGCGATCGACTGCAAATCGTGAGCGATGTCCATGGCGTGTCGAGGTAGCAAAGTGAATGCATGCATGCCGCGCATCCCACAACGGCTTGCACGGCACAGAGGAACGGCGATTCTCGCGCAGGCATCGCGCGCGCCGCCTGCCATGCTCGCACATCGGCGGCGCGTGTTCGAGACGGGTGTCGCGGCAAGCCAATTGCGTGTCGCTTCACGTGCTTTCCAGTCGATTCTTAAAAAACGATTGCATCGACCCTGCGTTTGCCATATAATCTTTTCTTCGACGGACGCGGGGTGGAGCAGTCTGGCAGCTCGTCGGGCTCATAACCCGAAGGTCGTAGGTTCAAATCCTACCCCCGCAACCAAGTTCAGCATGAGCAATTTCCGTCGCACCATCAAACCCGCCGTCGGCGGGTTTTTTGTTTCAGGGTCGGCCTCATTTGCGCGAATGCCTTCGCGTCGAACCGCGCGCCCAGGCGTCATCGTGAACGCGCGAGCCGGTGATACACTCGCATCACCATTCTCCGTCCCCTCTCTATGAAATTCTGTTCCGTCTGCGGCCAGGCAGTGAGCCTGAGCATTCCGCCCGGCGACAACCGGGAGCGCTTCGTCTGCGCGAGCTGCGGCACCGTGCACTACCAGAATCCGCGCAACGTGGTCGGAACCGTTCCCGTTTGGGACGACAAGGTGCTGCTGTGCCGCCGCGCGATCGAGCCGCGCTACGGCTACTGGACGCTGCCCGCAGGCTTCATGGAAATGGGCGAGACCACGTCGGAGGCCGCCGCGCGCGAGACGCTGGAGGAAGCCGGCGCGCGCGTCGAAGTGCAGAACCTGTTTTCGCTGCTGAACGTGCCGCACGTGCATCAGGTGCATCTGTTCTATCTCGCGCGGCTGCTCGATCTCGACATCGAGGCGGGCGAAGAGAGCCTCGAAGTGCGGCTCTTCGAGGAGCGCGACATTCCCTGGAACGACATCGCGTTCCCGACCGTCGCGCAGACGCTGCGCTTCTTCTTCACCGACCGCACATCCGGCAACTACGGCCTGCATACGGGCGACATCTTCCGCTCGCTGCGCGACGGCTGACGTCACGACCACCAAGGCAGCATGGTTCCCTGGCTAGGCCCCGACGATCCGTTTCCGCCCGTCGAACGCGCGCTGTCCGCGGCGAGCGGCGCGCCCGGCCTGCTCGCCGCGAGCGCCGACCTGCTGCCTTCGCGGCTGATCGATGCGTACCGGCACGGGATTTTCCCGTGGTATTCGGACGGCCAGCCCGTGCTCTGGTGGACGCCCGATCCGCGCATGATCCTGCGTCCGCGCGAGTTCAAGGTCTCGCCGTCGCTGAAGAAGACGCTCAAGCGCGTGTTGCGCGACGACGCCTGGGAAATCCGCGTCGACGTCGACTTTCCCGCCGTGATGCGCGCCTGCGCGCTCGCGCCGCGTCACGGCCAGCGCGGCACGTGGATCACGTCGGATGTGATCGAGGCATACACGTCGCTGCATCGCCACGGCGACGCGCACAGTGTCGAGACCTGGCATCGAGGCAAACGCGTCGGCGGTTTGTATGGCGTGTCGTTCGGCAAGATGTTCTTCGGCGAATCGATGTATGCGGAAGTGACGGATGCGTCGAAAATCGCGCTCTCCGCGCTCGTCTTCCACTTGCGACGCCATGAAATAGAAATGATAGACTGCCAGCAGAACACGTCTCATCTGGCGTCGCTGGGCGGCCGCGAGATCGCGCGCAAGGCGTTTGTCGCGCATGTGCGTGCTTCCGTCGACGCCGCGCCGATCCCTTGGCCATTCGACAAGACTGTGCTGCGCGATCTGATCATGCCGGCCCTGCCGTCGGCATGACGTGAGCGCCGCCGCGCAGACGACGATAACCACGATGGACGTGTGCGTCCGGCATTTTGCGGGCCAACTGCCACCCGTCACCAGCAATTGCCAGCAGACAGCCGGATTTGCAAAACCAGAAACGCTTCGAGAGCTGCTAACGTGACTCACCCGAATGAGCTGCCGCTTTCACCGCTTTCGGCGCTGCAATTCTATGCAACAGCGCCTTACCCTTGCAGCTATCTGGAAGGGCGCGTTGCGCGCTCGCAGGTCGCCACGCCCAGCCATCTGATCAACTCCGACGTCTACACCGAGCTCGTTCGCGCGGGCTTTCGCCGCTCGGGCGTGTTCACGTACCGGCCCTATTGCGACGGCTGCCGCGCATGCGTGCCCGTGCGCGTGCCCGTCGAGCGCTTCAAGCCGAACCGCACGCAGCGCCGCGTATGGAAAAAACACGGCGATCTGATCGCGACCGTCTCCCCGCTGCATTACGACGAAGAGCACTATGCGCTCTACATGCGCTATCAGTCGGCGCGGCACGCGGGCGGCGGCATGGACCGCGACAGCCGCGACCAGTACGAGCAGTTCCTGCTACAAAGCAGGATCAATTCGCGTCTCGTCGAATTCCGCGAGCCGGCCATTCCCGGCTATGCGGGTCATCCGGACATGCCGGGCACGCTGCGCATGGTCAGCATGATCGACATTCTCGGCGACGGGCTGTCGTCGGTGTACACGTTCTTCGATCCTGACCAGCTGCACACGAGCTACGGCACCTACAACATCCTTTGGCAGATCGAACAGGCGCGCAGCCTGAAGCTGCCGCACGTGTACCTCGGCTACTGGATACGCGAGAGTCCGAAAATGGCCTACAAGGCCAATTTCACGCCGCTCGAAGGGCTTTTCGACGGCGCCTGGAAGGTGCTCGATCCCGTCGCGCCCGACCTCTCGCCCGTCGATGCCGCAAAAGCCGGCTCGCGCGTGCTGCACATCGGCCGCGGTTGAGCAGCCCCGCCTCGCGCGCGGGACTTGCGACGACTATCCACGAGCCCGACGCCGTTCCGCAACGCGCGTCTCGCCTCACAACCCGCCTGTCCGCGCAACCGCGCAAGAAACCCAAAACGCTCATAGCCGCTGCGCCGAACCGTTAAAATAGCGGGTTCTCATTTTCAGCCGCCAGGCGCCCCGCCGTGTTCAGTTCCCTTTATCCGCTCGTACGCGCTCAACTCTTTCGCATGGACGCGGAAGACGCCCACCATCTGACCTTGCGCCTGCTCGGCGCCGCCGGACGCGCCGGCGTGGCGGGCGCGCTCGCGCCGCACGTGCCCGATTCGCCGCGCACCGTGATGGGCCTGACGTTCAGGAATCCCGTCGGACTCGCGGCCGGGCTGGACAAGGATGGCGCGTGCATCGACGGCCTGGCCGCGCTCGGTTTCGGCTTTATCGAAGTCGGCACGGTGACGCCGCGCGCGCAGCCGGGCAATCCGCGCCCGCGCATGTTCCGCCTGCCGCAGGCGAATGCCGTGATCAACCGGATGGGCTTCAACAACGCGGGCGTCGAGCAGTTCGTGAAGAACGTGCAGGCCGCGCGCTATCGCGGCGTGCTCGGCCTGAACATCGGCAAGAACGCCGACACCCCCATCGAACGCGCCGCCGACGACTACCTGTACTGCCTCGAGCGCGTCTATCCGTTCGCGAGCTATGTGACCGTCAACATTTCGTCGCCGAACACGAAGAATCTGCGCCAGCTGCAAGGGGCCGACGAGCTCGACGCATTGCTCGCGGCGCTCAAGGACAAGCAGCAGCGCCTCGCCGATCTGCACGGCAAGCTCGTCCCGCTCGCGCTGAAGATCGCGCCCGATCTCGACGACGAGCAGATCAAGGCGATCGCCGACACGCTGTTGCGTCACAGTTTCGAAGGCGTGATCGCGACCAACACGACGCTGTCGCGCGCGGCCGTGCAAGGCCTGCCGCACGCCGACGAAGCGGGCGGCCTGTCGGGACGGCCGGTGTTCGACGCGTCGAATGAAGTGATCCGCAAGCTGCATGCGCAGGTCGGCAACGACGTGCCGATCATCGGCGTGGGCGGCATTTTTTCGGGTGCGGACGCGCAAGCGAAGCTCGACGCGGGCGCGTCGCTCGTGCAGCTCTATACGGGCTTCATCTACCGCGGCCCTGCCCTCGTCGCCGAATGCGCGCAGGCGCTGGCAAAGCGCCCGGCGTAATCATCGAGGCCGCGTCGCGCGTGGGCGCATCCACGCGTGAAATGGGCATCAAATCCTGAGGCGGCGCGTCTCGCGCGCCATCACCGCACGGCCGCCAACGCATCGAGCCGCGCGCCGAAACGGTCGAAACGCGGCTTGTAGTAATGGTCGGGATCGAGCGAGTACGCGACACGGCGCGTGCGCCCCATCAGCTCGTCACGCGGAAAAAAGCCGAAGTAGCGCGAGTCCGCGCTGTCGTCGCGATTGTCGCCGAGCATCAGATACTCGTCGGGCGGCACCGTCACGGGGCCGAACGAGCTGCGCGGGCTCGGCGCGAGTTCCGAGAGCCGCACGACGTGCGAGAAGCCCGCGAAGCGCTCGGTCAGATAGTCGCCGGGCGACACGGCGTCGCCGGGCAGCGGCGCGAGCGCGAGCGGTTGATAGCTCGCGCGCACGCCATTCACATACAGCACGTTGTCGCGCATCTCGACGGTATCGCCCGGCAGGCCGATCAGGCGCTTGACGATCAGCTCGTGCGCCGCCGACGAATCGACCGTCACGATGTCGCCGCGCTGCGGATCGTGCAAATGCACGAGCGCGATATGCGTGAGCGGAATGCGCAGATCGTAGGCCATCTTGTCGACGAGGATGCGGTCGCCCTCGCGTATCGTCGGCAGCATCGAGCCGCTCGGCACGACATTCCAGTCGGCGATCGCGCTGCGAAACAGCACCATCAAGACGATAAACGCAACGAGACTCTTGTTCTCGCGCCACAGCCGGACCAGCATGCGCATGATCGCGCTCCTTTCGACGACACCTGAAGGAAAACGAAAGCGGACCGTGGAATCCGGTCCGCGCTGATCCTACCACCGCGCATGCGATGCGGGCAGCTTCACTCGCAGGGAAACGTCAGCCCCAGCGCCGCGCGCGCCGCATCGGCCATCGAGATCATCTGGTGCGACTTTGCGTGCGTCATGATCGGGCTTTCGAGCTGCCCGTCGCGAATCAGGTCGCAGAAGTGCTGCGTCTCGTAGTTCAGGCCACCGCCTTCGAACGGCGCATCGAGCTCGACGACCCGTCCGTCGACATAACGCACCGTCGCGCGCGACGGATTCCACCAGTTCTCGTGAATCGTCATGTTGCCGCGCGTGCCCGCGATAAACGCATCGCCCTTGCCGAACAGGTCGAGCCCGCAGAAGAGCTGCGCGATGCCCTTTTCGTGCCGGCTATTGAGGCTTGCGAACGTATCGACGCCCGTAGATCCAAGCCGTCCCAGCGTCTGCACGTCGAGCGGCGCGCCGAGCCAGTCGACGGCGAGGAACATCTCGTAGATGCCGATATCGAGCAGCGCGCCGCCCGCCTGTTCGAACGACAGCGACGGATGATCGTCGGGCACGCCGGGCACCGAGCAGCCCGCACGCACGAGGCCGATATCGCCGATGGGTTCGGCGGAAAGATGCTCGCGCAGTTTCCGGTAGAGCGGATAGAACGGCGGCTTCATCGCTTCCATGAAGAGCCGCTGCGAAGCGCGCGCGCTGTCGATCACGCGCGCCAGTTGCGCCGCATTCACCGTCGCGGGCTTTTCGCACAGCACGTGGATGCCGGCCTCGAGCGCGGCGCACGCGTAATGCGCGTGGCTGTCCTGCATCGTCGCGATATAGAGCGCGTCGATTCCGCTCCGAAGCAGCGCGTCGAAGCTGTCGGGCGCTGCGCCGCCATGCTGCTGCGCAAATGCCTCGGTGGGTGCGCGGCGGCGCGACCATACGGCCGCGAGGCGCGCGTTCGGGACGTGCGCGAGGCTCTGCGCGAAGCGGTGGGCGATGCGGCCTGCGCCCACGATGCCCCAGCGTATCGTGGCGTGATGTGCGGACGGGTCGTGCGTAGCTGCGTTGTTCATCGGTCGCAAGAAAATCCTGATCGGTGAGTGACAGCCGACATTGTCGCCGATGTCGTCTCCCACTTCGCCGGACAGGCGCTTGCGGCCTGGCGGAATTCTGCTTGCAGCTCTATTCCGTCTGCGCGTCGGGCATCGACACGCTCAGGCGGCTCATCGAATAGTCGATCACCGCCATCGACGCCGCTTCCGCTTCCTTCGCATCGTGCGCCTCGATTGCCTCGACGACGCGCGAATGCAGTTTCACCGTTTCGTCCCATGCGCCCGGCGGCTGCTCGACGAGCGGCTTGAGCGCCGACAGCGCGCCGCGAATGATGGCCGCCATCTGCTGGAAGAACTGGTTGCCGCTCGCGACGACGATGCGCGTATGCAGCGCTTCGTCCGCCGTCTGATGGCCGGGCTCGCCGGGCGGGCTGGTACGGAACGCCTCAAACGCATCGCGGATCGCGGCGATGTCCGACGCGTTGCCGCGCGTCGCCGCCTGCGCCGCGGCGCGCGGCTCGATCAGCACACGGAACTCGATCACGTCGCGCAGAAACATCGGGTCGGGCTTCGCGCGAAAGCGCCAGTTCACGACGTCCTCGTCGATCATCCGCCAGTCGTGCATCGGACGTATGCGCGTGCCGATCTTCGGCCGCACGTCGAGCATGTGCCGCGCGAGCAGCATCGACAGCGCCTCGCGCATCACCGTTCGGCTCACGTCGAATTCCTTCGACAATACGTCTTGCGGTGGGAGCACCGCGCCGTATTTCTCTTCGACGATCCCGGTCACGAGCCCGTCCATGACCTTGCTGACCAAGGACCGTTCTTTATTGGTTTGTTCCATCATCATGCTCTCCCCGATGAGGCGTTTCTCGCCTGCGATAAGTGTTGATCACGCGCCCTCGTGTCATCTTCTGATAGATAGCCAACAGTACGTTGCGTCGCTTTATCCTGATACGCCAGTCGGGAATCTCCTTGACAGGGTATTCCCTCCGATGAATTGTTTCTTTCGTGTAACGCGTCGTGAAGCGAAGTGAAGCAGCGCATCGCAGCAGCGTGCGCAACGGGGAAAAATTGCATCGAAGAAAGGCACGCAAGCATTTTTCCGCCATCTACCCGTTACTTTGATTACGTCGTTTCCGATCGCATCAATTAGCAGTCCGCATGCAAATTCACGCAGCGCTGCCGATCGCAACGCACAATCCGCTTCTGCTATTCCTCCATCAACAAGGTCCGTTCGCCACCGACGCGTAGCGTCCGCCGAAAAACACCAGCGGCGCCTGTTCGTCGAGCGAGAAAACCAGTACTTCACCGATGAACAACGTGTGATCGCCGCAAGGATGCCGATCGACGATACGGGCTGCAAAACGTGCGACCGCCCTCTCCAGCAGCATCACGCCAGGCAGTCCGTCGACGGCGGCGAAACAGGGCACGAGCCACGTCTGCGGTTCGCCCGCGAAATGGCGGCTGTGCGGCTCCTGGTCATTCGACAGCACGCTCACGCCGAAGTGCGTGTCATCCATCAACCTTTCGTGCATCCGCGCGCGCGTGCCGACCGACACGACGATCAGCGGCGGATTCAGCGAGCCGGACATGAACGCGTTGGCCGTCATCGCGTGCAAAGATTCACCGCAGCCGCTCGATATCACGACGACGCCTGTTGCAAAGCGGCCGAGGGCGTGGCGAAAGCGGCGCTCGTCGAAGACAGGTGCACATGCAACGTCTATAGCGTCGACGGGGAGCCTTCTGGCGTTCATCTGCGATCCTCGCTCCATGCCAAACCTCGTTCATCGTCCGCGCGCGACGCTTCGACGCTACGCTGCGCCGCATGCAACCATTGAAGCAACCGTGAACACGATTCACTGTTCGTGAGCACACGTAGCCTGATGAATTGACCGATCGTGACTGCCATTGCAGCGCACACGCATCCCCGTAGGACGTGAGTCGGGTCGCCCTGGCGTGACGCCGCTCGCGCGCGGCGTCACACAGGCGCATCCGTCATGCCGTGGGATGCGTGTCTGGCACGGGCGCCGACGTCAATGGCTTGCGCGCAATGAAGTGAAACCACCAGGCATCGCTGGTCTGCGCCTGTTCGGGAATGGACTGGCCGTCGCAGCTATTGAACACGGCATCGATGGCGAACCCCAGTTGCCTGAGCTGCCGCCGTTGCTCCCGCAGCGTCGTGTAGACGATCACAATGCCGAAGTAATGCGCGGCGGCCGTTTTGATCGAATAGCCTTCGAAGTCGCGATGCAGCTTTGCGTTACGGCGGTAGTTGTAGACGGCCTGCGGCAACTGATGCATCGAGCGCAACACGCGCCAGCCGAATCGCGCAGGGTTGACCGAAAAACGCGGCAGCAGGTTGCGAGGGCTCTCCTGAAAGCCCGGGCCTTCGCGATTGTGACTCGAGAACAGCACCACCCCACCTGGCTTCGTCACGCGGTACATTTCCCGCAGAATGCGCTCGCGGTCTTCATAGTCGACGCAATCGATGCCGTTCCAGCTGAACGCGCACAACGCGAAGTGATCGGACGGCAGCGCCGCCATGTCGCGCGCGTCCATCAGCCGAAGATCGACGCCAGGAAAGCGCCGCTGCGACTGCTCGAGCAGCTTGGCGGTGTAATCGATGCCCACATAGTTCGTCGAAATTTCCCGCATCAGCGGCACGGTGCGGCCCGCGCCGATGCCGATATCGAGCAGCGGCTGTCCCGCGCACTCGGCGGCAACCCAGGCGAATGCGGCCTCTTCGCCGAGATCGCTCCAGGTTTTCTCGGTGTTGAATTCGCGCCATGCATCGCGTGAATTCCACGCCTGCTGATTGATGCGATCCATTGGAAGTTCCAAGGTCATGAGCTCACTCCGTCAGAATAGGTTCCGTGCGGCGTCGGCACCGACACCGCGGCTGCAGCCCTGTCGCCCTTCGCGTCCTCTCGCGGCATGGAACCGGATCGTCCACGCACGGCGGATACCTCGACAAAGCTATCGAACAACCATTGGTTCGCCCCCGTGATCGCGGCCTCGCGTGCTTCGCGAGTGAAGAGCGCATGATCGAGCCGCGGCAAGGTCATCGTTCGTACGCCGGGGTAGCGCCGCAATGCGCGCAGCCTCGAACCGAACTGGATCTTGAGTTCTTCGATTCCAAGATCAAACTCGCCATAGGCGAGCCGAACATTGGCGCCCTTGTCATGCAGCTTCCGCATCAGATCGTGTACATCGTCCTTCGACAGCGAGATGCCCGTGCAAGACCTGACCCATTCGGCAGCACGCAGACCCGCGCTGCGCGCGAAGCGCGTCGACAGGCCGCGCAGCACGCGCATGAGCGAGCTTTCGCCGTGCAGCACACGCTTCCATTTTTCGACGCTCAGCGCCGAGCGTCGCAATACGGCGGAGGGCGCGAGCCCCGCCGTCGCCTCCGTCAGCTCGATGCCGTCCCAGATGAATTTCTGCAGGTTCACGCCATAGCAGCCGACGATCTGCGGATGCCGCGCGCACGCGTGCAGGCTCACGAACGCGCCGCCGCATACGCCGAACGCGACGATGCGCGAGTGGCCCTGCGCGATCAGCCAGTCGGCGCCCGCCATCGCATCGATCGGGGACTGGTCCGCGTAAATCGTGTCCAGATCGACATGCGGCGCGGTGGGCGAACTGTCGCCGAGTCCGCCCAGATCCATGCGCAGCGACGCGATGCCTTGCGCGGCCAGCAGCCGCGCGAACAGCACGAAGATGCGGCCATCGCCGATATGGTGGCTCGCGCCCGTGTTGACGAACAGCACGGCGGGTGCATCGGCGCGCGGCCCATCCGGCTTGCAATGGATGCCGAAATAATCGCCGAACACGACGGGATACTCGCTCGCGCCTTCGCGCGTGAGCCGCAACATGGGCTCCTCGCAGCGCCAGGCATTTCCTTCGCATGCAGCGGCCCGATCCATCTGCGCAACAGGCGCTACAGGCGCAACGGGCGCATCGCGCCGTTCGGCGCTGCCGCCCGCCGCGAACCACGTCGTGACAGCCGCGAACGCTTGAACGGGCTCGACGCTGTACAACGCCTCGATGAGAAACCGGTCGGCCTCTTCGAACGGCTGACGCTCGACTTCGACGCCATGCGCGATGTAATGCTGCGCGAGCGCGGCAAGCCGCGCGCGGTCGCTCGATTCGAAAATCAGCACGCGCCGCGCAGGCGAGCGCGTATCGTTGCGCAGATCGACTGCGGCAAGCTGCGCGATGTCGTCGCCATGCAGCCCGAAGCCGAACGCTTCGACATACGCGGCGTTATCGGGAATCGGCACCGCGTTGATGCCCGCCGGCGTACTGAGCCAGCCCTGACGATGCGCGCGCAACTCGCGGATATAGCTCTTGCCCAGCACCACGGGCGACAGCATCACGAGGCCGTCGATGTCGCCGATGCGCTGCGCGGCGAGCGCGGCCAGGGTCGCGCCGAGCCTCAACCCGCACAGCGATACGCGCTCGACACCCGTGCGCTCGCGCAGGCATTGCACGGCGCTGGCGATGCTGGCGATCCATGCATCGATGCGTCCCACGTCCTCTTCCACGCCCGCCGAGTCGCCCGCGCCCGGATAGTCGAAGCGCAGCACGGGCATGCCCGCCGCCGACAGTCGCTGCGCCAGCGCACGCCAGCCGCGATGCGTGCACAGCGTGTCATAGCCGAACGGGTTGCACAACACGACACCGTGCCCCCCCTGCGCCGGATGGAGCCAGCCGAAACAGTCGTCGAAAACGACAGGTGTCATCGAAGTCCCTGAACGCGAGGTTCACGCCTGACCGCCGCAACCCACGCTATCGCATCGACGGCAAGCTGCGCGGCTTCCCTGATTGAACGAAACGAAGAGCGGCATCCTCGACGTTGCTCGTGATTTAAACAATCCCGACCCGACGAATCTGTACGCCGACCCACACTACCGTGCGATGCACAAAGCACGCGCGGCGGGCCTCGGCGCGCAACGCGCACGGCCGTCCGGCCGCCCCTCCCGACC
>NZ_WHNP01000129.1 GCF_009362735.1 Paraburkholderia franconis | reverse complement strand
GCTCATGCGTGGCCTGTCGACGACCAACATCATCGAGAATCCGAACGGCGCGGTGCGCCGTGTCGCGGGGCGCGTGAAGCGCTATCGTGACGCCGATATGGCCTTGCGCTGGACGGCCGCAGGCTTCCTGGAAGCTGAGAAGCACTTCCGGAAAATCCTCGGCGTGAACGAGCTCTGGATTCTCGCTGCCGCCTTGAAACGATCGACCTCAAAATCGATTGACCACGATCGGAAGGTTGCCTAACCTATGCCGCACCCGCCGTCCCAACCTTCAACTGTCTTCGGGACATCGCCACGGCGACGACATGATGCTCTCCTACGCCTGAACCTATCCGTTGCCTACCTCGGTCCCTTCGACTCCGAGGGATACGATCTTCAGGATGTATTCCAGGGCCTCTGTCTCAGAAAGACCGCCTTTAAGAAGCGGCTCAACGCTTATGTGCTGTGGCGGGAGAAGACCTCCCTGCCTGCCAGGTGGAGGCTGGACCATGATCGATGCTTCCGCTTTTGCCGCTATCAGCATCACGACAATCTGATGACCGTGCACCACATTTCTCTTGTTCGGGGCCGTCATGACAGTCTCCCAAATTCATTGGTGAGAAATCGTAGCACGCGGCCTAAGCGCCGTTCTGGTTGCACCATTGAATCGCCCAACGCTGCGCCGCTTCGATAGCGTCCGCGTCGGAGCGGTAATCGCCCAGGTCACCCGAATACTTCACTTCGACGGCTTCACCGCCTGTCGGGTCGCGCCGATAAATCTTCGCGCGGGCGTAGTAGCGACCGCCTTCATCGAGAGGCGACGCGTTGATATGGAACTCCTTGTAGTCGAACTGCATGGTCGGCTCCGAAAAGGTGCTCTACTCGTCCCGCTGGACAAATTGCGGGCGCCCCGTTGCGTCTGGACCGGTGTTCACCAGCTTGTTCCGGTAGTCGCAGCCAGGACAAATGAAAAAAAATCCGCCCTCGTCGGTCTGGGCTTCGACCTGATCGAAGGCAAAACGTGCATTGCAGTTTCGGCAAGTCCACATGGCTATCTCCGGCGCCGCTTTCGTCGCTTCGGTGGCTGCCGAGGTTCCGATGGTCGGCGCGGCAATTCAGGGCTCCAGCTCTTTAAGCAGCTTGTTAGCAAGGGCGCGCGCTGCATTTCGCGCCTGAACCTCATGGGGGGAATTCCATTTCCGTTTCGTGCGGATCGTCCGATTCAGGTTCGGCCCCCACTCCTCTCAGATGAACGATGCCTCGATAAGAGCCTGCCGCAGTCTTCATTACGCGAACTCGTGCAATGTGTGTGTGAGTTGCGTAGGTCTCATCGTCCACGATGATCTCCCGTTCACTTCCCCTTCACCAGGACACGGTTCTAGTGCGGGAATCCAGTGTTGATTGCATCACGCGCTCGCTGTTCGCCATCGCGCATTGCCGATTCGGGGTCAATGAACATTTCGCAAAATTTGATACTGAAGATAGCTTTCAAAAACCGGCGAACCGTCCAGCCTTGTAATGGTGGATCGCGCCACATAGCCCTCGATCTCGCTGATCGATGCAGTTCGATATTCTGGCCGAGCGATGACGATGACTCGATACGGAGGCACATCAATTTCCCGGCGCAACGGCGGCGACATGATGCTCTCCTAACTTCAAATGGACTATTCCTAGTATGAGCAAAAACAGCAAAATCGAGCGAACGGACCATACGTTCAATCCGTGGGAGGGTTGCCAGAAGGTCGGACCCGGCTGCGACCACTGCTACGCCGAGACACGCAACGCGCGCTTCGCCGGTGGTACCACGATCAACCGGGAGCTGGGGTGCGCCGCGGCGCCGCAAGTCCACTGCGAACTGGCGCAAGCCGCTCCAGTGGAATGTGCAGCATGCCGCGTTCTTCGCTGAGCACGACCGACGTCAGCGGGTGTTCCGCGCGTCGCTCGCCGATGTATTCGACTTCTTGGTTGATCCAGCATGGAGACGCGACCTGCTCGAACTGATGAACCGACTACATCGCATCGATCCGGCGCTCCGCGTCGAAACGAGCCTCCTCGATGGCCTGTTCCTGATTTCTCGCAGACGTCTCCTGATTCCTCCAGTAAACGGGGGGCTTAGTCAGCGTATATGCCCAGTCCCAGCTCCCGTCTTTCTGTTCGGTCACGTATACGCTGTAGTTGACTTCCTTGTAGGTGAAATTGTGGCTAGCCATGAAGGTAGGTCCCGCTCGGTGTCTTCCAGGAAGACTAGCATGACCACCAACACCTGGCGCAGGAGGGCGATGCTGACTCATCCGTTATTGGCAAAGTCGCCGCCGCTCGTCCCGTCGATCACCTCCCGAGCCAGATTCTGCAATGCCTTATGGGTGGCTTCCACGCTTACGAAGGGTTTTCTCCCATTCGAGCGCAAATTTTCGGTCGACGTCTGATGGCGGCCTCCTTGGCTATGTCGTGCAATCGAAACAACGAGAAAACTTGGGGTATCGAATGAAAATCCGACTTGATGAATGGCTGAAGCGCGAATTTGATCCGCCACCTGCGATCCGTACGGCTCGCCTCTGGATGAACGCGGGCAAGATCTATCCGGCACCCGTCAAGATCGGCCGCTCATACTACGTCGAGGACGGCGCTGTTTTCCGCGACGGCGAACAGAAGCCGCGTCTCGTTCACCGAGCATTCGGCCAGGCCGGCCAGGCCGCGTATCCGGCGTCGTGCGAGCTGGCCGGAAAACCTGCACGAACCGCGGCCGGGCTACTCGGGCTACTACGTCTGGCGTAACCCGATCACCAAAAAGACGATGTCGATTGGCTACGTGCCGATCGAGCAGGCCATCTTCGAAGTGCTCGAGGCGAACGCCAAGGCAAAGGAAATCGTGCCGACGAAGCGGCTGGTCGAGCGGATGAACGACGGTCAGGAAACAATAGCCGAATTGCTCGACAAGATACCAACGACTGGCGTCAAACAGTGCCCGGAGACGTCAAGACAGGGCGATTCGCGTTGCGCTTGGACACATTACAGTAAATGCTCTGACTACGCATGGAAACCATCAACATGTCGCTGCGCGACATAATCGCGCGCTGCAAGGAGTCGTATGTCGTCAGCAAATACCTCATCCATCGTCTACGCGGCAACGTGAACGCGCCGAAGGGGTCGACAATCAAGCTAAAAGCCATCTCCGAGAAATTCGTGCAGGCACCGACTCGCGGGCTATACAGCGGACGACGATCCCGACACAAAGGCGTTGCTCGGCCATCGAACCGATGCAATGGCGGACCTGTACGCAAATTCGCGCGGCCTTGAGCCAATGAAAGTGAGGATCAGTAGCAACGTGAAGTAATTCAGCCGTATGCGACGTAGGTCACAGTTGACTCAGCTGCCTGGCCCGGGTGCAGAAGGGGCGGGCGAGCTTTGCGAGCAGGTACGACCTTGCATGCGCGAAACGTGTGCGGTCGCAATCGTGCTCGAAGAGAGCGATGGCTCCGGCTACTCAATTGTCGGCCCCCGGATGCGCAAATGATCATGCGATCCGTCCTTGAACAGATCGCAAACACGCTTCCTCGTTGGCTCGAAACACCGCGTCCCCAGAGGGCCACAAATGTCCGCAGACGACCCCGCGTGAGACGAGGCCTTCCTGAAAATCGATTGCTGCATCATCCGCGCTAAGCGCGTATGCTGGAAATGCCACCTTGGCACGCAACGGCTAGGAGCAAGACCATGGCCAAAAGTCAACTACGCAGCACTCGCGAAGCGAAAAAGCCGAAGCAGCCCAAGAAGCCGTCAGTGCCGGCAACCCCGTTGAGCACGGTTCATTCGCGGGTTGGGAACGAAGGTGTCGCCAGGAAGAAGACGTAAATCGGTTGGCCGCAGACACGCGGCACAGTGATCGGACGCAACTTGTAACGTTCACCGCGGGAAATTGATATCTCCGCATTGAAAGCGCAGACCGCTTCGGGAGGCGCATCATGATCCATTACAACACTGACCCCACTTTTCGCGGGCTTCCGCTCACGGCCGAGCAAGACTCGGAAATTCGTCACTACCTGAACAGGAAGGCCAAGCTGGGCAAGCCATGGAATACCCCTGAACTGCGCGGGATGCTTGAGGACATGCTGCTGCCGCCAAGTACCGAGGACGACAGCCAGAGCGACATCCCGGGCGACGCGTTGACCGCCGCAGAGCGCGCAGCCGCGTTCGTCGATCAGGACATGGAGCCAATCGAGGCGTATGAGGAATTGCATGCCGCGATGGAAGCCGAGAGCATGAAAGGCGATACGCATTAGCGGGGCGCTCCGCGCTCGTAGTGAGCGTGCAACCCCATCCATCAAAGGCGTAGGACGAAGGACAACACATGGCACTCAGTTTTTCCAACCCCAGCCGCAGCTATGATGGGACCAGGCATGGCGTGTGGTTCTGGGGTTACGACGACAAGGCACGCGAGATTACCTTCTTTGTGGAAGACCGCGTACTGAAGAATTTCGACTCCGCTCTCGGTTCTGACGAAGCCGAGGTGCTGGCCTCCTTCGACCGGCATCGCAATGAGATCCTGAAGGTCGCCATGTCCCTCTATGCCGACGGGCCGCAGACTCTCTACACGCTGCACTAAGAAGCCCTTATGCGCGTCGCCATTCCGGTACATGACACCTGGCGGCACGCGCTGGATAGGGAGTGTTGGTAATGCAGGGCTTCGCGGAGTTTGACTGCCAAGTCCCGCAAGGTATCGGGTTTTGAACAAATTTTGAGCGCCTGTTAAACAAGCTGGGCGGGACAAGGGTTTCCCGCCGATGACCCCTATCGAAGACAAAATGCCAAAAAACTCAAAAATATCAATACGATACATGCACCACGGAGGCCCGCTCCTGAGTGCAAAAATGAGCGCCCACCTCCTAAGAATCAAAGCCTTACTTTGGGGTTTTGAACAGGTCCAGCGTGGCAACGGCCAACGAAGATCATCCAGGCGAGTAATCTACCCAGCGGCGCCCCGCTTGTATGCGTGACGCATAACGACCTGCCCTTCGCGGTTGAACGCGGCCGTAATGGCATCGAGCAACGGCCGTTCGCCACCGCATAGCGGGAAATAACCTGTCAGCCGTGCGCGCTACCGTCCTAATCGCTCCCGCAGGAACTCAATGAAGCGCTGCGTTTTCGCCGGCAGCAACCGGGTTTCGGTGATGGCATAGACAGGCACCGGCGCGCCATGCCATGTCCGCATGATGCGCTGTAGCTTCCCGCTGGCCAGGTCATCGGCGACGATTTCCTCGGGCATCAGGATTACGCCCATATTGAGCGTCGCCAACCGGCGGATCATGCCCACATTGTTGAGCGTGAACCGGCCACCCACCGACACTGTGACGGTCCGCTTTCCATCCAGCAGCGTCCACGACCCCGCCTTCAGGATGCCCAGGCACTCGTGCCTTGGCAGATCGGCGGGCCTGGCTGGCTCGCCCGACCGTTCGAGGTAGCCAGGCGAGGCATAGAGGTAAGGCGTGAGCGTGGCCAACGTGCACGTGATCAGTTGCGAGTTGTCGGACTCCCCCATACGGATCGCCACGTCAAAGGGTTCGCTGACCAGGTCGACCCGTCGCGGCGTCAGGTCAAAATCAAAGGTGATGCTGGGATAGAGACCGGCAAACTCTGCGATCAGGGGTGCCAGGTAGGTCACGGCGAAATCCACAGGTAACGATGCGCGCAGTACGCCGCTGGGCTGGGCCAGCATTTCGCCGAGCTGCTCGTGTGCCAGCCGGGCTTCATCGACGATGCGCTTGCAACGCTCGAAGTAAAGCTGACCAGCCTCGGTCAGTTCGATCTTGCGTGTCGTGCGATGCAGCAGGCGCAGCCCGATCGCCTTCTCCAATCCGCTGATCCGGCGCGACAGTGTCGAGTTCGGCACGCCCAGCACCTCCGCGGCATTACGGAAGCCCCTGGCTTTGACGACCTCGACGAACAAGGCCATGTCGTTAAGCAGTTCCACTAGTATTGCTCCATCATTGGATCAATGTTCTCCAAATTACCATATTTATCCCGTATGAGGATCGCGCGATGATGTCTCCGTCCATCCCAATCAAGGAATTTCATCGTGAGCAATCTGTTCGATCCCATCCGCGTAGGCCGCTACATCCTGCAGAACCGTCTGGTGATGGCCCCGATGACTCGCAGTCGTGCCCAGTACGACGGCACGCCGGGAGAACTGGCCGCCGAGTACTACACCCAGCGCGCCAGCGTTGGCCTGATTGTTACTGAAGGCACCCAGCCCTCGGACGACGGGCAGGGTTACCTGACCACGCCGGGCATCTATACCGACGCACATGTCACCGGATGGAAGAAGATCACCGAGGCCGTGAATGCCAAAGGCGGCCACCTCTTCATCCAGCTGATGCATGCCGGGCGCATGTCGCACCCCGATAACACGCCGCATCATCGGCAGGGCGTCGCGCCGTCGGCCATCGCGCCGGGCACGGTGATGTTCACGGTCAAGGGCATACAGGACATTCCCGTGCCGAGTGCGCTGACCACCGAGGAAGTGCGCCAGACAGTTCAGGATTTCCGTTACGCGGCACGCCGCGCAATGGAGGCCGGCGCCGATGGCGTCGAGATCCATGGCGCCAACGCCTACCTGGTCCAGCAGTTCTTCGCCCCCAGCGCGAACACGCGCACTGACGAATATGGCGGCTCGATCGAGAACCGCGCCCGCTTCGCCATTGAAGTCGCCACCGCGATCGCTGAAGAGATCGGCGCGGACCGCACCGCCATCCGTCTGTCGCCCGGCACGACGATGTGGGGCATCGACGAAGGCGCCGAAGGGCCGGACCTGTACCACTACCTGATCGCCGAACTCCACAAGCTGGGGCTGGCCTACCTGCACATCATGCATCAGGGCAACGAACCGCTGCTGGCAGACATCCGCAAGCTGTGGCAGGGCACGCTGGTTCTGAACCGGCCGGGCCGCCCGCGTGAGCATGTTGGGGCCGACCTGGCGACGGGGCTGGCCGACCTGGAGGCATATGGCCAGATGATCCTTGCGAACCCGGATTTCGTCGCCCGGCTCAAGAGCAGTGCGCCAATGAACGAGGCGGACCGCAATGGCTTCTTCGGCGGTATCGCGCAGGGCTACACAGACTACCCAACCCTCAGCGAAGCCCGGGGCGACTGAGGTGAACATCATGCCCGTCATTGCCACGCTGCAGCGCGCCAACCACGGTAGCCACTTCCGGGCCTACGGCTTGCGCGGCGTGGCCGCGCTGATCGATCCCTTCCTGGGGGGCGATCATGCCTGGATGAGTGCGCCGACGTTTCCGCCGCATTCCCATGACGGCTTCTCGGCAGTGTCATACCCGTTCCTCGATTCAGAAACGGGCATCGACAACCGCGACTCACTCGGCACCCGCAATCTGATCCGGCCCGGTGGCCTGCACTGGGCGACGGCCGGGCGTGGCATCGTCCACAAGGAAGTACCCGCCGAGACCGGCAAGACGGTCCATTCGCTGCAGATTTTCGTCAACCTTGCCCGGGAGCGACAGAACATCGCGCCGTTTGCACTGATCCTCGAGCCACAGGACGTGCCGGTGGTGCAGTTGCCCGGCGCTAAGGTGCGCGTGCCCATCGGAAGCTTCCGGGACGCATGTTCTGCACTGAAGCCGCCCACCGAAGTGACGATGCTCGACATTTCGCTGGAGGAAGGGGTCGAACTGGCCGTGCCCATCGCAGCGGGCCATTGCGCCTTCGTCATGCCCATCTATGGCACGGCGAGGGTGGATGGCGATGACTTCGGGCACAACGAGCTCAAGCTCCCTGTCTTTCCGGCACTGGACACGCCCCAGGCGATCACGCTCCAGGCCCTCCCTGGCAGCGCCAAGGTCATGCTTTTCGCCGGCCCGCCGCTGCACGCCCCCTCAACCTGACCACAAAGGAATCTCATCATGGCTTTCGATCGCTTCACCGGCGATAACGCTGCCCTTCTGTTGACCACCAGGTCGGCACCATGGGCTGGGTACATTCCATTCCTTTCGAGGAGATGAAACGCAATGCGCTGATGCTGGCCAGGACCGCCAGCATTCTGAAGATGCCGGTGGTGCTAACCTCCAGCATGGAGGAGTACGCACACGGGCCGCTGCTGAGCGAACTGGAGCCTCTATCCTGCCGGACCAGTTCGCCGTCCGCATCAAGCGCGTCGGTATCGTTAACGCAATGGACGACGAAAACTTCGCCGCGGCCGTCAAGGCAACCGGGCGCCGCAAGCTCATCATCGCCGGCGTCACCAACGACGTCTGCACGGTGTTCCCGGCACTGAGCCTGGTGCGCGACGGCTACGAAGTGCAGGTGATCGCCGATGGCATCGCTCACTGACGAGAACTGCCTGCGACGGAAAGGAGATGCCAGAGGGTGAAATCGCGTGAAGGCGACCGCGAGAGAAACTTCCCGGCGGCGCTTGCGGGACCTGGCGATAAGCCTTCTGGTGCGCTGACCTCGATGCCGGCGTCGCGTGTGGATCGCGATAGGCCTACAAAGCAAGGCCTCTATATCGCGGCCTGATGAACAAAAAGCCCAGTGATCGACAACCGAGGCGTAGCACGGGAACAAGCAATGCATCTCGCCTTAGGGGTTCATCATTAGATTCAGGAATCCTCTTCTTACTTAGGTGGCCACTATCCTCTATCCGGCGTGTCCCAATCCGGATGCCCCCTGTATTGCGGCGACAACTGATCGCCGGAGACGACGGGCCGTTGTCGGACCCGAAAGAGCCGCCCGTGCGAGCGCCACAACAATGGCTGATTTCGGATACTATTGCGCCCGTGTCGAATCGATCAGCTCGTCCGCCTCGCGATTCAATACGTCGGCTTCAGCCGAACGTTGCGTGTGGCTGAGCAGCACGCCGAGATTCCGCAAGGTGCGTGCTTCATCCTGCCGCCAGGTCAACGGATCGTCGTGTACGAGTTTGCGGTACAAATCCAGCGCACGGCGCCACGCGTCTTCCGCTTCGCGCGGCCTGCCCGCGCGGCTGTAGAGCACGCCCAGATTGTTCAGTATCCGCGCCTCGTCAGGCTGGTACGCGGCAGGCGTATTGTGCGAGAGGGCGTGAACGATCTGCAGCGCTTGCTGATACGCCTGCACCGCCTTGGCCGGTTGCCGTTCGAGACGGTACAGCACGCCCAGATTGCCCAGCGTACGTGCCAGGTCGGGCTGGTAAAGCGCGGGGCTTTCGCGGGCGAGTTGTTGACGGATCTTCAGAGCTTCCCGGTAGGAGCGCTCTGCTTCGGGCAGCCGCCCGCTTGCGCTGTAGAGGTTGCCGATGTTGTTGAGCGTGCGCGCAAGCGCCGGACGCCACGCCGCGGGATTGTCGTGTGCGAGTGCGCGCTGGATGCCGAGCGCTTCGAGATAGGCGAGTTCCGCGTCGCGCGTGCGCTGTGTTGCACTGTAGAGAATGCCGAGATCGTTGAGCGTCGACGCGACCGCGGGCCGGTACATGGCCGGGTCCTGTCGGGCCAGCGCGCGTTCGAGGGCGAGGACTTCGCGCCACGCATCTGCCGCATCCTGGAGACGTTGCGTGTCGCGATACAACGTTGCGAGGCTGTCAATGGTGTTAGCCACTGCGGGACTGTAGGCCCGAGGGTTCACACGCGCTAGCGCCCAGTAGATTTCGAGCGCGTGTAGCCACGCGGTTTCGGCTTCCTTCTGCTGCTGCCGCATCACATACAGACTGCCGAGCTTGCCGAACGTACGCGCGACGGACGGCTGCCACACGGCGGGCTTCTGTTGCGCAAGCCTCCGGTACTGGATCAGCAGTGCCTGATAGACCGGCTCCGCGCGCTCCGGCTTGTGCTGCACGAGCAGCGTGTCGGCGAATGCGATGGCGATGTCCATATCGTTGGATTGTAGCGCGTGGGCCTTCTCCAGGTACGGCAGCGCGTTCCATGGCATGAAGCGAAGCAGTTCGATGATCGCCGCTTCGTAGTTGCGCGCCGCTGATAGCTGGGCCGTACCGGGTGCTTTGGCAATGAGCTGCATGAGTAGCACAGATGCGTCATCCAGATCGAGGCGCCTCGCGGCTTCGCCGAGTTGCAGTTCGGTGGGATCCGCGCTGCTTGTGATCGACAATCTGCGCAGCAGATCTTCATAACGTGCGTTCCATTTCGACGCTTCGTCTGTGACGTCGATATCGGTGCGTGTCCTGATCTGCGATGCGAGGCTTTCCAGGATCGGTTCGAAGTTATCGAACGCGGCGTCGTTTGTGGGTTCGCCGTGGTCTGCCAGAGAGACGACCGCGTGCAGCATCACGTTGGCCGCTGTCGCCAGCGCAACACGTTGTTCGGCGGAGAGTCCATCGCTCTTCACCGCGCGGTTCAGGCGTTCAGTGACGCGCGTGAGCGCTGGCGCGGAGGCAGTGCAGCGGGTCCGCATTTCGAGTCCATTCTGGACGTCGACCTCGGAGAACGACGGCAAACACGCATCGGTCACCCCCGCAAGGGCGCATGCCGTGGACAGCGCGGTCATCGCGATGCCTGACAGAATCTTGCCCGGAATCATTTCCAGTCAGCTTTGCAGGGTTACTTGTAAGGCGTTGCGCGACGCATCGCATCGCTTCGCTTGGAACACGCCTCATGAAACACAGGACTGGCACGAGCGTCGAGCAACCAGCCATCGGCAAACAGGGGCGCAGATCCCGTTCCGTTGTTAGCGAAACGACGCCAGGATCGTCGTAGGACGCCGGTCATTGTCCGCGAGCGTGTGAGTGTACGGCTACGCGTGCTGGATCGCGTCCGACACCCCTCCCCCAATGAATCCGGAAACCCGTCAGCTACCGGCGTTTTCCTCTTCCTTTTGCCGTGCCGAACTTCCGCAGTCAACCCACAAGGGACAGTGAGCTTTCTACCAGGGATGTCGCATTTCTGTTGGCATTTCCAGAGAGCGATAGCCGGGAAGGTTTGGCATGAGCCAGCGACCCGATTCCCCCTTGGCGCCGCGCGCCTTGACTCAGTGCAGCGTGCGAGACTGCGCTGGCATGTCCTTGTGCTGCTCGGGCGTGTCCTCTTCGTACTCGAGGAACTCGTCTGGTATCTGCGGCGCGACCTCCGCGGCCGGGTGCGTCGCCTCGGGCGCGGCGGGCACGTCCACATGATGCGCGCCCATCACTGCACCTGCCCCGGGCGCGCTTGCCGAAGTGAGCGCGGTCGCCTCGGCCTCGCTCGTCGTGCGCGTGGTCGCATCGGGAGCCGCCTTCCATACAGGCTCGTCGCGCTGTTTCTGCGCGCCGCGGCGGCGCATGGCCTCGGCGAATTCGGAGAGGCCCAGTTCATCGAGCGCCGAATGCTCGCGCGCGATTGAGTGCTCCGTCGCAGGCCACGCCCACGGAGAGCCACGCAGCGCGACCTCCATCGCATGTTCCTCGCGCAGCGTCGCGCACGCGAGGTCGGCATGCGCCTCGTCGCTCACATGCACGCCGATGCGCACCGCTTCGCCCGGCGGCGGCGTGATGCCGGACTGGGCCTCCGCAGTTCGCCCCACATCGCCCGTCGTCGAGAAAAAGCTCGTCACGAGACGCTCGATGCCGGCCAGCACGCCCTCGGTGTGCGCCGGCAGGTCGATGTCGCCCGCCGCGAAGCCGCGTTGGAGCAGCCTGTCCTGCGCGTGGCGCGCCTCGTCCTGGGTCTTGAAAACGCCGGTCACGGTCTGTTTCATGGCACCCTCCTTCGTCAGGTGGCTACGCTCGCTTACATGATGCGCCAAATGGCGCACGCTGTGCGCCACGCTTGACCGGCTGCCACATTGCAAGCTTCGTGCCGCGCCCGACGTGTACATCGGATACGCCTCAGCACCCGTTCGGGCCCGCCTTCTCCATCCCATACCGAGCGCTGTGTGCACACAACGGGCGACGATGCGTGCGGACCGTGTAGTGGTCAACTTATTTCGGACAGGCAGATAGGTTCTTTCTCTATCGGTTTGGCCTCGTAGGCGGCGGGCGACAGATAGCCCAAAGTGGAGTGCAAGCGCACCGGATTGTAGAAAGCGACAATGTACTGGTTGATGTCGCGCCGTGCCTCATCGTGGTTGGCGTACTGACGCTGCCACGCACGCTCCATTTTGAGGTTCAGGAAGAATCTCTCCATCACCGAATTGTCCCAGCAATTTCCTTTGCGACTCATGCTGCAAACGACGTGATGCTGCTTCAGCAAGGCCTGGTACTCATCGCTTGCATACTGGCTGCCCCTGTCCGAATGCAGAACCAGTCCC
>NZ_WHNP01000128.1 GCF_009362735.1 Paraburkholderia franconis | reverse complement strand
CCTTACCTGCTCTGGCGGGCGGTCGACCAGCATGGTGCCGAACTCGACATCCTGCTGCAGAAACGTCGCGATAAGGCTGCAGCAAAGCGCTTCTTCAAACGCGTGCTGGCCGCCTGTCCCGAGGCGCCACGAAGGATTGTCACCGATCAGTTGCGCAGTTATCCGGCCGCGAAGGCCGGAATTCCAGAATTGGCAAACGTCAAACACGCCTTCGTCAAGGGCAGTGCACGGGTGAACAACCGTGCCGAAAATAGCCATCAACCTACGCGTGAACGCGAGCGCCGAATGCGTGGCTTCCACGATTCTGATCGCGCGCAAGCATTTCTGTCGAGCTTCGGACCGATTCGCCAGCACTTCGCGCTCAAGCGACCTTTACTGCGCGCATCACTCTATCGCAAACAGCTCGCCACACGCTTTGCCGCGTGGCATCGCTTCACTGGCCTCACCCAAAATCCGTCCGGTTTCTGAGCGAGCGGTGCCTTCTATCAGCTATTGGGTCATCAACACGACAACGTGACAGTGCCCGTGATCTTGCGCACGCGGCTATCGGCGAGCCAGTCGGCGACGGCGGGCACCGCGTTTTCGCGCGAGGCCGAGATCAGGTTCAGCGCGCCCGCCGGCACGCCCGCTTCATGCGCGAGCATGACCAGCGCGAGCGCGGTGAGGGGCGTGTCTTCGGCGGGCTTGCCGACGACCGTGCAGCCCGCCGCGAGCGTGGGCGCGATCTTGCGCGCGATCATCGCGAGCGGAAAATTCCACGGCGTGATCGCGGCGACGATGCCGACGGGCTCCTTGATCGCGCTCATGCGCTTGCCGCGCTGCTGCTGCGGAATGATGTCGCCGTAGATGCGCGTCGCTTCGTCCGCGAACCACGCGACGTACGAGGCGCCGTACATCACTTCGCCGCGTCCTTCCGCGAACGGCTTGCCCTGTTCGAGCGAGATCAGGCGGCCAAGCGCATCGGCGTTCTCGACCATCAGCGCATGCCAGCGATGCAGCACGGCCGCGCGATCCTTCGGCAGCATATCGCGCCACGCGGGGAAGGCGCGCGCGGCGGCATCGGTGGCGACGCGCGCGTCGGCGGCGGTGCTGTCGGCGACCTGCGCGATGACTTTCCCCGTCGCCGGATCGGTGACGTCGAAGCGTTTGCCGCCCGACGCCGCCACCCATTTGCCGTCGATGAAACTGTCGCTGCGGATCAGTTCGCTCAATTCGTATCGCTTTGTCATCAGAAGACTCCTTTGCGTATCAGTTCAAGCGGCGACGCAGCGTGCATCACGCGAGTCGGTGCGCGACCGCGGCGCCCATCTCAGCGGTGTTGGCCGTGCCGCCCAGGTCGCCCGTATGCGGGCCGTCCTTCAGCACGCCTTCGATGGCGGCGAGAATCGCGTCGTGCGCCTCGCGTTCCTTGCCCTGGCCGTTGCCGAGAAAGTCGAGCATCATCGCCGCCGACCAGATCATCGCGACCGGATTGGCGATACCCCTTGCCCGCGATATCGGGCGCGGAGCCGTGCACGGGTTCGCACAGCGACGGGAACACGCGGTCGGGGTTCATGTTGGCCGACGGCGCAATGCCGATCGTGTCCGTGCAGGCCGGGCCAAGGTCGGAGAGGATGTCGCCGAACAGATTGGTCGCGACCACCACGTCGAAGCGGTCGGGGTTCAGCACGAAGCGCGCGCACAGGATATCGATGTGCTGCTTGTCCCACGCGACGTCGGGATAACGCGCAGCCATTTCGGCGGCGCGCGCGTCCCACCACGGCATGCTGATCGAGATGCCATTGGTCTTCGTGGCCACCGTTATCTTCTTCGCGCGGCGCGGCGCTGCGCGAGATCGAAGGCGAACTTCAGCACGCGCTCGGAGCCCTTGCGCGTGAAGATCGACTGCTGCATCACGAATTTGCGCTCGGTGCCTTCGAACATCGTGCCGCCCACCGACGAGTACTCGCCCTCGGTATTCTCGCGGGCTGTGGTGCAAATAGCGATCAACGAATCGGTTAGAGTGGCGGGCTGACCAATTTGAGAGCCCGCGATGAGCAAACTGAGGAATCTGGACAGCCTGTTTGCGGGTCGTCACTTTGACTGCGACGTGATCATTCTTTGTGTGCGCTGGTATCTGCGCTACAAACTCAGCCTGCGCGATCTCGTCGAGATGATGGCCGAGCGAGGGTTGTCGCTTGCTCACACGACGACCCTGCGTTGGGTGCGACGCTATACGCCCGAGTTCGTCAAGCGCTGGAATCGTTTCGCCACGCCTGCGGGACGGTCGTGGCGGGTTGACGAGACGTATCTGAAGATCCGGGGTAAATGGGTTTATCTATATCGGGCGGTGGATCGGGGCGGCAAGACGGTAGACTGCATGCTCAGGGCAAAGCGCGATGTGGCTGCGGCAAAAGCCTTTTTCAACAACGCAATCAAACATCAGGGACGGCCACCGGAGACGGTCACGCTCGATGGGTGTGCCGCGTCGCACCGGGCCGTGCGTGAGCTGAAAAATGATGTCCTGCTTCCCGGGGACACGAAGGTGCGCTCCTCGAAGTACCTCAATAATCTGGTCGAACAGGACCATCGTCACATCAAGTCCAGAACGAACGTGATGCTTGGGTTCAAACGATTCAGAACTGCCGCGGCCACGATTTCGGGCATCGAGTTGATGCATTGCATTCGCAAAGGGCAATTCGACCTCACCGCTCTCGCGCTTGCGGACATCACTGCTTCCTCTGTCTGGAATGCTGTCCTTTTCAATCGATAAGGTATCCATATCTATAAGAGGCATCGCGGGCACGCCACCTATTTGCACCAGATCCCCTCAACACACCCAGGCGTTCCAGTCGAGCTTCGGCCCGATCCGGCAGCACTTCGCGCTGAAGAGACATTTGCTACGCGCTTCCCTTTATCGCAACCAGCTCGCCGCGCGCTTTGTCGCTTGGCGTCACTTCACTGAGCTCACCCAAGGTTCGTCCGCTTTCTGAGAGCACGGGCTCCCTCTCCGTCATTGCGTCGCGAACAACTCAACGTGACAGCGCCCGGATAGACACGCGGCGCTGGTGTGACGCTCGCCTCAAGCGGCGAGCGCTGCATCGACTGCGGCCAGGTAGTGCCGAAAGCCAGCCTGCAGCAGCACGGTTCGCACGCGCCCAAGCTCGCATCGCACGGCTTCGTCCGCGGGCTCCTGCAGGGTAAGCGCGAGTGCGCGACCGCGCGCCGCGAACAGCTCGGCCCAAGGCAGCGGTTCGCGCCGCGTGTAGTACTCTAGTGCCGCCACGTAGCGCAGCACGCCGGCGGGATCGGGGGTCGACAACATCGCTTCGATGGCGTCGCGGTAGAACCAGAGGTGGTTGTGGCCGACTGCGCCGAGGCGCAAGAGGTCCTCGCCTTCCGCCAGAAGCCGCGCACGCTCGTCGTTGTCGTCGACCGCGCGGGAGAGGGCGCCCAGGACCTTCGGCGCGCAGAACTGCGTGCCCACTTCGCGCGAGATCGCGAGCGCCTCGTAAAGCGCTTTCACCGCTTCGCCGCGGCATCCGTCGTCCAGCCATACACGTCCCTGCATTTCCAGGTTCTGCGCTTCGAACCGGCGCGCGCCCAACTGCCGGATCACCTGCATTTCATGCTCCAGATGGACCCGCGCGGCCTGCACATCGCCTAGCTCGTAGCAGGCGAACACGCCGAGCGTCTCGCCCAGCAATTGCGCGCGCGGCTGCCCGATCAACTCGGCGGCGCGCGTGGCGGCAACGGCGTCTTCGCGCGCTTGCCGCGCATCGTTCAGATAGATGCGGCTGAAGCCCTGCATCGGACGATTGGCGACTTCGATGCGGCTGAACCCATGCTGGCGGCTCAACGCCACGCAATCGCTGAAATGGCGGAACGCGGTCCGCATCCGCCCCTGCGCGTATGCGGCATCGGCGAGGCCGCCGAGCGCGCGGGCCTCTGCCTCCGGCGAGCCGAGGCGTCGCGCATAGGCGAGCCCGCGTTCGTGTTCCGCGCTGCAGGCATCGATCTTCCCGAGCGGAAAAAGGATGTTGCCGCGCAGATAGTGAAGGCTCGCGAGCTCGGCCAACCGGTCGTCGCGCTCCGCGATCCGCTGCGCGGCCGCGAGCAGGTCTAGCGCTTCGTCGAGACCTTCGCTCACGCGCAGGCCTTCCGCAAGCCCGAGCTGGCAGCGGCACAGACTGGCGTCGTCGGGGGCGACCGCCAGCGCCGCGCGATAAGTGGCGGTCGATCCCGCGATGTCGCCGAGGTCGCGCTGGAGCTCGCCCTTGCAACAGCTTAGGGCGTGGTGGTCCGCGTCTGTCTGCGCGATCTCGAGGCCCCGCTCGGCAAGGCGCAGCGCGGCCTCGACCAGGTGGGCCGTGTACTGCGCGCCCGCGGCGGCCAGGTAGGCCTGCGGCGCGCGTTCGTCCTCGGCGCGGTCGAGATGCTGGGCGTGCAGCGTGGGGTCGCCGTGCGCGAACCAGTCGGCCGCGCGCCGGTGCAGTTCGCGCCGGCGCGCGCGCAGCAGCGTCGAATATGCGCTCTCCTGAATCAGTGCATGGGCGAACAGGAAGTCCTCGCCCTCCGGCAGCACGAGCGCATTAGCGAGTAGGCCGTCGCAGACGTAGCCGGGATCGTCGATGAGCCGCCGAAGCAACGCGATGTCGAAACGTTGACCGATCACGGCGGCCGCCTGGAAGGCCAGGCGGTCGCGCGGCGCGAGCCGGTCCATCCGCGCGAGCACGAGGCTCCGGATCGAGCTGGGCACGGCGCTGCCGCTGCCGCTGCCTTCCTCGGCGTTGCGCAATAGCTGCTCGAGGAACAGCGGGTTGCCGCCCGCGCGCTCGATGCAGGCGAGCGCGACACGCTGTGTCGCGTCGATGAAGTTGCCCGCGAGGCTCAGGGCCTCGTCAGTTCGCAGCGGCCCGAGATCGATTGTCGTGAACGGAGTGTCCCGGCAGCGCGCGCGCCACGTCGCATCGATCGGATCACCTTCCACGCGCGAGGTCGTCACGAGGAGGCCCGGGCCGTTCGCGATGCCCGAGGCGAAGGCCGAGAGATAGCCGAGGACTTCGGGGTCAGCCCAATGCAGGTCTTCGACGATGATGAGCGTCGCCGCCTGGCTGCACACGGCGTCGGTCAGTCTCGCGGCGAGCGCCTGCTTGCCGCGCTTGCGCGCGCCGTGGTCCATCGCGTCGTAGAGGGCTCGCCATTCGCCCGCGAGCGGCAGATCGAGGAGGTCGTGGAGAAAGGCGTGCTGCTCGGCCTCGACGACGCCCTCTGCGGCGAGACGCGCGGCCGCAGCCTGCCGCGCCTCGCTCGATGCGCCGGCCGGCAGGCCGAGCAGGCTGCCGACGATCGCGTGCACGGGGTCCTGCCCCTTGCCCACGCCGAAATCGAGCACGAGGCCCCGATGGATCGCGAAGCCCTGCGACTGCACGTAGCGGCGCATCTCGTCGACGAGACGCGTCTTGCCGATGCCCGCTTCGCCGCGCACATGGACGACGTGGCCGGCCCGCCTCGCGACGCATGCGTGGACGATACCGTGAAACTGCTCGAGCTCGGCCTGGCGTCCGACGAAGAGGCTCTGGCTCGCCTTCGCCGATTCGCTCGCGATGGCGCGCAGCCGCCATGTCCGCACCGGCGTGTCGATGCCCTTGAAGCACTGCTCACCGTTCGCGTCGCAGACGGCGGCGTCGCCGAGCGCGCGCGCCACGTCATCGGAAAGCCAGGTCTCACCGGCCGCTGCCGCGACCTGGAGCCGTGCGGCCAGGTTCACCGGATTACCGGTCACGGTGTAGTCCCGCGCGTCGACGCAGCCGAGCGCGCCCGCGACCACCTCGCCGCTCGCGATGCCGATATGCGCCTGCAATGTCCGCGCCGCCTGCGCGCTCAGCTGCGTCAGCGCGTCATGGATGTCGAGCGCCGCGCGGGCCGCGCGCAGCGTGTCCGTTTCGTGCGCGCGGGGAGCGCCGAACAGCGCCATCACCGCATCGCCGATGTGCCTGTCGGTCGTGCCACCATAGGCAAGCACGATGCCGTCGACGAGCGCCGTGAAGCGGCCGATCAGCGCGCGCAGTTCCTCCGGATCGAGCGTGCGCGACAGCGCCGTGAAGCCGCAGAGATCGGCAAAGAGGATCGTGACCTGCCTGCGTTCGTCGGCAGTGGTGTCCACGGCGAACGTCGCCGGCGGGGCCGCTGGCGCCGAGTCTCGCGCGGCTGCGGCGAGAATGCGTTTGCGGTGGCCGAGCGACTGCACGCCGAGCTCCTTCAGGTCCACTTCGGTCAGTTGCGCGAGCAGCGACAGATCGATATCGTTTGCCGCGAACGCTTGCGCGTATTGCTCAAGACCCAGGACGTGCAGCCATTGCTCAATATTCATGTTCGCCGCCTGCATCCAATGCCGGGCGGCGCGCCGTTCTGCCGCCCGGGTCCGCTTCCTTCCCTTGGGCTCAAAGCGCAGACGAAAAGCGCGCTCCGGTTGCCGATGCGAACGGCACCAAGCCTGTCGGGGATCGTGCCGATGAACCCAGTGTAGGCGTGAGCCATGGACCGCGCATAGCCCGCGTATGGCGTTTGACAGGATTTCGATCGGGGACGGATACGGACTCTATACTGGCTCTATACTGGTTCCCCATCGCGCCTTCGCATTTCACCTGGAATTCACGTGAAGCCGGGCAAGACCGTTTCCGTCTCCGACGTCCCGCCGCGCTCGCGCGTCGCGGAGCTGCCCGGCGATCTGGCGGCCGGGGCGATATCGTCGCTCGTCATGCTGTGTTACGCGATGAGCCTCGGCACGATGATCTTCAGCGCCGATCTCGCCCGCTACGCAATGCTCGGCGTGCCCACCGCGCTCGTCAGTTGTGTCGTCACGGCGCTCGTGATTTCTTTGACGAGCTCGATGCGCCTGAACATCGGCGGCCCCGACAGCAATGCGGCGGCGTTTCTCGCGGGTGTGGCGGCAGGCGTCGCGAGCAGCGTGCGCGCGGACGGCGGCTCCCCGCAGACCCTCCTCCTGACCGTGCTGATCGCTATCGCGCTCTGTTCGCTCGTGACCGGCATCGTGCTCTACGCGATCGGTTCGTCCAGGCGCGGCCGCTCGCTGCAGTTCCTGCCTTACCCGGTCCTCGGCGGATTCCTCGCCGGCACCGGTTATCTGCTCCTCGCCGGTGCGTTCCGCGTGATGACGGGCGAGTCCCCGCAATGGCGGACGCTCGTGCTGTTGACGCATCTTCACTGGCTCGCGTGGCTTCCCGCGCTCGTCGTAGGCGTGCTGGCGACCATCCTGATGCGCACCTGGAAGCACGTCGCGGCGCTGCCGCTCACGCTGGCCTTCGGGATCGTCCTCTTCTATGTCCTGCTGCGCGCCGCGGGGCTGTCGATCGACGAAGCGCGCGGCATGGGGCTGCTGCTGCCGCGCGGGGCGCTGCGGCTCGCGGTGCTTCCGGAGCTGCACCTGACCGCGCAGCTCGCGCAGGGCGGCATCGACTGGTCGGCGATTACCGCACACCTTCCGGAAAGTCTCGTGGTCACGTCGGCCTCGGCTGTCACAATCCTGATGAATTCGACGGCGATTGGCGCGGCGACGGGCGAGGAGGTCGATCTCAATCGCGAGATGCGGGCCGCGGGCCTCGCCAATCTCGCGAGCGGGCTTTTGGGCGGAATGATCGGCTATCAGTCGTTCAATCGCTCGATGCTCAACGCGCGCGTTGGCGCGACGAGTCGGATGGCGGGCGTGTTCGCGTCGCTCGCGTGCCTCGTCGCGCTTGCCGCATCGCCCGGTCTCGTCGCGCTCTTTCCCGTGCCGGTGCTTGTCGGCCTCCAGCTTTTCATGGGACTGCGCCTGCTCGAGCAGTGGGTTGTCGGCGCTTGGGCGAAGCTCAATTGGTACGAGTACCTGCTCGTGCTCGTCATTCTCGGCACGATCGCGGCCTGGGGCGTGATCATCGGCGTGGTCGCAGGCGTCGTCGCCGCGTGCGTGATGTTCACGCTGCTGTACGGCCGGGTCAGTTGCATACGCATGGAGTTCGACCTCCGCACCCGGACATCGAATGTCGAGCGCAACATCGAGGAGACAGAATCGCTGCGCGGGCTCGGCACACAGGTGTGCGGAACGTGCCTGCAAGGATTTCTCTTCTTCGGCACGGCCAATTCGATCCTCCAGCGCATACGCGAGCGGCTCGCCGCGCGCGATCCGGCGTCCGTGCGCTTCGTCGTGCTCGACTTCGCGTCGACTCAAGGCATAGACGCGTCGGTATCGAACAGCTTCGTGAAGCTGCGGCAACTCTGCGCGGCGACGGACGCGGACTTGATCTTGACCGCGCTGCCGCCGCGCTCGCGCGATCTGCTGACTAAAACCGGCACGCTCAATCTGCGGATTCGTGAATTCGACACGCTCGATGCGGGCCTGGAATGGGTCGAAGACACATTGCTCGCGTCACGCGCGCTCGCGCCGAAGCACTGTGACGACCTCCACGCGATGCTCGCGCCGCATTTCACGGCCAGAGCGCTGAACACACTGTCCACCAGGCTCGAAGTGCATGAGCTGCTAGCCGGCCAGCCACTGTTTCTTTGCGGAGAGCCGGGCGATGCACTGTACATCATCGAGCGCGGCCGGGTCGCAGTTTCGCTGCCGCTCGGAAATGGGCGGTCGGTGAGGCTGCGCGCTTGCCGCCCGGGCACGGTCGTTGGGGAAATGGCCGTGTACACGCAGCAGCCACGCAGCGCGGACGCGTTCGCGGAGGTGCCGACGCGCGTGCGCAGGCTTTCACTGGCCGAGCTCATCACTCTCGAGCAAGACAACCCCGCAGTTGCGCAGCAGTTTCATCGCTTTCTGGTGAAGGTCATCGCGTCGCGGCTCGCCCTCGCCAGTGAGGCCCTGCGCGCGGCCTACTGAGCGGTGGCGGGGGTGGCGTTCGGGGCAACTACCGTGGCGCTTGGGAGGCGGCCGACGGGCGGTCGGGGCCGGACGCGGACCCGACGCAATGTAGCGAGGGTACGAGAAGCGTGCTTAAGCGGCGAGAATCCGCTATCCGCAGGCTGAAGTCGACGTTCGAATGTCCGCACGGAGACGTGAGCCAACGGCCGGAGTTGGCCCGGTTGCTGCCTTTCGCAGCATAGGTCCGAGCATTTCGAAACGAAGGGAGTGGCGTGTCCCCACCCTCTTCGTCCGAAGTGACGAGCAACGTCCCGTTACGGTCGTCGGTTGCCCAAATCAAGCCTTGGTCGTCGACCTTGATGTCGGATGGTGCACCGTTATAGCGCAACAACGGCGGTCGCCTGGGAGAAGCTCACGATAACCGGGACAAAGCCCGCGACGCGATTTCGCGCGAAAGCGTGCGACATGGGTCACCGGCCATCGCGGGAGCCACTTCCGCGTGCCGCGGCTGGATTTTCAGCGGCGTCGACTGTGCTAAATCGTCTTCTCAACGTCGCGAGGGATAGGTTGTGAATTGGATGACCCGCTTGTTAAAGCGTGCGCGAACGGAGCCGGAAGCACCCAGGCTTTTGAGTGAAGCAGCTGTTCACCGTACGCAAGAGACCGCCGCAACGACCGCGCTGATGCGGGCTATGGAATCGACCGTGCATCAGCGTCATTCCGACGCGCTGGCGACATACCGGCGCCTCACAGCCGAATTGGCGACACATCAGGCAAACGCCGCACTCATCGCAACCTGGCGCCGCCAGATTTCTGAGCAGAGAGAGTTGTTGCGGGCGCTCGAGCCGGAGGCCGAGCTTATGGTCTATCTCCTCAACCGTTATGCGATGGTGGACGGCCGCTACTATCGAACCCTGAGTGCATTAGAGCAGGCCGAACTGCTGAGGACGGAGCTTCCCGAGGAACCAGCCCGGGTTGCTTGCGAGAGGCAAGAACAGGCGGTGCCGCGGGACCTTCTCGACAGATCGTTGCGGACCGCCCCTCAAGCCGGCGAAGCAGGCGAATTGAGCACTGAGGAGCTTGAACCGGCGAACGCGCAGTTGGCTGGTTCTGGTGCAAATAGGTAAGCCGGTTGAGAAGTCTTCATATAGGAAGGATACCTTATTGAACGCGGAGGACCGTATTCCATACGACGGGCGCAACGGCATCCTTAAGGCCGAGCTTCGCGAGATCGAACTGGCCCTTACGAATGCGATGCGTCAACCCGATGCCTGAAATCGTCGCCACGGCGCTTCTGAACCGTTTGAAGCCGAGCATCACATTCGTTCTGGATTTGATATGGCGATGGTCCTGCTCGATCAGGTTGTTCAGGTATCAGTTACGACACTGGGTGGTCTTTGCGGAAACGAGCCCAGCATTTGGTTCGCTCGACCAGTTGTTCGAGGAGGCCGTAGCGTTTGCTCTGGAGTCGCAGGGCGACAGGTGTTGACGAACTGACGCCAGAGCGCACGGCGTGCATGCCGCGACACATACTGCGGCTCGTCGCTGCAGATACCGGGACTTCGGACTTGCCCAAACTCGCGGTGCAATTGACTGATTCTTTCGGTGCAGGGCGTACCCTAAAGCGACGTTGTGAAGGCCGTCAACCACGCTGGACTTGCAGACAGCAGCGTTGCCTCCAGTGTCTTGTCCAACCCGGTGAGCGCGAGCACGCCGAAGGCGATGAACACCATCCCGAGAACCGCTTTCCCGGCGGCTTCCGCAGAGCGCAGTCGACCTCGAAGTCGCGATATCGAGGCCCGCGAAAGGAAGCCGAGTATCGCCAGCGGAAGGCCCGCTCCGATGCCGAATATGCCCATCAGCAACGCGATTTTGCCGAGATTCCGGCCCTGAGCGGCGAGCGTGGTTGCGGCACCCAGTGTCGGGCCGACGCAGGGACTCCAGACGGCTCCCAGGAGCAGTCCGACTGCGAACTGGCCAGACAGGGTGTCGCCTTTTACCCTGCTCAGCCAGCGCTGGCTGGGACCGCCTATCCCGGCGGCCGCGCGATTGAAAGCGACCTGCAGCCGGCGGGAAAACATCGCGAGCCCAAAGAAAATCATCAACACGGCCGCCACGCGACGGAACACGTCGTTATCCAGCCCCAACGACACACCAACTGTCGCAACAAAAATGCCGATGACCGAGAAGGACGCACCCAATCCAGCGGCGAGTGCGACAACCGCAAGCCGGTGTACTGCCAATGCCGACGCAACGAGTACGGGAATGAGGGCGAGCACGCACGGTGACAGCGTCGTCAGGGCTCCTGCGAGGAACCCGAGCGCGTACGTTCCCGCAGTGAAATTCATCACAAAGCTTTCGCAAACGTGTTTCTGATGTCCTGCTCGCGCGTCTGCCCCGTTGAGCGCGCGACCTCGTGGCCGCCCTTGAAGACAACGAAGGTCGACTGCTGGGTCACTTTCAATGCCCGCTTCAGGGCGACTTCCTTGTCGTAGTCAGCCAGGAAAATGGTCACATCTTTCATTTCCGGGCTCGCTGCCAGACGGTCCACAATGGGCTGCTGGACCTTACAGGTGGGGCACCAGGTCGCATGGAAGTAGACGATGCCTGGCTTCCCGTCAGCGTTCAGCCTGTCGAACTGTGCCTGGTTGAACGCCTGTTCGCCGGCGAAAGCGCTAACGACAGCGAGTAGCAGGCTCGACGCGAGCAGAAATCTGCGAATCATGTTGAGCATTGCGTTCTACCCCGAGAGAAGTGCAGCCTTATAGTTGGACGTATGAAGGACGAAAAGATTGCACCTCACGTGTCGCGGTCGGCGGAGGCGCGTGCTGAGCCGGCTCGCCAGGACCAATGTGTTTACTGGGTCAACTCACCCCATCCATGAGTGTGTCGATGAGCGGGCACGACATCTTTCCTTTTGACGTCGAACAGCGCTGCACCAGAGTCGCCAGAGCGGCCTCCAGCCTCGACAAATCCAGCATGCGCTGGCGCACGTCGGCGAGCCGGTGCTCGGCGATTGCGCGCGCAGCCCTGCACGTCTGACCGTCGTGCAGAGACAACAGGAGCTAAAGTCGGAACTGGTGTACGGGGGAGTTGAGGCGGGAGATTGAAGGCGGTGGAGGTTTCAGCTGAGAATCTGATTGTCGAAGTCGGAAACCAGCAAACAACAAACCATCCACCATGAGCAAGTTTACGGAAAAAGCAGTTGTCGGTCTATCGGAAGTCGGTCTGGGCCTGGACGAATTGGTGCGACACGGAGCGCGGCAAGTGATTCAGCAGGCAATCGAAGCGGAGCTGTCGGCGCTGCTGGAGCGATTCGAGAACGTCAAGACCTTGCATGGACAACGCGCGGTGGTAC
>NZ_WHNP01000127.1 GCF_009362735.1 Paraburkholderia franconis | reverse complement strand
CAAGCACGCGCTGACCCAGGAAGTCGCCGGCCATTCGCTGCTCACGGAGCGCCGTAGCGCACTGCATGAGCGCACCGCGCATGCGATCGAGGCGCTGTTCCCGACCCGCATCGCGGATTACTGCAGCGAACTGGCGCATCACTACGGCCTGAGCGGCAATATCCCGAAGGCCGTGGAGTACCTGCATCGTGCCGCGCAACAGGCACTTCGACATGCGGCCCACCTGGACGCGATGCACCACCTCGGCGTCGCGCTCGAGTTACTCAAGCGTCTGCCCGATACACCGGCACGCGTGCATCGGGAACTGACGCTGCTGCTTTCCCTGGGTCCGGCCTTGATGGACGTGAGAGGTTATGGCGCGCCGGAGGTAGCTGCGACCTATACCCGCGCGCTGGCATTGTGCGAGCAGATCGGCGAGACGTCACAGCTTTTCGCGGTGCAACTTGGACTGAGGATCCACTATGTGTCGCGCGCCGAGTATGCCACTGCGCGCGAACTGGCCGAACGGATGCTCCGCATGGCGCAGCGCGCCCAGGATCCGGCCTTGTTCGGTTACGCACACGACGCACTCGGTATGTGCCTCCTCCTCCAGGGGGAGCTTGACGCCGCCCGCACCCACGCGGAACAGGCGCTTGCCCTCTACGCCCCTGAGCAGCATCAGGCACATGCCATTGCTCATGCGCTGGATCCCGGCATCTGGGCGTTGAACATCCTGGTTCTGACCTTGTGGCTTCAGGGTTACCCCGATCAGGCGTACAAGCGAAACCTCGAGGCACTTGCCCTCGCACAAAAGCTTGCCTTTGGTCCAACCCTGGCGAACGCGCTGGCTTATGCGGCCGAGTTGCATCAGCTCCGACGAGAGTCATCGCGAGTCCTCGAGCACGCCGATGCTCTCATCACGCTCGCGTCCGAGGAGGGGCTGCCATTGTGGCTCGGGTGGGGAACCTATTTTCGGGGCTGGGCCCTGACCGGGCGCGAAAGCCCCCCGGAGGGAATCGCCCAGATGCGCGAAGGCCTGGCCGCCGCCAGGGCTGCCGGTGGCGAGGACCAGCGCTCGTACTTTCTGGCCCTCCTGGCCGACGGCTATCGGTGCGCGGGCAACGGCTCAACTGCTCTCGGCATGCTCGAAGAGGCGATGGCGTTCGTGGACAAAACCGGGGAGCGCTACTACGAGGCGGAGTTGTATCGGCTCCAGGGCAGCATACTGCTCGGTGCATTGAACAATGATGATTGCCTGTCCGCGTGCAGCGACGAAGCGGAAACCTGTTTTAGCAAGGCGATCGCGGTGGCGCGCCGTCAGGGCGCGAGATCGCTGGAATTGCGCGCGGCGTCAAGTCTGGCCCGACTGTGGCAGCGCAAGGGCAAAATTGCGGAGGCGAAGCAAGCGCTGTCCGAGGTCCACGGCTGGTTTACGGAGGGCTTCGACACGGCCGACTTGCGAGAGGCCAAGGCATTGCTTGATGCTCTTGCGCCGATTTAAGCGGATGATTCGCAGCGCCGTGCACTCTCGAAACACAGGGGCGCGACGCCCGGCACGACCGACGCGCAACCGCCTGCCTCAGTGAACCGGGCGTCGCGAAAACCATTGCCATCGACCTGGCCAAGCGCGTTTTCCAGATTCACTATGTCGAGCCAGATGCTGGCACGATTCACAGCAAGGTACTCAAACGCGCCCAGCTTGTGCCGTTCTTCGCCAACCGGCCTGCGAGTCGTGTCGCCATGGAGGCCTGCGGCAGCGCCCATCATCACGGATAACCTTGAGATGACCGTGCGCCGTGCAGACGGGGCATCCTGGCCACCTCGCACGCTCCTCACGGTTCGCCCTCTCCCTGCTGACGGATTGCTGGCGAAGCCGGCTACGAAGAAGAACGTCGCTGACGGTTAGTTGCAGGCAGGATGGGCAGAAGAACTGCTTAGTTCGCGCATCGCGCCTCAACATGCTTCACGTGTCTCTGGACAGTTGTCGCGCGTCTCCGAATAAGTCGCTTGCTGCGAAGGCCTGCTTCCCGTTGACGTAGACACGAACTGATCGATGCCTGTCATGGACGAAGCCGCGCCTTGCCGCCTCGTGGATCAGGACCGCGTGTCTTCCGCCATGCCGATTGTGATCAGGTTGCCGCCAAAATCGCATTTCTAAGCCAATCGATATTTTGATACGCATTCCTTATCATTATACCTGTCAAAGCCAGATTGAAATGTCGTAGCGCTGGCTAAATAGAGATGTCGTGGTTGAGGGGGCGGTCTTGGTTCTGAGGCGAGGACGACCTAACAGGCTACATCAGGATCCGAAGAAGCGGGAACGCTGCTCCAAGCGGACTGCGATCGCGGTTGTCTCGGTGAATTCATCGGGACCTGATCTTCACCCACCTCACTTTCGGTTTGCGCTTCCAATCAACGGCTCGATGATGCGGTCAGCGGTCCCTGCGTTGCGACCGTCCTCGTCTCCAAAGTCACGTTCGGGCGTATGCGCAGCGCCGCAACGATGCCGAACAGAAGCATGACGACGGAACCCGCGAACGGCAGGGTCCAACTGCCGGTCGTGTCCACCAGCAAGCCGAATATGATTGGCGAGAGAATCCCGGCGACAGCAGAGCCTGCGTTCATCATTCCGCTCGCGATACCGGCGTGCTCCGGGGCGATATCACCTGGCACGGCCCAGATCGGCCCGATCGTCAGTTCGAGAAAGAAGAACGAGCCGGACAGGCAAAGGGCCACTCCGAAGCTCGAACGCACGAACAGCAACGGGAGAATGAAGACCAGGGCGCCAAGGAAACTTGCAACGATGACGCCCTCACGGGCAATTGTGAGGCGGCCAGTCTTGCGCAACAGGAAGTCGCTCAACCAACCTCCAACCGTATCGCCAACCACGCCAGCAAAGAACACACCGGAGGCGAAAAGCGCCGAGGACTTCAGGTCGAGGTTTTGACCATGAAGGAAGAAAGTCGGTAGCCAGGTGAAGAAGAGCCATGCCGTCCACCCGTAGCAGAAGTAAACGAAGATGGTGGGCAACATGCGCATGAACAACGGCCCCCATGGCGTCGGGCCCTTTCTCTGGACACGCTGGCTAGCCTGCGAGACGGCCTCGTGAGGAAACTCCCGAAAAGCGACGCACCACCAGACTAGCCAGATCGCCGTCACTAAGGCAAGCACGAGAAAGGCGGAGCGCCACGAGAGCCAGGCCATCAAAAGCGCCACGAGCGGCGGAGTCACGGCGTTGCCAAGGCGTGAGAACGAATGCGTAAAGCCCTGCACCATGCCTCGCTGTTCGCCGACAAACCAGCGCGTAACCGCTCGCGATTGTGCAGGCAATGTGGCCCCCTCGCCAATCCCCAGCAGAAGTCGCGCAACGAACAGCATACCGAGCGTATGGACAAAGCCTGTGGCGAAGGTCGAGATGATCCAGATAATGCCGCATCCGATCAGAGTCTTACGCGCTCCGAAACGATCTGCGATCCAGCCGCCGCCAACCTGAAAAAATGCATATGAGTAGGCGAACGCCGAGAAAGCGAGTCCGAGCCCGGTGTTTGACAGCCCCAGTTCTGTCTTGATTGCGCTAGCGGCTGTCGCGAGATTGACGCGGTCTACATAGAGTATGAATGATAGTGCGCACAGCAACCAGAGCGTATGGCGCCGTTGATGCTTGTCTGTCTGCATGTCTCGTCCCTTTGTCTCGCGGTATGCGCTGATACCAGTTCTTTTTGGGTTTGTGGTGCTAGATCGGACGGGGCCCCGACGTAATCAGGCGGGACTCCATTGCATACGGTGGGCTACATATGTCGCGCCTACGCGGTGCCGAGCGTGCCGTCGACGACCCGCGCGATGCCGAGCGGATTGCCGTCGCGCAGCGCATCGGGTAACAGCGCGGCCGGCAGGTCCTGATAGCAGACAGGCCGCAGGAACCGCTCGATCGCGAGCGTGCCGACCGACGTCGTCCGCGCATCGGACGTCGCCGGAAACGGCCCGCCATGGACCATCGCGTGCGCGACCTCGACACCCGTCGGATAGCCGTTCGCGACGATGCGTCCCGCCTTGCGCTCGAGCGTCGGCAACAGGCGCCGTGCGTGCGCCGTATCGTCCTCGTCCAGATGCAGCGTCGCGGTCAGTTGCCCGTCGAGATGTTCCGCGAGCGCGATCATCTCGTCGAGATCCCGGCACGTGACGATCAGCGACGCGGGCCCGAAGATCTCGTTCTGGAGTTGCCGGTCCGCCAGGAATGTCTGCTGTGTTGTTGCGAATAGCGCTGGGCGTGCGGCATTGCGCGCGTCGTTCTGTATGCCATGCGCGAGCGTCCGGACGCCGCTTGCGGCGACGCGCGCGGACACCTGCTGTGCGTAGGTGGCCGCGATGCCGCCCGTCAGCATCGTCTGCGCGCCCTGCTCCGCGAGCGCCTGAACTGCCGCATCGATGAACGCCCGCGCGTCGGGCCCGTCAGGCAGCACGACAAGGCCCGGGTTCGTGCAGAACTGCCCGACACCGAGCGTCACCGACTCGACGAACCCGCGCGCGATCGCGGCGCCACGCGCGGCAAGCGCGTGCGGCAGCACGAACATGGGATTCACGCTGCTCATTTCCGCATAGACGGGAATCGGCTCGCGGCGGCGAGCGGCAACACCCGCGAGCGCGAGGCCGCCCGCACGCGAGCCTGTGAAACCGACCGCCCTGATCGCTGGGTCCGCGACGAGCGCCTCGCCGATCGCGATGCCCGCGCCGAGCACGAGCGAGAACGTACCGACCGGCAGCCCGCACACGCGGACCGCGTCCCGGATCGCGCGGCCGACGAGCTCCGACGTACCGAGGTGCGCGGGATGCGCCTTCACGACGACGGGGCAGCCGGCCGCGAACGCGGACGCGGTGTCACCGCCCGCGACCGAGAACGCGAGTGGGAAGTTGCTCGCGCCAAACACCGCGACCGGCCCGAGCGGGATCTTCTGCAGTCGCAGGTCCGCGCGCGGCAGCGGCGCGCGGTCGGGCTGTGCGGAATCGAGCGTCGCGCCGAGCCAGCGCCCGTCGCGAACAAATGCCGCGAACAGCCGCAGCTGTCCAACCGTGCGTGCGCGCTCGCCGACGAGTCGGGCGAGCGGCAGTGCAGTCTCCTCGTGTGCGCGCTCGATCAGCGCATCGCCGAGCGCGAGCACACACTCGGCAATCGTCTCGAGAAAGCACGCGCGGGTCTCGAGCGGCAGCGCGCGAAACCGGTCAAACGCAGCCTGCGCGAGCCGGCATGCGTAATCGACCTCGTCCGCGTCGCCGCCGCCGAACGCGGGTTCGAGCGCGACGCCGCGCGCCGGGTCGAACGCGTGCAGCGTCGCAGCGGTGCCACGCACGGCGGCGTCGCCAATCAACATCTCTCCGGTGATCTGGGTCATGGTCCTGTCGGGTTGTCGTGTAAACGGGTGGTGCCGGAATCGATCCGGTAAATGCGGATAGCGTTGTCGTGCCAGACGGCGCGCTGCGCGGCCGCGCTCCATCCGCGGCTCGCAAGCGCCGCCGCGAACGTCCGCACGAGCGCCGGGTAGGTGATGCGCAAGCCGGCCACCGGGAAGTTGCTCGCGAACATGCAGCGCCCGGCACCGAAGATCGCGAGCGCGTCGGCGATGATTCGCCCGTTCTCGGCCTCGTTCCACGCAGCGTCCCGCAGCCCGAACTCGGACAGCTTCACCGCGACGCGCGGCAACGCGGCGAGCGCCTCCATCCCGCGCCGCCACGCTGCGAGACCGGCCTCGGTGCGATCCCACGGCAGGCCCGCATGCTCGAGCACGACGTCTACCGCCGGCCCGTCGGCGAGGCATAGCGCTGCATCGCCGAGATGCCAGAACGGCACCCGCAGATCCCAGCCGAGCCCGTGCGCGGCGAGCCGTTCGAGCGCGCGCGACCAGCGCGGATCGTCGAGCGTGCCGGGTCCGTCGAGCGCGCCGCCCGGCGCCGCCGACGTGCGCGGCTTGAAACGCACGCCGCGCACAAGCGGATACGCGGCCTGTTCGTCGAGCCGTTCGTCCGCGTCGTCGGCCAGCAGATCGACCCACGCGACGACAGCCGACGGCAGCGTCGCGTGCGCCGCGATCTCGTGCAACCAGCGCGTCTCGGCAAGCGCATCATCGCGTGCGCACTCGGCCTCGACATGCACGCTCGCGACGACGGGCGCCCCGCCCGCGGCGCGGCGGTACGCATCGACGTCGAAATCGCGGCGCAACGAAGCGTAGTCGCCGAGCATGAAGTGCGCGGGGTCATACGCGTCCTGCAGCCACGGATAGCGCACCGCGCCGCCGAGGCGCCATAGATGATGATGCGCGTCGACGATCGCGTCGGGTAGCGCAAGCGCGCGATCGTCCGCGCCCGGATCAGCGGCCGCCGATGACAACATGGGACGCATCCGGTTCGCGCAGCGTCGCGATCTCTCTGACGAAGCGCCACGCGAGCAGATCGAGCTCGCGCACGTGGTCATCCTGGAACGACACGTACGCAGCGGGCCGCACCGGATGGAACGACAGCGCGGTCGGATTCGCCGGCAGCGCGATGCGCTCGATTTCCTCAAGCTGTGCCGCGTCGAACACCGAAATCGACCGCTCGCCAGAGTTCGTCAGCAACGGCAGATCGCGGCCGTCGGGTGCGCTCGTCCGGTAGATCCGGTTCGGGTCGCTGCGCGTCTTCACGCGGCGCCCGCACGTCATCGTCCCGGTATCGATCGCGACGAGCGTGTCGTCGCCTCTGTTCGCGACATACAAAGTCTTCTCGTCGCTCGATAGCGCATTGCCTTCGGGGCGCGGCCCGGGAATCACCGCGCGTGGCACGACCGTCGCGTCACGCGGATGGAACTGTGTGACCGTGTTTGAGAGCAGATGCACACCGTACGCGCGGCTCGCGTCGCGCGTCAGCGTCACGAGATGCGTCTTCACGCCACCCGACGGCACCGCCATGTTCGGCACGTCCTGCTCGCGCGGGCGGTCGAACACGAGCAGCATGTCATTCGCCTCGCTCATCGCATAGAGGCGGCCTGCAGCATCACTCGCCATCCCGTGCGGCCGATAGTACGGCCAAAGGTCGAGCATCCGTGTCAGTCTGCGTTGATGCAGGTCGATCTCGGCCACGCGGTGGTCGCCGTCCTGCCCGCGCGTCCAGGCAGTCTCGATCCCGAAGATGCCGACATACGCGTAGCACCCGTCGGCATCGACCGTGAATTCGTGCGGAAAGCTCGGCAGTACGATGTGCTTGAGCGCCGTCTTCGTCTCGAGGTCGTAGAAGCTGAAGGTGTGCGCGCATTTCTGCACCAGCAGCAGGATATCGTTCATCGTCCCAGTCTCCATATTCCGATGTTGTTACCGCGGCGCGCCGCTGGCGCCACAGTTGTCCGTTCGGTTCGTCGAATGCGTGTCTCAGTCCTCGCAACGCTTCGGCAGCGTCAGCGCGAGCAGGCCGGCGACAGCAAGCACGACCGCGAGACAGTAGACGCCCGCCGCCGCGCTAACGTGCTGGGTCAGCACACCGACCGCGTACGGGCCGCAGAAGCCGCCGAGATTGCCGAGTGCGTTGATGAGGCCGCGTGCGCTGCCCGCCGCCTCGACGCTGCAGAGCTTCGGCGGAATCGCCCAGAATACGCCCGCCGCTGCCTGCAGGAAAAAGCCGCAACCGATCAGGAATGCGAACGACAAAGCCATCGTCGCGTGTGTCAGCACGGACAGCGCGAGGCAGACCGCGAAGCCGACGAGCGGCAGCAGCACGAAGAGGCGCCGTTTACCGGTGCGATCCGACAGATACGACGTCGCGAACATGCCGATGACCATCGCGACGTACGGAATCATTGCGAGCAGGCCGATTTTGCCCATGCCTGTATGGGTCAGGTTCTTCAGGAGCGTCGGCAGCCACATCGTATAGCCGTAGATGCCCGCCTGATAGCAGAGATTGATTGCGATCAGCAGCCAGATCGTCGGGTTGCGCAACAGCGCGCCGAACGACGTGACAGCCGGCGTGCCCGCCGTCAGTTTGCGCTCATGCTCGGCGCGCAGCGCGTCGAGGATGTAGGCCTTCTCGCGCGGCGACACCCAGCGAGCGGTCTCCGGACCGTCATCGGCGAACGCGAGCCAGACGCCGAGAAACAGGATCGACAGCAGAGCCGTGCTGTAGAACAGGTGGCGCCAGTCGTACGCGGCGAGCACGAAGCCCGACAGCGGCGCGGTGATCATGCCGGCGAGCGGCACGAACATGATGACCATCGCGTTTGCGCGGCCGCGCTCGCGGTCCGGGAACCAGCGGCTGACCATCGTTAGCACGACGGGCAGCATCCCGCCCTCCGCAACGCCGAGCAGGAAGCGCAGCGCGAGCAGTTCCCAGGTCTGCGTGACGAGCCCCGTGAGCCCCGACAGAACCGCCCAACTGACGAGCGACCACGCGATGAATGTCTTGCCACTGCCGAGCGCCGCCCGCCGCCCGCCCGGAATCTGCAGGAACAGGTAACCGAAGAAGAAAATGCCGCCGGCGAGCCCTGCCATCGATGCGTTCATTCCGAGTTCGGCGTTCATGCCGCCCGGCATCGCGAAGGCGATGTTGACGCGATCCATGTAAGAGATGATGCAGGCGAGCAGCAGCGGCGGGATTACGCGCAGCCACCGGCGTCGGGGAATGGCGTCGTCCGCTTCGTATGCCGGCGTCGCCGTGTTCAGCATGGTCATGGTGTCTCCAATATCGTTATCGGCCAGGTCGGTCTTCACGCCGACCGCCTGTGAGGCCGGTTCCGGCTGGCGGAGGCCGGCCGTCGTCGCGCCCCTCGAACCTGCACCGGGCGGTGCGCAAGGCGACGCGAATGCTCAGCGTGCGACGTGTTAGCGACCCCAGCGCAGCACGAGCGGATCGAGCCGCCGCGCCGCGTCGAGCAGCCCCGCGCGGACCTGCGGGTGTAACTCGGGCCACGGCGCGCGCGGCTTGTCGCACGCAATCACGCCGCCCGCCCTCAGCAACGCCTTCGCGGTCAGGAAGCCCGATTGCCGGTTCTCGTAGTTGATGAGCGGCAACCATCGCGCGTAATGCTCCACCGCCTCGTCGCGGCGGCCCGCGAAGTACGCGTCGGTGATCCGGCGGATGCCGTCCGGATAACCGCCGCCCGTCATTGCGCCCGTCGCGCCCGCGTCGAGATCGGCGAGCAGCGTGATGCCCTCCTCGCCGTCCCAGGGGCCCTCGATCACATCGCCGCCCAGCGCGATCAGCTCACGGAGCTTCGACGCAGCGCCCGCCGTCTCGATCTTGAAGTACGACACCGCGTCGATCTCGCGTGCGAGTTTCGCGAGGAACGGCGCGGACAGCGTCGTGCCGCTCGCCGGCGCGTCCTGGATCATCAGCGGAATCCGCAGGCCCGCCGTCACCTCGGCGAAGAACGCATGGATCTGCGCTTCGGACACGCGAAACGTCGCGCCGTGGTATGGCGGCATCACCATCACCATCGCAGCGCCGAGGGCCTGCGCCTGACGATTGCGTTCGGCACAGATTCGCGCGCTGAAATGCGAGGTCGTGACGATCACGGGCACCCGCCCGGCGACATATTCGAGCGTGATTCGCGTGAGCATCTCGCGTTCGTCGTCGCCGAGCGCGAATTGCTCCGAGTAGTTCGCGTGGATGCAGATGCCTTGCGAGCCTGCGTCGATCATGAAGTCGAGGCAGCGGCGCTGGCCGTCGAGATCGAGCGCGCCGTTCTCGGTGAAGATCGTCGGCGCGACGGGGAATACGCCCTGATAACGTGCGGCCATGATCACTCCACGATCTCGAACTGGTCGAGGAACTCGGTCTTCAGCTTCAGGCCGAGGCCCGGCACGTCGTCGCGCAGTTGCAGGAAGCCGTTCTCGGCAACCGGCTCGCCGTCGAAGATGTAATAGAACAGCTCGTTGCCGACCTCGACGTCGAACATCGGGAAGTACTCGCTCATCGGCGACGCGAGCGTGCTCATCGTCAGGTGGTAGTTATGCATCTGCCCCGCGTGCGGAATCACGGGCACGCTGTATGCCTCGCACAGCGCGTTGATCTTGTGCGCCATCGTGATCCCGCCGACCCGGTTGGTGTCGTACTGGACGACCGATACGGCCTTGCGGTCGAGCAGTTGCTTGAAGCCGTACAACGAGAACTCGTGCTCGCCGCCCGAGATCGGGATGCTCGTCAGACGGTTCAGCTCCGCATAGCCGTCGATGTCGTCGGCGATCACCGGCTCCTCGAGCCAGCGCGGCTGGAACTTCTCGAGCTTCGGCAGGATCCGCTTCGCGTACTCGACGTTCCAGCCCATGTAGCACTCGAGCATCAGATCGTTGTCGTAGCCGATCACCTCACGCACGGCCTCGACCGATTTCAGGTTCTCGACGACGCCCTGCTGGCCGTGCGCCGGGCCGTAGCCGAAGCGCATCTTGAACGCGCGAAAGCCCTGGTCGAGAAACTTCTGCGCCTCCGCCTGCATTGCCTTCAGGTCGGTCCGGTACAGCTTCGAGTAGTAGCAGGGAATCCGTTCTTTCGTGCGGCCGCCGAGCAGCTTGAACACCGGCTTGCCGACGCTCTTGCCGAGCACGTCCCAGATCGCGATGTCGACGGCCGAGATCGCGGCCATCCCGATGCCTTTCCGCCCCCACGCGTGCGTTGCGCGGTACATCCGCTGGTTCAGGTATTCGTAGTCCCACGGATCCTGGCCGATCACGAGCGGCGCGAGATACTCGTCGATGATGAGCTTCGCGACCTGCGGCGCGAGCGCGACGTTGCCGAGACCGACGATACCGTCGTCGGTCTCCACTTCGACGACCGTCCACGAATGGAAGCGGAACGTGCTCATCGTCTCCTGCGGCGCGTACAGCACGTCCATCGCGTTCGAACAGAAATTGCCTTGCGGCGGCACGGTCTTGCCTTTCCATTGAAATACGCGTGCGCGGACGGACTTGATCTTCATTGCGGTGTCTCCTCTACTTCGATCGGATTCGAAATTTGCGTGGCGTGATCGGGCGTCACCGGCCCGCCTGTCACGCGGAAATCGCCTGCTGCCGGTGCGCGGCGCCCATCCGACAGGCGATCTGCAGCGCCTGCCAGGTCGCGCCCACATCGGCGACACCGCGGCCCGCGATGTCGTACGCGGTGCCATGCGCGGGCGTCGTGATCGGCACGGGCAGGCCGCCCTGCACGGTCACGCCGCGTGAAAAGCCGAGCAGCTTGATCGCAATCTGCCCCTGGTCGTGGTACATCGTGACGACCGCCTGGTAATCGCCCGCCTGCGCCTTCAGGAAGATCGTGTCGGCCGGGAACGGGCCATGGAACGGTTCGGCCGTCGGCCAGTCGCGCGCCTGCAGCGCCCGCACCGCGGGCGCGATGATGTCGACTTCCTCGCGGCCGCAACTGCCGCCATCGCCACCGTGCGGATTGAACGCGGCGATTGCGACCTTTGGCAGCGCCACGCCGTTCGCGAGCAGCGACCGGTAGATCAGCTCGGCCGCCTGCCCGATCCGCTCGACGCTCAGGTAGCCAGCCGCGTCCTTCAGCGGAATGTGCGACGAGATCCGCGCGGTCCACAGCTCGCCGAGTGTGTTGAATTCGCAGAAGTAGCCGGTTACGCCGAGATACTCGGCGAAGTGATGCAGCTCGTCCTCGTGACGCAGCCCGCCGAGCTTCATCGCGTGCTTGTTCAGCGGCGCGAAGCAGATTGCGTCGATGTCGCCCGCGAGCGCTGCATCCATGCATTCGTTCAGCACGCCCAGCACGGAGTGGCCACCCTCGGCGCCGACCCGGCCGACCCTGACCTGCGCCGCGTCGATTGTGTCGATTTCGACGAACGCGGGACGCGCGATCGTTTGCCGGTTGCGCACGTCAGCGAGGGACGCGACCGGTTCCACGTCGACGTTGACGCCGGCGAGGCGCTGCCCGGCTTCCCAGAGCCACCGGTCGCCGATCAGCACGAGGTTGGCGCGTGCGCTTATGTTCGGTTGGGCCAGCAGCTTCGCGATCAGCTCGGGGCCGATGCCCGCCGGGTCACCGAGCGTCAGCGCGACGACGGGCAGGTTCGCGCTGAGCGTCATGCCGTTTCTCCGATGGACGCGATCCGTCGCGCTGCCGTTGCGATGTTCCGCATATTGCGTCTCCTGTAGGGGCCGAAATCCGGCCGTTCGTCATGTGGGGTTCATACTAGTATGACATCCCTTAAATACGTTGAATAATTAAACGCCTTGGTTATCATGTCGGGATGAGCCGAGGCCGTCATGCAACGTCAGTGAAGCTGACGAAGAAAGAAAAAAAGAAACTCCTGTCGCTGATCGCACAGAAGACGGCCCCGCAGCGGGATGTGATGCGGGCTCGGATTGCGTTGTGGGCACATGAGGGACACTCGAATACCGTGATTGCGCGAGAGCTCGGTGTATCGGTGCAGACGGTCAGCACGTGGCGCAAGCGCATTGCGCGGCAAGGCGCACAGGGCATTCGGGAA
>NZ_WHNP01000126.1 GCF_009362735.1 Paraburkholderia franconis | reverse complement strand
ACTTCGTGCCGCGCGACAACATCGTCCAGCACGCGGAACTGCGGCGAATGACCGTGATCGAGTATGCGCCGGACAGTGCACAGGCGGGCCAGTATCGCGCGCTTGCCGAGAAGATTCATCACAACGGCGGCAATGGTGTGATTCCGACGCCGATCACGATGGACCAGCTCGAGGACCTGCTGATGGAGAAAGGCATCATGGTGCAGGTCGACGAGTCGCAGGTCGGAAAAAAGGCGGCCGAGCTGACCGCCTGACGAATGCCGGACGACGGTCGCCGTCCGGCGGCCGGATCCGGCGATGACATTCTCTACTTATGGGATATGCAATGACCGCGACGGTTGAAGAACGCAAGGCCGCCAACAAGGCCCTGATCGATGAAGTGCTGCAGGCCTACCCCGAAAAGATGGCCAAGCGCCGCGCCAAGCATCTGGGTTCCTTTGAACAGGGCAAGCCCGACTGTAGGGTGAAGTCCAACATCAAGTCGCTGCCCGCTGTAATGGTCGGCGACGGCACGCTCGATGAACTCGACAGCACGCTTGCATCTGTTGAAAAATACCAATTCCATTGCAACTGGCCGTTTGCTCATGCGATATACGATCACCAACATGGTCCGGGATCGGTAAATGGCCAAAATGGACGAGGCGGCGCGCAAACGAGTGCATACGGCAGTAGCACGCTGCCCGCCGAAGTCGCCTTCATGCTGCGCGGCGAACGTTCGAAGGCGTTGGCCGAATTCGCTTCAAGACGGCGAAGGGCCATGCTGACGGCAGCCTGGGTGCGATGAAGCGCGATTGTCGCGTGCTCACGCTGTCGGCTTCAACCACCGTCACGCCGGTACGCAGCAGCGTGCCGGCGAGATGGCGGATCATCAATTTCCCTCATGCAGACATAAAGATTTCGAGCTTATACCACGCATATACCTGCGGTTAGTATCGTTTCTTCACTCACGCGGGAAATATGGATGAGCGAGGAATTGAACGCAAAACAAGCCAAATACGCGTTATCGAGAACGTCCGTGCCGTTCTCGCGCGCCATCGCGCCAATGTTCGCCGTCGCGTCAATGTGCAGCATTCAACTCGGCGCCGCGCTGTCGCTGTCCACGACGATAAAGCACGGAACCATTAGCACAACATGGCTGCGGCTGTGCTTCGCAGCGGTAGCGCTCGCGGCCATCGTGCGGCCGCCGTTGCACACGTATTCTCGCCAGCACTGGGCGGCCGCGGTCGCGCTTGGCAGCGCAGCGGCGTGTATGACACTATGCTTCTTCGAGGCAGTGCGCCGTGTGCCGCTTGTGTTCGCAGTGGCCGTCAGCTTCCTTGGGCCGATCGCGGTCGCGACATTCGGCGAGCGCAAGCTCCGAAGGCTGATGTGGCCGGTGTTCGCAGTGGCAGGCGTGTTATTGCTAGCTCGGCAGGACGGTATGTGGGTGGTCAGCCCCATTGACTTGGTGTTCCCGATTGGGTCGGCGCTCGGCTGGGTCGCACACATCGTGTTGAAGAAGCACGTCGGCATGCTGTTTGATGGGCTGGAAGGGCTTACTGCGTCCCTGATCGCAGCCGCCGTCGTTACCGGACCATTCGGTATTCTGCTGAGCGGCGGACATTTGCCTGCGGGACAACTCGTCAATGCCGCGTATATTGCAGTCCTGGTGCCGCTTGTCCCATACGTACTCAAAGTAATCGCCCTGCGCCGGATGAGCGCATCCGCATTCGGGGTCGTGATGTGCACCGAGCCTGCGATCGCGGCAGCGATCGGCTTCCTCGTACTCGCACAGCCGATAAGCAGATCGCAGATCGTCGGAACGCTGTGTGTTGTTGGCGCATGCATCGGCGCAGTGGTGGGCGGTATCAGTGCTGGCTCGTCTCAACGGGTTCGCGTGTGACCGCACTACAAGCAGGGACATCTAACCGGTCCGAATCAGCGGAAAAAAGATTCGAGGGGGAAAGCGTTCCTTGAAGCTTCGAGAGGTCGCTCGCAAATACCGGCTTCTCCTGTAGCCGTCGAGAGGAGTTTAACAGTATCGCCTTCTCATCAGGCAGCGACTGCAAGCGGCTTCGCGCATCAGTGGATGGTGAGTCTCAAGGGTTCCGGGGTGCTTCATTGCTTCGCAAAAACAGCTGGCTTCCTTAGCTCACCGAGTCGAGGAAGCTTCAGCAACGTACCGCTTCGCGTTGCCATTTCCGCTCCTGCTTTAATCAGGAGGGCCGCATGACGGCAGATAACGATCGCATTCATCTAGAGCAAGTCGCCGAGCAGGCAATGGAGCAGATGTTTGCCACGTCGCCTGAAACTGCGGCATTCCACCGTGGCAATTGGATTGACAGTGAATACTATCGCCGGCACCTGGTCGAAACCGTGCTACAGAACCGGCTCAACAACGAAGTCGACGCGTTTGCATTGTACAAGCTCGGCTACAAGGACAACATGCTCGCGCAGATTCTCGCGCAATACCTCGCAGGGAAATACGGACGCCATGGACTATTTTTTCGTGACATCGAGAGATTTGGCTTGTCGGCCGATCACGTTGACTGTGTTCGGCCATTCCACAGCACTGACAGGCTAATCCACTCTCTCTATCTGAGTATCGGTCGCGAGGGTCCGCTCTCGACGATAGTGTGGGATTGGTTTGTCGAATGGTATTCGGATCGCTACAACAAGCTCATTACTGAAGCGGCGGATCGCGCGTTGGGGCGCGTTCTCACGAACGGCTCGCCGGACCACATTGCGTATGACAATGCCCACGGTCACGCTGATTTGATGCAGATTGCTCTAGAGCTAGCAATTGACAGATGGGGCGGAGTCGAAAAGGCGGAATATTATCTGTGCCACTTCGTCAAACTGTACGGCGAATACCTCAACGAACTACGTGCAGCGACTGTGCCGCAGTTCCAAACGGCTGCCGGTCATATGCCGGTCGATGGTGGCCGTCATCGTGATTAACCGGCGCGGTTCGTCCCGTCGTTCCTCGTCGGCTCTTGCGCGAATTGTCGTCACCATGCACGCGTTTCCCTGCGAACGACAATGGTGGGCATCGTGCCACTCACCTGTGGGAGACTGACGTGCCGTTTTAATGGTCGACACCGTTTCGCGACACGCTGTCGCCACCGGCGCCCATGCAATCGCGCACGGGCTTCAACATCCGAATTGCGAAGTTGTGGAAACGGCAACGCGGCGCGGCCTCTCACGTCGCCAGCCACTCGAAAAACAAAATCGCCGCAGCGGCCGACGCGACGCTGCACGATTTTTAGCGCAATTCACAGATGTCGCGAGAGCCGCCGTCTGCGGATGACCGTGTGTACGACTGGGGAAAGAAGTAGCTTGGAGGGGGGGCTTTCGTCATGATGCTATCGTCCGCCGGACACTGCTTCGCGCCCATCAAGCACGGTAGCTGGCGCGCCCAGATTATAGGGTTTGGGACAGTCGCGAAACGAAAGCCCACTGCGATGGGCGCAGTCAGCTGAAATGGTATTTATGGGAATAGCTGGAACCTCGCATATCCATCCAGAAATCTGTCAAATCCTGACGTGCTGCTGATGGTTCCCACGATGTCTCTGGCGGGCGGAGATTTCATGCCGGCAGCTACTGCGTGAACAGATCAATTTGAAGCATCCGCTGGTCCCTATTTGGCAGACTGATCAACAGGGATCGGCTGGGCGCGTCGATGAGCAAGACCTTCGTCTCACGCCAGGGTTGTTTGGCAACGTCACCGAGGCTGGCTGATTGTGGGCCTGCCGATATCTGCGATACGCGTTCAAGCCGTCGACGAAGAAGTCGTCCGGCAATCGGTCGAGAGTCCGTATCGGGTGCGCCGGGAGCCACCAGCCATCTCCTTCATAGTAGCCGAGTCCGAACTTCTGTTTAAGAACCTGATAGTCACGCTCGATGCGCCAGCACATCTTCGTCATGGACACAATCGATGAAACAACGCGGTTTTGGATCATCAATTTCCCTCATATAAACATAAAGATTATCAGCCTATATCACGCGTCTCACTGCGGTTAGTATTTCTTCCGTCACTCGCTCGGAGAACACGCATGAGCGAGGGTGATGTCACGTTGATATTTTGGCAAAACTTGCGTGCAAGTATTTCTCAAGAAAGCGGTCGAATGACGAGAAAGCACAGTGAAGCGATGCCATCGTGCATGGCATTGGCCGAGTTCTTTGAGGAGCGAGGTGCGTAGCAGGTCGCTTGGGCGCTAAGGGCCGCGTATTCTGGCTGACGCTCAAGGTGAACATTAGGTACCAGAATCCCGGAAGCCGCGTATGCGGCGCTCCCTTCGCGACCATGAGCCAATAACTGTTTCGTCTCGGAGATTAGACCGGGCACAGGACTTGACAATCACGTGCCCGATCTTCGCCGCTCCCTGGGATTTCGGCTGTCGTGGCGGATAGCTACGGTAACTGGTCGGTGACGATCCGGCTTGGCACTCCAGGCTAGGAGCAAAGACGCGCTTCAAAACCCGTCCGGCGCGGCTACTTCATCGCGACGTCTTTTCCGCGGAATATCGAGTGCGACACGATGCGGATGTGATGACAGATATTGTCGATAATGGTTGATTAGTTAGTTGTGTTCTACTTCTGGAGCCTTTCAATGAGGAGAATGTATTTGTCGATCACGCTGTTAGCGATGCAACCGGTCAGTGCGTGCGCAGCAGAAAGTAGCGCTGCTCGTCCGCCTTTCATTGAGATTCAGTTTGGCAATCCAACCTTCGAGCAGAAGCTTTTTTACAAGAAAATGTATGAAAAGAAGCCATTTCCTGATGCAACGCTCTATTACTATGACAATGGCGTCTACAAGATCATTTCGCAAGGCGAAGAACACTACGGCGTCTATGTCGTACGTGGACATCTGACGGACGAGGAATACGCCGTCCACTACATTTCGCTCCCTTCATCGGACTGGCAGTGGAAGACTGCCCATCATTACCTGAAATTTAACCGTAAAACCGGCACATTCACACAGCAGGCGACGTGGGAAGAGGACCCGAACATCGCACCGCAAGATGGGCTGTTTTCTCAAGGCGAAAACACAATCGCTGACCCACGCTCGATCACGTGGTCAACGCATGCAGACCCCGAGCAGAAGAGGCGGTAGTCGATTTAACCAGTGAAAATTGCACGGATCGGTCGCTTCAACATAACGAGTGGCACGGAAAATAGCAGCTACTACACACGTTTCTTTATCGCCGCGGCCGACGCGCGCGTCATCTCCGCACATGGTGAGTGAAATCGCCATGAAGGCTCGAACAAGCATGGTCAAATCTGAGAGCGATTTCGAAGATAGCGAGCTTGTGAGAGTTCCTGCCGATGCAATGAGCCAACTTCCGTCTGCGGATGGGTCGGGTAGCTTGCGCGCTCTAGGCGGGCGAGTTCCTCACCGAGTTCAGGTTCTGAAAAGGGCCCAAGTCGCTTCAACACCGCGAATAGCTTGGAGAGCATAGCAGGAATTGACGTTCCATGCGTTGAACACTCCGTACCCAAATACGACGTCGCGGATTCCGGTTTTGGGTGGTTATCGCGATCATTTGTCGCTGGACACCGCTGCTCTGCCCTGGCGGGCGTATCTGAATTCTGCATAAGAGGCGGATTTTGCCATACAGCGGTGCTTGCGAGCCTAGGGCCAACAACGTCTGGGAGTCAGACGGTTGTCGTTGTTGAACAGTTGCATATCAGTTGTTGACGGCACTCCCAGCAGGGACGGACGAATCCCACGCTCGGGTGCTGCTGGCAGACGGCACTTGCATTGTGGGTCTGAGGGTTTATACTGAATACGTTTCCTCCATGTCTCATCCTGATATGGATTTTGGCCCACCGCTTGGTGGGCTTCTTCTTGAACGCTGGTTTAGTGTCGGTACGCGCCGCGAGAACTTATGCGGCGCGCCGAAATGCCCCTAGGTTTGGCAGCTTCTCGTCACACGCCCAATGTCTATTTGAACGTCTGCATATTAATGCTCCCGTCGGGAATGGACTGCGCCAGCCATTCAAACGACGCCTTCCTCTTTGCTTCAACCTTCGCGATGAAGTCGGATAGCTCGCGCTCCATTGCTGAATCTTTGGCACCCGGCTTCCACGCTGCGGCGCCTTCCCGGCGGCGCGTGGTGCGAGCCAGCGCGAGAGCGGACGTTGCAGCCTTCGCGCATTCGTATTCGACCTGCTCACAGATGTCGGTTAGATCGCCGAATTCCCGGAAAGACTCGACGTACTCACGCGCGTCGTGCACGGTAGCTGGATACTCGCGCAACTCAGAGATGACCCTCCTGCTCAGGATGTCCCATTGGACTTTGTCCGGATAGGCGAAGACTGGAACCGACACGCCCTTGCTCGCTTCGCTGGTCGCCAGACGCGCCAGTTTAGCGGCGGCCCAAGCGGCCTTGTACATCATTGTTCGGCACGTTCGAGCGTAGTTTTCCAGGGACAATGCGAGCTCCAGTGCAGTGTGGCGGCGCCGACGCTTCCTGTTGCCGAGATCCACGTGAGCGTCACGACAGAGCCGATAGCACCCGACGTCATCGCCAAGGTCACCGGATTTGAGAAGTATTGCAAGAAGCTGGCGCGCTTGATCGTCTTGCTGACGGCCTGGCCCGTATCCGCGTCTAAGTGGTGAACCTGAAACACCGACTTCACGATATCAATCCCAACTGGAGTGAGTGCCATATCGATCTCCGATGCTTACCAAGACTCCTTGGCAGTCCAACTATAGGCCGGAAGCCGTCGTCTCGGCCTGGGTGGGAGGCGTTCATATCATTGCTCAAACGCGATCGCCAGACGCGAGAGCGCCGTTGGTGCGTTAGCGACGTAATTGTGCTTCATGGTCTTCACGAACGATTCGGCCATGCCATTGCTCTACGGCGAACGTACCGGCGTGGTCAGCGGCTCAAGACCCAGTTCGCGAGTGAAGCTGCGCGTGCGGCGGTCGATGTAGGCAGAGCCGTTGTCCGTCAGCCATTCGACGGACTGAGCGGCCTGCGTGGTGCCGAAGCGCTGTTCGACGGCGGCCAGCATCATGTCGCGCACCACATCTCCGCTATGCCCGCCGGTCGTGGCCGCCCAGCTAATCGCCTCCCGGTCGTAGCAGTCCAGCGCGAACGTTACGCGCAGCGGCGTGCCATCGTCGCACCGGCACTCAAAGCCATCGGAGTACCAGAGGGTATTGCTGCGGTCCACGGCAACGCGACTGTCATGCCGCCGCTTGTCTCGCCGCACGCCGGGGCGGCGCAGCAGCAACTGGTGCTCACGCATAATCCGATACACGCGCTTGTGATCGATGCACGGCGCGCCGGTCTGTTCCCGACTACGGCGCAGCAGCGCCCAGATACGCCGATAGCCGTAGGTTGGCAGGTGCGCCGCATACCCCTGAATTTCCTCGATCAACCCGATATCGTCAGTCACGCAGACGCGGCGACCATCGCGCCAGTCAGACGAACGAATCCGCTTCACCACCACGGCAGAGCGCGCAATCAGGTTTTTTAAACGACCCCATTCCACGGCTTCTTTCAGGATTTCGACCTCCAGCGTCTTCTTCCCGGGTACCCGTTGGAGTTCCTTGATGGCGGCGGCCAGCTCAGATGCGGGCACAACAGATTCACCTGCCTTCACCGCCGCCAGACTGCCTTCCTGGTATTGCTTGTGCCAGTCGAACACCTGATTGGCGTTGACGCAATGCGGTTGTCGTTTTATCACGGTCCAACTTCATCGAGGACACGAGGAAAAGGCTTTACTGCGAGCGCAGAAGGCTGATGCGTCCCGGCTATCGATCACGAAGCGAGGGTGTAGGGCTCGTTCATCGTAGTCGATCCGGGCGCCCGCGAGGTGCTGCAAGCTGGCGTTATCGATAAATACGGTAATGCCCTGTGTAATTACCTCGATGTCGGAATCGCCTACTGAATCATCCAGCACAATAGAATACTTTATATCATCGGCGCCACGCATTTCGGCGCGGAGACGAATGTAAAGCTGTGTTTCGTCTCGCAGCGTGATCAGTTCTGCGAATTTTGCTGCCGCTCGAGGCGTGAACGTCGGAATGTCAGGCGCATGTACCACTGAAAAGGTCGATCGTTGAGCAACCATAAGAAGTTTCTTAATAATCGATAAGGAAGGTAGATCGCATTTAACGCTCCATCGGCACACAAGAAAAAGCAAGGTTTGTACCATGTCGAATTTGCGAAGTATGCGCATTTAGTTTTGCTTCGCCTTACGATCGTTATGATCGTTTGGATATAGAAGTATTGTGCCAGCTTTGTCGGGTTCGTCGATATTGTCCTGCAGTATTTGGATAGAAGTCTGCAAGCCATATTTATTGCGAGCCACGTTGTGATGAAACGCGAATCGCATCGCAATTCGGTAATGATCTCCGCTCGCGAGACCTCTGTGTCGAGCAGCAGGATTCACCGCAAGCCTCACCTGGCCAACAGCCATGGCGAGGCTGCGCTGCATCGACATCAGTTGTTCGCTCGGCGCAGGCAACAGCTTCATGGCCCAGCGATGCACGGTCGGCCGCAGTCCCGCGCTCGGCATCATCTGTTCAAGATGCCGCATGCTCAGCGAATACGCGACGTACTACCGCATGCACATCAGGAGAACGTCGAGCGGTAGTGCAGGTGCTTAAGCACTTTTGCCAAGAACGGCTTCCGGATCTGTTCGTCGATAACAGCGGTCGCCTTTACGTGCTGCTGACCTGCCCTCTGAACCGGAGGCGCGCAATCAGATAGCTTGAGGGTCCACGCGGCTAGTCATGGGAAACCGTTGTGACCGTGACGTTGTGATCGATACCCACGGTTTCTGCTCTAAATCAACGCCTTTGAGCTCGTATTGCGGCAGACTGCTTCCTGTCAGCTAACCCGCGACCATCTCAACAGCGAGGTCATTGCATGCAGACATTCCTTATCGCGCCGTTAATTGCCGCGCCAATGATATCGGGACATGCAGAGCCGGCCAAACAATTACCAAGCCTCGCCGATGTGGAAAGCGCACTAAATCGGGGCGCTGCCGTATCGGTGGCGGCCGACCTGACGAAGTGCTCACCTGCCGGCGATACGACTTCGCAAAGCGGCACGCGTGGCGGGGTGAAGATCAATGCCTACTGGACCATGGCGGACGGGACTTTAAGCTTTTCCGACGAACACGCGACCGTCGACCTCGTCGGTGCTCCGACTTTTCAAGATCCGTTCGGTGCTCCGATCTGGCAATCTATCCGTTATACGGTGAAGCCCGATCAGACCGTCTTCGTCGCAACTAAGCTGTTTTTTCTGCCTTCATATAATCCGATGATGCATGTCGACTATGCCTGCGCCATCAATCAAGGTATCGCATACTATACTGAAGGTCTCAAGTGTGATTACCAGCCGACAACACGCTGCGAATTGGGGCCATTGCGGCTAAATTCAGCAGGACCGGCTGACTTTTTCTGCAATGGAGACAGGGATGATCGACCCTTATAGAAAAAGGGTATTCGCCAATATGTGGCGAGCCGATAACTCAATGTCATGCGCGCGACCCACCTCCGTCGACACTTGTGCGGTGGAGACGCCTCTCATTGAAATAGCCATTTGATCGTACAAGGCAGGTCCTCAGCACAGCTACGTCCGCGCATCGGCGCCCGTTCATGACAGTCAGCACAGGTCGACGCGACGGGCCGTCACGATATGCCAATCTTCGCCCGCAGGAACTCGAACAGCGTCGCCGTAGCACGAGCCTTCGCTTCCGGTTCGATGCCAGCGCTGTGCCCTCCGTCGCGATGTTCCACGTACCAGACCTCGTCGTGTCCGAGGGCCTGCATCTTCGCTACCATCTTGCGCGCATGGCCTGGGTGCACACGATCGTCTGTGGAGGAGGACGTGAAGAGAACCGGCGGATAGCAAGTATCTTCTTTTATGTTTTGATAGGGTGAGTAGCCCATCAACATCCGATAATCGTTTGGATCGTCGGGGTTACCAAACTCGTCGACCCACCAAGCACCCTGCAATAGCAGATGAAAGCGAGATATGTCGAGTACAGGCATTTCCGAGATAACTGCACCGAATAACTCGGGACGCTGGATCATGCACACTGCGGTCAACAAACCGCCGTTGCTTCCGCCCCTGATGGCAAGCCGTTCCGGAGTGGTGACGCCGGAGGAAATCAATGCCTCGGCCACGGCAGTGAAATCGTCGAATGCCACCTGGCGTTTCTCGCGTCGCGCGGCCCGGTGCCACGCAGGGCCAAATTCTCCTCCGCCCCGGATACTCGCGATCGCATAAACACCGCCGGGTTCGAGCCATGAGAAGCCAACGGTTTCCAGGTAGCGTGGCGAATCGACCGGGATTCGGTAGCCGCCGTATCCGTACAGAAGACAAGGTCGAGGGTTGCCTTGAAGATCCGACTCGCGACCAATGATCCAATAGGGAATCCGCACGCCGTCAGATGCCGTCGCATGTCGGCGCAGTGCGACGAGTCCCGTTGTATCGAACGTTGCGTGTAGCCGTTGAAGCAACCGCCAGGGGGAACCAGAAGCGAGATCGGCGAGATACAGTGTCGGCGGCGTCAGAAAGTGGTCAACGTAAATCAATGTAGTATCGTCGCGTGTCCAGTCGACCACCGTCACCGAAACCTCGCTCCCGTCTGGCAACGAAAGCGCAGTCGCTTCCTACGTACAATGGAACGAGGCCGGGGGACGCCAGAGGGTTATGTGCGACACGCTCGCGCTCCTGTAAGTGACGATCAGCAAGTTATTTGTGTACTGCACTGCTGATAATACTTCCGTTTCCGACGGTACGAAAAACAGAGAAAATTGGCGGTCACCTTGGAGAAACGCATCACATCGAATAACGATCAAAGATCCTTCGCGATATATCGTCGGATCGACATTCCAGTCGGTCTGCGGCATAATGAACAGCCATTCGTTCCACTCAAAAATCCTCGCATCAGATGGCACATCGAACTGCATCCACTCGTTGGCTTTCTCGTCAAGCCAATAATGCACCGCGCTGTAAAACGTGGCTGAGCGTGATGCGCGATGACGCGCATGGATCGGATCGTAAAACGCCATTATCGACATGTCGCCGGGCTCGCATTCTAAGATGATCGGTGCTTCCGCAATCGCGGTTCCGCGCCCCCATCTGCGCACCTGTCGTGGGCAGCCGGCGACCGTAACTGCCGGAGCCCCATTTACCGCGCTGTCATCTCACCCCACATATACCGTATCACGGTCGATCCATGCCACACGGTGGTGACCAGGTTCAGGTAGTTCAAATCCGTTCTTCACAAATGTGCGCGATTCGACATCAAACTCCCGCACAATGCAGGCATCGGAGCCGCTGGGCGAAAGCCGAACCAGCGCGCGATCGTACGTTGGATAGATCAGCGCGAAGTCAACCAGAACCCACCGGATGTCGTCGCCGTCTCGCCGGTTCAGGTCAAGCGCATCGATGTCCAACACAGTCTCCCATCGTGGTTGACTCTCAACCCAAGCGTCCCATGGTGTGCGCCGAATGAAGCCGAGGGGACGCTGTTCGTCGTTCCAGATGTTATAGCCCCAGTCACCGTGGCGCGCGCACATAGTAATGCGATCCTTGGCCATTGCGACATCGACAATTCGTTCGGTTAGTGCGTCAGCATCTGCTGTATGTCCATACATCGCCATGGTGCGGTCGGTCTGTGCACGTACCCATGAATCGACAGCCGGACTCCCGAGTTCCTCCAAACCAATAAATGGGCCTGGCGCACCGTTGGATGGAGACCATAATGACGTCGGATAACGAATCAATCATAAATCTTCCGCTTCGTTACAAACCCTGTTGAAAATGTCTCGCGGTCAGAGGTGACTTCTCGTCAACCTTGTACCCTTAGACGGTGTTAGGCACCTTGAAGTACYGGRATTGCRTGGACAAGCATAAGCATGGCGAAGACGACAAAATGCAGMCCAGCSAGYGTTTCGGGCAAGCGTTCGTARTCRCGTGCCAGGCGYCGAAAGCGGTTAAGCCATCCGAAGTGGACAGCGTCAAGCAGCACGGCCGGTTTACCGACAACCATCTTGGCCGGTCGACCGGGATGATTGTCGGTCGTTATCCGGTCATGGTTGTCGCTCCTTGTTGTTGATTGTCGCCGGATGATTGTCGGCGCCTGCTGTTCTGTTTGTCGCTGGCGGTGCGACGACGGTAGCTTTCGACATTCATCTCGAAGATCGTCGAATGATGGACGAGCCGGTCGATTGCAGCGACGGTCATGCCGGGATCAGGAAACACGTCATTCCAGCCCGAGAATGGCTGGTTGGCGGTGATTATATGGAATTGAGGGCTTTTTCTACCTTTGTTTCTTCCTATTTGGGGCGGTGAGCCGATCAGGCGTCGGCGTGTTCTTGAGTCGCAGGAGTAGACGGTCTATAGCTTTCTGGTCGCCTTCCACTGCTGCACGTTCATCATCGGTCAGCGGTATCTCCTGCAGCATCCGTATCATTCCAGTCTTCGATTGGAGCAGGTCGGCGCGGGAGGATTCCTTCGGAATGTAAAAGTCACAACGTGCGCAAGCCATGCGGTGCGGACACTGATCGAAGAATTCGTACGAGCACAAACCGTGGCCAAGATCGTAGTA
>NZ_WHNP01000125.1 GCF_009362735.1 Paraburkholderia franconis | reverse complement strand
CTCCTGATCTGCGCTCAGGCTGCGTCCGGTACCCGACGGACGACCGCGAGGCCCGACATCCACGGCACGCCAGCCGCCCGCCTCGTACGCCTTGCAGGCCGCAATCACCGTCGTGGGCGACATCTCGCAACGCAGCGCCACCTCTTTCAACGCTACGCCTTCGATGCGCATCTTCACCGCGCGGCGACGGCGTTCATTCAGTGCCGCCATCGGCAAGGTTCGGGAGTCGATTTTTTCCATAACACTTCCGACCATGTGTTGCGCTCAAAGTTTCAATATTTTATTGCCGGATCAATAGGAAGGTTCGATGTCTACCACGGATGGTTTGGATGTCGAAAAGCTCATTGGTGCGGCGTCTGGGTAACACGGTGCGAGAGGCGACGTGCACGGATTGGTTTTTTTAGAACATTTCCGGTACGAAGTACGATGGGCGTTCCGGAATTTGCTTGACGCATTACTCGCGCTTCCAGCGGTCCAAAAACGACTTCCCGATCACGATAGCGGCTTGGGTACGCGAACGGACGCTGAGTCCGTTGCTCGGACGGCGGTCTTCGGGGCGAAGATAAAAAACGCGTTCCATTCGCTCCATCGAAAAGCTTTCCTGAAAACCGCATCGCGCGATTCGTCTGTTCGTTCGCGCCATTACCAACTTTGCTCCCATGAAAACGATCGATTTGAGCGGGTTTGAGATGCTCTTGTGTGGTCGCGCTAACCAGGATACGACCGTTCTGACGAGATGTTTCATATGCGTACTAGAAATCCTTTTCACTTATTAACCGCGATTGCGGCTTCTGTCATTGCATTGTCAGCGTGCGGAAAAAAGGAATCCGCGCCAAGCCCCCAACTACCGGAGATTGGCTTCGTGACAGTCAATCCACAGCCAGTACCCATCTTCACCGAGCTGCCGGGACGCACTAGCGCGTATCTGGTGGCACAGGTGCGTGCGCGAGCAGACGGGATTGTACTTAGCCGCGACTTTATTGAGGGAAGTGAGGTAAGGGCAGGTCAATGCCTTTACAAGATCGATCCCGCTCCCTACATCGCCAAGGTAGATGCCGCAAAGGCCGCTCTTGCCAAGGCCGAAGCTAGTCTTATTACCGCGACTGCCTTGGCAAAGCGGGACAAAGTGCTGGTCGCGGCGAGTGCGATTAGCGAACAGGATTACGAGAATGCCGTCTCCGCGGAGAGAGCAGCTGCCGCCGATGTTGCTGCAGCAAAGGCCGAAGTGGAAACGGCACAAATCGATCTTCGCTACACCGACGTAATCTCACCCGTGACAGGTCGCACTGGTGTATCGCAGGTTACGCCAGGCGCATATGTTCAGGCGAGTCAGGCAACTTTAATGGATACCATTCAGGAGATCGATCGCGTATATGTCGATGTCTCACAAGCCAGCCTCGAGGGACTCAAGCTTCGTCGCGAGATTCAGGAAGGGCGTCTAAAGATATATGGTCCCAACGCGTCCAAAGTCACGTTGATTCTTGAAGACGGTCGTGAATATTCGCACAAGGGCGTTTTGCAATTCTCTGACGTGACCGTAGACCAATCTACAGGTTCGGTAATGTTGCGGGCGGTGTTTCCGAATCCGGATCGCATCCTGCTGCCTGGCATGTTCGTCCAGGCGCGTGTAGAGAAAGGTATCGACGAACATGCGTTTCTTGTACCACAGGTTGGTGTTACGCATGACCAGAAGGGGCGCGCGAATGCACTGGTAGTTGGACCCGATAACAAGGTGGTTGCGCGCTCAGTTGTCACGGCCGGCACGTACGGCGCTGACTGGGTCGTCGACAGCGGCTTGCAGCCCGGTGATCGAGTGATCGTGCAGGGTACTGGAAAAGTGCGTCCAGGCATGACCGTGAAGGCTGTTCCGGCGACCGATGCGACGACAGTAATCAGGCCTTCCGCGGAACCTGCCTCCCGACGCAGCCCTTCACCAGGTGCGCCCGCCTCACAATCTGCAGCCTCCGGCGTTTGAGTAGGAGTAGCGTTAATTGTCCAAGTTCTTTATCGATCGCCCGATTTTCGCGTGGGTGATTGCGATTATCCTGATGCTTGCAGGTGTAGCGTCCATCGTCGAGCTTCCAGTCGCGCAGTATCCGCAAATCGCGCCGCCTGCGATCCAGATCACGGCAAATTACCCCGGCGCTTCCGCGCAAACCGTCGAAAGTACGGTGACCCAGGTCGTCGAGCAGCAAATGAGCGGTCTCGATCACCTGCTGTACATGTCGTCGAGCAGCGATGACTCGGGCGGCTCGACGATTACGATTACGTTCGCGCCCGGCACAAACCCGGACATCGCACAGGTCCAGGTGCAGAACAAGTTATCACTTGCGACACCGCTTCTACCTCAGGCCGTGCAGCAGTTGGGCTTGCAGGTCACGAAATCAACTAGCAGCTATCTGTTATGGATCGCGTTCACATCAGATGATGGGAGCATGTCTTACGTCGACTTAACGGATTATGTTGCGTCGCATGTTCTTGATCCCATTAGCCGCATCAACGGGGTGGGCCAGACACGTTTGCTGGGCTCGCAGTACGCGATGCGGATCTGGCTCGATCCGTCCAGGCTGACCAACTATTCGCTGACGCCATTGGACGTTACGCATGCGATATCGAATCAAAACGTGCAGGTTGCGGCCGGGCAGATTGGGGGCACGCCAGCAGTAACGAACACTGTAATGCAGGCCACCATTACCGCAGCCACTCTTCTCCGAACACCAGAACAATTCGGCAACATCCAGTTGAGGGTTAATCAGGATGGCTCTCAGGTACGTCTGAAAGACGTGGCTAGAATCGAGCTGGGCGCGGAGACGTACAGTTTTGATACGAAGTTCAAGGGGCAGCCAGCCGCCGGCTTCGGAATTCAGCTTGCGCCGGGTGCTAATGCACTGCAGACGGTCAGCGCAATTCAAGCGAAGGTAACGGAACTTTCGGCCTCGTTTCCGCACGGGCTGGCGGTCCATTATCCGTACGACAGCTCACCGTTCGTGCATAAATCTATCGAGGAAGTCGTCAAGACACTGCTCGAAGGGATAGTGCTTGTTTTCCTGGTGATGTACCTGTTCATGCAGAATTTGCGTGCAACGTTGATCCCGACAATTGCCGTACCCGTTGTTTTACTCGGCACACTTGGCATCGCGAACGTGCTGGGTTTTTCGATCAACGTGCTGTCGATGTTTGGACTTGTGCTCGCGATCGGCCTGCTTGTCGACGATGCGATCGTGGTCGTCGAGAACGTAGAACGCGTGATGATGGAAGAGGGGCTATCACCACGGGAGGCGACTCGCAAGGCGATGGGACAGATTACGGGCGCGCTGATTGGTGTCGCACTGGTCCTGTCGGCTGTGTTTGTTCCGGTTGCACTCTCGGGTGGATCTGTCGGCGCGATCTATCGAGAGTTTTCTGTGACTATTGTATCGGCAATGGTTTTGTCGGTGCTCGTCGCGCTGATTTTGACCCCGGCACTTTGCGCGACGATCTTAAAACCGATTCCACGGGGTCATAAGATCGAAAAGAGAGGATTCTTCGGATGGTTCAACCGGATGTTCGATCTTAGTCGCGTCAAGTACCAAGGCGGTGTGCATCACGTCATCCGACGCTCTGGGCGCTGGTTACTGATCTACCTGGCGGTTATCGCTGGTGTTGCTGCACTCTTTATACAGTTGCCCAAGTCGTTCCTTCCAGACGAGGACCAGGGGTACATGTTCGTCATCGTGCAAACGCCGCCTGGTTCGACGAAAGAAATAACGGGACGGACGCTTTCGGACATCAACGACTACTTGCTGACGAGCGAGAAGGACGTCGTAGATTCGGTGTTTACGATGAATGGGTTCAGCTTTGCCGGCCGGGCTCAAAATGCGGGTCTTGCGTTCGTGAAGCTGAAAGACTTTGAACAGCGCCGGCGCGCAGATCAGAGCGTTCATGTGTTGATCCAGCGCGTGGCCGCACACTTCGCGAAATACAAGGACGCAAAGGTCATTCCATTTAACCCGCCTGCGATCCGTGAATTGGGTACGGCGTCTGGCTTTGACTTTGAATTGACGGATAACGCCGGCGTCGGACACCAGGCTCTGATGGATGCCAGAAACGAACTGTTACGTATGGCTTCCGAGGATCCAGTACTTTCGCTAGTACGCCCTAACGGCCTAAACGACACGTCCACGTATCGAGTCGATATCGATCGGGAGAAAGCACAAGCGCTTGGCGTGTCGCCGTCTGTGATCGACCAATCCTTGTCTATCGCGTGGGCCTCGCAATACGTGAACAATTTTCTCGACGCTGACGGTCGGATCAAGCGGGTTTATGTGCAGGCAGACGCGCCGTTCAGAAGGACGCCAGAAGACCTGAGTCGGTGGTATGTACGTAACGACGCCGGGACGATGGTGCCATTCAGCACTTTTGCTGACAGCGGGTGGGCGTACGGCTCTCCGAAGCTTGAACGCTACAACGGTGTGTCGTCTGTCGAGATCTTGGGCCAGGCTGCGCCTGGAAAAAGCACCGGGCAGGCTACGGCGGAAATGGAGGCGCTCGCGAGGAAACTGCCGGCAGGTATCGGTCATTCGTGGACTGGATTGTCGTTCCAGGAAGTTCAATCTGGCTCGAAAGCTCCGATCATCTACGGCACCTCGATTCTTGTTGTGTTCCTTTGTCTCGCGGCATTATACGAGAGTTGGTCGATTCCGTTCTCCGTGATTATGGTCGTGCCGGTCGGCGTGATCGGCGCGCTGCTGGCCACCACACTCCGAGGTCTTGAGAATGACGTGTTCTTCCAGGTCGGTCTTTTGACGACGGTGGGGCTGTCAGCAAAGAATGCGATTCTCATTGTCGAATTCGCGCGCGAACTGCAGGATAAGCAGGGGATGAGTCCGGTCGATGCGGCGCTTGAGGCGGCGCGCCTGAGGCTGCGCCCTATCATCATGACGTCCCTCGCGTTCATCTTTGGCGTCTTTCCGCTTGCCGTTAGTAATGGCGCCGGATCCGCTAGTCAGCATGCGATCGGGACAGGCGTGATCGGCGGGATGCTGACGGCGACGTTCCTGGCGGTCTTCCTGATTCCGATGTTCTACGTGAAGGTGCGAACGATGTTCGGTCGTAAGGGTGGTGGTGTCGATGAGGCCATGCGCACCATAGAGGAGCATGAGCAGTAAGCGCCCACCCATAGTGACGACCAAATCAATGAGAACCTCAATGAGACCCCTTGCCCTAACCATCGTAGCGGGAACGCTTATGGCGGCAGGCTGCACAATGACTCCAGCGTATCAACGTCCTACCGCGCCAACCTCAAACCTATATCCCACGGGTGGAGTGTATGCGACGCGGCCAGATCACAGCAGTGGAGATCGAAGTGCGAAGGAGCGCGCTGCGGTCGATATTGGATGGCGCGAATTCTTTGCCGATCCGAGACTGCAAAAACTTGTCGAAATCGCTCTCAGCAATAATCGCGATTTGCGCGTGGCTGTTCTCAACGTGGACGCCGATCGCGAGCGGTACCGCATAACGCGGGCTGCTTCATTTCCCGTAATTGATGCCTCGGCGGGGGCGAACGTACGACACGCGCCAAAGGATCTGGCAGTTTTTGGACAAACCGTTTCCAGGGATTATACCGTTGGCTTAAATACGTCTTGGGAGATCGATTTCTGGGGACGCATTCGGAGTTTGAGCGGTGCAGCCCTTGCGCAATATCTCGCAACGGCACAGGCGAGAAAGTCAGTCCATATTGCGCTTGTGGCTCAAGTTGCCGACGAATATCTAACGTTGCTTGCGTACGATGACCTCCTGACTGTCACGAAAAATACGCTATCGACGGCGCAAGCATCCTACGAGTTAACGAAGCTTCAGTTCGACACTGGGGTTGGCTCTGAACTTAACCTGAGGGAGGCGCAGAGTGTCGTAGACCATGCACGGGCGAATCTCCAGGCGCAAGCCCGTGCTCGGGCCCAAGCCGAGAACGCGCTCGTGCTTCTAATTGGTGAACCGTTGCCGGACGATCTGCCGCTTGGGTTGTCACTCGACGCCCAGGATCTGCTCGCGGATGTTCCCGCGGGGTTGCCGTCGGATTTACTTTCGCGTCGCCCCGACATCATGGCGGCCGAAGAGCAACTGATTGCGGCTAACGCGAACATTGGAGCGGCGCGGGCCGCATTCTTCCCCAGAATTTCTCTCACGGGAGCTTTCGGCACGGCAAGTCCGACATTGGAGGACCTTTTCAAAGCCGGATCAGCGGCTTGGAGCTTCGCTCCGCAGGTGGCCTTGCCGATTTTCGAGGGTGGCGCGAACATCGCGAACCTGGACCGAGCAAACGTTCTCAAAGAGATACAGATTGCGAACTATGAGAAAACGGTCCAGTCAGCATTCCGTGAGGTCACGGACGGTCTTGCTGCGCGTGGGACGTACGACAATGAGATCGCGACCCTTCGGCGCAATCAGGACGCACAGCGGCGCCGCTTTGATCTAGCTTACGCACGATATCGAAACGGCGCCAATAGTTATCTGTCGGTGCTCGCAGCACAAAACGATCTCTACTCGTCCGAGCAACAGTTGGTAGTCACACGACTCGCGCGATGGACCAGCATCGTTGACCTATATCACGCTCTCGGCGGGGGGTGGTTGGAACACTCGGGTGATAAGCCGATAGCGCCGGACGCTACTGCGGGCTATGCGCCAAACCGCGCATGAGGCTTAAGCTGCGCATGAGGCTTAAACTGCGGGCCGATGAAAGGCAGCCATCTATCGGCACTGAGCGTTTGTCGCAATAGCTTGCGTTTTCTCGCTGCGGCAACGGATCGTTTCCTGTCGCCGCAGAAAGGAATGCCGATCTTGTTTGGGGGTCGTCGTGTGTTGCTTCAACGGCTCGTGCCGGGCAGTGTTGCTCGCGATTATTGAGAAAGACAATTTTTTGTAGGTGTGACTCGATGGCCGTTCCTCGTTACGCGGTAACAGAGGCGATAGAAGTCCGGAGAGTTTCACAAGTCGTTCGTTGAGACGGGCCGACAGGGGATCCTTGTGATCGCGTATCGGCTCATATCTAAATGGTTTACGGGTGCACAAACCGACAACAATGAATTGTTCCAGTAGTGCTCAATTTCACGAACAGGTCGCTCTACACTAACTTCCGTTGGAAACCCGAGACATCAGGCACAGGACACTTCCCGGAGGAAAATTATGAAAATCTTTCAGTTTGTCGTCGCAGCCGCTATCGCACTGTCGACTGCGCCTTCGTTCGCGCAATCGACACCGCAAACGGTCAACGACGATGTCAGGGCTCAACTAACTCAGGAAAAGATGACGTATGGATATTCCGGTTCCGACGATCGCACCCAGACGGCGACATCAGGTTCTAAACCGACTGTGGTCCCACCGCATCGGATAACTGGAGTGGAGTTGGGCCGCTATTCACTATCTGTGGTGCGGCCGTCGTTTTGATCTCGTCGAAGCTGGATTCGTTCTGAGCTACTGTTGCATTCAGGTCGCAGGCGACGTTTCGATCTTCGAAACCGCGGATTCTGCGTAGCAGGCTGCCGATACAAGCTTCGCCGACTTGGCCAGATATTACGCAGTAAGACGTGAGCCGGACATCCATAGGTCACGAACATCTGGAAGCAATTCCGCGAGATGCCCCTCTCACACAGTGACGAGACCTATCGGCAAGACTCACTTTTTCGAATTTATTTTCGGTCAGCGCATGGGGACGGCTATATTACATCGAACCTGCGATTGGAACACGTGGAAGTTGTCGTAGTGCTTGGCGAAAACAGCAGGCTACTAAAAAGCGCGCAGTGCGGTAACTTGAGCCCTCGTTCGAGCTTGCGCGCCGTAGAGCTCGAGGCTTGACGCGGATAAAGTGCATTCACTCCCGATCTCAGTCTTGCTCATATACCTTTGTATGTTTAACGATACCAATAGAAGTCGGAATACCTCCCCAAAACTGGCGTCACCTCTGTACCATAGAACGAGACTGACGCATGACCTGTCCCTAACCCTAAAAACAGAAGAATTTGTATGTACATGGAAAGGCGGAGTCAGTGCAATGCGCCAATGGCTTCATTGACGCGAGACTGTCGGGCATGACTGAAGTCGATAATAATGCAAGTAAAGAACAATATTTTAGGTCGTGAAAAGCAGTCGTCTGCGATTTACATGACCTTCGCTTGCGCAACTCCAATTCTGACGGCGCGCGAGTGCGCGCAATCCTTATGGTCGAAAGTGAATCGATTATTCCGCCGGAGACGCTCGATAGGTGGCAATCCATCGTCGACGTTCTGGCGGACATCATTCAGGTGCCTGCAGCGTTAATAATGCGCTTACGAGGTGACTGCATTGAAGTGTTAGTTTCGAGCAATACGTCTGGAAATCCGTATACGCCGGGTCATAGTGAGTTAATCTGGAACTCTGGCCTGTATTGTGAAAGAGTTCTCAATACGCAAGCACGCCTGCTGGTGAATAATGCTCTCCTAGATCCGGAGTGGTGCGACAACCCAGACGTGAAGCTTCGCATGATTTCGTATCTGGGGTTACCGATATTCTGGCCGGATCGAAAACCGTTCGGCACCATTTGTGTTCTGGACAGTCGAGAAAATGGATATAACGTCGTTTGCGAACGGCTTATTTCTCAATTCCGCGACATCGTCGAACAACATCTGGAAACTATTTGTTCTACAGCGCGCTATCGTGCGAACGGTCTGAAAGATCAGAAAGCTCCCCGCAAAGATATTGCGACTTCGCCGGAGTACTTGCGGGTTTTTGTTGGAGACGCGACCGACGGTCTCATTCTGTATGATGACGCGGGGCAGATTAAGGACATTAGCAAGCAGCCCTGCCAGTTAATTGGCCGTTCTCATCAGCAATTGGCAGATGGTTGCATCAACGATTTGCGGGTTCGTTACGAAAACCAATGGCACAGTGTAGCATGGAAGAGTGCGAAGAACGTGAAGGTAGCTACGATTCCGTCGGCGTGCGTGCCGAACATCGATCAGACTAAGCACTCTGATATCAGGTTTTCGTGCCGGGCAACCGAAAGGCACAAGGCATTTTTGGGCGTTTTTCATCAGGCGAGAGCGCGTTTCGATGCCGACCGAATTTCACCAAAAAGACTGGCTACTGCCATAGACGACCAACGGATTGCCCTGGTTGGAACTTGGCGTTGGAACGTAAGGAGAGACGAATTCTTCGGATCTGAAGAATGCGCGCGGATACTCGGGGTAAAGCGATACGGTTCACGACTCTCCTATGACGCTGTTATCGCGCTAACTCATCCTGACGATCGACGTCGTGTGGCTGAAGAATTACAACATGCGATGTCAGGCCTTGTTCCCTTTCGGATCGAAACAAGGGTGCTACGGACGAAGGACACTGAATGTATCGTTGAAGTCGCTGGCCGACCCATCGTGAGCCGAAATGGGAAATCCGGTTTTCTCGGGACGCTTTCTGATGTCACGGAACGAGTACACGCGAAGAACACGCTGTATGCGACTCAGGCAGCGCTGGCAAGTGCATTACGCTCGTCTGCGATCGGAGAGTTGGCTGGCTCAGTGGTACATGAGATCAGTCAGCCATTGGGTGTAATCGCTAACTATGCTGGGACGATGCGTCGTTGGCTTGACCGGGCAGAGCCCGACTTGCTGGAGGTACGCGACGCAGCATATGGGTTGATCGAAGCGGCGGTCAAGGCGGGTGAAATCGCTGCCAGGCTAAAAGCGATTGCCCGGACCCCGTCAGTCAAGATGTCGAAAATTGATCTTGATGCCGCAATTGGGGAGGTGCTGGCATTGGCAAAGCATGACGTGCAGCTGCACGGTGCCGTACTATCGACCAACTTGCAAGTGCGCGGTACCGCGGTATGCGCTGACAAGGCGCGGGTCCAGCAAGTCATGCTCAATATGGTGTTTCGCGCTATGAGGGCAATGGCCTCGATGTCTGGCCGGACAAAAAAATTGTTAATCTCGTCTGAGCGAGTCAGCGAAGAATTCGTGCGCGTTACAGTGGAAGATAATGGTGTCTCACTGAACAATGAAGACTTCGAGCGCATTTTTGAACCACTTCCGACGGCGCGGCCCGACGATATGGGGATGGGCTTATCTGTTTGCCGGTCAATCATAGAAGCTCAAGGGGGGCGTGTGTGGGTAAAGTCGGGCTCCGCCGGGGGAACAATCCTTTGTCTTGAACTACGTTCTTACGCGCCAGAGGGCCAATAGGCCGCGGGTGGGCTATGTTAGAACACATTGAATCCGCCGCTATCTTCGTTTTCAGATCAGGTGTGGACGGCGTCGCATGTTAGACCATCATAACGGCGGAAATTTCCCTGACAGGATCTATGCGCTTATAGCTGCGAGATGGGCGGCCAGACGTGGCGCGTCACGTGCGCTTCGCTCTCCGCGAAGACGCTGGTAGCGAGCGCGGTCGAGTCATTGGAAGCGGGCACTTCGAGTTCCAACGGGCACCTCGGCGAAACGATAATCAGCGTGTGGGCTTCAAATCCACGGACGGTCTGTTCGTTAAGTGAAGTTTACCTGCGCGAGAGAGAGTGTCATGAAGGCCCGGCGCGGTAGAACCGTTGATAATGAGTTTGAAAGCGGGGCTAACAAGGCACTCTGAAAGCTTGATCACTTGAACTTTCGGGAGAGTCATCAGGCTGTTCAGGTCAAGCTGAGAGACGGAGGGTGCAGCTCGCGTCGCCAAGATTCTAGTCCTTCGGGTACGTGTGTTCACTTCGTCGAGCACGTGCGCTCCGAAAGATTATCGCAACCAGTCGGGTTCAAAGGAAGAGAGGATCTTGGCTCATCGGTATATACGGTACTTTACATTCGACAGTCTCGCAAACATCCGCCTTGAAGCAACCGGACCTCCAACCGAAGTCGTCAGAAATTGTATTGAACGTACAGCTGCTCGAAGTCGATGCCAGGATTTGGTTCTTTAATGCTCGCATTAGATAGATGCTGGAAGCGAAAGCCGGCCACATACTGTTGGCGGCCGCCAAAGCTTGCTCCGACGCCGACCATGTCGGCGAACTGAAAAGCGCTCGACATCGTGTAGTGGCTGGAAATTGAGGGATGTGAAAGCAATCTGACGCCGATTCCAGCCTCAACAAAAGGGCGAGTCGCTCCACTACTTTTGATGAAACGGAGGACCGGCGTCACGCCAAATTCAAAAACGTTGTCATGCACATCGGCCGTGCTCGAGTGCCAGTAAGCAACATGCCCTTCAAACACTGCGGTGAAGTGCCAGCCACCGATCGCCCACCACGACCATTGTGGATCCCACACGCCTCCGAGATCTACCTTACTCTCGTGCACGTCATGACTGTTTGCGATGCCGCCGGCGACCTGTACTCCAAACTGATCCGCACGAGCGAGCCTCGGTGCGGCGAATGAGAGCACCATCAAGAAGGCGGCCCCAATAAGTGAACGAGGCATTAAACCGGAGAAGCCTCGAACGATTGGATAGCGGAGAAGTTCGTTTAGATTGTTCACTTGCGTTCGATTTGATTATAGATTGATCTTACGCGGAACCTGACAGAATGAATCGGGACCCGCACATCGACGTAACGTAGCTTTTTGCGGCTGACTTTTCGGGGGACAAGTTTACCCATGTACGAGACGTCCCGGCGTGTTGACGCGACTATACGTGCGTATAGAAAATTCACCGCTAAGCGAATTTCCGGAAGCGACAAGAAAGGCGATTCACTTCGCGGTACCGGAAGAAGTGCAGTCGAAAAATCGATTGGTATTAGCTTAGTCCGAAAGGCTTTAGGTGCCAGCCTTGATGCACGGTGATCGGGCTTGCGAAGCGAGTATCGTGGAGTCACCTGGTGCCTGATTTTGAGTTGTGCGACGCTCAAGGCAGGCGCTGTTCCTGGCCTGCTCTCGCCAGACAGGTTCCGCGGCCGCGCTGGATTGGTAAACATGGCGGAAATGGCGGGGGCCAGTCATGGATGACCAGCAAGCGCGAGCAGACCTGCGGGGGCCTGCTCCGATTCACTCGCCGCGCGCAGCGAGAGTGTGAACAATGCTGAAGAAAGGGCGTTGAGGATGGCGAGCCCGCACGGTTTGTCGCTGGCGGACTCCTCGCGCATCAGTGCTACGAGACTGGCCAGGTGGTTCGACGCAGATGCGGGCCCCTGTTCAGCCTGGCCGGCCGCCTGTACCACCAGATTCGTCGGGAGGTAATCGCGAATCAGCCGGTCATGGGGCGGTTCGATGAAAAATTGGCCGCATAACATGTCCAGATGCTCGCCATCGCCATCGTTCTGGCTGAGCGTCCATCCGACCGAGCCTTGGCGGTTGTAGGTGGGACCGGATGCATGCCCGCTGCCATGCACGTGCGCTGACCCGCGAGTCAACAGCACGATGTCTCCGCCCACCAGTTCCCTGGTGGTTCCTGCTTCCAGATCCTCGATACTGGCCCGGCCCTTTAGCACGACGTGGTATGGAATTTCGTGGGCCGCCGACTTGACTCAAGTCACCCGCCAGGGCGCGCCTTAGGTACAGCGTACTTCCAGCGGGCCGGCTATGGTGATCATTTGCATGAAATAGCTCGGCCAGTCGACTCGGGACATAGGATCTCCGGAACTTGTGACGCTCTAGCATCTTATGCTGGTAGCACGCCCGTTGACGCACGGCGCGGCCCTGTGTGCTAATCGGACTCGCGGCGCAAGCTATCGACATGATGCTGCGACCACAAAAAATGGCGAGGCGGCGAGCGAGCCCTGGCATCTACCCGACAGACGTGTCCGACGAAGAGTGGAGCTTCGCGGCGCCGTATCTGACGCTGATGGATGAAGCAGCACCGCAGCGCAAGTACGAACTGCGAGAAATGTTTAACGCGTTGCGCTGGATCGTACGTGCTGGTGCGCCATGGAGAATGATGCCCAACAACTTTCCTCCGTGGGAACTGGTGTACCAGCAGACCCAGCGCTGGCTTCAGGCAGGCTGCTTTGAGAACATGGTCTGCGATTTGCGCTCGATCATCCGTGTGGCGCAAGGACGGCAGGGCCAGCCCAGCGCCGTGATC
>NZ_WHNP01000124.1 GCF_009362735.1 Paraburkholderia franconis | reverse complement strand
GGGTTCGATCACGCCGCACACGCACTTCACGGCAGAGGTGTACGTGCTGAGCAAGGACGAAGGCGGCCGTCACACGCCGTTCTTCAACAACTACCGTCCGCAGTTCTACTTCCGTACGACGGACGTGACGGGCTCGATCGAGCTGCCGAAGGACAAGGAAATGGTGATGCCGGGCGACAACGTGTCGATCACGGTCAAGCTGATCGCGCCGATCGCGATGGAAGAAGGTCTGCGCTTCGCCATCCGCGAAGGTGGCCGTACCGTCGGCGCCGGTGTCGTTGCCAAGATCATCGAGTAAGCCAGCTAGTCCTCGTTGATCGGTTGTTTCGGGGTTGGCAATGTTGCCGACCCCAATGGTTTAGGGGTATAGCTCAACTGGCAGAGCGTCGGTCTCCAAAACCGAAGGTTGGGGGTTCGATTCCCTCTGCCCCTGCCAACTCTCGCGTCGCATGCGATGCTCGTTAAGGTGTTATGGCGAATCCTTCCGTCGAAACTGTTAATACTTCCAGCGACAAGCTGATGCTTGTCGCTGGCGTATTGTTGGTCTTGGCCGGGTTCGTGGGGTTCTTCTGGCTGAATGGCCAAGAGTGGTACGTCCGCGGAGCTGCTCTGGCCGTCGGGCTGATCGCAGGCGTCGCAGTCGGTCTTCTCTCAGCGCCCGGCAAGGGTTTTATCGCATTCGCCAAAGATTCGTACAAGGAAGTTCGCAAGGTTGTCTGGCCGACGCGCAAAGAAGCCAGCCAAACGACCTTGGTAGTTTTCGGCTTTGTACTGATCATGGCGGTGTTCCTCTGGATTTGTGACAAATCCATCGAGTGGGCGATTTTCTCGGCGATTCTGGGTTGGAAATGATATGAGTGATATTCCGGCATCCCCGAGTGGAAAACGCTGGTACGTGGTGCACGCCTACTCCGGTATGGAGAAGAGCGTGCAACGTGCGCTTCAAGAGCGCATTGAGCGTGCTGGCATGCAGGACAAGTTTGGCCAGATTCTCGTTCCGACTGAAGAAGTCGTCGAGGTGAAGGGTGGTCACAAATCGGTGACAGAGCGTCGTTTCTTTCCGGGCTACGTGCTCGTCGAGATGGAAATGACAGACGAAACCTGGCACCTCGTGAAAAACACGGCGAAGGTGACGGGTTTCGTGGGCGGTGCGCGCAATCGTCCGAGCCCGATTTCTCCGCGGGAAGTCGAGAAGATCATGTCGCAGATGCAGGAAGGCGTGGAAAAGCCGCGCCCGAAGACCCTGTTCGAAGTCGGCGAGATGGTTCGCGTGAAGGATGGTCCTTTTACGGACTTCAACGGCAGCGTCGAGGAAGTGAACTACGAAAAGTCGCGCGTCCGTGTATCTGTGACGATTTTCGGCCGCGCTACACCGGTCGAGCTGGAATTCGGCCAGGTCGAAAAGCTGTAGATAAGTTTTTTGCGGATCGCGCCAGACGGCGCGATTCGTCTTTCGCGCTTACGGTCCGCGTAACGGCCGTTGAGGAGCGTCGGTAGTCAGAAGCAGGACGAAGGCGCGCTACTACTCACCGAACGCAATCGCGTTCTAAAGAGGTTTATCAACATGGCAAAGAAAATTGTCGGCTTTATCAAGCTGCAGATTCCTGCAGGTAAAGCCAATCCGTCGCCGCCGGTTGGTCCGGCACTGGGTCAGCGCGGCTTGAACATCATGGAGTTCTGCAAGGCGTTCAACGCGCAGACTCAAGCGATGGAGCCGGGTCTGCCGATCCCGGTCGTTATTACCGCATTCGCAGACAAGAGCTTCACATTTGTCCTGAAGACGCCGCCGGCTACGGTTCTGATCAAGAAGGCAGCGAAAATCGACAAGGGTTCGAGCAAGCCGCACACCGATAAGGTCGGCAAGATCACGCGCGCTCAAGCCGAAGAAATCGCCAAGACCAAGATGCCGGACCTCACGGCAGCTGATCTGGACGCAGCGGTCCGTACGATCGCTGGTAGCGCCCGCTCGATGGGCATCACCGTGGAGGGCGTGTAAATGGCTAAGCTTTCGAAGCGTCTGCAAGCATTTGCAAACAAGGTCGATCGTCAGAAGCTGTACGCGATCGATGAAGCCCTGTCGCTCGTGAAGGAATGCGCAAGCGCGAAGTTCGACGAGTCGATCGACGTCGCAGTGCAGCTGGGTATCGATGCGAAGAAGTCGGATCAGGTGGTTCGTGGTTCGGTCGTTCTGCCGGCAGGTACCGGTAAGTCGGTTCGCGTTGCAGTGTTCGCGCAAGGCGAAAAGGCCGAACAGGCTCGTGCAGCTGGTGCAGATATTGTCGGCATGGAAGATCTGGCTGAGCAGGTCAAGGCCGGTAACCTGAACTTCGACGTCGTGATCGCTTCGCCGGATACGATGCGTGTCGTCGGTACGCTGGGTCAGATTCTCGGCCCGCGCGGCCTGATGCCGAACCCGAAGGTCGGTACGGTTACGCCGGACGTCGCGACGGCAGTGAAGAACGCGAAGGCGGGTCAGGTTCAGTTCCGCGTTGACAAGGCCGGTATCATCCATGCAACGATCGGCCGTGCATCGTTCGAGCCGACGGCTCTGCGTTCGAACCTGAGCGCACTGGTCGAAGCGCTGCAAAAGGCGAAGCCGGCTACGAGCAAAGGCGTGTACCTGCGGAAGATTGCACTGTCGAGCACCATGGGTGTTGGCGTACGTGTTGACCAGGCTACGCTGGCAGCACAGTAAAGTTTTAATCGCCTCGTCCGAAAGGTCGGGGCGGATTTAAGGGCTTTGGGCGGTCGCGAGATTGCAGTCTGAATCGAGCGGCCGGTTGTCAAAGACCGTTGGTGGAAGTGCAGTAGTCGGGCATTTCCTTAATTCAAGCCAACGCAGATGGCGAACCCGAAAAAGTTTTGAAGTGATGATGCCGTTTGATTCCCGCAGCCATGCGGACTTCGGATGGTTGAAATACTCCTGACTGGTCGGACGCCGTTGTTGAACGCGATGCACGAAGCATATGCCCAGTGCATCGAATCTGGAGGTTAACCGTGCCACTGAACAAAGAAGGTAAGCAGGCCGTAGTGGCTGAGGTTTCGGCGCAAGTCGCGAAAGCTCAGACCATGGTTCTGGCCGAGTATCGTGGGATCACGGTTGGCGATCTGACCAAGCTGCGCGCGAAAGCGCGTGAGCAACAGGTGTATCTGCGCGTGTTGAAAAACACGCTGGCGCGTCGCGCTGTCGAAGATACCCCGTTTGCTCCGCTGGCTGAGCAGATGACCGGTCCTCTGATCTACGGCATCTCGGAAGATGCAATTGCTGCTGCTAAGGTCGTCAACGACTTCGGCAAGAGCAATGACAAGTTGATCATCAAGGCTGGTTCGTACGAAGGCAAGGTGATGGACAAGGCAGGCGTGCAAGCGCTGGCCAACATCCCGAGCCGCGAAGAACTGCTCTCCAAGCTGTTGTTCGTCATGCAAGCGCCTGTTTCTGGCTTTGCGCGCGCTATGGCCGCGCTGGCAGAAAAGAAGCAAGGCGAGGCTGCGTAAGCAGTGCATCGACGCACTTCGGTCGGGCGTAATTGATCGCTGGCTGTATCCGAATTCAATTTAGGAGTATTTCAAATGGCAATCGCAAAAGAAGACATCCTCGAAGCCGTAGGCGCGATGTCGGTTCTGGAACTGAACGAGCTGGTTAAGGCGTTCGAAGAGAAGTTTGGCGTGTCGGCTGCCGCTGTTGCAGTTGCTGGTCCCGCAGGCGCAGGCGGCGGCGCTGCTGCTGCTGAAGAGCAAACCGAATTCACGGTTGTTCTGACCGAAACAGGCGGCAACAAGGTTGCAGTGATTAAGGCTGTTCGCGAACTGACGGGCCTGGGCCTGAAGGAAGCGAAGGACCTGGTCGACGGCGCACCGAAGCCCGTGAAGGAAGCGGTGCCCAAGGCTGCTGCTGAAGAAGCCAAGAAGAAGCTGGAAGACGCAGGCGCGAAGGCTGAAATCAAGTAATTTTCAGCACGCTGTGCGAAGGCTGGCGGTTTTCCCACCGCCGGCCTTTTTGTGCTTTGTGGGAACGACGTTTTTGCATGCTTGCATCGGCAAAAATGTCCACCCAGAAGCCAAAGAGAATCGTCGTTCGGCAAGATCGACTGGCGCTTCTCTTTGTCTTCTGAAGCGACTGCAGAAGGCAAGTTTGGTCGGGTAGCGGGCAACACAGGCATCCGCTGCCGTCAGCCAGCGGTTGGTAGCGGCCAACCACCAAGCTTCTAGGCTCGTTCAAGCCATCGGACGGCCAACGGGTCTCAGTCGGTGAACACTCGGGTTGTCACATCAAGGTATCCCGCCTCGACAACAATGCCCGCCGTGATTCGGAGATCGTATGCAATATTCCTTCACCGAGAAGAAGCGCATTCGCAAGAGTTTCGCGAAGCGCCCCATCGTTCACCAAGTACCTTTCCTGCTGGCTACCCAGCTTGAATCATTCAGCACGTTTCTGCAAGCAGAAGTGCCAACGGCGCAGCGCAAACCGGAAGGTCTGCAGGCTGCGTTCACCTCGGTTTTCCCAATTGTTTCGCATAACGGCTTCGCTCGTCTAGAGTTCGTCAGCTACATGCTGTCTTCGCCGGCATTCAACATCAAGGAATGTCAGCAGCGCGGTCTGACTTACTGCTCGGCGCTGCGTGCCAAGGTGCGTCTGGTTTTGCTCGACAAGGAATCGCCGAGCAAGCCCGTCGTCAAGGAAGTGAAAGAGCAGGAAGTGTACATGGGCGAAATTCCGCTCATGACGCCGACCGGCTCGTTCGTCATCAACGGCACGGAACGTGTGATCGTGTCGCAGCTGCACCGTTCGCCTGGCGTGTTCTTCGAACACGACAAGGGCAAGACGCACAGCTCCGGCAAGCTGCTGTTCTCGGCACGTATCATTCCTTACCGCGGCTCGTGGCTCGACTTCGAATTCGATCCGAAGGACGTGCTGTACTTCCGCGTCGACCGTCGCCGCAAGATGCCCGTTACGATCCTGCTGAAGGCAATCGGCCTGACGCCGGAACAGATCCTCGCGAACTTCTTCGTGTTCGACAACTTCACGCTGATGCCGGAAGGCGCGCAGATGGAGTTCGTGCCGGAGCGTCTGCGTGGCGAAGTCGCGCGCTTCGACATTACGGATCGCGACGGTAACGTCATCGTCCAGAAGGACAAGCGCATCAACGCGAAGCACATTCGCGATCTCGATAATGCGAAGACCAAGTTCATTTCGGTTCCCGAAGACTATCTGCTCGGCCGCGTGCTGGCGAAGAACGTCGTCGACGGCGAAACGGGCGAAGTGATCGCGAACGCGAACGACGAGGTCACGGAAGGCGTGCTCGACAAGCTGCGCGAAGCGAAGATCAAGGACATCCAGACGCTCTATACGAACGATCTGGACCAGGGCCCGTACATCTCGTCGACGCTGCGTATCGACGAAACGGCCGACAAGATGGCCGCGCGTATCGCGATCTACCGCATGATGCGTCCGGGCGAGCCGCCGACGGAAGAAGCCGTCGAGGCGCTGTTCAACCGTCTGTTCTACAGCGAAGAAGCGTACGACCTGTCGAAGGTGGGTCGTATGAAGTTCAATCGCCGCGTCGGCCGTGATGAAATCGTCGGCCCGATGACGCTGCAGGACGACGACATCCTCGCGACCATCAAGATCCTCGTCGAGCTGCGCAACGGCAAGGGCGAAGTGGACGACATCGACCACCTCGGCAACCGTCGTGTGCGTTGCGTCGGCGAACTGGCGGAGAACCAGTTCCGCGCCGGTCTCGTGCGTGTCGAACGCGCTGTGAAGGAACGCCTCGGCCAAGCCGAAAGCGAAAACCTGATGCCGCACGACCTGATCAACTCGAAGCCGATTTCGTCGGCGATTCGCGAGTTCTTCGGTTCGTCGCAGCTGTCACAGTTCATGGACCAGACCAACCCGCTGTCGGAGATCACCCACAAGCGCCGCGTGTCGGCTCTTGGCCCGGGCGGTCTGACGCGCGAGCGCGCTGGCTTCGAAGTCCGCGACGTGCACCCGACCCACTACGGCCGCGTGTGCCCGATTGAAACGCCGGAAGGCCCGAACATCGGTCTGATCAACTCGCTGGCTCTGTACGCGCACCTGAACGAATACGGCTTCCTCGAAACGCCGTATCGCAAGGTCACGGACGGCAAGGTCACGGATCAGATCGACTATCTGTCGGCAATCGAAGAAGGCCGTTATGTGATCGCTCAGGCGAACGCGGCAGTGGCCGAAGATGGCACGCTGACCGACGAACTCGTCTCGTCGCGTGAAGCGGGCGAAACGCTGATGGTCACGCCGGACCGCATCCAGTACATGGACGTGGCGCCGTCGCAGATCGTGTCGGTGGCGGCATCGCTGATTCCGTTCCTCGAGCACGACGACGCGAACCGCGCACTGATGGGCTCGAACATGCAGCGTCAGGCTGTGCCGTGTCTGCGTCCGGAGAAGCCGGTCGTCGGTACGGGCATCGAGCGTACGGTGGCCGTCGACTCGGGCACGACCGTGCAGGCGCTGCGCGGCGGTGTGGTCGATTACGTCGACGCGGGCCGTATCGTGATTCGTGTGAACGACGACGAAGCGGTTGCGGGTGACGTTGGTGTCGACATCTACAACCTGATCAAGTACACGCGTTCGAATCAGAACACGAACATCAACCAGCGTCCGATCGTAAAGGTCGGCGACAAGGTTGCGCGCGGCGACGTGCTGGCTGACGGCGCTTCGACTGACCTCGGTGAACTGGCGCTCGGCCAGAACATGCTGGTCGCGTTCATGCCGTGGAACGGCTACAACTTCGAAGACTCGATCCTGATCTCGGAGAAGGTCGTTGCGGACGATCGCTACACGTCGATCCACATCGAAGAACTGAACGTCGTGGCTCGCGACACGAAGCTCGGACCGGAAGAAATCACGCGCGATATTTCGAACCTCGCTGAAGTGCAGCTCGGCCGTCTCGACGAGTCGGGCATCGTGTACATCGGCGCGGAAGTCGAAGCAGGCGACGTGCTGGTCGGCAAGGTCACGCCGAAGGGCGAAACCCAGCTGACGCCGGAAGAAAAGCTGCTGCGCGCGATCTTCGGCGAGAAGGCATCGGACGTGAAGGACACGTCGCTGCGTGTGCCGTCGGGCATGAGCGGCACCGTGATCGACGTGCAGGTGTTCACGCGTGAAGGCATTCAGCGCGACAAGCGCGCGCAACAGATCATCGACGATGAACTGAAGCGCTATCGTCTCGACCTGAACGACCAGCTGCGTATCGTGGAAGGCGACGCGTTCCAGCGTCTCGCACGTATGCTCGTCGGCAAGGTCGCGAACGGCGGTCCGAAGAAGCTCGCGAAGGGCACGAAGATCGAACAGGCCTACCTGGAAGATCTCGATCACTACCACTGGTTCGACATCCGCCTCGCGGACGAAGAAGCAGCGGCTCAGCTCGAAGCGATCAAGGACTCGATCGAACAGAAGCGTCACCAGTTCGATCTTGCGTTCGAAGAGAAGCGCAAGAAGCTCACGCAAGGCGACGAACTGCCGCCGGGCGTGCTGAAGATGGTCAAGGTCTACCTCGCCGTGAAGCGTCGCCTGCAGCCTGGCGACAAGATGGCAGGCCGTCACGGTAACAAGGGTGTCGTGTCGAAGATCGTGCCGATCGAAGACATGCCGTACATGGCCGATGGCCGCCCCGCGGACGTCGTGCTGAACCCGCTCGGCGTTCCGTCACGGATGAACGTGGGTCAGGTTCTCGAAGTGCATCTGGGTTGGGCCGCGAAGGGTCTGGGCTGGCGTATCGGCGAAATGCTGCAGCGTCAGGCGAAGATCGAAGAAGTGCGCACGTTCCTGACCAAGATCTACAACGAGTCGGGTCGCGCGGAAGAGCTCGAAAGCTTCTCCGACGACGAGATCCTCGAACTGGCGAAGAACCTGCGCGAAGGCGTGCCGTTCGCGACGCCGGTGTTCGACGGTGCGACGGAAGACGAAATGTCCAGCATGCTGGACCTGGCCTTCCCGGACGACATCGCGCAGAACCTCGGCATGACGAAGTCGAAGAATCAGGTGCGTCTGTACGACGGCCGCACGGGTGAAGCCTTCGAACGTACGGTGACGGTCGGCTACATGCACTACCTGAAGCTGCACCACTTGGTCGATGACAAGATGCACGCGCGTTCGACGGGCCCGTACTCGCTGGTCACGCAGCAGCCGCTGGGTGGTAAGGCGCAGTTCGGTGGTCAGCGCTTCGGTGAGATGGAAGTGTGGGCGCTCGAGGCCTATGGCGCATCGTATGTGCTGCAGGAAATGTTGACGGTCAAGTCGGACGACGTGACAGGCCGGACCAAGGTTTACGAGAACCTGGTCAAGGGCGATCACGTGATCGACGCGGGCATGCCGGAATCCTTCAACGTGCTGGTGAAGGAAATCCGCTCGCTTGGTATCGACATCGACCTCGATCGCAACTAATCGGACTACGGAGAGAAAGCAATGAAAGCTCTGCTCGATCTATTCAAGCAAGTCCAACAGGAAGAAGTTTTTGACGCGATCAAGATCGGTCTGGCCTCGCCCGACAAGATCCGCTCGTGGTCCTTCGGCGAAGTGAAGAAGCCGGAAACCATCAACTACCGCACGTTTAAGCCGGAGCGGGATGGTCTGTTCTGCGCGAAGATTTTTGGTCCGATCAAGGACTACGAATGCCTTTGCGGCAAGTACAAGCGCCTGAAGCACCGTGGCGTGATCTGCGAGAAATGCGGCGTCGAGGTGACGCTCGCGAAGGTGCGTCGCGAACGCATGGGCCACATCGAACTGGCCTCGCCTGTCGCGCACATCTGGTTCCTGAAGTCGCTGCCGTCGCGTCTGGGCATGGTGCTCGACATGACGCTGCGCGACATCGAGCGCGTGCTGTACTTCGAAGCGTATGTGGTGATCGATCCGGGCATGACGCCGCTGAAGGCGCGTCAGATCATGACGGAAGAGGATTACTACAACAAGGTCGAAGAGTACGGCGACGAATTCCGCGCTGAAATGGGCGCGGAAGGCGTGCGCGAACTGCTACGCGCGATCAACATCGACGAGCAGGTCGAAACGCTGCGCTCGGAACTGAAGAACACGGGTTCCGAAGCGAAGATCAAGAAGTACGCGAAGCGCCTGAAGGTGCTCGAGGCCTTCCAGCGCTCAGGCATCAAGCCCGAGTGGATGATTCTCGAAGTGCTGCCCGTGCTGCCGCCGGAACTGCGTCCGCTGGTTCCGCTGGACGGCGGCCGTTTCGCGACGTCCGACCTGAACGACCTGTATCGCCGCGTGATCAACCGTAACAACCGGTTGAAGCGTCTGCTCGAACTGAAGGCGCCTGAAATCATCGTCCGCAACGAAAAACGGATGCTGCAGGAAGCCGTCGATTCGCTGCTCGACAACGGCCGTCGCGGCAAGGCGATGACGGGCGCGAACAAGCGTCCGCTGAAGTCGCTCGCCGACATGATCAAGGGTAAGGGCGGCCGCTTCCGTCAGAACCTGCTGGGCAAGCGCGTCGACTACTCGGGCCGTTCGGTCATCGTGGTCGGCCCGACGCTGAAGCTGCACCAGTGCGGTCTGCCGAAGCTGATGGCGCTCGAGCTCTTCAAGCCGTTCATCTTCAACAAGCTGGAAGTGATGGGCGTCGCGACGACCATCAAGGCAGCGAAGAAGGAAGTCGAGAACCAGACGCCCGTGGTGTGGGACATCCTCGAAGAGGTGATCCGCGAGCATCCGGTGATGCTGAACCGTGCGCCGACGCTGCACCGTCTCGGCATTCAGGCTTTCGAGCCGGTGCTGATCGAAGGCAAGGCAATCCAGCTGCACCCGCTCGTTTGCGCGGCGTTCAACGCCGACTTCGACGGTGACCAGATGGCTGTTCACGTTCCGCTATCGCTCGAAGCGCAGATGGAAGCGCGCACGCTGATGCTGGCGTCGAATAACGTGCTGTTCCCGGCCAACGGCGATCCGTCGATCGTGCCGTCGCAGGACATCGTGCTCGGCCTGTATTACGCGACGCGTGAAGCGATCAACGGCAAGGGCGAAGGCATGTCGTTCACGGGCGTGTCGGAAGTGCTGCGCGCCTATGAGAACAAGGAAGTCGAGCTGGCCTCGCGCGTCAACGTGCGGATCACCGAAATGGTCCACAACGAAGACAAGTCGGAAGGCGCGCCGGCATTCGTGCCGAAGATCTCGCTGTACGCGACGACCGTCGGCCGCGCGATCCTGTCGGAAATCCTGCCGCCGGGCCTGCCGTTCTCGGTGCTGAACAAGCCGCTGAAGAAGAAGGAAATTTCGCGTCTGATCAACACGGCGTTCCGCCGCTGCGGTCTGCGCGAAACGGTGATCTTCGCCGACCAGCTGATGCAGTCGGGTTTCCGCCTCGCAACGCGCGCCGGCATTTCGATCTGCGTCGACGACATGCTTGTGCCGCCGCAGAAGGAACAGATCGTCGGCGACGCCGCGAAGAAGGTGAAGGAATACGACCGTCAGTACATGTCGGGCCTCGTCACCGCGCAGGAACGCTATAACAACGTGGTCGACATCTGGTCGGCGACGTCGGAAGCGGTCGGCAAGGCGATGATGGAGCAGCTGTCGACGGAACCCGTCGTGGACCGCGACGGCAACGAAACGCGTCAGGAGTCGTTCAACTCCATCTACATGATGGCCGACTCGGGTGCGCGTGGTTCGGCAGTGCAGATTCGTCAGCTGGCCGGTATGCGCGGCTTGATGGCGAAGCCGGACGGCTCGATCATCGAGACGCCGATTACGGCGAACTTCCGCGAAGGCTTGAACGTGTTGCAGTACTTCATCTCGACCCACGGCGCACGTAAGGGTCTGGCTGATACGGCACTGAAGACGGCAAACTCGGGTTACCTGACGCGTCGTCTGGTGGACGTCACGCAGGATCTCGTCGTGGTCGAAGACGATTGCGGCACGTCGAACGGCGTGGCGATGAAGGCGCTGGTCGAAGGCGGTGAAGTCGTCGAAGCGCTGCGCGACCGTATTCTCGGCCGCGTCGCCGTGGCTGACGTCGTCAATCCGGAAACGCAAGAGACGCTGTACGAATCGGGCACGCTGCTCGACGAAACGGCTGTCGAAGACATCGAGCGTCTGGGTATCGACGAAGTGCGCGTGCGCACGCCGCTCACCTGCGAAACGCGTTACGGTCTGTGCGCGTCGTGCTATGGCCGCGACCTGGGCCGTGGCTCGCTCGTGAACGTCGGCGAAGCGGTGGGCGTTATCGCCGCCCAGTCGATCGGTGAGCCGGGCACGCAGCTGACGATGCGTACGTTCCACATCGGTGGTGCGGCATCGCGTGCGGCAGTGGCGTCGTCGGTCGAAGCGAAGTCGAACGGTACCGTGCGTTTCACGTCGACGATGCGTTACGTCACGAATGCGAAGGGCGAGCAGATCGTCATCTCGCGTTCGGGCGAAGCGATGATCACCGACGATCACGGCCGTGAGCGCGAGCGTCACAAGGTGCCGTACGGCGCGACGCTGCTGCAGCTCGATGGTGCGCAGATCAAGGCCGGCACGCAGTTGGCTACGTGGGATCCGCTGACGCGTCCGATCATCACCGAGTGGGGCGGTACGGTGAAGTTCGAAAACGTCGAGGAAGGCGTGACGGTCGCGAAGCAGATCGACGACGTGACGGGCCTCTCGACGCTGGTCGTGATCGACGTGAAGCGTCGCGGTTCGCAAGCTTCGAAGAGCGTGCGTCCGCAGGTGAAGCTGCTCGACGCGAACGGTGACGAAGTGAAGATTCCGAACTCGGAGCACTCGGTTCAGATCGGTTTCCAGGTCGGCGCTCTGATTACCGTGAAGGACGGTCAGCAGGTTCAGGTGGGTGAAGTGCTTGCACGTATCCCGACTGAAGCGCAGAAGACGCGTGACATTACGGGTGGTCTGCCGCGTGTGGCGGAACTGTTCGAAGCGCGTTCGCCGAAGGATGCGGGTATCCTGGCGGAAGTCACGGGTACGACGTCGTTCGGTAAGGACACGAAGGGCAAGCAGCGTCTCGTTATCACGGACCTCGAAGGCAATCAGCACGAGTTCCTGATCGCGAAGGAAAAGCAGGTTCTGGTGCACGATGGTCAGGTCGTCAACAAGGGCGAAATGATCGTCGACGGGCCGGCGGATCCGCACGACATCCTGCGTCTGCAGGGTATCGAAGCGCTGTCGCGCTACATCGTGGACGAAGTGCAGGACGTGTACCGTCTGCAGGGCGTGAAGATCAACGACAAGCACATTGAAGTGATCGTGCGTCAGATGCTGCGTCGTGTGCAGATCGCCGATAACGGCGATACGCGCTTCATCCCGGGCGAGCAGGTCGAGCGTTCGGACATGCTGGACGAAAACGACCGCATGATCGCGGAAGACAAGCGTCCGGCAACGTACGAGAACATCCTGCTGGGTATTACGAAGGCGTCGCTGTCGACCGACTCGTTCATCTCCGCGGCATCGTTCCAGGAAACGACCCGCGTGCTGACGGAAGCGGCCATCATGGGCAAGCGCGACGATCTGCGTGGCCTGAAGGAAAACGTGATCGTCGGCCGTCTGATTCCTGCCGGTACGGGTCTCGCGTTCCACAAGGCACGCAAGACGAAGGAACTGGCGGATCGCGAGCGTTTCGACCAGATCGCTGCCGAAGAGGCCTTCGAGTTCGGTACGCCGGAAAACCCGGCCGCCGAGCAAACGCCGCACACCAACGAGTAAGCTGGCCGGCGGCGCAAGCCGCCATGTCCGGCGAAGTTGGCAAAACCGCCCGGTTTCGACCGGGCGGTTTTTTTTTCGTGTGCGCCCAGCATGGGCGCACTCCTGCGGGTGGAAGTCCCGCCATAAGCTGATCACGGCAAATGAAGTGAAGCGCAACTGCATGAGGGTGACCGAGTGTGGGGAGGAAGCGTGGAGCGTAAATCGCGAGCCGATGGACAAGAACCGTATAGAAGGCGCTGCCGAGCAGGGCGAGCGGGCACGTAACCGCGAAGCTCCCGTGATCAAGGCGAAGTGGCGTAGATGCGGCGGTTGTGCGATGAAGGAGTGCGTTCTTACCTGGGGAGATCTCGCCTTGTGCCTGAAAGGG
>NZ_WHNP01000123.1 GCF_009362735.1 Paraburkholderia franconis | reverse complement strand
AGCACTTCGCAACGCATGAACAGGCGCGTCGACGTGTGTTCTCATTCCTGGAAGGCTGGTACAACATACGCCGCCTGCACAGCAGCATCGGTTATTGCTCGCCGCTCGAATTTGAAAACCTGCATGCGCCACATCAACCGACATCGCATCGCGGGTTGCCCACCGCCGGGCAGCGTCATGGGCGAGAGAAGCGCCCCGCTGCCCGTCCGTGGACAACCCGCTGCTCAACGCCCAATGGAGGCTAAATCACATTCAATCTCTGACTGCAGATCGGTCCGCTGAACCGGGTCAACCTCAGAACATGTCGGAGACCATGGTCATTCCCCCCCGCATCCACTGGCCGGAGCCACCAAATTCGGGGTGGTTGAACTGGGCCATGCTGCCGTTACCGCGAATCACAGACTCCAGCATGCTCATCACGGCGTCCGTGCTGAACCCATGTCGCTGGGCTACTTCTTCGATCAATCGCTGGCCGGCGGGGGTAAGTTTTCGCATGGTGATCCACTCATAGTTTCTTCCGACATCGGTTATAGCGGCGCCCGCTGCTCAGCGCCGGACGGGGCAATTCAGCGAGGATCGCGAAAATTAGGCAACGTGGCTGTGTGACTAGTTCAGTGCACCAACGCGAAACAATCGGGGGACAGGTTGCGCGGTTTCACGTCAAGCTCCCGCAGCCGGTCGCCAATTTCCGTCGTTCGACGCTACGCTCGAATTGGTCGACAATCCGCTGATGGCCCACGACCCGGGGGCGCTTTAAATGACGTGGAACGACGCCGCACAGGAGGTAACATGAGCCCAGCCTCGGATCTCTCCGTTTTGTTAAAAACGTTGGAGCCAGTGCTTAACCCGGGCGTGTTTGTGTTTGCCTCGGTCGAGGACCGATCGGTCCTCGCCAGTCATTACACGGCAAGCTTCCGTTGTAGACGGTTCCCTGCCCCCGTAGTTATCGGCGGTTGTGCAATGTCGTGACTCGGCATTGGCTGCGCGCGTATGCCATCGGCACCATGCCGATACGGATACTAACGAAATCCGACGCCAGACAGACAGATTGTCAACCTGATCCGAAAGGGCGCGATCATGGACGTTAGCCACAGCTGCGCACGCGCTTCGGCTTACACCCGCTGCCTCATCCAGCAAGCGATGCTCATGCGATCGCGCGTGGCGGGCAGCACCTCGTGTTCAAACTGTGCCGAGAGAAACAACAGCAGCGTTCCGGCGCGCGGAAAGACGTCGTGGTATGACTGATCGGCAAGGTAGAGCCGCAGTGCGCCGCCCTCGGCGTCCTGCCACGCTTCGTTGAGGTAGAACACGGCGGAGATCACGCGGCTGTCGTTGTTACGCAGGCAGTCGAGGTGGCGTGCGTATACGGCGCCTGGCCGATATACCGCGTAGTGCGATTCGCTATCGACCAGGCCAAGAAACAGGTCGCGGTTGAGCGCGATCCGTAGCGCTTCGATACGATTGGCGAACGCCTGCTGCGGCGTGCTCAGCGCCTCAGGTACGAACCAGTGCGTGCTATCGCCGCGCAAAAGCGTGGCAGCGCGATCGGCCCCTACACGGGCTGGTGTCAGCAGCTGCGCGTCGTGCATGGCCATGCATTCGATTGACAAGGCCTGCGTCTGGGTCTGTGACAAAAAGTTCGACACGACACACCAGCCATTGCCGGCGAGCGCGCGCGTCGCGATGTCGAATTCGCTGGATCGAGAATTCGTCGAGACATCCATCGCCTCTTCCTGAGCGGCGTCGCTGGTCAGGCAATCAACGAGCAGTTCGATTTCTGGTTCAGTCAGAGGTCGTTCCAGAAACTCATCCCCTTTCATTTGCTCGATCGAGTACTCGCTCGCGTCTGCTACAAGCTTGCCAAAACCATCAAGCGTTGGTGGGGTCGCGTCGACCACGGGCATTGAAACGCGCCGGAGCCCAGGAGGAAGGGGCGGGTTGAGGTAGTCGATCTGTTGGGACATCGACGCAGTCTACACGAGTCGGACATACCGACCGCTGATGCTCGAATGAAGGCTTCGGCCGACCGTTTTGTACACGTGGAAAACGGCCATTGAGACAACGTCGGACCTAACGGCGGAAGCGGGTCGCCTTCCGTCAGTCCCCACAGATGAAGTGCTTCAACGCAGATGGTTTGCAGACGCAAGGGCGGTACTTGCGGGTACTCGCTCGTGCATGCATCGTCACGTCTGGTGCGAGTACCCGCTTCCGCCAGTCGGCCATCTTCGACCGGCATGGCGCCCGGGATCTCATTCGGGTCAGGCGAAGACGCCCGCGTCGAGATCTCTCCTGAAATGCTGTAGCCAATCGCTTTCGTCGCAGATCGGGTATTCCTTCGTAACCTGCGTCGATAGCCTGGTTATGCTGACATAGCCTTGTAGGCCGCAGTTCTCGTCACTCTTGGGATCGGTCGTATCGGCTTCCCAAAGATCGAAATCCCCTTCTACGAAACCGTTCTGCTGCAAAGTCGCGAGAAAATCGTTTCGTTCAGCTGGTTCAATAAGCCGCATGTTCGTCCCCTGATGTGTTCAACGCAGGCATCGTCAATTGTTGCCTCTGCACCCTCGGTCGACGCTTTCGTTTCGTCTGCAGCAACATCGAATCCGTCGTTGTCGTCCGATGGGGCTTCCCGTGCCTTCCGGGCGTGAGGTCATTGCGTGCCGCAGCCCGGGACGCAACCACTTCGCGCTCGTGACCGGGGGGCTGCATCTACGGGGAAAACTGAACCGTCTCAATACATCTTCTTCGGCAGTTGCGACCGCCGAATGCGCTGGCGCAATCGCGCAACGGCAGCTGCCTTCTTACGCTTGCGTGCGGCAGTTGGCTTTTCATAACACATCCGCGCTCACGGTTCCTTCAGCAAGCCGGCGTTCTCGATGGCCCGACGGAAGCGGCGCAGCGCGACCTCGAGCGGTTCATTCAGCTTCGGAGTTATGGTAGTCAAATCAATCCTTCAGTTTGCCTCGAACGACGGGGATTGGCTTCCATGCGAACATGTGGAGGATTTTCGTCGCTGCTAGTGCGTGAGTTAGTTACAAGTCGGCAACGGATGTGCCATCCACCTTTCCGTCGATGATATCTCTGCCCCGCTGATAGGCGATCCTTCTGGCTACTCCGAAGTCGGGGACGGAGTCCTCTAACTGAAGCCGAAACACGCGGCTCCCACCGCGCTCCCCGGCCCCCGCACGACAAATACGTACCGCGATGTCATAGCCTTCGGCATACCTGGAATGCGCATCAAATCGGGGAAACGCGCGCGAAAAGACCAGCGGATAAAGTTCGAATCCCTTGTAGATGCTCGGTTCTAGCGTTGACATGACAATTCTCTCCCGCAAGGGGATACCTGACTATACACGCCATTTGTGGGGTGAAATGGGCGACGGATCGCCGACGACATGAACCCTTATAAGATGTCGCGCACGCAGGTGCCAGAACGGCGCCCGTCACGAGCGCATGGGCTATCGACGCCGCCCAGATCCTATATCCATTGAACAGGAGCTATGCATGGCAAAAGAAGAATTGATTGAACTTGATGGCATCGTTGATGAAGTCCTTCCGGATAGCCGTTACCGCGTCACGCTTGACAATGGCGTCGTCGTTGGCGCCTATGCGTCCGGACGGATGCGCAAGAACCACATTCGCATTCTTGCGGGCGACCGCGTCACCCTCGAACTGTCGGTCTACGATCTGACGAAGGGACGAATCAATTTTCGTCACAAGGACGAACGCACTAGCGGCGCGGCACGTAGCACGCCATACCGCCGTCGTTAAAGCAGGGGCAGGCGCACCGGCGATCGCACTTGACCTGAGGATTGCAGCCGGTTGCACTCGATCTGCCCTCAAGGGGCAACCCGCGCCGGGCGGCGCTCGCACGCTGAATACCCGAGTCCCGGAGCGACCCCATTGACCGTACCAGCCGACTCGTGCCGCAAGCGTTGCACGGTGCGGTGTAGAGAATGCCGTGTTGTCAGCCAGTAGGGGCGGCGCATCTGGCGCCTGACCCAATATACCGGCGTGGTTCAGAAAAAACTGGATTGTCGGCGACGGCCCCCGCGTGATACAAGATTGCCGTGCAGGCCAGTCGTGTCATTTATAGCCAATCTACCTGGAACACTCAGAACATGGCAACAGGTACCGACAAGTGGTTTGACGATGCGAAGGGTTTCGGGTTCATCACGCCGGACGACGGCGGCGAAGACCTGTTTGCGCACTTCTCCGAGTTTCAGGGAAACGGCTTCAAATCCCTTCAGGAGTGCCAGAAGGTCAGCTTTGAAGTCAAGCAGGGTCCGAAAGGGAAACAGGCCGCCAGCATCAAGCCGCTGTAGGTTTTCCGCGCACGCGAACGCGTCATGTCAGCGCAGCGATCACCGATGCGTGATCGCTGCGGGTTTGGAGCAGGACATCGAAGGGACGTCGCTCCCGGCTTTGCTCAGCGTTCGAGAAAGAGCTTCAGCTTGTTCGCGCAACTGGGATGCATCAGTTTGCGCATCGCCTTGCTTTCGATCTGGCGGATCCTCTCGCGGCTGACGTCGAACTGCTTGCCGACTTCTTCAAGCGTGTGCTCAGAGGTCATATCGAGCCCGTATCGCATCCGCAGCACCTTGGCCTCGCGCGGCGACAGCACGTCGAGCGCCTCATCGATCGCGGCGCGCAGGTTCGCGTGGATCGCGGCCTCGGCCGGTGAACTTGCAGAAACGTCCTCAATCATGTCACCGAGCGTCGCGTCGGCATCGTCGCCCACTGGGGTTTCGAGCGAGACAGGTTGCCTGGCGATCTTGAGGAGGCTGCGCACCTTTTCCTCGGACATTTCCAGGCGCCCTGCAAGCACGGCAGGATGCGCTTCCTTTCCCGTCTGCTGCAGGATTTCGCGCGAAATCCGGTTAAGCTTGGTGATCGCGTCGTTCATGTGCACCGGCACACGAATGGTCCGCGACTGATCGGCCAGTGCGCGCGTGACGGCCTGCCGGACCCACCATGTGGCGTAGGTCGAGAACTTCCAGCCGCGTCGGTATTCGAATTTGTCCACCGCCTTCATCAGGCCGATATTGCCTTCCTGGATCAGATCCAGGAACTGCATGCCGCGGTTCGCGTATTTCTTGGCAATTGAAATGACAAGACGAAGATTCGCCTCGATCATCTCCCGCTTGGCCTGCCGCATTTTCGACTCCGCGGCAATCATCTGGCGGTTGAGCTGCTTGAGTTGCGGGAGCGGTAGCGAGACCATGGCCTCGACGTCAATGAGTTTCTGCTGCCCGGCCTGAATGGCCGGCAAATGTCGCTCGAGCGCCGCGCCAAACGGCCGCGAAGTCGCCGCCATACGGCTGGCCCATTGAAGGTCAGTCTCGTGGCCCGGGAACGACTCGACAAACATCTCGCGCGGCATGCCGCACCGGTCGACGACGATCTGCAGGATGGTGCGCTCGATCGTGCGAACCTGAGTAACCTGTTCCTGCACGTTGGCGCACAGGCGGTTGATGGTTCTGGCCGTAAAGCGGATCGGCGCCAGTTCGCGCTGGAACTCCGAACGCACTTGCGCAACGGCGGCGGAACAGGCTTTCCCAGTAACGGGAACATCCGGCAACTGCTCGAACAGGGTCCGCACGCGCGCGAAAACCGCAAGACTGTCGTTCGTGAGCTGTTCGAGGCGTGCTGCATTCGCCTTTTCCGAATCCCCGGTGTCCGTTTCAACGTCGTCCCCGTCTGGCTCATCGTCGGAGACGTGTGCGTTCACGTCATCTTCGTCGGACTCCAGCGTCATTTCGCTTCCGTTGGCGTCCCCGCTGATGCCATCGACCAGTTCGTCGATACGCAGTTCGCCGGCAACGATGCGGTCCACATCGGCAAGAATCGTCGACACGATCGACGGACACGCAGCGATCGCCTGAATCATGTCCTGCAGGCCGTCTTCGATGCGTTTCGCGATCTCGATTTCGCCGGCGCGGGTCAGCAGTTCGCGGGCACCCATTTCACGCATGTACATCCGGACCGGATCAGTGGTGCGGCCGAATTCCGAATCGACGGTCGACAGCGCAGCTTCGGCTTCCTCGTCCGCCTGATCGTCGGATGCCACGGCAGGCGCGGCGTCGTTTAACAGGAGCGTCTCGGCGTCAGGCGCATGCTCGTGCACTGCCACGCCCATGTCACTGAACGTGCTGACGATCGTCTCCATCGCAGCCGTTTGCGTAAAGTTGTCGAGCAGGTGATCGTTGATGTCCGAGTGTGTGAGATAGCCGCGCTCGCGGCCAAGCGCGATCAGCGCGCGCATCTGGCGTTGACGCTCCTCGCCCCGGCGCGCCATCGACGCCATGTCCAGCGGTGTTTCGACGGCCAGCGTTGTTCCCTTTGAGACGCGGCGGCCGGCTTTTGATGCAACTGCGACGGCGCGGGGTGTGGAATCGTCTCGATCAGGATTCGCCAATACATTCTCCTCGACAGGTTGGCTGACGATCGTCGCGAGCATGACAGCAGGCCAATTTGCCTGCCGGACGATGTTGTGCGACGCAATACGCGGCGGGTGCGGCTTTATTAAATCGCCGGCGGGTCAGGAGAGAGGCTTTCGATCTGCGTGGCACACACCCGTCTTTGCGTCATGGTATGCCCAAAAACACGAAATTACTGACACTCCCCCATGTGGCTGAGCGATTTTTGAAGACAGTCAACGTGCAACTCAGCACGAGGGGCTCACCTAGCCTGGTGTCAGGCAAGCCCTCCTGCCAGGATCATCAAAACGAGGTTCGTGTCCCTATACGTTGTTGCATTTTTTGCATGACCGTCTCGTGTCGGTCGGGAAAGGGACTATCGTAAGTCTTTCCTGAACGGCCCAAACGGGTCGAAGCGTCATTAGACTCGTCAGTTCGCCAGCTCCCCTGCTACCGCGCACGGCCACATCCAATTCTGAAGCCGAGTCGGCCGAGCAAATCCCGCCCGTCCGAGCCACCCGAACTCCCGCCTCACACCGCGAGCGTTCACGCTTAACCGGGTTTTCCGTTCCACTGCACCTCAAACCCCTAGTCTCCGCGCCCTCCTGCCGTCCGGGGGCCAGATACGCACGACAGGTTCCCTACTTCTTGTGACGCGGTCGGGGTCGTGACCCCAGATGGGGTGCCGTCTTGATCTGGATTTTGTACTTTTCATGCATTCGACACTACCAACGCCTACCGCCAGACCGTCCGCCACCTCCACGGGCATCGGGGCGGGGGCGAGCCTCGTTAACTTTAAGATTCTGCCCCTTCAACTCTTTGCCGTTCATGCCGTTTATCGCCGCCAGCGCTTCCGCTTTTGCCGGCATTTCCACAAACCCGAATCCTCTTGACTCACCACTGTATTTGTCTTTGGTGATCGTGGCCGATGAGACTTGTCCAAAAGCTTCGAAAGCATTTCGTAAATCCTCATCCGTAACTCCGCTCGACAAATTGCCCACAAAGATATTCACACTGATCTCCATTGAGTTAGATCTCTCGCCCGCTTCGGGTCGCTACCTCGAATCGGGCCGTGCTGTAGAAGGGATCGTCGTCGCGAGGCGTGATGATCGCGTTGCTCACGTGCACTCCCCCTCTAAGCGCTCTAAGCGGGGCCAGCGCGTCGAATATACGAGGGTAAAGCCTTGGCACTACAGATCCTCAACAGATTGGCCTTTTTACCTGCGAAGCGGATCGTTATCGGCGCAGACCCGTGAGTGCAGCCATCAGTGTCCAGCGATAAAACGCCGCCGCGCACCACATGGCAGGATGCCCGGCACGATCAGTCGCTGGCGCTCTGGTTGTGCAGGTTCACGAACCCACGGCCCTGCTCAATTCCTCCACGAATCGCCTCCGCTTCCGTCGCCCATTCCGGCGGTGAAGTCTCGGGTAGATGCACGGGCACAGTGACACCATCCTTGACGACGGTGATTTGCACATACCACGCGTCACGCTCGTTTTGTTTCGCTTCAACTGTCAAGATGTATTTTCCGTGAACGATCGTCTCTTTGCCCATCGCTGGTCTCCTACGGAAACAACCATCGAACCACACGATCGTCTTGCAGGAGCAGGACTGGACGTGTAGCTCAGCCTGGCGCTCGTGCCGGGCCGCACGTCATCTGACGCCGAGCGGATGGTTAATCGGGGTACCGTCAAGATTCGGACGTTTAGGCGAAACCGTCAGATTTGGGCCTGAGACATTGATGCGGAGGCGTCAACCATTGACGAAAACGACTCTAATCTGACGCGTTTTGTGTGACGCCTTGACGTCCGGTTGAAGTATGCCTCAACCGGACAGCCACCGTTTAGCTACGGGGCAATCGGTGCAGCCTACGAAACGCCTGCAGGGCCCGCGTCAGGAACACGAAGAAGAGTGCCAGCAGCGCTAACGCAGCAACGCCCCAATGCGCGTTGACGAAAGCGCCTGCAGCCGTGCCGGACAGCACGACCAAAAGGACAGGCAGATGGCACGGACAGGTGAGCGCGGCCAGCGCACCCCAGACGTAAGCTCGCCAGCGGGAATCGTGAGTGACCCCGGGCGAGGAGGAGTTACTCATGGTCGGCGCCCCCGACGTTTCGCTGCCGGGTGCTCCGCAACAGCCCTTGAGCACGCTCGCGACCGACGGTAAAGGCATCCTGGACGCTCAAGATCTCAATGCCGGGGTGCTTCGTGGCCCAGTCCCGGGCCACGGTGGCGGAAGCGAAGAAGTGCACATGACAACAGAACGCGTGGCGAATGTCCGTTGTGTTCTGCGGCATGATCAGCGACACGGCTGCGCCCGCCGGTTCGACCTCCCGTATTGCGGTGGGTGTAACCGTGAGCGACACTGTCGCGCCGGTGGCCGCACAGCGCGAGACCACATGGGCAGTCCGATTGATCAGGGCCGGGAAGAACAACGTGTCGAACGCACACCACGTGTACAGGCGCCGGCCGTCGATTTCGAAGGCGTGCACCGTCTCGCGCAGCGTCAGCCCATAGCCGACGACGTTGCCGTCGTCGTCCCGCTCGGTGCTGACCGCCTCGTGCAGTGCGGCGGCGACTCGCTCAAGCGGCCAATCCAGGATTTGGGCGAGCGTTGCTGGTGAAACCGGACGCCCCCTGGCGAGTTCGCGCAGCAGCGCGACAAAGAGGTCCGCAAAGCCTTCGGACCGGTTGGCCATCATCAGGCGCGTGACGAGTTCATCCGTGTAGTGTGCAAGATCCATCTGACTCCTCCTTTTAGCCGGCACAGCATGATAGTTGCGCCACATCCTTGATGAAGGTTTGTGCGGCGAGCTTCAGCCCCTCCACCATCGTCAGATACGGGAACAGCTGATCGGCGAGTTCCCGCACCGTCATGCGTGCGTGCATCGCCAGCGCGGCGGTCTGGATGATCTCCCCCGCGTGCGGAGCCACTGCCTGCACGCCGATCAGCCGGCCGCTGCCTGCCTCGGCGACCAGCTTGATGAAACCGCGCGTGTCGAAATTGACCAGCGCGCGCGGCACGTTGTCCAGCGTCAGCGTGCGGCTGTCGGTTTCAATCCCGGCTTGGTGCGCCTGCGCCTCCGTGTAGCCCACGGTGGCCACCTGCGGATCCGTGAACACCACAGCGGGCATGGTGTCGAGATTCAGACGCCCGTCGCCGCCAGTCATGTTGATCGCCGCGCGCGTGCCGGCCGCCGCCGCCACGTAGACGAACTGCGGCAGGTCGGTGCAGTCGCCGGCGGCGTAGATGTCCGGAGCGCTGGTCCGCATGCCGGCGTCAATCACGATCGCGCCGCGCCCGTCGAGCTGCACACCCGCCCGCTCCAGATTCAGACCGCTGGTATTGGCAGAGCGTCCGGTGGCGACCAGCAGCTGATCGGCCCGCAATTCGCCGTGGTTCGTGGCGAGCACGAATTCGCTACCGATATGTGCCACTTTGCTGGCCTGCGTCTGTTCCAGTACATCGATGCCTTCGGCGCGGAATGCAGCCGTCACCGCTGCGCCGATCGCCGGGTCTTCGTGAAAGAGCAAGGTGTGGCGCGCCAGGATCGTCACCCGGCTACCGAGGCGGGCGAAGGCTTGCGCCAGCTCGACCGCGACCACCGACGAACCGATCACCGCCAGCCGCCTGGGGATCGTGACGCTGGCCAGCGCCTCGGTCGACGTCCAGTACGGCGTATGCTTCAGGCCGTCAATCGGTGGCACCGCTGCGTTCGCGCCGGTGGCAATCAGGCACCGGTCGAACGACACGTCGTGTTGGCCGCCGGTGGTCAGCGCAACCGTGAGCGTATGGCTGTCCTTGAAGCGCGCCGCGCCGTGCAGGACGGCAGTGTTCGCGTTCGATGCCAGGATGCCTTCGTATTTGGCGTGGCGCAGCTCATCCACGCGGCCCTGCTGCTGAGCGAGCAGGCGCGAACGGTCGATCACCGGCGCGGTCGCGCTGATACCCGCATCAAAAGGGCTCGACTGCCGTAGGTGCGCAACGTGTGCCGCGCGAATCATGATCTTGGACGGCACGCAGCCGACATTGACGCAGGTGCCGCCGATCGTGCCGCGCTCGATCAATGTGACCCGCGCACCGTTTTCGGCAGCCTTCAGGGCAGCCGCCATCGCGGCGCCACCACTGCCGATCACGGCAACCCGCAGCGCGCCGTCATCGCCGCTACGCTGCCCACCAGCCCTCGCCCGGCCGGGCGCCTGGTCGAGCTGGCCTGCGGATCGGGGTGGCACGTCAGCATCCCTGGCGCGGTACCCGGCCGTCCTCACAGCGGCGGCCAGCGTCTCGTGACTGACGCCTTCATCGATCGCCACATCGGCCAGCGCATTGGGCCAGGAGACCGCTGCCGAGCGCACGCCGGGCACGTTCTCCAGCGCCTGCCTGACATGCTCGGCGCACGACGCGCAGGTCATCCCGTCGATCTTCAGCGTCATCATGGGCACGCTCCGTTCTTTCATGAATGTTTCCAGTTGCCCTGCGGCTCAGCCCTTGGGCACATGGCCCGCACCCGAATCACGCGCGTCGGTGGGGCAGACGCGATGCGCCGGGGAGATCAGGTCCCAAATCGATACGGCCAACATGATTGCCAGACCGGTGTACAGCACATCGGTGCTCCAGTCGAAGCGCCGAAGCGGGTATCGTGCCGCCAATACGAGGCCGGGGCCGATCACGCCGAGTGCGGTACGGTGCCACTGCCGATGACTGAGCCATCCCAATGCATTCGCGAGCAGCGCGATCGCGGCAAACGCCGGCAGCAGGATGCGGATGAACAACCCTTCATACTGGCTCAGGAAGCCGAGGCCTATGGCCGCGCCCAGACTGGCGATGGCGGGAAAGCAGCTCGCACAGCCCATCGCTGACACGATGCTGCCGAGCAATCCGGCCTTGTCGGCCGCACGTGTGACGAACGACATTTCAGTACCTCTGAAGTTTCAGCGCTTGACCGACGACGGATAGCCTGCATCCGCCGTGGCCCGGGTCAGCGCCTGCACGTTGGTCTTGCCGTCATCGAAGGTCACGATGGCTTCCCTCTGCTCGAAACGGACATCCGTTTTTTCGACGCCCGCGACCTTAGAAAGCGCGTGCTTGACCGTGATCGGGCAGGCGGCGCACGTCATGCCGGGCACCGACAGCGTGACCGTCCGGGTTGCAGCCCAGACGGGGGACGCAGCAGCGATGAGCGCAAGCGTGACAAACAGCTTTTTCATGGCGAACTCCTCGTCAGTAGAACAAGGGCAGGACGTAGGGAAAGGCGACCGCAATCAGCACCAGCAAGACTACGATCCAGAAGATGAGCCTGAACGCCGTGCGCACCTGCGGAATCGCGCACACTTCACCTGGTTGGCACGCCTGCACCGGCCGGAAAATGCGCCGCCGCGCAAAGAAGAGCGCTAGCAGCGCGGTGCCAATGAAGATCGGGCGATACGGCTCCAGCACCGTCAGATTGCCAATCCACGCTCCACTGACGCCCAGCGCAACCAGGACCAGTGGCCCCAGGCAGCAGGTTGAGGCGAGAATTGCAGCCAGTCCGCCGGCGAAGAGCGCGCCGCGCCCGGTTTGCGGCCCAGCCATACGCTTGTCCTTTCGAATACCGAGTGTTTAGCGTAACCTTACTTCCGTACCTAAGTACGGAGTCAAGCCTGATGCAGAACGATCCTGAGAACCTGACGATCGGCGCGCTGGCCAGGGCGGCCGGCGTCAACGTGGAAACGATCCGGTTTTATCAGCGCAAGGGGCTGCTGCTCGAGCCGGACAAGCCTTATGGCGGCATCCGCCGTTACGGCGACGCGGATGTGGCGCGCGTGCAGTTCGTGAAATCGGCCCAGCGGCTGGGCTTCAGCCTGGATGAGGTCGCTGAACTGCTCAGGCTGGAAGACGGGACCCACTGTGACGAAGCGAGCAGCCTGGCCGAACACAAGCTCAACGACATACGGCGGAAGCTCGCGGATCTCGCCCGGATGGAAGCCGTGCTATCTCAGCTCGTGTGCGCATGCCACGCCCGCCAGGGCAGTGTCTCCTGTCCGCTGATCGCCTCGCTGCAGGGCGGCAAGGAGCTTCGCGCAGCCGGCGCAGGCCGATCGGCAACGCTGCTGTCTTAGCTAAGACATGATGGATAAATGGGAACTTCTGCGCGTCGTCGTGGTTACTGTTGGCGCGTCGTTCGTGATCGGAACTGCTGTGGGCGGTTTTCTGGCGTTAAAGTCGCATCGAAGAGCCGCCCTCTTGGTCTGGCTGATGGCGACTCTTGGTGGTTTCGTGTTTTCATGCTCGTTATGTCCATTGGTTTGGTCACGATCGCACTCCCGATTTTGCTCACCTGTGTGGCGATAACTACTGGGTGAGGTTGACCCGGTTCAGCGGACCGATCTGCAGTCAGAGATTGAATGTGATTTAGCCTCCATTGGGCGTTGAGCAGCGGGTTGTCCACGGACGGGCAGCGGGGCGCTTCTCTCGCCCATGACGCTGCCCGGCGGTGGGCAACCCGCGATGCGATGTCGGTTGATGTGGCGCATGCAGGTTTTCAAATTCGAGCGGCGAGCAATAACCGATGCTGCTGTGCAGGCGGCGTATGTTGTACCAGCCTTCCAGGAATGAGAACACACGTCGACGCGCCTGTTCATGCGTTGCGAAGTGCTC
>NZ_WHNP01000122.1 GCF_009362735.1 Paraburkholderia franconis | reverse complement strand
GGCGCTCATGCGTGGCCTGTCGACGACCAACATCATCGAGAATCCGAACGGCGCGGTGCGCCGTGTCGCGGGGCGCGTGAAGCGCTATCGTGACGCCGATATGGCCTTGCGCTGGACGGCCGCAGGCTTCCTGGAAGCTGAGAAGCACTTCCGGAAAATCCTCGGCGTGAACGAGCTCTGGATTCTCGCTGCCGCCTTGAAACGATCGACCTCAAAATCGATTGACCACGATCGGAAGGTTGCCTAACCTATGCCGCACCCGCCGTCCCAACCTTCAACTGTCTTCGGGACATCGCCCCTTTCGCGATCGAATCTGAAAGTCGCGGCTGAGAGGGGGCCAAGATGGGTGTTTCGGTCGACAGCCACCGCAATGGCGCCGAATGCGCCCAGGATCACGAGGAAATTCCCGATGCGGCGATTCATGCTAGCTCCCTCGTTTCGCGATGCCAGTGCGATCGCAGCACTCTGCGCGATAGCGATACGGCGCCGATCGCGACACACATCGCGGTGAACGCGACCCACGCATAAGGCCGCAAGAGAGGCATCGCCACCAGTACGAGCGAGTCGTTGCCGCCGGGAATCATCAGGCTTGCCCAGCCCATCAGCGCGCCTCCGCCCAGGCAGCGCGCCAGTTGCGAAAATGTCACGCGCGGACGGCGAGAGCGTTCGCCGCGTATCGCTCGCGTGATACCGGCCGACGTGGCGCCCACGAGCAGCGCGCCGAACAACAATGCGCGCGAGGCCGTAGCGTCTGTGTGTCCTTGCGCAAGGTCGGAGAGCGTGTCGGTGTATGTCCAGGCTCCGTCGATCACGAACAGCAGCACGAACGTGATGCCGATCGCGGCTGTTGCGGCATGTGGTGACCACGCTGCGTGTTCGGCTGCCCCCGGATCGTCACCCTGAATGCCGGGAGTGGTGCGTGCCGGGCGTGACTGAAGCGCGCTGGCCGCAAGCGTTGCGACCATCGCCGCGAGCAAGACGATGATGGACGCAGACGCGTGCGGAGCCGGTGAATCGTGAACAGGCATCGGGATCGTCGCGGCGAGCCCGCGTGCGGCAACGTGGCAGCCAGCGTAGTAGCCGATGGGCGTTGCGACATAGCACCATTGTCCCGCGCCGATGCGCGCGATCGTGCCCAACGCGCATGCTCCATTGACCGACGCACCGAGCCCCAGCGTCAGTCCACCCCACATCGTCGCGAGGGTCACGGGCGCGCTGGCCGGAAGCGATGGCAGCACATCGAACGACTGCGCGAGCAGCAGGCCGCCCAGCACGAGCATCGATGCGGCGATGAGCGCGAGCAGGCGCCCGCATTTTCGTTCGTCGATGATCTCGTTGACTGCGGCCACCGTGCAGGTCGCCCCTCGCCGGATGGCAATGCCCATCGCGAGCGCGCAGAGCGCGGCGAGTGTCCCTGGGACGGCACCGGGCATGAAGTTGACCATGACGTTTCCGCAAGGTTGGGATGGACGAGCTACAGGAACTCGGCGCGGATATCGATGCTGGAGCGCTGGCCGATTGCGTCAAAGTTGTCGTGCAGCCACGTTTCAGCCCGAGCACGCCCCTCATCGCGAAGAAAGCACAGGAACGGCCAGTCGGCGTTGAGCTTGCTCGACACGCCAAGCGCCGACATCGCTTCGTCGGAGCGGATCGAGTGGATCAACATCTGCTTCATGTCCGGCCGATCGATCTTGCCTTCCTGAATCAGTGACGCGACGAAACTGATCGCCCTCATTTCGCGCATCAACGACGAGTTGAAACTGACCTCGTTGATGCGGTTCATGATCTCGGACGCCGTTTTCGGAACGCCCCGCCGCACGATCGGGTTGATGTGCACGATTACCACGTCGCGCGTACCGCAGTGATAGATGAGCGGAAAGATCGCGGGGTTGCCCATGTAGCCGCCGTCCCAGTAGTGTTCTCCGTCGATCTCCACCGCCTGGAACAGGAACGGCAGGCAGGCGGATGCGAGCACGGCATCGGCGCTCATCTCGTGGCCGTCGAACACGCGTACCTTGCCGGTTTCGACGTTGGTCGCGCAGAGATGAAGATGAATCGGACAGCCGGCGCGTAACGCTTCGAAATCGACGTGGCGTTCGAGCACGTCGCGAAGCGGATTGAAGTTCATCGGATTGAACTGGTACGGGGACAACATCCGCAGCATGAGATCGGTCATCACGTACATCGGCGAGTAGTCGAGCGTGTGGCCGTTGTGAAGAAACGTCTCCCAGGGCAGCTTGCGAAAGGGGCTCGCATACTGCGCCGCACGGGCTACGTCTTGCCAGAACGCATGGAGCGCGGCGCGGGCGCCGTCCGGGCCACCCCGCTGAAGGCCGCCTGCCAGTACGGCCGCGTTCATCGCACCCGCGCTGGTGGCGCTCACACCCTCGATCTCGAGCCGTCCATCCTCGAGAATGCGGTCGATCACACCCCACGCAAACGCGCCATGTGCGCCGCCGCCTTGCAATGCCAGCGCAATCTGCTTCGTGCCGCCGTTTGCGCGCGGGCTGACGGTTGTCCTGTTCATGGCTGCCTCCTAGTGTTGCGTCCAGCCGCCGTCCACTGCGAGGGCAGCGGCCGTGATCGACGCAGCAGCGTCGGATGCGAGGAACAATGCGAGCGCGGCGATTTCCTCGACCGTCACGAAGCGCTTGCGCGCCTGATGGACGAGCAGAACATCGCGAATGACGTTCTCCGCCGGGATGCCATGAGCCTTCGCCTGCTCGGCGATCTGCCCTTCGACGAGCGGCGTCTTGACGTAGCCGGGGCAGATCGTGTTGCTCGTGATGCCGTGCTCGGCCACCTCGACGGCAACCGTTTTCGAGAGACCGATCAGGCCGTGCTTGGCGGCCACATAAGGCGCCTTGAACGGCGAGGCGACCAGCCCGTGGGCCGAAGCGACGTTGATCACGCGGCCCCAGCCACGCGCCTTCATTCCGGGCAGAACGGCCTTCACCAGATGGAATGCCGAGGACAGGTTGATCGCGATGACGGCGTCCCAGCGGTCGTCCGGCTGCTCGTCGATGGGCGCGACGTGCTGGATGCCGGCGTTGTTGACCACGATATCGACCTTGCCGAATGCATCGATGGCCTGTTGCGCCATGCGCCGCACGTCTTGTGGAACGCCCATGTCAGCAGGGTTGTAGCGCACGCGGACACCATGTTCGCGCTCGAGTTGCACACGCGCGGTTTCGATGGCATTCGCGTCGCCGAAGCCGTTGAGCATGACGTCCGCGCCGTGCGCGGCGAACGCTGTTGCGATAGCGAGACCGATGCCGCTCGTCGAGCCGGTGACGATAGCCGCTTTTCCGTTGAGCATGAGATTCTCCGAATTGCACTCTGCAGGACGGGGCGCGCCTTTGTCGTGCGCGCGCCGGGTTGAGATAGCGCCGTATTTACGGGCGTGACGGTGCGTGACCCAGCCAGCGGCTGATCAGGTAGTCGAGCGACAGCTTGCCCGGTCCGTGCAGCAGCGTGACGAGCAGAAAGAGGCCCCAGTACTGGTGATCCCGCAGACCGACTTCGCCAAGCCCCGGATAGGAGATGACAGCGATGATGTTGAAGACGAAAAGCCCGAATGCCGCGAAACGCGAGCCGAGCCCAAGCACGAGGAAGATCGGAAAGCCCAGTTCGGCGGCCGTGCCGAGGTACGCAGCCAGCATGGGCGGCAGCAGCGGCACCGAATACTCGCCTTGAAATAGGGCGAGCGTTGAAGACCAGCTTGCGATCTTGGTGAGCCCTGACTGGAAAAACACAAGTCCGATCACGATGCGAATGCCGAGGTCGAGTACGGGTGTCGCGAGCTCCAGCGCGCGCAGCGCTGAACCGCAAAGCGAAAGTGCTTTGTGCGAAACACCGGATGGTTCGGCATCGTGCGTGGCGGAAAGTGGCGATGAGAGCTTCATGTTGGAACCTCGGGTCGTCGTGAAGGCCGGCAGATCAGAACGCGCCGCAGCCGGCTCGGTGCGGCGCCGGGATGGAGTGGGCTATGTCAACCCGCGGCCGCTGCTTTGGCGACGGGACTGAGAACGCCGCTTTTTCCACCGGGCTTGGCGAACTCGGACATCTGCAGATGCGCGCCGGCGATCTTGTCGCACGTGCCCTTGGGAACGAGAATCCATGCTTCCGTGTCGTGGTCCATCTTCGCCGTGGCGGCACATGAACTCTTGCTGGTGCCGCAGTCGTTCTTGCCTGCCTTCGCAATGCCCGCGCATTTCTCGAAGTCGCCGCCGGCCGCAAATGAGGCCGTGCTTGCCGTCGCGACGCCGATGGCAAGCAGACTCGCAATGGCGCCTTGAATGATGCGTTCGCTTTTCATGATGCTTCCTCCAGGATGGTAATGAGGGCAGGCGCGATTGCCTGTGTCCCGGGATGAAGTGTGCGAAACGCCGCTCACGGCTTTGTCGCCCAAAAATCAATTTTTCGTCACGACGTGCGGCCGCGCTGGACACGCCACGCTGGCGATCTAGAATGATCTACACGCAATGCATTTGCCGCGTTCGTGCGGGCAATGCGGTGTCTACCAACAGTCCAGTGAGGATGCAGGTCATGTCTCGCAACGTTCTGGTGATCGAAGACGACAATGACATCGCCCAACTCGTCCGCATGCAACTCGTGGGTCTGTCCTGCGAGACGACCGTGCTCAATGACGGCAGGTCAGGGCTCGCGGAAGCGCTTGCCAGACCCTACGACCTGGTGGTGCTCGATCTGATGCTGCCGGGTGTCGATGGCCTGGAGATTTGCCGCCGCCTGCGCTCGGAACGCCGCTATACGCCTATTCTGATGTTGACGGCGAAGTCGACCGAACTCGACCGGGTGCTGGGCCTCGAAATGGGCGCGGACGACTATCTCGCGAAGCCATTCAGCGTGCTGGAGTTCGTTGCGCGCGTGAAGGCGATTTTCCGGCTGGTCGACATGATGGCAAATACGGCTGCCGGTGAGCACACGCTGATCGAATGCGAAGATCTGAAGATCGACGTCGAACGACGCGACGTGACCGTGCGTGGCGCACCGATCTTGCTGACGGCCAAAGAGTTCCAGTTGCTGCTTCATTTTGCACAGAACCCGGGACGGGTCTATACGCGCGGGCAGCTGCTCGATCAGGTGTGGGGCTACAGCCATAGCGGCTATGAACACACCGTTAATTCACATATCAACCGGCTGCGCGCAAAGATCGAAATCGACCCAAATTCGCCGGAATACATCCAGACGGTATGGGGCGTCGGCTACAAGTTCCGCAATGCGCCCGAGAACTAACCTGCGTCTGTTCGCTACCTTGTATGGCCGTCTCGCGTGCTCGCTGATGGTGGTGTTCATCGCGATCGGCGCCGTCATGATCGTGGCGTCGCAACGTATGTTCGAGACGCAGCGGCTGTTCGAGCTCGTGACCAACCTCGTGGTCGGCACGGTGGCATTCAGCCTGATCGCCGCGCTCGTCGTGTTCCGCTTTCTCACGCTCAGGCTTCGGCGGCTGGCATCCGCGATCGAAGCATTTCGGGCAAGCGGTTTTGCAAGCCCGATGCGAGCGGAGGCGCCGGACGGCAACGACGACGAGATCGGCTGCATCATCGCCGCGTTTCAGGAGATGTCGGAGCGCATTGCGATGCAACTGGCGCAGCTTGCACAAGCGGACCGGCAGCGCCGCGAGTTGCTCGCCAACGTATCGCACGATCTGAGGACACCGCTTGCATCCATGCAGGGGTATCTGGAGATGGTGCTGATCAAGGACGACGGATTGTCTCAGGAAGATCGGTGCCGGTATTTGCAGATTGCGGTAAAGCATTGCGAGCGGCTCGCCAGACTCGTGCGGGATCTGTTCGACCTGACCAAGCTCGAAGCGAACGAAGTGAGGCCGCAGGTCGAGCCATTTCCGATCAGCGAACTCGCGCAGGACGTCGTCCAGAAGTTTGCGCTCAGCGCTCAAAAGCGCGATCTCAAGCTGAGCGCGAGCGTGAGCACCGATTGCCCGCCCGTTTGCGCCGATATCGGCATGATGGAGCGCGTGCTCGAGAACCTGATCGAAAACGCCATGCGCTATACGCCGGCCGGCGGAGAGATCAGCGTCGGCGTGCGTCGCGCTGGAGACCGGGTCGAGCTTCAGGTGAGCGACACAGGACAAGGTATCGATCACGACGACATCGGCAACGTCTTCGATCGCTACTATCGTGCGGATCGCGGCGAGTCGAGCGACGCGGGCAACGCGGGCCTCGGGCTAGCGATTACGCGGCGCATTATCGAGCTGCATGGCGGGCAGATTCGTGTCGAGAGCGCGCCGGGCGCGGGCACTACCTTCACGGTCGAACTGGCGATGGCATAGGCGTCGTGCTGGCCTGCCCGAAGTCAAAGGTCAAAGCCGACGATGGTCGAGTCGAGGATGCGGCGCTCGATAAACTCGCCGAGTGCAAACGCTGGATCGCAGCGTAAAGCGCGGTCATAAGCATCTTCTACGCTTTGTCCGTCGTGCAGCGCCTGCAGCATCGAAAATTCGGCCGCGGATAGTGCCTGAATGTCGACCGCGAAGCCGACGCGGCGCACCAGGAGCCTATCGCCACCCGCGTCCAGATTCACGCCTTCATCGCTCATCGCATCAGGCTGATTGACCTCCCAGATCTTCAGGACGGGAAAGGCAGACTCGAACAGACGGCATGCCGGGTGTAGTTCGAAGCGCAGCGTGGCGCACCTGGCGCTGGCAAGGCTCGACAGCAGCGAGAGCGCAAACGGAGTGTGATCGGCTGCATGAAACGCCTCGTGCACGAGCCATTCGAGCGTGGCCGTGTCACGGAGGTAGGCGAGTGAGGCAGCGGGCGGAAAGTGTTCGAGGAAGGTCGGAAACGTGTAGCCGAACCGCTGTATGTCTCCGCTTTGCGATGGATGGTCATGAATGTACCGGTTCGCGGCATAGTCGAAGAACCGCTCGCCGACGAGTTTGTCGACAACGGGATAAACGGCGCGCAGTGCTTCGCGCAGGTTGTGATACACGTTGCCGGCATAGACCGACAGGCGTTCTCGTCCGTTGCCGCCGCAAACGCTCCCGTCGATTCCGGACGAATCCTGTTCGAGAATCGCGCAAGCAAAGGCAGCCTGTAGCTCACGTAGTGAATGCATGGCGTGACCTCATTACCATGGCGGCGTGGCGGACTTCTTCGAGCAGGACTTCGAGCGGCGGGATGTCGGTATCCCATTCGATCAGCGTAGCGACCGGGCCGAAGCGGTCAAGAGCCTGTGCATAGAGTTCCCAGACTGGGGCTGCGACTCGCGTGCCGTGCGTATCGATCAGCAGGGTACCCGCGCGGTCGTGACCGGCAAGATGAATTTCACAGATCGCGGAGACGGGCAGCGCATCGAGATACGCCACAGGATCAATGCCGTTATTCGCTTCATTCACATACAGGTTGTTGACGTCCAGCAATATCCCGCAACCCGTGCGCTGTGCGACACGCGCGATGAATTCGCCTTCGGGCATGGTCGAGTGGCGGAACTGGACGTAGCTCGATATGTTTTCAACAAGGATCTGCCTGCGAAGTCGTTCCTGCACTTCGTCGATGTGATCGCACACGACTTCCAGCGCCTCTTCGGTATAGGGCAACGGTAACAGGTCATTGAGATGCCTCGGGCCGACGCGCCCCCAGCTGAGATGCTCGGACACGAGGCCAGGCTGGATGCGCGAAATGAGATCGCCCAGACGGCGGAGATGGTCCTCATCCAGCGGGCCGGCCGATCCGAGGCTCAACCCGACACCATGCAAACTGAGCGGATACGCGTCCCGAATGCTCTCCAGGTAGTGCAGTGGTTGACCGCCTGCACCGAAGTAGTTTTCGCTGTGTACTTCAAACCACCCGACGCGCGGCCGTTCCTGCAGAATCTGCCGATAGTGAATGGGGCGCAGGCCGACGCCTGTCGAAGCGGAGACAGTCTGAGCCGTTGCAAACGGTGCGGCGAGGGTGTGCATCTGGCCTACCTCGATGGCTGGATGGATAAGCAGCAATATGGTTGATAACGATCACGAATCCGTCACAGCTTCGTCGAATTTTTCTCCCGTCATAGGGGCACTCTTGCCGCGCGCTGGTGTAGCGGGGGATGTTCGCCTATCTTTTGGAAGAACAGAATTCTTCGACGTTTGAGATGAGGCCCTGCGTATGAGTCTCAAATGGAAACTGATCTGGCCGGCTGCCGCCGGTGTGCTGCTGTTGCTCGTCTGGCTGGCCACCGGTCCGGTTCCGGGGTTGGCAGCTGGGAATGCACGATCGGGTCTTCTGGTGGTCGTCGCGGTGGTGCTTGCGGTGCTGCTGGTCGTCACCGGCATGGTGGCGGAGCTTCGGGTATGCCGGCCGCTTCGCGCCATTCTGCATACGTTTGACGGTGCCGAAGCTGGCGATACGTCGGGTAAGGCAGCCGATGAAGTGCAGGCAGTGCAGTGCGCGGTCGCGGAACTTCGCGACAAGGTGGACACACTCAGCCAGACACTGCATGTCGCCGACGCGAAACGCTCGGCACTCCAGGCCGAGCTTCAGTACAGCGAAGAGCGATATGTGCTCGCGATGCGCATCTCGGACGATGGTCCATGGGAATGGAATCTCCAGACAAACGAGTTTGTTCTCTCCGCACGCTGGAAATGCATGCTGGGATATGGCGAAGATGAATTTCCGGATTCGATCGAGAATTGGCACAGGCATATTCATCCCCTCGACCTCGCGGGAGTCGAGGCCACGCTGCGGTGTTGCATCGAAGAACGCGTAGGCCAGTTCGAGCACCAGTTCAGGCTTCTGCACAGGGATGGCCAGTATCGTTGGGTGAGTTCGCTCGGTACGGTGATTCGTCATGCGAGCGGGAAACCGCTGCGTATCGTCGCGCTCGACACCGACATCACGCGGGTGAAGCATATCGAGAGCGTGCTGCGGCATATCGTGGAAGGCACTGCCGGTATGGGAGGGGAGGCCTTCTTCCGTGCGCTGGTGCGCCACTTTGCTGCCGCACTCGACGTGCCGTGCGCCTTCGTTACCGAGTGCATCGGCTGGCCGCCCAAAAACGTTCAGACGCTCGCGTACTGGCTTCGAGACGATTTCCGTGAAAACATTGTGTTCGAACTTGCAGGGACGCCATGCGAAGCGGTGTATAACGAAGGCCGCCCCGTCTTTCATCCATCCGGTGTCGGGAAATTATTCCCGCGCGACAAGGCATACGAGAGCTACTACGGCATACCTATCTTCGGCACGCGGGGGGACGTAATCGGGCACATGGCTTTCTTCAACGACAAGGAGATGAAAGAGCAGGATGTCCTGACGGATGCCGTGTATCAGATCTTCACGACTCGTGCTGCTGCGGAAATCGAGCGCAAGGCCGTGCTCGAACGTCTGAAGCATTCCAGCCTCGCGGACATGCCCGACGCGTCCGGCGTCAGTGGTTTGCCGCATCCCGCCTCCCATGTGACAAACATGTGATTTCCAGTTGATAGAGGCGTGAATATCGACAGCCAGAATCGCTCCTGAGGGTTCAGCCAGGAGAGGTCATGCACGATGGGCCGTGAGTGAGGTCCAGAGGCTTGCGCTCCCGTGCTGCACTTTGGTGTGACGCGTCAGTCCCGATGGCGGCGCATTTCTTCTCCGGAGCAATCATGAAAACCGTTCGCAATGCATTCCTGTGTGCTGTTGTTCCTCTCGTTTGCGCACTCGGCGCGACGCATGCACAGGCGCAAGGTATCGGCCGTAGCGGCAGCTATGGTCCGTGGTGGGATAGCCCCGTTACGATGTCGATGGACAAGCTGACGGCGCAGCAAAGAAGCGAAGTGGTGCAAATCAAAAACAGGATGATGCAGATGACCATGGAGCATGAGCAGGCGATGGCAAAAATGGAAAGCGAATTCATGCAAACCATGATGGATCTTCAGAAGCAACTGCTCGACGTGTTCCGTGGACATTGACTGCTTGATGTTTCGAGAAGGGCATTTCAATTGCGGTGACAATTGGCGCCGCAGCTTCGAAATGCGGTGATATCGCGATTCATTCAATGGCCAGGCGTGGCGGCGGTTTCGCAAGCCGCCACCGCGAACACTACGCGAAAGTCCGCACTGTCCGGCTCGAATTTCCCATGGTCTTCGATCCCGGCGCGACCGATGGCCGGTATGTGGTAGTTGGTTGTGACCGCTGACAGATCGCGCGCTGACGCGTCGATTTACGCGGTATTGGCCGGCGCATCTTTCACTTCGAAGGCGGCAGGATCGGTCCCGTTGTTCTCAAAGGCAGCGCAAGAAGGATACGCCCTGCCGATTGCGCCAGTCGGATCACCTGCTGCCGCGGCGTCGTGGCTAAATATGGCGCTCAAAGCGACATGCCGGGCCCTGATCCTAAACCCATACACGGGACAGGGACGCCATCCCGTTGTTGAGCGGTGGAAAAACACACCAGCCATCATGATGTCGGAAAAAGAACATGGCCATTGTGCACGTTTGTCGTGCAGTTTCGACGCGGACGTACCGGCCATTTAGCGAACTGGGTGAGCGGAACCGTGTGACGCGAATGAAGGTGGTCGGTGTCGGCGCAAGCCATTTGTCGACCAGGGAGTGCAAGGACCGGGGGCTGCTATTCATGATTTCCTCCTCCATGTTCCGTTTCTGCTTCAAGCTCTCAACGGAAACCTGAACCATGGACAGAAGTATGGCGACGGGAATTAACGCCGTGGTCAAGGATATGTCACGTGTTTGTCTCGCCGTCGCGAGCAATTTCAGTGACATCGATGCACCGTATATCGACCGCCCATCACGGACTGATCTCCCCTTCGATGAGCAGCCTTTACGGAAAGTCTTTCGCCTGTGCCTGAGCCGGGTCTTGGGCTGACCAGGTGAGCCGACGAAGCAGGTGGAAGGCGTCCCCTCGACGATTCGAGGTTGCCGGCGATCGTCGGCAAAGCAGCGTCACTTCGAACAGCGAAAACGCGGATTCGACGTCGACCCGACCAGGTACAACGCGATCGAAGGAGAGTTCAGCTTTGTGTACTGAGAGAATTTCTGCAGTCGGCCAGTTCCTGTCATTCGGCCACACCTGTGATCAGACATACGGCGGTCGGTTTTGCCCCGGAAAGCGATTAAAGCAAACCTCTTGTTTTCGTTCGTGACCGCCGTATGTCCGCTGGCCGTGGCAAGCCATATGATTAAACTCAATTACGATTAGTTGTCCGGGATACGAAGCGCCCTGTCGCTTGCCGCGACTCACTGCGTTTTGGGATAGCCGACGTAGTAGATACCGATGACGGCTCCGCCGGAATCGTGTATCGGTTCAAAGCCTGTTATATAAGGCTTCCCCAGGATATCGGCATCACCATAGTAGGCACCACCGCCGTGAATGGCCGCGAACGCTTTTCCTTTCGGATCGAGGACAGTGCCGATGGCCCGCGACCCATCATCCTTTTGCACGTTCGTTGCCACTCGAACGAAGTCATCGCCACTCTTCACAAATATCGTGGCAGTCCCTCCCATCTCCTTCTTAACCTCATCAACCACGGTGAAGTTGTTGTTCATCTTCGTCGTACCAAAGTACAAAGCCGGGACCTGCTTACCGGCAACAGCATCCGCTCCTTTGACCCCTGGGGTCCCCAACTTGGCCGTTTTGTCCTTCAGCGCGGCCATAGCTTGTTTCACGTTCTCCGGTGACTGCGCGTGACTCATGGTCGGGAGAACAATTGACATCGCAATTGTGCACACCGCTAGCGCCAGAACGCGCCCGATGAAGTCGGCCGTTGGTACGTTTCCTGACCTCATATCGACCTCCAATCCATGTTGCCGATCAGGTGGAGCGACAACATCCCCAAGACACGGACTCACTACTCCGTGACCCTGTTTGAGTATAGCGAAGTCACTATGCGTTACCGACATATTCAGTTAAGCGGGGGAGAAGGGACGGCGCGTTTTCTCGCCGATAAGCGCACAGATCGGCGTCGGCGACGCCCGCGTTGCTGCTTGTTCGGTTTGTAGCCTATTGCATGGACGCTTCACAAGGGATTCAGGTCAACGTCCGGTTCTTTGCCGAGATCCAACACGATGGCGGACAGGGTGATGCGCGCCCTGTAGATAGCGATTGACCACATCTTTTCAGAGGAGGCGATCATGCCGCGATGCACGCATTCGAATTGGCCATCTCGGCGCATGTTCCTTTGCTGTGGCGCATCGGCGACTTTCAGCGTACTAATTGGCTCTCTCCTGACTCGCTCACCCATCGCCGGGGCCGATCCGCTCCCTGGCGAAGTACCGACTGTCGATCACGTTGGGCTGCGGGTTGTCACAGACAGCTATCAGTTGGCGATCGCGCCGAGTGGCAGGGTGGGCAACGTGGAGGTAACTCGCTTTGGCATGCCTCCTGCGGGCAAATCGCTGCTGGGAGAATTTGGTCTGGCCATGCACGTCGAATCGAGCGGCAACGGCGAAACGCGAAACATTCTTATCGATTTCGGGTTCACGTCCGAAACGCTGGAGAATAATCTGGCCATGCGGGGCATTGCTCCGGAGAGTCTCGATGCGCTGGTTTTGAGTCATGGACACTACGACCACTTCGGCGGTCTTGCCGGATTCCTGCAGCACAATCAGCGCAGGCTACGGGCCGATCTGCCGTTGTATCTGGGCGGCGAAGAGGCCTTTTGCAGTCGCGAGTGGACGGCTGGCAAGATTGAAGACTTTGGTTATATCGATCGTCACGTACTGGCGAATGCCAAAGTGAAGGTTCTCATCGCTGAAACACCGAGCGTTATTGCCGGGCACGGTTTTACTACCGGAAACATACCGACCGTATCATTTGAAAAGGTGTTGTCGCCAAGCCAAATGCACGTCGGCATCAAAGACGGTATCGGTTGTTTTCCGGACAAACTCGCCACCGAGAAACATAAGGCACAGGGGCGTTGTCACGTTAAGTTGCTGGCAACGCGGTATGCAGAGGAAGCACATCCGCTCAGAAAGCGAATGGATTTTGGGCGAACTCGTTGAAGCGATGCCACGCCGCAAAACGTTGGCCGAGTTGTTTGCGGTAGAGGGAGGCGCGCAGTAGATGGCGCTTGAGCGCGAAGTGCTGCCGGATCGGCCCGAAGCTCGACAGGAAGACCTGCGTACGTTCAGCATCGCGGAAGCCGCGCATGCGGCGCTCCCGTTCACGCGTGGGCTGATGACCGTTTTCGGCTCGGTTGTTCAACCGGGC
>NZ_WHNP01000121.1 GCF_009362735.1 Paraburkholderia franconis | reverse complement strand
ACCGGCTCTGCCGGTGGACTCACCAAGGTTTGACCTTTACGACGGTTTGACCTTTACGACGGTCGGCGCGAATTTCCTGTCTCTGCCAAGAGAAGGAGATTCACGATGAAAGAGTATCAGAGCCGTCGAATGTGGTCGGGTACATCAAGGGCAAAAGCGCAATTCAGATAGCCCGGAAGTACGGAGCACGGCAGCGAAATTTTACCGGCGAGCACTTTTGGGCCCGAGGCTACTTCGTTTCTACGGTGGGGCTGGATGAGCACATGGTGCGAGCGTACATCCGCAATCAGGAAGAAGAGGATGAGCGATACGACCAGATGAAGCTGGTCATGGAGTAAGCCGCCACCGGCGGCTCACGGTTTTATGGGCGCCTTTGAGGCGCTCACAATTTCAAGCCACCGGCTTTGCCGGTGGTATTTGACTTTTCGAGGATCCGCCGACATCCTGACGGTATTTCCTTCCCGACTCTATGGCTTACGTAACCGCAGGAATGTGAGGGCGCGGGGCGGTCTGATGCAATCGACAACACATACGCGATTTACCCGTTGCCGTCCGACACGCAGACGCTTGACGCGATGCCGCATTCGAAGGCAGGATGAAGCGCAAGCTGAAACTTGCGCTGTTTTTTCAAATCGTTGAGGACGGACAGTCGAAGGTAACGCATCCGGTACCAACAGCTCTTCTTTGCGCGGTGATGAGCGAGGCGGTTGCCGCGAATGTTGGTGCGGTTTTGTAGGTCACTATGTATCGGCGTGAATCTTGGCGAGCGGGCGATTGGCCTCGGTCGGTCGGAAATCGCTGCAGATCGGGAACAGCGCCTATGCGTTTCGTCGCCAGGCGGCATACATATCGCCGTGTTTTTGGGCGCGGACGAGCGCGGCTCGGTTCTCGACTTACCATGTTGCGAAGCCGCTGAAGCCGCTGAAGCCGCTGAAGCCGCTGAAGCCGCTGAAGCCGCTGAAGCCGCTGAAGCCGCTGAAGCCGCTGAAGCCGCTGAAGCCGCTGAAGCCGGTGTGCGTTGCACCCATGCTACCGCGCGCGTACGACGCATAAGCGGCGCTAGCTGACAATGGTATTGTCGGATGCGAAGAGCGGGTGTCGTGCGATTTCTTCGCGCGCACGCTGGAGGGCGTCCGCCACGGCCTCTTCGCCATGCGTGAGTCCTTGCAGCAACACGAAATGAGCGTCCTTCAACCCGATAGACGCGAGCGCGTAACGTAGATACGGGGTGAGAAAATCGCCTTGCCACGCACGTTCGCCGCTATGAAAGCCCCCGGAACCGACAATCACAAAGGTGGGCCGGTCGCGCATCAGACCGACCTTGCCTTCCGGCGTTACGGCGAAGGTGCGATGAACCCGCAGCACGTAGTCAATCCAGAGCTTCAGCGCGGCCGGAACCGTGAAGTTATGCATCGGTGTATTGATGATGAGCGCGTCCGTCATTTCGATCTCGCGAATGAGCTGCTCGGACACGTCAAACAGGCTTACATCAGGTTCACGTGAAGTGATGGCTTTTGCATAGTCCTGCGTGATCGGCGGCAATGGCGTCGAGACAAGGTCCCGCTTCACCAGCGCGCTATGCGCAGTCCTGCACGCCGAGCGGATCATCTCAACGGCAAGCCCGTAACCGTGGCTCGTTTCGCTGTGCGGGCTCGCGTTCACGAAAAGAATCTTCATTGCGCGAAACCCGATCCGCCGTGCGCGAGTGATTCCACAAGGTGCATACCGTTGACGAGCATGCCGTTGCGGAAGTAGAAGCGTTGCGCGAGCGGCAAGTGCAAGCCGGTGTCGAGCACGAAATGCGCGCAGCGCGCTTGACGCGCGATGTCGCGGACTTTGTTGGGCAGTTCCGCTCCGATGCCAGTGCGTTGCAGTCGGGAGGTTACGGCAAGGTCGTCGAGATAGATGAAGCGCCCATAGAGTGTATTCGTTTGCGCGCGGTACCCGGCGAGACCGAGGATTGTCCATTCCACGCTGCACGCGGCGAGCAGACGATAATTCTCCTCGTGCTGACGGTGCAATTGCGCGCAGAAGGCTTCAGGGTCCGTCAGATGCGGCCGCAATTCCTTCACGACGTCGAAGGCGTGGATCCAATCATCGGGGGACTTAAGATACCGGAACGTCAAGTTCATGCCCATATCGTCCTCTCCTAGTTGCATCGCGCGAATTCTATCCATTCAATGAAACGCGCTGTAGGGACAAGAAATGATCGTTCGACCAGGTCATCATCGATAGTTCGACTGTCCGACTATTCCGACTGTTAGCGGTGGTCTTGAAAACATCGTCGACCGCCTTCGTCATCGCCGCTCGAAAGGGACCCTTCGTACGTCGCCTCATGAACGCACATGCGCAACCGGGCTAGCTGGTGTGGATAGGCTTTTGCGTCCCGCTTCGAGTAGCAGAATCGACGGTCGCGGTAGCCTACGTCCCGATCCACGGCAGCCCCTTCAGCGGCAAAAGATGCGTCTGTCCCAGATGTGGTATGTGTAATCATTGCCTTATCAATGCAGCAGTGAAGATGCTCGGAGCCAGGACCGCGGCCAGGCTTACAGCAGTAATTACACTGCGATCCCGGCACGATCGTAACGGATCGTCAGACCATGAACGAGAATGGGCCTGACGCAGACTATCCGAACTTAGGCTTGCAATTCATCATGTCCGGATATTTGATGCCTGCTTGCCTTTCGGACCCACACTGATCTCAAAGGAGACTTTTTGATTCTCCCGGAGAGACTTGAATCCGGTCGATCGAATCTCCGAGAAATGCGCGAAAAGGTCTTCGCTCCCATCATCGGGTTTGATAAAGCCAAAACCTTTTGCGTCATTGAACCACTTCACTGTACCTGTAGCCATTTGCTCTTCCTTTGAATTCGGTTATCGAGACAGTACGTTTGAATATAGGGCTGCTGCGTGGCCGATATCACGGTCGCCGCAACTATCACATGATCAAAGCCTATCTGGGCCTGTCGCTCTAACGGCGAAAGTTTCGTGCTCGCCCTGTATGCAGCGAGCACCGTGCCGATTCTATTGGGCGTCCAGGCAATACTCAACGAACCTCTAGTATCCATGTATAGACTCGCGTATAGAGTCGCGAGTGCCCAGACGCTAAACAGGTTCATGCCACGAAGCTCGAACTGACAATCTGTCTTGCGCGCTGCCTGCAACCATCCAGCCATCTGCTGAACGTCCAAGGCTCTTGGCGGGGAAGCGGCGCGCGATGCGGCTGTTTTTAACGAGCCGCGTTGCACCGCCGGCTGCAGCGCGAGCTTCGGTACCTCAACAGGAATTCAAACGAAAGGCTCTGACGGCGCGGGTTCGCCAACTGCGCCCTTAAGGTAAAGCCCATACAACGCGAAGGTCGAACCCGCGCACCTGAGGAATCTTGATATTCGTGACCGCGAGACCGTGACTCGCTCTTATAACTGCAGGTCACGCAGGGACCACTTTGGAAGTATTCAGGTATTGAATGTTTATACCGACGGAACGTTGAATAGTGCTCCGATGTTGCGTTCAATGGGAAGATGGTAGCTTTGAGAATACTGAGCCCGTCATCCTAACCGGGATTCACAGATCTCGTCATGGAGCTTCCCATCCGACGTTACAAGTGATACGAGGTCAATCTTAATGTCAGTTTCAGGCTGGTTTATTCTCACCTTGGCCGTATCGATGGCCAATTTTCCTTTCATCACAGGCAGGTTCTTTGGCGTTATCGCGCTTCGACATGGCAAGACCCCTTCGGTTTACATAGCGGAGTTTGTGTTGACGTACATGATTTTGGCCTCTGCGGCGTACGCGTTGGAGGCACGGGAGGGTAGGGTGTTCGACCAAGGATGGCAATTCTACGTAATCACCGTATCGCTGCTGATGGTGTTTTCATTTCCAGGATTCGTTTTTCGATTTCTGCTCCCACGCACATAGCTTTGCGGATGATGTCGTTCAGCGCCGGTCCCCGATATATCATGTGTTCCAGCCGGACATGCTGTCCGGCTGGTTGGCGGCGTCAGCTTGTTTGAGCGTTTTTCATGTCCAGTACCATGTGTACCGCGTCGCGCGTACGTACGAACTCCCTCTCGAAGTCAAGCGTTCGTCGAGCGGTGGACATCGCCATCAAGACTTCCGCACCACCTTCCTTTGAACTCTTGATCCAAAACCAGAGACGCCGCTCGCGCACATAGAACATCGAGAAAACGCCGATCACGAGCAAAAAGCTACCGATATATACTAAGGTTTTACCTGGTGCCCGAGTCAACTGGAATGCCGACGCCTGAACCTGCGTGAACGAGTTAAGTTGAAGAAAGATCGGCGCGCCGTAGTAGAAGCTGTCTGACAGTGCATCGATCGAAGACCGGATGAACGATATATATGGCGGATCCTGTTTCATCTCGGGCTCGCCATGCTTGTTTCGGGACAGCTGCCAAAGATCCCACATCACGCCATTGAGCGTGCGTAGGAGCGCCATGGCCACCTTTTCCTGTTGCGCTTTTGGCATCGACCGGTCAATCAAGCCGGCAATCGCCCGGAAGCCGCCCGCTGATGCTGTGACTGTCGTCGTGTCCTTATCTCCCTTGACGCCAGCGAAACGGTCTAGCAGTCGGGAAACCTCCGATGCAGCACGTTTCTGAGCGTCAGTATCAGCACTTGAATACGAACGCCGTACGAATCGGAGTACTGCCTGGTTTCGCATGCTCGGAGATTGCAGGGCGGCTCGAAGATTCATCCAGTCCCGTACTGAATTATGTTCGTCTGCGGGTATCCGGAGAAAGCGGAATGGATCGTTGACGTCCAACCTTACGCCGGTCATAAACATCTGCTGCCCAGAGATATTTACTGGAAGCATAAAGGTTTGATATTCATGGGCTTGGCCGTTGATATCGCGGACCTTGTATTGCATTGATGGTCCTAGATTTCGTAATGTCGTAGGTGAATGGCTTTTGGCGCCTGATCCAAGTCGTGCGTCGATCTCGTCCTTGAGCGCATGTTCTTTGGGAGCGCTTCGCGTGCTATGAGCATCGTCGGCGTTACTCGTATCTTCGACATTGATCGAACGGAAATCGGTGAGCTCCACCGTCTCTCCACTTTCTCCGGCGGTCGGAAGGTCAATATGCGTAACACCCCCGATTACACCCTGAAGCTGCTCCGTGAATTCAGTCCTGCCGGCCATCGGCCACACGGTCATCGCGACTTTGGACCCCCCGTCCTGAAAGCTCGACTGATAAATTGAAATACCGTCGTAGGTGAACGGCTTGTTCACCTGGACGCGCGCCTGAACGCGCTCGCCAGTCTTATGATCCGTGACCACGATATCACTGGCGAACAGCTTGGGCATGCCTGTTGAATAATAATCAACCACGAATCTCTTCAACTGAATTGAAAACGGCAGATCCTGGATCAATGAACCGTCTCGACGACTAAGTACGACCGAGCTAGTCTGCTGCCCTTCGGGCACAAGAGCGAACCCGCGAAACGTCGGATTTGAAGGGGATAGTCGATGGTCTGGAGAAACTGCGGCTACGTCCGAGTCCAACTCGGTCGCAGTCTTTCCGGAAAACCACATCTGCAGCTCGATAGGCAGATTGCTGTCCAGCAGGCCGCCGACGCAGATCACCACGATCGCCAAATGAGCCGAAATGTAACCCAGCTTTGTGAAGGCACCGCGTTTACCTGCGATCAGGATCTCTCCCGTACCCGCATCGCGAGTGACTAGCTTGTAGCCTGACTGACGTCCGAGGCGTATGAGGAGCTCCGCTGTCTCGACAGCACTTATGGCGGCCGTGCGGAACTCACTCTTGTGGCGGAATGCGCGTAGGCTCCTTTCGCGGACGCGGTCCTTCCAGCTGCGCGCGTCCCGGACCATCTTCGGGGCGTTGTCAATTACACAAAGTGAGACCGAGATCACAAGAAAGACCAGGATCAGCATGAACCACCAGGATCCGTAGACGTTGTACAGATCGAGACCGCGGAAAACGTCAGCCCAAAATGGGCCGAACTGGTTCACGTAATTAACGTACGTGTCCTCCTGTGTGAGAACAGTACCGACGATGCTTGCAATCGCCAGTATCACCAGCAAAGCGATGGCAAAGCGCATCGACCTAAAGAGATCGATGGCATGCTTGAGTTCGAATGGGTTTCCACGAACTCTCAAGCAAATCTGGCCTTCGGCCGTCGGACGCTCGCTCAAGGGCACTCCAGATAATGATGATTAAGACGGTGTGAAGGACCGGGTATCGATGTATCGATGTTAATCGGACTGTCGCGGTGGTTTGCACAAGTGAAACCAATCCTCAATTCCGATTTCTACACGAGTTTTTGTGGGAAACAAAGAGTAGCCGACTATACATGGGTATATGGAACGATCCGACGTTATCAGCTCGGCTCGTCGGCGATGTTTCCCATTAGGAAAGGGGGGTGAAAGACAGTCGCAATTCGCGCGCCCACGCGATCAACGTAGTGCAACCATAAGGTCACGATTCATATACTTGTGGATCGTTGATTGATGAACTGCAAAAGTATCTAATTCTGTAGCCGACACAGGCTACGGACTGGGACGTCGCAAAGCGTACTAGATTCCGGTTATCTCGTTCACATATAGGAGAATCCGCATGTTGAAGCGACTCTCAGTCATTGGTGCAGTATTTATCGCGTGCACATCGTTTAGCACCGGCGCTTGGGCTGATTCGGATGGGCAAGATCTTCCCACGGTAAAGCGGCAGCTTCCGCAATACACTGCAGATGGCCAGCTACTACTTCCAAAGAACTTTCATCAATGGATCTACGTCGGGAGTCCGTTGACGCCGAACGCCCTTAACGGAGGAAAGGCGAACTTCCCGGAGTATCACAATGTTTACATTGAGCCAGGTTCGTACGCGATCTACAAAAAGACCGGCGAATTCCCCGAGGGCACCATCTTTGTTAAAGAGCTTCAGCTGACGACGCCGCAACAGTTTCCTGATGGCTCAAGAAATGAGCCGTCCGGTCGAGGGCTCTTCCCTGGAAAGTTCAACGGAGCCGATGTCACGGTGAAGGACTCAAAGCGTTTCGCCGCGACCGACGGCTGGGGATACTTCAATTTCAATCACTTCGAGCCGAAGGCAAAGATGGCGAAAGTCAAGGCGAAAGAGGAATGTGCATACTGCCATATTGCTAGTGCGAAGAAGGACGACGTCTGGACGCAGTTCTATCGACTGCTCGACGATGACGGGCACCTGAACCCGAATTACAAGCCCGAAACTCAATAAGGTCGTGCGCTGCGGTTATAGCTGCTAGGAAAACTCTTCGAGACATCTGCTGAGACCGCGCTGGTCAACGAGTGTCGTCCGTCTTGAACAGCGCGGCGAAGCAGATGCGCGTGTGTGTGCTCCCAGGCGAACGCAATGTCTGCATGCACAGAACTTCGTTAGGGTGTCGTAACTCGGCGGAGCATGAAGGAAGCTGAAGTGGAGATTCGTCTATCCGGAAGATCGCGGACGGAATGTGTCGTGATTGCTTGCTCGAAATAAAACGTGGTTATTCCGAAAGCACGTTCTCTCAGCCATATCGGGATTTTTCCTGCGTGCACCGATTGAGATTCAGTGTCGACTAATGTCATCGATCCATCTAAAGCCTGGCATGCTGGACATTTTCAAACCCGTACGGAATTGTCGTGGGAAAACCAAGTGAACCCGAAAGAAAACGAGGACCACGCCCTTGAACTCATCGTTCTCGATGGGCCGAAGGGCGCGATTGTGCTAGCAGGTACTGCGACAGCCATCGTGATCTTCATATGGATCGCATTCTATTTACTCGTTTTTCTTCCGCGTGGCGTTATCCAATGAACGACAATATCCGGGAAAATCCGTCTGTCAGTATCGTCCATAAAATCGAACGAAGGTGGGCGATCCTGATGTCGGCAATCATGCTCGTCGTGATGCTGACGGTTGTCTTCACAGGATTGCATTGGGCGATGATGCCGCCATCCAGAGTAGAAACGATACGCATAGCATCCTTGGAAACAAATAGCGAGTTTTCGGAAAGTAACTTGGGAAGTGCTGCATCAAAAGACGGATCTGTTATTGTCCGGATACTGGCCCAGCAGTATTCGTTCACGCCTCAATGCATCCTGCTTCCCGCGAACACGCCCATTACTTTCAGAGCGACCAGCGCTGATGCAATCCACGGCATGCTGGTAACGGGGACTAACATCAATTCAATGATCGAACCAGGCTACATATCCACGTTTAAAACCGTGTTTCCGCAGCCAGCCGAGCATCTGATGCCTTGTCACGAATACTGCGGGACGGGTCATCAGGCAATGTGGGCGCGCGTCAAGGTTATAGAGCGCGCCACATTTTTCGAAATGCTTAAGCGAAAAGGGCCGAACGGGAGGCTGAACTGTGTTAATTAACAAGCGGCTTGTGCTTCTGCATTTCTGGCTCGCTTTCGCGAGTTTCGCTGTTGCCTTGGCGTTGGGCGCCTGGCAGATGTACGTGAGAAGTCCGCTACATCCATGGATAAAGGATCCCGAAATATATTATCGATCCGTCTCGGCGCACGGTTCGACTATGGCATATGTCTTCCCGACTCTCGTCGCGATGGCCCTCGGATACGCGGTGATTGAGCTTTCGCTTAAGCGCGCCATTGTCGGAGTCAAGTTGGCGTGGGCAGGTTTTGGTGCCGTTGCGTTGGGCTTCGTGCTGGCCGTTGTTGCAATAGGGAGAGGTACAGCGTCGGTTCTCTACACGTTCTACCCGCCGATGATCGGCAGCTCGATCTACTATATAGGTGTCGTCCTGATCGTTGTTGGGTCATGGGCGTGGGTTGCGCTGATGGGTGTGAACCTCGCAATATGGAAGCGCGATAATCCGGGGGTTCCTGTTCCGCTTCCTATGTTTGCATGTGTGGCGAGCGCGTATCTCTGGGGGTGGACAGCCGTTGGCGCGGCAATTGAAATCATTTTTCAGGTTATTCCGGTCTCGTTGGGATGGAAACATAACATTGATGCCGGTCTCGCACGCGTTTTCTATTCGTGGACGCTTCATGCAATTGTGTACTTCTGGCTTATGCCGGCCTACATTGCGTACTACACCATCGTTCCGCGTGCGATCGGTGGGAGGCTTTATAGCGACTTGATGGCGCGGGTATCCTTCGTAATGTTTCTCGTTGTATCAATGCCGATTGGCATACACCACCTGTTCGCCGACCCGCAGGTAGGTTCAGGGTTCAAATTCATGCATTCGGTCTTCACGGCTTTGGTCGCAATTCCTACCTTGCTGACGGTGTTCACAATCTGTGCGTCGGTGGAGATCGCCGGACGGCTACGTGGCGGGAAGGGTGTCATAGGTTGGTTAAAGGCTCTTCCCTGGGCTAACCCCATGATGCTTGCCATCGCTTTTTCGTTTGTGATGTTGGGTTTTGGGGGAGCAGGCGGACTCATCAACATGAGTTACCAGCTGGATTCGACCATACATAATACTCAATGGGTGACCGGGCACTTTCATCTCATCTTCGCCGGAGCAGTCGTGATCATGTACTTCGTGATCGCTTACGACATGTGGCCTCAAATTACTGGTCGCGCGATAAGAGACATGCGGCTTATCCGCATTCAGCTATGGCTTTGGTTTATCGGAATCATGGTATTGACAATCCCGTGGCACTTGGTAGGCATCATGGGAATGCCGCGGAGAATGGCATACTTCGACTACTCGAATAGCGAGATTTCATCCCAGGCGCTGCCTGTGATCGTGTCGGTCATTGGTGGAGTCGTCTGTCTGTTAGCCGGTCTCCTCTTTATCTTCATTCTGGTTCGTGCTCATCGCTCAACAGTCGACCTTGTTGAGGACTACACCTTTAGTGTACCGATTCATCGAACAGAGAATGTACCATCTGCGCTGAACGGCTTCCGGCTGTGGCTCGTCTTGATGATTGCCCTTACATTGTTTAACTACGGATATCCGATTGCGTCGTTGATTGCCCGCCCAGACACCGCCGTGCCTGGAATCCCGATTGGTCAGGGGCAGTGACATGGACGCGAAACCAGTGTTTTCGCTGACAAACCGATGGTTGGTAGGCAGCGTCTGCGGGACCCTCGCCATAGCGGTCATCGCGGCAGCGATAGGGTTTGTCCTCTTGCCGTCGGTGCAGGATGGCACTCAGTTTCAAGGAATATGGAACGCGATCTGTAGTGCAGCCGGAGTATCCCGCCACTGGGCGCAGAACGAATCGATTGTCTATCCTGCTGACGGCGCCGTAAGTGCGGTTACTATAACGCCGCAGACGCTTGCTCATAGGGACACCGACGCTGCACAGCGCGGCGGCGTGCTCGCAACTCGATGCGTCGGCTGTCACAATGCATCTCAAGTCGTCGCGCCGCTTCTCGCTGGACAAGACGCTGCATTCGTCTATAAGCAGCTTTCAGATTTCCAAAGTGGTGCGCGAACGAATGTAATAATGACCTCGATAGTCAAAGGACTATCCGACAGCGATATGCGTGACCTCGCGCAGTACTTCGCTTCTTCAGGGCATTTAATAAGTGGCGGTGCGACGGTCAGCGAGCCGCCCATTGTTGCGCGTGGAGACCCCACGAAGAATGTCGTTTCCTGCGCTGTTTGTCACGGAGGCGTTGATCACAAAGCCGGAGCCCCCTTTATGCAGAGTCTTTCAGCATCCTATCTAGAAGCTCAACTACATGCCTTCGCGACAGGTCAACGACATAATGATGCCGGTGAGCAAATGCGAAACATCGCACGGAATCTCACAGAGGCAGAGATAAAGGAGGCGGCGGCATACTACAGCGGATTCAAGGATGTGGGGACAAGAGTGTCTCAACCCTGACACTATAGACGCGAGTGCGGACTTCGTTCTTTCCGGCCTAGGGTACGACGAAGTCAGTTTTTTTGCGAGCGCCAGAACAGCCAGTTCATAGTAGACGTTGGAAAAGTTTTTTCAAGGCCTCGACCTGATATTTGGACTCATCCATGAGTAATGCGCCGCTCCGTGAACTTTCTGTCTTGGAATGCTTTCTTGCTGCTATGGATATTGGTGTGGCGAATTTCACCCTCTGTGACATTCGCGATGGCTGGAGCGCGCGGTTCGAGGCCTGCGCGACGGCAAGTTTGCTACTGTATGGACGGAAGCGGTGTTCTAACAACGCAACATGGCGAGAGAGTATCGCTCAACGCGCACAGTTTCGTACTTCTGCCCCCCCTGGTATCGCCTACAAGATCGAGAGTGGCAAATCGGGCACAACGCACGGAACGTATCGCGCGTGTAAGGGACTGGCCTTGGCAAGAGACGGTTCCCACTGCCCAGGTCGGCGGTGGGCTCGAAGGTATTTCGACTGCATGTGGCGAACTGCGTCCTGACACGACCTGAGGCAGTGACCCGTTCAAGACGTTGCGACATCCGCTCGTCGCGCAGTTCGACGGCAAGCCGGGATTGAGAGAGCAGTTCGTTTTGCTGCTTGCGGAATCCGCGCGTCCTGGGCTTGGCTTCCGTACTCTGGTCGACGGTAAGCGCCTTGCGGAGGCCGTTGCTGATTTTCGCGCGCGCGTGGCCGATGATGTGGCCTACGTGTAAATGGCGCGTGGATGTGCAGGGACCACACTGATTCAGAGAGATGAACCGATAGTCTTTGGTAGACCGCCGAGGTGTTCGACGATCCGCCAAGGTAAGAGTTCGTCAATGCGGTTGACGGGGTGATCGGCGATTCGGGTCAGGACATGGGTCAAGTAAGCGCGCGGATCGATACCGTTGAGTTTGCAGCTTCCGATCAGCGAATACATCGCTGCGGCCCGCTCGCCCCCGCTATCGGAGCCTGCGAAGAGGAAATTCTTTCGACCCAGGCTCACACAACGCAGCGCGTTTTCCGCGATGTTGTTATCTATTTCGACGGCACCATCGTCGCAGTACAGCATGAGCGCATCCCACTGGTTCAGGGAGTAGTTGATTGCCTTGGCCGTATCCGACTTTGCCGACAGCGTCTTGAGTTTTTCCCGCAGCCACGTGCCGTAGCGCTCAAGCAGCGGCTTGGCCTTCTCTTGTCGCACACGCAATCGCTCGTCCGGCGGTTTGCCGCGAATGTCCGCCTCTATGCCATAGAGCTCACCGAGGTATCTGAGCGCCTCAGTGGTCGTCTCCGATGGCGTGCGCACGTGAATGTCATAGAGCTTGCGACGTGCGTGCGCGTGGCACCCGGCTTCGCGAATCGAGCCGTCGCGAAACAGCTCGTTGAAACCAGAATATGCATCGRCCTGCAGGATCCCGCTGAAGCCGGCCAGATGGCGCTGGGGATGGACGCCTTGCCGGTTTGGCGAGTACGCAAACCAGACGGCGGCTGGCTCCGTCGAACCGGACCGGCTGTCATCACGCACATAGACCCACAGCCGGCCGGTCTTTGTCTTCTTGTTGCCTGGCGCGAGCACCGGGATTGGCGTGTCGTCCGCATGGATCCTGRTGGCGGCCATCACGTAGCGGCGCACCGCCTCCACCAGCGGATCGACCAGCGCTTCGCACTGRCCGACCCAGCGGCCCATGCTCGCCGGGTCCAGCGTAACCTTGTCGCGCGCCGCGATCACCGACTGTCGGTASAGCGGCTGGTGATCTGCATATTTGCCAACAAGGATGTCGGCAAGCAGGCTTGGGTGGGCGATGCTGCGTTGAATCGGCAGGTCCGGCGCCAGAGGCTGCACGATGCGGTGACAGCAYTCGCAGATYTTCTTGCGCCGGATGGTACGRATAACCTTGAACGCYGCAGCGATACGGCCGAGYTGCTCGGAYACGTCCTCGCCCAGCGGTTGCATCTGGCCRCCGCATGCGGGGCAGGTCGGCTCCGGCTCGAGCACATGCTCTTSGCGCGGCAGGTGTTCTGGCAGYGCCTCGCGCGAWGCACCGTTYGCASTCGCCTTGCTTSCRCCGCCGGCCTGCGCTTCGCGAGTTACGGCGGCGCCACGGSTGCCGGTCAGGTCATCCAGTCGGGTCTCGAGCTCCGCAATTTGCCGGTCCAGCTTTTCGGATTTGCGGCCGAACTGCATACGCTTGAGCTTATCGATTTGCGCCTTGAGCTGTTCAATTTCCAGATCTCGCTCGGCCAGGGACGCCCTCGCCTCGAGCAACAGGGCCTTGAGTGCATCGATGTCGTCAGGAAGATCGCTGGCATCAGGCATGCCGCGCAGTTTACGCAGGTCCCGCGTGGTTTACAACATCGACATTGGTTCGGCGGTGCGACGCGGTTGCCTCCAGTCGATGCCCTCAAGCAGCATCGAGAGTTGGGCCTGGGTCAGGTGGATCTTGCCGCTATCGGCCTTCGGCCAGACGAAGCGGCCACGTTCGAGAAGCGGCCACGTTCGAG
>NZ_WHNP01000120.1 GCF_009362735.1 Paraburkholderia franconis | reverse complement strand
GAGCGCCAGGCCGAGCGCGAAATGGCTGCAGGAACAGACACACGTCAAAGCAGCATTCGCCGCGAGCGGCGCGAGCTATGGTAGCCGCCGCGTGATGCATGCACTGCGGGAACAAGGGCTACGAATTGGTCGTTACCGGTGCGTACGGTGATGCGAGAAGCGGGCCTGCGCACGAGCTGGAAGCGCAAGTTCGTCTCGACGACCGACAGCAGGCATACGCTACCTGTGGCAGAGAACGTGCTGGCCAGACAGTTCGATGTGCCCGAGCGTAATCGCGCATGGGTTTCGGACATCACGTATGTTCGCACGGCGCAGGGCTGGCTCTATCTGGCGGTCGTGCTGGACCTGTACTCGCGCAAGGTGGTTGGCTGGTCAATGGCACCAACCATGCCGGCTGGACTGGTGATGTCGGCGTTGACCATGGCGCTACAGCAGCGTCGGCCAGCGCCGGGACTGGTTCTGCATTCGGACAGGGGCAGCCAGTATGCAAGCGATGAGTACCAGGCCTTGCTGAAGCAGCATCACGTGGTTTGCAGCATGAGTCGCAAAGGAAATTGCTGGGACAATTCGGTGATGGAGAGATTCTTCCTGAACCTCAAAATGGAGCGTGCGTGGCAGCGTCAGTACGCCAACCACGATGAGGCACGGCGCGACATCAACCAGTACATTGTCGCTTTCTACAATCCGGCGCGCTTGCACTCCACTTTGGGCTATCTGTCGCCCGCCGCCTACGAGGCCAAACCGATAGCGAAAGAACCTATCTGCCTGTCCGAAATAAGTTGACCACTACATTCTGGATGGTCGCACCATGCAGTCAACCTGCGAGAGTGGTCCGCGCGCGGGCTATGACGGGTATAAGCGCAAACGCGGCAGCAAGGTCCATATCGCAGTCGACACGCTGGGACATTTGCTGGCGGTGCATGTAACACCGGCCAATGAACAGGAGCGCGCGCAGGTAGCAGAACTCGCGCGTCAGGTGCGGGAAATTACGGGACAGACGGTCAAGGTGGCATTCGCGGATCAGGGATACACGGGCGAAGAGACCGCACAGGCCGCAAGCGATGAAGGCATTGACCTGCAGGTCATCAAACTGCAGGAAGCAAAGAAAGGTTTTGTATTGCTGCCCCGGCGATGGGTGGTCGAGCGCAGCTTTGGCTGGCTCAACCGCTTCCGCCGCCTCGCGCGGGACTATGAACGACTACCCGAAACTCTTGCTGGACTTCATTTCGTGGTGTTCGCCATGCTTATGCTCGTGCACGCAGTCCCGGTACTTCAAGGTTCCCAACACGCTCTAGCATGAAGTGCTTGCGGCATCACCATGAGGGCTTTCCACTGCAGGCAGGGTCACCTTACACAAGGCACGGCTTTTCGAGCGTTAGAGACCGCCGAACGCGTCGGATATACGAGGGCACGCCATTCCCGTTCTTCCCTGCCACCGCCAGCCCAGTGCGATATCAGCTGACAGCGCCGCATCCAGCGTCTTCCGGCCAAAATTGAAGGTGACGGCCTCGCCACCAAAATTTTATTTGACGGGCTCGCAACCATCGATCCAGTGAGACATGCATCCCGACGAGGCCGAAGTGTACATTCTGGCGCAGCGGACATCATCTCCCGTCGCGGACAGTCGTTGACACACCAGATCCAGACCATCGCGACGCGGGTACCATTCGCCGCCTGCACCGGCACATCGACCGGCAACGCCGCGCCAACACTCCCGGCAACTATCACTCGGACGGCACCGCAAAGAAGGGCTGCCGTAACCGGGTGCGCTCACACCGACAACTGCAAAGCAGGCCCCGACCTAGGAAAGTTGCATCGGTGGCCCTGGCAGGCAGGGGTATTGGCGTCACGCGAATTTCATGCTCAGCAAGGCCCCGGTTTGGCGCAACGATGGCGTCTCTCCGAAATCTTTGCAACGAAGCTACGAAAGCAGCATCAGCGTGCGGGCCTGAACGCTTCATGAGCGAGTCGCGGCGGCACTGCATAAGCCTCTCCGTGCACACCGCCATTAGTGCACGACCCGTAGGACGCGAGTGCCTACGAAGCCGCACACCCCCTTCAGAGTTTCCCGTAGCTATGCAGCCCCGAAAGAAACATATTGACGCCGATAAAGGCGAATGTTGTGACCACTAACCCCGTCAACGCCCACCATGCCGCGGGCCTGCCCCGGAGGCCCTTAAGCAGACGCATATGCAACCAAGCAGCGTAGTTCAGCCATACTATTAGCGCCCAAGTTTCCTTGGGGTCCCAACTCCAGTACCCGCCCCACGCTTCCGCCGCCCATAACGCACCGAGAATCGTCGCGATGGTAAAAAATGTGAATCCCACAGAAATTGACTTGTACATCACATCGTCTAGTACTTCGAGCGCCGGGAGCCGATCATCCAGGATGCCCTTGTCTTTCATCAGATAGGCGACGGCAACCATCGCGGATAGAGCAAAAGTGCCGTACCCGATGAAGTTCGCTGGTACGTGTATTTTCATCCACCAGCTCTGGAGCGCGGGGACAAGCGGCTGAATTTGCTGGGCATCTCGCGATATTGAATACCACATCATAAATACAACTGCGGCGCTAATCACGAGCAGCACAAAAGCTCCGAGCGCATGGGTGTTGTAATGCCTCTCGTAATAGAGATAGAAAAGCGCTGTGATGAGGTTGAACAGTATGAAGACCTCGTACAGGTTCGAGATAGGGATATGGCCAATGTCCGGTCCGATCAGATAGGACTCGTACCAGCGCACCATCATCCCGACGAAGCCCATCAGAACAGCGCTCCAGGTGAGCTTCGATGCGATTGCGCCCGCCGATGACGAGCGAGCTAACATAGCGATCCAGTAGAACAGTGTTGCGAGGACAAATAGTGCGCTCATCCACAGAATCGCGGATTGACTCGATAGAAGGTACTTCAGGAAAAATGCGTGATCAGCTCGACCGAGAACATCGCCGTACAGGTTAATCGCAAACACGGATAATGCAGCGATACCGACCATCAGCATGCGCGCCGGCTTCCAACGCCATCCCAGCGTGGTAAGCGCAGGAATCGCGCATATCAACACCAGTCTGTCGTAAAAATTCATGTGCGAGTGATACTTGGCCAGCGCGAACGCCGCCCCGCAGGCTAAGGTCACTGCGAACAGCACATCAAGAAGCAACGTCTTCGGGGGGATCCTCGGTTGCCAGACCGCAATGCGTGAAGAGGGCGCGACTACCACCTTCTTGTCGCGCAATGATGGGCGATGCGGAACATCTGATGTCACGTCCATTTTCGACCTCGATCATGGGAATATGCCACGTAGGCCGTTCGCCCTAATGTAGGGTGCATCGGAGACAGGCTTTCGGGCAGGCCACGTCTCGGGCGGCTATGAGCCCCTTGCATTTGGCTCGGCGCCGCCGGAAAACGGGAAATACGATCACACGGTTTGTTGCAGAACTAGCGATTCGCGCAGGCCGAAACCGGCCGTGAGTTACCCTCTCTTCGCATACCCATTGCACCAGCCAGCCCCTTCGACGGTCTTGCCCGTGAACAGCGGGCAGGCGGCAGTCTTTGCAGATGCACTGCCCTGGTAGAATTGACAGTTCGCACAGTTCTGGCCGGCGGCGTACTTCGGAAACTTGGCTTTGTCCACCTTGGTCGCATCCACTCGATAGCCGAGTGCGACCGCGCTCGGATCAGTCTCAGACAGTTCTTCAGCTGCATGAGCGACGAGCGGAAGAAAAGCGCTCGACACTAACCCTACAACGCTTTGTACGATGAACTCACGGCGACACGATTTCATTTTCAACCTCCTCGTTGGCTTGCTCGGCGATGTCGGCTATTCAGGAGACTTTCTTGGATGAGAATCTGGAACAGCCTAAACAATCTAATCACTGACACTGCCCGTCAGAACGTACCGTATCGGCAACCTGACATGACAGCATGTCACACCAGCAACTGATGGTATGGCGATGCGACTTAAGTCGCAACGTCCCGTGGGTATCGGGCTTATATACTGCCGCATACGATTTCGGCATGAACGCTTTGGCGCTCGCTAGGACACCGATGGCGAGATTCGTGCTCGACGCGGGCCGAAGCCTGTTCCGGAGCATGCTGCAGTACAAGGCCGATTACGCCGGCGTGTGGTGCGAGGACGTCGATGAGAGTTACTCCATTCAGAACTGCATCTGTTGTAACAGGCGCGCTGGCCCTAAGGGTCGGCAGGGCCTCGGAATAAGTGAACGGGCATGCGTCGAATGTGGTGCGTATCATCATCGCGACCTTGATGCGGCAGTAAGCATTCTCGTGGCGGGACGCCGCCGCCTTGTAGAAGAAATCCTGATCCTTCCGCGCATGGCACGGCAGCCAACCACAGAGAGTGCGGAGGACGTCAAGAGCGTCTTCGCGGCGGATGCTCCGTTCAGGCCGCAGAACAAAATCGAACGAGACTTGTCACTCCGCCATCTGTTACAGCGTAACGAACCATCGCGAGGTGGTCGAAGTCGGTGATAAGCTTACCTTGACGACACCCCTGTCGTCGGACTAGAAAGGAATTGGCCCGCTTACCGGCGGGCTCTTTTTTTGCAAAAAAGCCTCTGACAGAAGAACCGAAAACGCGGGCTATAGCAGCAGAACCGAAAGCGCGAAACCCCGTATCAAAAGTTCTCGTATTGGTGCCTCATAAACAAGCGACGCTTATGCTCAGTTCAAAAAAGATTGCGCCGACCTCAGGTGCGTTCGGCCCGATTAGAGGATCGCGAAAAGAACTGACGGTTCGTGCAAAACCGGCCGTGGCTCAAAGATGGCCTAGAGGGAATCCGGACGAGCAAAAATGGATTGCTCGATTCAGACGCAGATCATCACCCCGGTATTGCTGTATGGGTGCAACTATTATGGCTGGACGCCGCGGTCTTGCGAAATAAACCGTCGTCCGTTCTGCGCCTCGCGCAGCACACAACTTCTAGCCTGAATGCAGGGACAGTAACGACGCTCAAGCACACTCGGTTTAGGCAGAGTTTTTAGCAACAAGAGTAGGAGTTAGCGATATCCAAAGTGTCAATACTTTAAGCAAAAGATCAATCACCAATACACTAAAGACCAGCGGAGACGATTCATACGCCATCGGCAGCGCCTGCGCAACAACTATCGAGCTGACCGCACAGAGGAAAATAAACATAACCCTAGCCAACCGCATCTTGAATATCGTCGCGATGGCTAACGCGACCCAAATCAAACGCCCCGCGACCGAAGCGAAACGCTCTGTCGATGATTGTGCGAGGAACAACTCGAGTGGCAACTCCAGTATCGACCACACTGCAACAGAAAGCGGAAGCGTGCGCTGTGCGCTTCGTAGTATTATGAGCAACAGACTAGCGATCACCCCCCCCTCTTCCCCGCGGAACGACTTCATTCGACCAGCTACGTATTCGAGACGTTTCTCTATATTACTTAGACGAGTAGTCGACATGCTCGCTCCGGTGTTCTATGACCTGTGACGCCCGCGCCATGGCTTCGTAGCTGGCTCATTTAGCGGCGGAGAAATGCGACCATCTGTGCCACAACTAGCGCAGCTATTCTTCCGACCGCCACAGAAGACGCGCGATCACTTTGATCGATTCCCCGCGATCACCGTCGTGAATTCGGTATATGCACGCACGAGGCAAGGATCATTCGATGACTGTTTGCCGGTGCGCGCGTCTCGCTCACCCATGGTCGAAAAACTGAATCCCCAATCTTGATCGGTCTACCGCTTAGCGCGCAGAATGATCGGCCGTGTGCGAGACCCATCCTCCAGACCTGCTCGCCAAAATACCCTGTAGTCGAGTCGCTCCAGCAGATACTAAGCGTGACCGATGAAAGCCGCTCAACTATCGAGATCCTTGCGGGCAACAGTTCTTTCTTGGGCGCTTCCTTTTCCACCTGGCACATCAGGGCTTTCGTTCGACGGAATTTCTTCTTTTTAACAAGCGTCACCTTTGGCGCTGGTTGTGGCGCCAAAAGGCAAAGCAACGCTCTCTCAATAATGTCTTCGCGAGCTTCTAGAGTCATTTGACACCTTCTTCGTTGACGACATCAGAATTGGTGAACTTTCTCGATCCCGATTACACAAGCACTGTGCCTTCTGAGAGGCGAGATTGAGCTTTGTCTTTACGCCCGACGTATGGCGCTTAATTGAGCGGCCCATCGTTGATTACCCCCTGAGTGGACACGGAGGCAATGTTAGCCATCGAGAAGCTACGCTACAATATTCGTCGCGTATCGCTCCCGCATCCGTCGGTATATTCGTCGTCGAATTCCACTACCGATATGAACACAATTGCTCGATCTAGCATTTGCCGGGATCGTTATCATGAAAAGCGCACGTCAACCGGAGCAAGTAGGCCGCCGCCGCGCAAAATGCATCAAGTACCGGGGGCTTGTGCGTTGAATGCGCTTGCATCTTATATACCGTTATCTCTGGACCTTCGGGCATCCGGTGAATTTCCCTTATTTTCGTGCTCACAATGTGACGACACGTATCGCGGCTTGTTCACAACACTTCGGAGAGAATTGCGGCTGGCAGATGTGGAGAAATACCTTGGTATAAGACACCGATACCAAATATCTGCGTCGCGTGCTTATGAACGCCGGCGCCGCGACGTACACTCGTCGCAGCATAAACTCCTGCGATTGTATTGCCCAAAAGGAGCAAATGTTGGATAAGGCATCAAAGTCACTTTCCCCTGAGTGCGAACGCCTGCCCGTGCGGGTATGGGACCGGTCAGTGAGAATCTTTCACTGGTTAATTGTCGGCCTTGTCATCGCGGCGTATGTGACATCCCGGTACAACTGGATGACGTGGCACGTTCGTCTGGGGCAATTAACCCTGACGCTGCTGATCTTCCGCATTCTGTTGGGTTTTTGGGGCAGCGAAACCGCGCTTTTCAGACGGTTTCTCGTACGCCCGTCGAATGTCTTAGCCTACATTCGCCGCTTTTTTTCTCACGCTGGTCCGACGTACGTCGGCCACACGCCCGCTGGCGGATGGATGGTGATTACACTCATCCTTGTACTGTCGATGCAGGTATTGACGGGACTATATGCGTACAACGACGTGGCCCGAGTAGGGCCGATTTTCGGCATTTTCTCTGGCGATACTTCGAATATGTTGGTATCTGTGCACGGGTTATTGTTTACGATCTTGATGACGTTCGTCGCTATTCACATAGCTGTGATTGCCCTTTACCGGATCGTCAAGCGACAAGACCTGATTTTGCCGATGACAACGGGAATACAATATCTACCGCCCGGTTTTCGGAAGCCACGCATGATATCCGCAAGTCGCGCGCTGTCTCTATTTCTTTGCTCCGTCATCATTGCGACGCTGATCTCCCAGCTTTGACGCGCGACGGCACATGCCAGGCGCCGAGTACGACCTGACACCCCGTCTCATGATGCGGATCGGTGATGAATTTTGTCCACCGCTTCGCGCGTCGCCTCGTCAAGCAACAGCGGCTCGAGGGAAAAGCCCGCAGCCCGCCAGGCATCGAGGCCACCGGCGAGTGGAAATACATGGCTGTACCCTTCCGTCTTCATTTGCTCCGCAATTAATGCGGCACTCACTTCGTTCGGACAGTCGCAGTAAATGACAAATTTCCTGCTCCTGTCCAACCCGTCGAGCTGTGCTATCGATGCGCCGTGATCAAGCACAATCGCACCTGGAATCCGCACAGGATCGCTCTGTCGCCTCAGTCCTCGTCGCGCATCTATGATGCAAGGCGGGGGCTTTTGTGTCAGCAGCGCATCAAGCTGCACAGCATCGACCCGAGGCATGCGCAAACGCCGTAGCAGGGTCGCTCGGTGTCGCCATCGAAAACCCACGTAAATAAGCAGGAATATCGCGGCAATGATCACCGCCCCAAAACCGAACCAGTCGAGGACGTTAAGAATCGGTTCTACGGCATCGGCAAACAGCACGCCGAGAGCTACCCCCATGGTCCCCCACAGCGCAGCCCCAACGGCATCGTAAAAGAGGAAACTGACGAGAGATACGCCCATCGCACCGGCGACCGGGATCGCGAGCGTCGAGAGGCCGGGAATAAATTTGGTTACGGCAAGAACACGAACGCCGAACTTTCCAAAAAGCTCGCTGCTCCTGCCCACACAACTGTCCCGCGATATCGACATGCTGCATAGGAATCCCAGCACGCGGCTCCCATATCGTCGTCCGAGCCAAAACCACAACAAGTCACCCACGAGAGCAGAACTCGCTGCAACGAGAACCACATTGAACAGGGTTAGCCTCATCGACCAGACGTTGCCGTGATCGCCTATCAACGAGGTGATGGCGCCAGTAAGTATAAGTGTCGGCATCGCCGGTACTGGCAAACCAAGCGATTCAAGCAATACATTCAGAAAAACCAGCGGCAAACCGTACTCGGCGATCAATTCTCGAAGCATCGATTGAACTCACGGAAGAAGATACGTCATTTGCCAGCACCGCTTCGACTCGACCGCCCTCGAACGCCTGATGCTGCCCCTTGCCTTTTACGGGCAGTTTAGCCTGTAGAAGTACCTCATATATTGCACTCATGTGAGGTTGCCGGCGATGTGATCAAGAATCCCTCAGCCGCGCCGTAGTCACTCGTTGACGGTCACGAAACGGGGTCTGCGTGGCGGACTGCATCAGCCAGCCAGCCCACGCAGGTTGTCCCGGCTCCGCGAAGCATACAGCCGCGATCAAAAGACCGTTAAGGACTCTGCGCAGCTCACGTCCTGAACCGCATCCAGCACGACGACTTAGACGTGAAAAAACTCGCTCATACGGAACAGCAATTCGCTGCCGAAGCGGAAAGCAGGTCTTGCGTGAGCCGCACCAGCGGTCCAATGCGGCCACCGAGAATCTCCAGCAGTTGTCGTTGCTTGTCTCGTACCGTTGATGTCCACCGGCGATCCGACAGAACTGCATCCGCAGCCCTTGTCGATGCCAACGCTCGCGAAGTGCCAACTGCGGCGGCGAGCTCTGCCACCGTCTCGCCAGTCGATAATGGTCGCATGAGATATTGCCCTGCGTTCCGATCTTCCGAGAGAGTCTCTCTCCTGGCTTGAATGAAATTTCCACATCGTTACAGCGTAACGAGATCATTCGACTAACTTGACATGCTTTACGCCCTAGAATTCAGACAATACGAAACCCGCTGTGTGCGTCCTCGGCAGACGTCCATGTATAACATACCGCGGTATATCCGCGCATACGTATGCGGCAACGCGAAAAGCTCAGAACTTGCTAATATCAGCACCGACTTTGTCACTCTTGAAACAGATATCAGTGTGGGGGAAGTGCCGTAGGTCTTGTCGCAACGGTCAACAGACGACGACGTCCTTTCTATGGTGCGTGGACGGGAAATTGTCGCACCGAACGCTCAACGGACTGCGTTATTCGCGTACGCGACCGTCAAACAAGTAATGCGCAGCACTGAGGATTTACGGACCGGCCCATCCGACTCAAATTAAAAGATTGCGTTATTGGGCGATCAATGCGAACCGAGCGTCAATTCCGGTGTAGCACGCCGCTCGTCTTGGAAAATCTCCACGCCTCGGCGCATCGCGATTATCAAAAGTCCCGCCCAACAAGCGACGGAGGCCTTGAAACAGTCGAATTTGGCTCGCTCAAGAATGTTCATCCTTGATGTGATCTTATGCGAACCCGAATCCGGGTTCCTAAACAGTTGAACTTGCGCACAATCATGCCACGTCCCCGAGAATTCAACGAGTTCGACGTTATAGACGCTGCCATCAGCTATTTTGGCGCAAACAACTTCTTGGATGCATCGATGCGCAAACTTGCGCTTCGTGCAGATGTAAGTTGCGGAAGCCTCTACAACGCATTTGGCGACAAGCGGTCACTATTCCGTAGCGCACTCGTCCAGAGTGTCGAGCGAAGCTTCAGGCCGACAATAGAGAGTGAACAAGCGCAACTCTCTCCTTTTCGTAAGATCGAGCGCTTCTTCGCTGAAGCAGTTGACACGTGCGCTCATCCGACGAGAAACGATGCAAAGCTGCTACTCAAGGCCGGTTTCCAAACCGCCAACCTCGATATGGAATGTTGCGCGATCGTCTCAGAGACAATTGACGCGATCGAAAAGTATCTGACTGATTGCGTCTCGGCGGGCCAGCTTGAGGGGGAGATTATCCGCACCCAACCCTCGTCTGACCTTGGGAGCCTCCTCCTGACAAACTTGCTCAGCCTGATCATCCTTTTCCGGCTACGGCCAGAGCGCAGACACCTCGAAGAGGTTGTTCGTCCTACCCTCCATCAACTCAGGACCATAAAGATTGGCTAGCCCAGTCCTCGATAGCTTCAATATTCACGACCATCCACCATGCGGCAGAAACCCGGCTTCCCGTCACACAAAACATACCTTGAGTACCACAACAGGCATGATCGGTAATGGGCATAGCGCGCAGCTACTGGCAATGGTCCAGGTTTTTCAACAACTTTCACGTACTACTAATGACGAGGAAGTTGTCAGAACTTTGTTGAAATGTGCCATATCTATAACAAAGGCACACCGGGTACGACTCATCAGCCACGACGGTGAGACTATGCTCGTCGAATGCGAAGCACGGTGTTCCCAGAATGACGAAGTTACCGTCAATCATTGCCGGCGACCCGTCGAATCGGATGCACTGTTCAGGAAGGTCTTCGACAAGGTTTCGCCAACATGTAGGCCGGTCCTCTTGGGGACTAGATCCCATGAGCGGGAACAAGTCGGCGTAAGCCCACAAACCTATCTCCTTGAAAACCCGATGTTGTGTCTGCCTTTGCTCAACGGTGACGGGAACCGGGAAATTCTCTGTCTCGATACGCAGCCCGACGCACTACCGTTCGATGAGGCTCTTATCTCTTGCCTAAACATTCTTTCAGCGCAAGCCGCGGTAAAACGAGAAAATTTGCGGCTCCATGCACGCATCGCTATCGAGAATAAAACAATCGAAGAGGTCGAAGTTGCGCTATGTGCGAACAAAAAAGAATTGGCTCACATGCAACGAATGAGTCGAACGGGCAGCTGGAGGTGGTGCGCACTTACCAACATGCTCGAAGCATCGTCAGAATTCTTCAGGATATTTGAAATTCCGCATGAACGACGTATGCCGAGTGCAAAACTGATAAATCTGACCCACCCTGACGACCTCCCGCTTGTGCGAATAGCACTCGTGAAAGCCATTGCCGCTCGTCGCGTCTTTAAACTTGAATTCAGGATTGTCGTCGGCTTCGGCGAAATCAAATATGTACAAGTCGAAGGTCACCCGCAAACTGACGACGCAGGAAATCTGCAGTACATCGGAGTAACCGTTGACGTCACGGAACGACGTAACGCGGAGAACGCGCTCCAAGCGGCGCGCGCAGAACTCGCGCGTGCCCATCGCCTCTCCACGATGGGCGAGATGGCAGCATCAATCGTTCACGAGGTGTACCAGCCACTCACGGGAATTATCACGAACGCGGAGGCTTGTCTTAGGTGGCTGTCGAAATCACCTGCCGAAGCAGCTCGGGCACGCGATTCCGCTCGACGCGTGGCTCGAGACGCCCGTCGCGCTGCTGAAGTGTTCAGAGGGCTACGGGCTGTAGCATCCAACTCGGGTATTACTAAGGTTCCAGTGGACCTGGACGATGCTATCAGAGAAGTCACGTTTCTCCTGCAGGGCGAGCTCGACCGCGCAAATATCCGACTGCGCCTGCAAACCGATGTAGCTAAGCCAGTGCTCGGCGACCGCACGCAGATCCAACAGGTTCTCGAAAATCTCCTACGTAATTCTATGGATGCTTTACTATGCGACCTCGGGACACAAAAGTCGCTAATTGTGAGTTCTGCCTCGCATGATACCGCGTTTGCGATGGTGACCGTCCAGGACAATGGATGCGGGTTCGGTGAACACTCTGCAGAGGAGCTTTTCGACGCACTCTTCACAACTAAACCGAATGGAATGGGCATGGGACTCAAAGTGTGTCGCTCCATCGTAGAGGCGCATGGAGGGCTACTTCAAGCCGAACGGCGCGAACAGGAAACCGTATTCCGGTTTACGTTGCCGTATCTAAACGGTACATCAGGTGAATGATGTCCGATCCTAATCTAAAACCAATAAGCGAATATGTCTTCTTCGAAATCGGAGGATTATGATATGGAATCGTCCCCTTTGGTCTATGTTGTCGATGACGACATCTCGGTCAGAGAATCTGTCGCAGATCTGCTGGCAACCGTGGGTTTGGAGGTAAGGCTCTTCAACTCAGCCACGGAAATGATTGACGTGTTGATGAAGAACGCGGATCAGGCCGCCGCGTTGCCGAGCTGCCTCATCTTGGATATTCGAATGCCCGGGATCGGCGGACTCGAGGCCCAAGAGCGCCTCGCCAAGCTCCAGGTTTACATACCAATCGTCTTTATGACGGCGCACGGTGATATTGCGATGACTGTAAAGGCGATGAAGTCGGGCGCCCATAACTTTCTGAGCAAGCCTTTTCGTGACCAAGACATGCTTGACGCGGTACGTTCTGCAATGGTGCACGACCGTGCACGGCGCGAAAGCGAACGAGGCCGTCGAGAGCTGCGTGAACGATACGAGTCCTTGACTGCTCACGAGCGCAAGCTCCTCTCCATGGTCACGGGGGGCATGATGAACAAGCAGATTGCAGCAAAGTTGAATCTCAGCGAGATAACCATAAAAGTGCATCGAGGGCAGCTTATGCGTAAGATGAAAGCAAACACGCTCGTTGAACTTGTCAAAATGGAAACGCGCCTGCCAAAGTCGGATCGGTAAATCACCCTCGGGTCATACAAATCACCTTTTATTCCGACGTCTCTGTCTCCATACAGCATTAGCTACCATTTTTATCGATCGTTTCCGTTGGCCTTTAACCGGAGAAAGTAAATGACCCGTATCGCAATCCCGACGTGCGACGAAACGCCCCTCGCCTCAAAGCCGATACTTGACGCGTTTAACAGACAATTCGGATCTACTCCGAACCTGTTCAGTGTAATGTCTCTCAGCCCGAATGCTTTAACAGGTTGGACGGGGTTTCAGGGAGCACTCGCGAAAACGTTAGATTCAAAGACCAGAGATGGGATCGCACTGCTTGTATCGCAAGTAAATTCCTGCCAATACTGTCTGTCTGCGTACACCTTCTGGGCAACTAATGCCGCTAATCTCAGAGGCGGCTCCGGAAATTCGGACAGTTCATTGAGTGGAAAAGCTGGGGCGTGAGCCTGGCATAATGCCGGCAAAGGAACCAGAAGATGACGAAACGAAACCGACGGACACACTCACCGGCATTCAAGGCAAAGGTGGCACTAGCGGCGCTTAAGGGCGACAAGACGCTGGCAGAGTTGGCCCAGCAATTTGATGTCCATCCGAACCAGATCACGGACTGGAAGAAGCAGTTGCAGGAGCGGGTTGCCGATGTGTTCGACGCGGGCAACGCGCCCCCAGCTGCACCGCCAATCGACGTGAAGGTGTTGCACGCGAAGATCGGACAGTTGACGTTGGAGAATGATTTTTTAGAAAGCGCGCTCAGCAAGGCG